>CAWAIK010000017.1:0-45982 GCA_963782115.1 uncultured Verrucomicrobiae bacterium
CAGCTTCAGAGCGACCTATCGGAGTCAATTGGAAGAAATGGCAGCGCTTGGGAAATGGGAAGACAGCTGGAAGGAGTCAGTGAAGGCATCAGTGCTGCACGGGCCTGAAAAATTTGTCATGGCGATGTTGCAGGAACTCAATGGTGATCGCCGGGAACAGAGAGGAATCCGGGAAAAAGAACGATTGGGCCTCGAGTGGCCGAAAATTATCGGGGCAATCGCGACGGTATGGAAAGAACCTTGGGAAGTGATCTCCGTACAACGGGGCAACGGCGCGCTCGGCCTGGCGTATTACCTGGGTCAACGCCACGCCGGGATCACTCTTCGCGAACTTGGTCGTCATGTTGGCCAAGTCGAATACCCGGCGGTAAGCCTTGCCATCGCGAGATTTGAAAAACGCCTAAAGACCGATCGCTCGTTGGAGAAGAGGCTAAAACAGGTAATTAAATTGTTGAATGTTGAGATGTGACCCCAAGATCATCTACAGCCCTGATCAGCTTTCAAGCTCAAAAACGCGTCTACATCCCTAATTGAGACCTCGGCAAAAGAACGGTTCAGTTCCGTGAACCAGTTTAGGAACGTCTCGACATGCCAGCATCGATTTCGGATCGTGACTGCAGATAAACCGCGTTGGTTGCACATGTAGGCGGCAAAGTCTTTGAGCAGGTCTGCGAAAGGAATAGCCTCGTCGTCTGGTTGTTCCAAACGGCCAAGGAAGCGAAGCCAAGGCAGGGCTTTCTGGATGAACAGTTGCCGAGAACCCTCCAAGGCGGAACCACGAAGCCGGTATCGCCGCTGTTGATGAGCATCCCAGCGATCAGCGGCTGCTTCAACGTCATGGATGCTGATCGCGGTGCCGGTGGTTAAATCGATGTGCTTGGCAATTATCAGAACCTCTCGGGCCGTACGTAGCAAGCTCTCACGCGCCAAACCTTGTTCAGCGTAATGGGTCAGAAATCGTTCCCGGGCATCGGCCACCGGGCCTTCACGGTGGCGCGCCAGGACGCGAGGATACTTGAACAAACTTGAACAGTGTTTCAAACATGCCGGTTTCCTGGCAAGATGTGACCAGGTCCGACAAGTATTCGCTACTTAGTTATGTGGTCTTAAGTTGTTCCTCTGCCCTTGATAGCGCGGAGCTTACGAGCGCAACACCACATAAGTGGGAAGACCACATTTCGCACCGGGCTCCCACCTCGGGTGGTTAACGACGAAACCCACGAGCAGCTTCGCGTACACAGTCGAGCCTCCGGGACACGTTTACCCGGCGCAGTGTCCGGCACGTGTGTTGCTCTCCCATGTTCCCCTCGGTCCTCTCCCTTGGCTCCACCAGCTCCGCCCCCAGTTGCCCAGGCTTGTTCGCCGGCTTCAGTGCTACTATGAAGAGGTCTGACTTCTCCTGCCCGTGCTTCATCGGCTTCGACTCCTCGCCTTCCCGATGCGGACCGCTCTAAAACAGCTGAAGCGGCCAAGCAGGAGATCTCCCGGTTCTCGTGCAAAGAGCGTACCTACATGCCAGGGTCTAAGACCACGCAGGGCCGAACCAGGCACTCGCTTTATCGCGCCTGTCCGTGTTGCCTTCCGCTACGCTAACAGCGTCGGCACCCTGAACTAATTTAAAGCTTTCGCGGCTCAATGGCTGGCCTGCAGGCTCCCCTGTCAACGCTTCGTCCCGCACCTCGCGGTGCGCTACGCATGACTCGGGGCCGGTCTGGTTTGCTATTCCTTCTCTGTTTGAGACTTTCACTCTTTACTCTTTGTCGATCTCCCGGCGCACTAGCGTACAACTAGTCCCACAGATTGTGTTCGAATGTAGATTTGGACACAATTAGTTGTGTTTCCGGGTCGAATTTTCTCGATTTTCGCGAAAGCAATGTCTTATAAAGATTCCCCATGCATTGCGAGCCTCCCCCGATCACGTTTATCCCCTGTGAAGAGCATTTTCGTCCGGTATTGCCGACCATCGAAGGCAATGTCGATTACCTTGCCTTACGGGGACAGCTCACCACCATGGATGAGTTGTTGTCTACAAGCGGCGTAGAAAAGGAGTTCGTGAGGCGCAGCTTGAATCATTGGATCAAAACACTGAGCGAGAGCAAAGTGGAACAGATAGAGCTCTCGGGCGAAGGTCAAAGCGGAGTGATCCGGTTGGAAGATCTGGTCAGTGGAAAACAACAGGTCCGTTTTCAAGAACATTCTATCCGAGCGTTGCGATGTTCGATTGCGCGCACGTTGTTAGTGGGAAGCTTCCGTGATTTCGCGGCGCGACTGGCTGATAGTCCGCTGCTGCAATGGTTCTGCAAGGTCGCGCAGCTTGATCGGGTCAAGGTGCCAGCCAAAAGCACCGTCCAACGCTATGCGACCTGGTTGCCTGAAGAAGAGATGCGGGAGGTCATCAATGGCCTCCTGCGCAAAGCAGGAGCCGCGGTGGCCGATGGCAAACAGGCGCTTGATCTGGAGGAACCCTTGGATCTGAGCACGATGTTTTTGGACACCACCTGTGTGAAAGCTAACATTCATTTTCCGGTCGATTGGGTGCTTTTGCGCGACGGAGTCAAGAGCCTGATGCAGTCGGTGGAACTGATCCGCTCGCACGGGCTCAAATCACGGATGTGCGAGCCACAAGTATTCATCACCCAGATCAACCGCTTGTCGATGGAAATGACTCACACCCGCCGCAAGAAGAACGGCAAAAAAGAGCGCAAGCGGGTGTTGCGAGAGATGAAGAGGGTCGTGACCGTGGTGCGTGCCCATGCCCAGCGTTACCACAAGCTGCTCGATGAGAACTGGCAAGCGACGGACTGGACCCGCCCGCAGGCCGAGCAGGTTCTCAAGCGCCTGGAATCGATTCTCGAAGCTCTGCCACTGGCTGTTAAACAGGCCCATGAACGCATCATTGGAGAGCGGCAAGTAGCCAATGACGAAAAGCTGCTGAGCCTCTTTGAGCCCAACATCCACGTCATCGTTCGTGGCAAAGCCGGGGAGGAGGTCGAGTTTGGCAACTTGTTAGTTCTGGGCGAACAGATCGATGGGTTGATTATCGATTGGGAACTGTTCAAAGAGAAAGTACCTGCCGATCCGCGGTTAGTGCGCCCGAGCGTCGAGAGGGTGGAAAGCGGCCTCAAAGTGGCGATCAAGAGTTTGGTCACCGACCGTGGTTTTGATAACAAAATCACCGTCCAGTGGCTTGAGGAGCGTGGGACATTTGCCAGGCTCTGCCCACGTGATCCGCGCGCTCTGCGCGAGGCCATGAAGGATGAAGACTTTGCCCAAGCGCAGCGCCGCAGAGCACAGACTGAAGCGCGCATCGCGATATTTAAAAATGAATTTCTCGGACGACCGATGCGTTCGGAGGGCTTTGAGAACCGCGCCTTGCAAGTGGCCTGGGGAATACTCACTCACAATTTATGGGTGTTAGCCGAGAAATTGCGGGAGCAGCGAAGGCTCCAGGAGCAAAAGCTTAGGCAAGCGGCCTAAGAAACATCGCAAAAAAGTTAGAATCAATGCTCAGTGCCAGAGGTGTCCCTCGGGCTGGCGCTATTTTGCCTTCTTTCCGAATAAAATATTTAATAACACTCACAAATAAAGTTCTAAGTGGCAAATTCTTGCAATGCGAAATCTTGCAACATGTGTTGCACGGGGAAAGCGCATTTTCGGGACGGACTCTAGCGTACGATTTTTTCCGTTTCGTGAGCAGACCTCTATTACTGCGTTGTCTAGTCTAAAAAGTTTGTGATCAATGCGGGTCAGTCACTTTACAAGGATGCGCCACCCCTAAATACATAACATTTGACAATACCTGATTTACTGGATATACCAGTGTTGGTCGCTCCCAAATCCGAGGAACTCCCCATGCCCCATGCCCCATTCTTAGGCATCGCCTTATTGACACTTTTGTCGACGACCCTTTGCGCGTCGGCTCAAAGTTCCACTCCGGCTGTTCTCCCTGATCCCGTACCACCTCCGCTCCCGGGTCCTATTCCTGACTTTTCCAATCAGACGGTGCTGCAAGGTTTTATTGCGGAAGCTACTGATCTAACGCTAGTTGTTAATAGCCCCGTCATACCTCCCCTTGTTCCGGCGATTAATCCCGCTGATCCTACCGACTCCAGAAATCCGCCCGAAGCACCGGAGCTTTTGGGTCGAAATCTTTCGCATCCATACATTATACCTGGCGGGTTCTATTTTCACCAATTCGATTGGGATTCTTATTTCGTCGGAATCGCCCTTCTCTATAAACAAGTTACCGCTCCTATCATTGGTGTGGTTCAGAATTTCCTGGACGAAAACGGTCGATTTTATAACATCGTTGGCTATATCCCACGCGAGTTATCCCCATACCTAGGATTCTCGCTTCCAGACCAATGCAAACCTTTTCTGGGAAGAGCTGTGGGGTCACATCTCAACAATCAACAATTGTATTGATGGCGGGACGGCGATTACGCAAACTGCAGTTCCGTGAGTCGCCCCTTACGCATCGTCATGGAGAACGGCTGGTACCACGTCATGAATCGTGGAATCGACGCCCGGCGGTTGTTTCCGGACAATAAGGCAAACGAGCATTTCCGGGAGCTGCTCGCCAGGATGCCGACACGCTTTGGCCTACGGATCCATGCCTACGTCTTGATGGGCAATCATTACCATCTCCAAATTGAGACGTTGAGGCCCAACCTGAGTCGAGCCATCCAATGGCTCAATCTCTCGTTCAGTGCTTGGTACAACCGGTTACATCACAGGCGCGGCCCGCTTTTTCAGGGGCGTTTCAAAGCCGTCTTGCACGACCCTCAGGAGAGCGCGCTCATGATCAATCGCTATATTCACCTTAATCCGGTCCGAATTCAGCGATTGGGAGGGCACGAAGGTCGTAGTGGAGCAGACAAACGACTGGGATCGGCGACAGAGCAACAAAGTGACGAACTTCTCAAAGCCCGAGTTCAAATGCTCAACAGCTATCGCTGGAGCTCCTATCCTGCCTATGTCGGAACCGTGAAGAAACCCGAATGGTTGAGCATCGACTTTATCCATGAACTCTTCGGCATAGAGCCGCTGCAAAGCTTCAGAGCGACCTATCGGAGTCAATTGGAAGAAATGGCAGCGCTTGGGAAATGGGAAGACAGCTGGAAGGAGTCAGTGAAGGCATCAGTGCTGCACGGGCCTGAAAAATTTGTCATGGCGATGTTGCAGGGACTCAATGGTGATCGCCGGGAACAGAGAGGAATCCGGGAAAAAGAACGATTGGGCCTCGAGTGGCCGAAAATTATCGGGGCAATCGCGACGGTATGGAAAGAACCTTGGGAAGTGATCTCCGTACAACGGGGCAACGGCGCGCTCGGCCTGGCGTATTACCTGGGTCAACGCCACGCCGGGATCACTCTTCGCGAACTTGGTCGTCATGTTGGCCAAGTCGAATACCCGGCGGTAAGCCTTGCCATCGCGAGATTTGAAAAACGCCTAAAGACCGATCGCTCGTTGGAGAAGAGGCTAAAACAGGTAATTAAATTGTTGAATGTTGAGATGTGACCCCAAGATCATCTAGTATCGCGATAACTTCTTTGGGTATTACGTGCCAGATTGCGCTCGGCTACCAGATGTTCCAGCAGGAAGCGTCTGACCCAGCTGCCCAGTAGGGTGGCATTACTCATTTGATCCCTCCCAGGCATAGTGTTCGAACCGCTTGTTGGCCTCCTGCAGCAGTTCCGGTGTCATGGTTAGATAACGCTGGGTAGCCGCGATATGAACGTGTCCGAGGTAAGTGGATAATTGCGGCAACAGGCGCTGCACGTCAGACCCTTGGCGATACCAAGCAACCAAACGATGAATGCTGAAAGCATGCCGTAAATGCCGCATGCGGCATTTACGGCAGAATGCCGAGGCCAGGAAAATGCCGCATGAAGGCGTTTGAACGGTCTTTGCGGCCCAGTTGCTGACCGCGGGCTCGGCATTATTTGATTTCTTCTCCTCACCGGTAGAGGCGAGGAGATATGACTACGAGCGCAATATTCAAATTTCCGAGTGTGGTCCGTCGCCACCACGAAGGTCCGCTTGGTATCCATGTGGATGCGTATGAAGCACTCCTGCGGGAGCAGGGCTATTCACGTGGGTCAACTTACGTGCATCTGCACATCGTTGCTGACTTAAGGCGGTGGTTGAGGCGCCGAAGGCTGGATGCAGGCGATGTCGATGAGTGCACTGTGGAGCGTTACCTTCAGTCTCGACAGGGCTTCGTCGATACATATCGCGGCGCGTCCTTCGTCCCGTACAAGTTTCTCGGTATGTTGCGTGATCGGCGGATCGTCACCCACAAGACGGTGCCGATTGTGGTTGATCCACGCGAGATTGTGGTCGACGCATTCAGGCAATATCTGTCGCAAGAGCGGGGGCTGTCAGTATCGACTCAGTGCAAATACACACGTTTCGCGCATCAGTTCCTTCGGGAGCGATTCGGCCGCGGTTCCCTTGAGTTGTCTGCGCTGTCTGCCACCGATGTCACGGGATTCATTCGACGCCACGCTCACGAGCGCAGCGCCCGTAGCGCGCAACACATCGTCGGTTCACTACGAGCCTTCCTGCGATACCTGCGATACCGCGGCGAGATTACGACAGACCTTGCCGCCTGTGTGCCCACGGTGGCGAACTGGTCACTATCGACGTTACCGAAGTTCCTTCAGCCAGGACAAGTACAGCAAGTGCTTGATCACTGCGATCGGCACAGTGCCGTGGGCCTGCGCAACTATGCGATTTTGGTGCTGCTGGCGCGGCTCGGTCTGCGGGCGTGCGAAGTAGTCGCTATGACGCTCGATGACATCGATTGGGAAGGCGCTCATCTGATGGTGCGCGGCAAGGGCGGGCAGCGGGTTCAAATGCCGTTGTCCGCGGAGGTCGGCCACGCGATCGCCGCCTACCTGAGGAAAGGACGACCGCGCTGCACAAGCCGACGGCTGTTCATTCGAGAGCATGCGCCGCGGGTGGGCTTTGCCAACTCTTGCGCTGTCTCAACGCTTGTCCAACGCGCCTTGGCCGATGCGGGAGTGGACTCGCCGCACACCGGCGCCTATGTATTCAGACACTCGCTTGCCACGGAGATGCTCAGGCAGGGAGCCTCTCTGGGCGAGATCGGGCAGCTGTTGCGTCATGCACATCCGGACACGACCCAGATTTATGCGAAGGTTGATGTCTGCGCCTTGCGTCCGTTGGCGCTGCGTTGGCCGGGAGGTGGGCGATGAAATCGCTCAAACAATCGGCCCAGGATTACATTCGGATGCGGCGGCTTCTGGGCTTCAAGATGCGGCACGAGGAGCGGCGCTTGAGGCGCTTCGTCTCTTTTATGGAGCTACAGAAGGCCACCTATATTACGACTAAGCTGGCGCTGACGTGGGCGACGGAGCCTGCCGATGCGCAACCCGCCACCTGGGCCGAACGGCTGATGTGCGTACGTGTTTTCGCGCGCTATTGCAGCGGCGCGGATCCACGGACGGAGGTTCCTCAGTTAGGCATCTTACCGTTCCGGGCGCAACGAGCCACGCCTTACCTTTATAGTGAGCAGCAAATTCGGCGACTGATGGAGGCAGCCCGAGGTCTGGCGCCGAGCGGCGGCTTACGGGGGCTAACTTACCGCTGCCTTTTTGGGCTTCTCACAGTGACCGGTTTGCGGATCAGTGAGGCTCTCGCACTCACCCGTGATGATGTCGATCTGCGAAACGGTCTGCTGACTATACGCGGGGCCAAATTTGGCAAGACACGTCTGGTCCCTCTTCATGCGTCCGCGTGCCGCGCTCTCGCGCGCTACGCGCAGCAGCGAGATGCGCTTTTAAATCCGCCGTCTGTCGCTAACTTCCTGCTCTGTGCCAGCGGCCGACCGCCCGAAGTGTCCACGGTTCGTCGTGTCTTTTATCAACTCTCACGTCAAATTGGGCTGCGTGGTCGATTGGATAGCCGCGGACCTCGTCTGCAAGACTTTCGTCATCGCTGCGCGACGGAGATCTTACTCAAGTGGTATCAAGCGGGCGAGGACGTCGAGCGCCGTTTGCCAGTACTCTCCACCTTCTTGGGCCATGGGCATGTCAGCGACACATTCTGGTACCTGTCAGGGACTTCCGAGCTCCTGCAGCAGGCAGCTCGGCGATTGGAGAAACGCTGGGAGGTGCAACCATGAACGCGACGCCCACCCTGCCGGCCTTGCTGGAGAGTTACTTCACCCAGCGCTTGATGGCTCAACGACAAGCCAGTCCACATACGATCGCCTCTTACCGGGACACATTCCGTTTACTCTTGAACTTTGCGCATGAGCAGTGCGGGAAGTCTCCCTCCAGCTTAAACCTTACGGACCTCGATGCGCCTTTGATCAGTGCGTTTCTCGACACTTTGGAGCAACAACGCGGCAGCGCGATTAGCAGTCGCAATGTGCGCCTGACGGCCATCCGCTCTTTCTTCCGGTATGCTGCGTACGAAGAGCCTTCGCAATCTGCGCACATTCAGCGCGTCCTTGCGATCCAGAACAAACGCCGGGCTCGCCCGATGATTAACTTTCTGATGCGGGAGGAAATCGAGGCACTGCTTGCGGCTCCGGATCAGCGCACCTGGAATGGACGCCGCGATCATGCACTGCTGCGGTTAGCAGTGCAGACAGGCTTACGTCTATCAGAGGTGACGAGTCTCGGTCGACAGGCCCTGGTGTTCGGTACCGGTGCGCATGTTCAGTGCGATGGCAAAGGACGCAAGACAAGATGCACGCCGTTGACGAAACAAACCGTCGGTGTTTTGAAATCCTGGTTAAAGGAACCGGCGCGGGGAACTACCAACGTGTTATTCCCCAACGTCCAAGGAGAGCGCCTCAGTTCCGATGCCGTGCAGTACTTGCTCGCCAAATACGTCGCCATCGCTCGGCAACGGTGTCCGACGCTGAACAAAAAACGAGTGACGTTCCATTCCTTGAGGCACAGTTCGGCCATGGAATTGCTGGCGGCCGGTGTCGAGACTTCGGTTATTGCGCTCTGGTTAGGTCACGAAAATGTCGATACAACCCAAATTTATTTGCACGCCCACCTCGCGCTGAAGGAGGCAGCGCTTGCCAAAACCAGACCACTGACCGGGAAGCAGGCTCGGTTCCGACCAAGCGATAAGCTACTCGAGTTTTTAAACGCCCTATAGAGGCAGCTGCCGAACATCGAAAAATAATGCCGAGTCGCAAGATCCGGACGACATCGTCAAACCCCTGTCTTCCAATATCTTCCGATAAGTCTTCAGATTGTGTTCGGCATTTTCCTGGCCTCGGCATTCTGCCTGAGATCGTGAAGACGCGGCTGATAACGAGCCCCATCGTGGCGCATCACACCGGCTCGGAGACGCAATCGACTAAATGTGTGCTCCGCGGAGCGTCGAGTTAGCCGACTTCCCGTGCGGGAAACAAAAAAAGAGGCCTCCGGGTAGATCGGATGCCGTATCTCTCGCTTGGTTGCGTAGGTGCTTAGTACGCAGGTGAGGTCAGGGCTGAGTGGTACGAGGCGTGTCTTGTAGAATTTGCTCGCCCGAATGTTAAGGATACCAGCCGAAAGATTTACATCGGCCAGTGTGAGAGCGAGCGCCTCGCTGATTCGCAAACCGGCACCATACAGTAGGAGCATAAGAGTGCGGAAGGTGTTTGACTCGATGTTGCTACGCGAGTTGTTGTCGCAAGAGGCGGTGGCTTCGAGTAAGCGCCGCAGCTCGTCGTGCGAGTAGATGTGAGGCACAAAGGCCCGAGACAGTTTAGGGACGATCTTCGGCAGCGGAGAGATGCTGACATATCCACGTGCGAGGGCGAAACGATAAAAGCCAAGGAGCACTTGGTGCTCACGATGCCAGAACGCTGTCACCGGTCCGGTGCCGGCTATAAAAGCATGCACCCGATCGCCCTGGACCTCTGTAATTGCGATATTGCCCATCGCTCGACAAAACGACTTCAGGGTACGTTCTTCTGTGCAGACGCGCATGCCCATCGACTGTTTGTGTGTGACATACTGCGCGGTAAGCTCAGACAGTTTCATAAGAGGCCTCCAAGTTCGAAGTTTGCTACCTCTCGCAATCCGGCCAAGTCCACCTTGGCATAGATCCGGGTTGCATAGGCACTACGGTGTCCGAGGTGATCACCAATCTCTTTGAGCGAGAGCCCTAAGCCATCAGATGTCCGGCACAGGCATGCCGGAGCGAATGTGGTCCGCGGCGTTGGCTCTGGATGCTCAGTTCGGACAAGCGGCTGCTGACCAAGTGGTACAAGGCGCCTGCCGAAAGTGGGCGAAACGGTGCTTTGAGGGTAAGAAAGATCTCTCGGCGGGCGCAGCGTGGTCGTACCTGTCGAAGATAAGGGACAATCGCCTCGCCAACGCTGTGTACAAGCGGGTGTTCCTGCGCCCGCCGCTGCTTGGGACGCGCAACGACAATGATCTCGCGTTCCCAGTTGAGATCTTCCAGTCGTAGACCAGCAACCTCAGCGCTGCGCAATGCGTAAAAGGCAAATAGCAACAGGATGGCATGGTCGCGGATAGCACGAGGCTGATCTCCGCTAGCAGCCATAATTAGCCGCTCCACATCCGCCCAACTTGGTCCCACAGGAAGTCCTTCCTGCTTGAATACACGCGGGCCATCGATGCCGGATGCCAAGCCAACAGCACACCAAGAGCGCACTTCAGCATGGCGGAAGAACGATCGCAGGGCCTCCGCATTTGTGGCCAGGGAAACTCGGCTCCAGCCCTGATCAGCTTTCAAGCTCAAAAACGCGTCTACATCCCTAATTGAGACCTCGGCAAAAGAACGGTTCAGTTCCGTGAACCAGTTTAGGAACGTCTCGACATGCCAGCATCGATTACGGATCGTGACTGCAGATAAACCGCGTTGGTTGCACATGTAGGCGGCAAAGTCTTTGAGCAGGTCTGCGAAAGGAATAGCCTCGTCGTCTGGTTGTTCCAAACGGCCAAGGAAGCGAAGCCAAGGCAGGGCTTTCTGGATGAACAGTTGCCGAGAACCCTCCAAGGCGGAACCACGAAGCCGGTATCGCCGCTGTTGATGAGCATCCCAGCGATCAGCGGCTGCTTCAACGTCATGGATGCTGATCGCGGTGCCGGTGGTTAAATCGATGTGCTTGGCAATTATCAGAACCTCTCGGGCCGTACGTAGCAAGCTCTCACGCGCCAAACCTTGTTCAGCGTAATGGGTTAGAAATCGTTCCCGGGCATCGGCCACCGGGCCTTCACGGTGGCGCGCCAGGACGCGAGGATACTTGAACAGTGTTTCAAACATGCCGGTTTCCTGGCAAGATGTGACCAGGTCCGACAAGTATTCGCTACTTAGTTATGTGGTCTTAAGTTGTTCCTCTGCCCTTGATAGCGCGGAGCTTACGAGCGCAACACCACATAAGTGGGAAGACCACATTTCGCACCGGGCTCCCACCTCGGGTGGTTAACGACGAAACCCACGAGCAGCTTCGCGTACACAGTCGAGCCTCCGGGACACGTTTACCCGGCGCAGTGTCCGGCACGTGTGTTGCTCTCCCATGTTCCCCTCGGTCCTCTCCCTTGGCTCCACCAGCTCCGCCCCCAGTTGCCCAGGCTTGTTCGCCGGCTTCAGTGCTACTATGAAGAGGTCTGACTTCTCCTGCCCGTGCTTCATCGGCTTCGACTCCTCGCCTTCCCGATGCGGACCGCTCTAAAACAGCTGAAGCGGCCAAGCAGGAGATCTCCCGGTTCTCGTGCAAAGAGCGTACCTACATGCCAGGGTCTAAGACCACGCAGGGCCGAACCAGGCACTCGCTTTATCGCGCCTGTCCGTGTTGCCTTCCGCTACGCTAACAGCGTCGGCACCCTGAACTAATTTAAAGCTTTCGCGGCTCAATGGCTGGCCTGCAGGCTCCCCTGTCAACGCTTCGTCCCGCACCTCGCGGTGCGCTACGCATGACTCGGGGCCGGTCTGGTTTGCTATTCCTTCTCTGTTTGAGACTTTCACTCTTTACTCTTTGTCGATCTCCCGGCGCACTAGCGTACGATTTTTTCCGTTTCGTGAGCAGACCTCTATTACTGCGTTGTCTAGTCTAAAAAGTTTGTGATCAATGCGGGTCAGTCACTTTACAAGGATGCGCCAGGGCGCATCTCCGATTTGTTAAAATTTCTAGTTCCAAAGGTAGGCGAAAGTTTTGTTTTGGGTCATAACGTGGAGAGCCAGGAGGTTGCGCAGGCCAGGCCTCGTCCAGAACTGGCCGGTGCGCTTGAAACGATCTTGGAACTGGCTGCATTGTGACTCCACTGCGCCGGATCCGATCGGAGCGCCACGCTCGGCCACAGCTTGGTAATCAAGATGATCACGGTGATTGAGGAAGTATTGGATCTGACGTTGGAGCTGAGGGTCGGCTGAGTCATCGTGCGCCGAGTCATCTTGAAGAGATGTCTTTGGGAGTATTTCTTCGAGGCGGGTGATGACGCGCGAACTTTCACCGTGACGCAACTGGTGTAGCAGCGGTTCGACAAAGAGGCGTGCGGCCTCAGCATCATTGGCGTAGAGATAATGGGCCAGTTCCCATAGACGCTGGCTGGCGTGATAAAAGTCCAGCGTCTGGGTTGTGCTAACAGAGCCTCTCCTGTAGTTGCGGGCTGACACGCTCATGAGGAGTCAACTCCCACTGTTCGCGTGCCGGAGAAAGCCACCGCTGCATGAGGCTCGAAAAACCGTAGGCAGCTCGCACGGTCACTGTCCCCACACAGGTCATCAGCGAGAACTCACGCAGGCGCACATATTTCAATACCAGACCGCTCTGCGGACAGACCGCCTCGATTTGATCCGCCTGCGCTTGGAGCCGCTCCTCCAACCGCTGACGGGTCCACTCGCGGCCTTCGGCTAGCGTTTGAGCTTCAACTTCGAGCAGGACTTTCATCGCAGCCGGTAGAGATAAACTGCTTTGGGCGGCACGCTCAGAGTCCGGTCGCGGTCGTAGCGGCTGCGACCGCGCGTTTGGCCAACACAACGCCAGTTGGCGGCCTGATAACAGGTGCCGCGAAAACGTCCCACCTCCACAAAGCTCTCCAGCCAATCCAAGCCGTGTCCGTATTTTTGTTGCCAGTCCGCATTGATTCGCCGCGCCACCAAAGCCAGCAGATGACTGGCTAGATGCGGTACCCGCACCTGCGGCAAAATCAAAAACCGACTGTTGTTGGCTATCCGGTGCAGTCCAATCAGACGCTCCGATTCGCTCCAGTCCAAGTGCCGATCGCGCGGCGCGCAGCGCCAGGCCGCAGCCCCAAAGAGCAGCACAGCCAAATCCCGCCCTGAGCTATCACGTGCCAGATACCCGATGTTTTGCCCCACTACGTGCCATCCCAAATAGTGGTAGCGATCTAAGTAAAATGCCACTCGCCGCGCCGGGTCGCTGCCCGCTTCCACCCAATCGAGCTGTACAGGTCGCACTTGCTCCAACTCCGCGCAGAGTGGCTCCGGTGTGTGCTCAAAATCCGCCTTCACCCACCCAACCGTTTGCGGCCCACTCCTTTTGTATTCTCGCACAGGCGGCAGTTCGATCAGTTCGCGCTCAGTTAGCTTGAGCAGAAAACTGCGCGCCGCAAAATCCTTCAGCCGCCCCTTGCCGTTGCGCCAATCCCACAACACGCATAGCTCCCGTGCCAAGCGCTTCCGACTCCAATCCCTATGCGCCCCTATCCACCCACGCAACCATTCTAGTGCTTCCTGCGATATCGTTCGCCCCTGACAGATCACCGGCCACAACATGCAGCTCTTTCTTCCATGAAAAAGTAAAGTAGACCAGCAAAATTTTTAACAAATCGGAGATGCGCCCGATGCGCCACCCCTAAATACATAACATTTGACAATACCTGATTTACTGGATATACCAGTGTTGGTCGCTCCCAAATCCGAGGAACTCCCCATGCCCCATTCCCCATTCTTAGGCATCGCCTTATTGACACTTTTGTCGACGACCCTTTGCGCGTCGGCTCAAAGTTCCACTCCGGCTGTTCTCCCTGATCCCGTACCACCTCCGCTCCCGGGTCCTATTCCTGACTTTTCCAATCAGACGGTGCTGCAAGGTTTTATTGCGGAAGCTACTGATCTAACGCTAGTTGTTAATAGCCCCGTCATACCTCCCCTTGTTCCGGCGATTAATCCCGCTGATCCTACCGACTCCAGAAATCCGCCCGAAGCACCGGAGCTTTTGGGTCGAAATCTTTCGCATCCATACATTATACCTGGCGGGTTCTATTTTCACCAATTCGATTGGGATTCTTATTTCGTCGGAATCGCCCTTCTCTATAAACAAGTTACCGCTCCTATCATTGGTGTGGTTCAGAATTTCCTGGACGAAAACGGTCGATTTTATAACATCGTTGGCTATATCCCACGCGAGTTATCCCCATACCTAGGATTCTCGCTTCCAGACCAATGCAAACCTTTTCTAGCGCAAATGGCGCTGCAGGCGTCGCTGGTAAAGAACGATTTCTCCTGGTTTACAATCGCTCTCCCGGTACCACCAGGGCATCTTCAGGAGGTCCTCAAACCAAGGTTGTACAATTATTACACTTATTTGCAGGATTTTATTAATTATTGGGAGACCTACCGACAAACGTCTGACGGTCTTTTTATTTGGACTAGCGCAGTGGAGAGCGGTATTGATCGGAGCTTTGCCGTCCAGGGATACACAGTGGGTGTGGATTTACAGGTATACATGTACCGGGAATATCTGGCGATGGCCGGTATTGCGGACCATCTCAACGTTCCTGCTGACGCCAAATCCTATCGCGAGAAAGCGGCTACCCTTAAAAGGGCGATCCGGAACAAAATGTGGTTCGAGGCCGATGGCACTTTCTATAATCTGAATCCCTACAGCGGAAAGCCAATCCGGGTTCCAGAATGGACCAATTTGACTCCGATTCTTAACCACATCGCATCTAAGCGGCAAGCCCATATCCTCATCGAAAGGCATTTGTTGAACAAGAATGAATTTTGGGCAAATTTTGGGGTCCGTACGCTTTCGCGCACCAGCCCAGACTACAATCTTACTTTTAGAAATACCTTGCTAAGCTATTGGAACGGTCCGGTTTGGGTGGTGTCAAATTACCTACTCATGCACGGTCTGCTCAACTACGGGTATCGGAATGAGGCCATAGAATTAGCGAACAAAACCATTGCTGTGCTGGTGAATGATTTCAGGAATCCAACGATTGATGTCAATCCTATTAGTAAGATGCTGGGAATCGGGGGAATGCATGAAATCTATAATCCGGATACCGGGTCCGAGAGTTCGCCGGGGGATTTCATAAGCTGGGATTTGCTTGGTTTACATATGCTCGATGAAGCGGTGTATGGAAGTGATCCGACATCGACGGGACTGTATCCGCGCCAGCCCGGGAGGCAGGATATGCAAGCTGAAGCGCCGGATGAACTCCAGGACGGAGAGCGTTAACTCCTTGCGCTGTGAGCCGTGCCGGTAGTCGCGATAGGTGAAGGTGACGGTCTGGTGCTGCCCATCGACAGCAATAATGCGCCGGTTGCTCCAGCGCGACACAGGTCGGCTGGAAACGGCTTGAAGAGCTCCTTCGGATCACCGTTCTCAACCTCTCCCAGCCACCTCGCGTGATGCTCTTCCGGGAGGATTACCGGCATCCGTGTGTGGATCTGAGCTACAAGATCATTCGGATCGCCAGTGATGATCGTGCAGGTCCGCAACCACTCGTCTGTCGCTGGATCTTTCCATCCTTCCCCAAGGCCAGCGAACACGAAGGGAGAATCGTCCTTCATGCCAATCGAGAATGGGATCTTCATCCCGCCGATTGTGCGCCACTCGTAAAAGCCGTCAGCCGGAATCAGCCACCGACGCTTCTCAAATGCTTGGCGGTAAGACGGCGCTGTGTCGACAGTTTCCGCTCTCGCATTGATGGTCTTGTAACCAACCTTTGGATCTTTGGCCCAGTACGGGATTAAGCCCCATTGGTAAAGGGGAATACATGCTCATCCTGAGCCACTTGAGTCGTGCAGAGATCTTGTAACGGTTCTTGGGGTGTAGGGTTCTTTTTGCGCCAGTACCCGGGATTGCGTTTTCGCCACTCTTTGACACGCTGGCTATTTTGCAGCCCGCTGAAGTAGTTTTGGTTGTGCGGTTTTTGCACCCAGCGGCGCTGACTTTCCGCTTTGCTCTGTTTGCGACAGGCAGCTTCTGAGCAGTAGCGCTGATGATGCAGATTGCGTCGATCCGGCAGATAGAACTCCTTGCAATGCTGGCACTTCCGCCGCGCAGAACACTTCATCGGCAAACTCAAGAGTTTGAGTTGCCGCTACTTCAAGCTCCGCTGCCCGAGACCGAAGAAAATTAGCGCCGCAACGGAAGAAAACGGAACAAGACAGAACAAAATGAAGAAAAGTTCTTGCTTGAACCTTTGAAGAAAATCCTGCCTTTCCCGTATCCGGTTCTTAAACCGGTGAGTTTACCGGACTATTAAATCGGCGCTGACAGGCGCTCGACCGGCTCGATCCGGTACTGCCGCTTTCGCCGGGCCGCGCCGAGCGTCACGGGTTTGAATACTACCGTCACGGCACGTTGTCGCTGTATGCGGCGCGGGATACGCAATCCGGCAAAGTGCTCGGCAAGACCGCCGCCCGCCACACCAGCTAGGAGTTTGTGGAGTTCCTCACAGAGGTGGTCGAACGGCGCCGGCGCGAGAGGTCCATCGAATGCCACTAGCAGCTCTCAAATTGTCATCGTCATGCGTTACGTGAATGGCTCCCAGCCCTGAAGCGGGCTAACGTTGCTAATCTACCCCATCGGCGGTACTCTTCCGTAAGTAATGCGACCCCTTCGGTATTCCATCAACGTCACATTAGATGGGTGCTGCGATCATCGTGTAATGTTAGCGGACGAAGACTTGCATCGTCACGCGGTCGAGAACCTCGACCCTCCTCTTTGGCCGGGTGACTTACGAAATGATGGAGGCAGCGTTCCGGCCGCCGGCGCGGACGGGAGCGAGGCCTGATTGGATGGAACCCTTCGCCCGGACGATCGACGCGGCAAAGAAGTACGTCGTGTCGAGCACCCTGGACCGGGTCGATTGGAACGCGGAGCTCGTGCGCGGGGATCTAGGGACGGCCGTTCAGCAGCTCAAGCGGGAGTCGGGTAAGGGACTGTTCGTGGGAGGCGTAAAGCTTCCGCTGGCGTTGGCGGAGCTGGGATTGATCGATGAGTACGAGTTCGTGGTGCACCCCAGGCTAGCGGGCCACGGGCCGACGTTGTTCGCGGGGCTATCGAAGCGTATCGACTTGAGGCTCGTGAGCCGGCTGGAGTTCGGCTCGGGGGCGGTGGCGATGCGGTATGAGCCGAGAAGGTAGCCATTGGGCTTGTTAGCCCGAGTCGGGCGCATCATGGAGCAACTCGGGCAGATCCAGTGGAAATATTCCGATCCGACCCGCCGCATCCGCAGTAACGCTGTATCTGCGACATGCCACCAGTTCAAATTTTCCATTGCCAGCAGATATTTCTTCCGCACCCGATGGAATCGCCTCTTTAATCCGGGAGCGTGATATCCGGAGAGCGAATTTGCGGCGGTTCCCTTATCACTTTCTGTTCCGCGGCGTTGGCCACGAAGTCCGAATTCTCGTCCTCCGCCATCACCATCGATTTCCATCTTTTGGATCCAGACGTCGATGGGAGTATGGCCGAGTACGAAGAGTGTCGCCTGGAGTGGACTTGAATTTTAATCGGGACATCAGGCGGCGGGGGTCGAGATTCTGAATCTGTCCAAACGTCTTAGAACCTAAGTTCTTCAAAAGCAACTACTTAAACGTTGGCATCTCTGCTCGGGGGGGACTTGAACCCCCGTTTAAGGGTTCTATTTTCCGCTATTTTCCATGGTATTACCTAGGAAAAGCAAAAATCGGGTAGAAAACGATGGAAGGCAGCGGAAGCAAAACTGCTGCAAACTGCTGCAAGTCTACGTACTTTTTTTGTTTTAGTTATGTTCGTTGAAACCTTAGAATCGCTCGTCGCGTTTCTGGGTATTCTCGGGCGCTGGATGCCAAAATATCGAACAAAATCCCTCGTTCCATGCGGGTATTCGCGGGCAATAGCTTCGTGAACCTTTCGATACGTCCCTGAATTGGCAGAAATATGATAAGGCCCCAGACCGGGACACTTTCCACCAATTGCGTGATGGCCCGCAGTACGGTAATCTGGTCGACATGATCAAGGAGACGATTCCCGAGCTGCAAAAGCTTTCGACCGCTGACAAGTTTGCCTTGGCGGTCGAGCTCTGGGACGAGTTATCTTCCAATCCCGACGAAATGCCCGTCACCGAGGAGCAGTTGAACGAACTCGACAGGCGTTTTGAAGAATATCGGCAGGATCCAGACAGAGTCGTCACCTGGGAAGAGGCGAAGGCAAGGATCCTTTCAGCTCGGCGTTAATGGAGGTTGTCCTTCTTCTCTCAGCAGAACGGGATCTTCAAGAGGCGTTACAACTGGGTTGAAGAGCACCGTCGAGGGAGAGAGCAGTTTTTCCTGCGGGATATAGAGCTGAGGCTTGAGCATCTCAAAAAGTTTCCGCTATCGGGCGACTTTACCGGGGCCGATACCGCCGTTTACTCATCCCAAGATACCCTTTTGGTAACTTCTACGTTGTCGAGTCAAACAGGATTGTTGTTCATGCGTTCCCCGATCTCCGGCAAGATCCCGAAAAGATACGAGAGCGCTTTTCCGAATAGAGGATATTTACCTTGATCTGGCCTCATGAGGCAATTTTCGTCTTCAATCAAATCGTAGACTGATGCAGCGCCGCGAGGATTAGGTTAGGGAAGGGGTGGACCGCTCCGTCGATCGGGTAAAGGTGCATGAGCGACAACTCACTCGGCGCCTTCGCGGCCTGTGCGATATGCGTGTCGATCGCCTCGTCCGACAGGGACTTGACAAAATCGCCCTTCCAATACCACTGCAGGCCCTTGGGAAAGAACGGGTCAAACAACGCTTGCATCGAGGGGAACGGCATCGCACTCATCCAGTTGAAGATGGGCGGCGGCACGGACTTGAGCAGTCGCAACATGATCTTTTCACCCTCCTCCGGGGAGCCGCTGTAACTGGAAATCACAGCACAGGCGCGCTTGCCCCAGTAGTCCTTCGGAAATGGGTCCATCGATGGTACCGTCTTGAGGCCGACGAAGGTACCCAGTTCCTCGGGGGCGGTCGGCAGGAAATCGCGATAGGCGCGCATCACGACCTTGGCGTGAGTGGCCTCCCAGAAGATCGGGCCCGCGTAGACCGTACTGACCGGATGCGCCTGGAACAGGAAGCTGGTCACCACCCCAAAGTTGCCACCGCCGCCGCGCAACGCCCAGAAGAGATCGGGATGCTGGCTTTAGCTGGCCGTGACGAAACTGCCGTCGGCCAGGACAACGTCCGCTTCCAGCAGGTTATCAATCGTGAGGCCGTATTTGCGGGTGAGGTACCCGGTGCCCCCGCCCACGGTCAGGCCGGCAACGCCAGTGGTCGAGACGATGCCAAATGGAACGGCCAATCCGAACGCGTGGGTGGCATGATCGACGTCGCCGGACGTGCAGCCAGCATCAACCCGAACGGTTCGGCTTGCCGGATCTACGCGCACGCTTTTCATCTTCGAGAGGTCGACCACCAGGCCGTTGTTGCAACTGCCAAGGCCTGGGCCATTGTGGCCGCCTCCACGGATGGCAACAAGCAGGCCCTGGTCGCGGCCGAAGTTCACCGCGGCGACGACGTCGGCGACGTCCACGCAGCGCGCAATCAGGCGCGGCCGCTTGTGAATCATGCCGTTGTAAAGAGCACGGACAGCATCGTAGTCAGCATCACCTGGACCGATGAGTCGTCCGCGAAAGCTTTGCTGTAAGGTGGATACGGTCTGATCAGTCATAGTTTGTTGCTCCTAGTTCTCTGCTAAGTATCCCGATTTAGTAGATGCTAATTGGTTCTTCAATGGCATCGGGTGGCAACCTGCACAGACAAAACGGGTCGCCGTGCAGATAGGGCCGATACCAACTGCAAATCGAGCGACATCCTAGACACAGCTACGCCACGATAAAGTCGTTTAGCGGGAGGAGGAAATCGCACGACTACGGTCGCCATGAAGCGTACCGCAGACGTCATTCCAGGACAATAGTAAATTGCAATGCCTACGTCGCTTCGCTTTCGGCCAAAAAAATATGGCACACCATATTTTTCAGCTCGAAAGCGAACTTCAAAATATTTCCGAAACTGCTCACAAATCCTCGCAGCTTCTCTGTCTCCGAAAAACTCGCCCGCTATGGTTCTTCCACGTTATCCGGCGTGGAACACCTCATCTTGCTTGTTGGCAAAAAGTACGTCGCCCTAACCCTGATTCGCCACTTTGGTTCCCTAAAGCTAAAGGGGTTGTCTCGCGCTTCCTTTCAGGAACTACGGCAATTCCTTCCACAGCATAAGGCCGAGGCTGTTGTTGCTGCTTTGAGCATGTTGTGGCCGAAAGGCGCTCGAGGAATACCTGCTTTCAGGGTCGATCTCTGACAAACCCAACGCGCCGTTGTTTCCTCTTGTACATCGGATTTCCTCAGTCGTGGCTTCGGGCGTCAATCGGAGAATAAGGTAGGAATGCTTTTTCATACAAACCTTTCGAGTCGCCGTCTTCCACTGGCGTTAAGTCGGCGCAGGTCTGACCCACGCCGGGCGGGCGTGGCTGCCACTCTAGCTAGAGGAGCCACGCGCCGCGGATGAAGGACAGGTTTAACTTTCGGTCAGCTCTATTTTTCTTCGCAAGCTTTGCGCTTCCGGCTTCTTGGGAATGGTCACTTTCAGAACGCCTTTCTTGAACTTTGCCTTGGCTTTGTCGGCGTCGATCCCCTGTGGCAGTGCGATGGTACGCTCGAAGTGACCGTAGTTACGCTCCGAGTAATAATAGTCGCCATCTTCCTCTTCCTTCTCGACCTTCTTCTCACCTTTGATGGTAAGCATATCGCTGGCCACCGTGACCTCGACATCTTGTTCATCGAGACCGGGCAGCTCGGCGGTAATCCGCATCTCTTTGCCGGTTTCGCTGACATCGACTCGCGGCAGGAATTCTTTGGTAACGTCGCCCCACAGATCGGAGGATGAACGGCCAAAGAAATCTTCGAACACGCTATTCATCCGCCGTTGCAATTCGGCGAACGGATCGCCGTTACCACGCCCATGTGCCAATGATCGCTCCTCTTTTTTCCACGGAATAATGCTTTGCAGGTTCATAGGTAGTTCAACTCCTTTCTAGTAGGTTGTTGTTTGTCTCTACATTTTAAATGACAACTAACCTCACAAAGTGTTCGAAACACTGAATGAAAATCTCAGGCTCAAATGATCTCCAGAACCACATCACGTGGTATTTAGCGGGCTTATGAATCGTTGCGTAAGTGTGAGCAGTTAGTGCCTATCCCAGAACGTAGGAAGTGAATTCCATCTGGAAGAACGAGCGGATGAGATCACTCTGCTTTTGGATCGAGCGTAAGATGGCAAGCATGCTGCTTTTCAGAGTTGCTTTGCTGTCGATGAATAACTTTGCCAGTCGCCCTTTAGCATGATTCCAGACCTGTTCATCTGGATTGAATTCCGGGGCATAGCGCGGAAGATAAGCCAGCGTGACTGCTCCCTGGCTCTTTTCGGCAAAAGCCTGGACCGTCCCAGAGGTGTGATAGGCAGCGTTATCGGCAATGACGATGATGGGACAACCGGCATCGGCCAGCAACTTCTTCACGAAGGCAATGAACTTGCCAGAGTTCATCTTGTCTTGGATAACGCTAAAGCGCATGTCTCCACGGGGACTGACTGCGGAGATCAGTTTCAGGGTGAAACGATCTCCGCTGTCTTCGACCACCGGCGTCTGTCCGATAGGTGCCCAGGTCCTCCCACGATGGTGATCACTGCGCACCGCCGATTCATCGACGAAGTAAATCTCCGCCCCCGTGCGCTGCGCCAGAGCCCGCAACTCTGGAAAGGTCTTATTGAGGTAACGCTCCAATTCCTGCGGATCCTGCTTATAGGAACGATAGATTGGCCGCTGCGGGGTCAAGCCCATGTACTGCAGAAGGCGACAAACCGCACTTTTACTCAATTCCACTCCCTTCTCTTTCTTCAACACTGTTCGAACGATGTTGAGCGTCCACAGACAGAAAACCAACTGAAACTGCCTTGGATCTCCCAATGTGATAGCCTCATAGAGCCACTGCATTGTTTCGGCACTAACCTTTCTAGGTCGCCCACTGCGTCGACCCTCTTCTAAGGCGTGCCAGCCTCCAGCACGGTATCTGGCAAGCCAACCAAAGATAGTTCGCTGTGGCACTGCATATACTCTGGCTACCACACTTACTGGTTCACCTCGCATGACAGCCTCTACTGCATCCTTGCGTTTCTCATACTTAGCTGCTGCCTTTCCTACATCCATGCTCCTGACTAACATAACCTAACGTTATAACGCTAGCACTTTCGCAATAATTAATAATTATTCAGCTTGAAAGTTTCATTGCGGTACAAAAACGTATTTGGCCTTCGGAGTGTCTTCGGCCAGTTCGCGGTACGCGCTCAACACAGCGTCAAACCCAACCGGAACCGGATCTACTTGGGGCCCGAAATCGCGGGACTCGAAATAAGGCAACAAACTGCTCAGAATCCGACCCGAGTCTTCAAAGGAGAGTTGAATTGAGTCTACGCCGATTAAATGGGATTGGTTGTGATAGAAATCGACCAGGTTAAAGGTGACTTTTGGCTCTGGGCCGGACGCTATCGCCACCTGGCGGCCTCCCAATGCGAGGCACTGCAAGCAAGGCTCAAACAACGAGCCTCCAACCACGTCAAAGACCACCTTGACACCTTGGCCCCCGGTCTGCTCCCGGATTTGTTCGGGCAGAGAAATAGACCCAGCACTCAGATCAGCAAGGCCGTCAATGTAGTCCAAAAGTCTAACCAAAAATATTTGAAATTTTCTCACATCTCGCCATTTCCGGTGGGCAGTTTAGTTAGGCGGGTTGAGCCTTCGTAGCACTTCGCTACGCCTGATCAAGGTCGAATCCGACATAAACGGCATCCTTCCCGCCGGAGGCGGGCCCCTGCCATTTATTTCGTTTCTCTCTTGATCAGGCTTCGCTCCGCGCTGGGAGGTAACGGTATTTTGCGTTCGACAGCGCTTCGCTCGTTCCTCGCTGCGGCTGTCAACCTGCAAAAGCTCTTGGAACTTTGTTCGAAAGGCAAGCCGGGGACTTGCGCTTTGTCGCACAGGCGACGGGACCAGTTTTCTATTTTAGGCCCAATCGCGCGATTTCGGCGGTAGGATAGCCAAGGATCGTGATGATCCGCCAGGACTTCCGCTCGATGTAGAGGAATGCGCGGCCCTCGATGCGGTAGGTACCTTTCCAGCCGATGGTGTAATTCGTGTCGGTTTCCTCGAAGTCGATGGGTTCTGGATCCCCGTCGCGGGCGAGTCGGGCAGCAAGTTGATTTGAAGGCTCAAGCATCCATGCATCCCCGGTTTGGGTCGAAAAGAATGCCAGCGGGCCGATGGTGACAAAGCGTTCGTCGTGTTCAGCCGCCTGGCGCTGAATGTATTTTATCTCCTTGGCGAGGCGGAAGTCCTTGCCCTCCATCCATCGTTTTCCTGCTCCACTCTTGAACTTTTTAGGTTTCACGCCCTCCTCCAGTTTCGTAGTAGAATCAAGTTCCCATGGAACTGTTCCAAAAGCTCTTTGGCGAGCTTCTGCTCTTTGTTTACCACTGCTTCGACCGGATCGTCATCAACGGCTATTTGAGCGGATTGTCTCGGCCCGAGCAAGTGGTTCATTTCTTTCGCCACGTGCTCGGAGTTCCCATCCTGAGCAAGGAGTTGATCGCTCAGCGTACCAATGACTACCAGCAGTGGGTGGAAGCCTTTGGTGCCAACCACCAGATCCCCATCCAGTGGGCCGAAAAAGGTGTCCGCAAAGAGCAGTATGTTCTGCCCTGGTTGCGTCGAGTGCGCAAGAAGAACGCCTACGGGGTCTATTTTATTTTCAAAAGCATGGAACAAGGCCCCAGCTTCCGGATCAGCGTGCCGAAGTATCCCACCAAGGACCCCAACCACCGGATCCTGGCGCCTCAACGCAGTCACTTTACGCACTACTACTTCTACATTTACGATCAAGTGCTTGGACCGATGGTCATGCGGGTTGGGTCCTTCTTGCCCTTCCAGGCTACCTATTATCTAAACGGCCACTCCTTTATCGAACAGGAACTCAAGAAAGCCCAGGTCGGCTTCCGTAAGAACGATAACGCATTTGTCGCCATCGACGATGTCGCGGCCCTGCAAGCCGCCGCCGAGCGGCTTAGTCCCCAGATCATTCAAAAGCAACTCGATTACTGGACATTGATCCTGGGACCGAAGTTCTCCCGCGCCGAGCGCCATCAGATCAACCTGTCGCGCTTTTACGCCATCGGGCAGGTCGAGTATTGCCGCAACTTCATCTTCAAGCGCAACTTCCCGATCCATAAGATCTTCGAACGCAGCTGCGAGATCGGACTTTGGCGACTGACTGCCAACCGCATCTCGGAACTCTTTGGCGTGCGACTCCATAAGCGAATGGGCGGTAAACTGGGCACCCTCATCGATCAGATCGAACATGGGCATCATGTCTTCCGTGCTTACTGCAAGAATGCATTCTTGAAGCAGTACGAAAAGTTCTCCACCTTTCTGCGCAATGAGCTTTGCTCAAATAACCTTTCCGACTTTGGCCTTAAGAAAGGCCTGCAGAATTTAAATGCGGTACGCACCAAGTTCCTGGTAATCACCGATCGCTTTGCCGGACTTCAGGCTCAATGGTTAAACGTCCACGTGGACTTTCCTCTGCTGCAGCGCATGGCCTTGCCGATCCTCAGCGGCTCGGTCTATTACGCGGGTATAAAGATCCATGAGACCCGTATTATCCGACTCCTGGAGGTTCTTCTCCATGCCGGCAACAATCTCGGAGGCTGGAGCGCCAAGCAAATTCATCAAATCATTCTCCAGAGCTTCCACCTTTCCGAAAAATCCTACGCCCTCAACCAACTTCGCTACGACTTGCGCAAGCTAAAAGGCCACGGTCTGCTTGAACGGGACGGCTCACGATACGCCTACCGCCTGACCAGCAAAGGCTTCCAAGTCGCCTTGCTCTTTCTGTTCTTCCACAAGCGTCTGTGTGGTCCCCTTGCTAACAGTCGCTTTCATCACCAACCAGATGTCGACATTCGGCCCAAGAGTTGTCAATCTACTCGAAGCTGCCTAATACTGCTGCTTGCAAATCTTCAACCAATTATGTCAATGATTTTGGAGGCAAGAATCTAAACCAGCATTCAACCTGATTGAGCCAGGAGCTGCGCGTCGGGATGAAATGAAAATGCACGTTGGGATGGGTTTTTAGCCAGCGGTCCTCTTTTGGCTTATGGGTCTTAAGATTGTCCAGAACCAGGTGCAGCTCTTTGCCAGGATATTTGGTAACCAAGTCATTCATGAAATCCAGAAACTCACGCCTGCGTCGGCGGCGGTAATGCCCTGAATGCACCAGCCCCGTAGCCACCTCCAGAGCGGCAAAGAGCGTGGTGGTACCGTGACGCTTGTATTCGTGAGCAAAGCCGGTCAATGCGCGACCATTGGGTAAGCGGATCCAGCCTTGCGCCCGCTCCAGAGCTTGAATACAGGGTTTTTCGTCTACGCAGAGCACCAGCGCGTTCTGCGGCGGATTCAAATATAGGCCGACCACATCAGCAGCGTTGCGGCTGAACTCCGGATCGGTGCTCACACACCAGCTCTGCCGACGCTCAAGATGGAGGTCGTGCTTTCGCATCACGCGCCAGACTTGGTCCTTGCTCACATTGCCCAGATGTTGGGCCAGCAGACGACCGTTCCAGCGGCTGTAGCCTGCAGGCGCCGGCTCATCGAGGGCTTTCAAGACGCGCTTTTCGGTAGCCGAAGTGTATTTGCGACGTTTTTCTGCCGAGCGCGCGCTATCGCTAAGGCCTGCCATTCTGTCTTGAGCGAATCGCCGTAGCCACTTGCTTACACGCGCCTGTCGGGTCCCCATCTTCAAGGCGATCTCTTTGCCGCTGTGTCCATTGGATGCCAAAAGAATCACTCTGGCCCGTTCGACCATACGCTGTTCGGTTTTGGAACTTCGCATCCAACGCAAAAGAATCTCATTCTCCTTAGTAGAAAGCCGGATTTCGGGAGCAGGTCGACTCATGTAACCCGCTTTTACCATTATTACGCTATCAATTGCAAGTAACTACTAGCTTAGCTTAGCTAGATGCGAGCGCGTTCTGGGAGACTTGTTCACTTGGCAGCAGCCACGTTTATAGCCGACGCCGCCAACTTCGAGAGCTTTTGATCTGTTTGTCTTTCCTCTTCAAGCGTTGTTTGGAGAAGTTTATGACCTTCTTTGTCTCCTAGCAGTTCGGCATAGGTTCGCGCGGTTCCATATCCAGCCATTTCATAGTGTTCAACTCGCTGAGCCGCCGCAATTAGCCCAGCGTCTTTGACTTCTTCGTCTGCTTCTTCCTCAATCATTTCAGCTCCTTCAGCCACAAGTCCTTCCATTCCTTTGCATTTCGGCCCGCGCGTGGTTTGATGATGATTTGAGAGAATCTGCTGCAAGCGTTGTGCGTGCTCCTTGGTTTGTTCAAGATGCTGTTGGAAACCAGCAGCAAGCTCCTTGTTGGCCGCCGCCTTCGCCATCTTCGGCAACGCCTTCACCAATTGCTGTTCTGCGCTGAAAAGATCTTTCAGTTCATGAATGTAGAGGTCTTTGAGAGTATTGAGTTGCATAGCCCTTGGGTTCGTCCCGAGAATGCCAGCCGGATGTAATCTTGAGGCACTTCAGAAGCTTCTTCTTCGTGTCCCAGTACGGCAAGACAGACGGAGACATCGATAGCCCGGCGCCTCAGTTTGGCCCGGGGGTCGTCTTTCGGGTTAGTTGAACAATGGGACGAGTTTTGGCTCATTGTCTGGAAAGTTGAACTCGCTGAGAAGGTGGAGCCGGGCGCCCCAGCGTCCTCAGTGTTTCTGCGCAGTCCATTCAGCAGGGCCGAAAGCTGCCTCTCGCGCGAATATGCGACATGTCACCCATCAAAGTTTGGCTCGGCAGACCGTATCCTCTCAGCGCAACCTGGAAAGAAAATGGTGCCAACCGCGAACGGTATCGTTATTTCAACGGAAAACATGATTCGGCACCAACTCAATAAGATCGCGCTAATCGGTGACTACGTGCCGCGTAAGTGCGGCATCGCAACATTTACGCATGACGTATGCAGGGCTCTCCAAAAATCTGCAATGGATTGTCTTGTCGTCGCCGTGAACGACGTACCGGAAGGTTACCCGTATCCTCCCACATATCCTCACTCTGCGCGGCGACTTAGTTTGCCAGTCGTCACACACTTCCACACCGTTGTCGCTGAGCCGAACGCGGACCAGATGCGCATAGTGAAGGATATTACCCGTCTCTCCACGCGATTAATTGTCATGAGCGAGCGCGTTCGGCAAATGCTGGAGGAAATTTACGCGGTTCCGGCCGACCACATCGACGTGATTCCGCATGGCATTCCGGACATGCCGTTTGTTGATCCCAATTTTTACAAGGATCAGTTCGGCGTGGAGGGAAAGAAGGTTCTGCTCACTTTCGGTCTGCTTTCTCCCGGAAAAGCAATCGAGCATGTTATTCGGGCTCTTCCACGGATCGTGCAGGAATTTCCGGACGTCGTTTATATCATCCTGGGAGCGACTCATCCGAACCTTATCCGACAGCAAGGTGAAACCTACCGCCTTAGTTTGGAACGGAATGGCAGCCGAACTCGAGGTCAAAAGGCATGTCATCTTCTACAATCGATTCGTAGAACTCGAAGAACTTCAGGAGTTTCTGGGAGCAACGGACATTTACATTACTCCCTACATACATGCTGCGCAGATTACTTCCGGAACTCTCGCTTATGCATTCGGTTGTGGCAAAGCGGTGATGTCCACGCCTTACTGGCACGCGCAGGAACTGTTGGCAGACGGGCGCGGAATCCTTGTTCCATTCGGCGACAACCAAGCCATCGCGAGAGAACTGATTGCATTGCTCAAAGACGACGTGCGACGGCACGCAATGCGAAAACAAGCCTACTTGCTAGGTCGTGAGATGGTTTGGACCCAAGTGACGCAGCTTTTGTTGAAATCGTTTGAATAGGCTCGGCTTTCTCGCATGAAAGTGGTCGCACCGCGTCTGGTCCTTAAGACACTCGATGAGGAGCCGCGTAAGCTGCCTATCCTGGTTCTGGATCATTTGCGGCTCACTGACGCGACCGGCATTTTCCAGCACGCCAAGTTTTCGTTGCCAAAGTTTGAGGAGGGCTATTCCACCGACTATACAGCGCGGGCCTTATTGCTCACGGCGATGCTTGAAGAAACGGCGGACGATACTCCCGCCGTATCCACGCTGGCAACCATCTATTCGGCGTTTGTTAATCACGCATTTATCTCCGAAAGGCGTCGATTTCATAATTTCATGAGCTTTGATCGACGCTGGCTGGACGAAGATGGTTCAGATGATTGCTTGGCGCACGCCTTGCTGGCATTGGGGGACCTGTATTGGACGCTCAAAGCGCGAAGATCTGCTCCGTTGGGCAGCCGGACTCTTCAGCCATGCACTGCCGACAATCGAGGAGGCCATCTCGCCTCTCGCTTGGGCATTGACGCTCATTGCAAATTCACAAATACTTTCGCCATTTCAGTGGCGACCGAGTTGCGAACCGGATTCGCGACACTCTCACGCAGCGCTTACTTGAACGGTTCCATGCCGCCAGTGCTGAAAACTGGCAGTGGTTCGAGACCGCTCTCGGCCATGGCAACGCCCATCTGTCACACTCTCTGATTCTGAGTGGCCGTTGGGCAAGCTGTCCGGAAGCTTTCGAGATTGGCCTGCGGAGCTTACGATGGTTAATGGCAGTGCAGACTGCGGAAGCCGGACATTTTCGTCCCGTGGCCGATAGCTGGGCTGCGCGCTTGTTTGGCGCTGACGCGGCAGGTCCTGAAATCCAGTGTACAAAGCGTATCTGCAATCGGTTATATCGCTCTATTGATCGCGCTCCGCGTTTGGGCAATACTGGTTCCCTATGCCAAGTAAGCCGGAGTTTCCAAGTCGCTCGACCGCCGTAGAAGATTACCTCGAGCAGATTCTCGACCTGATCAATTCCAAAGGCTACGCGAGGGTGGCGGATATCGCCCACGGTCTCAGGATTTCGCAGGCAAGCGTGACAAACATGGTCCAGCGATTGGACGCCGAGGGGTTACTGAAGTACGAGAAATATCGCGGTCTGGTCCTGACGACCACCGGAGAAACTTTGGCTCGCAATATCATGCTGCGTCACCGGCTTCTCACAGATTTCCTGCGCACCCTCGGGATTAGGGATGAAATAATTTATCATGATGTAGAGGGAATGGAACACCACATTAGCCTCCAGACGCTGCACGCAATCGAGGCCCTGTTGTCCGAGCTGCAAAAGAACCCAGCTCTGGTTGCGCGTATCAAATCGCGTGCCTCGAGAAGTCGGGAGTCGGCGGAGTCGCAGTAGCTTGGTCACATCCTTCGACAGTGGAACACTGCTGTCCAAGAAGCATTCTAAAGAGGACCGAAAGATCCCCCGTCGAGCCCCAGGGCGGTTACTCCTCAGTCCTTCGACGGTCGCCAAGTATTTCAACTTCAAAGAAGCGGTTATGATCTGACCCCAGTGTTACAGTGCTGCGTTTTTTTACCCCCCTTAGCCGACCCGGGAGTAGCCGTCTCCCCTATTTCAGTTTCTGAGAAATTAGGCCTCCCCACTGGCCTGTTACTGCAATCCCTCCCAGATCGGGCAGGATGACACCTCCACAAACGACCTTAATTAATGCTAATTTGGTCTTGCAATTAAAGATTGCCAAAGCTAATTCTTTTTGAATGGACAAAGCATTTTGACTTAGGTTAAATCATGAAGAAAACCGTGAACGCAGATGAAACTGTCGCTGCAGAGCACGGTTGGCGCTTTCGGCGAACTGTTCCCTCCCTGCCCGAAGTACATCGTTCGATCACAGTGCCCAATGGGCGGAAAGTGCTTGGGTATTGTTCGCAAGCTGCTCGCATTCGGCCCGGACCAATTGGTTGCAGTCGGCTACTTAGATCGGGAGAATTGGGCCACAGACCTGACCGGGATGCCCAGCTCTACTACATCTCTTATCACAGTGATCATTTCCAGCCTCATGGCCATCTTTTTAGGGAATTGAACCACCTTACACGTTGAAAAATTGAGATGAAAAACGTGAATGACATATCCAAACCTCAAAGGCATCGCTCTCTGGAGGGGCTCCACAGTACAGTCAGCGTTCCGCCGGGATCCGCTCGTTCCTGGCGGCACTATCTCGCGTTCGCCGGACCGGCCATGCTTATCAGCGTGGGTTATATGGATCCCGGAAACTGGTCCACAGACTTGAGTGCCGGGGCCGGCTTCAAATATAATCTGCTCTTTATCGTAGGCCTGGCGAGCCTGATGGCGATTTTCCTGCAGGTTATCTCCGCGAGACTCGGCGTGGTGACCGGCAAAGACCTGGCCCAATGTTGCCGGGACCATCTGCCGGGCTGGACGCGGTGGCCGAATTATCTCAGTTGCGAAATTGCGATCGCCGCCTGCGACTTGGCCGAGGTCTTAGGCAGCGCAGTCGCGATCCATCTCTTATTCCCTCGTATTTCGCTCCTCACAGCGGTCATCATCACCGCGTTCGATGTGCTGCTGCTCCTCTCGCTTCAAAGGCTAGGCATGAGGTTGATCGAGGCAGTGATCGTCGTCCTGATCGGAACGATCGGCGTCTGTTATTATATCGAAATCTTCGTGCTACCGCAGACCACTCCGAATCTGCTTGAAATAGCTTCTGCAACGGTCACACCGAACCTGCCAGCTTTCATTAAAAACAAGGACATGGTTTTCATCGCCATCGGCATTATAGGAGCCACGGTGATGCCTCATAATTTGTATCTGCATTCCGCCCTCGTTCAATCGAGAAAACTGCAAGCCGACGATGCATCGGTGCGCCGCGCGATCAAGTTCAATACACTCGATTCCGTTATCGCGCTGTCGCTGGCATTTTTTGTGAATGCCGCCATCCTCGTGCTGGCGGCGCTGATCTTTTTTGGCAAGGACAAGATGACACTGCCCAGCGGCGAGGTGGTAGTGTTCAACGCGGATGCGGACTGGATACAGGTGGCTTACCTCACGCTGTCTCCGCTGCTAGGCGTTGCTGCAGCAAGCCTTCTTTTTGCGCTGGCGCTCCTTGCCAGCGGGCAGAGCAGCACGATCACGGGCACGTTGGCCGGGCAGGTGGTGATGGAGGGATTCATGGATTGGAAAATCCGGCCTTGGCTGCGCCGGTTGATCACCCGGCTTGCGGCAATCATGCCCGCGATCTTCCTCACCGGTGTGCGCGGGGACAGCAGTGTAAACGATCTATTAAATCTCAGCCAGGTAGTCCTTGCCATCCAGTTGCCGCTCGCCATGTTTCCACTCCTCTGCTTCGCCGGCTCCCGGAAGCTGATGGGATCTTATCGCAATGGGCGCTTCCTCGCCATTGCTGGCTGGACTTCCTGCCTGCTCATCACCGCCCTTGACATTTATGGTTTGCCAGGGGCGATCCATGACGCAATGGCGGTGTTCACACCTCACTGAAAATCCTTGAAGGTATGTACAAAAAAATACTTGTTGCCCTGGATGCAACCGTTGCTGACCAAACAATTTTGGAGCATGTGACGAACTTGGCGCTAACCTTCCACAGTTCGTTGGTACTGCTGCATGTGGCCGATGGCTGGGCTGCGCGTTTGTTTGGCGCTGAGGCAGTGAGTCCTGAAATCCAGCGCGACAAAGCGTATCTTGAATCTGTCCGGTCCCGACTGGCGGCGGCGGGCATCCAGGTCGAAGCGGAACTGGCTTACGGCGAACCTGCGGATCAGATCATCCGATGGGTCAAAAATCGAAGCTGTGATCTCGTGGCTATGTCCACCCATGGCCACCGTTTCATCAGCGACCTGCTTTACGGCAGCACCGCGGACACTGTGCGGCATCACGTCGATGTGCCGGTGCTCATGCTCAAAGCGAGGAATTCATCTACCAATTGTAACTAACGCTATGGGACGAACGACGCCCAACAAGGGTTTCTCCCAGCATCGGTGAAGGCGCTTCGGCGAATGTCGTTGACATGATTAACTGCCACAGAAGGATCAGTAGTCAGCTTAACTCGATTGCCTACGCCATGGTACGCGATTAACCCGCGCAGAGCGCCCAAGGGCTTTGCAAATGCGAAAGTTATGAAAAACGCAGGGATCGTTCTTCTATCGATTTATAGTTTATTGAGTCCAGCGAGCGCAGATATTGTCGGCACCGTGAACGTCGGCGCATGCTCCCGGCAAAATCTTTCAAATGACAAAATTGTCACCTAGCCAGCCTTTGCGACAAGGACGAGCACCCAATTAACGTTCTTTCGGCCAAATGCCAAGCGACGCCACAAAGTCTGGAAAGAGAGCGAAGCTAACTCTAACAAGGATCCGAAGCCCCAAACAAAACCGTCAATGACCAAAAGATACCATGGAGCTTCAACGCCCCCGTGCCGACATGAGATTTCAAGATCGAGCGCGCTGCTTGGTGTCGTCTTGAGTGTAAGCCTGCTGTTTCAATTTTCCGGCAGTGCCGAGGACGTTGCCACCTTTGGGCAGAATTCTATTACCCAACAGACGGCTCAGGATGGCAAAACACCGATTGTTCAGACTGAGACTCTGGGCGAGCACCAGAACTGGGCGATTCACTTTGATGCGGTGGAGGTCTTCCAAGGTCAACCGGGATTTCATTCACCCTACCGCGGAGCCCAAAGTCTTTATTCGGATGATGACTTTCGTCAGACGTCCGAAGCCGATCTGTTTTTGGCAGGCCGCGTCTGGCCAGGCGGAGAAATTTATTTCAATCTCGAGTATTACCAGGGTTTCGGGTTCGGAGAGACGCATGGCTTGGCCGCCTTTCCAAATGCCCAAGCCTACAAAACGGGCCAGTTTCGTGGCGACGTCAATATCCCCCGGATTTTTTTCCGGCAAGTCTGGGGATTCGGGGGCGAGCAGGAGCAACTGGATGCGGACGAATTGCAGCTTGTCGAAAAGGTGGACATCTCCCGGTTGACTCTGCAAGTGGGCAGATTCTCCGTAACTGACGTGTTTGACAACAATGCGTACGCACATGACTCACGCGGAGATTTCTTGAATTGGGCCGCAGTCGACGCTTTAGCTTTCGACTACGCCGCGGATGCCCTCGGGTTCGAAGAGGGTCTATCTCTGGAGTTAAACCAGAAAACTTGGGCCGCGCGCTGGGGTATCTTTACGATTCCGCACATCCCCAATGTGAATGGAACAGACGGCCAGTATCTCCGGGCGTGGCAACAGGTGGCCGAACTGGAAGGCCGGTACACCCTGTGCGACCACCCGGGGAAAGTGCGACTCCTCGGCTATCTCGAGAGCGCTCGGATGGGTAGCTTTAAGGCCGCCGTCGTAAACTACCCGCCAGGAATGCCGGATATGGCCGACACTCGACGGTACCGATACACCTATGGAGTGGAACTAAACGTGGAACAAGAAATTACCAAGGACCTCGGCGCCTTTCTCCGGTTGGCGATCCGAGACCCCAATTACGAGGAGTACCAATTTTCTGATGCTTCGCGAAGCCTGGAAATCGGGCTTTCGCTTAAAGGGACCTCTTGGAAACGTCCGAACGACACCGTGGGCTTGGCCGAAATGCTGGACGGCCTCGGTCACGCACAAAAAACATACTTTAACGACGGCGGACTCGGAATTCTGGTCGGGGACGGTAAACTGCCTCATTATGGCCCGGAGAACGTTCTTGAGACGTACTACAATTGCGAACTTTTCAAAGGACTCAACTTCACGCTCGACTATCAGCTAGCCGCTGATCCTGCTTTCAATAAAGACCGCGGTCCCATCAATATCTTCTCCGCGCGTCTTCGGCTGAAGTTTTAGCGACCTTACCCATTGAAGACCTCGATTGTAACGATTCACCCTGTTTCACCTGAAACGCGCAGACACGGATGAAACGAGTTGAACCATGCAAACGAGGGGCCAAGATCAGCGCCGACGCAAGTTCTGCTTGCTCCTGACGCGTAATTCGGAACCGGAGCCGTGAACCAGATGAGCAAAAAACCGAAGGTAGAAACACAACAACAATTTACCGTGAAACTTACTAATACCTGAAACCAGATTTCTCGTACTCGCCGTTTGACTGGCGATCACCTAAACACTCGCGCCGCTGAGGTCAGCCCCGGTGCAGGCCCTCGGGCCATCTCTCGAAACCATGAGTCCCGCTTTGCCCATTACCGTTACCATTACCATCGGGCTTTTACTGCTGATCCTGGCAGCGGTGGCATATTGGATCAGCAAGTGGAAGTTATGATGGGTGCTGAGGAGGCAAACTCCGTCACCAGGGCCAGGAAATTGACTAGCAGGAGGTCAAAAAGCGAGAAGCGGCCCCACCATTTCCCGAAACCCTCGTAGATCATGGCTGCATGGCCTTGAACGGTAGCGATTCCCAGCCGGACCTGTTCCATTCGAACATTCTGGAATTGTCGAGTCAGGATCGCCTCTAGAGTTTTCCCGGAAGCATGCGCCGCATTTTGGAGCCAAAGAGACGAACAGTAACCCGCGGAGCGTAGCCCTCCGACTTATTGGTGCTCAAGGCTTATCAGCGGGGCTCGTCAATGGCCGGGGCGCGGGAGTGGGCGACGGATTCTGGCCATCCAGCTCGACTGTGTTGAAGCCGGCTTCGCTTCCATCCTCGTTGGTGTAAATGGGACCAGCAGCCTCAATTTGCTGCCCATTAAGAGAGAATGGGTTTGGAGTAGTTACATACCATCCGACACCGGGATTCACACCCCATGCATCAGCCTGGATCCTCTGATTGCCGTGACTGGAGAGGTTATAGTCTCCGTACTTCCGTCCCCCAAACATCAAGGTGGCCCGCAGGGACCTGTCACTTTGATTCTTAAGCAGAAAGGAACCCGTTGCGTGACAGTCAAGATTGCTTCCGGCTAAACAAACGACTTGCCGCGGTTCAACCTTTTTCCCCGGCTGGCTGTCTTCAACTGAACCTAGCTGCCAATCCACCTCAGCGATAAGTACCCTGCCACCTTTCTGGCCGTCATCATCTAATACTGCTTGGACGAACACCTGAAAACTTGTCGGCCCGTTTTGTTGCAAGTCGGTACGCGGACAGTAGACCGTAATCGGGCCGGTTCGGTGACTTTCTCCCCGCTGAGTCGCCTTTCTCGCCTGGATGTCGACACGGGTAACCTTCGCAAATTGGCGCTCTCCCGACCAGACGGTGACGTCGTACGTGCCGTCCTGAGTTCTGGAAAAGTCGACTTGCACCGCTACCGGTTGACCACTGTCCCACCCAGTCGTCCTATGCTCATCCGGCGAGGTGTGAACATTCAGGGTGCCGACGACATCTGCGCTGCATAAACAAACTGAAGCGCAAATCAGTAAAAGAACAGTTCCGGCGTGTCTCATAACTTTCGCGCTAAAGAGCCCGCTTTCGAAGCGGCTTAGAAGGAAAATTGGAACTAAATCGGAAGGAAACAGTCTGTGGACTTCTTCCCATCGTTTGCGAGCGATGATGGTTAGGCATTCTCTGCGGAGTCATGGCGCTCACTGCTTCAATTCTTGCTGATGGCGTGCTCTTAATCAAGGGCCGCTTTGCTTCTTGTTGCGCTGTCTTCAGCCGGCCATGCTTTCTCCGCTTCCAGTCCAGCAGCTGTGCGCGGGTTTTCGCGCGAGGGGCCGAATCGCTCACGATGCCGTAAGCAAGCTGACTGTTGATTCGCCTTGAGGCAGTTAATCATGTCAAAGTGTCAAAGACATTCGACGAACCGCTCTGCTAGGATAGCGGCTTTTCAAGGCGCGCTTTGGCGCAAGAGGTTGAAGAACGGTTTCATCATGATTTTGATGGGGTCGATTTCACGATGCGATAATAATGGACCGGGCTCTTGGGAACACGCCTGCTTGAATCCTGCTTTGCCGACCTTACCTTCCTCAACCCCCTTAATTCTCGTTGTTTATTCGCCCGGGCCTCGGCAGGGCAGTTGAGCTGGTCGGGCCTATCACGGAGCCCGCTCCGCTAAAATCCCATTCCTGATTCCCCTTCGTTTTAAGGGAAGTCTCCAAAGCGGGATGTTCTCTTCCGGCCGCCCCAAACCGGCCATCCATGTTGACCGAGGATCCGCTTCGAAATGCTGTGCATTGGGCCGCGCCTGAAGGCTCGCGTTGGATCAGCGTTCACGGAATCATATTTGACTACGCACGAACCGCCGCCGGCTTGTCGCCGTTCGACCCGACACCGGGCCGCGCCCGTTGGATACCCTCATCGGAAATCAACGCCGAGAAGTTTGGTCGATCCCCGTCAAGATGTGAGAATAAGTGGTCACTCAAAACCGCATTGCGTGAGAATGAAACCACATTATTCGAGAAGAGACCGATGACATCCGGGCTGGACCACTTTGAGGAGAATAGCTAGAGGTTCTCCGAAGAGGTAGGCGAGCTTTTTAGCGAGCGATGTGTTAATTCTGGCACGGCGTATCGAGTTTTGTAACTCTCGAGATTGTGAGCACATTAGCGAGCTGCGGAGGTCTTTCGGCGATTCCTGATCTGGCCAACCGACCTCGACAGTTAGTCTTCCTGGCGCCCATCGACAGCCAATTGAACGATTTTCTGAACGAAATTCACCAGATCGCCCGCTTCGAACCCTCGATCGTGGAGCGCATCGACGAAGATCTCGACCTGCATGCCAAAAAGAAAAAGCTATTGCGCCTCGCCGACGCAGAGTTTCTCGCCGGCCAGACCCTTGATCTGCCCAAACTACAGCTTCAATTGCGGGAGCTCGAAATCGATAAAATCGCATTGGAGACAGGCCGGCCCCGCACCGACGCTCCGACTCTGGCTCGAACATCTGGGGGCCAATTGCCGCCCGCCAGTACTCTCAGCGACAACCTCAATGCGGTGGGCAACCGGACCCGCGCTCTGATTCATCAGGTGCAACTGCGTTATATTCTCAAACAGGGTCTGGATGATTTTCAGAAGTGTTTCATCGACAGTACCGCGGTAGAAGCCAAAACCGAGCGGCCCACTGACTCGACCATCTTGGTTAGATTGATCGCTCGGGTCTGTACCGCTGGCGGCAATCTGCATCGATGGGATCTAGCGGACATGAATCCAATCGGACTGTTGGTGCAGCAGGAAGAGTTGCGACGCCTGAGCCAACAGATTGATTTCCTGACTGGCAAAGCGCGAGGAGAAGCCAAGCGCAAGAAGCTCTACTTCCAGTTAATCCGGCGGGTGCGCAGACTACGCAAACGTCTACTGCGCGATCTGGCGTTGGTTCGCCGGAACCTTTCTTTTCTGCGACCGCACTTTCTCCTCCGCCATGATCCGTCTTTCGCAAACGTTGGCGGTTTGGTCCAAAGCCGCCAGATCATCGGCAATAAGGCACAGGGCTTCTTCGCCCAGCAGACGCCGACTCGGTGGCAGATCGCAACGGCCCTCCATTCATCAGCCTGAGCGACTCGGACGCGTCTTTTATCGTTAAAGGAGGATGGAACACCGTGGTGGGTTACCGCCCGCAACTGGCACGCAGCGGGAGCGGCTTTGTCACTGGGCTGGTGTTGCCTCGGGGCAACGCCGCCGACAGCCGGCACCTTGTTGCGATGGTTAAGGAACAGATCACTAACACCGGAGTCCTTCCTACGATGGCCAGCGCCGATGACGGCTACAGCAGTCAGGAGGGACGAGAGGAAGTGCTGCACCTTGGGCTCAAGGTTGTCAGCATCAGCGGAGCCAAAGGCAAGAGGCTCCTCGAGGCGCAGCAATGGAAGAGTCGGCCTTACCGACAGGCACGAGCCGAGCGCAGCGCGATCGAGTCACTGGTCTTCACTTTGAAAGAGGGCTTTGAATTCGGAGAGATGGCGCGGCGCACCCATGAGAACGTACTGGCCGAGATGCTGGAGAAGGTGCTCGCCTACAATGTCTCTCAGATCATCCGAGTGCGAAAAAAGCTCTCAGAGCTCGAACCGATGGAGCGGGCAGCGGCCTAATTAAGATCAACAACTGCCAGTCGGCAGTGTGAAGGGAACAATGTCTAGTCGAGTCAAAACAAAGTATGGTCACGCTAACTTAAATCAAAGTTAAACACCGCAAAAGTGCGGCGGCACAAAAACTGGGCCCTCCGCGCTGCCTACCAGTTCATGACCGAAAGCCCGTTAACCCTTTTCGGACAAGGGCTAGCTAGTTCATGCTTATCCGGTTGTTTCAGCAAACCACAAGCTGTAGTGTAAGGGATGCCGCGCCCGACGTTTCCGAAAACCTTGCGCGAATTTCAGTCGCAGTTCTCCAGCGAAGAGGCTTGTCAAAAATACCTGGCCTCCTGCCGGTGGCCGGATGGGTTTGTGTGTCCTCGCTGCGGCAACCAAAGTGCTTATGAATTGGTGAAACTGAAACGCTGGCAATGCACCGGCTGTCGGCACCAAGTTTCGGAGACGGCGCAGACCATCCTTCATAACACCAAGATCCCCCTGACGGTCTGGTTCTGGGCTGCTTATCTGGTGACCACCGATAAGCGTGTCGCTTTACAGACAACCCTGGGGAGCTGGCAATTTTCTAAGAACGGGCGTGCTCGGTTTCGGCCATAGCGGACATGCTCAAGGCAGCAACAACAGCCTCAGCCTTTAGCCGTGGAAGGAATTGCCGTAGTTCCTGAAAGGATGCACGAGCCAAAGCCTTTTAAACGTGAATCGCTCCGCGATATGTGCCGAGAAGCAGGTATTTTGGCGGTCTGGTAACAAACGCGCTCTCTCGGCGGGCGTTCGAACCCGATTGCCGGCTCTGTATGTAACATCCTTACTTCCGACGACTTGCTGAGGGAAAGGTGATATAAGTTTCCGCGCTCTTCTTTTCGTTGTAGCCACTTTTCGAGCTCGATATTGGGCGATCTACCCCTATTTTGAACCCTTTCTGCAGGGTTCCTAGGGAGGAACGAGTCGGGGTGGATGCCTCTGGTTGAGGCAACTGCGATGATACAGTTATCTACCTTCCTCCTGGTCAGCATTCGGTCGCAGATCGGACCTCCCCGCCTAAAGCGCATGGGCCGATGCAAAGAAAGGAGCATGGGAGCCTGATTGACAGCACAGCTCAGCGGTCCAGAGTCTTAGGCTGTCAGCGCATTGGCGGCGGAGTGATTCCAAGCAATCCAACAATAAGGATTACTAAAGTACCCAATCCAATTTCCCAAAGGACCTTCCGAAGCAGTAAATGGACGGCGCTATTTTGTGCAAGGTTAACCGTCGGGAGCTCAACCGCTATCCTTGGCTTCAGCAAGAAAAGATTCCAAGCACCGAACCCGACCATCGCGAAAAAGAGAATGAGCTTAGAAACTAGTATCTGGCCGTAGGCACTTGTCAGGAGTGCCCGAAAACTTCCGACCATGAAAATGCTATTTAACAGGCCGGTCAATGCCATACCGGCCACCGCGATCAGACTACTTGCTGAGAATCGGCGAACAACTGGCGCCGCCAGCCCGATTGCCTCGACTTGGCTTGATTTTAACAGCAGAAAAAGGAATGCGGCGAGAGGCACCAGCGCTCCTGGCCAGAACGCTGAGGTAAGAAGATGGAGAGCATCGCCTAAAAGGTGGACAATTCCGAATGGGCCCGGACTCGCAGTGGCGTGGCCAGCCCATGCCAGAGAGACAAGCTCTATTACTGAAATCCCCACGAGGGTTGTCTGTAAAAAGCTTCGTCTTCCTGATGTCCGTGCCACCACCCAGAGGATGATCCCAAAGACCAGGCTAACGATTACCCGGAACAACCATATATGACCAAATTGCGTCCCGGTCAGAACGGTCAACCAGTCACCGCTCTGTAAACATTCAATTAAGTCGTCTCCGGTCATTGTTGAGGCGACCAACCAACTCCAGCCGAACCACGACATCAGCGCCACGAGAAGCGTCCATAATGCGGTCCGGCAGGTTAGCTGGTGGATCCTACGAAGCAGGTGTCCAATATCCGCCGAGGGCTTCCTTGCAGCGGGAACGACAATCACCGCCTCGAACAAAAACAGGCTAGCCAGCAGCATCGAGGCCGACAGATGCAACCAACGGACCAGTATCAACGCAAGCGGCATAGGAGTACGTCGGCGTGCAGCCGTCGGCGGCTACACCTTGGGCGCGGTCGCCACTTACCAGATCTTCACTTGTATGGGCGCGCCGTTGATCTGGCTTCCCACCGCAGGCTCCGTGTGATCGACAAATGCATGTGCCCAGCTTCCCTGGATGAGGAGCAGCAGCATACACGCAGTCAATAGCAATTTTGTTAGGAGTTTCATCAGTTTATTTACCAAATAGAGGTTCTGCCAAAAATCTTGGGCAGAAGATCATCCAGATAAAAGTGAACCTGGGCGATTACTCCTACGTTGTGACCGCTTTGATTGTTGACCGGTATCATTGCTTCGATTCCTACCTGGAAGTATTGGCCGGACCAGATAACCCCGGGATTGATGGTGCCGGTAGTTAGTTTGTCTACCCCTCGATTCAATGGCGTCGACATGGCGAACTCAACAAGCGGGATCAGCCGGTTGAAAGGCGCCTTCAGGCCGATGTCTTTGACGTGTTCCTGCAGATAAATCAAGCTGTACTCGAGCGCTAGGCCCCATTCCAGCGTGTCGGGATGGGGATCGCTTTGGGTACCCGAGCTCGTCGGAATACCTAACCCGAGTGTTCCGGTGATTGCGAATGGTTTAAGGAGAGGGACACTTTCGGGCAGATCTCCGAAACCTTTTCCAAAGTAAAACGTAGGGGTAAAGGTGCTAAAGGAATCATTGCCGAGCGATTTGCGGCCGCTCCCGCCGATATCCCACGTTAGACCAATGGAAGCGATCGCCTCGTGTTTGTCGCTCTCAAAAAATTCATAGAGAACGTTGAGTGCAGCATTGTCGAACCCAGTCTGCGCGCTCTGGTTTGGCCACTTTCTGGACGCTGTATCCGTCGCCGATGGTCAGTGCGGTTCGCGGTAACACCAGCAGAGAAATGTCCGTCGAGGTGTCAAAAACCTTTACCGGAGGTTGTCCGGGCTGACGTATTTCACTGAAGGTAGGCAACGACAGTTCACTCGCGGCAAATGGATCGTCGGTAGTAAGTGTTGCTGGAAAGAAACGATCTCCAGCAAAACCGTGAGAAAACGCGGATAAAGGCTCCGCGACAAGAGTGATAATGCAGACGGGAAATAAAACCGCTGCCCTAAAAGCAGAAGAATTCTTGAGATACAATTTAAATTACCTTGGGATGTGAGAAGTCGGCAGTGCGACTGCGCGACTTTCGGTTCGGGTGTGAAGGCTTTCCAAGCGTGCCGTGAAAGCACGATTGGAAGTGGGATTGACTAGCCCTTAGGACACCCGAGGAGGAGGAACCGGGGGACTGCTATCGCAGCCAACCAGTGAAGCGATTATGGTCCTTAGACGCCAAGAGTAGCGGGGAGGCTGCAGCCTCCAACGCTGAGCGGGGGCGACCAAATATATCTTGGCAGCGGCAAGCTGCGAGCTTTGCTTCTTTTCAGTCTGCTTGTTCTTGGCAATGCTGAGACAAAGGTCGCAAGGATGTTTTCCATCAAAAGTTTTGCTGATCCCGACTTCCACACCTTCGGATTCGGAGTACTTGACCAGCATGCCAACCCAAGCAGTAGCTTGCAAAACCGCCCAGTGACCGCCCATTAACTGGAAGACGGCCAATGCACAGAAAAAGGCTGCAAACCTGGATTTCATCGGTCTTTGATTGGCAATCAATTGGTGTTACACGTTCCACGATATTTTTACCAGAAAATCCGCTATCCGCTATCGTAAACGCCAAACAATTTGAAAATAGACAATGGCTTCAATTTTCGTAAAATTGTGGTACAGGGTTACTGGCGATGTAATTCCAGTCGGGAGAGAATGGCCTTATGGAAGTTTAAAAGTCGCTCACGATTCATGAAGGCGCCGGCACGGCGCTCAGAATATCAGCCAAGGAATCACGCAAAATAGTTGTCGATTGCAGGCAAATCGTGAACTACAACGCGCTCCTTTCGCCAGAAAGTGATCCAGTTTAACTGCAATCGACAAATGTTAGCCAGTACGCTGGAGTGGGTAGGTGAAACGGTTTAGCCAATCGAGCACTATTCCTAACTAAGTTCCGGATGTTTGCCGTACTCTCGGAAGAGGAATGCCTAAACACTCAGAATATCCAGCTCATTCCCCCGAAAAAGCCGCGTCTTGGTCCGAACTGCGGAGCAAAAACACCTATTCCGGTACCGTTTCGCAGTTCGTAGCTTTGATCGAAGAGGTTGGTGACGTCGAACCGGAATTGGAGCCGTCCATATTTTTCCGGGAGATGAAAAGCGTGGGTGAATCCTAGATTTACTGGATAATACCCAGGTAGTTCGTCGGTGTTCGCGAAACCACTTCTCAGACCGCTGCCATAGAGGATGTCAGCATAGACGGTAGTGTCTTTGTACGTGTAAGAGGCGCCCGCGGACAGGGTATAGCGCTGATCATGGTCCAGGAAGACCCAGTGATTTCGAATGAAAGCGAGGTCGTCAGGGCTGAAAAGGAATTGACCGGAAACAACATTTTCGCCGGTTCCGCGTTCGAAACCGAAATTAGCATAGGCATTGAAGCCTCCTTGGGTGTAGTTCGCCGTGACCTCGGCGCCATATTGATTTCCTTTGGCATAGTTAAACGGTGAAAAGATCAAAGCGGATCCGAACTGGCCTTCGTCAATCAGGTTCCGAGAGATCTTGTAGTAGCCGTCGACTCCCATCGAAAATGCACGGGTAAACTGTTCCGTCATCCCGGCATCAAAATAATGCGCGCGTTCCGGTTGGACTGAGGAACTTTGCGCCACTGCGGATTGGTTGGATGTTCCGACGAACTTATTGATGCTTTGTGACTGAACGAGCTCCAGCGGAGGCGGCGTAAAATAACGTGCGTAGCCGGCATGAAGAGTCGTACTCTTGGTCGCTTTGAACACGACGTTTACTCTTGGGCTGAGTTGATTTGCATGAGCGTACTCGTCCACCACGTCGAAGCGTGCTCCGAAATTCACGGTCAACGGTTCAAAGATCTTCCACTCGTCCTGCAGATAAAATCCGTAGTAGGCACCCGTCTTGCGCTGATTGTCCACAATAGTAAAGGGCACATCGGAGGTTTGACTTCCTGAAGTGTCAACCGGAAAAACCTGGTTATTTGTTTGGACATTGACAGATTCAACCGTGAGGAGAAACCCGCCTCTCAGGACGTTGGAATCATTGATTGCCCAGCTCGCATCAAGTTGAATCCCGTTGGAAAAGATGCTTCGGTCGATTCGTCCTGCCAGACCGGTGAAGATGAGGTCACCTTCGTCATCTGGCGTAAACAAAGTCGCGCTGTAGCGAGTAAATGCCGCCAGTTGCAAGGTGACATTTTCAAAAGACTTTTGGTACGCGAGAATGGCAAATTCATTTTGCTCGTGCTGATTCTCACTCAGGAAACTGGAATTAGAATTCTTTGCGCTGGCCCCAGCGAGTGCAAAGAGTGGCGTCTGTCCGGGGTTGGCGGGAATCTGAAAATCGGAATAGGTGCCACTCATTAACAGGCTGATCCGACTCGAATCGTTGATGAGATAGGAGAGCTCCGCGAACCCTTTGTACTGCTCGGTATAGTCGTGGATCGCGTGGTAACCGCCAGTCGGGTTTTCGATTCCGAGGTCATTCTGGTCGTAACTGCCAAGTCCGTAAAAACTGAATCGACCTTCCGACCCTCCAACTTGGAAACTCGGAGAAATAGTCTCGTGAGAACCGCCGTAATAAGAGACGTCTCCCCCGTTTAGGTCGACACCTTCTTTCGTGTGAATGTCAATAATGCCGCTTGTTCGGAAACCAAACTGAGCCGGGAGTGAACCGGTAATCAAGTCGACGCTTTTTACTAGATGGGTACTGATTTCCTGTCCAAATCCGGTGATCCCTTCGGGAATAAGGACGTCATCAATTCGAAATTGGAGGTTGGCATGTTCGTCGCGGACATGGAGCTGTCCATAGGAATCCTGGGCCACTCCTGGAGCCCGCAGAATGACTTGATTAAATGGTGTATTGGCGCCTTGAGATTGAGTCTGAATCTGCTGTTGGGCGATAGAATATTTCGTAGCGCCCAGGTACGGAACAATCTGGTCCCGAGCCTGGTCGAGCTGCCCAATCACGACCACCGGGTTAAGTTCGGTGGAAGAAGGATTCTGTCCGCTCTGGGCCGGGCTGGCTGCTGGCTCACTTTCAGCGTTCTTCTTTGAATTGCTTGTATCGCCAGAAGTTGCGGAGTCTGGGCTGAGGGAGGGGGAAGGGCCTATTTGAGAGGAAGCTGGATAGAGACCAAAATTGGATAGTAGTAACAGAATAAAAATATGTATTTTCATTAATCGCTTGCACGCAGGTTGAAATGACACAGAAGTCAGCCGGCTGACGACTGGCTCACAAAGGGATCGAATTTAGGGGGCGATATGCGGAGTGAGGTATCACTCCATCCCGCCCGACGACGTAAGGGAGTTTAGTTCCGCGCGGGCGGAGCGTGTTCCAGCGTGCGACAACTCAGAAAAAAAGATCCCAAGGATTGGGTCTCGTAACCCTGATCCAAAGGGACCGGGAGCACGGCCGGTTTAGATAGGACGATTGGGTCGATGGCTGGCTGCTCGACCTGGCCGGCCAGCAACATTGTTACGGCACAATCGTGGTGCTCATCGTCTGCATCATGGTGGATGAGCTCGTGCAGGCTTGGACAGGCTGCCAGGACTGTAGCCCACTGAAGCATGGCAACCAAAAACAACGAGATAATCCTCGGAGCGGTGCATGCGAAGGAATTCTCTTGGGTGCCTGGCCGTTGGCGTGGTTCGCACCAAAAATGACGGGCTGCCTTCACCGAACTATTTTGCAAAGTCGCTGGTTGATTGGAAGTGCCCACAAACTGGTTGCAACGCTTGGAGCCTGCAAGATAACGTGTTTGAATGGTGCACTAGACATAACCCGGGATGCTCAGTGAGAACGCAACGAAAAAGGCTTGGTGCTGAGCGAAGAAGATTTTGAACCGAAGGGACGGTTGCATCGCCACATACAAGTAAATTGCGATAAGTATTGCAAGAAGATTGCAAATATTTCCCTTCTTCGATGAACTTGATCCATGAGCTCCGGGGGAACGGCGGAAGAGTCGAGCATTCCTCGCGATGGCCAGACGCAACTTGAATCGTCGCCCGCTGCCGTCTGGGAACAGCGGTTTCTTTCGCATTGAGTTCTGCCGACCACCTTCGTGATGACTCGGGCGCACGCCGTTGGCGCTGTCGCGAAGCTGGCTGCCATGACTTTGGCTGAATCTTTTTGCAAATCACTCGCAAATGAATGGATTTTGATTTTAGTTGCAATTTACTTGCATCTGAGTTTGACCATGTTCACAGCCATCGTCCCGTTTCAGCGCGATGGCACCCGATGAAGTTGCTGACTCTCTGCAAGAACTCATCTTCCCTTTTCGTTCTCGATCAGATGGCCGCAGTCCGGAACGGCCACGAACTCGGAGCCGGGGATAGCGCGAGCAATTTCTTCCGAGATCGGCAATGGTGTGCAGAAGTTTTCATCGACGCTGACAACCAGCTTCGGCTGCCGGACATCGCCGAGTTGCGGAAGAGCGTCGTGTACCGCAATCATGTCGATGCGCTTTAGGGCAATCTCTTGGTCCTCCGGTCCCGTGGGCTGCGCTGTCGCCTCGTTCGATCCACGCCGTCACCCAGTCGGGATGTTCACGCGTGTATTTTGGGGAGAAGAGAAAGAGCGCGCACCCTGAGAACGTGGCGTGCCTTATCCCATTCGGCG
>CAWAIK010000018.1:0-103453 GCA_963782115.1 uncultured Verrucomicrobiae bacterium
TTATGATCTGGGCCAGTACGCTAAATCCGAACAACTCCACCAGGACGCGGCGCAAATATTCCAAAAAGTCTTCGGACCCGAACATCCTCACACGTTGACCTGCCTCAATGACCTCGGACTGGCGTATCAGGCGATGGGCCAGTACGCCCAAGCCGAATCGCTCCTGAAGGACACGCTCCGGATCCGGCAAAAGGTTTTGGGCCCCGAAACGTACGACACGGCGATCAGCCTCGTTAACTTGGCCGTGTTGGACTACGCGATGGGTGAAAACGCCCAGTCCGAGCCACTCCTTAAAGAAGCGCTTCGAATCCAGCAGCAGCTCCTCGGTCAAGAACATCCCACCGCGGCGAAGATCCTCAATAACCTGGCCATGATATACGTGGCGATGGGTGAAGACACCCAAGCCGAGCCGCTCCTCAACGAAGCGCTCCGGATCCAGCAGAAGATTTTGGGCCCTGAGCACCCCGACACGGTGCGCAGCCTCGCTGACCTGGCCGTGGTGTACTTCTTTGACCTCGCAGAGCTGTACCGTGCGACGGGCCAGTACGCTAAAGCCGAACCGCTCTACCAGGAATCCCTTCGAATCCGACAGAAGATTTTGGGCCCCGAACATCCTGACACGGCGTGGAGCCTCAACAGCCTGGGCCTGCTTTACGGCGCGCAGAGCGCGTACGCCAAGGCTGAACCGCTTTTTCAAGAATCGCTTCGGATCCTCCAAAAGGTGTTGGGCTCTGAGCATCGCGACACAGAACCTATCCTCACCAACCTGGCCCTCCTCTACCAGGCGACGGGCGAGTACGCTAAAGCTGAACCGCTCTTTCAAGAAGCAAAGGAGATCTCGCAGAAGGCCTTGGGCCCCGAAGCGCCTGACACGGTGACCACCCTCGAAAACCTTGCCATTTGTGAACTCGACCTTAACCGGAGCAACGAGGCATCAACTTGGATATAAGAGCCGCTCAATAATATAGCCAAACCCTTCTCAATGATCCGAACCGGCGCCGGCGCACATTCAAGGATGCGCGCGTCCTGAACCAAAAACGAGATAGCGCACCAAACATCCCAATTCCTCCGCAACTTGATTTGTCCCTGAGCTAAAGGCGCCTAGCCTGACTTGCGCGTTGTTTTTCGAAGCGATCTTGATTTTCATGCGGTCGGCGTCGTCGTCGGTGACTATTTTAGGTCTACGCGTACGTACTTTTTACCGGGATATTCATCACTTCGCTTCCCTTTACGGATAACTCGAAGGCGCTGCGATAAATTAGTTCCTGAAGAGCTCGGCTGTTCGGATTTTCGGTCTTCACGAATACGCTTCTGATAATTATAGAGTGGCTTTGCGTAGGAGGAAGTGGCTTCTCCTTCGGCCATGGTGTCAGCGCTCCGTCGAATACCATCTTCCATCCGTCGACGTTTGCGTTCCCATCAGATTCGTTTATAAGGCCTTCAAAATGCATTCGGCCTTTGCGAAGAAAGGGACGTATCCGGACGGCGCGGCTCCAAGCTGCGTTGACCGTCAATCAGGAACTGATTCTGCTCTACCGGAGTATCGGCCGCAAGATCCTGGAACGCCAGGCGCGGGAGGCTTGGGGATCCCATTTTTCGCCCAATTCGTATTCCTCTGTTCGATAGCGTTCTAGCGTTTGATTCAGCACCATCGTCGACACCGAAACCCAACAGGCCAAATACGGCCAGCACCCGCCACTAACCGGTTGTCTATTTAGTGGTTTTATTCGTCTTATTATCAAGAGCGACAAACAGGATCGCGAAACTTCCGCAAGCAACGCGCTACTAAAACCACCTCAGACAAAACCTCGTCACCTTCAATTCGACGGCTGCGGCAACTGATTGCCGCCGCCCCTCTACGGAGTTAAAAGCGCGATTTCGGGAAAGCTGGCGAAGTCAGCGGTGTTGAACGTGTAGATGCGCTGAATGCTGTTCACGTTCATGGTCGCGAGGATCTGCAAATCGAAGATGTCGCTGCCGGTTACTGGTCGCCGACGAAGCAGGCGAATAAGTTCCTCAACCGTGTGCCGGCACGGGCAACACGCGCAGAAAACCGAGCAGAGAGGAAATCGCGGCGAGCGCGGCGGCTGGGGAGCACGGATTTGCAACCCGCCGGGGATTGGTGACGACGGAATAAAACTCGCAGATTATTTGGGAGGTAACGTAAAGAGTGACCGACGCGGCGCGGCCGGCTTCGAGCAAGGCGCGCGAAGATGTATGCTGCGTTGCGTCGGCATCCAGTGCGTAAACGAGAACGTTTGTATCTACGATGCCAGGCTCAACGGGCATCGTCGTAGATGTCGCGTCGGTGAAGAGGGCCTACTCTGCCGAGATGCCAGAGTGGCAATTCGCCATTACTTTGGGGAACATTGGCGCGTAAGCCAACCTCGTCCTCAAGAAGACGCAAAACGGCTTTTTTCACCAGCCGTTCGGCGTCGGTGCCGGCGTTGGTGGCGATCTGCGCTAGACGCGCTTCCTGCTCGGGCGTGAAGTGTACTTCCATTCCTGCAAGGATACCGGAAGACGCGCCTTTGGGCAACCGTCTTGGATGGCGCTGCCACGTACTAAGGCGCTCGTTGTCTCACGAGATTTGGGGAGTTTTGGTTTCGAGCATACCCCACCACATGGTGGGTGCCGCCCTCGACTTTTTCTATCGATGCCTGGGAACAGCTGGGCTACGCTGAGGGCTACAAATTTCTTGAGAATCGTAAGATACTAATTATGAGTATGTTACGAATATCTATCAGCGCCCTTTGGAGGTGCTATTCATGGTTCGAATCCATGCGCGGTAGGATTTCCCGGGCCGCGGAATCTATACACACGCACCTCGCGTGTGATGCAGGATCGGGTTGCAGCAAAGAGCGTGCCTCTGACCAACACGGCCCAAGGTAGCGTAGGCAATCTGCCTGCGCAGCACCGATCGCAGCCAGATCACGCCGGCCCTGGTCAGGGGAGAACTCACCATTCCCATGGTCAGAATACAGGCAGGAGCAGGCTACGTATGCTACTTCCAAATTCTTCTGCCAGCGGTCAGCATCGTCCCGTGCGAGCGCCGAAATGGACGACCCTGGAAAATCGGTTGTTTCTTGTATAGAGTGGCAACTTTTCCTTGAGGACCAAGTCCGAGACCATGTTGGCGTCGAGCAGGTAACGCATTACAAATCGACTGGGTTGGGAACGGGGTCTGCATTCGACGGAAAATCTCCGTTTAGAGATGATAAACTCGCCAGAACGGCGAGCAGCGATTTGGGCGGGGAAACTTCTATGATCAGGCCTTCTCCTTCCTTGCTTATGATCGGGTCCTCGCCTGGAATTCAAATTGACGCGGAATGCGGAAAGGATCCCATTTTTCCCGTCAGAACACCAGTGCCAGCGAACTCACTAGTCATTGATGCCGATGGTCGTAGCCGAATTCATTGATCCGGCCGGCAGGTAAGACCGTGATTGACGGAACCGGTTCAGTATGCCGGGAAAACCGCCAAGAGCGGTATCCGGTCGAACTTGTTTAAAACATGTAACTTGACCATATGATCAAGTTAGGTAATTTCAACAATATGAATGTTGACCTACATCAACGCTCGTTGAACGAGATTCCGCGGCGGTTGGCGGAGTTATTGGCAATTCCGGAGACTGAGCTGAAGGTGAAGCGCGAACGAGCCACCGGCAGCGGGCGGCCGGATATTGTAGTCTTTTGGGGTGATAAGGTCATGGTCATCGAATGCAAGGCGAGCGCACAGGCAGACTCCGTTTCAATGGCAGCAATGCAGGCGAAGGCCTCTGCAAGCGCGGTATCCACGGAAGCCATCCCAGTGGTGGTTGTCCCTTACATGGGTGAGGTAGGGCAGCGGCTTTGTGAGAAAGCAGGCGTGAGTTGGCTCGATCTCTCCGGCAATGCGCGGATCGTTGCGCCAGGGTTAAGGGTGCGGATCGAAGGGAAGCCGAACCGGTTTAAGCGCGTAGGCCGACCACGGAGTTTGTTTGCTCCGAAGAGCGCACGAATCGCTCGCTGGTTACTGATTAACAGGGATCAAGCGTTCACGCAGCGCGAGTTGGCACGGGTGAGCAGACTCGACGAGGGCTTCACCAGCCGGATCGTGCGAGGACTGGAGGAGCAACGGCTCATAGCGCGCGAAGCAGATGGCACTGTGCGCGTGTCCAATTACGACACCCTGCTCGATGCTATGTGTGAAGCCTACGATTTCTCGAAGCACCAAATCGTACGCGGCCATGTAGCCGTGCGCTCCGGCGACGAGGCACTTCGGCGGCTGGCGGAATCGTTGCAGCGGGAGAAAATCGAGTATGCGGCGACCGGGTTGGCGGGCGCCTGGCTTTGGTCGGGCTTCGCGGGCTTTCGATTGGTGGTGCTGTTCGTCTCTGAACTGCCCGACGCGAAAGCGTACGGGCAGATGGGATTTCACGAAATCGAGCGCGGCGAAAACGTCTGGCTGGTGCAACCGAACGACGCCGGGGTTTTCGATGGAAGCGAGGTTCGCGACGGAATTCTCTGCGCGCATCCAGTACAGATATATCTCGATTTAAAGGACCACCCTGAGCGATCCACCGAAGCCGCCGATGAGTTGCGAAAGAAATTACTGAATCCGTCCACCAATGCCTGAGAAGCCAAAATTCGCCGCAGGTTATCCGCCCGATCAAGTCGCCCGGGTGACTTCGACCTGCCTCTATCTGGCAACGAAACTCGGCGACTTGAGTGGACGAACTCGTCGTCGTCGGCGGACTGGTGCCGTCGCTGCTTATCGACCAGGCGAACCTGCCCGACCAAGTAGCGCCCCATGTGGGTACGCTCGATCTCGACCTTGGGCTTGCTTTCGCGCTTGTTGGCGAGGAGCGTTACAAGCAGGTTGCCGAGCGACTGCGCCACGCGGGCTTCGACGTTGGGGCTCGGCGTGCCCGGGGTTGTCATCTACTTTCCTTTGTCGCCCGAATTTGCCCTTGGACTGCATTGCCTCAGCATCGCCGAGCATTTTCGCCAGGAGCACGAAAAACTGGCACGACTTTCCGATGAAGCACTGGTAAGCAATCCGGGCCTTTACGCCTGTTTTGAACAAACCGTGTGTATTTTGGAAGGTTTCCGAAAGGGCCTTCCTATACGACTGCAGCCTGAGAATGTCGAGAATCTCAACTCTCTCCAAGTGATCTATGCCGAGCGATTCGTGTTCTCGTCTGATGGTAATTTTGCGTTGGCAGAAGACATGATGCGAACGAACCCAGAGCTGCGCAAAGGGCCACAGCTCGCAGTAGATCGAAAACCTTTAAAAAAGTAGCGGTCACTGGAGCCAGATAGCAAGCTACTCGAAGAGGAAGTCGTGGGGCCCCGCCGAGGAAAACATGCTCGCGGCTGGCCGCGGCCGTACATTAGCGGCCTTGATGGCGAGCAAGGTCTAGTTAGGCGGGAGCGCCATCGCCTTGTTGCCTCAATGAACGGATGATTTTACGCGGGGTTTTCCCGTAAGGCGCGCCTACCTCGATCGGGTCGGCGCAATTGCCGCTCTGCGGAAGCAAAAGGGCGGATCTTCTGCCTGTAGTGGCCTCCAGGGGGGCTACATTTTGGGCTACAAATATTTTATAATTTTATAAATCGTAAATAGCTAATTATAAGGAGCTTGCACTTTACTATCAGCGCCTTGGAGGCGTTATTCATGGTTCGAATCCATGCGCGGTAGCCATTCGACCTTTCGACAAGCTCAAGACAGGCGCGCCTGCCTTGAGCTTGTCGAAAGGTCGAATGCCCTGAGCAAGCCGTCGGCGCGCGAAAGCGGCCGGCATCGAAACGCGGATTGGCAATCATACCTTCCGCGCGACCGGCATCACCGCGTATCTGAAGAACAGCGAGACGGCCATCCTTCCGCTCAGTGCTTAGTCACAGTGTCCGGAGTATGCTCATCAGATCGTCGATATTGCGGTCGACGGCGCGTCGGCTCAAACTCAGGTTATGCTGCATGCTGAGCCCAGTAAAGAAAGTCAGGACCAATTGCGCCAGCGATTCAGGATTCATCTTTGGGCGCTCGGCCTCAATATTCTTGGCCAACAGTTGCTTTAGGTTGCTGCGGCTTCGAGTGACGAGATCGATCGCCTCGCGCGGCAATATGGCAGACTCACGCATAGAGTTGACTGCAAAACATCCCTTCTGTCCGGCTAGACTGCTTGGTCCTATCTTGAAAAATCGCTCGATGTTATTCCAGCCCAATGGCTCCGCGGTCAGCAATCCTTTCTTCTCAAGGCCTTCAAGGTAGTACCCGAGGCTCTGCACAAACAGGTCCTCTTTATCTTTGAATTCGGCGTAGAGGCCAGATTTGTTCACCCCGGTTGCCTGTTCCAATTCATGAAGACTGGTGTCGGCAAAACCCCTTCGCCAAAAAACCGGCATCGCTTTCTCTAAGACAGCTTGGCGGGTGAAATTCTTTGGTCGTCCCATAGCCGGAAATATCGCTTAATGAACCGAGTGGTGCAAAATCTTTCTTGACGCAACCGCCGACGTCGTGCATTCATAAAGAACCGATTGGTTTTTTATGTCTGTTTTGAACGAGATTTCGCAACCACTGGGTAAATTGCAGGGAAAAGTGACTGTCATCGCCGGCGTCACAACCGGCCTATGGTTAGCCGCAGCCAAGCTCTTCGTCAGAGAAGGTGCTTACGTCTTCATCACGGTCCGTCGTCAGAAGGAACTCCACGAGGCCGTGAAGGCAGTCGGCAGCAATGTAACCGGCGTTCAGGGCGACGTTGCTAGACTAACTTAACAAAAACTAGTGATCATCAAGAACATAGCGCCGCTTTGGCGATTTCATCCGGTTTTCCCATGCGCCCCATCGGGATGGTGGACACAATCCGTGCGATTGCGTCCGCTCGTTGCCGAGTCACCTGGGCAGTATCAGTCGGACCCGGGCTAAGGACGTTTGAGCGGATACGGCGGTCTTTCAGTTCCACAGTCCATGCTCGCACGAAATTGCGGATGGCAGCCTTGGTCGCTCCATAGACCCCGAAAGCGGGAGTGCCTTTGACACCTGCGACGGAACCCATGAGAATGATAGAGCCGCCATCATTTAGTAGCGGTAAGGCTTTTTGCACCGTGAATAATGCTCCTTTTACATTGAGGTTAAAAAGTTTGTCGAAATGCTCCTCGGTGATGTTTACCAAGGGAGAAAATTCAGCGAGAGCGGCGTTAGCAAAAACGATATCGATTCGTCCTTTCGCTTTGATAGTCTCGTAGAGACAGTCTCGTAGAGACGATCAAGGTCGGCCAGTTTGGCAACGTCTCCCTGAACGCCGGTAACATTGCTGCCGATTGCCTTCACGGCCTCATCGAGTTCCTTCTGACGCCGGCCCGTGATGAAGACGTAAGCACCTTCTCTGACGAAGAGCTTGGCTACGGCTAACCCTATCCCGGCCGTGCCGCCGGTGGTTATCGACCGCAGAACAAATCCTCGCGAATATGATTTCGGGCCCGAGCTGGGAAGGGTTTGCCGTCGAGAATATACTGGCCACCGTTCCGGTCGGAACTCGAAGCTCCTATTATCGGACCGGGCCGGGGGCGGAGATAGATCTCGTGCTCGATTTTAGTTAGCTCGTCCATTGTGTCGTCAAAAACCAAGGACAAACCGTGGGCTATAGAGATGAAGCGGAGCTCTACTCCTTCGGTGTCCAAAGGTTTTCACGCTGGCTCTGCTGATATCAATGCGGGACGCAAACTGGTCGTCCATCCTGGCGATGGGACTTTCAGCCTAGGTCAGGGAATCGAAGCGATTGGCCTGCTGGATCTAGTCTTAGAGCTGAGAAAGTTGTCTTAGAAAGTGCGCTGTAGATTTCGCCTATCGCGAAATCTAGAGCCGGAGCCAATTTTCGAAAGGAAGACCATCGACCCGTGAAAATTCTCGCTCGTTGTCTGTCACAATCGTATGACCAAGCGAGACCGTGTGAGCGGCGATTAGCATATCATTCCCGCCGATCGTCTTGCCGGCGGCTTCCAGCCGGGCGCGCAAATCGCCGTAGGTAATTTCCGCTGGCGTCTCGAAGGGGAGAATTTTAAGCACGCCCAGCACAGCGAGTAACTGAGCCAGCAGACGCGCGGAGCCTTTCCTGCGGCTCCGTAGCGTAGTTCCGCGGCCACGATGATACTTGTACAAATCGATTCCTCGCCAAAGTGCGCGATGCACGCGGCAACTTTTCCTTGCGGATTGCGGACCCGGTCCGAGACCATGTTGGTGTCGAGCAGGTAACGCATTACAGATCGACTGGGTTGGGAACGGGGTCTGCAATCGACGGATAATCCTCGCCAGAACGGCGAGCAGCGATTTGGGCGGGGAAACTTCTATGATCAGTCGTTCTCCTTCCTTGCGTATGATGGCGTCCTCGCCTGGAAGTTCAAATTCACAAATTTGTTACGATGCGCCCGACGCCAACAGGGTTATCTTCAGGACATGACCCTCGAACTGCAGATATCCGCGGTCAAATGTCACTAGATCCGCCCCGACCGAGCGAGCGAAAGCGCACAAGTAGGCGTCCATCCACCGCTTTGGAGCAGCTGTTCTCAACGAAGCCAACGCGAACCAGTTAGCCTCGAGACCTTCAGGCTCGCCCAACCAACCGACTCGTGGATCCTGGCGCAGGCGCCGATAAGCTGCGATGGCTTGGTTGTTCGTCATTGTATCCTCTTCGAAAAGAGCCTTGAGAGTGAGAAGGCGGAAGAACGAGTTTTGGGTCATCCTGCAAAAGCAAGCCGACGCGTCGCCGGACGCCTTGTCAAACCAATCCAAGGCAAGAAGATGATGTTCGTGGCGATCGTTTGCCAGCGACACCCAGACGTTGGTGTCGAGCAGACTAAGACTCATGTCCCATGTCCAGTCGCGCTTCGATTTCCGCAATCGTTTCGTTGCCGAGGCGCAGCGTTCCCGGCTTTTTTGACTTGACGATCGGTAATTGGATCCGCCGAGTGCGAGGACCCGCATGCGGAGAGCGAAGGACGGTGCGCAGGCCTTCGGCAACCAAATCCTTGACCTTGCGCCCCCGAATCGCGGCGGCAGCTTTCACTTGCCGGTATAATTCATCATCGATCTCGATCGTTGCTTTCATGCAAACAAGCTAACTGGTAAACCAGCTTTCTGTCTACGCAATTCGGTGGCCCAGACGATTCTACGAACCGGGGCCGACGACGTCCAAACTCTGAAAGTCCTAAAGAATCAAGTAAGTCATAAGTATCGCGGCATGCGAATTACAGTGCAGGATGTTTTTGAATACCTGGCTGGAGGTATGGCGGAGGATCAGATTCTATCGGATTTTCCTGAGCTTACCCGGGAGGACATTAACGCTTGCTTCGCCTTTGCGGCCGACCGCGAGCGAAAGCTCTTCGTGGCGCCGGCGTGAAACTGCTCTTGGATGAGAACCTCTCGGACCGCATAATTTCTCGGATTGCTGATCTATTTCCTGGTTCGACGCACATCAAGAACAGTCGACCTTAGCAAGGCGGATGACTTCGTCGTTTGGGAGTGGCGAAGCAGCATGAATTTACGATCGTATCAAAGGATACCGATTTTCATAGAGGGCTATTTTGTTTGGCCACCCGCCAAAGTTCATCTGGCTACGCGCGGGAATTGCGAGACTAGCCTGATCACGAATCTTCTGAGATCGCGTCATCAGATTATTCGGAAGTTGCAGGCCACCCGAAAGAAATACCTCGAATACTACTCGTGGCAGGCCACGTAAGAAGCGCGTCGAAGGGCCTGGTGAGAAGCCTCGGGAGAAGGCGTCCTTTAAGATACGTGCCCTGTCTCTGGCTGGTTTGCTCTCGGCCGCCAAATCTGCCTTTAAAACCCATATTGCTCCGAGCGTGATGCTCCACATGCTTCGATCTAAATAGACATCCAGTTCGAATGCCCCCCGAGTCGGATTCTCCCGCTTGCGACCTCGAAACCTAGATTCAGAGAACGGTACGAAGAACCGATCTAAGTGATCACACCTAAGCTTTCTTCCAAATACGATCTTGACCGGTTTTTCATTCTCTCCCCACAGTGTCCAGCCGATTCAGTCTGGGACAGTGTGCGGTAAGAGGAGTTCGTTTACGCAGCTTTGGCGAGATTTCCCGTCGATAATCCTGCTTCGCGGTTTCGGGACCCTTTCAGTTGGCAGCGGCGGCGGGTCCGGCAATTGCGTCCAAAGGGAATCCATCTTGCTCCGGCAGCGGCAGGTCCATGCGAGCGCGCCGCTCGCAGATTCGTAGCAGGCGAGATACAACTCGATGGAAGCCAGTCCGCTGCACCCATTGAACCGCGGGGGCTCGCCGCCTCTTTTCGGCAAAACACGCATCCATGTCCCCGCTCCACACGCAGAGCAGTTGTTCGACTGGGCGGGCAGCACCGATATCTGGGTAATTGTCATCGGCACATAGCTCGCGTGGGCTCCGGAGTTCGAGTTAAGGCGAACGCAGCTATCTTCCAGATCTCTACCGACCCCGCTGTTCAGTGTGCTAGGCTTTTGTCCAGGGCCTCGACGGCATCAAGGCTGGAGACCATTTATAAGGCACTCTCGAGGTGGCGGATGGCTGGTACCGTGTACTCAGCCAAGCGGCGGAACGCCGGCAAATCTTTCCTGATGAGAGATCGAACTTGCATTTCTGGAGCTGCTTGGATGCCTTCCGAGCCGATTCGAAGTACGCATTCGCGGAGAGAAATGGGAGAGCTTGCCGGCGGTCTTGAAAATCCCGCAGTCAAGGCGGCAATCGCGAGAAGCGATTGAAGATCGATCGGGAGCTCCAGAGGAAGCTCAAGAGGGTCGCCCAAACATCGAGAATTGAGATTTGACCCGAAGTGCTTATTCTGAAGCGCTGACTGGTGAGAAAGCGTGGGTTGGTCCATTCCAAGCGCAGATTTCGGGATGGATGAGATGCGCGAGAAGTTCGACGCCGTCGACTACACGCGGGCCAGGACGCGCAAAATAGGCGTTCGCATCCACGGCAAAGACACGTTGGTGACGAACGGCAGGAAGTTCACTCCAACCAGGTTGCCCGAGCAGTGGTTTGGTGAGCTCAACAGCTTTCTCGGTCCCAAAGCCGCAAGGCGAAACAATCAATATTTCCGGTGACCATGAGGCAATTTCGGACCAAGGAATTCTGATCGAATCGGCTCCCTTGCGGCCTAATGCATCTTCACCGCCAGCTATTTCGACCATTTCAGGTACCCAATGACCGCAGCAATAATAGGGATCAGTCCATTCCAGACAAAGGACTCGCGGACGTGGTTCATTCCGGACAAGTTCGGCTGTCTTTTGCAGGCGATCATGTGCGAAAGCGATAAGATCTTGTGCTTTACCAAGACGGCCTGCCAACTGCCCCAGTTCTCGGAGATTGTCAAAAATGTCTTCGAGGTAGTGAGGTGTGAACCAAACGATTTCGGGTTTGAAAGGAAGTGCGTTCAGCGCTCGAGTGATTTCGTTACCAGAAGGCGCACAGACTTGACAGAGCGCCTGCGTCAGAATATGCGTCGGAGCGAGTCTTTCCAGAAGGCTTTCGTCCACTTCATAAAGGCTGCGTCCGCTGCCGATAAATTCGCTCACAGCAACGTCAATTTCTCGCATGGTCATTTTTTCCAATGCGAGCGCATTACGGACGACGATTGGCTTGCTCCGAGCTACTGATGGAAAATCACACTCGTGGGTGACCCCTACCAACTGTTTGCCCAAACCGAGGGCGCAAGCCATCTCCGTTGCTGCGGGCAAAAAGGAAATGATGCGCAGGTCGTTCATGGGGGGAGTTCCATTGCCGCTCTTTTCGTCATGCAGGTATAAGGTCGCAAAACCAAAATCCCCTGGTGCGTCGTGCACTTGGCGACGGGCAGACGGTCGATGTCGCTCCAGGATGGGTTTCTTCAATAGGCCGATAAATCTTGTCTCCGACCTCGAACTTAACCGGTTCCTTGAAAATCGGACCGGCGAAAGCAAAGGAGTGGAATTCCCCGTTTTCACCGCAAGGGTCAACGTCTGAGTGTAACGAGGCAATAAAGTCGGCATCGATGTTCCTTCCGACAAAGGCCTCGTCGAGATAGGCGTCATTCGTACAGCAGACAATCGAGCCAAATTGCAAAGTGATGAATTCCTGAATCAGCTCGTTCGATGCAATTTTCCAGAGGGGGAAGATTCCGCGTAAGCCGACGAGGGCAAGGTTTTCCTCGCGCCATCGCCTGAGGTCTTCAAGAAAGATGTCGCCAAATACGCATCCGGTGATGCCCTTTGCTTTATAGGTGAGCAGGCAATCCGACATCTTCTGTTGATACTCGTCATTGGAGCTTTGACGACTCAAGAAAATCTTCTCGAGAGGAAGTCCAATCGCCTGAGCTTGTCGGTCTAACAACGCCACGCGAACGCCGTGCATGGAGACGCGCTCAAAGTGTTCATTGCACGTCGAAAGGAGAGCGAGGATATCATAGCTGGCGTCGTTCAAAATCCGGTTCAGCGCCAGGGCGGAGTCTTTGCCGCCACTCCAGCAAAAGACGACCTTTTCCTTCGCGATCATGCCGGCACGGCTTCAGCGAGAACCGGCCACCGCTTTTCAGCCAATGCCAAGCCGCCAAAAAGCACCCCGGCATAAAGTAGGTCGCTCAAGAGGGTGTTCCAAAAGAATGGAATGGCGGCCACATAACATTGAAGCAGGCCTGCCAGGGTCATTGGATATATGGGATGGAAGACGCCCAAGGCCCAGACACCAAGATTGGTCACGACAAAGAAAAGGGTAGCTCCGGCCACTGACATTCCTGTAATCGTCCAAACATTTTGCCTATTCCGCAAAGAAGCCCAAGCCGACAATGAGGGCGAAGGTTCCGTATATCAGGGCAATTAGAAAATGAAGACCGAGAATTAAGTCGCTAAGGAACATTGCCGCCAGCGGGACAATGAACGCTTCGCGCTTGTGCCCGAACTCCGCGCCACCGAATAGCGCCAGCGCCGCTATGGGTGCGAAGTTTGGGGGATGCGGTATCAGCCGGGAGAGAGCTGCCAACAAAACCATTCCTGTCAGAAAGAGAAAGCGCTGCCTGTTCATCGATTCAAATAGGTAGCTCTAAATGAGCCGATTGAAACCATCTTTCTGATCTCGGACTGCGGTTGTGCTGTGAGCATTGGGCTACCGGCGCCCGGCGCAGTCATTGGAGGCATTGCCGGGCCGGTCGGCGAGGAGGTGCTTGAATCAATACACCGCAGGCTATTCTGCGGACGTGGATTACTCGAAGATCGTCACTATCGAGCCCGGCAAGCGCAGCGGCAAACCGTGTATTCGCGGGATGCGAATTACAGTGCAGGACGTTCTTGAGTATCTGGCTGGAGGTATGACGGAGGATCAGATTCTATTGGATTTTCCTGAGCTTACCCGCGAGGACATTAATGCTTGCTTCGCCTTTGCGGCCGACCGCGAGCGGAAGCTCTTCGTGGCGCCGGCGTGAAGATGCTCTTGGATGATACGTAATCGTGCTCCGGCTAGTCCTCGGGACTGAACGGGAGCTACACGCTGTGCAATAAAGAACCATAAGGCGGGTCATGCGTTTACGAGACTGGCCGTATCCGGACAGCGATCCAACGTAACGTAGGGCCCGCCCGCCTGCTGCCCGGCTCCGTTACTCCATGCGCTGTCTGGATCGCACGTGGGTCTGATCGTCGCTAGTCCGTGACCAAGGGTTGGTCAAAATCGCTCGAAGATCTTGGGAATGGAAAGCTCGAACCCGGGAAGCCGCGGCGTCTTTAGTAGATCACCTGATCTCAAAATGACTTTTGGTAAATCCGGATCTTCGCGAAAGAGGTATACCCGGACCTCTTCTCCTTCCGGATCGACGACCCATAGTTCATCGACGCCGGCGCCCGCATAGACCAGACGTTTCTGATCGAGATCGAGATGTGCGGTCTTCGGCGAGAGGATCTCGACGACAAGATCCGGTGCTCCTTCCGCTCCCTTCTCGGTGAGTAAACGGCGCCGCCGCTCAGAAAAGAAGGCCAAGTCAGGCTGAAAAACATTCATGTCAGTCAGAACTACATCAAAAGGCGCATTGTAGATGATACCAACCGGCTCTGCTTCGAGATATTTCATTATCTCAAACTGGATCGTGCGGGAAATGTCCTGGTGGAAACGATTGGGTGCCGGGGCCATGAAAAGGTCTCCGTTGATTAGCTGATACCGCGGGCCCGCCTCCGGCAGTTCCCAATAGTCATATTTTGTGAGCGGTCGCGCCGTCGTCTGAGCCATACCCCAACTCTCCTGATCTTCCCTGGACAAGTCAAGGCCGCCACCTCCTCGACTCGGATACGCAGCGGTGCGTTGGACTGCGCAATCGGCCGCTAGATGTTTGAGGAGGCCTTCGCAAGAATTTACAGAATCCACTCCTTCAAATCTCCTGAAGATCATCCGCAGCGGGAAGCGAAACTCCTTCCTCGATTCCGGCAATGGATTCATGTTTTTGGAAGGTGAAGGAGAGCAGGTTTCCTTGCAGATAGCCCTGTTCCTCTACGCGGATCGGGGGCCGCTTCTCGCCATCGCTTGGGGTAAGCTGGACAAACCTGATTTTACGCACCTGAGCTTTTTCACAGAAGAGGAGGGCAAGATGGTCAGCGTCGATACGGCGATTTTTCCAATCAACAATTCCGGCGGGGTCCGGTTCGAGTTGCCCCGATTTGGCAGGACCGTCATCGTCCGGGATTCCGGCGGCAAGGTCGTTTCCAAATGGACCTGGAACCCTGCGACGTTTACTGAGGATTGAGCCTACGACGCCGGAGGGTGTGACAATAAATTATGCACCCGATTTGGAAGGTTCTCCTGAAGGAACTATGCATTTGAGGACAGGTGACCATAACTTGCAAATATCAGGAATCGAAACTCAAAAGCAGTTCAACAAGCTCGTGAACCTGAAAGGTTCATACTTGCAGCTTCGACGGGCGTTGAGCAATCTAGTGGCTCTGGGATGTAGATCTGTAGCGCAAAGGGACTGATAGGTCGCGCGACCCATTTGCAACCGGACCGATCAATCCACCTTGCCGATCGTGCCTTCTTTGTATGCCTTCTGTAAGATATAAAAAGCTTCCTTCTTTTCACCCTGATCGGAGATCAGTCCCTTTCGATTGAAATAATCCTGAATGCCAGGCAGGGGGCGGCGCGGTGAACGGAAATCCATGAGGATCCAAGGACTCATGCCTCTCAACTGACGAATGCCCCTCAGCATAAGCAGTTGGTGCCGGTAGAGGTTGGCTTGATACTCTTCAGTCCAGCGCGTATCGGGTTCGCCGTGGAGGCCGTATTTCGCGTCTCCGCCGAATTCGCTGACGATCAGCGGCTTATCATATGCAATTTTCCAGACGGTCTTGTCGGCGTCTTCCGGTGTGTGCTCATACCATCCGATGTACTCATTGAACCCAATGACATCGAGCGCTTCGCCAAGCGGATCGTCGATGATTTTCGTCATCCCTTCCGTGCGCACCAATAACGCGGCGGTCACCAAACGCGCCGGATCTTGCTCATGAGCTTTGGCGACCAGCGCTTTCAGAAATCCAACGCGGGCGGGCGTAACCGGCGTTTCGTTCGCTACGGACCACAGCAAGATGGACGCTTTGTCACGATCGCGCCGGATCATCTCGTGCAATTGCTGTTCGGCCTTGACCAGCACGGCGGGATTATCGAACTCAACCGCCCAATAGACCGGAATTTCCGACCAGACCAAAATGCCCATGCGATCGGCCAAACGGGTCATGCGCTCGTCGTGTGGGTAGTGTGCGAGACGGACATAGTTTCCACCCAGCTCGTGTACCCAGCCAAGCAACGTATTCACGTCTTCATCGTTGTTCGCACGCCCGGTGCGATACGGCGCTTCGGCATGAAGGCAGATACCTCTCAGAAAAATCGGTGAGCCATTGAGAAGAATCTGGGTGCCGCGCACTTCAACGGTTCTGAAACCCATCTCGTCTTCGAGATCGTCCTGACCGGCATGAATATGCAACCGATAGAGCCGTGGATGTTCTGGCGACCACGGCTCTAATTTGGTGACCTCGAACTGGAATGTCGCACGTCCATCTGTTCCCACCTTAGCCGCTTCGTTTACATTCAGCTCCGGAATGCTGACGGTTGTCTGGGCTTCAGGGGCAGCTCCTTCGACGTGTACCCAACCCTCGATGGTGGTCAGGCTACCGCGCTTCAGATGCAGGTCGAAATCGTCGATGAATTGCTCCGGCACTTCGACGAGCGAAACATCGCGGGTGAGACCGCCATAATTCCACCAGTCCGTCTGCAGGGTTGGGATCCCGTTTGCCAGGCGGGTATTGTCGACTGCCATCACGACAAAATTGCCCCCGTCTTTGAGCAGGCCCGTCACCTCGCAGTCGAAGGGCGTGAATCCGCCCTCGTGCTCGCCGACCTTCTTCCCATTCACCCATACGTAGGACCGGTAGTTCGCCGCGCCCACATGAAAAAACACCCGCATTTCCGGTTTGCGTTGGTATGAAAAGTCTTTTTGGTACCACATCGGGCCTTCGTAGAAGAACAGTGATTCACGCTGGGTATTCCAATCCCGCGGCACATGCAGAACCGGTGACTTTTGAAAATCGTAATCCAAGGGCTCACCACCAGGCGCTTGATATCCGTTCATGAAGTACCCATCCGTGCGCAGCTTGCCATGGAAGGTGTAAAGACCGGCCCCATACGGATCGACGATCGTGTGCCAATCGCCGTTAAGGCTAATGGTTGGGCGATGGTCGACAGCCACTAACAGAGTGGGCGGAGCAACCGAAGGCTCCTGGATTTCTGCTTGAGCGCTGGCCGGCAGGGGCAGCAGCCCGAAGAGATACCCCGCAAACGCCCAAAGCGGCAAGGATACGCGAGTCTGACGGACGGGGCAGAAGCGCGAAGGGCAAACGATAAACTTCTGCTTGAGCGAGATGATCTCTTGGAACATGCGTTTCTCCAGGAACATCCGATTTTTGTCAGGGGCAAGCGGCTAGTAGGTTGGTAACACCACTGGTATGTGATGAACGCCAACAGGCTCGCTGATTCGGGTTATTCCTGCGACGTTTGCACGGTGATCCCGTTTTCTCCCATATTATTCTCGACTGGTTACAGTTGCGTTTGGGTATGCCCCGTCGTGCGCAACGTCCGCGAACGGTTGTTTGGTTTTGGACGCTCACCGGCCAGATTAAAAGCCATGCGGTGAAAGCAATCCCGACAGCGACCAACGCCAATGCAATCCCTAAGGGCTGCATGGAGCTGACCAGCTTTGCTTTCATGGGCTCCACAAAGTCAGGTCGACTGGCAGAAGCGGCTGAATGTGATTTCGCTAATCACAACGGCACCAAATAATTGACCTCATTCGTTTCAATCAGCGTCCGATCCCGCTTTGGCCTCAAGGTGCAGACTCTCTCCGAGTTTCTCGGCCAGCCTGCCTCCCCCTGCGCACCGCGATCAGACTACTTGCTGAGAATCGGCGAACTACTGACACTGCCAGCCGGAGGGCCTCGACTTGGCTTGATTTTAAGAGCAGAAGCAGGAATGCAGCGAGAGGCACGAGCGCTCCTGGCCAGAACGCTGAGGTCAGAAGATGGAGAGCATCACCCAAAAGGTGAACAACTCCGAACGAGCCCGCACTCGCAGTGGCGTGGCCAGCCCATGCCAGGGAGACAAGCTCTATTACTGAAAGCCCCGCGAGGGCCGTCCGTAAAAAGCTTTGTCTCCTTGATCTCCGTACTACCATCCAGAGGATGATCCCAAAGACTAAGCTAATGATCACCCGGAAAAACCATATATAACCAAATTGGGTCCTTGTCAGAACTGTCAACCAGTCACCGCTCCATAAACATTCAACTAACTCGTCTCCGGTCATTGTTGAGGCGACCAACCAACCCCAGCCGAACCATGAGATGAGCGACACGAGAAGCGTCCATAATCCGGTCCGACAGGTTACCCGTTGGATCGTATCAAGCGGGTGTCCAGTTCCCCCCGAAGACTTCCTTGCCGCGGGCAAGAGAATCACCGCCTCGAACAAAAACAGACTCGCCAGCAGAATCGAGGCCGACAGATGCAACCAACGCGCTAGTATCAACGGAAGCGCCATAGGAGTACGTCGGTGTCCAGCCGTTGGCGACTATAGATTGGGTGTAGTCGCCACTCAGAGTAATTCAAACGTCAAGTTTCCTGTCGTTACATGGGTGTCGACTGAGACAGCATGCCAAACGACTTTGTATTTGCTCGGCGTCAGTGCGGGAAGGGAAACAATCAGCAACGCACCATTCGACTGATCGATCTTCACGTCCCGCTTATCGACCTCGCCACCGGACGTATCGAATACCTGGATCTTACTCAAGGCGGGTTCCAACTTCTCGGTAAACCAGATTTTCACCTGAGTCGGCGCGCCATGGATCTGGCTTCCCACCGCCGGTTCCGTGTGAGTCGACATGGAGAACTCAACAAGCGGGATCAGGTGGTCGAAAGGTGCCTTTAAACCGATGTCTTTGACGTGTTGTTGCAGATAAATCAAACTCGCCTCATGTTTGTCATTCTCAAAAAATTCATAGAGAACGTTGACTGCAGCGTTATCGAATCCAGTTTGCGCGCTCTGGTCGGCCACTTTCTGGATGCTATATCCGTCACCGATGGTCAGTGCGGTTCGCGGTAACACCAGCAGAGAAAGGTCTGTCGAGGTGTCAAAGACCTTTACCGGAGGTTGTCCGGGCTGACGTATTTCACTGAAGGTGGGCAATGACAGTTCGCTCGCGGCAAATGGATCGTCGGTGGTGAGTGTTGCTGGAAAGAAACGATCTCCGGCAAAACCGTGAGAAAACGCGGGCAAAGGTACCGCGACAAAGGCGAAAATGGAGACGGAAAATAAAACCGCTCCTCTAAAAGCAGAAGGATTCTTGAGATACAATTTAAATTACCTTAGGATGGAGAAGTCGGCAAAGCGACTGCGCGACTTTCGGTTCGGGTGTGAAGGCTTTCCAAGCGTACCGTGAAAGCACGATTGGAACTGGGATCGAACTAGCCCTTACGACACCCGAGGAGGAGGAACCGGTGGACTGCTGTTGCAGCTCAACAGTGAAGCGATTGGAGCCCTTAAACACCAAGAGTAACAGGGAGGCTGCAGTATCCAACGCTGCGTATGGGCGATTAGGTATATCTTGGCGGCGGCAAGCTGCGAGCTTTGCTTCTTTTCAGTCTGCTTGTTCTTGGCAATACTGAGACAAAGGCTGCAAGGATGCTTTCCATCAAAGGTTTTGCTGATCCCGACTTCCACGCCTTCGGATTCGGAGTATTTGACCAGCATGCTGACCCAAGCCGTAGCTTGCAATACCGCCCAGTGCCCGCCAATTAACTGGAAGACGGCAATGACACATAAGAAGGCTGCAAACCTGGACTTCATCGAGCTTTGATGACCAACAATCGATGCTACACGTTCCGTGGTGTCTTTACTAGAAAATCCGCCGGTCCGCCATTGGAAACGTGAAAGATTGCCATGATCGCGCAGCGATTCACGCGGTAATCGAATCATTATCGCGCCGATCCAGCACCCCGAGCAGCAGAGAACCAACTTCCACGCGCAGTCCGGTTTCTTCGTAAAGTTCGCGCCTAAGCGCCCTCACGAGCAATTCCCCTCGCTTCACCTTGCCACCCGGGAGTGTCCAAAACCTCAATCCCGCAGCTTGACGCACCAATAGCACCTTCTGATCCGCGTTTTCAATCCAAGCCATGACCGATACTCCTTTAGTCGGCGCGTTCTTGCGATTTTTGGTCGAGGCTTTGGCATTCGCCTTTAAAGACAACTAAAGCTCGGGCAAAAGCAATGATTTCAGCTTCCCGGGCATCTAGTGCGACCGACCGAATGCCTGCCCTGGCGGACGCGGAGGACCATTCAGTAACGATCTCCCGCCCGGTGTGTAGCCGTTGCTCAAACGAACGAATAAAGAACACTTACAAAGCGAGTCACTCCCTACGCGAAATGTGTAACGTAAACCTGTTGAGTTGCTAAATTCAATGACACCACGTTTAAGGGACAAAATATGTTAATCGGTAGTGAGGAAGATTGGAGGCCTTGCTATCAATGAGCTCGGCCTCGTCAGAGTCACCGAGGATATCGATCGAGGATATCGATCTTTTGATCGATGGATCTGTGGAAAACCAGCAACTCGTTCGTCTGGCTCTGCGCATTTTGCCAGAGCGGGCGATCGACGAGCTTGGTCCGGACGAGGATTTGCGGGAATGGGCGGTGGTTCGAGTCAATGACGAAATCACCGTCGATCTAATGACTGCTGCGTGTGGAATGACCTTCGCCGAGGCGAGGGAGGCTTTCATCCTCCGAGCTAATTGGCGGCTTGGAGATTCCTTTTGCCAGCCGCGACCTGATGATTCGATTAAAGCAAGGAAACCGGGAAAAAGATCGCATTGATCTCGAATATCTTCTTCGCTCCGGAGACAGTGGCTCTTAATTCATTGTGCGGTCCGTGACCGGCTCAAATGAGGATTGAGATCCTCTCGGAAGCGGAAGATGATCTCGTGGCTGGCGCTAAATTTTATGAACGCAAACGCGCCGGTCTCGGTGAGTACCTTTTGTTGAGGAGGTGACTCCTATGCGAGCACAGCTCGTTGTTACCTTGTTGTTCGTGCGGGAGATGCACCGTTACCGAAGCATCCGAAAGAAATCACGGAATCAGATTTGGGAATGCTGGGCAGATAAGAGAGGCACGAGTCTCATGATCAGGACTCACAAAAAACGTGATGGATCCATCAAGTTTGCAGATCCAGACCTCGGCGGCTCCGGCGTCAAAATAGAGAGCACGTTTTTCGTCTATCTCGGATGCGGAATTCGAGGGCGAAAGAATCTCGATGCAAATGTCCGGTGCGCGCTCAAAAAGGGTCAGCCGTCGGATGTTCTCTCCGCGCCCGGGAGCGAGCCAGGCGACATCCAGAGCTTTGACGCCGTCGGCAGTGGAGAGCGGGCATTCGGTCAGGCTTTGACCATTGGGAAGGAGCTGGTGCAATAAGGCGGCGAGATGAGCTTGGCGCTGGCCGTGAAGAGGAGCAGGAGGCGGACTCATGAGGATGCGACCGTGCCGATCAGTCTCGATGCGGTTTGGAAGATTGGCGAGAAAGGGATCGGCCAAAACTTCCTTCCAACGAGCCAGGTTAGACCCGGTCTGAGACTGAAGATCTGGTAACTCGATCGTGATAGGCACGACCGAAAGTAGCTCCGAATAAGGAAGAGCGCATTAAAAGTGTGCACATTGCGCAAAGTTGGCAGTGGCGAAATCACGCCGGTCAGCTCAAGGTGAAGTTCGCTTTCGATGCTCTCCGGCCATTGGCAGCTCAAGTAAGGTCACCCGATCTACCTGGCCGAGACCTTTGTCGAGTGCGAGGGTTTCCGCGGGACCTGCTATCGAGCGGCCAACTGGAGCTGGCTGGGTCAAACCCAGGGCCGGGGTCGCGCCAACTGAACGTGCCAATCACAGACATTTATGTGCGAAGTTCAGCCTTATTTTTGGGAATACGAACCGATGGAGTCGACACGAGATTACCAGGAGAACATCCCGCTTACTTCGGAGTTCGACTTGGTCATCTGCATCTTGTGGAAACGATTGGGCAGTCCGTTAAGTATTAAGCACGAGCGTACCGGTGGGGTCGAAACTATGAAAAATGCTGGGTGACGCTGGGAACTTTCCCTGCCATGGAAGATGGTCCCAGAATTGAGCGTTATTGGGTCCCAGAGTCGCCTAAGGTGCTCAAGACTCACGCGATACATTCGGTGCTACAGCCGGAGCCACTAAAGAGCATCACCAGTGTGCAGATTGCCTCGGACACCTTCGGACCCTCGCCAGAGATCCAACCGAAAACTGATAATAATGTTACTAAATCCTTTTCGGTTGGGAAGTACTCGTCAACATTGACGCTTGGTTTTGCTGTGAGATTCTATTTGCGCTTGGCAATCGCTTACCGGGGTTGATCGCCGAAATGAGCAAATCAACGATTTTACGCTGGGCCATCCCATCCGTTTTTTGGTTCGCGTTCGACGCGGTTGCGCCGCTGTGCGCCGAAGTTTCTTCGGGACCGAAATGGCTTCAGACGGCCGTGTTTTATCAGGTCTATCCCCAAAGCTATTTCGACTCTAACGGCGACGGAATAGGTGACTTGCGTGGGATTACGGCAAAACTTGATTATATACAGTCGGTCGGCTGCAACGCGATTTGGATCAATCCGATCTACGAGTCGCCGTTCGGCGACGCGGGTTATGACGTAGCCGATTTTTATATGGTCGCTTCGCGCTACGGCACGAACGAAGATTTAAAGGATCTCTGCTTCGAGGCCCACAAGCGTGGCATGCACGTGTGCCTCGACTTAGTAGCCGGCCATACCTCGGTCTTGAATCCATGGTTTCAACAGTCTGCTCTCGACTGGCGTAATCGCTACTCGAACTGGTATATCTGGACACCCGCTGCCGAGAACGTTACAGGCTCACAACCATATCCTGGCAAGGACCGTCGGCCCGAACGGTACTTACCCAACTTCTTTCCATTTCAACCAGCCCTGAACTACGGCTATGCTCGGCCCGGACCAAAAGAGCCTTGGCAACTTCCGACGACTGACCCGGCGTGCATCGCGGTGCGCGAGGAACTCAAAAAGGTTATGAAGTTCTGGTTAGACTTAGGAGCCGATGGTTTCCGGGTGGATTTGGCAGCATCTCTCATCCGAAACGATCCGGACCATGAAGCGATCACTGCGCTCTGGCGCTATTATCGAGCCTGGTTGGATCTAGAGTACCCTGAAGCCGTACTAATCTCCGAATGGAGCGATCCTGCAGTAGCGATTGCTGCCGGCTTCCACATCGATTCCCTTCTCCAGTTCCGAGAGCCTTATCAAATACTCCTTGGTCCGGAGTCGCGTCTTGACGGCAACGCCCGTGTACCTCACGCCTTCTTCGAGCGAGCAGGGGGTGGCGACATCAAGGCTTTCGTTGACGAATACATCCGTCACTATACGATGGCTAAATTCCTCGGGTACATTTCAATCCCGACGGGCAATCACGATACGCCGCGTCCGACCTGGGGGCGGAACGAAGAAGACGTTCGGACGATTTTTGCGATGCTGCTCACGATGCCCGGCGTGCCCTTTATTTACTATGGCGATGAGATCGGGATGAAATTTCTTCCGGAAGTCCCCAACAAAGAGGGCGGAACTCTCGGAGAGGTGCGGCGCTGCGGTTCACGAACTCCGATGCAGTGGTCCAAGGAGAAGAATGCAGGTTTTTCGACTGCACCGGCTGAGAAGCTTTACCTTCCAATTGATCCGTCAGAATCACGGCCCGACGTCGCGACTGAGGAGAATGATCCCACGTCAATGTTGAACTTTACCCGTGGATTATTGAAGCTGCGTCGCGAGCATCCTGCGCTTGCCAATGCCGCAGATTTTCAGCCATTGTATGCGGAGAAAAATAAGTATCCATTTGTTTACCTGCGGCTGGCGGGTACGGACCGCATAATCGTCGCCATCAATCCTGCCGAACGAGCGTGTAAGGCTGCGTTGGCGGAGGTGACTAAACTTACTCCCTTACGTCCATTACTTGTGCAAGGCGCGGCATTCCACGACGGTTGCTTGGAGATGGACCCCGTATCGTTCGGCATCTTCGCACTTGAATAGACATTTGGGAACGCATCAGAGTGTCTCGCAATCGCTGAACGTTTGTTTTTGAAGGATTCAGCCATCAGGAATGATTACCGGCCCTCCCGAAGCAACACGCAGCTATGGCTGTTGAGGTGCCGCAGCAGCTCGCGCCGCTTCATACTGACAATGTCTCTTCTTCAAAACCGCTCTCTGCAGAATGGGTCAAGAGGTGGTTGTCCGGATCGGACCAAGCGGTTCAATGTAATTCCAAATCGCGAGCGCATTCAATAAACCTTCTCTGGGAGCAACTTTACCAAGAGTGATATAATTCCCAGAGACGCCCAATCCTCAAGTTCCAGAGAAGCGCGAGGCAACCATCCAACCCCCTCCTGGTCGAAGCTTCCGCATTTGGAAGTTTTGAGAATTTTTGTCTAAATCGGATCTCAACCGCAAATTTGACAATGCCATACGGCGCGATATAGTGTGCCGTATGGCATCAACAAAGGATCCCCTGTTTGCTGAGAACGAAAATGTCACGATCCAGCAGCCGCCGGATCACAGCATCGCTCAACTGCGGGAAGGTGACATTAAAGACAACGCAAAGATGTCTGATCTTGTCACTCATGGAATTGCTCTTTCGAGCGTCTGGGAATTGGGCGAGAGATTGGCTATCTCCCAAGAGCGCCTTAGTGAGTTGCTTTCCATCCCAAAACGAACTTTGCATCGGCGTGTTCAGAAACAGGAGCTGCTAAAACAGGATGAATCGGAGCGAGTCCTTCGGCTTTTCAGACTTTATTTCCGGGCTATGGAAGTATTTGAGGATGGGGATCGTGCCCTGCGTTGGTTTGCTTCTCACCCCAAAGCCCTTGGTGGCAGGACGCCTTTGGAGTTTGCCAGGACCGAACCTGGCGCTCGGCTGGTTGAGGATCTGCTTGGCCGGATTGAGGACGGCGTGTTTTCCTAGTGTCCTGTCCGCGAAATAACAAAATACATGTTATTTCGCGGACAGGGCGCTAACGTCTCTGAGATCCTTTCGTGATAGCCTATCGTATTTGCAAGCAACGCTATGTCGACAAGGCCTTTAGGGGGGAGGGATCGTATCGTTACGGAGGACGTTGGAATTCCAAAGGTCGACGCGTGGTTTATACCGGCGGTAATCCAGCAATCGCGGCTCTCGAAATGATTGTTCATTTGGGGGAGCCTTCGGATTTAGACAGGTTGAGATATGTTTTGGTGCCGGTGGAGTTTGATGAGGGGCTGATATCTCGTCCTTCATCGCTGCCGAGCGACTGGAATGCAGACCCACCTCCGCATACGGCTGCGGCGGTTGGGGATGCTTGGGTTCTGTCCGGAACTTCAGCCGTTTTAGAAGTTCCGAGCGCTGTGATTCAGAGAGAAAACAACTACCTAATAAATGTTGAGCATCCCGACTATAATAAAATTATGATCGGCAAACCGGAGCCTTTCGAATTTGATTCGAGGCTCAAGAAGCTTTGGTCGCCATCGCAATAGACTAATCCGAGCGATTGACCCGGGTGGCCCACTACGAAGGCAACGAGGAAAGTGCGTTCGAATATCATAGAATCGGGTTGTAAACATGTCAGATCTGACATATCGCCAACCGGGTGAGTAAACCGCTGAGTTGGCTGGCAGCTGCGGTGAAAACCCCACCAATGAGCGAGCAAGCCTAAAGGGAAATGGGCTTTCTACTGCGGCAGCTTCAAGAGGGAGAAGACCTTTCCCTCCCGCATTCCCGCCCCATGCCGGTCATCGGAAAGGCTGCCATGAATTGCGAGTTCATCGACCTCGTCTTCTTGCGCCCGAGGAGCCCAAAAGACCTTTCTTCATTTCTTCAGTCATTGCCTTCAGGCTTTTGGATGGCTCGGGTCGAAGCATTTCTTTGCGCGACCAAGCGGGCGCGAACATTGATTAAAAAAGAAAAATGCCAGTTAAAACCGAGGAGGAGGGACAGAATTAAGCTCGCGGTTTGACGTTCTCCAGAATACAACGAATCTACTGTCGTGAAAGAAGCCCACCTCAGCCTCCCAGAACTCGCCTTCACCATCAGCACCCGCGCGATGCTCGGCGCTGGAATCGCGCTCCTTCTCGCTGACCGTCTCACCCCAGAGCAACGGAAAGCTGTGGGAGCTACCCTCACTGTCGTCGGGTTACTCACGACGATTCCCGCAGCCTGGGCAGTGTTCGGTAGATGCGAGCGAATTCGGTGAAAGTCGAGAGTTTCGCTGCTTGTTTGACATCATCTTGGTCTCTCCAGCTTCGAGATTTTTCGCGTTGCAAACTTTGATGCCAGAGAGCGATCAAACGCGTTTTCCCGTCAACGTATCTCGGGCGCCCGAATAACCGAAGTCTTACATTGGCGACCTTTGTATGGATTACTGCGCTTCGCTCGCGCCTTGAAAAACAGCCAACTGACCTGCGGCGACATCACCATTATATGCGAGACGGTGCACTAGGCTCAGCATTTCCGTCGGCGAACACGACACCCCGGACCGGCTATTGATTCGCGAGAAATTGTACGGGCGAGCAAATGAGATCGGTATCTTACTTGCCTCCTTCGACCGCGTCATGACCAGTGGGAGGCCCGAGTTGGTACTTGTCTCCGGATATTCTGGTATCGGCAAGTCCTCGGTCGTCAATGAACTCCAGTGGGGGATTCTTTGCACTGCGAATTGGACCAAGCCACGCCGCTGGCGCAACTGATCCATGAGAAGGCCGCTGGAGATCCATTTTTCGCCATTCAGTTTATTTCTGCGCTCGCAGAAGAGGGTTTACTCACCTTCAATCACGGCAAGGGGCGATGGTCTTGGGATCTGAATCGCATTCACGCGAAGGGCTACACCGATAACGTGGTGGACCTCATGGTGGGGAAGTTGACCCGTCTGCCGGTCGAAACCCAGAAAGCATTGCAGCTACTTGCGTGCATGGGCAACAGCGCGGAGTTCGCCCTGCTAGAGATTATATCTCAGGACGCGAACGAGGAAATGCATGGCCGGCTTTGGGAAGCGGTTCGAGCGGGCCTCCTCTTCCGCTCTGAGGTTTCCTACAAGTTCGTTCACGATCGTGTCCAGGAAGCAGCGTATTCTTTGATCCCGGGAGAATTTCGCGCCGAGGCGCCTGCGTGCGCTGGCTTACGGCTCACAACCTGGAAGAAGCCCGGCAATCTGCCTTGCTTGTGATCGCAGAAGGTCATCGAGCCGGCGAAATCATCAGCCGGATTCGCGCTTTGGTCAAGAAGGCGCCGCCGCAGAAGGACTGGCTGGGCATCAACGAAACGATAGGTGAAGTCATCGCTATGGCGCGTAGCGCAGTGCAACGGAATCGAATTTCCCTACAGACTCAGCTCGCGAATGACTTACCTCTCATATTGGGCGACAGAATCCAACTTCAGCAAGTGATTCTTAATCTGCTAGTCAACGCCATCGAAGCCATGAGTGAGGTGAGCGAGAGTCCGCGAGAACTGTGACGAAGTCGAGAGGGATGTGTGCCGTTCGCTTCTCCTGATTTCCTACAGCCGGACGCCTAGCCTAACTTTCGCAATGCGAAAGTTGGGTTAGGGCCCGGCCGTCGTCCGTCACCATTGCACGGAGAGATTCATCTCTTCCTGATGGGCAGGCTAGCAAGGTGGGTGAGAAAACCTTCTGCTGCAACGGTTGCGACAGATCTGGGAAGAATGATCAAATGAGAACGATCTGGAGAAGCACTCCAAGGCCCACAGCAAAGAACCAGAGTGCTGGAGCCGGTGTTCCGGTGGGTCGGCGCAGGCGCGCGTGCCTCGCCGCGAAACGGGGGTCTAGCAACATCCAATCCCGATGGCGTCGTTCGAACACCAGGAAAACGACCGCGGTAACCGCACCATAGATAAGATGACCGATCAATAAAGGAAGAGCGTCAGCGGCTGCCTCATGCGTCCAGGTAAAAGAGAGGCCCTGCAAGATAGGAAAAAGGGTCAACCTGCCGACAAACCACCACACCAGACCGTAGAGGAGCCCCCACGCGATGCCGCCAGCAAAGTCGGGCGACTCATGTTCAAATAGGAGTCCATAACTGATACCAATCAGTCCGCTGATGAACAGATGAACAATCACACCGACAACCGGCGATGTACCGCCGATAAGTCCGGCCAACTGCGAGGGGCCGGCGACAAGGGTGATGATCGGCAAGAACACCAGGCCACCTAACAGCCCGGCGAGCGCACCCCAACCGATGGATCGGACCGTGCGTGAACCAGGCGGTTCCGGTTGACGATTGATTGGATCGCTTTCGATAAATAGAGCCACCCAAAGTCGGTCAGCGGTGGCGTAAATTACGCCTACAATCAGGCCGTACACTACATGTCCTACAAGGGATCCATACAATTCCTGACCGTGTTGATAAGACCAGTCCAAGCCGCGTCCTTGCCAGAGCGGCATGAGCGTCATCGGCCCCAGAAACCACCAGAAGATCCCGTATCCCAATCCCCATCCCAGGCAGGACCCATATCCGCGTACATCCCGCTGAAAAAGCAACCCAAAGGAGGCGCCGATGATGAAGGCGAAGACAAAATGTAATGCAACCCCAGCGTTTGGAGAGCTAAGATGAATAAGGCCCGCGATCAGAGGAAAATGATTTACTTTCGCCATCCACTGCCCAAACGCCCAGCCGCCCAGGATGCCAGCCAGTCCGCCGACCACGACGGCTCGAGACAAGCTGAACTTCGCTTCCCCGGGCCGAGCTGGTGTTTGGCGCCGATTCACGGTTCCAAGAACAACGCCGAGTGGAGCGCCAAAAAATATTATGTAACCAACCAGGTCTGGGAAACGAGCTCGCACTGTGTCTAGCATCGTTATCGATCCTGGTGAGGCGGACACAAATAAAAGTCCGATCGCGGACGAGCCGACCAGCCAAAATACCAGCGCGAAAGCAAGGCCCCATAACAGACCGGCGCCAGGCGTGTTCGCGCGTGCACTGGCGACCAGGCCAAAGATTAATCCGTAAATACAGCCGAGGAATAATCCGGTGACAGGTGCAACCAATCCGGCGAGACTTAGGAAAGCGCCGCCAGCCACGCCAACAGGCAGACAGTAAAAGATGGCTTTTTTCATGTGACTGCCACTTGATCCTTTTGGCGAATACCAGAATCCTTAAAATCAATGGTTTGCACGATGTCCCTGGGAAAAAAGAGTTCCAGCGTCCAGTCGGTTAAAACTCGCACCTTGCGTTCCAAGCCGGGCAGTTTGCTCAAGTAGATTCCGCGCCATAAAAGCCAGGCAAACAAGCCGCTGAACTTTCGGCCTCTGATCTCGGCGCAGGCTGTGTGGTAGCCGACGATGCACAAAGTGCCGAGTGGTTTAAAACAGAATTCCTTAAGTGGACGGGCAATCAGGCAAGCGCGAATATTATGAGCCAGCACAACCGCCTCTCTGGTTGCGACCTGAGCGGTCGGTGGACAGGTTTTACCCGTCTTACCCCTCATCGTTCAGGTGAATTTGCCTGCATTCGAGGTCGATCCTCGTAACTCGGTTGCGCAAGGCGCGCGTCCGTTTGAGGCTTGTCCGCAAAGGAGTGGTAATATGCGTGGGTTCCAAGCCGCTGGTGGCAACTTCAACAAGCATCGGGGTGAACAGCCATGAATTTGTGTCGCTAATCAGGGTGAAAGATACTGTCGGATCGCCTCGAAACTGTTTTTCGAGATGTTCCGCTGTTGTTACTCCGGCGAACCCACCGCCAAGAATAACTACCTGGGTCACTTTTTCCGGACAGGAGATCGCTCGGGCCGGTGACTCGGGGCCGAGAAAGTATTGGGCGAACTCTCGCGCCGCTTGGCACAGGATTCCCAGTAAGAAGCATGATAAGACCCAACAAATTAACGCCGGAAAAAGCACCCGCATTTCTTCAGCTGTCCATTGTGGCTGTTGTCCTCTGACCGATGGGAGAAAGATGACGTTGATGGTGGCCCAGAAAGGCAATCCGAGAGCGCCAGAGGTCATCGCGCGATCTATGGCCGAACCGCCTCTCAGATCGAAGAACGCGAAGATTTGCGCGATGCCGAGCAGAGCGCCAAGAACTACTCCTAAGCCGATATCTCTGACAGCCAAGCAAAGAAGAGGGCTCGAAAGCGTTCCGCAAACCAAACCGATCAAAACACGTCGGAGGATTAGCGTCATAGAGCAGCTCTCGGGGTTTTGCCTTATTGACTCACTAGGATCAATGCAGCGTCTTGAGGTAAGCCACGATGGCGGCAGTATCCTGCTCGTTGTATTTTTTGGCGAATGATGGCATCTCATCCTTTATTCCGCTCTGGATCACGAGCGCCATATGTGCACCACTAATTTGGAGCTTCAGGAGGCTCGGCGCGTCCTCGCCTCCGTCCGCGTCTTGACCATGGCAGTGAGCACAGCTTTGAAAGAAAAAAGTTCGTCCTTTGGCTGCCAAGGTTGCAGCATCGAGCGGCTTATTTCCAGGCTCCGTCTCTCTTTTGATGGAATTCCGATAGATTCCGCCAGCCGTAAATGTCGCGACCAGGATGAATACCGACGTGGTGACGCCTGCCACTATACCCTTGATCTCGAGAGAGGTCATTATCACGGCACACCCCCGCCGCTCAAGAGCAGTTCTCCCCCAAAATACCCTGCTGCAGCAACACACCCGGAAGCTAGCAACATCAAGACCAGATACAGGCATAGTCCAGTCCGTGACATCGAGTCTCGTACCACAAGCCTCCACACGGCCAGAGCCACTAGAAGGCCGAAGGCCGGCCAGACGAATCGGTGATGCCAGCCGAAATCACCGCGACCCCACATATCCCCTTTGGTGAGGGCAATGCCGGAGACCACCGCACCCAAAGATGCCAAGGCGGCAAAGGCTAGACCGTAGAGGCTTACCACCCGCAGTCCTCGAGCAAAGGTTAATTTCTTAAATGCAACGGAGACGAAATCGCAGGCCGTTGAAAACAGCAGCAGAGCGATCGGGAAATGAGTCATCGCGCCGTGAAGTTTATCCCAGGGAATCATTTGAAAGTCTTCCCAGTCAGCCCAGTGTAGAATCTACTACGGCCAGGGTATGGTCTGTTTCGGTGTAGTTCACGCTGGTTAGTCCGAGCATCTTCTTGAGTTGAGGGGCTTCGACAACCACTGGAAGAGGTTTGGGCATGGAACCCGGTATTGGCAACGGGAACGCTGTACCCCTGGCGGTGTGGAAAGTGATGTTGCCCTCCACCTTCTGCATGACCTGGTGAATGTGCCCGTTTAGAACGGTCACTGATCCGAAACGCTTCACCAAGGAGAGTGCTCGCTCGGCGTCGTCGGTTCCCCAGCCCCACTTAGGATAGACAGCCCAGAGTGGAATATGCGCGAACAGGACAATGGGCGTACTGGGCGATAAGTTTTTTACATCTTTTTCAAGCCAGTCGAGTTGTTCCTGGCCAAGAGTGCCCAAGCCGCCTTCCTGGATATTCGCCACGTTGACCAATCCAATGAAGTGTATACCCTTCTGATCAAAACTGTACCATCCAGTCCCCATCGTATTTTTCCCGAATCGTTCGCGGTATAGTGCACCGCCATCGTAGATGTCGTGCTCGCCAGGCACATAAAAGACATCCTTCGTTTTGCAGTCTTTCAGTACTTGGCCAAGCGTATCGAACTGTGCCGGATCAGAAAGATGCGTTAAATCGCCGGTGTGCAGCAGGAACTCGGGTACCTTCGGTAACGCGTTGATGTGCATAATCGTCTCCCGAAAGGTCCCAACAACGTCCGTGTTGGCTGGTTTATTAAAGCCGATGTGACTGTCGCTTATCTGGACAAAGTTCAGTTCTGCGGTAGTGATGGCACTTCGGTTATTTGCTTCCTGGCCCAGGACCGTGGAAGTCAATAGTCCTCCGTTGATGGACCAAATGACGCCGGTTCCGGCCCAGGCCATGCATTTGAGAAATCCTCGACGGTCAATGCCGTCGTCGTTGGTATTTTGTTCGATGAAGTCTGACATAATGGTTTGTGCTCCGTTTGATTGGGCGTGCCGTAGCGCACCCGTCATCAGGTCCATACCGATTCAGATCAGAAATTATTCCTTCCGCACCGGAAAATGGGATTGGGGAATAAACTTCAACGAAAGCCGGTATCTTTCATTGTAGGGTAGCCGTCGGCCATGAATGACGAGCAAACTCGCACCCGTTTTGAAACTCTGCTGTTGCCGCTAATGAAAGATGCATACAACCTGACTCGCTGGCTGATGAAAGACCAGGAAGATGCCGAAGATATGGTGCAGGAGTCATACCTGAGGGCATATCGCTTTTTTGGCTCCTTCCACGAGGGAACAAACTGCCGTGCCTGGTTCCTGCGCATCGTGCGAAACACATGCTACACCGCGCTGGGAGATCATGATCTGAAACAAAAGCAAGTGCCGTTAGACGAGGAAGCTGACGAGATCGAAGATACCTCCCCCCTGCCTTCGGTCAGCCTTGCAAAGAAAGCGACGGTTGAAGCGGTGCGAGAGGCGATCGCAGCCTTGCCAGTCGATTTTCGCGAAGTGATCGTCCTTCGGGAATTAGAGGGCTTATCCTACAAGGAAATCTCCGAGGTCAGTGGAATTCCTCTTGGTACGGTGATGTCGCGTCTGGCACGTGCTCGGCATCAGCTTTACCTCCTGTTGTCGGATCGAAAGAAGCACGACCAACTATGAATTGCCAAGAATGCCACGATTACATCGATGCTTATATCGATAATGAGCTGGATGTCGCTGCGACAATTCTGGTGAAACAACACTTGCGTGACTGCGTCCGATGTCAGCAGCTTCTCGAGTCCCGAAAGGCCGTGGGAGCTTTGCTCGACAATCCGCAGATTCAATTTGAAGTCCCAGATTCGCTTTTCGGGAGGATTCAATCCGCTCTTCCGCTTCCTGGATCCGATGTGAAGCAACGACCCGGCAGTCGATTTGTAATTCCCTGGTTCACGATTCCGTTAGCCTTGGCGGCAACAATCGCCGTTATGCTCGGACTGGCCTTCCTGAATCCACGGGGAGTTTTTGATCACTCGCACGGCAACGCCCTCGCACAGGAGGTGATCTCCAGTCACGTTCGCTCCTTGCTCGCCGCTCATCTTCTCGATGTCCCCTCGACCGATCAGCATACGGTCAAACCCTGGTTCGACGGAAAGCTGAAATTCTCCCCACCCGTTCACGATTTTGCCGAGCGCGGTTTCCGTTTGACCGGAGGCCGTTTGGATTATCTCGACGGCCGAGAGGTAGCAGCACTCGTTTACCAACGCAGACTACATATTATTAACTTGTTTATCTGGCCCGTTGAATCTGGTCGGAACACAGCCGTGGAAAGCTACACTAAAGACGGATATAATGTTTCGCATTGGACTCGTGACGGATTTGAATTTTGGGCTGTCTCCGACGTGAGTGCGGAGGACCTGAGAGCTTTTACGGATCTGGAGATGCAACAGTCTTGAACTAGGACGCCCGCACCTCCTTCCCAGGAACTGTAACGGATCGCACTTAGTAATCGCCTGCGAGCGAGCCTTCTTTATCAGGGGCCCAGTCCCCTGCACGTGTTCAAAGTATTACCAAGGCCGATGCGGATCTTCTCCGGTTCGCGGCGCGGCTCCAGATCGTAGACAGCGGTCTATTGCACTATAGAAACATATACACCGGCTCCAGGGAATAAAGCAGGGGGTCCAACCAGTTTAACCTAGTAAGAGCAATAAATTCGGGCTCAGGCAGTTATTACATTAAGAAAGAGTTAGCGGACTGGGCGAATTGAAAGCGATCGACTTATGAATGTTCATCTCAATAAAACCTCGACTTTCGCCGCGCTGCACAATCCGGTTTATCGGAAGCTCTGGTTTGCCATTTTGCTTTCCGGAACGTGCGTAGCGGCGCAGGACACCGCGGCCGCCTGGACAATGAACATGCTCGGTTCCTCGACATTTTTGCTGTCTCTGATCTCAACAGTCGCGTCCCTGCCCTTCTTCCTCTTTACTCTGCCGGCCGGGGCTTTGGCGGACATGGTTAACCGGCGGAGACTTCTCTGCTTCATGAATCTTTGGCTGGCAGGCGCGGCCGTCTTGCTCGCAATCCTTAGTTCGTTCCACCTGTTGAATCCCTATGTGCTCCTGTTCTGCGTATTTTTGATCGGTATCGGCTTTGCGTTTCACGCCCCTGCATGGTCGGCGATTGTTCCAGACCTGGTTACCGACGAAGAGCTGCCTTCTGCCGCAACGCTCGGCGGGCTGCAATTGAATGTTTCGGGAGTAATCGGTCCGGTGCTAGGCGGCGTTCTGCTCTACTTTCTGAGTGCGAACTGGGTTTTTGCGGTGAACGCCCTCTGCTTCGTTGTGGTGATCTTCGCCCTGTTGCAGTGGAAAGGGCCCGAAGCGGAATCAGGGTTCCCATTGGAAAATTTCCTCGAATCATTCTCTACCGCCGTCCGATATGTCCGATATTCCCCGGCGATTCAAGTGGTACTAGTTCGGAACGTGCTATTTGCTTTCTTTATCTCTGTCATACCGGCGCTGATACCCGTCATCGGGCTGAAGGAACTTCGACTTCAACCCTGTAGCCTGGGCTTGCTTTTCACATCCATGGCAGCCGGTTCGGTTTTCAGCGCAATTTTCGTTCTGCCTCGGGCCCGGGAGAAACTCTCTTCGAATACGCTCATCGTACTGGGGAATTTGCTTGTGGCGGTAGTTTACGTAATGATGGCAGTTGTTCGCCAGAGAGAGCTCTTCCTGGTCGTCGCGGCGCTGGCGGGTGCTGGATGGACACTTTCAGCTTCTGAGCTGTGGGTGGCGGCGCAGCGCACAATGCCAAGCTGGGCACGAGGCCGCATGAACGCCACAGTCATCATGCTATCGCAAGGCGCCATCGCTTTGGGAGGTATTGTCTGGGGCTTCTCCAGCCAGGCCGCCGGTGTTAACGTTACCCTGATTGTCGCCGCTGTCGCGATGGCTCTCAGTCTTTTGCTCGCAATTCCTCTATCCATAAACTTTACGACATCGCTGAGCTTTGATCCGCCTCCGATAAGCTGCGTAATGATGCCGCTCGTTAATAATCCTCAACCTCGCGACGGACCGGTTGCGATAACCTTCGAAATTGAGATTGACCGGTTGCGCGGTCGTGAATTTCTTCGGCTGATGCGCGAGGTGCGTTTAATTCACCGCCGGAACGGAGCATTCAGTTGGCGTCTGGACGAGGATTTGACGCGTTCCAATATCTACCGCATCGAGATGATGGTTCCTTCCTGGACCGGGTATCTGCTGCAGCGCGAGCGGCTGACAAAGGCCGAACAGGAGACGATCAACAAAGTTTGGCTCTTGCACGTCGGCGAAGACGTCCCTGAAGAACGCTATTATCTCTGCGTGAACAGGGAATTGGATGCGCGTGGCACCGCTGTAGCACATTCTTCGAGCATGCCCACAGCCCCGTCGGATCTATGTGCCCAAGAGGTACAGCGAACGTCGCGAGCGGTTCACTAGCTTAGCTATAATAGCTAGCGGAGAGCCGTCACAAACGATTCCAAGAAGCGCTCCAACCGGAAGCTTTAACTGCGTCTTTGCTCGCTTCCACTGCAGGATCGCCAGCTCACAATGACGAAGCAGGGCGGCATTCGCTTACAAAAACCACTTACCGCAGCATGGGAGGGAAAAAAGTGGACTTCCGCTTATCGAAAGAAAATTGTGCTTGAGCCCGAAACAGAGCGTCAAAAGACGGGCAGCCGCTTTGGCTGATCCGAAAAGTAGTCTTCGTTATTTAAATCTGCAGAAGACATGCCCGCACCAACAAAAGGTTGGCACGGCGTAACATCTCGCCGATCAGGAGAGGAAAGTCGCTCAGGGTGCGGGTCGTCGAAAAATGACACATTTTGTTCGCTTGCGCGCCGTGAGTCCATGAAGACATAATCGGATCCTTTCTAGTTTGTTGACAGATCAAAAATGGTGTGGGTGTAAAAGCTAATCCCTTTCCGGTCGGCTACCTTGCGTAGATAATCCAGGGCGGATGCGACCTTGCCACGTTTTATTCCAGGTTGATCGAGCAGCGCGACCAGCGCGGATTTTATTATCGGTGATTAACCCGGACCATCTTTCGATCCAATCTCTGGTCTGGGCAGAAAGCTGAGCTTTGCGGTGCATTGAGAGAATCACAAAGTCTGCCTGTGCGGCGGCTTTCGCGGCCGAATTTCCAATCTCCGGGACCGCGAGCACCTGGAAGCTCCAAAGTTCCAAGCTAAAGTCGCATTCGTCGACGAGCTCCCGAATCACTCGATCGTAGAAATGCTTTGTCCGCTTGCCCGCTGCCCCGTCCTCGTAAATGATTGCTACGTTAAATTTCGGCCTGTCATCCACGTCGAACCCTCGGTAGGCATCCGTAGCTCATGAAAGTTTCACGATAATGTAGATTTTGAGCTTATCGGCAGCCAAGTATTCCCTTCTCGATCCAGCCATGATAACGCTCGGAGTTCTCCGGCCCGCACCAGATCCTCAATAAGCCGCTGAGGTAGTCGAAACGTCTGCGGCACCAGCACCGGTGATGGAATTTCGTCTGCAGGTTGCTTTAGGACCGGGATCGACGCCGGTATTTCTTTCTTTTCTGCCGAATCAATTGTTGCTCTTTGGGGTTCTGTAACCAACGCAGATAACGCTTTCCCTTCAGCCTTTTCGGTCGATATGGTCGAATAGTTCATTGATTTATTCTCCGCACTCTTTGCTTCCAGCAACCCACACAGAGCGTTTATCCACTTATCTTGCTCGACAGTCCGTAAAACCGGTCTTCCTCCTTACCAGTCTTAATGACTTCTGCCAGCTCTTTTGCCAACTGTGGATTCAGCTTTTGGAGTGCCGCCAGATCGGCTTGAGCGTCCACTTTGCGACCCATCTCGGTGTAAAGAACGCCCCGATACATATAGGCCTCGGCCAACTTAGGCTTCAGCGCGATTGCTGTGTTGTAGTGCTCGAGCGATTTCTGGTAGTTTGCCGCTCCTTGTTTCCTCAGCGTATACCCCAGATTATTGTGCGCCTCCGCGAACCTTGGATTCTCTTTTACCGCCTGCTCAAATTTCGCCTGTGCTCCTGCGAATTGCTTAGCCAACATCAATTCAACACCCTGATTGTAGATCGTGATCGAGGGATCACCATCCATTCGTACAGGCTGCTTTGCGCTTCCCGCTCCAAGAGCTGGTAAAGCTGTAAGTGCCATCACGGCTACGAAGCCAATGAAGCGGCTTGCGACAACGACTGCTGAGAAAGAAACAATGCTTTTCATGATACCTTTTCGTAAATGGGTTTTTTGTGCCTACGTGTGATAGGTAAGTTCAATCTTCCAGGTCTGCGCTTTCCGCTCTCTCCCTTTCTTTCGTTCTGCTAGTGCAGCAAGTCAGAGACATGGTGAGTGATCCAAAGTGATCACTTCAGGAGTGACTGACATATTGCACTAGCTTTTGGTCCAGAAAGGTCTGACTGTTTATTCTTCAAACACAGGCCGGTGCTGTCTTACTTATGAATACTGAAAGAGGACACGCTTTATTCCCGATTCCTCTAAACAGCTTTTTTTCTAAACACAAATGCCATTGACCCTAGTTTATAAGTCGCTCGAAGCAGAAGAGCGACCGCTTGAACAATCTTTGTCCAACACCCAACCAGGACTGACAGGATCTCGTCCAAGAAGTTTACATTTGCGCATTTCAGCGAGAGCAAGCGATCGTCCCGCTGTGCAATTGGCTGCGGCTTCTGCAGCGCTCGCCATAACGCTTGAGAACGGTTCTCTTACCCGTATTACTATCCGTATCCTTATTAGAACCACGAGGTGTATTGAAGGGTAGGGCATTCTGCCAGGGAGGTTAGCGGACGATCGGTTGGAACTGTTGCTGACGATGAGGATGTTCTTCGCCTTTCTGCTGAGCCTTTGCGTCGGACTCGTTGGTTTGTCCCAGTTCTGATTAATCTCATCGCCGAAACCAATGTGGGCGAGCTTCGCTGAAGTCTGACACGGAACCTCTGATTTAGTGATCTCTTCGGCAGTTGCGTAAATCGACGTTTATCCCGCACTTCGCACAATCGCCGGCTGTAAGGGAGCGGTTCATGCGCTTCGCAAAGGCGAGGGCGTGTGGGAATGCGCTAGATGAGAGGCCAGTTCTGCCGCACGGCCCATCCGGAAAGGGTTGCGTGCCAAGTCCATTTTGGTGTACCGTTTGAGACTTCAAAAACATCCAGGAGTGTTGTCCTAGCGGTCTCCAGCTCTACGATCAAGAAACTAAGTGAGTACATGATATTGAAAGTTCTCCTTTTTGCGATTCCCGCGTCTTTAGTTAAGCGCTTCAAAAGGGGCTCAACCGCCAAAGAGATCAGAATCAAAGCCAGGACTCAGCGACGGCTGGTACCAATTGTCGTCTTCGAAATTCGCAGCCTGCTGGTTAGTGGGAACGGGACTTATCAGCCTGGCGTTAAATCCGGTCCCCGTTGAGGAACAACCCGTTGCAAGGACAACAGTCGTCCCAAGAGCTACTGCGAGTAACCCCGCCCGCCTAATGTGGTCCCAAAAAGCGCCGGAACAATGACTGCTAATCAAACTAGCATGGATCGGACATGTCGTGTTAACTATGTATTTATTCATTTTCATTCGATGACTCCATAGTTAAGTACCGTTTTGCGTCTGCGTTTATTCCCCCCAGAGCAGCGCCGATTTGACCATCGTCGTCTGCCTTGTTTGCCGCGGGCCAAGAACTCCGTGGCGGTGCATGGATGTAAGGGCGTCGGCGTTGAAGGCCGCGATATTCGCCGACCGCCGGGCCGAATGTCGGTCTGCAGTTAAAAGCGTAGACTACGCGCCGCAGTGCTGTCGCAGGTACCCGGTCCAAGAAGGAACCATCATCTTGATGCGGTAGACATTAGAGCGCGTCAGATCCTCGTCCAGAAAGCGATCATCCTAAGGAGAATAGCTAAAGAACGCCTTGAAGAGCAGACCCGCAAAACCCGCACCAAGCACTACGGGTACAATATCCCACTTCCATCGCATCATCCCGATAAACGTGACGGCACCAACGACGACGGCGAACCAATCGACCATACCACTACCCGGAAAGATCACGTGCAAACCGAACCAGACGGCGAGATTCAGCACCACGCCGACTACCGCTGCGGTAACGGCGGACAATGTCGTAGTCAGCGCTTCATTACCGCGCAATTTTTCAATGTAAGGGCCACCCAAAAAGATCCATAGAAGACAAGGGGTAAACGTCGTCCATGTGGTAACTAAAGCGCCGATCGTGGTGGCCAGAAGGGGCGGCAACTGCCCCGGATGGTTCCAGCCGCCGAGAAAACCGACGAACTGAGTCACCATGATCAAGGGACCCGGGGTTGTTTCCGCTAGACCGAGTCCATCGAGCATCTGACCGGCGGAGAGCCAATGATGCGTTTGGACGGCCTGCTGCGCCACATAGGGCAACACTGCATAAGCCCCACCGAAAGTGACCAAGGCAGCTTTGCTAAAAAAAATCCCTTCTTGAACCACTGTGTGGTCGCCGCCCAGCCAGAAGCTCAGCAAAAGGACCGGGGCCGACCACAAGATCACCCAGATAAGGGCAACCCGAAGCGCGCGAGGCCAGGACGGCTTCGCATGATCAGGCACGGCCGAAGAATCGTCCAAAACCGATTCAGCGTTAGCCTTCCCATGCCCGCGGATGATAAGAAATTTGTCTCGCTTCCATTTGCCTCCGGAAAATCCGATCAGCGCGGCGCCGATGATGATTAACGGGAATGGGACGTGGAAAAAATATATCGCAATAAAAGCAGCAGTCGCCACCGTCCACATCACCTCGTTTTTCAGCGCTCGGCTCCCGATGCGGATGACGGCGGCGGCGACGATCGCGAACAATGCCGGCTTTAGACCATAAAAGATAGCTGCGATCCAGGGCAGGTTTCCAAAAGTTACGTAAATGTAGGTGAGTCCCCAAAGAATAAAGATCGACGGGATAACGAAGAAAGCTCCCGCAACAATCCCACCCCAAGTCTTGTGCAGAAGCCACCCGACATAGGTGGCCAATTGCTGAGCCTCAGGACCGGGCAGAAGCATGCAGTAGTTGAGAGCGTGAAGGAAGCGCGCCTCGCTGATCCATTTCTTTTTTTCAACCAACTCGGCATGCATCACTGCGATTTGTCCGGTAGGCCCGCCAAAACTGATGAAACCGAGCTTTAGCCAGAATAGAAAAGCTTCGGCGAAGGTTGGATACCGCGCGTTCTCCGGTTCAACACCGTCGGGAGCTCCTGGAGTAGAAAGAGATTTCATGACCTTTTGAATTCTGCGTACAGGCCTTCAAAGCACTCGAAGCCCTTGGAGAGAATTTCTTGGTCGGTCAGGCCCTTTTTGGCCCAACCCTTGAAAACACGCTCAACACCGAATCCCTCGACCCGGTGGAACTTGTCATCCTCTAGATCAGCGTCATGAATCAACTCGGCCAGCCTTTGAACCGCTCGGTCCCGAATCCCGAATCGCTCGATCAATGTCTCGAATGTGCAATGGTCGCCGTGATGGCTAAACTCGACATCGAGCATGTCGTACGGGATGGCCTCGGGATGGGCCGCCGATGCGTCACCGAAAACGAATTTGGCTTCCGGATCAATGAATCTCTGGATGAGCCAGGCCGAGCCGACACGATCGATTTCGGGTCGGGTCCGGGTTAGCCAGACCTTGCCGCAGTAATCCGTGGTTTGCAGCCGTTTGCTGGCTGCGGACTTCTTGGCCGGTGATTCGAGCGCGTCGGCTTTCTGAATCAGCCTTTGGACGTCTTCCCCGCGAGAACACTGAAAGTAATCAATAGCTTGAATCTCTTGAAAACGCCCTTTGAGCTTCTGGAGCTGGTTCGCAAACGCCTCCGGATTCGCCTTGCGAGCTTTCTGATCCTTGATAAGCAGAGCGAGCGTTTCAGCGACCTCGCCGTAGTCTTTGCTCCGGGCATTATTAAAGAGAGAAACCAATGCGGCATAGGGCATACCTTCGAGTTCCGCGACTCGAGCCAAAGTCGCCTCGCCCCCCGCATCAACGACCTCCTTGCCCAGCCACTGAAAACGCTCGTAGTGGGTGGGCTCGTCCGGGAGCACATAGGCCGAGGTCTTGAGCTGTATCGCTCCGAATTTCTTGAGTCTACGCCAAAATTTCACGCGCTCGCTCGCCCGCGTACCGGGAAGATTAAACAAAAAGAAAAGCCAAGGACCTGACGCTTCGCTTGACATGTTTATATCGCTAAGTTATGACTATAACACATAATTGTCTATCTTTAGGAGAGCTCTAATGAAGTGTCAATCTTTTCCGTACTTCGCGGCCGTTTTTGCGCTGACATTTGCTTGGGGACCAATCCCGTTGCATGCAGCTGATGAAGCTGCTCTGGATACTGCGACGATCCAGGCCATTACCGGACTTAAGGGCGTTTCGAATCAAAAAGAAGGGACGTTTAAGGTCTCTAAACCCAGAGACGATGTCTCCGTGATCGTAGAACAGAGCCACATGGCGCCCTTCATGGGCCTGACCTCCTGGGCGGCGTTCATGCCTTCTGGAAAGGATAGCGCCATGGTCATGGGCGACATTGTTCTCTTCGAAGATGAAGTTAATCCGGTTATGAGCGCCGCCCTGAATGCCGGCTTGCAAGTAACCGTCGAGTTTTCGGGCAAACAGGCGATGCCAAAGACGGCATGTACAAAGTAACGATCGGACGTGTGGTTCAAATGGCTGGCATGGACATGGGCAATACCATGGGTGTCAACACATGGGCCGCATTTGCGGGAACCCCGGACGACGCTTTGGTCCTGGGCGACTTTGCCGTGTTGGAGAATGAACTGCAGACGGTGCTAAAAACTCTTCGCGAGGCCAGCATCAACATCGTTGCCATCCACCACCACATGACTGGGGAAAATCCGCGGATGATTTTTCTTCACTACTACGGCCGAGGGAAGGCGCTCGACTTAGCCCAAGGGGTCAAAGCAGCCATCAATACGCAGCCGTTGGCCGCAAACAAATAAAAGAATAGGCGCGCCTCAAAGTGGAAAGCTTAACCTCTCGAACAAACTATGCGCTGGATTATGCGTTTCTAAGGAAGTACAAATTGGACGAACCTGAACTACGTTATCTCGCATTGATCGTCCGCGGAGCGGACACCGACCGACACGATCCACGCCCGAAAGTGGTGGCTTATTCGCAATCTCCTTGGGTCTTTCTGACCTCCACGCCGGTGACGACCACGCCGTGCTACGGGACGGGTTTATCATTTATGATGCCTTGTATCGCTGGCTCAAATTTTGCCGGGGCGAGAAGCATCTCTGGTTTCCACCTGAGTCAAAACCGGGCAGCTGCTAGTTAACAGCTTTCGTTCTTTTTGAACATGCGGATCCGATTTTTACTGCGCCAGCTTACGGTGCTCTTCGGGCTTCTGAACGCGGTCTCGTCCATGGGGCAAGACCTCGGGACACTATTCCTGGAGAAGGAAATCGCGTTGCCAGGTGTCGAAGGGCGGATCGACCATTTTTCGGTCGATATCCCCGGTGAACGCTTATTTATTGCCGCTCTCGAAAATGGCTCCGTCGAAATCCTTGATACACGGCAAGGGGAACGCACCGCGGAGATCAAAGGACTCGAAGAGCCACAGGGGGTCTACTACGATTCGAAAACTGCCCGGCTTTATGTTGCCACCGGAGCAGACGGCAACCTTCACATCTATGACGGGAAATCGCTGACTCGGCGAGAGACCCTCGAGTTTGGTGACGATGCCGACAACGTCCGATATGATCAGCAAACGGGGGACATCTGGGTAGGCTACGGGAACGGCGGAATCGGAATTGTCAACTCGAGCGGTCAAAATGTCGGATCCGTCGCACTTGGTACCCATCCCGAATCATTCCAGTTCGAGCAAAACGGAGATCGCGTTTACGTCAATGTCCCTAAACAGTTCGGAATCACCGTTGTTGACCGGAAGAAACGTGCGGTTGTCGCCAAATGGGGATTAGGAGGTCAGTTCGCAAACTATCCAATGGCATTGGATGACGCCAACAAAAGGCTGTTCGTCGGTTGCAGGTTCCCCGCTCGGCTGGTCGTTCTGGATACAACTTCGGGGCGAATCGTCACCAGTTTGCCCACGGTTGGCGACACTGACGATGTTTTTTATGATCCCGTCCGGCGACTGGTTTACGTCATCGGCGGAGAAGGCGCGGTGGAAGTTCTGCGACAACATGATCAAGACCATTACGAGCAAGTCCGAAGAATCACAACGGCGCCAGGCGCACGCACAGGGTTGTTTGTAGCCTCTTTCAATCGGCTATTTGTAGCTGTGCCTCATCGGGGACGGCAATCGGCCAGAGTCTTAGTTTACGAGGTTAAAGGAGACTAGACGAAAAACAGCATTGCAAAAAAAACTCAATGTCTAATCACGCGGAGGAAGACCCGGCAGATTAGCACTACGAGATCAGCATGCTCGCACTGCACCTGATCCAGAACTGCACGGTCTACGTCAACACGTTGATGATTCAGAACGTACTGGCGCAGCCGCATTGGCAAGGAAAGCTGACATCCCGCGACTACGCCGCGCTGACCCCGCTGATTTGGGAACACGTGAACCCGTATGGTCGGTTTAGAAAACCAATCACGAATACGGTACATGCCATCGCGGCGGCGTTGACCGAGCGAGCAAACGTCTCGGTACCGCCTGTTTCAAGCTCGAGGTCGGCACCGTGGCCGTCGGTCAGCCGGAGGGCTTCAGCGTCCCACTCCGGTGTGTTGCGGTAGTTGATCGTCAGATCAGCCCCGAGCTTGCGCGCGCGTTCGAGTTTCTCGTCGGACGACGAGGTAACAATCACCCGCGCTCCGTGGGCCTTGGCGAACTGAAGCGCGAAGATCGAGACGCCCCCGGTACCGAGAAGGAGGGCAGTGGAGTGTGGCCCGAGGCCAGCGGAGCGAACTGCTCGCCAGGCAGTAGTAGCGGCGAACGAGGCGGAAGTCATCGTTCCATCCTGCCAGTTCGGCATGAAGTGTGGGATGACGCGATCGCCAACAGCCCAGCCATCGACGCCCTCACCGAGTGCGGCGATCTCGCCTACACCATCGGACACCGGCACGAGGGGAAACGCCGGTCAGGGATGTCCAGGAAGTTAAGGGAAGCGGCCCGTAAGCGGATTAGCACCTCCCACGGGCCCGGTTTGGGGCGGGATAGGACGCGGGCCGAAATGCGTCGAGACGAGGTGGCAGTAAGTTCGATGACGTTCATGAGGGTACTCTTTTTTTTGGCGGAGTTACTGATGCTGTTTTAAAACTGCGGCGGCGATCTTAAAGAAAGATCGAGGATGGAAAAGGGAATCATGGCGGAACTAGGACACATCGTCCTATGCTTTTATCCGGTCGCGAAGGCCGCCGAAGACGATGGCTTTGACCGGCTCGAGCGCCATAAAGTCATGCGGAAAGCCCAGGGAGATGGCACTTGCCTTGTCGAGGCGCTGGAGTTGTTCCGGGGATAATGTCACGTCGAGACTGCGGATGTTGTCCTCGATCTGGGCAAGTTTGCGGGCCCCAATTATGGGGATCACCGGGACCGAACGGTAACGCAGCCAGGCCAAGGCAACCTGCGCCGCCGAGACGCCCAGTTCTTTGCCGGCCGCGACGATCTCGCGCACGGTCGCGTGAGTGCTCTCCGGCACCGAGCCGAACCCTTTCATCATCTCGCTGTGCATTCGTGCGCCGTCCGCCTTGGATTGGTTCACGTTTTCCGGCAGATATTTGCCGGTGAGCAAGCCGTTCCGCAGAGGCGACCAGGCCAGCACCGTCATCTGTTGGTCTTTTGCCACCGGGACGAGTTCTCGTTCGACGGTGCGTTCCAGCAAGCTGTACTCGATTTGCAAGCCGACATAGCGCGTCCAACCGCGAAGGTCCGCCAACGTGTTGGATTTGGCCACCACCCAGGCCGGAGCATCCGAGATACCGACATAAAGAACCTTGCCGGATCTCACCAGATCATCAAAAGCCCGCATGACTTCCTCGACTGGAGTCAATTGGTCCCAGATATGGAGCCAGTACAGATCAATGTAGTCCGTACCCAGACGCTTGAGGCTGGCTTCGACGGCCTGCACCATATTTTTGCGTTGGTTGCCACCTGCATTGGCGTCTGTGCCGGGTTGGCCGGTGAAGCCTGTGGCGGTATTGGTGTATTTGGTGGCCACGACCACTTCCTCTCGGTGTTCGGCGACGAATTCGCCGACGAGCTTCTCGCTGGAGCCGTTCGTGTAGATGTTGGCAGTATCGATAAAATTACCGCCTGCCTCGCGATAGGCATCGTAGATCTTTCGGGCTTCGTCTTTGGCTGCTCCCCAGCCCCATTCTTCACCGAAGGTCATGGTGCCAAGACAGAGATCGGAAACGCGCAAGCCGCTGCGGCCAAGAAGCTGATAGTTCATATTTTTCATGGTCATTTTTCAAGGGTGCTTGGTTCTGAATCTAAATTGTCGCTGGAAGAATTTCTTGGTCAGAAGTGGCCGTCCGGGCGGACTACCTACCTGTTTGCAGTCGGGTCGGGAATCGCGCGAATAACCGCGCTTGGCCTTGGCATTAGACAAGCATAAACCCTCGAAATAGGTCGATGTCAGATCGTAAAGCAGGATGCTCTCCTTCTAGTGAGAAGAGCGTCATTTCCTTGTCGCGCAGGGCGGCTTCGATCGACGCCCGCTTGCCTTAGAGCCGGTCCATATTCCGATAGAGCCGATCCTCGTTGAGTTGACTGAAATTCTCTCTCAAAATGTCCTCCAGCGCGCTGCGCCGTACCCCCGAGGCCAAATTGGTGGCGAGTCCTGAACGGTCAAGTGGAAGAATGCGCTGAAACAGCGGCAGGCGCCAACGTGCGCCCGTTCGGTGGTTCGTGATTTGCGCGCCTGCACTGCTTTTAGTGTGATTTGGCGACCTCCTCCAGCACGTTAGTCTCGGGCGCTTCGGAAAACTTCGCCTACTTCCCAAGCTCGTTTGCCCGCTCGTCTTTCTTGTTGCCCTTATCCCTCTTTGCTTCAGCTCTTTTCCATTTTGACTTTCCTATCTTATTCTCCTCTTCGAGCTCGGCGTGATGGTATTTGCGCGCGATTTCCTTAATGTCAACCGTCGGCTCGGGGAACTTCATGCCAAGGGACTCGAGTGTCTCGTCGACGATCCTCGCAACGGCGAGATTACGGAACCATTTGTTGTTCGCTGGGATAATGAACCAGGGCGCGTGCTTCGTGCTCGTCTTGAGAATCGCGTCTTCGTAGGCGGTAATGTAATCGTCCCACAATTCCCGCTCCGCATAGTCGTTTTCACTGATCTTCCAGTGCCGGGCTGGGTCGTCGAGACGCTGACGGAACCGTAGGAGCTGCTCCTCTGGGCTGATGTGCAGGAAGAACTTGAGGATGTGCGTGCCGTTCTCGAAAAGGCCCTTTTCGAAATCATTGATCAGCTCATAACGTCCCATCCAGACTTCCTCGGGAACAAGCTTGTGTACACGCACCACAAGGACGTCCTCATATTGCGAACGATTGAAAATGACGACCTCGCCTTTCTTCGGCGCCTGCCGCTCGATACGCCAGAGAAAGTCATGCTGCGCCTCCTCTTTCGTGGGCGCTTTGAATCCATGGACGCGCGCGCCCTGCGGATTCATCGAGCCGAGAACGTGATTGATGGTTCCGTCCTTGCCGGCGGCATCCAGCGCTTGCAGGCAGATCAGCAAGGAGCGCTTCTGCTCAGCGTAGAGCAGATATTGCAGTTCGCGTAGTTTCCTGTCGATTTTCTCGACTTGCTTGACATCCGATTTCTTTTTCGTGTGTTCGACGCTGTCAGGGTTGATCTTGTTCAGGCGGACTTCGCTGCCCGGCTTTACCTGGAAAAGTTCGCTATACTTCATATTGGCGACTTCTGAGTCGGGTTGCATGACCGAACCGGGTTGGAGTTTAGTTCGAATTGAGCTCGAGATTGTCGGATACGCCGAGCAAACCGTTGCGTTGTTAAAAAAAACCTTTTAAACGAACTTTGGAATCTTTAACCTCGGCGCATCAGGGGTAAAACCCTGTTTATTCGAAATACTTCTCTTCATAGTTGGGTGAAATTTTGCACCTCCTTACTAATCAAGAATTTGGAGCATTTCGAGTTTTTTTCTCGCGAACGCTCGGATAATTGCGCTTCGTTAAGAACTTATGATAGCGTGTGCGGGCTGGCCCCAAGGCGGCTTTCCCTGATCTTTTCGGGCCGCACTTCTTGTCCCGACTAATTTGTTGGCGTGGGCGAAATGGCGAGCTTCTGATCAGGATGGATAGCGCGCGAGCGCAAGGTCTGGAGCTAGTTGGCGGTAACTCTTGCCTTACATCGCGCGCTACGAAAAACAGATCGCCGAACTCTTCCATGCTCATCCGCTTAGTTTCCTGTTTCGAGATTTACTGGGCCTTTGGCACTGATCGGGGGCTTAGATGTGGCTCCGGGCGTAGGCCGTTTCTATCGAAAGGATTGTCTTTGTGACCTTTGTGATCTTCTGTGCAAATGATTTTTCTTCGTTCACCCGGCACTAAGACAGAAAAAAAGCAAAAGTCATTTTTGAACAGAAGATCGCAAAGATCACAAAGAGTCACTGTCTTTAAGAGCCATCGGAGGCACGTGGGCCTGCATTGTCTAAATCTCGATCAGCAACGAATGAAACGCCCCTTAATCCCCACTCGTCCTCTTGTTCTGAAATCGTAATCGTCGTCGTTCTTCTATGGACGGGGGAAACGCGCCGATTGCCGACAACGTTCAAAGATCGAGACATCTGAGGTGGTCCGTTAACGTTTTTTACAAATTTATTCACAGTTTTATTCACGGTTCGGACGATTGGGAGAGGTCCTACAGCGCGCTAAACAGATACAGACAACATTGCCGAAGCAGTTGCGGATCTCGCATTTGTAATGAGTGCTTTCACGGACCCCCGGAACGAATATTTCCCACATGCCTGCTTCGATGCGTCTTCGCATCGGATGGGTCCGGCCATCCCAGCTGTTAAAATCCCCCACTACGCGCTGACCCGTGAGCATTGGGTGCCCAAACGGCAAAACTCACGCCCGCATGTCCATTGATCTCCACTCAGACCGCATCCTGGTATGTCGTCTCCGCCGATGACGAGAAGAACGCCCGGTTCACAAATTGTCCTTGATGCGTTCAATGAACTTGAAATGGCATATCGAAAGACAACCGCAAAGCGTCGGAGTGAATTGAAATCTATCCGCAAACTGTAACGGCAACCGGCCTGGAAATCCATCGGCTGCACCTGATGTAGAGGACGATGATTTCTTGGTCAAAATGCCGTCCATTGAAGAGACCCCGTGCTCTAAATCTACCTGCTATTTCGGGGACAGGACACTAAGGGGAAAGTCAAGCATTGCAGCCGCGTCGCCTGCAACCGTTGCACAATTACGTGGCCGACACGTGTGGCCAGTGCGTAGCCGAAATCGTGGATTTCGTTGCCGTACTTGCAGAGTGAATGTTCTCTGAATTCTCTCCTTGGATACACCCAATCATGAGACATCTATGACAATCCACATGGAGCAAAACTTTCCTCATCGCGGATAATTGGATATAATTGGGTGACAATAGAAGGAAGCCCAATGAAAGATCCTGCCAATCTCCCGGAGACCCAAACAGAAACCGCGGCTCAGCCAACCGCTCCTGCGCAATCTCTCTTTAGCCGCATCCTTGCCCCGACCGACTTCTCCAACAAATCGGAGATCGCTGTCGACTATGCAATTGAACTAGGCCGGTCGATGCATGCGCAACTTACACTGCTCCATGTTTTGCCGGAGCGATCCGCCTTCGACTACTCCATGCGCGGATTTCCGCACGGAGAGTGGGACCAAGCGAAAGAAGAGGCACAGAAAAAGCTAGCTGAGGAAGTAACACGCGCCAAGCTCACTTTCACGGAAGTCGACTCACTGTTCCGAACCGGGCTTGATCTTCGTAATGAGATTTTAATCGCGGCAAAAGAGGTTTCTGCCGATCTTCTGGTGTTATCGACGCATGGATACACCGGTTGGAAACACTTGTTGTTCGGCAGCGATGCCGAAAAAATCCTCGAACACGCTCTGTGTCCAATTCTGGTCGTAGGCCTTGAGGTAGCGAAACCCGAAATTTCGGCAAAGTAGCGGAAGGGGAAACGCTACCTGTTCCCGAGGTAGGCGCTCCATGCATATTAGGAGACCGCTTAAAGGTGGGGGTTCACTGGGAATCTGGATGATTTTCAGAAGTGCTTCGTCCACAACACCGCAGTGGAAGCGAACACCGATCGGCCCACTGACTCGACCATCTTGGTCAGGTTGATTGCCCGCGTCTGCACCATTGGCAGCAACCTGCACCGGTTGGATCTGCCGGACATGAATCGCCGAACCGTTCGCTTCTATTCTCGTGATTGGCCAATTGTTCACAGTATTCTTTTCGCTTCTTTCAATGGGTCACACAAAAGAAGAAACTCTTGGCGCGTCTTCGGAGCATTTCGCCGCAAACCATAGAACGCAGGCCAAAGTTCAGAACCCGGCGTTAAGCATTTCGTTGAATCAATTGTCAGCGTTAGCAGCGACAACTAAAGGCGTGCGATTATCGACACTGGTCGCGCAAACGTCCGTTACACCAGCGGCACTGTCTCCAGCCTCGACTCGAATCACCTCGTGGCCGGCAATGGTGCACCAAGCTCCCCGAAACGAGCGCCTGGAGCCGCCTGCGGCGGAACCGCTCTGCCGAAGCAAACCTAGAGCGACACATCCCAAGCGTCAAACGACGCCGATCAAAATGAAACTTCAAACTCTCAAAGACCTTTACGCTCATGAGCTTAAGGCTTGGAAAAACCGTGAAGCCGTGGATGCCTGATCTGGCAGGCAGTGTCTAGCGTACTACGAGGATCATCGGGCAGAAATAGATACGTTGGTTGCGCGACAAATGAATGCGGACTTTTGCTAGCCCTGCTCAGCCGCGCGGGTGAATCGGGATTGCGTCGTAATATCAACTCTCCCTAAGCCAGTGCGGATGGGCGCAGGCCGTTTAAGCCATCGATTGGAGGGTAGTGCCAAGCGACACACAAACCTTTGGAATACGGATAGAAGTGCTTCCATAAAGGATTTACAGGCGATCAAAAGAGGTCTCAGTAGAATTGCATAAATGGCGAGAATCTTAAGACTTTCGAAAAGTGCGGGATTTTTGCGGGATAACATGCAATACTCGCAGAAGATCGTTATACTCGCGTAACTGCTCCCGCCGGCTTTCATGGTCACACGACCAGGCGCGACTACTACTTCAAGACCAAAAACGCAGCGCGGGAATTTCGATTGCGCATCAAACGCTGGAAAGCCGAACAAAAATCACCGACTGACGCCTTGAGCTTTGACGATTCGGATAAACGCTGGCTGCTTACTTAAGGGCGCATGTGGGCAACCTTGAACTTTTACCGGCCATCGTGACGCATTGGGAACGAACCGCTAAACCAATTACCCGGCCGCTAAAAGTCGAGGATCTCTGCAAGGCTTTTGTTCTCTACCGGCAAGGCAAAGGACTCGACAAGGCGACACTCTCCGAGGACCGTTACATCTCCAAACGTCTGCAAAAACATCTGGGCGGTTACATGGCCCACGAACTGGGAATTGCAGAGATCCGTTCCTTTTTAGTCTAGATACCGTAAAAACTTCTGATTCACTTGAGCACAAACTTTACAAGGTCGGCTCATTGATCTTCGCCTACGGCAGAGAACAACGGGCGCTCGTTCTAAACCCTTTCGAAGACATTGATCGGCCCGAAGTGGCGTACACCGTTCCGGAAATTCTGGAGCCTGCAAAGTTTAAACAGCTTTTAGCGACGGCAGAAGAAGAGGTGCCTGAACTGATCCCTTTTCTTGCTATGGCGGGTTTCGCCGGCCTCCGGCGCAGTGAACTGGTCAGAGAATACGCCGCGGACCAGGTCTTGCGGTGGGAAGATATCAACTGGCAAAAACAACTGATCATTATCCGCCACGAGGTTGCCAAACAAACTTCGCGCAAAATGGGTAATCGGCGCTTTATTCCAATGGAAGCCGCATTGCTTCATTGGCTTGGCCCTTATCGGAAAGAAGAAGGAGTTCTCATTCCCATGGTTGATAGTGCAGTTAGACGACGAATGAAAAAGCTGCGCCTGGCCTCAAAAGTAAATCCGCCCACCAATGCCCTTCGTCACTCGTATGCTTCATACTGGCTGGCCCGTTCAAGCAAAGAGGGATTGGGCGAACTCTCCAAACGAATGGGCAATTCTGAGGCCGTATGCAAACGGCATTACCTGGAAACGCTGACTCGAGAAGAAGGTGCGGCCTGGTTCAAAATTCGGCGTTCTAAGGCTGGCGCTGAACCTGTTTTGATGCATTCTGCAAAAGCAGCTTAGCTTCGTTTTTCAGAGTTACTATTTGGCGGCATGGTTTAAAGTTCTTCAAGCCTGGTCGGGAGGCAGCAGCGCTGGTCGCAAGATCTGGAAAGCGTAGGTGGTTTGCCGAACTTGCACCGGGCTCTGCGGTGTGTTTCTCGCGCGTACGGGCCCTGAGGAAACCCAAATTGAGGCTTCGTTCCGCGATGCCCATCAGAATCGCAAAGGAGCAAAAGTCGGTTTCGTTAGAGAAACGCGCCGAAGGAACCTGCGCAGAATATCATCTGAAAAAGCGAACGCGTCAGGAGGAGTCGATTCCCGCTAACCTCTTTGTTCGCTCATCCAGGTCGCTGCGCTATCAGGGGCGGCCACACAGGTTCCGGAGATTACCGCGGCAATCCAGAGTTTTCTGAATGCCGGGTTTCGCAGTGCCATCCAAGTGGAGTTCGTAGTCATGATCGGGGGTCTTCATCCCGTTACAAAGGCAGCCCGGTTTCAGAGTTTCAGGAATTTGTTCCTAAACATGCTTTTGGCCGTTATTGTTGGTGAAACACGGAAATCTTTGTGAAACGCGACCATGGTCCGTCGGCGGAGGGCGCGGTGAGCTTTCACACCACGCGCTGGACGATCGTCATGAGGGTGGCGCAAAAGTCAGGCGCAAGGTGGGCAGTCCGCCTTAGCCGAGTTGTCTCGGCTCTATTGGTATCCGCTCTACATTTTGGCTCGACGCCGCGGGCATTCGCCTGACGATGCCCAGGACCTGACCCAAGGTTTTTTTCTTCGGTTTGGGTAGAGGGAGACTGGTGGGGGCTTCCCATTCTTTAGTCTCAGCGCCAGCCGGTATCTCGGCGACAAAGACACCTTGTGTCTTTATTGGCCGCTCGGCACAGTCGTCATCACAGGTCCGAAGGTGATGGATTTCTACTGCGGGTTTTGTGCCCACGGGGCAACGTGTCTCAAGGCCGATGGAAAAGACATTACCGATCTGAAGTTGTTACTCAATGGTAATTCCGACGCGGAGAATGAAGGAGAACCCTTAAAAGGTTAGAGCTTGATCAAGATGGAAACAGCCGTATTGACGCGAAAAACTGATATTTCGAAGGTCAGTTTCCATTCGTCGTCCTCATATTTTCATAATTGATGCTGGCTGCCCCCTGATCTTGCGATCCTCTCGATTGCGATAATTTCAATCCCTCCCGAACTGGCCAAGCGCGAAGCGATCGATCCGACGTTCAAGATGGCCCACTATAGAAAAGATGGGCGGCGCGCACGCTGGACCATTCACATCGCCGGCGTAAGCGGCACCGTGCAGCGAGGGTGATAGCGTGGTGTCAGCGCAGGAATCGAGCCAGCGTAGCATGCGTATTTCTCCACTTGTTGCGTTAGGCGTTTCACTCATTCCCCGTTGGCTGGCTTCTCCAACTAGTGAATAACGTCATTTCTTACTCGATCGGGTTATTGCGGTTGTGACGGAGCGCGCGCTATTCTATTCTGACGGGTTAACCCTTAACGCGCGCATCTATGAGTCCGCCGACCATGCAAACGTGCGGTGACAATGCTCGCCGTAAAAACGCTGCTTTGGCGCGTCGTTGGACTGGCCAATTCGCGCAGTCTTTCTCCCTGGATTTTGACAAGGTTGCTCTGATCGTCAGTCCGAGCACAGACCAATTTCTTGCGTGTGCCCACGCGTTCGGCGCGGCCGTAAACAGCGAGACGGTTTTGCTTTCGAGCTCGCTGGCAGCGGTACCGGAGTATTTGCGCGCGAGGATCGTTGGTCACGAGTTGGCGCATACAGCGCAACTGGCTCGAGGCGGATCGGACACTGATGATCAGCTAGAAGCGGAAGCTTGGCAAGCTGCCTTGAGTGCTAATGCGGACCGTTGTTCACAAAAGAAAAAGGACCAAAAAGAAAATGAGGAACTTTCCCCGGTTGTGGATAAGCCGGCCCCCTACGACGAAGCTGTAGAAGGCTGTTAGAGCCCTGCCGGCTTACCCACAACCGGTTGCTGTTCCTTATACAAGACTAGTTTGATGCTGACAATCCCTTTTGATTTCAGAAAAACGCCTCTCGGCAAGTAAAAATACCACCGAAGGACTGAGGTTGACGCTTGAGCACTACTTCTGCAGATAAGCGCCGTGAACTGCAATCCGCGGCTGACGCACCAGTATACAAGTATTTCATCCGCGCGCGCCATCAGCACGTAATCGCTGGCTACAACCGCGCGGATCGCGCGCCGTGGGCCTACGATGCCGAGACCGACGAGCATTACATCTATCACTGGTATGAAGGGAGCAGCTCCAACTACGAGCACGCGAGCCAGTTCGACAAGATCGTCTATCACGAATCGCGCGATGAAGCGACGCGAATGGCACGCGTTAAACGAAGGCGGTCGCAGTTGCGCAAGAACACCTCAGTGACGACCAGGGAGAATTCGCCGAAGCGCAAGACCACCTTAATTCACTACGGCAGCAGAACGCGGCGATGCCAAACCGAGACGCTGAACCACGGCGTCACACGGAAACTTTTTGACGTGCGAATCTATGGCCAAGTTTTACGTATCTTGCACCACGGTCGATCTTGAGCAGTGCCGCAAAAGTGTCTGCACCATGCTCAAGAGGGGCGGTCACGAGGTGGTTTCGATGGAGGACTACACGGCTGAAGGCCGGCCTTCGCTGGCCAAATGCCGAGAGGATGTAGAGCGGTCCGATTATTATATCAGCATCTTCGCCTGGCGATACGGTTGGGTTCCGCCGGACGCCACGGCGCCCGCGGACAATGCGGAGGCTAGGGCGGTTACCGAACTCGAATACCGCCACGCGAAAGACTGTGGCAAGGAATGCCTGATCTTCTTGCTCGATGAAAAAGCAATGTGGCGAGGGGATTTCCACGACGAACCCAAGACTCAAATCCGCGCCCTGAGAAAGATGCTTTCGGATGAAAACATGCCGAGCCTCTTTACGAGCGAGGAAGATCTCCGAGTCAAAGTCAGCGAGACGCTGCTGAAAAAACTAAGCATCGAAGCGAGGCCCTCGGCCGCGCCGGCGCCAGCTCTGCGAGCGCGCGAGGTCAAGCACGACGTCGCAATCTTTTGCCGCGCGAGCGACGCGGCATTTGCGCAGGCGGTGGCGGTGGAGTTGCAGGCCGCCGGGATGAAGATGCCTCCAGTGTCCGCAGACCTTCTGCCGTCCGTGCTCCCTGCCGAATTTGAAAAATTGGAAGTGCGGTCGCGCGAGACGCAAAGCGCAGTCGTAGTGCTTTCCGATGCAGGTGCGCAAGAACTGGCGGCCAACGAAGCGGCAGTCAAGATGGTGATGCAAACCGTTGAAGCCCGGACTGGTAAGGTCGTGGCGTTTTGCCGTGGCGCGACGGCCGTCGCGGCCATGTCGAGATGCCCGCGCGTGCAGGTGCTGGATGCGAGCGTCTGGCGGGAAAGCGGCGATAACTCAAAGGCTGTCTTCTTATTGGTGCAGACCATTCGGAATGGCATCGCGGCCTCGGCGCTTCCTGTTATCGGTCTTCCCGTCATTATCTTCGCAATGACTCGGGAGGAGGCGGCGGCGCTCGACCAGGTCCCCAACAGAATAGCTGACGAAGTCGGCGCCAAGGCCTTCGATCAATTCACCGCGCTGAGGCAATCGTATGAAACCATGGTCGCGGCTATTGCCGCCGACCGGGGCCCGGCGGTATCTCTGCCGTCGTGGACGGAACGTTACGACCTAGAGCGTGCTTACTGGAAGCCATTTGCGGGCCGCTATTACACTGCCGCGAAGCTCATGGTCGATGTCGCTGGTGAACTCAATCAGCGGCCCGCCAAGCTTGAATCCCGGCAGATCAAGGTGCAACTCTACCCCTTCGATGTGCTGCTCGATGACGCTCACCCGCTCCGGTCGGCTTACGAATCGGTGATGCGTGGCGGATGTGTGGTATTGGCTGATGAATTTTCGATCTTTCATCCCGATCTCCGCCCGACGTTTTCCGCGCTAGCGCTGCGGAAAGGCCAGATCGCGCTCGTCACCATCTCGCCACTGAATCCGAGGCTGGCGATGCCGCACCAGGGCCTTGAGGAAGAGCTGAAACGCTCGCTCAAGTCAGTGTTCCAGCGGTTCGTTCAATGCGATACGCAATCCGAGGTCATGGTCGCTGATGAGCTTCGTCTTAAGCGCTGGCTTCACGTGAGCCTGCCGCAGACGCTGCGCGCGATACAAAGCCCCGCGGCCGATCCCGACCGAGTCGAAAGCATGTGGCAGGACGTTGGTATCGCCGCGCCGACTCGGAGCACCGCCGCGCGGCAAACCGAAGCGAGATTGCTATGATTGCGGTCTTCTACTCGTTCAAAGGCGGAGTCGGTCGCTCCATGGCAATGGCCAATGTCGCCGACCTTCTGGCTCGCAGCGGCCTGCGGGTGCTCATGGTAGATTTCGACATGGAAGCTCCGGGGATCGAGCAATACTTCCCGGTGAATCAGAGCAAGGCTCGCAATCATCCAGGGTTGCTCGACCTTCTACTTTGTTACAAGCAGACTGTCTCCCTCGCTGCCACCGATGAAGGCCCGTCCTTCAGAGAAATCGAGCGCTTCATCCTGCCCGTTTATGAGCAACTGCCAGAGTCGGCTCGCCTCGATCTCATGCCCGCCGGCATGAGGGAAGGCGCCGAACAACTTGCCCAATACGCCCACAACCTCCGCACTTTCGATTGGCAGGACTTCATTTCGAATTGGGGCGGCGATCGCTTCTTCGAGTGGCTGCGCCAGCACATCACAGAACTCTATGATGTGGTGCTCGTCGACAGTCGCACCGGCGTCACCGAGATGGGAGGCATCTGCGCCTATCAGCTCGCGGACACTATCCTGATGTTTTCCGGTGCCAACCTGCAAAGCATCCAAGGAACGCAGAACCTCGTTCGCAACTTCGCACTACCCGGCGTGCAGTTGCTCCGTCAGTATCGGCCGCTGGATGTCGTGGTCGTGCCGGCGCGCATAGAGCATAGCGACGAGGAAATGCTCCGTCGCATCCGGGAGCGCTTTGCTACGGCCTTCGGCGATGACACGCCGCGCACCCTGCGCAGCGCGGGCCTGGAATGCTGGGATCTGCGCATCCCCTATGAGCCGCATTATGCCTTCGAAGAACAGGTCGTCACTGATCCCAGTCGCGCACTGACAGAGCGTCCCATTGCAGATTCCTTTCGTCGGATCGTCCACTGTCTGGCCATGCTCGCGGACGACGGATCGGCGCTCGCCAAGTGCCGGGAGGCCAAAGCGACCGATTCCACTGCTCCAATACGATACGACCCTACGCGACGCCTGGCCGCGTTCGATGCGGTCTTTCTCTACAACCGGAGGGATCGCCGCGCTGTGGATTTGCTCGTCCAGGGCTTGGAAAACAAAACGGGGCTTCGCGTCTGGGCCGACTGGAGCACGGCCCCCGGAGCGCAGTGGACAACTCAGCTCGAGGAAGCGCTCCTGCACGCGCGCTGCATCGTTGTGACCATTGGCAATGGCGGCATCCAAGGGCCTTTGCTTGAGGAGGTCAACTTCGTCCTCGGCGCCGCGGTGACCAAGAGCGAAATTCGGTTAATTCCTGTGTTCCTGCCGAACCCGAGGGCGCCGAAACGCGAATGCCGCAACGGTTGCGAGAAGCTCAGGCTGTGGACTTTCGGCGCGGCTCTTATGAAGAGAATTTCCTGCAGCTTGCGGACAGGATTCGGGGAGTCGGTGCGGACCTTGCCCCAGAGCGTCCGGTGGTCGATTTCGGCGAGCCTTACGTCGGCTCGCAGCCCTTCACGGAGCAGCGCACCCTATTTTTTGCGGGCCGTGAAGCCGCGTTGCAGGAATTGCTCCGACGAGTGCGCACCTCGCCGCTTATCGGGATTACTGGGCCGGTTGCGTGCGGCAAAAGCTCACTAGTGCAAGCGGGGCTTATACCTGCCCTGCGTAAGGAACAGGAGAGCGCATGGAAAATCCTCGTGCTGCGAGTCGGCAATGACCCGATTGCTAGCGCTGCGGCCCTCGCGGAAGCAATCGACGAAAAGGCTGTGGCCGCCGCCATCTACGCGATTGAAACCTCTGTGGCCGAGACGGCCCGCGTCATTCTCGACGCACTGGGCCGGCGCAGGGAGAGCATCGAAAATTCACGGTGGCTGCTGTTCGTGGACAACCTGGAAGAGCTTCTTGCACCAGGTCGCGATCCGAAGCGCAGTACGTTGTTCGTACAGTTGCTGGTCGCGCTGGCGAGAGCTACCGGAGGTCACCTTTGCGTGCTCGCTGCCTGCCGCGACGATGCCCTGAGCGCCCTCCAGACGGCGCATCCCGCCCTCGCTGACCTCATCCAGAACAACCGGGTGGAACTCACACCCATGACCCTGGAAGATTTGCGGCAGGCGATCGAGCAGCCGGCTCAGCGGGCGGGATATATCTTCGAACCGGGTCTCCTGAATCGCTTGCTTGGCGACTTCGCTCCGGACACCCGCTCACTAGCGCTGCTCCAGATAGTACTCCTCGAACTCCATCGGCACGCTCGCGAAGGCGTCCTCACCAATGAGGCTTACGATCGCCTGGGGGGGGTGGCCGGCTTCCTCGTCCAACGTGGCGAATCGATGTACGCAAGCCTGAGCCCCGAGGAGCGACTGGCCGCGAGGTGGCTGATGCTAAGATTGGTGCAGACGAGCATAGACGGCAAAGCTACGCGTCGCCGGGCGAAGCTCAGCGACTTCAATTCCGCGGCCATCCCGCCGCCGATGATTGCTTCGGCCTTGGGAAAACTGCGCGATCTTGGTCTCATCGTTACGACTACTGAGGCCGGCGACGCGGCCATCGAACTAGCAAGCGAAAACCTCCTCCAAGGTTGGCCTCGACTGAAGGATTGGGTGGATGAGCATAGCGAAAATCTCCTAATGCGCGGCGAAATCGAAACGACAGCGCAAACCACCGGTGCGGCTCCCCTGCCTCCGGCAATGCTGGATCGCATCGCGGCCGAATGGGTGAGCGGCACATTGAAGGACGTGCTTAATGGTCGCGAACTTGAATACATCCTGCGCAGCGCTCGCGTAAGCAGCCGAATCGACTTGTTGAGACTGGAGAGACGCCCGTGGTCGCGCGACCCGCAGTCGTATCGCGCGTATTCGTCGCCCCGGAACTCGGAAAGAAGGCGGTCAAGAGGCTGGCCCTTTCGAATCTTCCGGATCGCAACCAGTTCTTTACCGGACGGGAGACTGTATTGGCACAACTGCAGGAAACGCTGGCCGAGCGCGGACCGGTGGCCCTCAGCGGCTTGGGCGGCTGGGCAAAACCCAAACGGCCGTGGAATATGCCCACCGGCACTTGGATGAGTATGTCTACACGTTTTGGGCAACCGCCCATTCGCGCGAGGCGCTGGTCTCTGCCTATCTCACGATAGCGAGCCTCTTGAAGCTGCCGGAATGCGACGCCAAGGACCGGGCGCTCGCGGTGGACGCCGTCAAGCGCTGGCTTAGCTCTCAGGAGGGTTGGCTGCTCATCCTCGACAACGCTAATGACCTTGGAACAGCACGCGAATTCATTCCGCAGGGAAAGAACGGTCATGTGATATTGACAACCCGGGCGCGAGCGGTAGGTGCGGTGGCTCGGGTCGTTAAGATAAAAACGATGGATACTGAGGAAGGTGGACTCTTTCTATTGCGCCGAGCGAAGTATGTCGCGGAGAATGCAGCGCTGGATTTTGCCGCCATGGCCGATCAGGCGAACGCAATAGAGATTGCAACACAACTTCATGGTCTACCTCTTGCCCTTGACCAAGCCGGCGCCTATACGAAGAGACCGGTTGCGGTCTCCCGGGCTACCTGGAACTGTACCGACAACGCGCTTCGGAACTCCTCCGACACGTGGGGAACCGGCGTCCGAAAATCCAGTGGCCAGTACTTGGATACTCTCGTTCGAGAACATTGAGAAAGCCAACCCCGCCGCTGCGGAACTGCTGCGCTTTTGTGCTTTCCTGGATCCCGATGGCATTCCGGAAGAAGTGTTTGCTGAAGGAGCACCTGAACTTGGACCCGTGCTGGGAGCGATGGTTCGAGACGCGTTTGCGTTCGATAGCGCCTTTTCAGAACATTCTAAATATTCGCTGGTGCGACGAGATGCAAACGCCAGTACCCTTCAGATCCACCGCCTGGTGCAGGCCCTATTGAAGCAGGGGATGGACGAGACCACGCAGCGACTCTGGGCGGAACGTGCTGTCCGGGCCGTAGACCGGGCATCCCGCAAGTAGAGTTTTCTACATGGACACTCTGCGACCGGATCTTACCCCAGGCTCACGCTAGTGCGGAACTTATCAGCCAATGGGGCCTCGAATTTCCCGAGGCGGCGCGATTACTCAATCAGGCTGGCGTTTACTTATATGAACGTGGTCATTATACGGAGGCCGAGTTTCTTTGCCAGCGCGCGCTGGACATCCGGGAAAAAGCGCTGGGACCCAATCACCCCGACGCAGCTACTAGCCTCAACAACCTGGCATTGCTCTATGACGCCCAAGGCCAATACGCGAACGCCGAGCCTCTTTCTCGGCGCGCGCTGGCGATCCGGGAAAAGGCGTGGGCCAGGATCACCCCAACGTGGCCACGAGCCTCAACAACCTAGCCGCGCTCTACCACGACCAAGGCCAATACGCGAAGGCTGAGCCCCTCTACCAGCGAGCGCTGGCGATCTAGGAAAAGGCGCTGGGACCGAATCACCCCGAAGTGGCCATTAGCCTCAACAACCTGGCGAAGCTCTACCGCGCCCAAGGCCAATACGCGAAGGCCGAGGCTCTTTGCCAGCGATCGCTGAAGATCCGGGAAAAGGCCCTGGGACTGAACACCCCGAAGTGGCCACCAGCCTCAACAACCTGGGAGCGCGGGACAGCTACCAAAGCCAATACGCGAAGGCGGAGCCCTTTTACCAGCGCGCGCTGGCGATTCGGGAAAAGGTGCTGGCGAGCACCGAATGACCCCGCGTAGCCACCAGCCTCAACAACCTGGCTGAGATCAACGGCGTCCCAGGCCAATACGCGCAGGCCGAGGCCCTTTACCAGCGCTCGCTGAAGATCCGGGAAAAGGCCCTGGTCCCGGATCACCCCGAAGTGGCCACTAGCCTCAACAACCTGGCTGAGCTTTACAGTGCCCAAGGCCATTACGCGAAGGCGGAGCCCCTCTACCACCGGGCGCTGGCGATCTGGGAAAAGGCCCTGGGCCCGGAGCACCCGAAGGTGGCGACATGCCTGGAAAGCTATGCGTCCCTGCTACGAAAGAGCGGCCGTCCGGTTGGGGAGGCCGAACCGCTGATTAGGCGAGCGCTCTCTATCGATAAGAAAAGCTACGGGCCCGAGCATCCCAATGTCGCCACAGGGCTCAACAACCTCGCGCAATTATTGCAGAACACCAACCGGCTGGGGGAGGCTGAGTTCCTTTACCAGCGCGCGCTGGCGATCCGGGAAAAGGCACTGGGCCCGGAACGCCCCGATGTGGCGACATCCCTAGAGAACTACGCGATCCTGCTACAAAATATAGACCGTGCTGAGAACGCAAGGCTGCTTGAATCCCGTGCGAAAGCAAATTCGGAGAGCGGGAGATTCCGGGGGGTCACGCGGCAGCTTTCATTGATTGTTGTTTACGGAAATCGAGATATCCACGGCAGAATACGTCCTCCCATTCTTCGTTGAGGACGCGAGTACGAACCTGGATCGAGGAAGCTTTCGATTAAGTCGGGAAAGAGTTCTTTACCTCCGGGCAAATTCGCCAGCAGCTTGTGGCCCCCTTCCTCTGACAATTTCAGCCTTATGTTTTGGTAGATCGGGTTGTCTAATCTATAATCTAAACTGGCCAACTCCAGCTCGACGATCTGGCCGTTGAGCAACCGCATCGGCTGAGGGCCAAACTCGGCAGCAGGCCATCTCTCGCCGGGGAACTTGTGGTAGGTCAAAATGGCGATGCGTTGAGCTTTGATTTGAGTTCGGCGAAAAAATCTGGCGAGTACATCATCTACTGCGCCCCCGTTTTTTTTTTGCCAGCAGACGTCCTGCACTGATCGTCTTGCGCAAGGTATCCGACAGTACTCCCGTCTGCGCACTGACCACCGGCAGTGGATGACCCTGCGCCAATAAAGCGCGGGCTTGCTCAAGCTTTTCTGCGGCAGGCAAGTTCAACGTCTTCCGGACTGAATCGTTTCTGTATCGGCGGGAGACCAGGTCCGTATCACCAAGAAGTTCCAGAGCCAAGGAAAGAATTTCCGTAACAACGAACTCCACACGGTGACGGTGATCGAGGGCGGTAAGATCACTCTAGACAAGGGCGAGATCGCCCCTCGAGGCGGGCTTCACGTCGACAAGGGGTTGTGGTGACAAGTGACGCCACGCCTGGGACTTTGGTTCATACTGTTCCCGGCGTGAGAGAGGCATTTTAGTGTCTCCTAATCTGGAACTATCCTGTTTAGAGCGCCTCGCTTCGCGTTCCGGCATGCCTGCGGTCTGGGGTCGCCCCCTGCCAAGACATAGCGGTAGGAAAGCAAAACAATTCCGTCAGGGAGTCCGCCTTTCGCTCGACCGAAGTGCGTCTTACCTCGTCTCCAAGTGCTCTTTTGACCGCATAGGAAATGGCTCGCTCGGAGCTCGCATCGTGTTTATAACTAACCTTAGGATGTACACCAGACCCAATGGATTCTCGTTTTCAATGTTCTAAATAATTTTTCGTTGAAGCGGCAAAGGATGCCTCCCATGTCTCGCCTAATTTCTTTTGTGCTCGAAGACTTCTTCGATGAATACGAGCACCGTAGTGACTTGATCAACCTTGCGTCCAGCGATTGTCAACCATGGGAGCGGAGGGAGCTTGACGCACAATTGGGGGACTGGACCACCGCTTTGCCAGGGACGTTAGCGTATCCCGATCTGAAGGCAGGACTCATTCCGGCGCTAGAAAAAGCATTTCGAGTTCCGGCAGGATCATCGGCATTACCCACTGCTGGAGCACAGGAATCGATTGCTATTGTAATGCATTGGCTGGCGGCTGCTAAAAAAGTTAAGTCAATTGGACTTCCGGTCCCCGCGTATGGAACATTCCATGGGTTGGCCAATATGTTGAATCTCGGCGTACGGTCTTACGCCTACACGGCCGGCCTAAACTGGAGACCAGACATAAGCGAACTGCGATATCTTGCCAAAGAATGTGACGCCCTGGTCGTAATTAATCCTCATAATCCAACTGGACACAAGATTGCTACCGATGAGCTTCTCCACCTGGCTCAAATTCTGCTCGCGCGTGGGAAACCGCTCGTTGTCGACGAGGTGTTCGTCGTGGCCGAGGAGAGCGAATCGCTCGCGTATGCGATGGAAAATGTGATCGTGATCGGCAGCGTCTCCAAAATGTATGGCCTGCCGGGTCTGCGATTAGGATGGATTCTGGCGGTCACGCAACATTTTCAGGAATTTCGAACGGTCCAGCAATATCTAACACTTTCGCCGTCAGTATTCACGGTGACGATTGGGACCTTGGTGCTTGAACGATTGTTCGCCGAGTTCACACGCGTAAATCTGATCAAACAAAATCGTACTTTCTTGCAAACATGGGCGGCAACGCATGCGGATATCGTGTCCATCTCGCCGCCGATGGCCGGAACGACAGTAATCCTTGAGATCCGGAACGACCGCCGTGAACAAGAGCTCTTTGATGCATTCCTTGCTGCAGGTGTTTTACTCGTGCCAGGCCGAAGCTTCGGCCTGCTTGATCGTCCTCCGCGTTTCAGACTTGGCTACGGGATGAAGGCAGAAGTTCTCGAGCAAGGTTTGCGGCGGATAATTACTGCCATTAAATGACAGGGCAAGTGTTCAAATCATAACTGAAAAGAATACCATGGTATCACGTAATATTGAGCTTTTTACACTGGAAGACTTGAGAAATGTTGATCGAGTTCGAGGTAATTGGTTCGTCGAAGATTCCAAACGAGCACTAGCTGGACGATGCTTGCTCGATGCAATTGAGTACATACGGGTACAACCGAAGTTTCCCGGCCAGTTTTTCCAGGTTGCAAACTCTCACGCCATTCGACTGACCACCATCTGCTTGTCACCTGAGGGAGGTTTAAATTCTCCAAGCATGTTTGAACAAATGAGATCGTCGTTAAAAGACGCCTGTAAGAAACTACTGAGCAGTCGATGTGATTCGTCGCCATACTACGGCGATGACTTCTGGGATTGGGCTACCATATTAGAGTGTTTTCTGGAGCTGAGACACCGATTACCAGATCCAGATGGGCCAATTAGCCAGCAGATTCTCTCGGATGAAATGGAACAGTTTCAAATTGCGGTAGACCAGAAGATGAAGGGGGACGGCTTGCTGACCTACAAAAAGGATGAATGGTATGGTCCTGCGACCGCTGCGATCGCATATCGCGTTCTCGACCGCTGGTCCATAAATAAGAGTCTTTATCTTCAATCGCTACTGAAATCGCTGAAGAAACATGCCTTGGAGCCGATCGAGCGAGGGAAATACCGACGCTCGCGGATCCCGCGGGAGCATGTTACTTGGCACCTTGGGCAGGTTGTTGCCCAATTTCCTGGTGAAGCAAGGCAACAATGGACTCAGGCGAAATCTCTTTTGCGTAGCATCGAAAGGTTTTCCGATCAGGGCTATCGTGCTTATGCATTGGCGCGGGTTATTCAAGGTGCCGCACCGATCAACGACGACGAAACGACGCGGCTGGCGATGCAAATGGTGAGTCGCCTCGAACGACAAGACAGGCCATTCGGGGAGGGCATTATCGCCGAAAAAATAAAGGCCTCACTGAACGTACTTGAGGCGTTATGGCAAAGTCTCACCCCTAATGAAAAACCAAAAATTGCCGAGATGCTCACTGCACTTCAAAAAGTCCGTGGACGTGCAAACACAGGTATGATTTTCGTAGCGATTCCGAACGAAGCTAAACAGGTCAAAGCCATCTTCGAAGAGGCAGGCGCAACGATCGAACCAGCCGACATCGCTCCACGTGAGGCGGGCAAGAAAAGCTTCGCCGAATTCGTCATCGGCCGTCTCAATTACCGCATCATGGTCGGCCAAGGAAAAAGCCTGATGGAGGCTACCAGTGTTGTGTCAGAGTTGTTAGACAAAAACCAACCAAAGTGGGTCATTATGATTGGCGTTGCCGGATCGCTTGGCACGTTAAAGGAGAGTGAACAGAAAGGGTCAAAAAAATTCATCGGGCCGAAAATAGGCGATGTCATCCTGGCTACATCCCTGGCGCCCTTCAGGATTCGAGAGAAGAACCGTGGCGGGGGGATTGAAAACGCAGCTGTGAGATTCAACGATTAGGAGTGGAAGATTGTTCCAGTTAGCCCGCATCTATTTATGGCGGCGCACTTGGGAGCAAAGGCAACCTTTGCAGAGAATGGTAACGTGCAAGTCTGGGAAGGACAAATTGTCACAGGAAATGGCATCAAAGACGATTTAATTAAAAATCCGCGGTGCTTACCGAATTTCCCGGTGGGTTATCCGTCGAGGAGGAAGGCTATCCGGTGGCCCTAGTTTGCATGTGCAGAGGAACTCCATGCATTGTCATTCGCGGAATCTCGGACCTCGCCGAAGGCGACAAGATCAATATGCAGAACTTGGAGAATCCGAAAGAAAATGAAAATCAAAGCAAAGCTGCCCGTCATGCCTCCCTATTAGCCGTGACGTTGGTACAACGACTCAGCATACCTTGAAAGGCGTTGACGATGGGCCGCATGGCCACTCTCGCCACTTGATTTTTCCGTAGATTCCCGAGACCATATGGCAGTCGTTCTTAAAACCGATTCGCGTTCTGTGGCGATGCCGACACAAATATTTAATAAGATTCCGGTGCCGAAGCGCATGTTGAACGTACCTCTTGCGATGGATTCTTCGTGGCACACATGGTCCGCCGATGCAAGATGCATTTTAAGCGCGTTAGGCGGGGCATTGGCAAACATCGAGCCACCGCGGCTTGTTCACTTGAAAAAAGGCGACGGGTATGACTATACCTTCACTGTCGCGCACACAGGCTTGCTTGAATCCCCGGTTGGTCGTGACGTTGCCGCTTTGGCTGCGGTGTTGGTCGAGCTTTCCCCGCCGAAGGAAATCATCTTTTTCGCCGGCCTTTTAGACGAACATATTTCCGGCCACATTCTTCACTTTCTATTTGCTCTGATGCGCGACGCGATTGCCGAGCAGGCCGGGTCACCGTGGGCAGCTTTATACGCACCACTCGCGAAAATCGGCAAGGACGTAGGGGATTTCCTCTTCATTGCGACATGTATAGTCCACAAATTCTCTGGAACGTCTTCGAGAACGTTTCGTCGGATGGCAGCGGGGCGGCTATTTTTCTACAAACTACCGAAATGTTGAAGATCATGGAGCGGATTGAATCGCTCCCAAAGTCGATTCTCAAAGCCGTACGTGAATGCTTGGATATATCTTTGGACAAGGACCGTTTTGAATGGCTATATGATAAGCTCCATGGGCAATACCATTGCTGGACAGCTGAACTACACCAGCGTATGTGCGAGCAACAGATGCGGGTTTGCGTAGCGAAGGGTGACGGTTATCTCATCCACGATCGTCGATGGCTTCACGGGCGCGAAGCACCGAAGGGTGGCGTCAGTACCAAGCGGGTGCATCGACTAGTGTTCGATTTGAGAAGCAACCCTCTTCGTACTCATGACAGTAGAGGCCGAGCTTGATCACTATACAGTAATCGGCCAGTTGGATCATCGTGAGCAGCATATCATGCCAACAGCTGAATCTGCTCCGGAGTGGGAAACAATATTTTCCTGGACGACAGTGCTGTTGACCGGGATTCCCATTTCGCGACCGAGCAGAATCGCCTAGGCGATCGGGAGAGCGTTCTTTTTATCGCGGTCAAATTGGGCGACAGCAACAATTTCGTCCACTTCCCACCGAACTTTTGAGCGTTTGCGAACATTCTCCACGACCTGGAATGCAGCGACCTTGTCCCCTTCTTTAGCGATAAGCCGGTGGCCTTGCAATTTTGTCATGTTCGTCTGCAAGCCGGCGTTTTTGATGCAGTAATCATGATTCTGAAGGTTTGGGTTGAGAGCGGTAACGGCGCAAGGAGAAACGCAAGGTCGTTATCAAGGAGTCCAGGCGGGACGACAATGGAGTTTGCTGGATACAGCCTTAAGGAAATCGGTAGTTGTGCCGACCTGTGGCGCACTGGAACCAAAGCTTGATCTATTCTGTATGCAATGGTTGATCCACAGCGGAAATGGCTGCATCCAAAACCTTTCCAATTTTGCCACTTTTCTGCCAGGCCTTTGTTCCGTCGATGGCAAAGAATTGTGAGCGAGGATAAAACCAGACGCAGATCACCCATTTTCGCCGGAATCGAATACAAGCCAAAGGACCTCGCTTCGTCCGCGAGGGATCGCGAAGCTCGCTCTTCGAACAAGGAAAGGTAAGCGCAATCAAAACTGGGAGTTTGTGAAACGGCGGAATATTCGATCCGAAAATCGACGATTGTTGCGTACGACGTACAAGCCCTGACGCGATACTGTTTTCCTCGGGCAGAAGCTACCTCAATGTACGCCGTACGGATTTTCGGACTTCGTAGGAGGGACTTTCGGAAACGGAGTTGCCACCACAACCAAGAGGAAACAGGCCGCATTTAGAGCAAAGACAAAATTGGGCTCCGGCCAGCAGGACCAACAAACCACCTAGCGCTGGACCGATAATGCCCGAGATGTTGAATTGCAAACCGCTCAAGGTCGCTGCAGAGGGGCAACTCCGCGTCTGAGACGATTTGGGGCATGATCGATGTCCAGGCCGGCGCATTAATGGCAAAACCAACTCCGATGAAAAACACGCAACCCAGGATGAGGCAAGGGTTGAGAAGACGGAGCCAACCAAGCACCGCTAAAGCGAAGGCTGTGACGGCCAAGCAAACATTGACCGTGCATACCAGCTTTTGGCGATCGACCTTATCGGCGAGAGCGCCGGCTGGCAGTGTGAACAGAAAAGAAAGGCAGGGACGCCACGGTCGACATTAATAATGGCGACCCGGTAAAAATATCATCGTCCAGGTCGCCGCGCTATCATGGGCGGCCACACAGGTTCCGGAGATTACCGCGGCAATCCAGGGTTTTCTGAATGCCGGGTTTCGCAGTGCCATCCAAGTGGAGTTCGTAGTCATGATCGGGGGTCTTCATCCCGTTACAAAGGCAGCCCGGTTTCAGAGTTTCAGGAATTTGTTCCTAAACATGCTTTTGGCCGTTATTGTTGGTGAAACACGGAAATCTTTGTGGAACGCGACCATGGTCCGTCGGCGGAGGGCGCGGCGAGCTTTCACACCACGCGCTGGACGATCGTCATGAGGGTGGCGCAAAGTCAGGCGCAAGGTGGGCAGTCCGCCTTAGCCGAGTTGTGTCGGCTCTATTGGTATCCGCTCTACATTTTGGCTCGGCGCCGCGGGCATTTGCCGGGCGATGCCCAGGACCTGACCCAAGGCTTTTTTCTGCATGTGGTGGAACACCGGGCGTTTAGGGAAGGTGACCGGCTTAAAGGTAAATTCCGGTCGTTCTTGCTCGCCTCATTCCAGAACCACCTCTCCGATGTGGGCTACCATGCCCGCCGCTTTAAAAGAGGAGCTACAAGGAATTTGTACAACTGGATGCAGAAGAGGCCGAAGAACGCTATCGACTCGAGCCGGTCGAGTTTTTGACAGCAGAGAGAATCTTCGATGCCCCGTGGGCGATGACGGTCTTGGAAGAAGCGCAGAAACGGCTCCGCCAGGAGTATGCCACAGCGGGAAAAACATCCACGTTCGAAGCGCTAAAAGCTTGTGGATACTAACAACAGCATAGCTCCGCCCTCGTACGACGAGATGGCGAATCGGCTTCAGGTCACCACCGCCGCGGTCAAAACACTTATCCATGGGTTGCGAAAGCGCCTACACCGCGCTGTTGCGAGAGGAGGTCGGCCGCACGGTGTCAGATCCGGCAGAGATTGACGAGGAAATCCATGCGCTTTGCGAAGCTCTGATCGCAACAGAAGGGCGGTTAGGCCCATGAGCACGGAGCTCCAACGCACCTGCCCGATTTGGGGTGGGCGCACAGCGCATCCGGTCACACAGCGGAAGGTCATGGATCGAGGCCGGAATAGACGGCTGGCGGGCAACCGGTGCGATGCTGTACGTGCCATTTTTCCTGGCACTAAAGGCTGAAGCCCTGTACCTCGCGCAACGTGCGTCCGAAGCTCTTGAGGCAATTAGCGAGGCGGACGCACTGGCTGAGAGATTTGAGCAGCGCGATTACTATGCCGACCTGCACCTGCTTCGCGGTGTATTTCTCACTGCCATTGGTGCCGACGAGACCCAAATTGAGGCCTCGTTCGGCGAAGCCATCAGAATCGCACGGGGGTAAAAGTCGGTTTCGCTAGTGTAGTGCTGCACAAATAACTAGACATACTGAACTGGCGCGATATTGTGATCTTCAATGAAGACGTCGCGCCAGTTCGTCAATCTGAAAGAACCGCAACGGCAATTACTGGAACAATGGGTGCGCGCTCACAGCACGCCTCAGCAAGTAGCCAAGCGCTGCCAAATCATTCTGCAAAGCGCCGGCGGAAAGTCAGATCGAGCGATTGCCATCGATTTGGACATCAACCGGCACACCTGTCGGCTTTGGAGAGAGCGTTTTGTTGAGTGCGGAGTTGACTGCCTGTGGAATGTAGAAGCCGGCGGGGGCGCAAAGTGCAGGCTGGTTTAGCTCAGAGAATCGTCGAAGCCACCCTTCACTCCAAGCCTGCAGGGCAAACACATTGGACCACGCGAAAGCTGGCCAAGGAGCAGGGAGTTCATGCCAGCACTGTGGCGCGAATCTGGCAGGAGCACGAACTCAAACCACATCGGCAAAAGACCTTCAAACTCTCGCGTGACGCAAAGTTCGTCGAAAAGCTCCTCGACGTCGTCGGGGTCTATCTCAATCCTCCTCAACACGCCATCGTGCTCTGTGTCGATGAAAAGTGTCAAATTCAAGCCCTGGATCGCACTCAGCCCGGCTTGCCGCTGAAAAAGGGTCGCTGCGGCACCTGGACGCACGACTACGTCCGACACGGAACAACGACCTTGTTTGCGGCGCTCAATGCCGCCAGCGGTAAGGTAAGCGGCGAATGTTATCCGCGTCATCGCCATCAGGAGTTCATCAAATTCTTGCGCCGGCTGGATAACGAATTTGAGCACCTAGAAGCGTAAATGGAAAAAGTTGGATTGAGGTGAAAGAGGCTGATTTAGTTAGGGATGCAACCAAAAGCTTGGATGCCGAGCGCTCACCCGGTGGGTGAGCCGATTTTGAAGCTAATTTCAGGTTCGTGGCCGGTGGACACGCCGGGTGGACGTTACTACGCCGAGATCGACGATGAGTCACCTGTGACCCGTGAAGGCCAGCTTATTTTCTTCGCTCAGTTTCTGTGCGTGGGAGGCCGCTGGGAGCAGTTCGTGAGCAACTGTCCGTTAGACTACGAAGGCAACCGAGGCAGCCGTGTGGTCGATGTGCTTGGCACGGCGACGCTCTCGGTGCTTTGCGGGCACTGGCGTTACGCTCACATCAATGCGGTGCGCGGCGACACCCTCAATCCGGGATTGTTGGGCATGAGCACGACGGTGAGCGAAGACGTGGTGCGCCGGGCGATGAGACGGATGCCAGAGGATAAAGGCCTAGGATGGCTCGGCGGGGAATTGCGCGAGTGCGTCCAGCCGGTGTTGAGCCAACCTTGGATCATGGACATCGATGTGACGGTCAAGCCGATCTATGGTCACCAGCAAGGAGCTGAGGTGGGGTACAATCCGCATAAACCTGGGCGGCCGAGCCACTGCTATCACAGTTACTTCATGGCCAATACGCGGCTCTCTCTGGGTGTGGAAGTGCTTGGGGGCAAGCAGCACGCAGCACGGCATGCCCTGCCAGGCTTATGGCAACTGCTCGATGGGCTGCCGCGCACGCACTGGCCGTCGATTTTGCGTGGCGACTGTGGCTACGGAAATGAGGTGCTTTTGAAGGAGGCTGAGAGGCGCGGATTGCCGTGCCTGTTCAAGCTGCGCCATACGGACAAAGTCAAAACGCTAGTCTCACAAATGCAGCGTGCCGGAGCGGCTTGGGAAGATACCGGCCAGGGGTGGGAAGTGCTCGAAGCGACGCTGCGCTTGAGCGGTTGGAGTTTGGCGCGTCGTGTGGTGCTGGTACGCGAGAGGCCAGCGGTGGCTCCCGCAGGGGAGCAGGGACGCCGGCGGCGCGATCATCTGCAGCAAGCCGGACTGCCCGGATCGGCCCAGTGGAAAAGCGTCCTGGCGCCTTGGGCTGGGCGAATGGCAGTCTTGGTGACCACGCTGGATCCCAAAGCTTATCCTGCGGTAGCCTTGGCGCGTCTTTACCGGGAACGAGCCGACGCAGAGAACATCTACGATGAGCTCAAAAACCAATGGGGCTGGAACGGCTTCACGACGCAGAAACTGGCTCCCTGCCGCCTGATGGCCAATCTCGTCGCGCTGATCTACAACTGGTGGCACCTTTACGTACGTCTTTACGACGGAGAGCACCATCGGGAGGCGATCACCAGTCGGCCGGCCTTGCTGAGCGGAGTGGCTCGGCTGGCCGTTCATCAAAACCAACGCAAAGTCAGAGTCAGCTTGCAGCACGAAAACAGTCAGGCGCTCGCAGAGGCTATCGCCCATGTCAGCAACACCTTACAACGCTTCTGGCTCATTGCGGAGCAATGGAGTATCCAGCAACGCTGGACTTTGCTATTGACTCATATTTTTCGCCACTGGCTCGGTGGCAAATGGCTTGGAATGCTCCCGCCGGAGGCCGAATCACTCCTCTCGGGCTGAGATCTGCCTGCTCTCAGCGCCTACGCCTGTTGAAAACCGTCGGCTGGGTCGACGGTTCGGACTCTATTTCCGTTTTTAGGCTAAAGAAAGCCGCATGAATCTTATGTATAGTTATTTATGCGACATAACACTAGAGAAACGCGCCGAAGCAACTTATGCGGAGTATCGTCGCCAAAAAGCAAGCGGGTCAGGAGGACACGGATTCGACTACCTCTCTGGTGACTGCTCACAGCGCGCTGTCTCTCGGTTTGGTTGTGGGAAGTCCAGCGTTATCAAACAAACGCTTGAGATGCAAAGCGAGGACACGTCGGCTACAAGAGATCCGCTAAAGGAGGCGTGCAAAGCCAGGGGTGTCTGGGTGAACTCGTGATCAAAGGCCCCGCCAGATTGACGGCACTCAGTAAGCCCTGTTCGCTGCTCGGGCGGGACTCTGGCTTCATCGGCTCTCGGGTGGAAGAGACAGAGGCGCGCATCAATCGCAAGTATCGGAATTCTCTAAGGCCTTTGTAAAAAGTGCGTGAAAATTACGTGATACTTGAATAGCCGATTTATAAGTTACTTTAAATAAGGATATTATATAATACAGTCTATGGCCGTTTAAGCCGCAGACGCTACTCTTGCACCGAAGAACGTCCGCGGGTTCGGAGTCAATCTGGCGTGAGCCAGACAAGATAAAGGAGTGATCTTAAGCGAACCTGGGTTCGCTTAGGCGAAAGAGGAAGAAGAGACCGCCCGGGGCTCGACGGGGAAAAAAGACTTTTCTCAGAAAATATCCTTAGGGTACGTATTCTCGAAGGGAAAGTGAGGCTTAAAACCCTGGCAGGCCGGCGCGGATGAGATTGGAGAAATCTGGGGAATTACCCACCTTAATGGCTCGTTCGTCAACCAGGGACCGGGCTTTAAGTTCCGCGAAAGGCAGGTTACCCGCTAAGGCATGACGCTCATAGAGCATTTGATCACCAAGGCCGTTCAGCAGCATACGCCAGTCCCAGGGCTCGCGCAGGGCAGCCGGACGCTGAGCACGGATGCTGGTGGTGCAGTTTTCTGTGATCTCGTTGTACCAAGCCGGGTGAAGGTGTAGCTGGTTCACGCGATCGATGTACTCCAGAAAACGCGACTGCACTTCACTTTGCGGCATTAAAATCCGATAGAGATAGATGTCTTCGTGTTTAAAGTTGGTGCGCAGCCGCACCACATCGCCTTCATCAGCGGCGATGCAAATAAGTTCATACTGTCGGTAAAGCCCGGCAATAGGAGAATATCCCTGGCCGCGGACAACGCGCGTTTCGATCGAAAAACAAATACGGCCCTGCGGTCCGAAATCGAAGGAGAGAATTGGATGGGCGATCAGCTTCGAGCCCCAGTAATTGATAAACAGATCCAACTCGTGCAGGTTAGCTAGATCGTACTCCCTTGTCTCGTAGCGAGGCGTGAAGTCGGCGGCGCTCTGATATTCAAAATTGCGGATATCGTGAACGGTGATGTGATCTCCGTCACGAGTGGCGTAGGCCAATTTTGCTACTGATGGTTGCCAGTCTCGATCCTGGCGAGGAGTCAAGGTAACCCACCACCCGAGAATTAGAAGAAAGACAAAGAGAACGCCAACCCTTCCCCACCAACCAAAGAAAGTTCCAAACAACGCAGCGGCCAGCGTCCAAGCGATGGCGGCAACAGTCCGCAGCGGCGCCGGCGCCGGCAGGTCAAAGTAAAGTGCGCCGGCCGTCCAGACCACAGCAAGACCCCCGACAAGGAAAACCAAACCAAGCAGCAGAAAACGAAGAAGGCGTATGAGAAGCTTCGGCATATCGCTTTCCCTAGATACCGATGATTCTCGAATCCGTAAAATACAAACCTCCGGCCAGAATCCTAATCGCGGGGAGGTAAGGGATCGCCTTTGGCTGCCTGGCCGAAAACGAGACAGAAACCCAAGCTCAAAATAACATACGCACCGGGCCCGAGCGCAACCCACCACCGAAGATGCATTTTATCAGGAAGGAGTGTCATGAAGTTACAAGTGTGGACGTGATTTATTTTCAGACTGCCCGCCGACCATAGCACGCCCTAAGCACAAATTGCCCCCGCGTGTTAGATAGAGGAAAAGACGTCGTTGGAAATTTGAGACCGCCTGAATTATTTTTGCCGTTATTGGCGATGTACATTGCGCCGTTGGATTAGCTCAGAGCTCACTCCATCAGCTCGAGGAAGAGTTGCGCCTCAAAAGATCTCAAGCGTTTTCAGCCGGGGATCTGAGAATGTTCTTTGAGGGAGGCGACCGGGGTTACTTGGCTGGACCGAAGGCACGCAAACACCCGGAGTGGTTCTCGGACATCCCCAGTTTCCGGTAAGCCATGAGAATTCTGTGCCTCGCCGAGCTTCATTTCCGGCCCTCATTTTTTGTTTGGATTGCGGCTAATGCCCTCAATACAACCTGGTCTGTAGGCTTTCTCCCGAAAGGATCCTTAGGGGTAGGTATTCTTGAAGTGAAAGCGGACCGTCGACAGCAACAAACGCAGCAACAGAATATAAGCAATACTTAGTCAATTTAGCAAAATGTGCGGGGCACTCGGATCGGTGGTCCATGACGTGGTTGGCTTGATCGTCAACGGTTCCAGCGTCGATGATGTCGTGCGGAGCTTTCCTGATTTGACGCGGGCTCAGGTTTACGAGTGCCTAGCGTACTACGAGGATCACCATGTGCAGCGAAGCCAGTGGCCCGGCGGACAAGTTGCGTCTGCGGCCGCAGTCGCCTCTTTTGTGGTTGTGCTCCTCGTGGATCTCCTTCCCTAACCCACCGACCAAAACAACATGCGATCGGACCGTGAAATCCATTTGCCACGACCCCGAATCACGGCAGGGCACTACCATGGAGTCAACGAAGATCGTCCTTACGAGCTATGGAACAATCAGTCGCTGCCAGTAACGTATTCAATTGCGAAGATCGAATCTATTACGTTAGCCGATAGAGCATAAATAGAATGGATTATACAATCATGGAAGAAGCGGAATTTTAATAGCTAGATGAAACGATTTATCGAGTTCATGTGCTTCGAGGGGTCCTGCTGTTGATGATGAGCGTCGATCATTCGCCCTCATCGCTTCGCCGCTTTACCGACCAGCCACTGGGGTTCTTCTCCACCGCTGAATGCTTTGTTTTCGTCTCAGCATTCCTTGCCGGCATGCTCTTTCGCAAACGCATCGAAAAGCTCGGGTTCGCCGCTGCTCGCTCCTCTTCGATTCACCGGGCCGGTCGCATCTACCGGGCACATCTCGTCACTCTCTCCTTCGCATTTGTTCTCGGCAGCTTCTTCTTATCCGAGCTTCCTGGTATCAGGAATTTGTTAGACCGGTATCTGACGGATCCATGGGCGGCGATTGGCGGATCACTGATGCTGCTTTTCCGTCCGCCCTTGATGGACATCCTCCCGATGTACGTCCTATTCTCTTTTCTCACACCTGCCGCTTTCGGAGCAGCTCAACGATGGGGATGGAAGACGGTCCTTTTTGTCAGCTTTTCTACCTGGATCATCGCACAGACACATGTCAGGGATATGTTGGTAAATGCATTCAAAGATCTGCCGTTCGTCCAACTCGGTCCCTTCGATCTTCTCGCCTGGCAGCTTCTATGGGTCGGCGGGCTGTTCATCGGCCATCGTTTTCTGGAAAACAAGGCCTTGATGCCGACGCCTCATTTGCTACGACCGCTCTTAGTCCTCTCGGCGATCGCATTTCTTTTCTGGCGTTGGATTTCTATCACGAGCGGGCTCGATCCAATTACTCAAACATGGTTGTTCGATAAATGGCATCTTGGACCGTTGCGCCTAATCAACTTCGCCGTAGCCGCTTCCGTCACCGCGACATTCCTTAGGTATCTGAATCGCTGGGAAGCGCCTTTGCGACCATTTTTGCTGATTGGTCGTCACATGCTTCCTGTTTTCTGCAGCCAAATCTGTCTTTCTGTTTTGCTCATTGGCCGCACTGAGTGTGGCTTAACTGCTGAGCCGATCACCTCCGCTTTATTAATCTGTCAGCTGCTCACCGCACCCCTGTTCGCCTGGTTTTTGGAATTGCGGTCGGTCGCTAAGCAATTGCCTCGCCCAATACCTTCGACGGCGGGCGCTAAGCATCAGATCTCGCTCGCGGAGACACGCATGAAAAGGCATCCATTGCCTTCTCGCACCGTCAAGCAACCGGTTTTACACCCTCTGTAGAACGCTCTTTTAACGAAAATGCAAAGCGAATTGAATCCGAGACTACCCTGTCCAACGAATCTTTACTTCAAACGGCAGAACCAAATTATACGCGTCTGTCCCATGAGCACAATCACAAGCCGAAATCGCGGGAATTTGGATAGATCATCCCCACCGCGTGGCTGCCGGACTAAAACGATGATCAGCTTCAAGGCTGGCAAGCACTTACGACTCGCTCAGGCGCTGGTAGCAATTTCGATTTACGCCAATGCGTTTACGGCGGACGCTCAGGTCGGCCCAGACATTGCTTCTACGTCCGCAGCAACTCCAACTCTTAACCTGCGCGCGCCGGTAATGCCCGGTGCCACTCCTCCACGGGCGTCCCACGCTCCTTCCGTTGATCCGTTTGAGCAGGAAGTCACCTCACTCGAAAATCGCCGGATTGAGCTTTCACAACCTCCGATTATCTTTTATGGAAGTTCGTCCGTTCGTCGCTGGAAAACGCTGAGCCAGGATTTCACCGGGTACCCGGTCGTCAACTGCGGGTTCGGCGGTTCGCGCCTGAGCGATTGCGTTCGGTATGTGTCCCGCCTGGTCTTACGCCTTAAGCCTGCGGCGGTAGTGCTCTACGCAGGTGATAACGACTTGGCACAAGGCGCCCTGCCAGACCAGGCGTTTGCCTCGTTCCGAAACCTTTACCGTGCACTACGCGGCTACTCGGCTCAGATGCCAATCGCCTATATCTCTGTCAAACCGTCTCCGGCTCGGATCCGCTACATCGACAACATCCGTCGCTTTAACGAGATGGTGCAGGCGTTCCTGCAGAATCAGCCGGCGACCAAATACATCGATATTTACCCGGCGATGCTCGGACCAGACCAGAAACCTAATCCTGCCTTTTTCGTTCAGGACCAAATTCACCTTAACGTCCTTGGCTACCAGATGTTGCGCCGGGGCGTGTCGACATTCTTGTCAAGTGAGTTGCACCCTAAGGCCACCACTGCTTCCCGCGCGCCGTCCTGACCTGATCTGACCCTGTCTTGCCGCTTTTAGACACGCTCCAGAAGCTATCCTAGTGTCCTGTCCCCGAAATAGGAGGGTCACTGTAACTGCCGCTCCCGTGAGCGAAGAACCGGCCGACGTTTCAGAATTTATCAGCTTCGGATAAAGCCCTTTGTATATCAGGTGCAAACACCTCAGATGCCTCAACTGCCAAGTACCGTGTTTCGGGTCCAAGATGCGACGCGCTTCGCTTCCGCCATCGATTCCAGACCAATACCACAGCGCAGGCGCACCGCCCCTTCACTTCGCGCGAGTGGAATAGAAACACTCCGTCTGACTGATTGATACGAATGGCAAAGCCCACCGGTTACTACCCGGCAACCAAAAATCAGACGATCGAGTCAGCTAGTCGCCGGTCCAGCACCTTTTGCCATAGCGCGCACGTTTTCGGGATCGGAACCTGCTAGGAAACTCCACTGATTGGTTCTACACCGGGCGACCGGTCTTCTGCTTTAAGGCATTCCAGAGCTCTAAATTGCTGTGGGCGTCTCTCCATCCGCTTACCGCGCCCCAACCGAACGAGGATCAGCAAACTGGCCGAGCCCGAATTCGCGAAGCAGATGCTGCGCATGCCAGGAGTAGTCCATTCCTCTCCGCCATTTCCGGCAGATACATTTCAGATGGCGAAAACAGACGATGATTTTCACTTTGAATATTTCCATTCACGATGGCAATCCTCTCATTTCACACATCAATGTCCACAAACCGAAGGAGCGATTGTTAACTACCCAAAGGAAGGATGGCAAAATAGTTTGGTGCATGTTCATTTGGGGGCTGTAAGCAAGATCATTTAGGAGAAAAACTACAATGCACACCAAGTCAATCGTTCAAGCACCGCCACTTACTCTCGCGTCTGTACGATTATGATCCATTTATCAACTTTGCAATATATAACTTCTGAAAGTGAGAATTAATAATGTCAAAACCCGAACGCTTTACTAATGCAACAGGTGCTCCCGTACTCGACCGTCGCCCGGGAACGCGGGGCAACCGATGCGGAGCGCGATATCCGCGGGTTTGCTCTCAAGTTCTAAAGCGCCGGAGTACCGGCGTCGTCGCAGGCCTCATCAGAAGGTTGCCGGCGAAGACCGCTAAAACCAGCAGGCCGGAGGTGAAGGCGTTCATGCCGAAACCAATCTGGAACATGAGCGAGCAGCAGGAACGGAGTCCCCAGTCATCGAATTTTCCCTCGATCATCGTCGAATTGCCAGGGGCGTGATGAGATCAATTCGGAAAGTTATCTGCGTAGGAAACCGTCCAATCCGCTTCGTACAGCTCGGTCTTAAACGGAATTTTCTGATCCGGCATAATTCAAAATCGCTTAGTCAAGAAATAGTGCTGGTGTCCAACCGGACGATTATCAAGCATTCCAAGTGGCGGACTTGGTGGTACCCGGTCTCAGTCAACTCATAAATGTGTGGCTAGGCGAGCGGTTCTGCCATTGTCCGCATTTGGATCTCAATGATTCGTGAGCCCGGCGATTGTGTGCAGGCTAAAAGAACAGCGTTTGCCACGTCATCTGGTTCAAGCATTTCTGATTTTGAAACGCCTTCTTCTGTTCGTCCCCGACCGATCGCGAATTCAGTCTTAACTCCTCCGGGACAGATCACTCCAACCTTGATTCCCTGGGGCCGGAGTTCCTTATCGAGGGCCTGCGCGAATCCGACTTGAGCAAATTTGGTCGCACAGTAAACCGCTTCTCCGGCAAAACCGTAAACGCCGGCCATCGAGGAAAGCATCAAGATCGTGCCCCGCCTTTGCTGGAGCATGACTGGAACAGTGTGCCGGGTGAACAGAAAGGTTGAACGAACGTTCGTATCCATGAGCTGATCGTACTCCTCGGAACTTGTATCGATCAGGTTTTTGTAGTTTCCGGCGCCGGCGTTGTTGATAAGAATATCGATTTGACCGAATGCTTTGGTCGCAGCCTCTACCGTTTTGATCGCCGTGCTTTCCTGTCGGGCATCGCCTGCAACTATGACGGCATGGGTGCCGAGCTTCTCTGTCTCCTGTTTTAGCGCATCGAGTCGGTCTTGGCGTCGCGCCGTAAGAACGAGTTGTGCGCCTTCCGCAGCGAGCGCATGCGCGCAAGCGTGTCCGATGCCAGCGCTCGCACCGGTGATTAGGGCAACATTACCAACGAGTTTCTTTGTCATTCTTCTCCTTAAGGTGGCGGTTCAATCTGCCGGGCTTAAGCCCGTTTTCTTAAAGCTGGTTTTCGGAGCCAGATTCATCTATCGATAGAACCTCTTTCAAGATATTTACCTCGAAAGGTTCTTCCAATAAGTCCCCGACGGTTAGTTCCAGGTGCTTATAGTGAGGGCTCGCTGCGTGTTGCCTAAGTGCAGCCTGACTTTGCCACAATTCGTAAAAATAAAAGCGCCCCCACTCGCTTGACTCGTATAGCTCATACAACTTGCATCCCGATTCGGCACGCGTTGGAGCTAACATGCTTTGTAGCAGCGCTTTGACTCGGTCTTCATTTCCTTTACGAGCCACTGCTCTGGCAATTACACGTACTTCAGTCATTTTTTTCGATCATCTATTTTGTTAAATTGCTCAGGATTCCGGGTGGAAAAGGAAAAGCCCCGTATCGGGATCCTCCTCTTTCACTAAGGAACTGGGTTCATCGGTCAAAAACAACTCCAGCGTCGGCCAGACGGTCGCGCTTATGATGTGACCGCCCCGCGTGGTGCCGTCGGGTAAACCAACCACACCGTGAGCATGGACCACAGGATTTCCGTTAATTAAGCCAATATCTCCTACCAAGGAGATCACTTCGACTTGTTGAGTGACCGGGATTTTCTTGTAGGCTTTTTTCTCGCCATCGAACCATCCGAAAAGCGCTTCGTGAAAGGCCCCAATTGCCGTGAAATGGCTGGCTTTAAGTTGGTTGTTTTCCGCGAACTCAGTCAGCCCAGCCATAAACTCGTCGTGTTTGCCGAAGATGATGGCGTAGGTTCTGGAACTTCCCTGAGATAATAATTGACTCCTTAGACCGGGAGCCTTTCCCCGGGCGGTAATCGGTCCAGGCCGAATGTAGTCAGCCGGTACAGGTTCCCGCGCTATGAGGCTCCTGCCCGTCAGAATCAACGAGCAGCCCGCTAGCGCGGATAACTGCAGACAACGACGACGTGACAAGGAAGGATCTTTCATGATGTGTCAGTTCGTCTTTACCTTGCTATGAATTTGCGGTGATTCAATCGCCACAAAGAGTGATTTTTTTGGACTGGACCGGATCCCGTCGTCGGTCAAACTTTCTCCACCTTATTGACGTGAGTCAGGACTTTTCGAACATCCTCTTAGCTCACGCCCCGCGGGCGCCATCTGCTTGCCCACCTTGGTGGAAAGAACGTATTCGCTCCGCTCCTTGTTGTGAAGGAAGTTGCCGTAGCGTCGCTCAGCCAGACCGAACTGATGCTTTTGGATAGCTCTAAAGAGCGATTGACCGACCCCGAATTCTTTGAGCTTGTCCGCGGTCACCATCTCCACCAAAGTCCAGCGCACAATCCCTATACCACAGCGGTTGATCGAGCCCTCTTTGCCGCGACCATCGCTTTGATGAATCCCAGGGCATAAACGACGCCATGGCCGCGAATCCAAACGGCGACGAAGCCGGATGACTGCCGCGCCCACCTAGTGCACCGTCTCGCATATAATGGTGACGTCGCCGGAGGTCAGTTGGCTGTTTTTCAAGGCGGTCCGAGCCGGACTGGCGCTAAAGCGCCCGTATCTGAGTCATACGGGTCGAGCGAGCAACGCGGAAAAACAGCCAACTGGCCCCGGCCCAAAGGATTGCGATGAAAATGGGTCGGCGGCTGCGTTGCTCGTCGGTCACGTCCAGCACCAGTTTGACGGCTCGCCGCGCAAACCAACTCGCTACCTACAAACGTCAAACTGGTGCGGGATGCTCCCTCTACCGCCAGTCCGGCTCGGACCGCCTTGCCGGCAGCCCATTTTGATCGCAACAAACTACCTGCTATTTCGGGGACAGGACACTAGCTCGGCGACTCGTGCGGGGAGTCAAGAGTAGTGGATGCTCAGAAAAGGTTTAAAGCTGTGTCCTTTTCGTCGCGTCTTGTTCGTTGATCCATTAAAAGCCGCAGCGGCGACTTCAGAATAACTTATCTACGCCAAATTCTGCATCATGAGCACCAAAACGGAAAAACTAACCAACCTGCCGCGGATCGTCTCACGCGCAGAGTGGCAACAAGCGCGCGATCAATTGCTTGTCAAAGAGAAAGCCGCGACACGGGCGCATGACGCGCTGGCCGCGGAGCGCCGCCGGTTGCCAATGGTCCGAATCGAAAAGGAATACGTCTTCGACGGACTGAACGGCAAGACGCGCCTCCTCGAACTGTTCGAGGGACGTCCCCAACTCATCATTTATCACTTCATGTTTGCGCCCAGTGTCGATGGCTGGCCGTCTGCCGGCTGCCCTGGCTGCTCAATGGTCGTCGACTACATCGGCCCCATCGCACATCTCCACGCCCGCGACACTTCCCTGGCGCTGGTCTCACGCGCGCCGCTCGCCAGTCTCGAGGCCTATAAGCGACGCATGGGTTGGAACGTGCCGTGGTATTCCTCAGCGGAGAATGACTTCAACGACGACTTCGGCCTCACGACCGACGAAGGCGAGACCTTTGGGCTGAGTGCCTTCCTTCGCGATGGCGAGAACGTCTTTCACACCTACTTCACCACCGATCGTGCTCTCGAAGCAATTGACAGCAACTTTACGCTGCTCGACTGGACCGTTCTCGGCCGTCAGGAGGAATGGGAGGACTCGCCGGCCGGCTGGCCCCAGTCAGCACCCTACGCGTGGTGGCGGCGCCACGACGAGTATAAATAAACCCAACTCATCTGAACCCCCAATCAAGAGAGAAGCCATAGTGCTATCAAGAAACCCGTAACCATCCCTCCTCCAAATCCACAACCGGAATAGATCCCGTCAAACCCGAACCCAATCTTTAACCAAAGCACAATATGAATACAAATCGCAATCCCGTCGGCTGGTTCGAACTTTATGTTCAAGATATAGAACGAGCCAAAGCCTTTTATCAGAAAACGTTCCAAGTGACACTTCAGCGGCTTGAAAGCCCAGGCATGGAATTATGGGCCTTTCCGATGGGGGCGGATATCCCTGGAGCTTCGGGGGCAATCGTCAAGATGGACGGGAAGGACTCCGGCGGTGGAGGAACCATCATTTACTTTTCTTGTGCCGACTGTGCGGTGGAGGCGTCTCGCGCTGTCCAGAACGGTGGACGCGTTCAGAAGGAGAAAATTTCGATCGGTGAATACGGATTCATCGCCCTTGTCTTCGATACTGAGGGAAACATGATTGGGCTTCACTCGATGGAATAAGATCCGTCTCGAAGCTGAGATCGAGCTGCTTTCGACCGACGCCATGGGTGTTTCCACAAGTGCTGATGTTTCGATTGAACATTGGGGAGGCGGTCTTGCGCGGACGCGTCAGTGTGGTGGAACCGGGAGCCTTCACGAAAATCTCAGCGCGTGGTATCGAAGAACAACAACGAGTAAAGGTACGCGTCGATTTTCCCGATCAACCGCCGTCTGGCCGGGAACTCGGGGACCGCTGCCGCATGGAGTCGCGCATTGTCACGTGGCACGGCGACAACGTTCTTCAGGTGCCGACCGGGCTCCTATTCCGACGGGGCAACGATTGGATGACGTTTGCGTTCAAAGAAGGCAGAGCGCGGCTGCGGAAGGAAATTACCCACAATAATGGCGTCGCCGCCGAATTACGCTCCGGCCTTTCAGAGGGCGACGCCGTCATCATCCATCCGCCCGACGCCGTCCACGAGGCCGCCTCTGTCTCAGCCGATCGTTGAACCTTACGGCGGACAAGCGGACACATCGCATTAAAACGACAAACCCGGGTTGGTGAAGAATTGTTATGCGTCCTGGGACGGCGGCATTGGCGCGGCCATCGAAGCGGGCAAGGAGGATTTCACCTCGCTCGAGAAACACGCGCTGAGCCAGCCCGACCCTGTCCAACATACGAGCGGGCGCCAGGAACTTTGCGAGAATATCGTCAATGAGCTTATCTAGTCTAGCGCCACCAAAAGCTCACGATTTATCGCGCCCGACGCATCTGCGAGAACAGAGCCACCACGGACATCAATCCGCCGCGTCTCTTGGCGAGGGAAAAGCAACGAGACTTGGCCGGCTTTTGGATAGCCCACGCCCTCGCGTTCTATCTTCACAAACAAGTCGAATCGGGAAGCCTTAATCTGTAACCGCCAGGTCCAATAGTGGCCATGCCGATAGCCTTCGCTTTCGCCGTCATCCTCGAAACACTCGTATTTAAATTCTCCCTCGGTGCGGTGAGGGAATATGCAAAAGCCGCGTTGATCGGCTGCTTTTGAAAAATGCTGTTCTGCTACATTCAGCGGAATGGCACAACCTTCTCTGGCCAAGAGCGGCGGACGGTCCCATGGCGCGGGCAACACGATATCCTGGCTGTCATGGTAGTAGTCGCAGCTCCAGAAATCGTACCACCCACAACCCGCGGGCAAATACACTGATCGCGCTCGCTTTCCCGGCTCCACTACGGCTGCCACCAGCAGGTTTTCTCCAAGCAACATATCGTCGTTTTCGACGTAGCAGCGTTCGTCTTCCGGGAAGTCGTGGAAGGTTGGGCGGATGACCGGGACGTAGTCGTGATGCGAGCGCCACAAGAGGTCATAAAGATAAGGAATGAGCCGATACCGGAACTTAATCAGATCACGAATATATGGGATGATCTCCGGATACATCCATGGTTCGTTGACCGATTTATCATCGTTCCATGAGTGAATGCTAAAGCGCGGCATGAAGATCCCAAACTGCACCCAGCGCAAGAAGAGCTCGGCAGTCGGAGCAGGTCCGGAAAACCCACCGACATCGTGACCAACGTTCGATACTCCGGACAGCGCCAGACCAACACCCATCTTGATGTTGTACCGCAGCGTCTCCCATGAAGTATAGTTGTCTCCAGACCAGGTCTGCACATATCGGTGCATGCCGACTGCGCCTGATCGACTAATCAGAAAGGGTCGTCTTTCCGGCGCGAATTCGCGTTGGGCCTCCCATGACGCTCGCATCATCAATAGAGTTTGCAGCGTCTTAGCTTCAACGGCCCGCCTAGCTTCACCAAAACCGTGAATCTGAGCTTTGGTACTCCATATCTCGAATTCGTTGTTGTCGTTCCAGGTTGCAGCCACGCCCTGTTTCAATAAAGACTCAGACACGCCTGCTTTCCACCACTCCACCGTATTCGGATTGGTGAAATCGAGATATGCGCCCACTTCGTCCCAAAATTGGACCATGGTCGGCTTGCCATCCTCATCTCGGACAAAAAGCGCTTTTGCTACTGCTTCATCAAAGCGTGGATGATCGCGCAACAAGCAGGGCTTTATATTGGCGCATAGTCGCACGCCAGCATCAAGGTAATGTTTGACGAAACCTTCCGGGTCAGGGAATTTCGTCCGATCCCAGTTAAATACATAGCGCTTCTCACCAATTGAGGTATATCCAGAAGACAGATGGAACGAGTCACAGAGAATGTCGTGTTTTTCGCATCCCGTCAGAAACTCATTCATCCGCTCCTGAGCATTCGGCGAGTCAGTATAGGTCATGGTTGAACCGGAATAGCCCAAGCTCCATTTCGGAGTAAACGCCGGACGCCCCGTCAACCACGTGTAGCGCCGCACTACATCTGCCAACGTTTTTCCCCCAATGAAATAGTAGTCTAGATCTCCATAATCAGCTACGAAATAGCGATAAAAACCATGGTAATTGTCCAGTTCACGCCCCATATCGAACGTGCAATCAGCAACTGTGTCGTAATAGAGACCGAAGGCCACGTTGCTCTGCTTCTTCCACGTCAAATAGAACGGAATATGCTTGTACAGCGGGTCCGTCGTTCTGGCGTTATAGCCCATCGCATCGATGTTGGTCATTCGATAGCTTTGCCCGATTCGATTCGTGTCTCCCGCTCGCTCGCCCAGCCCAAAGTACATTTCATCCGTTTCACGCTTCAAATAGTGGTAGACGCGCTCATCCCACCAGCCGAAATTATAGCTTTGCGTGGATCGATCCGACGCAGCGAGTTGCCAGCGCCCATCGTGCATCACCTCCCATTGGCAGAAGAATCCTTGCAACCTAACGATTAGCCGCACACGGGCAGTTGCGATACGCAGTTGGTTCGCTTCCTGTAAAACCTCAACAGCGGGTGAGGTGAAGCCTTCGAGATTAAAGCGATCTCGCCCTTCAAGGGGAACATCTTCCAGACCAGGCGCAATCGCCCATGTCCGGGCGAAGCGCGGCTTCCCATCTGGCAGGACCATGACGCGTAAGATGTCTTCTTCCAGGACGAAAATATGCACCATACACCCTTCTGCGCTTCGCAGCATTATTCGCGAGCCGTCTTGGTTAGTAAGATAAAAAGAGGGGATAGAAGCCATCGACATTAGATTCTCCTTCTTTGGAATTCCGTTAATAGCAATCTCAGTTAGGAGCCTTGACTCTGGGAACGCCTACCAGCATGATCACCACGATCGCCCCGACAATGTCGAACAGCGCCAGGCAGGCAAACAGCGGGCCATAGCCAACTGTGTTTGCGAGAGCCCCAACGATTAGTGAGAAGGTCAATCCGCCGGTCCAAGCTGCGGTACCCGTAAAGCCGTTGGCAGTCGCCACTTCATGAGCATCAAAGACGTCGGCGCTCAGGGTGTTGAGCAGGGCGGAAATCATCTGGTGGGCGAACCCCCCCATGCAGAATAGCGCAATTGCGGTATAAGGGCTGGCGACCAGCCCAATCGATCCCGGGCCAATCATTAGGAGTGCTCCGAGCACAATACCCACGATCCGGGAATTGATAAGCTGCACCTTGAAGAGCTTCATCACCACAGGCGACAGATAACCACCGAATATACCGCCGAGGTCAGCCGCCAGGAATGGGAGCCAGGCGAAGATCGCAATTTCCCTGAGATTCATGTGGCGCACGGTAACCAAATAGAGCGGAATCCAGAAATTGAAAGTTTGCCAAGCCGGTTCGGCAAGGAAGCGTGGAATGGCGATTCCCCAAAACTTCCGAGAGGAAAGGATTTTTTTGACTGGTGGAGGTTTCCGATCCGCACTATCTACCGCTTTATCCGGTTCTTGATTCTTCTGAATATATGAGCGCTCCGCATCACCTAACAACCAATGCTGCTTCGGCGAACGATAGAACATCCACCACAGAGCAACCCAGATAAACCCGATCGCACCTGTGACAACGAAGGCCATTTGCCAACCGTGCTGCAAAGAAATCCAGATCACCAAAGGTGGCGCTAACAAAGCTCCCAGCGAAGTACCAGCGTTAAAGTAACCGACCGCGACCGAGCGTTCCTTTGCCGGAAACCATTCGGAAATCGCCTTGATCCCGGCCGGGATTGCCGCGGCCTCGCTTAAACCAAGCAAACCGCGGAAAAAGGCGAGACCCAACCAGCCTCCTGCAAAGGCATGCAATATGTTGAACAGAGACCAAGCCGCTCCGAATAATGAGAACCCGAGTCTGAGCCCTAAGAAATCAAGCACGAAGCCGCATACGGACTGCATGACCGTATAGCCAATCTGGAACGCGCCGACGATGTAGGAATATTCCTGAGTCGTGAAGTTCAACTTCGTCTGCAATTGCGGAGCCAGCACAGCGAGCGAATTCCGCGCCAAATAATTAATAATGGTGCCCAGACATATCAACCCAACAATCCACCAACGAAATCCTTTGATTTTCATAATTCAGCTCATTTGGCTCTCAAATCGTTGGTTGGATGACGGAATTTTCGAAGAGTTCGAACAGAAGGCAGGAGATTCAAGTGAAATCTTGCTGATCTGCTTTTATTCTGGTTTGTTGGGGTTTTGCATGTTTCTGAGGACTGCTCGTCTTCAATACCGAATCCTCTGCATGTCTTCTAGCAAAACCTTCTGCCCGCGGCGGTCAAAGAGTTTCGTGGTTCGGCTGTCGGCGTGGTCAGCGCTTCGCTGAGCCACCTCCAGAGTTCCTCCGTTCTCCAAATAGTTCGCTATGCCTGTGGCACGAAAAGTATGGGCCGAAAAAGCGCCCGGCAGGACTGCCTCTCTAAATCGCATTTTAACATTCTGGTGCATCAATTCGGGTCATGGGGCGACCTCCAAGTTCGCGAGTTTTTCCGACAGCGATCGGGAACAAAGCTGCGTCCGGCTGTTTCCCCAGCTCTGAAACTTTCAGGTACTCGTCCAGGATCTCTTCCAGCTTATGCGAGGCGTTCCGCATTCCGGCTCACCATAACGAGATCCAACCCCCTGTGGGCAAGTGCTTCGGCAATGTTGAGGCCGATTCCCATACTCGCCCCTGTCACGATGCTGCAATATCCGGTCAGGTCGAATAGGTCTCTGGAGATGTCAGGAATGGGTGCTTTCATGGAACGCGAGGCGGATTTGTTGCCGCAGGAGCATCATGATGTCACGATCCATGGTTGGCTGGCATCTGGTCCGCTATTTTTTCGGCAAGCCATACAAACTGATTAGCTTCAACAATACGCCGTTCGTCCATCCAATCCATCCTGCCCCGGGGTATTCACAGGGGTATTCACCACCACCGGATGGTTTAGTCAGGTCCTGCAAGTCATATTTCTCCAATAGCTTACCGGTTTGCCTGAATACTTTCATGTTCAAGCTAATCCAGCGTTCGGCAATCTCTCTCGCGAGGGTGTCCTGTCCATAGTTCTGCAATCCTTTAACGGTAAGCCATTGCAGCGGCGCCCAGCCGTTGGGAGCATCCCATTGTTGCTTTGTCTCCTGGAATCTCCTCCCGGACCTTCGAACGCGAATCCATCTTCGCCCTCTTCACCTTCGAGTTTTGCCGGAAATCCGCGTGCGGTACGCCCTTGCTTGTCCCGTGCGTAGGGGAATTCTTCTCCCATATCTGATTGTCGATTTTTCCCATGGCAAATCTTTGGCCGAGACGGTGCATCTGGGTTATCCGAAAGCAGTTGCTGACGCACTTCGCTCAGTTCCTTTCCATGCCACGGCGCTTTCAGCTTTTGCGTTGTCCGCTGCGGTCTGCGCGGATTGTGTGTCAACGCTCGGCTTCTCTTTCAGTTCGAGGAACTTCGGGTGAATTGATCTCGGGCGGAGCTTCAACAACAAGTCGCCGGGAGATTAAGAAAAGCCCTTTCCAGGAGCCCAGCGAACCAGTAAGCTCCAGGTTACGAAAGGAGAATCCCTGTTTAAATGTATGCTCGGCTTTTGAGTATTTTGGCTTTTGCTCTGGTTGTCCCAACGATGGCGGCGACCACGAACAGCGTAACCTTTAAGGTGCGCCAGGAGAATGGGGTTGATCAGTATTATCGAATTGAAGTTCCTCCCAACCTGCCACCGGGAAAGCCGGACACTGGCAAGATCTCGCAGAATGAAGTGGCTATCATCGCAGTGGGATGGGCAGGAGGGTTGGAGACTACTGGTGGTCTGACCAATCTGGGAGCCAGTAAGCCCGGTGGCTTTTATAATGCAAGCTACATAAAGGTGGATTCGGTCCAATATCAAACAGATCCCGTTCCGTATTATCTGGTGCAGATGAACGGAAAGATCGGCCAGACTCGTCAGACATTTTATGCTGCTGTTCTTGAGGATGGGCGAATTGTGAGACCGACGGCGATTAGTGGACCGGCAACGCCTCAAAGGATGACGAAGCACCGTCATACTAGTCCTTAAGGAAGCGTGATTTAAATGCGCGAGGAGAACAAAAAAGCTCGAAATGCTTTTAAATACGTGAGCGCCGTCGGTAGTTAACCTAACCCAGCCAAGAAAAAAGCATTTCGAGTGAATAGAAGTTACCCCAAAATCGTGCGTAACTGCAAGCAGCGAATTGCGCGTCGACTGGATCCTAAGCGTCGGTGGAGCGATCGCGAGCGAGGTCTGGAATTACTAAGGATGGAGTTCCGTCGTTTCCTGCACCTCATTGTGCTGCTGCCGGCGCTGATCGTGCGGAGCGGTCGGCGGATTATTTACCGGATCATGGTTTACAACGATTGGCTCAAAGACTTCTTCGCTACCTGGGAGTATCTTCGCCGAATGGCACCTGCCTGAAGTAGGTCCCTTCACAAATCTCCGCTGTACCAGAGGGAACTATATTAAGTTCCCAACGCAGAGCTCTACCCTGGCGAGCAGCAAAACGGCAGCCTCAAGCGATCTCTAACATTTCATAATCAAGTTATATATATCAACCTGACTTGAATCTGGACCTTCGATTACCAGAACCGAGCAGACCCAACCGAAATCACACCGTTTTTTAGGAATTTTCCTGACCCCGCCCTGAAGTTCGCTTGGCCGAACCGGAAACGCGCTTATTTTAGGGCTAGTGTAGTGTCTCTTAAATAATAGTGACATTTTGACAAGAAAATGGTTGGATGTTTTCGATGTCCAAGCAACGTGGAAAGCTTGTGTTGAGTTCCGCTGAAAAAGAGCAACTTCGGCAATTGATACGCGCCCAAAGGACGCCGCAAGGCTTGGCGCGGAGAGCGCGAGTCGTAGAGTTGGCTGCTCAAGGAATGGGGTTCGTTCAATCGGAGAGCAGGTCGGCTTGCACTATAATCAGGTCGCCAAGTGGAGACGACGATATCTCAGAGGCGGGCTAGGGGCGCTGCAGGATGAGCCCCGCTCGGGTCGCAAAGGCAACCTTAGCACGGAGGTCTTGCGCCGCATCGTCGATCAGGCCACGCGACCACCGCAGGGTTGTGCCCGATGGACTTGCCGCTCGATGGCTCGCGAGTTGGGAGTCTCCAAGGCGACCGTGCAGCGGGTCTGGAGTGAGAACGAAATCAAGCCGCACCTGACGCGCGTTTTTAAGCTTTCCAGCGATCCGGACTTTGAGGCGAAGTTTTGGGATGTGATCGGTCTTTACCTCCATCCTCCCGAGCGGGCTGTGGTGCTTTGCTGCGGCGAGAGAAGCCAGATCCAGGCCCTGCAACGCAGTCAACCTGGTCTGCCGCTGGGCAAAGGGCATATCCGCACCCAAACCCACGATTACTATCGCAACGGGACCGTCACCCTTTTTGCCGCGCTGGATTATTTACAGGGCAAAGTTATTGCTTACACCGCCCCATCACATACCCACCGCCAGTGGCTGGAATTTCTTAAACAAATCGACCGCGAAATTCCTTTGAGCCAGGCAATTCCTTCCACGGCGTTCAGCTGAGGCTGTTGTTGCTGCTTTGAGCATGTCCGCCATAGCCGAGACCGAGCACGCCCGTGCTGAGCAGCTCGATCTCCAAGGACATCCCCCGGTTTCGCGAACTCCTCGAACAGGGAGTCTGGAGTTGTATGGCAGGGCCGTTCTGACCTTGCATAGTTAAACTCTGAAAGCTAAAAGAAAGAGAAAAAGGGTGCCGCCAGATCACTGCTCGGAATTTCACTTCGGCCAGGCTTTCAGGGCTATCTTGGCGACCCTTCGCAATTGCTCGCGGGTAGCGCCGCCGGCTGCCTGGACCGACATTCCTTGGTACACGGTTGCGAGATAACGAGCGAGATCGGCCGGATTCACGTGTGGGGGCAAGTCGCCCTCCCTCTTCGCCCTATCAAGACGCTTCCGAAGTAAGGCCTCGCCCTCCGAACGGCGCAAAGCGAGTTCCAGCCGGATCGGGTCAGCTTCCTCTCCCGAAGCAAGCGCGCCCCGCACCGTCAAACACCCGGGCGGATTGTGCGGGTTAGTTACCATGTCGGCGGCCGAATGCAGCAGGCGTTCAGCGAACCGGCGCGCAGTCGGCTCGTTGATGGCGTCGAGCACAAAAGCCACGGTCTTTTCCACGTAACGATCAAGTGCTTTACGGAACAAAGTTTCCTTGTTCCCAAAAGCGGCGTAGAGGCTGGGGCGGTTAATGCCTATGGCTTTGGTCAAATCCGACAACGAGGTGCCTTCATAGCCTTTCTCCCAGAACACGCGGAGCGCTCGCTCCAAGGCTCTATCGATATCGAAGGCGCGTGGACGCCCGAGTGACGCGCGAGATTCCGTTAATTCCATACCGGTAAGTGCAATAATCCATTTGACATAGAAAGTCTATGTGTACATTGTGTACCGAGGGATACATAAAGTATGGAAACGACTAACTTGGAAGATTCGCGCACAACTCTGCCCCTCTCAGGCAACCAAACCAAAGGCCAAAAACGGGCGATCGCCGACAGGGGCTGGACATCAAATCCCCCCACAATTGGCCGGAGTTCTCCAGCAAAAAAGGAGATCACTGTGAAGGGGTCTACGCAAACGGCGAGCGCTTTCGTACGTGGCGCAGACCTCGATACAAGCATGATGTATATGGGGAGTATCATGTCGTTCCTGGTCCGGGCGCAGGACACAGACGGCCGTTTCGCAATGGTCGAGTATCGCGCGCGGCCGGGCAACGAGCCGCCTCCGCACGTGCATCTACGGGAACATGAGATATTCTCCGTTCTTGAAGGCAAGATCGAATTCCACTGCGAGGACCAGGTCGAGACAGTCGGTCCCGGCGAAACGATCTTTCTTCCGAAAGGGAAGGCACATGCATTCTATATCCGATCCGAATATCTCCGAACGCTGATCATCTCCCTGGCAACTACCGAAGAGCCGGCCGCCTTGGACAGCTACTTCGCGAGCATGGCCAAGCGCGCGCGACCAGCCTGGACATCCCGACCGATGCCGTCACCTATCTCACTGACGACCCGTCACATGCGATCGAGGCGGGCGAGAAATACGGTATAAAAATGTTGTCGCCTGAAGAGGCAAGACGGGCTCTGCCGCATTCGGCGGACTCGGCGCAAATCTCACGTAGGCGCCCGGCGACTAGTCATCCCGAAAGAAAAATAGCATGAGTAAATTAGACGGAAAAATAGCGCTTATTACTGGCGCAACCGCCGGCCTTGGCTTTGCCACCGCTGAACGCTTTCTCAGCGAAGGCGCTGACGTGATCATCACCGGCCGGCGACAAGCTGAACTTGATTCCGCCGTAAAAAGCCTCGGCGGGAATGTCCTTGGCGTGCAAGGAGACGTCTCTAACCTGGCGGATCTGGATCGGCTCTATGCCACCATCCAAAAAGAGAAAGGGTATCTCGATATCGTTTTCGCCAACGCCGGAGGAGGAAGTTTTGCTCCGCTGGGCGCAATCACAGAGGAACATTTCGACCAGATCTTTAACATCAACGTAAAAGGGCTGCTTTTTACGGTGCAGAAAGCGCTACCGCTGTTGAAGGATGGGGGAGCGATTATTCTGAACGCTTCGATCGTGGCGTCGATCGGGATGGAAGCATTCAGTGTGTATAGCGCTACCAAAGCTGCCGTGCGTTCTTTTGCTCGCACCTGGACCACGGATTTAAAGGCGCGAAAGATCCGTGTCAATGTGATCAGTCCCGGCGTGGTGCCGACCGAGGGCTACCGCGCTCTCGGCAACGAAGAACAGCTCAAACAATTCGCGGCACAGATGGCGGCTCAAATCCCCCTCGGCCGTGTGGGTCAGCCCGACGAAATCGCTAAGGCGGTCGTCTTCCTGGCTTCAGATGACAGCAGCTTTGTGGCTGGCGCCGAGCTGGTGGTGGATGGTGGAATGATCGCGGTTTGAAAAAACAGGGCCGAGCGATAACAACACGAGACTACGAATGGCGCTCGGAATGACCGCGTTGGGCGAGACCGAGCACTCGATTTACGCTTGCGCGGAAGTCGTGCAATCGCGCGATGCCACCCTCAAGGAAGGCGACGTCATCGCTTGCCAGGCTGGCTGGCAGGATTACCAGATCATCAGCAGCGCGGATGCAGCGATCGGCTATCCGCCGGCGTCCGAACTGACGAAGGCGTTCAACCATACCAACTCGCAATGGACCTACGTTTTTCGGCTGCCGTACATGCAGTTAATGATCAACAGTCTGGAGATCATCGGGAATTTCATGCACCCGGCCGACGCCTATCGGAGCGTGCTCGCCATGATACGCAGCGGCGCGCTGGAATTGACTGCAATTGTACCCAAAGTCTTTCTCTTGGCCGACAGATAAGTGGCAATAAAGATAAAACGGTTCGCGACTTAGTCTGCATTATAGCCAAGGCGCCGATGATTACTCGAGACGACGTCGATGCTATTGAGTCGAGGCGAAGCATCCGGAGGATGCACCATTGGTAGCGGCGCGGCGGGCGAAGTCAAGGAAGTTGGAAAAACCCCATTTTGTGATTTCTAATCAGCCTCAAACTCGATATGACTGAGATCGATCGCCATCGGCCACGAGAATGGGTTCCGCTACCTTCTGCTTCATAGCATCGGTTGGATACACTTTACGTTTGGTTGGCACCATGATGCCTGATACATTTTGGTAGTCGGCGGCATAGTTCAGTCCCCGGGCGCCGCCAAGAATATCAACCGCATACTCGTGTCTCCGAAGCAGCCCGTTCTCGCCAAAATAGGACACTTGTTCACGGTTATGGCTTGCGATGTAGTCTGGAAAAGTGACCTTCAATGGTCGCCATTCTTCCCCATCTTCGTGCCAAGGCGATAGCTCCTCAGTGACAAATCCGGGATAAGTATAAAGAAACGGAATCGTAAAGTAGGTCCAAAGCGCGTAGTTGCTAAAATACGCCACGTGCAGATCGTCCCAAGACGTTTCCGCCCGATGGTGCTCGAATGCAGAACGGGGATTGTCGCGACTCTCCAACTTGTGACCGTCTTCAGTCTCAATAGCGACCTGGCTCGGCGAAAATACCATGCGCTTTTTCTGATCTATCAGGTGTGTCAGAACGCGTTGATCATGAAGATGTGCCTCAACATAAGCGTTCTTGAGGACATCTGCTTTTCTTTTCTGATGCCAGAGCGCTCCAGTAATCGAAACATTTGCTCTCATCGTTCTGAGATGCCTCCAGCGCCTTAACCCTCCGTGCGCTTCTACCGCCAGGTTCAATAGGTTGTTCAGCGTGGACTCCTTTCAAGCGTATACAGGAAACGCGTCACCAAACATCGGCTTTCCACTTTTGGATTGTTCCCTCGTCGCTTCGTCTTGAATGACATCCCAGTGCTCGACCAAAATTCCGTCTTTGATCCGCAGTATGTCCGCCGCAATCCAGTTCGCGGACTTGCCATGACCTGAAAATCGCCCGTGGACGATCACGAAAGCGCCATCGGCCGCAATCACTCCCGGCTCATACTTCAGCGTGACTGGAGCGCTCTTAATAAGATTGAAGAGGCCGTCTCGACCAGGCTGAATGTGTGCACTGTGCTGAATATAATCTGGCGACCAGAAACGTTCAGCCGACACGTAATCCCGTTTGTTGAACAACGTGTCAAAAGCCTCCAGGACGAGCGCCTTATTTTTTTCTTGTAGAGTATTTTCCATTTAGTTCTCCATGTTCAGTAGTTTTCGATGCTTGGGAATCTCCTGTTATAGAAACTAAGATTTTGTGAATCATGAGAATGTAAAAAAAAAAAAAAAAAAAAAAAAAAAAAAAAAAAAAAAAAAAAAAAAAAAAAAAAAAAAAAAAAAAAAAAAAAAAAAAAAAAAAAAAAAAAAAAAAAAAAAAAAAAAAAAAAAAAAAAAAAAAAAAAAAAAAAAAAAAAAAAAAAAAAAAAAAAAAAAAAAAAAAGCGATCTGACATCCTTACGATTGTTGGGTTAAGATTGTGCGCCGGATAGTCGGTGTATCCATTTCGCCCCGATCCATAAACCGTCGGCCAGTTGACTTGGTTGAGAGTAGCGTAAGCTAGAAAACGCTCCGGCAAATCAGGGTTGGCAATGTAAGGTCGACCAAACGCAATGGAGTCAGCTAATCCTGTTTTTATTAGGCGGTTTCCGCGCTCTTGAGTCATCTCGACATTCGCGATCAGGTGTCCGTGAAAGAGGGGCCGAAAGTGCTGGAACATGCCGTCGCCGGCCAGTTGCTCCAGTGGACTTCCCGTGAAGTCTGCGTTTGCTCCCATGAGCAACAGGTGCGCGAGATTATAGTCGTTCAGCCTTTTTATCACGTACTCCATGTCCGGCAGAGTGTCAGCATTGGCGGCGAAGGGCCCCGATATCTTCACTGAACCGACCTTGATTCCGTCGCGTGGCCTGTAACCTGGCGTTAAACTCGGTATGTTCATTGGTCCAATCTTTATACCAACTCGTTCTGGCTCCACGTGTTGGAGGATGGTCTCGGTGATTTCGAACAGGAAGCGGGCTGGGTTCACAGTGGACCCTCCATACTCATCTTTACGAAGATTCGTGGCGCTGTTCAGGAATTGAGCGATGAGATAGAGGTAGTTGGCCTGGATCTGTACACCATCGAATCCGGCTTCCAGGGCATTCTTTGCCGCAATTCCGAAATCAGCGACGGTCTGACGAATTTCATTTTTACTCATCGGGCGAGGAGCTACGGTGGGCTTCCGTCCCGAAGGGGTAACGCTCTCTTGCTCCGGATTCACATTGGATGCGGACATCGGTAGAGCCCCATCGAAGAAGTCGGGATGTGACATTGCGCCGGTGTGCCAGAGCTGTGCGTACATCAAGCCGCCCTTTTTGTGAACCGCATCGGTCACGCCACGCCATCCCCGAACTTGCTCGGCACTCCAAAGACCAGGCGTATCGGCCCAACCGTAAGCATCGGGGCTGATCTCAGTGCATTCGCCGATGATGAGACCGGCAGAGGCGCGCTGAGCGTAGTATTCGGCGTGCAGTCCGGTGGGCGCATGAACGGTGTTAGCCGCACGCATGCGCGTTTTCTGCAGTACATGGGCTACGACCCTGCAGCGGCAAATCAATCGTTCCTATAAGCAGGATCCGCAGGAATTGGAGCGTTACTTCAATAAGACCTTTCCAGAGTTGCGGGCTCTGGCGCAGCGCACGGGGGCGGAGATATACTTCGTCGATGAATCGGCGGTGCGCAGTGATCACCATCGTGGAAGGACCTGGGCACCTATCGGACAGATGCTGTTGATCGAAGACAGCGGAGATCGTTTAACCCTGAAACTGATCTCCGCAGTGAGTCCTCGTGGAGACATGCGCTTTAGCGTTAACCAAGACAAGATGAACTCTGGCAAGTTCATTACCTTAGTGAAGAAGTTGCTGGCCGATGCCGGTTGTCCCATCATCGTCATTGCCGATAACGCTACCTATCACACCTCTGGGACGAGTCCAGGCTTTTGTCGAAAAGAGCCAGGGAGCAGTCAGGCTGGCTTATCTACCGCGCAATGCCCCGGAATTCAATCCAGATGAACAGGTCCGTCTTGTTTTGTGTTGTGCACGACGTGGGCTCCGAGTTGACAGGCTTCGGCTTCTTTGCTGTCGCTGGTAGTGAACGCGTGAACTTCACAACCCCATTTGTTGGCAAATTGCAGGCCCATGTGGCCGAGACCACCGAAGCCAATAATTCCCACTCTCGCCGTGGAAGAAACTTGGTGTATCAAGAAAGGAGAGAACACAGTGACGCCTCCGCAAAGCAGAGGACCAGCCTTGGCTTGGTCAAGTGCGTCCGGCAGAGGGCGCGCCCACGGCCACTGTACGAGCTGCGTGACTGCAGAATGGTTGCGGAATCTCGTTTAACATAGATAAAGAACCAATCGGTTCACTACGGATGGACCATGCCCGCTGATCCGTCAAGAAATATTTTGTACCAATCGGTTCTTTAATCGATAATGGACCAATGGGACGACCGAAAAACTTTAGCCGGAAAGGTGTCTTAGAGAAGGCGCTGCCGGTTTTTTGGAGGCGGGGGTTTGCTGAAGCCAGTCTTCACGAATGGGAACAAGCGACCGGGGTGAACAAATCCGGCCTCTACTCCGAGTTCGAAGATAAGGAGGATCTGTTTGTGCAGAGACTTCGGTACTACCTTGAAGGTCTCGAGAAGAAGGGATTGCTGACGGCGGAGCCCTTGGGCTGGAATAACATCGAGCGATTCCTCAAGATGGGGCCATGCAGCATACGAAGTCTCCCTCCGCTACGATTACTCCCGGCTCATATTTGAGCGTGGGCGGGATGCTCTTGATCAGGTTGAAGAGACCGTCACGGGCCCGGCTCAATGTGCGCGCTGTGCTGCATGTAGTTGGGCGACCACAAGCGCTCCGCTGCTATATAATCTCTCTTATTGAATAGAGTGTCGAAACCCTCCAGTACGATTGCCCTATTGTTTTCTGCTTTTGAATTTTTCACTGTTATTTTTGCCTTTCCACGAAGTTGTTGGTTGTTAATAACAGAGGCGTCCCACACGAGGACCGCTGCTACGCAGGCGCCGGTGCCATCAAGTCATTGAACTCCGTCACAAACGCGCCTTCGTTTGGTCCGGGATTTTTACGGAGCGGCTTGGCGCGTTCCACAAGGACCTCCTGCGCGTCCGTACCTAGCACCCTGATCGTTTCTTCGATGAATTCAGCGAGAGGCATGGCCCGGGGTTCGTTGTTGCTACCGAGCAGATCCGTTTGCACCCACGGTGGCGCAATCTCAAGCACACTCACCGACGTGTTTTTGAGCTTATACCGCTGGGAGAGCGTATACGAGTGCAGTGCTGCTTTTGTTGAAGAGTATACCGCGGCGAGCGCCAGAGGAACGTATGCCAGAACAGAGGTGTTGTAGATTATGACCGCCGATTCCTGCTTCTTCAGATGCTCGATCAGTGCGGAAGTCAATCGAATCGGACCTAGTAGGTTGGTCGTAACGGTTGAGACTAGTAGACCGTCATCGATTGCATCTGCGGCATCGTCGATCTGCATTATTCCGGCGTTGTTGATCAGCACATTCAGGGTGGGAAATTGTGTAATCAGCTTCTTTGTGACGGTCGCGATGCTGGCGGGATCTTCTATATTTAGCTCCAGAGAGGCCATTCCGAGGTTTGCCCTTGTGGTTGCGTCGAGATGGCTCTTGCGCCGCCCGGAGATGATGATCTGATTGCCTAGCTTGTGCAATGCTTCTGCCAAGCTGCGGCCAATTCCAGAGCCACCGCCGGTGATGAATATGGTATTTCCGGTTAGTTTCATTTCTGTTCCTGATGACTACTAGTCTGTGTTAGGTTATTTTGTCTGTCTTTGTGAGCTGAACGTGATTGCAGGATTTCGAAGTCCGACACGACGCAACGTGCACCATCTGCACCGGATTGATCGCCGATGGCGCGAGAGGAAGACGTCCATCATGAAAGAAGGAGGGATGCGAAACAGCTCCCTGGTGCCAAAGCTGGGCAAAGATGCGGCCGCCCTTCGCATGAACGGCGTCGGTTATTGCTTTCCAGTCGGCCCCATGCTCGCGATTGTAAATTCCTGGTGCGCCGAGCCAACCCTGGCCATCTTCGCTGACCCAGGTACCTTTGCTGATGATAAGGCCGGCCGTCGCGCGCTGCTCATAGTATTCGCGCATGAGATCATTGGGCACATGCCCAGAATTGTTTGCTCGGCCGCGCGTGGGGGGAGCCATCACGACTCGGTTGGGTAGCGAGAGGTCGCCGAGCCTGCGTGGCTGCAGCAATGGTTGCGAAATCTCGTTGATCATAGATAAGAAACCAATCGGTGCAATACGAACGCGCGTTGTCTGCGACGCGTCAAGAAAGATTTTGCACCAATCGGTTCATGAATCGATAATGGAGCAATGGGGCGACCGAAAAAATTCAACCGCCAAGGTGTCTTAGAGAAGGCGCTGCCGGTTTTTTGGAGGCGCGGGTTTGCTGACGCCAGTCTTCACGAATTGGAAGTGGCTACCGGAGTCAATAAGTCCGGCCTCTACTCCGAGTTCAAAGATAAAGAGGATCTGTTTATACAGAGCCTTCAGTACTACCTTGAAGGTCTCAAGAAGAAGGGACTGCTGACCGCCGAGCACTTGGGCTGGAATAACATCGAGCGATTCCTCAAGATGGGATCATGCACCGGATTCCTGTCTTCGCCGATTTCCTCTTTCTCAAAGCGCTCCATGCTTCCAGCAGCAGTCTAGGTTCGTACTTCTGGGATTGTCGGATCACTCCTATTCACCCTGGCTGGCGGAATTACGGTCCGTTTAAGCAAAGAGGGTCGGCAGGTTTGCCTTGCCGTGCACGATACCGGCAGCGGCATTCCGCCGGAAGAGCTCCCTCGCTTGTTCGAGCGTTTCCATCGGGTCGAGGGTACCAAAGGACGGACGCACGAGGGCACCGGCATCGGCTTGGCGCTAGTGCAGGAATTAGTCAAGATTCACGGAGGGACAGTCTGTGTAGTGAGCGAGGAGGGTCGGGGAAGCACGTTTTCGGTCACGATCCCGGCTGGCAAGGATCACCTGCCGGCGGAACGCATCGGGGGAGAGAACGCTCTCACCTCCACTGCGGTGGACTACAACGCCTTCGTGGAAGAGGCGATGCGGTGGCTCCCGGATACGGAGGAAGAAGCCGCCCGGCTTAAAACCGAAGTTTCGGAGCTTGATGCGGAGAGTGCGTTGCTGCGTGGACTTGGTAAAAGGCCTGTCTCATCTGTCGATCGAGACCATAGCCACGACACCGAGAGAGGTGTTCAACGGCGGAGGGTTGTCATCGCCGACGACAATGCCGACATGCGTGACTATAATATCTTCGACGCCTTCTCACGGACCGGTATGGCGGCGGCCAGCTCAAGCGTACGTGCCTGAACGGCAACCGCGCGCGACGTGGTCTGCGGCTGCATTCATCGTCTGAAATCGCTTTCAAGCAGTGCAGATGTTTCTCGCCAGGCAAGGTTGCAATTAGTGCCCATCAACCGACGGAAAAGTTTCGAGTGGTGCCCGGAATGAAGCACGATGAGTCCCATGCCTTTCAACACGCGCTGTTGTATTCGGTCGACCAAGGCGTCACTGACCTCCTCATGGGCAATATGCCCCCACCAGAGGAGTACCTCGGTATCGTCGAGGAGCTGTTCGCCTAGACCCTCGTCGGGATCGTCAAGGCTGCCACAACGTATGGCAAAGCCCTCATTCTTTAAGCCCGCCGCCATCGCGCCGTGGATGCCGCTCGGGTAGATCGCTCCAACGTTGGGATGGATCTTCTCGTGGCGGCCTTCGTTCCAGATTGTTACCTTGATAGTTACTTCGTTTTGCATTTTGAGTTTCGGGTAAAAACAGGGGCCGCTTAGGCTTTGACGCCGCCGGAGAACGTCTGGACGAAATAGCGGCGGGCAAATCCGAAGGCGATCACGGCTGGTAGCATGTAGAGGATCGCCAGTGCGCTCAAGAAGCCGTAGTCAATCTGCTGGACGCGCAGAAAAGCGCGAAAGAGTCCAAGTGGCAACATCTGAAGCTCGGATGAAGAGAGCAAGATGAGCGGCATTAGGAAATCGCCCCATGCGGAAATGAATGCAAAGATGCCCGCCGCACCGAGGCCCGGAAGAGCTAGCGGCGCGATCACGTGGCGAATGCGCTGGAACAGGGTTGCCCCGTCGACGAGCGCCGCCTCTTCATAGTCGTGCGGGATAGTGTCGAAGTAGGTTTTCATAATCCAGAGCGCGAGCGGCAACTGCATGGCCGCAAAGACTAGAATCAGGCCCAAATATCCATCGATTAAGCCGAAGACTAGCATCACCGGGCGTACCCAATCAGGATTTAGGAAACTGCGGACAAATGATCCGACCGCGTCATTACCGGTAAGTAGAATCTTGTATAGCGGCACAATTAGAGCCGGCGGCGGCACCACGCGGACTAAAACGATCGCGTACAGGAACGGCCGTTTCCACCACGCGTTTGTCCGCGACAGCGCGTAACCACCGAAGCCGGAGAATATCAGGACGATGATTGTCGCAGTCCCGACAACCACAAACGAGTTGAAGAACCATCGAGCGCCCCCCTCGCGCACAAAAATGCCGATATAGTTGTTAAGTCTCCAAGAGCTAGGCCATCGAAGGAACAGCGAAGCGCTTCCATCGAAGGAGGCCAGAAACAACCAAACGAAGGGAATCACACAAAAAAGTGAGATCAGGGAAAGAGTTGTATACGCAACCGCATTACGACCAAAAATCGTGGGAACAGCAGGTTTCGATTTGCTCATGACTTTAAACCTTGACTCTGAGAACACGCACGTAGACCAAGCCGATAGCCATCGAAATGGCGAGGGTGACCACTGCCACTGCCGAACCGTACCCGAGCTGAAAGGCTGTGAAGGACTGATTGTAAATGTAGATACCAATAATCTCGGTGGCGTTGCCAGGGCCCCCGCGGGTGAGCGCATAGATGAAGCCGAAAATCGAGATGGTCGTGACAGTCGAGACCAGCATGTAAAGGAATATGTTCGGCATTATCAGCGGAAGCGTGATGGACCGGAAGATCTGGCGCGGTGAGGCACCGTCGATCCGGGCCGCTTCATAGATCTCAGGAGGCACCGAGCTTAGACCGGCCATCATCAGGATCATCGCCGAGGCAATCCCACGCCAAGTGTTAGCAACAATGATCATGGCCAGTGGAAACTGCTCCAACCAGCGCACCGATGGGATCCCCAAGCAGCCCAGCAACCGATTCAGTGTCGAATGTCCGCCGCCAGCCAGCATGGAAATCCATAGATAGCCGGCGACCACTTCAGGCACGGCATTTGGTAACAGGATGATTGAGTTGAACAAATTTTTGAAGCGCAGCGGCCGACGGAGGAGAACGGCGGAAACGAGTCCCAGGACGAACTGGCCGATCACGGCCGAGCCAAGCACAAACCAGAAGGTAACGACCAGAGAATTCCAGAAGCCTCCGTCGGCAAACAGGCGCATATAGTTGCGCATTCCAACGAAACGCGGGTTAGTTGCTGCCGCTCCGACCAGCGAAGCATTTGTAAGGCTCAAATAGATCGAGTAAATCGCCGGGTAGACGACGAGAGCGCCGATGAGGAGGACGCAAGGCAGAAGGAGGAGCTGAACCTGCCAGGAGGTGCGTTTAAAATAGTTCATTGTATGAGCTTGCCATTGCGGAAAGTCCACGACTGAGCCGAGTCTTGCGGAAAAACCGGAGGCGACCGCGGAGCAGTCGTCTCCAGTTACGCAATTTGCGGTCCGAACTTCCTCCTCGTCCCATCCCAACTCCAGTAAGCAAGTCGCGCACAGGTCTGAGAATTGTCCAACAAGCTGAAACGGCGTACCGCACTTCGCGCATGTTTGCTTGGGCTTGTCGGCTGAGGCACTCATTGTAGTGGCCGCCCAGGTTGCAGTCTCAGCCACTCAGCGCAGCCCGAAGGTAGCGAAGTTCCTCGTCGACCTCAGCGGGCGTGGCGACTGTGCGCGCCACTTCTTCGCGTAATAGCCCCCGATAGCGGCCGCGCAGGCGGTGGATTGCCGTTTTTAGCGCCCCGAGACTCAAATTCAACGCATTGGCGACTCGCTGGTAAGAAGAGTCGTCCCGGCTCATCAAAAAACCTTTGAGCGCTTCGAAAAGGTTCCCCTTGCCTTCCGATTCCATTTCGCAGCGCAACCGCACAAGCGTTGCTTCGACCAGCGCGGCGGCCCATCGCGCCTCGAAGAGTTTCTCGGCTGTCATCCCATCCGGCGCCGCAAGCTGGTAGCGATCTTCTGCGGCATCGTCATCCAAATACACCCACTGACAGCCGCCACCCCGTTTGCCGGCGCCGGCGCGTTCGGCGGCATGGGCCAGGAAATGCTCCAATGAGCCGAGCAAGAAATTGCGGAACCGGCCGCGCTGGGGATCGGCCTGGCCCAGGATCCCTTTCTCCAGCAGGTGGACGAAGAAATCCTGTGTGAGGTCCTGCGCGTCATAGCGGGCATGGCCGCGTCGGCGGATAAAGGCGTAAACCGGATAGCAATAAAAGCGATAGACCTCTTCCATGGCGGCGCGGGCTTCCGCGGCGCCCTCTGAAGATGCGGCAACCAGCAGTTCCCACTGGGTCGTTAGGAACTTGGGCCGTCCGCCAGCCGTCGAGTCAAGTAGCGCGTCCAGTAAACCCGATTTTGCCAGAAAGTACCTGTGGCGTTCAAGAAAAAGCGCCAATCGGTTGGCTGGGCTAGTGTCCTGTCCCCTCCAACCCGCAGCCGAAGTCTTTCGACTCGGGCGCCGTGGCGCAAGGCAACCCTTTGCGCTGAAAGCTTCGTGACAGATTCTTTTTCACATTTTCTTGAAACTTCCTGTGAAATTTTCGGCAGAACTGGATGTGGAGATAATATCTTCCGTCGCACAGGGTGCTCGTCTGCACAGCCAGGGAACCAGCGGTTGAGGCGTGGAATGTGGACCCGTTCGCAAGCTTCTTCCCGCAGGGGTCATTCTTGCGACAACCATAATAAAACACCGAGAGGAAACAATGAAAATACGCTTACCAGTTGTCCTTGTAGGATTGGCTATCAGCTGTGCTTTGCCAACTGTTGCTCAACAGAAGGACACCGCCGATCCACGAATAGCCCAGCAAATTCGTATATTGGCTGCGAAGTATGACGAGGCAATCAACAAGCAAGACGCGGCCGCCGTCGCCGCGCTCTACGCGCAGGACGGCGTTTGGGTGACTCACGACGGATCATTTCACGGTCGGCAGGCCATCGAAAAAGGGTATATACAATTGGATGTCAAGTCTTGGCAGATCGGCAGTTATATTACCACGGTCGATCGGGTAGTTGCGGTCGGCAATGAGGTACGTTCGACCGGAAGATGGAGTTGTGTTCACAAAAATTGGTCTGGTGCTCCTGGAAATGCCGACGGCCACTATTCATGGGTTATAGTCCGTGAGGGGGATACTTGGAAGATCCGCAAGAATACCGCCAGCGGAAGTGGGGGGATACTGTAGTGAGAGACAGAACCATCAAGACAAATGGATGACAGCCGAAATCCCGCAGCAGGTCGTTAGGGAGACAAGCAATCGTAAGACGCCGAGAGGAGACAATGAAAATACGTTTAGTAGTAGCCCTTGTAGGATTGGCAATCAGCTTTACGAGTTGCACGACTGGAGACACGACTTTTGAGCATTACAATGGAAACCCAAGCGGTGCGTCAGGTCCCGGATCAGACTACGATTCGGTCTACCAAGCCACCGGAGCCGTACGCCACTGAGATCTACGCAATTTAATACGGACATTATCTTCGTTCTAGGGTCAAACGTAGGTACGAAGACGCTGTTCCCTGCGATCAGCGTACTAAGGATCTGAACCACTCAGTCTGAGATCGCTTTGTCGCGCCTGTCCGTGTTTCCTTCCGCTACGCTAACAGCGTCGGCTCCCTGAAATAATTTAACGATAGTGAGTTAGCGACGGAAGAATGGGGTAATTCGCTATGTTTTGCTGTCACAAAAAAGAAATGGGCGCCGTGATCAGTGATTGCGTCAAATTTTCAAATGAAGAAACTCGACGAGTTGGCTCATCTTCTCGCTAATCCGGTACTACCGAAGGCGAGTCGCCTTTGGTCCGGGGCAGACGTCGTGATCGCATCGGCTCCGCAGCCTGACGATCTACGGAGATCATCTAATCCAAAGGACCGCGAGGTTCTCACAGAGCA
>CAWAIK010000019.1:0-258512 GCA_963782115.1 uncultured Verrucomicrobiae bacterium
TTAAGCTGTACACACCGATAGCGGTTGCGGAATACGCGCACCGGTCACTCAAGAGCAAGGCTGTCAGCTTTTTTCTAACCTTCGTCGGAGTGCTGAGCTGGCCTGTGGGATGGAGTCTGGTGAACACCGTCACTCTTGGCATTTTTAAAAGCCTTCCAGCGCCGCAGAATCAGAATTTTGCGACACTGATGATTGCCATTGTTCTGGCGATACCGGTGCTTCTTTGGGTCCTGATTGGCCATGTGGTGGCGCCGATCTTTGTTCAGAAAGTGGTAATTCGCGGCGGGGCGGTGATTCAAGGTTTTGCCGGAACGATTGTATCGGCTGTCGGAGCGAGTTCCATGGCGTTCTATAGCGGCGGACTGGCGGGATCGGCGAGCTGGCTCAGCAATATGAAGCAAAACACGGGTTGTGATGAGCGCGAAGAGCGACCGGTTGATTACGCTCCCAACCGGGGACCGGGAGAATTCTTCGGTGAGCCGATGGGTGCATCTGTGGGGGATCAGAGCGAAAGGGGCGTGCAAAGCCAAACCCCGATTTTCCGCGGTGGGAAAAGCCAGGAGAAAGCAACGCGAGGATTGTCGGGTATTGGTGCAGGCATGATGGGTGCCGGAGCAGCGATGATGAGCCGCTTTGGCAGTGTTGCCCGATTTATCGGCCATGGAGTGGTGGAAGGGAGCGGGGAAGGCAGTGGGCTGGAATATCGAGCGCTCGCGGCGTTCGGACCGGGCGGGATGAACTCTCGAACGTCCGCCTATCAAGCGAATCGATCTTCACTCCAGGCGCGGAGATATATCGACGAATGGTAGCCGATGCAAACCGAAGAGATGAATCTGAACCTAGCGGATGAAACGCCCGGAGAGGCCACACCACCGTGGGCGGCACTCACCGCCTTGAGCGAAAATGTCGGGACCGATGAATGGGTGGCAAACGAGCCACTGAATGATACCTGCGTTTCTCGCAATCCGCTCCAGGAAAAGGAGAGCCGGAAGGATCTCGCAGTAAACGCTCTCGCGGCGGGGCGGCGGACGGTTCGGCTCTTGTGGATCGCACTCATCGCTTCATTGACGGCGCATCTGATCATCCCGGTTTGTATCGTGACTGCGATGGTGCGCCCGGAGAAAGTCGCCCTGATGGATGGGACAGAGTCACTCATCATTGCACCCCTGGTGCCTCTGGAAGAGAGCAACGAGATCTTGGAGACGCTCTCTCTTTGGGCCGCCAAATCGTTCCTGGACAGAGGACCGCAAGGGTTTGATGCGCCTGAAACCCTTCAACGGGTATTTCTACCGGATGCAGCCAAGAAAGCTGAAGCGGAGTTTAACGTGGTCGCGGGAGAATTCTCAAAAAAGAATATCCACCAAAAGTTTGAAATTGGTCGGATCGATCTGCAACGCCTGGAACAAGGAGTGGTGATGAGCCGTGTGATCGGCCAAGTCTGACACAGGCCCAGATCGGCGATCAACAAGTAAGCGAGCCCCAAGCGCTCACCTTGAACCTGAAGCTGGTCCGCAATCCTTTTCTGGGCCGCAACAAAAGGTATCCCTTTGCAGTGGCAGACTACGCGTTTGGTCAGCCCGAGCAACTTCCAATTCAAAAGCGACAATAAAGTGATATGCGCTTGATGGCGACAGTCCTGTTCTGTGCGGTTCCGGGGTTATCACCTGGCAATCAGCCTCTGGCATCGAAGGTGATTCGAATTCCGTTAGATCAGACGAACTTGCGGTTGTCAAATTGGGAACCCGCGGTATCACTACTCTGGAATTTCCGTACAAAATTGAGGCGCTCGACGGTTATGGTTTCAGTGTCAGCCCATCTCCTGAAGGCGCGGACCTCTTCCAGATATCTTTCAACAAAGGAAACAACTTTCTTTCCCTGAAGGCGCTGCGTGAAGGGGTGGAAGGAAATCTTACGGTGGTTCTTGACGGAAAGTTTACTGTTCGTTTTGCACGACAGATGCGGACCCAAGTTTTGTCGTGGTTTTCGAGGATAATTCGGCAAAGACGGTTTCCAATCCGGGCGATGTTCTCGCGAAAAACAAAAAAGTGTCTCCACCCGCTCGATTGCTGCGGTTCTCGATAAGGTCAAGGCCTACCCATCTCTAAAGGCCAGCGCCCCGGGGATCTTCCGGAACATGGAGGTGGCTGAGCCGAACTCAGAATCGAGCATGGAAGGCTTGAAGCTCACGTTGCGCCGCGTCATCCGGGACGATAGCCTCGACTCCGTTGGTTTCGAGGTGGAGCTGGCCAATCAGTCCGATAAGGATTTCCTGTATGATCCCGAAAGCTTCGGTGTCCGCATCGGCGACGAAGTTTATCCGGAGGCGGTTACTACAATCTGCGATTAGCAGCTCAACAATAGATACTTACGTTTGAGACTGGTGAGCCAAATGTGTTGTTTCATGACGAAAGTCATAATAGAGATGCCAAGTGTCGCCATTGTCGCAGAATTTAAAGTAACGCCCGAAGAGGGCGAGCGGTGTTGTTGGCAAGATCTTCCAGCCGGATGTACGCTGGAAGAATGGATCACCCCTTCGATAAGCTCTCAATCAGCAATGGTCAACTCCTTCATCGACCCATCGGTAATATGCAGCAAGATGTTCCTTACATGGCCACTGCGGAAGTTGAAATCTTGGGAAAGGAAAGCCAAGGACCTGTCGGAGAGCCACCCGGCTACGGGAGATTTGGGTTCAAGTTGAACACTGCTCCTGATGGCGTTTGGAAGGAACTCTTCTATAAAAAGGACCATCTCAATCGAGATGCAGGACCAAGTATTGAGGGCAAGTTAATGGTGCTCGTGTGCGACCCAGGTAATGTCAAGCTTTACTATGGGTACATCAAGACCGCGATAGGGGAAACGAACGTCGCTTATAAGACCGAAAGAGAAAGCGTCGTCCGACGTGTCGAGCAGGAGATGGCTAGGCGAGAGATGGAGACAAAGCGACAAGATGAGATAAAAGAGAAGATCAAACGCTCGTTTGATGACCTCGAGTTGTAGCCGGACCTTCCACCGTTCATACCCGTTATGAACGCGACCCGCGAGAGCGGCGCTGCTTTTTGGCGAAAGCCTGCAATGCCAGCCAGTACTTGAGCGACGGTGTTTTGCGCCTGTAGAGCCAATTTGAAACGACTTGTTCGCTGACGCCGATCGCGGCCGCCAGCTCCCGCCCGCGTCCACGCTCGGCCCGCCGCCACGCCAGGAGTTCACTCATCAACTGGTCTACTTCGTCGGGCGGGGCCATCTGGCCGATCATATCGGAAACGCTATTCACTCCTCAACTTTTCCATAGGACAAGTAAAACATCAAGATACCGGTTGCAGTAACTTGTCTTATGGAATAGTTTCACGCCGATGAATACGACGATATTTGGTAAACAAAAGAAGGTTCAAACCCAGATCCGCGAAATAGATGATGACCGGCTCCTGACGGTGGTTGAGGCGGCCGAGATCGCGTCGGTCAGCAAACGACGGCTCTATCTGGCGGCACTCAACCACGAGATACCGGTCGTCGTGCTTGGCTCAAAAACCAAGCGAATCAAACTCTCGGATCTGCGCAAGTGGATCGCGAGCAAAACCACAAAAGCGGTATCGAGATGAATCCCGAAAACAACTAAACATATGGCAAAGACAACGATCAAAATAGACAGCCAAGCTCTGGAACCCTGGCGCGATATCGCCGTGACTCTCGGGATACCGTTGAACGAGCTCCTTGAGTGGTTCCTTAGCGCTCAGAGCGATCAATTGAGAAGCCTGAGTGAAATGGGCGAAGTAATTTCGGACTGGCCGTTAAAGACGCGTAAGCGAGCCCAGTCTGTAGCTGATCGGTTCGAAGCATTTGCAATGGAGGCGAAATTGGCTGGAGATCTGATTGGGACAACTGCCGCCGATGTCGTGCGGAGTGGCGGAGGCTGGACAGTCAAGGCGCATTACCTGAGCCCGGCCGGCAAAAGGTGGCAATCGACGTCGGTTATTGATGATTGGAACGGGGCAAACGATAGTGAGGAAGATTGGAAGGAGGACCCGAAAATGACACCGGAAAGATACTGGGACCCGAAAAGGGCAAATACGTTATTCAAACCAGGACGAGACCGAGCGTTCATTTCTTCGCCTCTTGATCCGGAAACCAAGCCGAAACGAAGGGCTACCGACGACGCCGAATTCCGCAGAAAATCCGTCGTAGCGGCCGATGCGGTAATTTCAAGTGTTCTAAAAACACTCTTTCGAGGATTTCTGATCGGGATTGCGATTGCTGTTGCGATTGTTATCTGGGCACTCTGGCACGCGAATGAGATGACCCACGCTCACTGGACACACCACGAGGACGCCACCGGTAAATGGATACCAGACAAATGGAACTATGTCGTGATCTTCTCCCGCGTCGGCTGGCGAGGAGCGGGCCCTAAACATTCTGCCAGATCAAGTACTCGAAACTGCGGCCGGTACGCTTTATTTCAGTCTCCAGAAGTTCAAATCTTGGGGCGACATAGTGAGGATCTGACCCTCGGCCGCTTGCTCGAAATAAACAGCTGCACCAAGCGCGATCGCCAGACAATCGAGCGGATCGTTTGGCCACTCCTCCGCGTCCGATTTCCCAGCGTGGCGCGTGCAGGATCCTGCGCGAGTAGCCATCGTGGAAAAAGGAAGCTCGTTCTTTCGTCAAACGAAGCACCACTTCAGCCACTAAATCATTATGTACAGTGACGTTCGGCTGCCAAACGATCCAGTTGCGCCCATATCCGGTTTGGAAGCGGGATCGTGAAAGGTTCCGATTCCAAGCCTTAACCTGTATAAGGCGAAGAGCCGCCCCGCAGGCCGCGTGCGACCACTTTAGTGATCATATCCGAGTTCGCCATCATGATATCGCTCATACTACGGGGGTCGAGCGAGTGCATGTTCATGTTGATATTGGCCGTGTTTCCCCTGCCTTGACCCCGCCCCGTGAAATAAACTGTTTCATGCCACCGGCGATGATCTAGATGGCAGCACCATTTCGCGAGGATGCAGCAGCAGCAGCGGCCGGACCGCGGCCGGGGCAATATCCCACCCACCCGCCGCTGATCCAAACGCCTCGACCCCGGAAAACGCCGCCGCCGCCGCGACAGGTGCAATTATCCAGCCAATCAGGGGAATATGGGACGCGCTGGCGTACGCGCCCTGAGCGGCCGACGCTGCGTCGCTTGGCGCCGTTGCCGCGTGTGCAGCTTTCTGGATTGCCAGACCTTGAGCCGCACCCGCAGCTTTTACGGCGTTGACCTGCGCCTCAGTCGCAACCCATTTCGCAATCTGCTCGAACAAGTGCTTGGTCAAACTGCTGAGCATCTGGGACAGGATCTTGTCGAATTCCTGAGCCCAATTGAGTTTGCCACTGATCGCGTTGTTCAGGACGCCCGATACCTCGCCGGCCATTTGATCCGCCGTGCTTTTATCTGCTGCATGTCCTGCTTGGCTTTTGCCGCAGCCGCGTCCCAATCCTGCTGAAACTTTTGCGAAGCATCGTGCCAATCTTTCTCGCTGGCTTTGGCTGCTTCCACGTCACCGGTCTTAACAGCGTTTGCGAACGCTTTATGCGCATCCGTCATAACCTGGTAATCGTTTGTAGCTCGCTCCTTCAATGTCTCAAACGATTCCTGGGACGCCTTGGACGCCATCTGCGCTTCTGACCCGAATTTCTGAAACTCTGCCCCCATCTTATCCATGGCGTTCTGACTGGACACCAACGTGTCATCCATTCCCGCCATCGGATCAGCACCGCCGCCGCCGCCTTTTTGTCCTCCACCGCCTTTCGGGATATTCGCGGGAGGGGCAGGAGCCTTGGCTGCATTAGCCACGCCTTCCCCGGCTGTTCCGACGTCCTGTAGATCGCTCTGAATCATCTTGAGGTGATCAACCCAAAGCTGGCCCCGCTGCTTATCCAGATCCTTGTAGACCTTATCTATTTGATTGCCAGTATCGGTGAATGCGTCTCCTGTACGTTTAGCTGCCGCTGTTATCTGGTCCATGCCCGCAGCACGACTTGCAGCAGCAGAAGGATCCGTGAGCGGGTTTTCAGATCCAGCGCTAGCGAATAGCTTACCGATTCCGCCCGCGACATCTGCTAACCCAGACGCCATCCTGAAAACCCCCTGAATAGCAATCGTTGCCGCTTGAGCGTTGGCCGTAAGAGCCATCAACGCCTCGTCCACGCTTTTCAGAGCGCCGGTGAGCGCGGGCGCAGCGGATGTCACTATGTCTTGCCAGGAGATTGACATCTGGGCAGTTGCAGCCTGCATGGCTTTGGTTTGCGCTACCAGTATGTCCTCTCTGCTGCCGACATTGGCGAATTCTTCCTTCTGCTTTTCTAGGTTATCAATCAACAGTTGCCCGTTGGCCGCTAAATCTATCCATGCACGTCCACCAAGCTTTTGAGCAAGCGCGTTTTTGTTTGCACTTGCCGTGTAAGTATCAAGCTTGTTAATGCCGTCCTCAATCAATTGCCCGGTAGTCTTCATTGCACCACCAGCATCGGTGAGCGAGATCTTCATATCATGAAGCTGTTTACCGCCGGCGAGAACTTGGGCGTTCATGGCTCTTGCTGCTTGAGCAAACGTATTGGCTGACACGCCACTGAGTTCAGCCGCATCCACCCAAGCATGCGCCTCCGCATTACTTGTGCCCATGATGGTCGCCGTGCGCTGCACCTCTGTACCAAGCTCGACAAACTCTCCCACCGTCTTGGTGATCGCCTCACCCAGAAATCCCACGCCCATCAACTCTGCCACGCCTTTCAGGCCCTCGCCCAACCCGGCAAACTTTTCCAACATTTCCTTGGATAACTCGCCGAGCTTCTCCATCGCTTCAGACGCTTTTTCGCCCAGTTCGTCAAGTGCTTCGCCACCACCGCTGTCTTCGAGCGAATTTTTGATTTCCTCGCCCGTCTGGGCGGCAGCGTCCTTAGCCTCTTCCATGCCGGCAACGAAGCTGCGACACATCGGCTGTAAGGCTTACCGTAAAATCTCTCAGGCATAAATCAAGAAGGTTGCGACGGTGGAGCGGCATCTGTTTTTCCGTACAACAGCTCGCCAAAAGTCGGGATGACTTTCCTGAGCTGGAATAGCCTTCTTGATCGCGCGTTCGTCGGTCAACTCCGGAAAACTGGCTTGCAGAAACCCTACGATGACCTTGATGCTGGCATCCTGAACTTCGGGATAGGTTCTATCTTTACTGGCGTTGACGATCTCGATCTCGGTCCGCCAATCGTCGAAATCCGCCGCGCTGAACTCCGGCAGCTCGTACTCTTTACCGCTGATAGTCAATTTCAAAATTCTCTCCGATTCTTTCTTTTGTTTAGGAATGCGTATTGGGTTTTAACGGATCTTTAAGGTGTGAACGACCAATTTAGCACGCCATCATCGAAAAGCGGCTTATTCGGGCCACCTGATGCGCTGGCGCCCCATCTGGGCAAAAGGTGCGCGAACCGTTTTTGCGCTCCTTTGAGGTCTCGGGCTTGAAAACTCCAGCCGAAAAAACCCCACTCGCTATCCCTTGGCAAAACTTCGCGTTCAGGGTACGAGCGCCCCGAAAATATCTCTTCCGGCCGAATTTGAACGATAACGACTTCGTACCCGATCAATACGGCGCCGGCATTCAGCACTTCGTACATAGCAACTCTGCCCTGCCTTTTGAGTTGGCGCAGAGTCCTGCCATGTATCCGTAATTCGGTCTCGAGCGTTTTCAACGTTACTCCCGTCACAAACCTACGTGCGCCGGCCTGACTGCGATGGGTAGGTCACCGGGATCAGAGTGTTGATTAACGATTTGTCCGGCGCGACCGGAAGCTCCGGGGAATTAGTGCCCATGCATTCCGTATTGCCCTGAAGGCCGGCCAAAATCCCAGGCTGAAGCGTTTTTCCCATGCCCCACGAGGTAATGACCAAGCACGGCGTCAGGGTGTGCTGAAGAAGTTCGGCTACAGAGTTCGCACGGAACGTTTGCGGACTCGGATTATCGGTCGGCGAATTCGTTACGTCGTAACCCTTGGTTAACTCAAATCGTGGAATACTCATATTCTGGAAACGCAATGCATTTAACGTTTTAGCTACTCTGTTCACTATGCTACTGGCGCGCGCATCCTGCCAATGCTATTTTTTCACTTCATGCCATCTGACACAATAAAACTGGCTGCTAGTCTCCTGGCCAAGCACGGAGCATCCAGACGCACCCCGCTCCAACGCCAGGAAGCGGCCCGGGTGGCCGCTAATGCCCGATGGGACAGATTGCGAGCGTGCGCTAAAGCTCAAAAGGAAAGTTAAAAACGTCTAATGAATAACATGTTTGCACCTATGTCGGTCAGGTTAGCCCAGCAAGGTGAACGCGATCGAAAAGAAATGGCCGAACGGCGCGAAGCCGAGCGTCTCGAGCGAGAGGCCGCACAGGCGCGCGAAAAGAGCCGAGAACAACAGGACGCGGAGTTTGCCCAAAAGATGGTGGCTAGTGCTGCGGCCGCGATTGCCAAGGTCGACTATGGCACGCAGGCCGCCCTCGACAAGGCGCAGCGCGAGAAAGACGAGCACACCGCCGAGATCCGGCTCCTGGGCGCAGTAGTTGCCTCTGAGCTCAAACCCGTTCTGACCGAGCTAGTGACCGAGATCCGGGCCCTGGTTGCGCAACTTAAACCGGAGGACAAACAAAATGTTACCAGTTAACCCGGGCGACACCGTGAATGTCAGGCTGTCGATCCATCAGACACCGACTGTCGCAACCGTGGTAAGCGTCGATCCAATCAGGAGACTGGTCACAGTCACGCATGGCTCGGGCGCTCTCAACGGGCGAGCCGGCACGATCTCGCTAGATGCGGTCCGCGAACAGAACGATCAACAATTTCCGCTCCCCAATGGCGTAATCTGGACCGGTTAACTTTAACAGGAGCATTAACCCTTATGTCACTTTTAGAAAATACCCAGTCCATTCCGCAAAAGATTGCCGCCGGTGCTGCCATGGATATCAGTCTATCAAGTCGCACAGCAATATGCGAAACTTCTCTGGATGCCGCAGTGACTGATCTGTCCGCGCTTTTGGCGGCGATTGCGGCTTTGCAAACCGCGGTGGCCGCTTCGACCGATATCGCGACGCTCAAAACGGCTGTAGCGGCGGTGACGTTGCCGACAATTACGACGGTCGCGCCATGAACCAAGCCCTTTTAGAGAAAGTCAGCCAGCTCGCCAAGGCCTCGACTCAATGGCCCGATCCCGAGAATGTCGACGACGATCAGCCGCTGGATGATTATTTGACCGGCCTGGTCGATCCGGATGCCCCTGACTCTGATTCCAGTTCAACACACGCACTTCGCGACTCGGCGATGGTCGGGCTACACCTCGCCAAGGCCAAACTGGGCATCTTGCAGAAGGATCACGCCAAAACGCATATGGCCATCAATAAGGCGATGAGCTTTCACAAACGATTGCACTCACAAATTAACGGCGCCGCCGGTGAGATGGATGCGATGGCCGTTAGGGACAAGCAAGAGGATTAGAAAACTTTTCGGTCGTGCCAAATAGTGCCGGCAGGAGATCTCCGGACAGGGCTATTACCTTTGCCCGGTTTTGAACAAAGGCACGACCGAAAACCAAAAACCCTAGCACTCGCTAGGGCCTGGTCGAAAAGGTATTAAAGCGCTACTAACATAATCCAGAAGCGCCTCGCGAGCAAGCCCTCATCCGATCATCGCGACCAGATCGTGCAGCGGATTCAAATAAGGTGCCGAAACGCTGAATCCCCAAAAGTCGTTCCACGTAATGACAAAATCCAAGGTCGTTCCCGGTACCGGATTAAAGCGCGCCGAGCCCGGGATCGGCTGACCATCAGGCGCCAGAGCCGGGTTATACCGATTATGCGTGTAATCGGTCTGGCACAACGCCACCCGCACCCCCACAAACGCCGAGTGCGCCATATTGTAGCGGTCTGTCCAACGCCCGGTCGCCTCCACCAGGATTCGCGAAATAGCGTAGTAATGCTGCGGCCGCGTCGGCTCACGCTTTTCGCTGTCCGCAATATAATGTACCAATGCCGCAAACGCGCCGTGGCGCGGTTCCCAAATCATCTGGTCGCGCCCGGGCCCGGCCTGTAACCGCTGGCTGTCGCTGTCGATGCGCGCCTGGATCGCATCCAGTGCACCAAGCCGGTATTGTTTCTCGCTCCACCAATTTACCGCCGCACCCCGCCCGCTCGCCGGTCCGCGGAAAGCTTCCCCTGCGCGCCGGCACCGCTCCAGGTGTTCCGGACTCGATTCGCCGCCACTCTCTCGTTCATATTCCATCAGTGAAATCCTTCGTCCACGCTTCCGTCCGCGTTGTATTTGACCAGGCCGCCCTCGACCCCGCGACTGTACCCGGTCCCGTCCCCGTTCCAGATGATCTTTGCCCGCCGCTCATGCGGTAGCCCGCTGAACGCAAACCCAGCTCGCCGCCCCAAGGTCATCGATCCACTCAAAAGCCCTAACGCCTTTGAATCAAGCCCGGCCAGGCCGTAGGTAAGCGAGTCAAACACGTCGTCGTGCCTGGTCTGCGGAAACGCCAAACATTGCCCTTCGCATTCCGGATCTAACCGATCAGAGTGGAATATCTCGCCCCGCTGATAGCGGCCCGCATGCACCTGGAAGCGCGCCTTCTTATCCGCAAACGGTTTGATCGACCGAATCGGTAACCCGTACTCGCGCAGTGTCGCGTCGGCAACCCCGCCTTCCATCGCCGTCGACTCCAATATGATCACGTCAGGCGCCCACGCATCAACGTACCCCAACAACTTCGCCACCGTTTCGCTCCAACGGCTCCGCCACTGCGCCAATAGCGCCACCCAACGTCGCCCTTTAGTGTCAACCGCCGCGACACACAAAGCGCTGAAGTCCGCCGATTTCTTCTCACTGATCGCCAAATCCAACCCAAATGCCAGATAAACCAATTCCGATCGGTCCGGCACCACCCCGTACCGAATCTCGCTCTTCTTCAGGCAAGCGCCTTCCAACACCACGAACCGGCCTTCAATTTCAGATTCGTAGACCAGCGGTGGCAGGACACGCCGTTCCTCCTCAATCTCGCCCGGTGGCAAATGCTCGTTCAACGCGCTCGAGCCCGTGATCACCAACCCTTGGCACTCAGCTCGCCTGAACCAATCGTGGAACTCATCGAACCCCTTCGGTGTACTGGTGAGCAAGAGTCGGCCAGCGTACTCACTCAAGGCCGGCATCAGGTTCCGTTCGATCGTCGACGTCAAATTCCGTATGATCGCGCACTCGTCCAAAACCGCCAAACTATAACCTTTGCCCCTGAACGCGTTGTGCCCGGGCGCTAAGCTCGCAAAATCGATCTTCGCTCCGTTACAGAGCATGAAACCGGTCCCGTCCGGTGATCGGCCGCTAATCAGCGCGCTGAACCAATGCCGGAACACCTCGCGAATCTCGCTCAGTTGCGGATCTGTCGGCGCACCCCAAACCACCGGCATCCCGTCCCGCAAACCGCCAGGCGCCAACATCAACCAAAGCAAACCATAATGGCTTTTTCCACATCGTCGCCCGACCGCCGCTACCGTCAGCCGTGGCAGCACTTCGCGGTCGCGCCTCAACGCCTTGCGCTGCCACCTCAATGGCGATGGCAGGCTTGTTGGACCGCTTACCATCTACTAACCGCCTCCCGCGGCTTCGGACGCCAGAATCGGAACCTCGTGACCCAGCAAGCTCAAGGTCGCATAGTAATGCGCGATCGCTTGGTATCGTTCGATGCTCAGTCTCGGCTCGAACGTATTCATCCTCGGCTGCCCTCAGGTTCGCCAGCACCCATTGACCGTCGCTCGTCCAATAATGCCCTCGGCCCCCAAAACTATCGGCGGTAACTCATCCATCACTCGGTGTTCTCCGGTAAGGCCCGAGCCTCAAGCAACGACGGCGCCACCCCGATGTGCAGTCCCGGAACCTCTTTGCCGTCATCGGTCAACATCGACTCGTCGAAATCAATCGTGATCTTGTTATCGATCTTGCGAACTTCCAGCCGCATCGACTCTTCAACGATCTTGGTCGGCGCGTTCAAGGCATTCATCGACGCAAGCCGTCCGTTGGCCATGTGCAAGGCTCGAAACCCGGCCGAGCTCGCCATCAACTTGTCGTCGGCCTCAATGTCAGCCGCCTTCTCAACCGCATCCATCTGCCGGATTACCTTGCTCATCGCCGATAACAGAATTTCGCTCTGAAGCTGTCGCAGCTTGTTGATTTCTGCCGGCGCAAGATCACTCGGGAAACTGGAGCCCGCCGACTCAAGCGTTCGATTGATGTACCGCTGGATCGCCTTGGTGCTGACACAAAGCTGCGCCGCTGCCTCGTGGTACGGTAATCCTTGGGTAACAACCAGCTTCCATGCCTTAATTTGATTGTCCAACGCCTTACCCTGAGCACGCTTGTTCGATCCGCGATTTCGCATCTACTCCTTACCCTGCCTCTACGAATTCGATGTCTGCGTCCGAGTAGTCCTCTCGGGCGATTTGAAGAGCCCACTCTTTGGTAACATGACGTGGCAATCTTTGCTCGTCGCCGTCTACCTCAACTGATACAACGATCCCGCGCTTGTCTAGGTAGAGTTTACACACTTTCATTTGTTCGTTTCAATCGGGCAAACTCTGAAGCTCAGGATCCACTTCGCATATCGCATCTCTACCATCGCAGAACTTGAGCAACGCACGCGGCTCGAAGACTCGCTTGGCGACAAGGGTGGTGCGCAAAGCCAGAATCCATTCAGCCCAGACGGCGCGTTGCTGCTCTGGCTCCAGGCTGGCGAGAGGGCGAACTTGTCTTTCGTGTGTTGGTGTAACACCAAATGGTGCCAAATTCTGAACGGTCTCTGCAGCATCGATTAAGCGATTTGCATTCGTCTTGCTCATCTACAAACCTCGGTCCCTTAACCATCGGTCGCACGCACCACGAACAACGACACCCAAGCGTTTGAGATGCTCGGCCTGCCGGCGATGGTGACGACGCTGAATTTGCTTCTCGTACGGCTTTCGGTCTGCTTTGACGCCAGAGTCCACGTTTGAGAGCATACCGTTTACGATTCAGGAACGCCAATGGTATCGAACCATGGAAACGTTTCCCCATAGGTGAGTCAGAACGATAGGCAGAACCGTTTCAGACGCTTTGTTGCAAGTTATTTGCATTTTTGTCGCCAGCGGCGCGCCAAAGATCGTTGGTCGCCTCGACGACTTCACGCGCAAAATACCATGCCCATCGCTCGATCTGGCTCGCAGCTTCAAACGGTGTCGGAGCGAAGACGACCGGCAGATCAAACCGCACTTCCCAGGCCGCCAAGCTTCCGAGCACGGATTTGGGCGCGATCCGCGAATGGTAACGCTGAAGCTCAATCTCACCACGGCTGCCAACAACCAGCAAACGTTTGAACCTGAACCCGCGCAAACGATGTAACTCTTTTTCAAAACGTTGTCGGTTCTCGCCCATGCAACAGCCGACCAGATCCCCGACGCTCTTTCGTTCGATCGAAAACAACTCTTGTAAACCTTGTATCGAATAGTCGCCGGTCGTCAACGTTCCGCGCACAGACTGAAGGTGGCTAAAGACGAGCGGATCTTGTTCGCGCGTGTCCACAATGATCGTTGGCGCGTGGTCCGCAAGCTCACCAAGAGAGCGCAAAGCTGGAAGTTTGAAGCTGGTCGGCATTTGTGGCCATTGGACACTCCATAAGACATTTCGGTGTCCAGGGTGGTCAGGGGATGTTGCTTTCAGTGATGGCTTTGAGTTCGATTCCGCTCACGCCATGCACGCCACACGCTTTCAATGCGTCCGAAAAACGTCCGAAACGCCGTCCGACTCGGACGAAACTCGGAAAAAACGTCCGATTCCGACATTATTCTATATATGTCGGACGGACGGACGATTCTGAAAAACGTCCGACGCATTTCAACGAGGTGGTGAGATTGAGGCATGAAGTCGGTTTATTTCTGCAACGAGTTCCTCTTGCCGGTGCGGCTTATTTAACCGTTTCTGTTTCCTTCATGGTGTCCAGCTCATAAGTTTAGTTTTTCGATCGTACTCAAGCCGGTCGGCGAACTTACCTTTTTCGTCCAAAGCCGAATAGCAGACGCTGCGGCCTTTTCCAGTGAGTTTCATGAGAGCGTCCCGAGCTTCGCTTAGCTTCAGCGTTTTGTTGCCGTTATCGAACACCTCGGCCATCGAACGTTCGCTGATTGCCTTTTGTTTCTTGGCGTCCGGGTCTGGGCTATCCCACTGTTCCCAATTAAAATCTTTTACCGGCGTCCAGAGTCCGTTATCGCGCACCCACGCGGACCTCGGACCCAGCTCGCCGTCGTTATTCTTGCAGCAGGTCACCACCACACGGTTTTCGCCCACGTCGTCGGTTGCATGCTGCATCACCCATACAGTCCTCGGCACTGAGGCTAAGACGTGTGAGCCTGAGAGCAGGTTGAGCAGTGTCCGCCCACTCGCGCGTTCATTCGGCAGCGGTTTGCGTGTGTGTGCCGCTATTCCTATTGCTGGCGACTCGTCACCGGATGGAATCACGTCTCGGACCAGGTCGAATGTTTCCCGATAATCCTTTTGCTTGTCGTCACGTGCCACAGCGTTCCATGGATCAATCCATATAACTGCGGGCTGAAAGCTCTCGATTGTGGCTTTGAGTTGATCGCGAAAATCGCGCTTATCAAACCGCAATCCGTAAGGCGGCGGCGGCGACACAACAAGGTATTGGTCGAGGAGTTCAGCGTTCAATTCGGAAAATTCGAGTTTGAGACGGTAACGCCCGTTTTCGTTCTGAACGATCATCGTCCGAAACTGCGAATGTACCTTGAGTCCAAGCCAATCGAGTTTGGTTGCCCCGGCCTCGGCTAGTGCAATTGTACTGCGGCTTTTGCCGACGCCTGGCGGCCCAGCGACAATGAAAACGACGCCGCGAACGATATGATTATCCCCGACTAAGAGAGTGCCCGAGGGCGGTTCATAAGCTTTGATTTGCGAAGGCCTTAAAAACTCGATGACTGGTTTCTTGTCGCTGACGCGGTTGTTGCTGTGGACGATCTTAGAAAACTGACGTTCCCACTCCGGGAATTGATCTCCGATCTCCGTGGCCTGATCGTAGCATAGTGCGGAAATCTTGTTGCTGAACAGGATAGCACGCCGGCGAAGGTCCTGGTCCAGAATGATATTAAGGTAGTGACTGGCATTCGCGGCGGTCGGCACGAAGCCGTAGAGATGGCTCAGGTATTCCGGGCCGCCAAGCTCCTCGAGTTGGTCCCTGAGTGTGTGACGAAGCCAGGGAAAATCAACCTGCTCACCGGGTTTGTCCCATTCGAGGATCGTGTTGTAAATAATCCGGTGTGCCGGAATGTTGAACGCTTCGATTCGAAGTCGATTCAGACACAACGTTGAAACTTCCCCGGGCGCCCGAAGCAATGAACATATTAATGCTTTTTCGCAATCTTCGCTGCACGGCAGTTCCGGCGGCGGTTCCCTAAATGTCATGTTGGTCGTCCTCCAGATCCTCGACCAGTTTGCGCGCTAGCAACAGGCATCCCCGGCCCATCCATCGAAGACTCGGATCGAATGCGACCGCCCTCGCGAATTTCAGAAAGATGACCGGGTAACGAAGATGTCCCGGCACGCGCCTGATCGGGTACCAGGCGACCCAGTCGTTGCGTGCCGACCTTGCGCGTGCTATATCTCGATGAGCATGTTTCCGTTTTGGTGCTCGTCGGTTGCCAAGCTGGCGAGCACTTTGCTTTTCAGGCGGATCCTGGTGGCTCGCCATAATCCTCCGAGAATTGCGTTCTGTTTATGCGACTCATACAGAAGCGGCGCCAAAGCCTTTGCTTTCGCGTTGCGACAAATAACGCTCGACCGACGCGGCCGAGATTAACCTGATTCCGCGCTCCAGTCCGCGGCGTCTGATAGTGCGGTGTTCTAATTCACCGCCATGCATCAGGTGATAGATATATGGAATCGAGCAGCCGATCCTAGCTGCCGCTTCCTTTGGCCTAACTTCCTTCTGTATTGTAGGATCAACAGCTTGGGCTAAACTCATGGCTTCCATTATAGCAATTTATTAGTTGCCCTAATTCGAGCCATGCACGGAGTTTTCGGACACCGTGCGTTTTGTGTCGTTATTAACGTTTTTGTGTATTTATGAATCTTTTAGTGTCTATTAGCGTCTGTAACAGGGGCGAGAAAGGGGCAAGAAAGTCAAGGAAACAGCCCAAAACCTCCGAAAACACTGTCAAATGGAATTTTTTGGCAATCGCGGAATCATGTCAGTGGCTGCCCGAATCGCCTCGATGTTATCGTGGAGGTACTGATCAATACTGCCCTTCGCCGCGTGTCCCGTTACCCGACGGGCAATATCTTTAAGCGCCGCGGCGTTGAACACCTGGCTTGCCGCGCCGTGCCGGAAACTGTGAAAAGAGAGCGAGCGGACCGAACGCCCTTTGCGGTCAGCGCTACGCAGCACCTGGCCCTCGATCCCGGCGCGCTTCATGATCGACTCGAAATTCTTGCTTAACCCGTTGCGGCCCGCGCCAGAACGATTTGCCAAACTCGGGAACAGAAACGCCTCGGTGTCATCGGAAGCTTTTTGCCCTTCGATCCACTCTTTTAGATCGGGATGCAATCCGACCAGAACCGGCTTGTCTCCTTTGCGCTCCGTGAATCTTATGACGCAGTTCACAGTATCGACTGACGTCCATTTCATATTGGCGATATCTTGGAGCCTGGCGCCCGTTGTGTACCCCGCCAGGATTGCGCCTTCCCAATCCATGCCCTTCACCACCTCGGTCAGTCGGGCCACCTGCTCAGGCCTGAAATAGTCCTTATCAACTTTCTTCGCCTTTAGTGCATCGGCCGCGACAAAAGGATTGTAGTCAACCAACCCTTCCTTCCGGGCGCTCTCCATCGGCCCGGTGAGATATTTCTTGGTGATCTTGTTCACCGTCGACGGAGTTCTGCCTTCGCTTAAGAGATGGTCTCGGAAGGCGACAACGTCTTTTTTGGCGAGCAACCGTACGCTTCGGTTCGCGCGTGCCCCGAGATACTCCAGAAACAGGTCTCGGGCCTGCCGGTAAGCCAACATGGTAGCGGCCCCGACTGCGCCTTTCTTGGACTCAATCCAGGTATCGATCTGCTCCTTTACGGTTGGATCAGTGAGTGTGCGCTCACCGAGCCGCGCCAAGGCATCGTTAATGACTTTTCGAAGCTGCTGCTCAGTCGCCGAATGTGTCGCGATCGCGCCCTCGGCGTTGACGAACGTGAGACAGACCTCCCAGGCTTTAGCCTTGTCGGTTTGTTTGGTGGATTTCTTCAACCGGCGCCCATCAGGAGTCGTGTAGGCGCAGTAGTAATAGGCTGACCGTCCGGTCCGGTCTTTAATGAGGCACGGCATAAAAAGGGAAATTTTTCAGAACCTACTCAGAACATATCATCGAATTTAATGAATTCAATTAATTAAGCCAGAACGCCCCTATTTCCTTTGTTTAAGCAGTTCTACGAGGGAAACCGTATTTTTGGAATCGGCTTGGCAAGAAATCGGCGGTTCGATTCCGCCCCTAGCCACCAGTTTTTCTCCTCGGAAAAACCTGTATTTGAGGGGCTTATCAAGGATATTACGAAAACACCTGATTTTCTCAAAGCGGACAGAAGTGGACATGATGAGGGTCAAAATGAGTCACTAGTAGATCACTAAAAACCGAGTGTCACGATTGAGTCACTGGCGGGTTACCGGGCGATGCTGCCCAACCGAGGCGAGCTCGAGAATTTTTGCGGTGGGATTGACGACGGAGCCCTTGGATCGAACCGATCCCTAGCGGCGTTTCCGATTGAGCTTCGTCGAAGCCACCCATGGAAGCTCAGGCGGCATTTCGCCACGCCTTATCCGCGCGAAGGCTGCGCAACAAAAGCCCACGCGCGTCGGTCAGGTCGGTATCGTAGAATCGAGTGCTCGTCGTACGGTCCCTCTGGCCCGGATCAGCGCTCTTTCAAGACAGAGGTCAACTTTTCAAACACCCTCTAAGTGTAGCGAACACAGATGCCGATTAGGTTTAGCCAAGTAGAATTGGCAGCAGTACTCCGAGCCCAAGCGCGAAGAACCACAGTGCGGGGGCCGGCGTTCCTACCGGACGAAGGCGACGCTGCTCGCGGGCTGCAATGCGTGGATCAAGAAGCAGCCATCGCTTATACCGCCGCTCCAGCAGGAGGAATGTAAATGCAGTGGCCCCGCCGTAGATCAAGTGTCCGATGAGCGAGGGGAGCAGAGCAGCGGCCGCGCTTGCCCTCCAATCGTACTCTCCGGTCAAGATCAACGGCAAAAGAGTCAGCGGACCCACATACCACCAGATCACACCAAACAGAAACCCCCAGGGAACACCGAGGCTAATGCTGGGGGCCTCGTTGCGGAATAACAGGCCGTAGGTCATACCGATTCCTACGCTTACCAGAAGGTGGATGACTACGCCGCTGATGCCGCCGAAACTGCTGTCGAGGCCCGCAATCTTCGGCAGAATTCCGGTTGCGGCCATGACGGGAATCGAGACCAGGCCTCCGACCAGCCCAGCCAGCCCTCCCCATTCGATCGAACGCAGAAAATGGAGGCCTAGACCCTCGGGTTCGCGATTCAATGGATCGGATTGAATGAACAGTCTCACCCATATCCGGTCCAGGAATGCATAGATGGTACCCAAGATGAATCCGTAAATAATGTAGCCGACCAGCGACCCGAATAACGCGGTGCCCTGTTCTGCGGACCAATCCAGAGGCTGACGGCCGACGATGGGGAAAACTGTGAGCGGGCCCAAAAACCACAGGAAGATTCCAAATCCCAGGCCCCAGCCCATGCTGGAGCCATAGCCGCGCACGTCGCGCTGGAAGAGAACTCCGAAAATTGAGCCAATCAGCAACGCCACCAGAAAATGCAGGATTACCGCCCTAGTCTGAGATTGGAAGTCCGGCAGCCCCTCGAGCAGTGGCAAGTACCCTCCTGCATATTCCCAGCCGCTGAACGCCAGTCCACCGATGGTTCCGGCAAGTCCTCCAGCCACAACCGCACGGCCCCAGCGAAATTGCGGCTGTCCTTCGTTGGTGCGAAGGCCTCCGCGAATTCCAAGGACCACACCTACCGGCATGCCCAGGCAAACCAGGTAAGCGACAAGCTGGGGAAATCGCGCCTGGGCGTCGTTAAGCATGGCCATGGAAGCGGAACGGAGGAGCAATAGATCAATTCCAGTGGGCATTACAAACCAAAGAAGCAACCCGCCGCCCAGACCCCAGATCAGGCCCGCGCCCGGAGTGGTGGCGCGTCTGGCAAAGAACAGACTGAAGGCGAGCCCAAAAATTCCCCCAAGCAAGATGCTGTGACTCATTGGAGCTGAGAGTATTTTGCTTTGAACTGCGCCGCCCAGCACGCCGGTCGAAAGCCCAAGCAGCGGCTCAAGCCAGGCCCGACTCTTCGCCGCTGCCACCGCCTGCACAGTCAATGAAGGTTGCGAGACGGACATTTAAGGTTTCTCCTGCTGCAAATCAATCGTCTGCACAATATCTCGAGGGAAGAAAAGCTCGATCATCCAGTCCATCAGTACGCGAATCTTCCTCTCCATCCCCGGCAATTTCGAGAGATAGATTCCCCTCCACATCAGCCATGCCAGCAACCCTGAGAAACGCACGGACTTGCTCCGGGCGAAAGGGACTCTCAATTCGGCGCAGGCGGTCTGATGGCCCACCACGCACAGTGCTCCCAGTGAATCGAAATGAAAATTCTTGAGCGGCCATCCGCCCAATTGAGCAGCGATATTTCTGGCTACGGTTGCGGCCTCGCGAATGGCAAACTGTGCCGTTGGAGGGCACGGCTCGCCGGTTTTGGCGTCGTTGACTGCGGCGCAATCTCCCAGCGCCCACACACCCGGATGACCGGGCACGGCCAGGGTGAAGTCCACCTTCACTGCGCCACGTTTGTCACGCTCGAAGGGCTGAGACTTGAGCAGAGGATTGGGTGCGGTGCCGGCAGTCCACACCAGAGTCTGGGCGCGGATCTCTCCATCACTGACCACGACGACACCGGGCTGCACATCACTCAGGCGGGCATTTAAGCGGAACTTCACGCCACGGGCTTCCATCTTTTTCTTTGCATACCTGGCCAGCGACTCACTCAATTCCGGCAAAATCCGGTCTCGGGAGTGAACCAGGACGATGTTCGGCTCGTTTGGATTCAGGTTTGGATAGTCGGCCAAAATACCGCGGGCGAAGTCGTTAAGCGCCCCAGCCAGCTCGACTCCGGCAAATCCGCCGCCGGCAATCACGAAGCTGAGGAGGGGCGCCCGTTGCAATGGATCGGGCTCGCGATCGGCACGCTCGAACATCTCAATCACGTGATTGCGGATGCGAATGGCATCCAGCAGGCTTTTGAAGTTAAAGGCCAGCTTCTCGATGTTGGCCATTCCCAGATAATTCGAAACCGAGCCGAGCGCCAGCACCAGATGGTCGTATGGAACGACCAACTGCCCTGTCGGGGAATCAGAGGCCAAGACCACTTTGCGGCTCTCCAAATCAATCGCGTTAACCCGCCCGCGGATGAATTCCGTGCGGCGGAGGCTGCTGCGCAAGGGCGTGCTGATGTGGCTGGGCTCCAGGGTGCTTCCAGCCACTTCCGCCAGCATTGGCGTAAACAAGAGCGCATTAGTCTCACTGATCAGCGTGATCATCGCTGTTGAGTTCGTGTGAACCTCCTGCTCCAGGCACTCTGCCGTCTTCATGCCCGCGAATCCACCTCCCAAGATTACGATCCGTTTCCTTTGCTGTGGAACCGGCGCAACGCCTCCAGCTTCGGGACCAAAGACATGCTTCGCGAGGTCGCTTAATGCCTGAGTGAACAAACCGAGCAAGGCGCCGTAGAGCACCCATCCTACGAGTGCAGGGAAGTATGCTCTCATCTGTTCCGCGCTCCATTCAAGCCTTTGATCGGAAAACAAGGGAAGCGCAATGACGCTGATCAGCCCCCACATGGGCACTCCGAGCGCGCCGGCCGCCATCAGGTTGTCAACATAGGACTGCTGCGTGCGTCGCGTGCTGACGGCGTAGGCGATGCCGATCGCCATACCGAGGGCGACGCTGGAGCACGGGTGGCCAAGGCTCAGCGCCAGAGGAGCGTCCGCAGCAGCTCCCGCGAGCATCCCTAATACCGCTGTTCGGATGCTTCCAGTCATAGCTGCTGATCCAGAAGTCTATCCATCGCTGGGAGATACAGTTTTCGTTTCCCCAAACAACCGATGTGCGTAAAATCAGTAGGCTTTACCGCTCGGGAGGGACAGGCTCCGTTCGGTCCGACTATTCTTGACCGGCGCGGACCACCACCAACCTACTGGGAAAGCACAGAAGCCGTCCCTCCCTTGCGGAATCGCCCTAGGCACCCGCCAATATGGTCGGCTAGGGTTTGATTCCTTACTGCGGCTTGCTTCCGTCGGTTGCGCAGCCTCCCTTTCCTTTGCACGAGTTTTTACCAGGATGCTTGCCACCGCCCTGGCCCTTGCAGTCATTTTGACCTTTGCACGCGTGTTTCGGTAGCGGATTTTGAGCGTCAGCCATCGTCTGGAGGGAGACACCCGGATGGCTGGACGGGCTCGCGGCATAGGCACGGAGGGCCATAGACCCGGTTAAAAGGCCGGCAACCGCAGCGCCAGCAACTACTGTTTTGGACGGTTTCATGTATTAACCTTATTTGTGTGTGATTGGTGTCTGGGCGCCTCCGCGCTCGGATTACGTTGGCGAGAGACGATCAAAGATCACGATCTCCGATTTTATGCGCGTCGGCTTCTAATCAAGAGGCAGAAAAGGTACTCCTTTATTCCAGAAAGCCGCGCAACGCGCGCCTCCCCGCCCGAAAGCGTTATCTTTCGACACTGATAAACGCGGCAGAACAGACGTCCCGGTTTCGAACGAAACGGTTCCCTCCTCCACCCTCCCCTCGCCCACTTTTAGGATGATCATCATTCGAGTCATGGTTTGCGAGCAACGATTAGCCAACAAATGTGACCATCCCGCCGGCCCCTCGGTCGCTCAATAGCTGGCCGATCGATGGGTAGCTGATCGCTTCGGTTCTCCGGCCTGACCGAAGGAGAAATCATCGAGACCATAGCGAATGTCGCGCTGAACACCGTGGTCGGCGCTGCGTTCGGCTCGGATAAAGTGAACGAACAAGTAGCGCCGGTGCAAGCCGAGGTCGCCAATGCTCTCGGCCTGGGTCACCTCGCAAATGTTGTTTTGAATCCAGAGGACGCCTCGTGAAGAACACGAAGGCAACGGCCGCGCGAATTCAAGGTTTAGGGTTCGCTCTTTACTGCTTTCGCGGCACAGCTGAATCTGCGACAGAAATTTCACTTCTCATCTCCGACCGTGAACAGAGTAATAAGATGACCAAAGCTCTCGATACCGTCCGCAGGTTCTATGCGTTGCTCGCTGGGGGCGACTTGCTGGCGATCCTCACTCTTCTCGACGCCAACGTCGAATGGACCGAAGCTGAACGCTTTTCCTATTACGACGCCACCTGGCGCGGGCCGCAAGCGATGATTAAAGGTCTGTTCGAACCGTTGGGTCGCGATTGGGGCAGCTTCGCCGTCAATGCCGAGCACTTCGTGACCGAAGGTGACGAAGTGGTCAGTCTCGGCAGATATGTCGGCACGCATCGCGGAACCGGGCGGCCCGTGACAGCACCTTTTGCGCATCACTGGACCGTTCGTGGCGAAAAGATCGTTCGCTTCGTCCAGCACACCGGCACGGCCAAAATACTGGAAGCCCTGCCGCTCGTTTCAACCAATCCGCGCGATGGCGGGGCGACCTCCCCGCAACGGCTAATGCAAAGAAGTGATTTTTCTATGTGCACTCGCTGCAAAATCCCTTTCTGCCGGAGAATCGGTTCGGCCGCGGCGAAATAGTCGCGAACGCTACCTTGAGTTTTGATCCAGGCGAGATACCGCGCAATCCCTTCTTCCAGGCTCACTGCGGGCGTGTAACCAGCGTTCCGAATCACGGTAGTATCGGATTCAGATGCCGCATTTCTCCCGGCCGAAACTCGCGATTCATGATGGGCGCGAGCGGAATTCGCAACGCTGCAGAAATCTGTTCGGCCACCCGTTTGATGGTGACCGCTCGACCACTTCCGACGTTCACGGCCTTTCCGTCTAACCCGTCCGAAGTTGCGGCGAGCAAATTGGCCCGAGCGATGTCCTCCACAAAGCTGAAATCACGAGTTTGCTCTCCATCTTCGTAAATCACTGGCGGTGTCGGCACTGATTTTGTCGGACTCTGACATGCCGGGCAACGGACCGAAAAGTCGCCACGCCGAAGCTGCTCGACCGGTCTCAACCCAGGAAATACCAGACCATGTTGGGGGCAATCTCCAACCCCTTCCGGATACACCACCTGCGATGACGCGACGATGATTTTTTGGATTCCGAGATTCTTCTCCCGAATAATTTCGAGCAGCTGTGCAGTTCCGAGACTATTCACCGCCACATACTTTGAGATTTCGGGCATGTAACCGCCGTAAGCTGCAGCACCCCCGGTGACGAGCGCCCGTTTTTTTTGAGGGGATAGTAACATGAATTTTTCGTTAACTCTTCGTCGCTGTTCTCGAACCGCGTTTGCGCATTATCCGAATCAGAACGAGGAGTGCAAAAAACGGAAGAAAAACCCGAGACTGGAATCGAAAGAGGTCGTCCGCCGATTGGTCGAAGAGTGAGCGGTAAAGAGGCCAAAGGATTAATGTAAGGGCAAACGCGGCGGAATTTGGAACGAAACAGAGGAAAAGAGCTAACCAGCTATAGTACCAAGGATAATACGAAGAGAGCAGGGTCGAAAACGTGAGCGCGAGGAGGAACGCAGAAAAGATCCACTGCCCTTGAGTTTCGCTGTTTTCTCTTCCGAAAGGGGGCTCTCGATAAAATGCCCAAATGGCGATCGTTCCGAGACCAGCCAACGCCATCCACGTGAAGACGGCTGGCGGCAAATCGTGCACGACTCCGCACCAATCTAATATGTAATCGATCAGGTCTAGCAGATAATAGCGCCCGCCGCTCTGTAGTCCTTCTTCTTTGGCGTACTGTGGCAGGAACCCGAGAACACCGGTGCCCGCGCCGAGCACATAGGGAAGATAACAAACGACGAGTGTGATCGTGAAAGCGATCGGCAATTTCTTTTCTTATCCCATCTCCTGTAGATAGCCGGTAGCAGAATGACAGGAAAGAATTTGACTAGCGTTGCGGCTCCAAGCGCAAATCCGGCGATCCCAAATTTCTGGCGTGCGCGTGCGAACAGAGCAAGGGCGATAAAACAGATCATGAGCGCATCGATATGCCCAGAACCACCAAATTCGAATATTGGTAACGGGTGCCACGCATAGGCGATCACTCGTTCCGCTGGCTGACCGATCGCTCTCAGAGTGGCCGCCACCAATCCCAAAGTCACAAGATCTACCAGCACGAGCGTGCCTTTGAATCCAGGAATGCTCTGCGTCACCCGCGCCACAGCGAAAAAGAAGATTTGCGCTACAGGCGGGTAGATCGTGTGTGCATATTCTCTGCGGTTAATGTGTGGAAAAATGGAATCGTCGCGTAGGCCGGCGAGCTGGGAATCGACCGGCAAATAGAGATACGGATTGATACCGACAGCCTGGAGGCGTCCATCCCAGATGTAGCGATAAATGTCGGTTGAAAGCCGGTGGGATCGAGCGGCACAAAGATCAATCGAAACAGTGCGCCCCCGATCAGAATGATCAAGAGAGTGCCTGCTGGAAATTTCTTGCGTTCGAACGTCCACCAGACCGCAAAAACAAAAGGAATCCCGGAAATCGACAGCAAGATGAGTACCAAATAGAACCGGTTGTGACGATGCGCCCCCAAAGTGTACAGCTCTATAATCAACAACAGAGCCCCGAGTCCGATAAGTATCACCAGCGATTGTTTCTCGGTTGACCCCCGATTTTGTTGATTGCGAGAGACCAATCTTTCACTCATACCGTTCGCGCCGAGGTGGACGTCTGAGGCCAGATTCGGTTGGTGCCTTCTCCTGCCAAAATTTGGTGCAGGAATTCTTTGGTGTATATAGCGGGTGAGCCTTGTGGTACCGCCTCAACTGCGCGTTCTGGGAATAGTTCGGATAACAGGCGATTCAGCGAGAAATGGTCATCCACGTCGTACCAAGCAGGCAGTGTGATGGCCGGCAAATTGATCTCCTTCGCTCTCTTGATAGTCTCGTCATAGACCCGGTCTGTGCTCCAGGTCACGTCTTCAAAAACCCTCGGGTGCGCGCGGCGCAGCCCTAAGGCGTAATAGCCTCCATCCAAGCTGGGTCCGATGACCATTCGATCCTTGGCTTCTTTGAGAAAAGTCGATAGGTCGCGCAAGTAATGAAACGGAAGCGTGGGACTATCAGAGTCAATCAGGCAGACAGCGGAAAATCCGATCGAAAATAGATCTTCGGTTGCGCCTAACAGGCGGGTGCCAAAACCGCCTTCACGCTGGGCGATGATTTTGAAGCTTAGCGGTAGCAGTTCAGCGAAATCAGCCTCTGACCCGACCGGGGTATAAATCGCAACACCTACCACGAAGGGATCCTCGTGGCTCAACGCATCGATCACCGCGGTCGTATCCTTGAAAAAGCAACGGCTGATAATTGCTGCTTCTTCCTGTGACAGCGGCGGAGAAAGGCGGGTTTTCGAGAAGCCAGCCCGGGGCGCTTTGATCATAATGCCCATCGCGCATTTTTCCATTACAGCGGGATTCCGGCGGGCTGAAGTCAGTATCTCAAGTTTCATCGTGTGCGTTCATGGAGAACATATCTCGGTGTGCTTGCGACGCTCCGCCCAGTGTTTCACTGAGATCGCTTGTGAGAGTTTGCTATTCCCGGAGACTCATTCCTTCGGAAAAAACGACAACACGACGGCAAGTCCCCTTTGTCACTTTTTCGAGATGAGCGCGATGGTCAACTATCCGGGTCCCAGAGGCGCTTACGAAAGTGGTCTCGCCAAGATGAGGGAAGCGCAGGTAGCTCGCTCACCCTGCGCAGGAGGTCTTGGTTCGTCGCATCCGCCGAGTATAGATTCACAATATCGGCTACGGTAACGCCATGCTCATCCCGGGCAAGCAACTCTATCGAGTCGCCAGCGGTGACCTGTCCCTCTTCAAGGACAGCAAGGTAGAAGCCGGTCCGACCGCTGCGCAGGAAGCGCTTCACCATTTCCGGGCGACCGAAGCGGATGCCGAGCTTGAAGCAAGGCATTCGCGGTTGGGTGATTACAAACGCCGCAGACCCAACCCGAAGGCGGTCGCCGATGTGAACGGCTTCCTCAAGCAATCCCCCCGTTGTGAAGTTCTCTCCGAATACCCCCCAAGCTAGGTCTAAGTCCGGAACTTCCTCGCGCCAGATTGGGTAGTGTTCAGACGGGTATGCATAAACGGCCTTATGCACCCCGCCGTGTACAGAGAGATCTGACTGCTCATCACCCTCTAAATTGAGCGTTAAAGCTCGAACATGGCCCGACGCCGGCGACTTGAAGATCGACGTACGGACAAGTTTCCCGTGCCATTCGATCTCGCGGGGAAGTCCCACGCTGACGGACAAGAGCTTCATGGCTGCCATAATTGCGATCCTGGTTTGTTGTGCTTTTGGGGAGTCAACGCGTTAGAACGCTCGTCGCCTCTTCCAACTTCTAGGAAATCACGATGCGGACATCAAGATTACTGATGAAATATGGACATGATATTCAGACCTGTTCCCCCTCGTACATGAAGGTCCGCAGGCGGCGCATGGCCTGGTTTCCCATCACGGTTTCGGATTCTTTCGCGGCGTATTGGCGTATTCATTGTTACTGAAGACTTTCCGTGCCTCGTTATCCCCGCCTTCGAGATCCGAGCGGAAGGGACAGGTCAAATATCAGGGATGACGATTGCCGAAGAAGGTCTATGGCTTTCAGCGCTGCTGCATTTTCGGTTTGGCTACAGATGGTTCGCGTCAGCCTCAAGACCCTCAGTGACCGCATTCTTTCGCGAGACGAGCTGGAAAGCCTTCGTCGGCGACAACGATCTTTGATTCGTCGCCATATTCAATGACTAGCGCTTTTCCTCGGTCACGCTAAGGTCGCATTAAACCTCATCAGGACCGGACCATGAGCAAAGCTCGCACGATCAACGATTATTACGCCACCGTCTTTCTTCACCGATACCACAAGGACAACCCGTCCAAGACCGGCGAGCGCATCGAGATCGTTGTTCGCATTCCCGAAGAGGCAGCAAAAATCTTGTTTGGCTCAGGACGACGTCCATCAATGATTTCACACAAAATCTATCGACGAGCCGCTCGCATAGCCCGTCAGACCGTAGGAATGCCTCAAGCGCCGTGGGCGATCGAAGGAGTTTCCGTCGTGGAATCAACCATGCTCTCCGAACTCCCTGAAACGCCAGGGTTTCAAGATACGGATGGATCGGAAGGTTGGATCTATTCGGTGAAGTCTGGTGTCCCGAGACCACCGCCCGCCTTGATCGTGGAACCGGGGACAGTGTAGAGTGCAAGATCCAGGACTGCGCGACATATCCCTGTCATGACCAGAAACGCCGTCCAACACCCCTATTGCGGCGGGGCGACATGCTTGCGATGCTCCTTGTAACGAATGGTGTCGCGCACGTCGCGATCGGACCAGCCGGAGAATTAATCCGGTGAAAAGACAGTGAACCAATACCAATTTTATGACGTATACCTACAGTCTTGGAAACGGCCAACGGCTCCTCGTTCAAAATGACGGCGACAACACGCAGGTCGCATTGAGCAGCGGCGACTCTGCTCAACGGCAAAATCAGAACACGGGCTTTAGTACCGGCGAATGGTCGAGGCCACCGGAACTGTTTCGCACCGCCGAAAACCTCGTTCTGCGTCTTGAGAGTAAAAGTGGCGTGGAGTTTATCAGAGTCCAGGGTAACCAAATCGAATCGATGCGAGGAGAGCCCAAGCTGGAGAATGCGGAGAGACTAACGCTGAAAGAATCGGACGAGAACATCGCCCGAATGGAGCCCATGAAACCAATGGAACCGGTGAAGCCCATGAAACCGATGCATTAGCCCTCGAATTGCACAAAATACGGGGCCGGAGTTGGTATCTATGGAGATCCCTGGGCCCCCACCGAGAACCCACCCTCGCTCTCACACAATACAACAGACCTAATAAACAAGCACGAGAGGAGAAGCGTCTTTCCAAAATCAAGGGCTTCTTGCTTTTCTGTTCTTAGCCACCACAGCTGTTGCTTATTCGAGTCCGGGCGGGACTTTTTCCTCTACTCTTTTTTACCTTTAGGCGCCTTTTGTTGCTGTGCCTGTCGACGCTGCGGCTGCTGGTGCGCTTGTTGGTGCTGAACCTGTTGGTGCTGCGCCGGTTGATGTTGAACCTGTTGGCGCTGCGGTGCCTGCAGGCGCACTTGCGCGGACATTGCTTTGCTTTGGTGTGCAGGGCCGTTAGCCTTTACCACTTCGCTCGATTTGGTTGCAGGCTTCTCGTGAATCGGGATCTGAGGGCTCTTGGACTGGCCTGCAGCCCCATAAACTTGCGGTGTAGCGCCCTTAGCCTTCACCACTGTGCTTGATTTAGTCGCACTCTTTTCCTGAATCGAAGTCTGATATGCCTTGGCGTCGACTGTGCCATGGCCCTGCTGCCGATCGGACGTAACCTGATTAGCTTTAGGCGCCCCGTTTTGATGTCCGTCAATTGAACTCAGAGCCGTCGTGGGCGGATGCCCGTGATTGGTCGCCAAATGTTGGTTCGGATCATTCAGGGCCGTCTGCTCGTGCTGGAGTTGCGCACTCGTTGCCTGCAGGTGCCGCTCGTTCATTGCCGCCTGCTGCTCCGCGGTAGGTCTCGCCTGAATTCCTCCCGGACCGTTATAGCTAGCTCCGTTACTGCCGATAGGCCCGTTGTTGACGACCGATTGGTCAACATAGGTGTTGTAAACCGCCTCGGGATTCACCCTCCAGACCGCCGTGTTGTATTGAAAAGCGTCGCCCTGCCAACGACCTCCGTAAAAACCTGAACCTCCGTAACCATATCCGTAGTTGATACCCCCATAAAAGCCCACACGAGGGCCCCAGTAGCCAGCGTGCCAAAACTAGGCGTTGCTGCCATATCCCCAGTAACCAGGCGTCCAAAGATAACTCACTTCTGGCGGTTCAACCCAGGCTCCCGGAACCCAGTAATAACCGTCATCTGCAGAGGCCCAGTAGCCAGGCGTCCAAAGATAGCCGTCTTGTGGACAGGCCGGTTGATCGTAGCTCAACAGCGCAGGAGGAGCAATTGTAATTGAGACAAGGGCAAAGGAAAGCGAGGGCGCCATGCCCAGAAGACATGCAAAAATAATGTAGCGGATTCTTATAAACTTCAGCATAGCATGGTTAAGTTAGCTCGGGTTCGCTCCTTTCTCCCATACTCTTATCAACCCGTTGATGTTGCCTCAGAGTATGATGCCAGAAGTCGTTCGCGGTCCTGTCGCCTTCTGGGGAGCATCTTCAGTCAGTGACGATGCCCTTTTTTCCCTGTGAGACCAGGAACCTGATCGAACGATAGTAGCTGCTCAACCGTCCAATTATCCATGAACAAGCTTCAAATCAAAGGCTCCTGGAATGAGATCAAGGGCAAGCTCAAACAGCAATATGGTAACCTGACCGATGATGATCTGGCATTCGCCGAGGGCAAGAAAGATCAATTATTAGGCCGGCTTCAAAAGAGGCTTGGAAAGTCTAAGGACGAGGTACGGCAAATGATCGAGAAGTTTTAAATCCCGAAAAGTTTCCGTATTCGCGCATTAGCAGAGTGAAGGACGGAGTTTCCGCCGTCCTATTTTGTTCTCCGGCATCGAAGGTAGAATCCACTAGGGTAAGACTACAAGCAAGCCACAGGAGGCTGCAAGGCGTGAGGAAACGGCATCTGTGGAGGTCCACCGATCCTTGGATTTGCAAGACGAGACTTGCTTTTTTGGTTCCGGCATACCGACACCCAACCGCATCAAGTCGAAAGAGGTATGGAAGGTTCGGCAAACCTTGGGCTACATCTTAGAATCAGTTTCGAGAAACAAGGGTATGGCGATATGGATGAAGAAGACGTAATTTTCTCACATGAATCTCTCGACACGAACGCCAATGGTTTTGTACAAGCACAACCCGTGTTGCTTGTCTTCCAGAACACCTGTTGGCGCTCAGCCGGGCTCGGAAGCACGTCTTCGACGATCTGCACATGCTCTTCGATCCCGTATGGGATCGGACCGTAATCGGAGCCGAACACCACTCGGTCCACACCGCACATTTCAACCGCGGCTCGCAGTCCAATTGGGTTGAACCCCATAGAGTCCACCAGGATGTTGGTCTTGAAGTAGTCGGATGGCGGCGGCTTGTTCGTGTAAGGCCTGCCGGCCGGCGGGTTGCGGACCCCATTGTAGTTGAGGTGCCAATTGAATTCGAGGCGTCCAAGGACCGACGCGAGTCCACCGCCCATGTGGACGATCAGCACCTGTAGCTTTGGGTGGCGATCAAACAGGCCGGAGCCGATCATTCGGGCACCGTTGACAGTCGAATCGAAGGGACGGCCGACCGCCTCGTTGAGGCGGTACTGCATGAGCACCTCGTGCCCGACCGACAGCATTGGTGGATGAATGTGGACGACGATGTCATTCGTTTCGGCAAACTCCCACAACCATTCAGCCTTGGGGCTGTCGAGGTAGGCGCGATCCGCGCCGTCGCCGCGACTACGTAAACCATATCCCACAAAAGACACCGCCTGAAGATTCGTATGGGCGGACGCTTATCTCATTTTATGAATTTGCGTATGTCAGTGGAGCCTCCCATTAATTTGACTTTGTAATTTTAAAATTGACGTTTTCCCGGATTTTTGCTGACTTGACTCTCAGCTCTAATGGAGAAGCAATTCTAAATCCGAAGAACATAATGAAATCGAGAAGAGCCCCCTGAGAGGGGTGGCAGAGCGATTTCTAAGTTTTGTAATGAGTTACGCCGAGCACTTTATAAGTTACCGGCGAGATGTGTCTGAGCAGGCTAGGCAGTATGCTTGCGGCTTGATGCAGGCAGGCTCGCGTAAAAATATCTATGCGATCTCAGAGGTAGTGCCGGACACCGATAGTCGAAATCTGCAGCAGTTTGTCACTCACTCTAAATGGAGCACACGTGAAGTGCTTGACCATGTGGCGCGTGATGCCGATGAGTTGATCGGGGATGCCACGGATGCCGCGCTCATTATCGACGAGAGTGCATTTGTCAAACAAGGCAAGATGCCTGTCGGTGCCAGTCGTCAATACCTTGGCCGATTGGGTAAGGTCGATCGTGGGCAGGTAGCGGTCTTCGGGGTTTTGGCCAAGGGACAATATGCCACGGCCATTGATACCCGGCTCTACTTGCCCAAAGAATGGACCGATGACCAGCAGCGATGCGCCAAAGCGGGCGTCCCGGAAAGCGAACGGGTCTTTAAGACCAAAAATGAGCTAGCTCTGGAAATCGTTGAGCAGGCTCGCCGCAACGGAGTGCGCTTTGGCTGGGTTGGGGCTGATGCGGGCTATGGCAGTGGTCCGGACTTTCTCTTGGCCTTGGAAGATGCAGGTCACACCTTCCTGATCGATATTCACAAGAGCTTCGTCATCTATGAAGTTGATCCACAGCCTAGCGTTCCAGAGCCTTCAAGTAAGGGGCGCAAAGCCAGTCGTTTGATGACCGGACAGAAGAGTGTGAGTGTCGAGAAGTTCGTGGAATCCTTCTCCGCAGAACATTGGAGAGTTCACAATGTGAGGGAAACGACTCGGGGCTCACTCAAACTTCGGGTGTTACGCAAGAGCGTGTATGTGTGGGACAATCAAAGCGAGCAGGCGCGCCGCTATGAACTCTTGGTCACTGAGAACCTGGATGGACAAGATCGGAAGTATTCCTTGACCAACCAAAAGCCATCGACCTCGACACGGCGTCTCAGCTGGATGCAGCGGCAACGATATTGGGTAGAGAGGTGCTTTGAAGAGGGCAAGGGCCAGTGTGGAATGGCGGACTACCAGGTGCGGCTTTGGAATGGGTGGCACCATCATATGGCGCTGGTGATGATGGCGATGCTCTTCATGCTGACCGAGAGACTGCAGATGAAAGAGCAATGTCCTTTGCTAAGTTGCGCTGATATCGAGAAGCTGCTAGCGGCTTTCCTACCGCGGAGGGACGCTAGCGTAGAGCAAGTCTTTAGCCACATGAAGCGTCGCCACGAACTGCGAAGACGAGCGATTGAATCCCACGCCAAACGCAACGCGCAGGCGCAATTTAAAGTAACTTAGTCAAATTAATGAGCGAATATTGGCCGTTCTGGGACAACGAAAGTTGTCCCGGCTTGTTTTATTTTCCCTTTACGTTTTTACCCTCTTTGATCAATCGCCTGATATCCCGGTAATCTTCCTTAGTCTTTATCCCGAGGTTGTCGGCAACGAAACGCAGTCGTCCGTTACCTTTCAATCCGCCGGCTTTGGCTTGCTCATTGAGTTCGAATGCGTGCTTTACTTTTACATCACGGTCGATCCGACCACCCGAAAAACCTTCGCCCTGGCGCCGAATTCCGCGCGCTCGATGTAATTCTGAGACAACCCCAAGTTCCAGATCGCGCTTCGTATCGAAGCTGATGTAGCCTGGGATAAATATCTGGGTACCAAAAGGAGTGAAAACCACGGAAGGTTTCATTAGGAGCGGTTCATCGCCCAGAGATAATATTTCCAGCAAAAAAGGTCGAAGACCGCTTGAAACGCAGCCCCTTTCGATTTGAATTTTACCCCCGGATCGCGTACCCAGTTTCGCTCTGGGACGAGCGAGCGATGGATTATGTCCCGTCCCTCAGTCTGTTCTGGAAAAAGTCTCTTGATTTCGGACCACTCTTTTTTCAGATCGTCGGAGGCCCGGATTTGCAGCTCGAACTCGTCATACTTTATCTGTGCGTGAAGAATCTTTTCGTACTCCCCATCCCTGACCACTTTCTCGTGCGCGCGGATTACGTCTGGCTGAGCTGACTTCGGGTGATAAATCCCACCCCACTTTTCGAGGTCACTTGCATACGCCAAAAGTGACGCCAGCAAGGAACTTATATCGACATTTCGGCCCTGACTGCCAGAACGCGTAACAGCACCAGGCATATGCCTCCGCTAGGCTCTTCCTCGCCGGTTCACGATTGAGAATCCCTGGGACGATGTCGAATAGACTTTCGATCAACGGCAAGGTCTCCTGCGGATTGGAAAAGCACAGATCTTCCAAATGCGCCCGTGCGGGTTCTTTCCAAGCGGACGGCAGACCAAGACGTTTCAGCCACTTTGCCACAAATTCGTCACCGGCGGCGATGGGCTCCACGCTCTCCTGTTTCGCACTTTTGCTTTTCTCTTCCATTTCAATTAGCCCTGCAAAACGTATCCTTACCCACTTCCACCGTTGAGTGGTGTTCGACAGCGGAACAGGGATGAACGATTAGAGTTCAGTCAATTTAGCTCGATCCTGGCCCCGCACCAAATACTCGATCAGCCAACATTTTGGACCCAAATTTTCCCCTGATACTTAACACCCGCGCCCCTTATGTTGGACTAATGAAAAAATATCAGATTGCTTTTCGGTTAGTGAAAGGGAACTCCGTGCAACTAAAAACAACTGTACCCGCGAGTGATTCCTTCACCGCCAGGCGGATTTTTAACCAGCAAAATCCTGGCTGCAAAATTGCCAGCATGCCAATGGAGGTCCGGGCGGACCGGAGGGCCTCCTGATGCTTGCGGATGCAGTAGCGCTTACAATTTTGTGTCTCGAAGCCTGGGGTCGGAGAACAGGCGCCCGCTCGAATCCGAATTCAAAGAGAGCGGGCCAGTTTTTGACGCAGTTTGAAATATGTGGCACCGCATGCGGTCTGGGTTTTGGGCAAAACGCAGGCTTATTATCCGGAGCCGATCATTAAAGCCAACGGGATCCCTTATTGCGTGTGTACTCGCGCTGGAAACCAAGAACTGCGCGATTCCTGGCAAGAGTTTCTGGCCCTCTTATATTATGATCGATCAGGATAGCGAATTGGCTATCTACGCCGGGCACATCGTTGCGGCGGGCTGCGGTTATTTGAACGAAGAACATTTCGTGGTGAAGCGGTTTCCAACATAGTCCCCTTTGAGGTGCTGCGGCTGAAGCTTGAAAATCAAGACAGCGCCTGGGCGATAACGTGGCGGATAGCGAGCGCCTGGTTCTGGTGCGGTTCGGCGATATTCCTGACGATACAGCTGGCAATTCTCATCAGTGCGCAGCCTGAGATGCACGAAAGAGCCGAGGAACTGGTCAATGTAGTCGGTGCATTCTGGAGCTGGCGCTCATATTCAGCTTTCGGGTGTCGGCGCCGGTGCTGATCGTTAACCTCATTCTGCTCGCCTGGTTGGTCTGGCAGGTGGTTCAAATGGATCCTGATTATCTGTACGATCGGATTGTTGTGGACAAAGCTGGACGAATGGTATGAGAAACGAAGGTAGCCAAGACTAGATCAGCGAGTTGTTGCCGCGAGTGGTCACGATTCGGAAAGAGGAAGAGGGACACAACGAAACGACACAAAAGCTATTGTCGCCTGTTATGAAGATTGGCCTCTGATGCACGCCATACCGCACTTCATCCCGCCCATATTGAGGTTGAGTTTACAGATAGAAACACCGGCGCGCGGTTTGTTCCAAACCACTGCCTCGCAAACGAAGCCGCATAAAACGGAATAACCGACGTAACACCATGAAAGATGATAGCTTTCAGATCTTCCAAGCTCTGCGCTAACGTTCGAATTGATAGCAATGGGTCGCGGTATCCGAAAAGCTCTAAGAGAGCCATTTCCCAGTACCCGTTCTTCAGTCCGAGCTTCTGCCATGTTGTTTTCGTGGTCCAGGGAAAAACGTTTGCGGCGACTAGATGGAAGCGTTCTTCAAGGGCAATATCGACCGAATTCAGGAATGCAAGGGTATTTCCCCGCATTCCCGTGTTATTCCAAATTCCCACATCCCCCATCAGCCCAGTCGAAAACTGGTAGTAGTTGATACCAACCACGAGGACGATAGAGGACTCTGCTCCATTTGCTTTTCGTCGATGACGTGCCCTATCGCTTGGTGCTTTCCGGCATCGTTTGTAATCAACGCCCTCAGTTCATCCCTAAGCGGTTTGCCAAAGTGGGAAGGCTCGACGCGCAATAATCCGTTATTGCCAGGAATCTCGTCGAACCACTTACCGGCTTTCCCCTTTTCCAGATCTTGCGCAAAGGACTCTCTGAACATTTCACCATTCAATCGTTGAATCAGGTTTTCTAGGTCAGTCGCTCGCATACCGAATATTGATACGATAAAATCCACAACACAATAAATGGAAAGCAAAGGGCTTTCCATCTCTCGAATCGAAGGCTTTTCATTCAGCGCCGGAAACGGGGGACAGGTCAAATGTCATCGCGAATCGGATCCGGCGTAAGTTGTCAATTTCCGAGCGACAGAACCGATGCTATGCTCGATCAATGCATTTAAGATCCACTCTTTTTTCCGAAGAACATTGGACGCGCACAGATACCGCCGAATCGTGCGAACGAATCAGCCCGTTCCGAGGAAAATTTCTAACTACCTGATTCGGTGCTCCGCCACTGAAAAACTGACGCTAGCGCTGTCAACTCATTGATCCCCAAACCTTTTCCATACTCACTCCTCTGCTTTTCGTCCTCGTGTCTGACCCGTCCCTGTTTTTTCCTCAAGAGCTCATCTTTACGTCTCACCTCCGGAGAGTTATTATCGGCCTGTGCGAGCCGAAGAGTTTCACCGATACGTCGGCGTTATGCCGTATGGCAAAACGCTTCCTGGTGCGCGCTATATCTTCCGCCCAAATGGCAATAATCTGTCAGGGACCTTTCTCGCGGTAGTTAAGCGTGCAGAGACTGCCGCTTCTCCACCACCCGACTGGAATCTCCTGAAGCTACACACAAACGAGTTTGCAGTGACGTTTCTGAGCTACCCAGAGTTCGATGCCGATCCGCATCCTGCACTCGCTGAAGCGACGAAGATTAACCTCAACACTGGCTCAGTAATCCGAACCGACTATCGCCCTCGGGCAAATCCTCCAATTCTTCATCGCAAGGAGACTTTCCTGCCCGCGGAGGACCCTCGGGTTGCCAATTATGCAGCTCTTACAGCGCGCGAGGAAGAAGTGGGACTGTACCACGATCCGTCAAAAATCGGCCTGCGCGTCCAGTGGTTGACCCTGTTGAAGAGACTGGGACTTACTCATGAGGACGCGATAGTCCCAGTTCGTAAGCAGATCGTCGACGCCGTAGCGATGGAAACCGACACGCGCGAGATTAAGCGCCACCGGACCGCGATCAAGCGATACGACCTCTCAAAGCCCGTAAAGCAGCTCTTGGAGCGCGGACTGTTGAAAAAAGGCGATACGTTCTTCGACTTTGGTTGCGGGCATGGAATGGACATTGAGGCGCTGCAGAACTTGGGTTATCTGGCGTCGGGATGGGATCCGGCGTTCCGACCGAATGCGCCGAAGTTACGCGCGGGCGTCGTCAATCTCGGCTTCGTGCTGAATGTCATCGAGGAACCATCAGAGCGGATCGCAACGCTGCGGAGATACGTATTCGCTAGCCGAGCGCGTGCTGCTCGTTTCGACGATGGTGAGCGGTCAGGAAACAGACGCGCATTCGCGCCCATACCGAGATGGCTTTCTGACGAAGGTGAATACGTTTCAGAAGTTCTACGCGCCAGGCGAACTCGAAAGCCTGATCGAAGAGACACTCGAAGTCGAAGCGAGCACAGTGGGTCTTGGCGTGTGCGTAGTCTTCCGAAACGACGAAGACGCGGAGCTTTTTGAGGCCGATCGGAATCGCCGTCGAATAGACTGGACCGAAATCAGTGCGCAATTGAAATTTTCGGTGCCGAGCGGCCGCGAGCGGCGCAGCGTCGATCGCTACGAACTGCACAATGAGTTGTTCGAACAATTCTGGCAGAGTGTCCTGGAACTTGGGCGCGCACCCGAACCTGGCGAATTCGACCACTTGACGGAGGTCAAGAAAGCTGCGGGGGGAATAAAGCGGGCGCTCGCACTAGTAATCTCGCGCAATAGCGAGCAGCTCTGGCAAAAAGCCCGCAAGTCGCGCGCCGAGGAGGTGCTCGTCTATCTAGCCATGACGAAGTTCAGGAGGCGCTTTCTTCGGCGCGAAATCCCGCTTCGCATCAAGAACGACATTCGAAGTTTCTTTGGCGATCTTGCAGCAGCTGAAGCTCGCGCCCGTGAGCTCCTCTTCGCTGCCGGTGATCCCGGTGAGATCGATTTGGCCTGCGAATATCTCGATCTCGGCTGGCAGGACGAGGGCTCATTGATAATCCATCGTAGCCTACTCGGCGAACTGCCTCCTATTCTCCGTATCTACGTTCACTGCGCAGCATACCGTTACGGCGATCCGTCGCAAGCCGACTTAATCAAAATCCACAAGCACTCCGGCAAGATCACCTTCCAGCACTACGACGACTTCGACGGCAAGCCGCTGCCCGAACTACAGACGCGCATCAAAGTGAACTTGCAGAATTTGTCCGTGGAAGTCTTTGACCACTCGAAAGGGCCGAGGATCCAACTACTCTACTTTAAAGAGCGCTTCGTCGACAGCGCACATCCAACTCGCCCATCAATGGAGAAATTCAGCGCAAAGCTCAAGAAACCGGCATCAACAAAGAGACGATTGGACTTCGACCAGACAGGGATACCTTCCACACTCTGCTAACAGCCGCCAAGCTCACTGAAAACTTGAACCCGATCCACAAGCGGAAGGGCTGCCGGCGGCGGATTTGACTTTCAGCGCGTTTCTCACATTGTTCTCTCAGCAACGACCGGAAGGGACCGGGTCACTAGTTTAATTACTTCAATATATACACTGACACTTTGGACACGACTCACTCGTTTCCTGGAACATCCCCGAGTTGGAACTCTCCAACAACTCGGCCGAGAACGCGATGCGCCCTGTGGCCCTAGGGCGTCGCAACTGGATCCACATCGGAAGCGAGGAAGCCGGGCCGCGGGTTGCAGCGATAGTCTCGGTGATCGAAACCTGCCGACGCCTACAAATCCCGATTCGCGACTATCTTTGCTCGACCTTGCCGGGCTTGGCTAACTTCCCGGTCAATCGCATCGGCGAGCTCACTCCCAGCGCATGGCCGGCCCGAAACTAAAAACCGCCGAATCCGGCGATGCCATCGACCGTGGGTTGCTCGGACGGATGCCTTCAATCCTCCTATTTATTAAAATTTCTTAGCGACCGCCACAAGGTCCTCGATCGTCTTTTCAATGGCCGCGCGGGATGCTGATTTCGTAAGAGTTCCATTAATCTCCGAAAAGCAGCCTTTATCGATTAACGTGGCTTTGATGGCATCAAATCCCTCGAAATCGTCGAACGAGATCCTTATACGAAATTTCTCGGCCCGGTAGAAAATCCGCAAAGCGATCCGATTCTCACCAAAATCGGTATACAGCAAAATGTGAGGCGAAACTGCCTCACCATTGACGTCTTGATAAGTGGTTAGCTTTAGCGGCGCAAGCTGTCCGGTCGGAGAGTCGATCAAAAAGTTCGTGCAAAATCTTCCGAGCTTCAGGCACGCCAGGGCCGCTGCCCCGTAGCAAACGTTTCCAACTTCAGACCGCCAGATCCCCTTGAATTAGGATGAGCCGGAGATTTCGTAAACGAGGCGCAGATCGGTGCCTGGAAAAACAGTTTCTGTAGCTGTTATTTCTGCGCAGATGTGGCGGAGGATTTCGTCATGTGCTTGGGTGCTCATTGGGTGCAAACGCACGGTCAGAGTTTTATTTTGCTGGTCGGGAACGAGGTCGACTTCGGTGCGGAAGAGTTGTCGAATCAGTGAGCGGGCATCATCGAGGCGTTTGAGCTTCTCGCGGGCAAGCTGGGCGAGGGCTGTTTCAGCCCGATAAGCGATGAGCTTGATCGTGTCGATGAAGTGTTTTTTCTCTGAACGCAGCCGACGGAAGCGATCCTGCTCAGGGAGATCTTTGATCTCGATGTGTTTGGGAAGCGCTTTGCGTTGAGCTTTAAGTTGCTCGATTTGGGGGCGGCGTTCTTCAATGGCCTGCTGCAGTTGACCCTTCTTTTGCTGATAGGCTTCGACTTGTTGGGACTCCATTTCTTGGGGCAACTGGATTTCTGCGAATTGGAGTAGTTCACGGTTAAGTAATCCGTTTTGGCGGCGGATCTGGCTGTCGAGTTGGTGCCAGGCCGGGTTGATGACCCGGGTTGTATCAGGAATGGATTCAGTTTGGTACTCGATTAATCGATCCAGATTGTAGTGTTGACGCATATATTTGAAAAAGATTTCCTGGCACCATCTAGCAAACATGGCCACGGCTACCCGGGTCAAATCAGAGCGGTAATCGGTGCTTAAAATCGAGCTCTGGTGTCCTTTTTCCGAGAGGTGCCGGACCTCGCGCACCCATAGATCATTGGAGAGTCGTACACCGCGTTCGGCCAGTTCCAGACTGACTTGCTCCCCATTGACGAGGCTGACCTTGTGGGTCCGAAATTCCTGCTCCGGCCAAAGCTCTCCAGGGAACTTGTGATAGGTCAGGATCGCGATGCGCTCCTCTTTCATCTGGGCGAAGAAGCGTGGCGAGTAGCCTTCGCGGTCGAAGACGATCGTAAAGCGGCTTAAGAGTGGGTCGGCTTCCAGTTGCTCTAGAGTGGGCTGGTTTGGCACATCGGCTTTGAGCCGTGGTACAATCTGATCGCGTAACACACTGAGTAAACCGGGATCGACGGCGCAGCTGACCACAAAGAAAGGTCGGCCGTCCATGGCATTAACCCAGTAGTCGGTCGTGCCGCGCAAACAGAGCCGTTCTCGGGCAATATAACGCCGAGGCAGATCGGTGAGTTTTCCATGATAAACCCGCACATGACCATCGGCGTAAAAAACCCCGGCGCACTCCGGTTCCTGCGCCATCCATTGCTTGGCCAGAGCGTTGCTCCAGCGCTCAGCCAGACCCTGCTCAGAGCAGAGTTGGGTGATCTTTTGCCGCAGGGTGCGCACTTCGGGAATGCGATCCAGCCCCATGAGCTTGCCCCATTCTCCCGGCGCCACATAGCGCAACGCTTCCAGCGAAGGAATACGCGCCAGGGCTATGAGCGCCAGAAGTAGAAAGATGCTCTCCAGCGGATAGAAGCCCTCCAACATCGAAAACATCTCCCGGCTCTTGCTCAAGAGTCCAAGTAACAACAGCGCCGGCAGAGCAAACAGCACGCCTCCATCGGGAACATCTTTAACCAGTTCAAACTCAATGGGAGCCCCATGGAGCATGCCGACGCTGGCCGCCACCCGTTCCAGGCTGCGCGTTGTTGCTCGACCCAACGGGGCTTGAATGTCTGCTAGACTGCGCTCGCTCTTGGTGCTCGCTATCGCATCGTTGGATAAATCTTTTTTTTTCCGGCCCGCAGACGACCCGCGCGGATCGCCTTGTGCAAGGTATTGGACAAAATCCCCACCTCCCGACCCACTTCAGGCACCGTCAGTCCCTGGTCCAATAACCCTTGGACCTGTTGGCAAACTTCCGCAGTCAATTTGCTGCCCGAGTGCTTCTTGGCAGGGGCAAAAAAGGCCGCTGCCCCATGCTCCCGGTAGAGCTTCACATAGCGTTTGACGGTGACCAGCGGCACCCCGAACGCACGAGATATCTCCGCTTGAGTCGCATTGCCATTGATGACTAATTGGGTACTAAAAAGCCGGAAAGTCGCCAGAGCACTCTTCTCATGGACAAACACCGGCAGATGGCCATTAAAGTAGTACACCTTTCCATCCCGCTCCTCATAGGCGATCTCCGAATTGATGTGCGTGACTCCTGCCGGAAAGATCGGCAATTGTACCTGTGGCATGCCGAAATTGTTGCCACATTCGGGCAAAAAAGGCACCTTTCTTCAGCCTCTTCTACAAGAGCAAAACCGTCTCATCTCAGTTCCTTTCCTGCTATATGCCGGCAGGGAGGGGATCTGGAGTTTTGAACTTGCTTGCTCCGTCGATGAATTGACTAGAAACGAGTAGTTCCGGCGGCTCGGGAGAAGGTAGTCTCCGATGCTAAGATAAGCGCGCTGCCAACGAAACGCACCTAAGCTCTTGATGCCGAATGCCGAGAACATTTCCCCGGCTTTAACGAAGTAGTTCCGGAATTGGTTTTGAATCGTGACGTGAGCGTCCTTGCCCCAATGGACACCTCCCTCGCCCTTCCACTTTTCAATCGCTCCACTGAAATCGAGCAAAAACTCGATCTGTCCTCGGAAATAGCCATGGTCTTCGGTTGGAAAGTAATCGCCGGTTGCTTGGAATCTGTCAGCCGCCCAAACAATCCTTCTGAATCCGCGAAGCGCTTGTGAATTGCGTCCAACATTGTGAGCGAAGACTGAATGGTGGGATCAAGTCGCCAATGGCGAAAATACCATTGCTAATTACAACTAGTCCCACAGATTGTGTTCGAATGTAGATTTGGACACAATTAGTTGTGTTTCCGGGTCGAATTTTCTCGATTTTCGCGAAAGCAATGTCTTATAAAGATTCCCCATGCATTGCGAGCCTCCCCCGATCACGTTTATCCCCTGTGAAGAGCATTTTCGTCCGGTATTGCCGACCATCGAAGGCAATGTCGATTACCTTGCCTTACGGGGACAGCTCACCACCATGGATGAGTTGTTGTCTACAAGCGGCGTAGAAAAGGAGTTCGTGAGGCGCAGCTTGAATCATTGGATCAAAACACTGAGCGAGAGCAAAGTGGAACAGATAGAGCTCTCGGGCGAAGGTCAAAGCGGAGTGATCCGGTTGGAAGATCTGGTCAGTGGAAAACAACAGGTCCGTTTTCAAGAACATTCTATCCGAGCGTTGCGATGTTCGATTGCGCGCACGTTGTTAGTGGGAAGCTTCCGTGATTTCGCGGCGCGACTGGCTGATAGTCCGCTGCTGCAATGGTTCTGCAAGGTCGCGCAGCTTGATCGGGTCAAGGTGCCAGCCAAAAGCACCGTCCAACGCTATGCGACCTGGTTGCCTGAAGAAGAGATGCGGGAGGTCATCAATGGCCTCCTGCGCAAAGCAGGAGCCGCGGTGGCCGATGGCAAACAGGCGCTTGATCTGGAGGAACCCTTGGATCTGAGCACGATGTTTTTGGACACCACCTGTGTGAAAGCTAACATTCATTTTCCGGTCGATTGGGTGCTTTTGCGCGACGGAGTCAAGAGCCTGATGCAGTCGGTGGAACTGATCCGCTCGCACGGGCTCAAATCACGGATGTGCGAGCCACAAGTATTCATCACCCAGATCAACCGCTTGTCGATGGAAATGACTCACACCCGCCGCAAGAAGAACGGCAAAAAAGAGCGCAAGCGGGTGTTGCGAGAGATGAAGAGGGTGGTGACCGTGGTGCGTGCCCATGCCCAGCGTTACCACAAGCTGCTCGATGAGAACTGGCAAGCGACGGACTGGACCCGCCCGCAGGCCGAGCAGGTTCTCAAGCGCCTGGAATCGATTCTCGAAGCTCTGCCACTGGCTGTTAAACAGGCCCATGAACGCATCATTGGAGAGCGGCAAGTAGCCAATGACGAAAAGCTGCTGAGCCTCTTTGAGCCCAACATCCACGTCATCGTTCGTGGCAAAGCCGGGGAGGAGGTCGAGTTTGGCAACTTGTTAGTTCTGGGCGAACAGATCGATGGGTTGATTATCGATTGGGAACTGTTCAAAGAGAAAGTACCTGCCGATCCGCGGTTAGTGCGCCCGAGCGTCGAGAGGGTGGAAAGCGGCCTCAAAGTGGCGATCAAGAGTTTGGTCACCGACCGTGGTTTTGATAACAAAATCACCGTCCAGTGGCTTGAGGAGCGTGGGACATTTGCCAGGCTCTGCCCACGTGATCCGCGCGCTCTGCGCGAGGCCATGAAGGATGAAGACTTTGCCCAAGCGCAGCGCCGCAGAGCACAGACTGAAGCGCGCATCGCGATATTTAAAAATGAATTTCTCGGACGACCGATGCGTTCGGAGGGCTTTGAGAACCGCGCCTTGCAAGTGGCCTGGGGAATACTCACTCACAATTTATGGGTGTTAGCCGAGAAATTGCGGGAGCAGCGAAGGCTCCAGGAGCAAAAGCTTAGGCAAGCGGCCTAAGAAACATCGCAAAAAAGTTAGAATCAATGCTCAGTGCCAGAGGTGTCCCTCGGGCTGGCGCTATTTTGCCTTCTTTCCGAATAAAATATTTAATAACACTCACAAATAAAGTTCTAAGTGGCAAATTCTTGCAATGCGAAATCTTGCAACATGTGTTGCACGGGGAAAGCGCATTTTCGGGACGGACTCTAATTACTGATCGTACTCTTCAGTGATGTGATCGCAGCAGCCTCGATTTCCGGCTCATAGTTCACGAGGGCGTCAAAAAATTCGGTGCTGCTGGGCCGAACGCTGTAGGAAAACCGGGAATGGCCGTGCTGGCGCAACATCTGCCGGAAGTCTTCCCACCGATCGTCTTTCCACGCCAGATATCAGTGGAGCAGAAACAATGCGGTAAGACGCTGTTGGCCATCAAGCGGGAGAAAGCGACTTTCCTCATCACCCTCCACATTGCCGTAAATGAAGTCGAGGTTCAGGGGCAGGGATTCGTCATCCGATGACAGTGACAGCGCCGAATGCAGAGCACCTAGGAATTCTTTCCGAATCTCCTCTTCAGAAGAGCGTCCCTGCGCATAGTCTCGCTGGATTTTTGGAATCCGGACCCTTTGATGCCGATCAAGAAGCTGTTTGAAGTTAATTTGAAGGCCAAGTCCGCTCATACTGCTCTCTCCATTTTTCCAGTGAAGAAACCGACAAGTGTTTCAAGAATTGCGTCCTGATAGTCTTCCCTGTCGCCGCTGCTCCAGAACATGACGTTATCGACCTGCGGGCTGTAGCACTTGAGAAACACGTTCCGGGTGCAGAGTGGAACAAATATCCCGGCTAGATCGAGTGATGGCAAACGCTGGCGCTTCACGGCAAAAACCGCATTTTTGTAGCTCCGGTTTGTGCCTTGATCGAGCAGCGTCAGATTAGCAATCCCATGGTCCACCTCCTCTTCCTCTGCCTCCTTGAAATACTCCAAAAGCCGTCTATAAAGCGAATCGAACACGGGGTCCTTCTGCGGGAGCTTGTTGAAGTCCTCGATCTCAGCCCGAAGTTCTTTCTCGACCTGATGAGATTGGAGATACCCAAGGCAGTGACTAAGCCACTCCACGCGGTCGGAGTGTCGTTCCGGCTTATCTGAGGTCACGGATCGGACGTGCTCGATGTCCCAGCGCTCGCTCTTGAAGCTATCGAACTGAAAGCGCAGATTTGACCGCTGATTCTGAAGGAGCGTAGCCAAGTTAAAAAGGAGAAGAAACGATTTGATTTTCGCCGGCTGCGAACCGTATTCCAGATCCTCCAACGTGCTGCGCACTTTGTTTCGGACAGCCTCCTCATCCATTCCATCAGGCACGTTGCCTCCGATCACGCGAGCAAAGACTTCCCGCCTGAGCTTCTGCTCAAAATCACTCTTAGTGCTCTGCTCGGACAGACTTCTAAGTGTACTGATTCCTACGCCCTCACTAATGAGAAAGCCAACGATGTGGTAGAGGACGCGATCTTCAAACCACTCCTCCACCGTCATAAAAGCCTTTTTGATTTTGAGCCATTCCTCTTCCAAGTTAGCTCCATCCTCCTTCAAACGTTTGCTATACGCATAGAATACCCCGTATGGGTCGTGCTTGGCTCCCTCTAAAAGTCCCTCAGACCTGGCAACCAGATCGAAGAGAAAGCCAATCCGGTTTTGCGTCTTTCCCTCCTGATTATTTAGAAAATACCAGAAGGCGTCCGACTGAAGGGCCTTTTCAAGATGATCCCATTCATGGGCGATCCTGAGCTGCAACCCTTCCGCTTCGGATTCGTCGGCGCTTGCGCGTTTCAGAAACAAGGCTCGAATGAGCTCGTCGTTCGTCAGGGGAATCTTTCCAACGTTAAGTCGCGTGAAGGCGGCCACGGGGTTATCGCTATTCGAGAGTTGGAACCAGATGACTTTCGTCCGGTTGAGTAGTGCCGATTCGATGTCGTTGATGAAGCTCGACTTTTTGCCAAACCACTTACGAATCTGTTTGATCGCCTCGAAAATGTGAAAAAAGTCAACGTTTTGGAGTGATTCCTCCTCAGCGGGATTCGCCAGGAAGTCGTCGAAACCTCTTCGAGTCTCGAAGTCGATGGCATAGAGCGTCTTTCGAAAATCTGCAGAAAATCTTTCATTCAGATAGCTGAGGATAAGAAGTATGGTTGTGAGTCGTTGTTGCCCATCAACAACTTCGAAGTTTCCTCCGGGACGTGTCTTGATAACGAGAGGTTGCAGGCAGTAGAATCCACCCCTTTTTCGTCCCTCACTGGCTTGGATAAATTCCCACACGTCGTCCAAAAGTTGGGACACTTGAAGAGGCGACCAGCGATAGCCTCTTTGATAGGCTGGAATCCAAAACCTGCTTCGCATACCCTGCTCATCAGTTAGCAAATCGTTTATGGACTTGAGATTGATCGTTGAATCGCTCATAACAATCGGGTCCTCCCGGTGAGAAGCTCCTGTATCATGTCGAGAGCATTGCCGACGTTCGGCATACTGCTTGATCTGGCGTCATAACTATTTTAAAGTTTTAAAGAGTGCTTCTGCTTGATCAATCTTCAACCATTGTGGAGAGTGATCTGCTTCGTGGATATCGGCTATTTTGCTGGATACAGGCGGCAGCATCGAAAATGTCTACTAATTCTTCGGACCTGGTCGTCCATTAGGCAAATGCTTCAACTTTGCTTCTTGGCGCAACCGGCTCAAGTGCCTTTTGCTCATTTGTGGATCTAGACTGAAGAGAATAGTCGCGATCTATAGGCGCCGGTTCATTGGTCTCCGGTGAGAGAGCCGACGACGCTCTGGATGAAGGACTCTTCAACGAATGGGACCTGCGCGAAGACGATTTCCGGTTCTCCTTCCAGCTTCGCCGCAAGATGTCCCTTTCCGAGTAACCGTTCGGCGCCCTTTTCTCCGAGCGCGATCTCCGACGTGCCTTCTCCATCGACGCGCAGGACGAGACGATTGCCCAGATTCGCGCGCAGCTGCATCGGCATCACATTTGCGTCAGGCCGTTGTGCCGCAAAAACCAGGGAGATACCGGCGGCACGCGCCTTCACTCCCAAACGGCTCACGATACGAAACCGCATCGGCGTAGCTCGGTCATCATCCATTCAGCGAATTCGTCATGGATGACCCACAAGAACGGAAAGCGTTCGGTCGCATCGGGCTTCTTGTTGAGATCGAAAATGTTCGCCACCTTGTTTGCCTTAAGCACCGTATAGCGGCGATTCATCTCGCCGACCAATTCCTCGAGTTGCTCGATGGCCTTGTCCTGGTCGTCGATAATCCCGTCCTGCAAATGTGGCATCCCTTCGAAGGCGAAATAATCCACGCCGAGCTTGGGATCGATGAGGATGATCTTCGCTTGCTCGGTGTATCGTGCATGCAATCCCAAGCATGATGTTCTGCATGAGCACGGACTTACCGCTCCCCGTCGAGCCGGCGATCAGGGTATGTGGCGCATTCGATTTCGGTGAAAGAAACAGAAGACTGCTATCTTCCTCTTTCACCCCAATCAGCAGCCTGTGATTTCCGTGCGAGCAGTCGGGGGTCCATCTCTTCCAGACGTCCGGCAGATGAAGAATACGGCGGTTTGGGCGAGCGATGGCGATGGCACAACTCCCGGCTCTGCGCGAACAGAAATCACGTTCAGCCCATGTGTGGTCAGGAACTCTGAGCGACGCCTCAAGACCTGCTCAACGGTGAGGTTGGCGCTGCCTTGAAACTTCAAGAGTGCGGCGTTCGGAGTCAGTGATTTCGCAAGAAGTTTGGATTGAAGCTGAAACTGCTGCAACGCGCCCTTGCAACGCCCCTCGACTTGCTTGAGCCAATCTTCGTCCGCCGCGCTATCCTGCGTGCCGCCATGATAGTTCGCGATGAGTTCCTGGACCTTCGGATACGCCCACAGCGAAGCTGTCTCGGAGGCAGGTTCGGCAACCGGGGACAGTGGAGTGTCGACGACGAATTTGGTGTCGGCGGCGGCTGAATTGAAGGCCCCGTCCTGAGCCGCCGCCTGCCGTGCCACCTCCATCGCTGAATCGTCATCGCCACTCGGGCGATGGACGATTTGAATGCGTTTGGACGGCGTGCGGTAGGTCTGCTTGGCCCAGATATCTTCGCCCGCGATCGCCTTGCGAATGGCCGTCGGGTTCGAGTCCTTCCAGTAGCTGGTAACAACCTCTCGCAGACGTGCTCGAGAGAAGACTTCCTGCCACGACTTCTCCGCTTCCGCGACAGTGACGAAGTCCGAGCATTCGGTGCATCGGACGGGCCGGAAACAAAGATATGTGAGTAGCCCCGCAGGTGGATGCCGCATTCCCCGTCGCGCACCGCACGTCGCCAGGCGCTAGGTCAATCGGCGAGTTCGCGGAGAACTGAATCCCGTTCAACATCAAGTCCGAGAACCGCGAGAGCCACAGATCGCGGTCGAGGCGCTTCGGATCGCCGAAGATCGCATCGTGGATTCGTCGCACGGTGTCTCGAAGCTGTTTCTGCGACTCCTTCCGCTTCGTGGCAAGGTTGCCGTGATCGATGTACTTCGACTCCGCAATGATGACGGCGAGTTGAAGTCCCCCTGCTTCTGTTTGCTCGGGCGAAGCGCCAGGATGTCTGCGATCTGTTCTTCGCGCTGACCGAGCCACTCGGCGTAGTCGTCCAGGAAATACCAACCGAATCTGCGGCTCATGCCCAACTCGTGACGGATCAGGTAACGACTCAGCACGACCCCCATCAATTCGCTCGCGTTACGTCCACGCTTCGCCGCACGCAGCACGATGTCTCCGGAAATCTCGTTCGCGTCATTGATGAACCGCTCGGTAAGTTCCCGGCATTCGTGATCTTCGAGTTCGAGATTCAGATCCTTGACGCGTCCCAAGACCATCGAGCGCAGCAGACTCAACGATGCCGTCGAGGAAATGAGGACGTTTCGCCCCTGTGTCGCGCCCTGTTTGTAGCGAATCACTTTGACGCTCTGATTCAGCAGTTGTCGGCGGTCGAGCAGCTCGTCGTAATTCACGACCCAATTTCCGAGGTTGTGAATCTCCCTGAAAATGCTGGCGGTCAGTGGATCATTGAAGTCGAGCTTGCGAGCCGGGAGCAGTCGTTTGCTCGCCACACCATCCCAATCGCCTTTGAGAAACGTCGTCAGCGCCGTTATGAAGGACCATCCGGCGTTCGTTTGCACGGGGCAGCAGAGATAGACGACCGACTTCATGTCATCGGTTGGCGACGGCCGGCGGCGCGACCAACGAGCGGGGATGAAGTTCGCCGCGTCCACCGCAACGCAGCTCTCGAGATACCATTCTAGCCCCGCGTGCCGGGCGATAACATCCTGCAAGAACACGATGTCAGCAGGAGGCCCATCCTTCGGATCGGGCACCGGAGCCTGATCGGCCATGATGCCGATGCGCAGCCGCGCCATGAAGTCCTTAGCAGCTTCGCTCGACACAAACGAATCGGCGTCCGCGTCCGATGACTCGATGATCTTCTCGTAGAGCTCGCGCAGTTTGATGCCGTCGCGGTGGCGGAGAATGATCTGGCATCGCATATCCTCCTCGTCCTCGTGAAGCTCGGTCATCTTGTCCACGAGCGCGTACGGGAGCCGTGCCGAATCGCAATTGTAGAGCACGACCGAAAGGTTCGTCCGCTCGTGCGGGTAAAGGGACAGAAACCGCTTCGTGAGATCGACGATGAGCGAGGAGGTTTCCGACGGGCTTTCGTTTGTGTCGTCGTAGCCGTCGTTGCTGATGACCGGGGCTTCGTGAAGGCTGTAATCGAGGTGATAATCGGTCAGCGAGAGCAGCTCCGGCTTCGTCACTAACCATCCCAAAACGATTTCCGGGTAGAAGGGATGAGCCAATTCCTGTTCGAGTTCCTTGAAGAACAGCGGTGGGTCGCCGAAAAAAACGTCGTCCGCAGTCAGCAGGTGACGAATGAGAGAGGAAACTTGAAGCGCTTTGCTCGCCATCGCCGCAAGTCGCAGCGGATGCCACGGAGTCACGATGGCGGTGACGCGTCCGCCTTCAACGGCGACGGCCCCGATTTCCAGCAATGGCCGCAGAAGCCACTCCCGATTTCGGTCTCCTTTCGCGTCCGTGCAGATCGTGTGGAGAAGCACGCCGTAATGTTCGGCCTGCTTCAGTAGTAGTCCGGAAGCCAAGCCATCTTCCGCAAAGCCCTGGACAGCTCCAAGGTAACTCTGTTGAAACGTCTGGAAGAGCCTCAGTAGGTTTGTGGCTGTGGTCTTAGATACCAACTCTTGTTCTTGTGCTTTTGTCAGATTCGCCGGCCAAATCAGTGAGATGTCGTTCTCCTTCTTGTAAGTGGCGACGAGTGAGCCGCGATCCTGTCCATAGGCTGGATAGAGCGTTCGGACGCTCCGAAGATCGAGCGACTGATACCTGCCTTTTCCGCTGACCGGCTCGCGGTTCACACGGCATCCGACAAGCGGATGTTGCGCGAGGCGCGACCAGTCACCTGGAAACTCGCCCGCGATTGCGTTGGGATCATAAATCCAAACGAGCTGTTTGAAAAACGTCTCTGTTGCTCCGGTGGAAAGCTCGACCTCCAGTTCCAAGAGGAATTTGAGTTGTAGCGCCGACTTCGCACCCGACCGGTTGACGAATGGCTTATGCGCGTTCTTCCAAAGCTCACTGAGCTCCGCGAAATTCATCAGCTCGCCGCAGTCCCAAGTAACCCGTGGACCGAACAATGCCTTGAGCCCGCGGTAGCGCTTTGCGAAATACAACCCAGCGTCCACATTCAAGTCCTTCAGATCCTTCTTGGTTCGGCGGTCGCTGGTGATTTTTAGCTTCCGCTTGGACGACGGCATGTCCTGGTCGAACAGCCATTCAAGGCACAGAGCAATCCCTTGAATGAAATCATCGGTCTCGATAGGCGTGCCGAAGATGAAGCGATCCCACTTTGCCTTTAGCGACGGTTGCTCCTTCAGCTCATTGCGATGCTGCCGAAAGAAATCCTCGTCTTCCTCCTGCGCCCCCGTTCGCTTGCTCTCGCTCAACCGGACGAGGTATTCGCGCTCGTCGGTGGTCAGCAGATCGGCTTCTCGCTCGTCGTAAAACTCAATCGTCGCCTTACCCAGGTTGAACTTCTCCTTCTTGAGTCCGTCGAAAAGCGGCTTGATCAGTTCCCATTCGCATTCAGCGAGTGCGGCTGCTTCCTGATTCCATCCGCTTTCCGCGTGGATGTAGGCGTTGATGGCCGGATGAATGCTGTCCGGGATGGAGTCCTTCACCTTTTCGAAGGCCGCCACAAGATCGTCCTCCAATAGCAGCATTTGGCTGGGCGTCTGTTTGACGAGATAGCATCCGCGCTTCGTGAGCGTCTGCGCGTAGAGAGCCTTCCACTTCGAGAGGTGACCCGCGGTCTTGTCGTTGAGGGTGTGGAAGAAGGCCGTGTCGCGCGGAACGTGCAGAGCCGGAAATGCCATGCCGAGCGCGAAGAGAATGGGCTGGCCGTGTTCTACTGCCTCCCGCGTTTGCAGGATGTACTCCGCAAAGCGGTCTAGCGCAAAGGAACGCACTTCAAGCAGGCCCTCGACCGCCTTAGTCCACCAACGTTTGTGCTGGTCGGTAATCGGTAGTCCGTCCGCGGCCAGACTGACCCATAGAGCAGGATGTGCCTGGAGTTGCGGCGCACCGATCGGAACCAACTCCTTGAGCGACTGTTCCTCGTCGTCGCCCGTGTTGGCGACGAGGAGCGCGGATCTTTCGCAAGCCGCGTTGCGGAAGTAGGTGGTGCGCTCTGCCGTCAGCACGTGTTCTGGCAGGCCGTGACCTCCTACAAAATGAATGGGCAACTTGATTTCAACTAAATGGCTGAGACTCGCGTCGGCAAGAATTGTCTTAGCGATGGCTGCGGTCTGATCTGCGGTAAGACAATCTAGCAGATAACGGGCGACGCCCGCGGCGTCATCTTCTGTAAGCCGGATCCGGAGATATTCGGCCGCGACCTTACCGATCAGTTCGTCGCTATTCATTTGCCTTCACGTAGTAGGGATTCACGACGTACGCGCAGCCGTCGGACAGCCGCTTGAGCACACCGAGGCTGCCGAGCCGCTGTTCGAGTCGCCGGCAATTCGCCTGGAACGTCTTCTTCTCGAATTCGCCCTTCGGTAATACTTGTTCCGCCTGCTTGTCGCTGAAAACGATTCCGTAGCGCGTGTGGAGGCGTTCGAGGAATTGATGCAGCTCAGTGCGCTTATCCACGTTGGCGAAAAGCAGTGTCTTCAACAATGCGTCAGTTGGCGCGTAGCGGAGCTTCACCGTCCCACGCCTCGACACAAGCCCGATCTCGCGGCCGTAGTTTCGATGGATATTCGCAACGTGCTGGCGGTGCCTCTTCAACGCCGCTTGCCGCAGTGCCGCGATAAGGTGTTCAGGGTCGCTTGGTCCGTCGTAATCTTCTCGCCAGCGTGCCTCGTCGTGGAGAATTTTATGGCACTTCTCGAACGCTCCATTCTCGCCGAGCGCCTGCTGCCAAGCTGGCGAGCTCTCGATCCGCGAGATGAACGTCTCAACGGCCCGTGCTGGCAAAAGATTGTTCTCTTGATAGAGGTCGCAGGAAATTTCCCGAACAAGCGTCTTCTTCGGCGCCACGACTTCACAGATGAGCTGAAGTGGTTTCTCCAGCCCGAGAGCCTGCCGGGAAACACCCAATTGATATGTGATTAGGTGAAGCCCGACGAGGTTCACCAGATGAGGAAACACATCGAAGTTCGGAATATTCAGCTGCAAGAATCGAGAGCCAATCCTCCCCGAGGTCGTCGAAACAATGGTGGTGCTCGTAGGGCAGAAACGCATTGGCTCGTTCCCCGCTTACTTGCTCATCGTCCGCCGGCTGTAGGCATTTAATGATTGAATCCCAAGTGGGGTCTGTTTTCGAGAAACGCGCCTTTAGCGCCGAGAGCAACTCGTCCTTCCGCCGCGTCCGGCAGAGCATCAGATAAAGCATCTCGCCGGTGCGTCCGAAAAGCGTCGATCTTGTGAGGCTGTTGTCAGGTCTCGTAAGGCATTCCGTAAGGGAAACAAACTTGAGGTCCACGTTTGTTACTGTTCACCTCGAGGCTGTCGAGCGGATGAGCACAATTTCACAGAAGTCTCAAACGTATGGAAGTGGTGCAAATAATCGAACTGTCGCTGGGCTTCTCCGTCGCCGCTTCAGGTAAGCCTGCCGCACTTCCGCGAGGTGCGGATTGTTAAAGAGAATATTCCGTAGATGGAGACGATGCGCCGCCTTATACTTGAGCGTGTTCAGTCCGGCTGGTTCGGTGAAGGCGCGCCCTTTGCCGGCCTCGTGATAGAAAACGTTCAGGAACTCCAGAAGCACCATCCACGGCAACTGCTCGTCGTAGAGTCGATGTCCCCAGATGGCTTCATCCACCCACATCGAGGACGATTGATCGGGGTTGTCTGGCGGCGGCAGTGATGGAGGGAGCTCGGTCATGGTACGATTTCGACGAATCTCGGTTCTGGTACCCTTGATCGGTCAGCGTGAACAGGTTCAGCCCGATGGCGGCGCCGGTGGGCGTCTGATCGCCGGCTTGGCGCTCAGTATGAGCGGCGATGAGCCGGCTCTTGAACGCGAGCAAATCCTCGTAGCACTCCTTAGAGAAGCTAGCTGGCAATGCTCCCTCAATCGCGATGCGTGAGAGGAACTCGTAGCGAATCAAGGTCAGTGGGAAATCGACCGAAAAGCGTCGGAGCGAAGAACACCGTCAGCAGCACACGACCGTCAGCGGGACCGTATCGCAAAACCACCTTCTCACCCTTGCTCGGATCGACCGATACGCGCTCCACGAGAATGCGGCTCACCTTCGCCTGCGAGTAGTTGCCGCTCGTCGCCAGGTAGAGTTCGCGGTCGCTGTTGATGAGCATTCCGGTAAATACGCGGTTCAAGCCCCTGACAATCCGCGAGAGTAGCGGACGCTTCACTACTCCGCCGCACCTCAATACCGCCACAACAGAATTGAGATATTCGCCTGCAAACTTGAAGACAGTCAGTTCCCAAAGATGGAGATCTTCTTCGGCTTCCTTCGGAATCTTGAAGAAGAGGCCGCGACGTTGGCTGATGAGCATCTCCAAGAACTCTTGCGACTTCTCATCGTTCTCGTTCGTGCCTTCTATGTATTCCCGCTTGGCTGCGTAGTAGCTGGAATCGGCGCCGTAGAAGCTGTCAGCGGCAACGAACTCAGCGAAGTAAGAGCCTAGCAGTTCATCGCCCTCCCCAAAGATAAGGATGTTGTCGACGCGATTCGTCGTTTCCCAGCCGATCTGGAAGCGCTCCAGGTAGTCAAAAATCGTGATCGACTGCCGTCTGATTTCCGAAAGATTGCCGCCGAAAACATTGTTGTAGATGCTTGCTTTGGAGACCGTGCCAGCGGCGATGAGTTTCGGCACGTCTGCGGGCGACATCAGATGGTCCTTGGCATCGGGATGCCCGAGGACCGCGTTGGAAAGCAACAGTAAGATTTGCCGAATGGGCACGTGCAAGCCGTTGTAGTCGCAGAGTTCCAACAAGGAACGCAGCCGACCGCGAACCAGAGGGTCTTGGAGCAACTCGTAGTTTTGGCGGATCGGGCACTTAGGACCAAACAGTTCGTTCTCATCAGCCGGCTCCCTCTTCAATTCGTCCCAGCCCGGATGACTAAGGAAAGCATTCACCGCCCGGTCGAAAAGCGCAGCGGAACTAGTGCGACTGAGATTGAAAAATTTGAGTCGTACGCCGGATTGCTCCTGACGATCTTCAACGAGCAACTCTTCAAACACCTGACGGGCTCGTTTCACATCTTCGGTCTCTTTCAACCGTCTCCACGACTCCACTAGTTGCCCGTCGTTCGCGGCGATGAGGAAGATTTCCTCTGTCTCGGGGTCGAAAATTGACCGGCAAAGCCTTTGCAACAACTCCTCCTTCTCCGGTTCCCATTCCGCGCCTTGCTGAAGGAGCCCAGCCACTGAGGTCGCGGATGAAATGAATCTTCACCGGGCGATAGAGGCTAATGTCCTCCACGTTCGGCCAGGTCTTACGATCCTTCGGATAGCGGGACAAAATCGTCAGATAAGGGCTGTCGGACGCCCACGCTTCATCGTCGCCATTGAGCGTCTTCCACACTTTGCGGCAAAGATGAGTCTTCCCATCGCCCGCCGTCCCCGTGAGGATGACCGACACAGGATCGGGTGTCGCCCGATTGAAGCAATTGACGATCTCATCTTGGCTAGGGTGCTCAAATTCAATCGGCTGAATTCGCTGCCGCCGGGCCGACCGCTGGATCGTCTCGTCATACATATTGTCATTACGAGGCACTGGCCCGTAATGGCGAAGAAAGTTAAGCCATCTCATTGAATGATCGCCCGTAAGTGGGATGCTCTCCGAAAAGCCTATCCTCGTCCTTCTTCCAGCAAAGCGAGGCTTTCCGGGAGCTTTTCCTCAACCAATCGCCGCGAAATTCCCCCACTGTGCAAATCGAGTTGGTCATCGGACAACTTTTCGCAATCGCGCAGCAACATATCGCACAGCTTGTTGAGAAACTTCGGTGTCTTAGATACGGCAGCTTCGATAAGAACTCCGAACGCGTCCTCGGTAAATGGGAAAGTCGTTGAAGGCGTTTGCTCTTGAAGTCTATTGGCGGCGAAGAGTTCGAGCAGATAGTGTCGAAAGTCGTCGCCGGTCGGCTCATGAAAAACGATATGCTGGTTCACTCGTTGCATGATCGCTTGTCCGAGAACATTCTCGATTGCCGGCAGATCCTCCGGCTCGCTGAACGTAAAATTCAGCATCAGTGTAAAATGTTCGTTGTTGTTGTCGATGACCTCCCGTAGGGCTTGCGTAAATGGCAAATAGTATCGCGTTGGAAAATACACGAGGTCCTCCATCTCGTCGATCCACAACAATACTCTGCTGACCGTCTCACGCTCGGCAGATTGACCGTGAATAAGTAGTCGAATAACTCCGACGACCGCCGCCGCGAATTCGTGTTCGCTTGTGATGCGTTTCGCAACACCCAATTGTCGCAACTCCTTGGCAGTTCCTCCACCCAAAAGAAATGTTTTTGAGAGCAGAAGATTGCCGTCGTCAACGTTACTGAGGACGGTCGCGACGTCTTCCGAGCCAGTTGCATCCAACAAGACCGAATATAGAGACTCGTTGCCGCGCAGCGACTTGAGACTCGTCGACACGGCAGAAATGCGCCGAAAGGTGATCGCATTAAAAATACGACTGGCGAGATCAATGAAGGCTCGTTGTGGTTGCTTTGGTGATTCGATAACTAGCGGTATAAAGCTAAGATAGTTTCCGACGTTCTGTTCAGCTGCGCATTTAGCTGCAAAGTAATGTGCAGCATGGGTCTTCCCGGCACCAAGTCGTCCACGGTTAAGAATGGACAGGCGTAGCCGTTCGACCTTGGAGCGCTGCATAGCATCTTCGAATTCACGCTTAAGACCTCGGAATCCGAACCATTGCGGCTTATCCTGATCGCTTGGGGTGACAGGAAAAGAGGTATCCTTGAGGTTAAATCTTTCAAACATCTTTAGATTCTCCAATGGTCAACGACTTTTTGGACAACGCGAAGGCTTTCAATGCTGCGTTTTTGGTTGCTGATAATGGTCGACTTTTGCGCGCCGTCGATCTCTCCCCAATTCCTAGCGCTAGCTGCATAGACATCCCGGGGCGCGGCGCTAACCGAGTCAAAGTTTGCCTTTCGTTGTTTCATAAGAAGTGCGCCCAAATATAAGATTACATCCACAGAGGTCCACAAGTGGACTCCGGGAAACGAACGTTTCATAAAGCGCAGAAAGGCGTTACACGCCTTATCGTCATCAGTTACGAAGATCGTATGTCCTACTCCGCCCGTCAGGAGAAGCTCAAGCGCAATCCGAGCGTTTTCGTGTTCGCCGGCATTGTGGGGCCAGTAAACGACGGCACTGTTGAATAGAGTGGGCCGATCACCGTTGTGTCATTTGTGAGAATAGTCGGCGCATATTTCCTATTGCTCAAAATGCGTTTTTTTTTGTTTGCCGCAGAACTAACTGTTTAAGAGGACCTTAAACAGATTTCAGATTTCAGGAATATGACTACAAACCCACTTTGAGATAGTCGAGGATCGTTTGCTGGTCCGCTTCAGGGGTGGTGACTTTCTCGAACTCCACGGCGCCCATCGCGATCTTCTCGCGGCGCATTGCCGCCAGTCGCTCGATCACGTTGCGCATAGTCCAATGTCGATCTTTGTCGGAGCCATCGGCGGCGAATAAAGGTTCAAGACGCTGCTTGACGTGCCATTGCAAGTAATAGGCAAGCGTGCAGAGAAACACGCGGCTTTTGATTCGATCATCAGTCTTGTGGTAGACGGGCCGGACTTCGAGTTGCACGGCCTTGAGATTGCGGAACGCCTCCTCGACCATGCCCAGCTATAAGGAAGTGTTTCCAGAGCATTTGTTCTGGCTCCAAAGCGGTCACACGCTGCTCAACTCGAAAGGCGTGGACCCTATAGGCTTTTTCTTTTTCCTCTCTTTTTGCACTTCTCGCCTCCCCTCTCATTCAATCTGTCCTCGTTTGCGTTTCCTCCTTCTGCTGCTTTCCCAGGTTCAACTAGACCGGCCTGCACTGTTAGATTGCGCGCTTCAGCGGTCTCCTATTCGAAAAGGTGCCAGTACAATTACTCCCATTCGGGAACTTGCTGGTCATGATGAAGGCGCAGTCGTTGGAACTCCATACCGTCAAAAATCGTTCCGGGAGAAGGCGCTTCGGCAATGCCGGGCAGGGATGCCGTCGCCTCTGTCCGAAACCGTTCGCCAATTAGCGCATTCGCATTGTTCTCATAACCGGCGGTCCACCAATCAACGATAATTTCTCTGGCCTTCGCGAGACGTTCAGCAGACGGCAGGCGATCGGATTTCTGACTTTGATTCACCGATCGCAGCGACGGTAACAGGTTCCACAGATCTCCACACGGCCAAGCGGACCAAGGGAAACAGTGATCAATGTCTAGGAATTCCTCCTTGAGCTTCTTTCCGGTCCACACGCAGAAGAGGCGACCGCGTTTTAGCAGGTCGAGAGCTAGCTCTCGCGCAACCCGCACGTCGCGCTCCGGATCCGACCACCGCGTCGCCAGGTAAAACGTTTCCTCAGCAACGGGCCGTCCCTGGTAGATCAAATAATCTTTCATGATCCTGATCCACTCGGCGACCAAAGCTGGTTCGATCCAGACATTAAAGCGGGTTAACGCCCGCCAGATCGGCTCGGGAACCAACAGCTCGCCAAAGCTGTTGAGGTAGTCAGGATCAAGGACAAGCTCGCGAACCAGACGAACACGATGACCGGACGTAACCCCGTAAACTCGCGGCCCGTTCGGAAAGGAGGTGTATTTCGCTGGCATTGTCTTGATGTTCGAAACCGCATCCTGGATCGCTTGGTGAAAAAGCAGTGCATTTTGTCCGGTGAAACGAGCTGCGACTCGAAAATCGAGATGCGAAAGGTGAGATATCCTTCGATAGGCATCCTTGACGAATCCAAGCCCATCGAATCCAACATTGGTGGGCATCTGCGGAAGTCCGGCTTCAAGCACCGGCTTGAACTGCCGTAGCCAGAAAACCGCGATCAACCCCAAAGGCACCGCAACATATTCCTCGTTCACTGGCCGGCTTAGTCCCAGCGAACCCTCAGCAATCCGAGCGAGCACCCTTAGCAGGGCGAGTTTGTACGTCGAGGATTTCGAGTCTTTTAAAATGATATGGCGAATGACCGGAAGAGCGCCGGTCCCATCGTCCGGTAACCGGATGATCAGTCGCGTCCACTCAATTCCGGGACGAGTTAGCTCGTCGCTCGCCGTTTCGACTCTTTCGATGAAAGAGCCGTGGATTCGAGCAAGTTGCTCAAGCTCATCCACATGACATGGGAACATTGAGCGCCCAGTGTTTGGATCGGGTTGACGGAAGCTGATCGCCATCCACCCTCCCGGCTTCAGAAGCGTCACCAGTTTTCGGAAAGCCCGTCGGCGATTGGCGGTCGGTACGTGCATCCAGACGGCGTTTAGGAGGATGAAATCGAAGGAGATTCCGAGTCGGTGCACATTTTCCAATCCAGGCAGGCGGTCATTGATCCACCGAATCTTACCAGGTCCGTGCAAACGTAGTCCAAGGGTCCGCATCTGTTCCGAAGGTTCAACGGCGATTACCTGATGGCCAAGGGAAACCAACCAAGCCGCGTCCCGTCCCGAGCCGGCGCCGACGTCTAACACAAGCCCTGGCTGGCTAGGCAAAACGTTGTCCAGCCAGGCGTTAACCTTTTCCGGCGCCATTGACTCGTGACGTTTCACCACCGCTTCGGCGTGGTCGTCATACCATGCAATAGCATCGCTCGAATCCGGGCTGAAATCGTCAGCAGGCATCCTTCGTGGAGTTCTATACCAAGAATCACGAGTCTTGTCATTGTAAAGGGCCGAAAACGGGATGGTGAAATATCACGGATCGGAACCCGAATGGCAGTTACGGAAACCATTCGGGAAGTTGTCACTGCAAGTGCCAGCGGAAACCATCGACTATTGGATTAACGCCATGGACGGGCCCTTTCTTCGTCGTCAGCCGGCCAGTCGATCTGGGCTTCTCAAGCGTGCTGCGTGAGGACATCGTGCCTCGGCTATTAGCCGACGCTCCCGGTCAGCAGAGCACCGAAGCGCTGGCTGCCGATCCGCTGTCTGGCTGCTTTAGCACCGTCTTCGACAGTGAGGGCTATTCGCCGGACTTCATCTTGGGGGGCGTATCTCAACATTGGACATTTCCGTAATATAGAACAGGAAAGCAACCCCTCCTCGGCTTCGAAAAGGCATCTCGACTGAAGATAAGTGATAAATTCTTAACGGGACCGGGCAGTGTTTTCATTCTGCGCTCGTACTCCTGACAGCGGCGTCCGCGTTCTCTGAAAAATAGATGCAGTTGAGGCCCACGGGGTTATACCGCCCGGCTTTGCCGGACATATGAATAAAATCCACCGGCCAATGGCTCTCGAGGCAGTCAGGCGGCGCGCAGCGCGCCGGCGTCGATGTAATCACTATGGGCGTTAGTTTCTTTAACGCGGCAGGATCCATCAAGTGGGGCTTCCCGAGTGCATATTGTCCACAAAATCAGCGAGCTCTTGCCATCGCTTTGAAGCCAACAGATCAAGTTGGTCTTTCGTGTGAGCGCGTGACGAGAGCCAACCGAGCACCCACCGCTCATTTCGTTTTTGGTGCAAACCGGTTGCGCGTAGAACCGACAAATACATTGATTTTTCGGGGGGCTTCCGGTCCGCGGGCACTCCTAGGTCGAGCTTTTCAGAATGTGCAAACATCAGCTCGATCAAACGCATTCGCGCGGCCGCGGCGGCGGAACTGAGGCTGTGCCGGTTCACCAGTTCATTACGAACTCTCGGAGCTGAATGGAAGACTTTATCACAGAGATCGGACAGCCAGTGCATAACCTGTCGCCCGGTGTAGTCCTGAAATCGCTCGCCACGGTAGAACCAGGAAAGTGTGATGCGCACACCGACACGATTTAGCCCGATGAACTCTTGGATTTGATTCTGAAGGCGGTTACGGGCCTCTTGGAGGTGAAGCTGTACCTCGTCCCGCGAATAAGGATCGTTGTTTAGTTCCGGCGTCTTCTCTTGAACCCACTCCCAGCGTAAGGCATCCAAGGCGGCGTGATCGAGATGAATTAACGGGCGCGGAACCGCGATGATTTGTATGAGGTCGTCACGCCCTCCCAATTCTCGCGCCGCCCGCAAAGCGGCATCAGTTTCCTGTTTCGTCTCGCACAGCGGCACCAGAATGATGCCATCTGCTTGGCTGCTTGGATGCTCAAGGGCTTTCTGCTGAAGCTCTCCTGGTTCGCAATAGACAACATCGAAATAGCGTAGATTGCCCGTCTGAATGTAATGGGCTCTTGCAACGATCGGTCGGCTATCAAGTTGTTGCCGAATGGCAGCAGCAACCTTGGCGACCTTGGGGATTGCACGTTTTGCCTCGTCCAAGCGGGCGTCGATATCGACGCTCGTGTACGGCCAGAGTGAATAACCGCGGGCCTCGCCACGGAAGTGAAGGTCGCGCCCTTCGATCCTCTTAAGCAGCCTTGAAACCCGACGACGGTCTTCTTCTGAGTGGCCTGCAACAGCCCAACACACCGCGTCGCCTATCGGTCGGAGGTCGTCTGCATGCAGAAGATTCAGGACACCAACTGTCTTAAGTATCCGCATCTCTAATGCGTTATCTGCGGGATGAGCTTCAATCTTCGATTCAATCACGCTCCAATGTGTTCGATAGCTCGCAACTGCTAGTCGATGACCGAAGTTGGCGCGGATGTAGTCGTAGAAATCTGCGAGTTGATACGGGCGTGATGTCCCGGTTAGAGAATTATTGGAAAAAGCCCGCAGACCAAATGGTTCGTAGGAGCAGAGGAAACTAAAAAGCGAGCGTTCATTTTGACCGAACCGTTGAAACGTGCGGACCAAGACAGGCAGCAACAGCGGATCGAGCGGGAATAGTCTGTGCGCTAAACGCCTGAGAGTGTCTCGGCTTGCCGAAGTGCCAAACCATCCGCAAGCAACCCCAGCATCAAACGCAGCAACTGCTTGTTTCTTCAACGACGCTGGAAGCCTGCATTCATCTACATCCAATGCCGACGCGATCAACAACGCGATCTGATCAAGTGGTTGACGGAATACTATCTCCTCAAATCGACCAGCAATTTTCTCCCATTCCCGCTGACTAGTAGGAGCAAGCTGTTCCGCATAAGCGTTGAAGCCTTGATGCAGTAAACAAACAACGACCACTGGCTCTCTACCGCTGCGGGCAGCCATGTCACCGAGCTGCTGCAGGAAATAGACATCCTGCTCGTCCGGGTTTTGGGCGGCGAATTCGAGGAACTTACCGACCTCATCGAGGATCAAGAGCATTCCGGAACCTTTTCCGTTCTGGATAAACTTTTGGTTCGCCTTCTCTATCAGCTCGATAACCTGTCCATCTTTGATTTGATCCGGCTTTGATAGGAGATGCTCGATTTGACCTTCAAGCTCCGATCTAGTCCCGCGCCGCGAATAAAGCGTGCTGAAGACATTCAATATAGCCCGAAGTACGGCCGGAGCCATACGCTCACGTGTGGCCGAAACAAGCACGGGAACATATCGTAGCTTCGTCGCCTCAGGCAATTCCTCGACAACTTGTTGAAAGAGGTTTTTTGGAAGACGTCCTCGCGCGTCGCTTGCAGAATGCGCAAGCAACAACGCAAACGAAGATTTTCCTGAGCCGAAGTCCCCCGTCAGACGCCATGATCTTCGTCCGGAATTCGCACGGAACGCGTCTGAAATCCGACCAAGGCAAGAACGGCCGAAGTCTGTCAACCAATAGCCTCGAAGACCTTGCGGGTCATCGAAGTCACGCACGAGATCGGTCGACCGCAAGAAACGACCCGAATAAGTGTGCAACGCTGCGATCGCTTGATCAGACATATTCGTCCTCGCAAACGTAGACACTGACCAAGGGCAGATTATCTGAGGCGTTTCGCCGCACGACCGCAGGGACTGCGGCAGACTCGTCGAACCGAAACATTTTTTCTGTCGTTTCTTCTATTGCCAGCAGTCGCCTGCGAATGTCAGCCTCGGGAATCTTAAAGACCTGGCCGGGGCTACCGTGGCCATTTGAGACAGTGTGCAACGGGATCGTCAATTCACGCGTCTCAGGCGAATAAAACCTGGTTCGCCAAAACTCGTTTAAGCAATACGCAAACAGCGAGTTTCCGATTTCCAATTTCTCCTCCCGACGAAACGCAAATTTTGGCACCGGCCGGCCAGAATTGAGCGACGCATGTGTGAATCCAGTATGCCGAAGCAGATCCAACTCGACCAATGGAGAATCGAGGTTGTCTTCTTTGACTTCTCCCTTCCGGCCTCGCGTCGGCACATATGTGTGTAGAAATACGTCGTAAAGCTGCTCCAGGGAGCGCAGCGAGACCTCCTTATGCGAAGAAGGCAGCGCTTTTTGGAATGCTCTAGTCGCCGCCGAAGCATAGAGTTCCGGCTCGTGAAATTGATTCATTAAGAAATCCCACGCGAAAATCTGAGCGCGCGAGTTCGTGGAAAGTTTCCAATGTAGCAGCCACAACGTCTGCACATCCTCCAAGTAAGGATCCAGTGGGGCCGCAGCTTCTGTCCCAACTAGCAGATGTCGACCGAATTCCGTCAATTGGTGCCCACCAGCCGCCGGAAAAATCACGTCAGCTGCTTCGGCCCAAAAGCGGACGGAACGAACCATGTTCTTACCCACACCAAGCTCCACCAAGGCGTCATCTTCGCGAGTCGATGTCAGAATTGAGCAGTCTTTTGAAACCGCGTTAGCCGCCTTCGGTAACCAGGCATATCGGCAAACGAAAGTTTCGTGACCCGAGAATCTGAATGTTACGCTATTTTCAACGTTCGGAGTCATGATGGGTTCCCAATTTTCAGCAGAAAAATCATACGCCAGATGCGAAACGTCTCGCCGCGCTCGATCAATTCGAGAGGCTTCAGCCCGTCGAACTCCTCATTGGGCGTTATTATCCAAGACCCGACGATCTGCGGGTCCGCAGATTCCGACAATTCCGTGTAGAGCCTCTGCAATTCATTTAAGCGGCTTTTGTATATGTCGGGAAGATGTCTTCCAGACTCCCAATTCGCCAAAGTCCGCTCGGAACATCCCATAAGACGCGCGAAGAGCGGTCGCGACAGTTTTAGCGTGTCGCGAAGCTCACGAATCGGACCTGCCTCGGCGCGGACCCGCCAGCCACTCTTTTGCCTCGCACGCGCGACGCACGCATTGAACGCCTCGGGGGCTCGGGAGAAGCGGGAGTCGCCATCGTTACAGTTCATTTTGAGCGTCAGATTCGGTTTCCGCAAGCGTTCATTCCTGAACTTGTTCATGAACCGACGGTAGGATGTGCGGACGTTGGCAGGCGCAGCTTGCATCTGGAAACCCCGGTGAGTCTCCCGGAGATTCGTGTTAAAGCAAGGAGCGAACGCCACTTCTCCACCTCAGTGCGGGCGAAATAGACGGCGGAGAATTGATGAAAGAAATTTTGGGAGGTTGGAAAAATTAGAGGCATCTAAGAAATAGATTTTATGGCAAATATGGTGCGTATGTAAACGGTACGTTGCCATAGCGCGCCTCGCGCAAACGACGCTTTTTCATTGTACTCGCGCATGCACCCACGAAGAACATGACCTGCCTCGAAGGCCTCTCTGTCTATGTGAACGAATCCACGCCCGTACACGAACACTTTGGCCTGCTTGGCGCCGGGACGGGAGGCGGCTGGATTTTTCAGAAGTTCGTCGATTACCAAAGTCTCGCGCGTCTTCTTTGGCAAGGCGCGCGCTAGAGTTCGACCATATTGAAACGAGGGACAGGTCGAACATCACCAATTGAACCATCTGACACTGAGCCTTAACCCCGGCACAAAGTCGACGAATCGTTCCCTTTCCGCCACTGGCACCGGTAGCTTTCTGTGCCATCCGTTTGACACGGCTCGCACTTGGCGCATGCAAAACCTGGCGTCGGTATTTGACCAGTCCAACGCTCTTTCCCTCATCCGGGGAAAATGCTCTCATACCAAATCCCGAGGAACCGCAGGTTGGCTGCGCAACCCTTGCACTAAGGGGCGCATCTCCGGTTTGTTAAACTTTTTGCTGGTCTACTTCTCTTTTTTATGGAAGAAAGAGCTGCATGTTGCGGCCGGTGATCTGTCAGGGACGAAGGATATCACTTGAAGAACTAGAATGGTTGCGTGGATGGATAGTAACGCATGGGGATTGGAGTCGGAAGCGCTTGGCGCGGGAGCTGTGCGTATTGTGGGATTGGCGCAACGGCGTGGGGCGGCTGAAGGTACCACTATGAATCGTTGCGTAAGTGTGAGCAGTTAGTGCCTATCCCAGAACGTAGGAAGTGAATTCCATCTGGAAGAACGAGCGGATGAGATCACTCTGCTTTTGGATCGAGCGTAAGATGGCAAGCATGCTGCTTTTCAGAGTTGCTTTGCTGTCGATGAATAACTTTGCCAGTCGCCCTTTAGCATGATTCCAGACCTGTTCATCTGGATTGAATTCCGGGGCATAGCGCGGAAGATAAGCCAGCGTGACTGCTCCCTGGCTCTTTTCGGCAAAAGCCTGGACCGTCCCAGAGGTGTGATAGGCAGCGTTATCGGCAATGACGATGATGGGACAACCGGCATCGGCCAGCAACTTCTTCACGAAGGCAATGAACTTGCCAGAGTTCATCTTGTCTTGGATAACGCTAAAGCGCATGTCTCCACGGGGACTGACTGCGGAGATCAGTTTCAGGGTGAAACGATCTCCGCTGTCTTCGACCACCGGCGTCTGTCCGATAGGTGCCCAGGTCCTCCCACGATGGTGATCACTGCGCACCGCCGATTCATCGACGAAGTAAATCTCCGCCCCCGTGCGCTGCGCCAGAGCCCGCAACTCTGGAAAGGTCTTATTGAGGTAACGCTCCAATTCCTGCGGATCCTGCTTATAGGAACGATAGATTGGCCGCTGCGGGGTCAAGCCCATGTACTGCAGAAGGCGACAAACCGCACTTTTACTCAATTCCACTCCCTTCTCTTTCTTCAACACTGTTCGAACGATGTTGAGCGTCCACAGACAGAAAACCAACTGAAACTGCCTTGGATCTCCCAATGTGATAGCCTCATAGAGCCACTGCATTGTTTCGGCACTAACCTTTCTAGGTCGCCCACTGCGTCGACCCTCTTCTAAGGCGTGCCAGCCTCCAGCACGGTATCTGGCAAGCCAACCAAAGATAGTTCGCTGTGGCACTGCATATACTCTGGCTACCACACTTACTGGTTCACCTCGCATGACAGCCTCTACTGCATCCTTGCGTTTCTCATACTTAGCTGCTGCCTTTCCTGACATCCATGCTCCTGACTAACATAACCTAACGTTATAACGCTAGCACTTTCGCAATAATTAATATTTGGGATGGCACGTAGTGGGGCAAAACATCGGGTATCTGGCCCGAGATAGCTCAGGGCGGGATTTAGCTGTGCTCCTGTTTGGGGCTGCGGCTTGGCGCTGCGCAGCGCGCGATCGGTACTTGAACTGGAGCGAATCAGAGCATCTGGTTGGACTTCAGCGGATAGCCAACAACAGCCGGTTTTTGATTTTGCCACATGTGCGGGTACCGCATCTAGCCAGTCATCTGCTGGCTTTGGTAGCGCGACGAATCAGTGGGGACTGGCAACAAAAATACGGACATGGCTTGGATTTGGCTGGAGAGCTTTGTGGAGCTGGGACGTTTTCGCGGTACCTGTTATCAGGCCGCCAACTGGCGTTGTGTTGGCCAAACGCGTGGTCGCAGCCGCTACGACCGCGACCGGACTCTGAGCGTGCCGCCCAAAGCAGTTTATCTCTACCGGCTCTAGATGAAGGTCCTACTGGAAATTGAAGCTCAAACCCTAGCTGAAGGCCACGAGTGGACCCCTCAGCGGTTGGAGGAGCGGCTCCAAGCGCAGGCCGATCAAATCGGGGCGCTCTGTCCACAAAGCGGCCTGGTATTGAAATATGTGCGCATGCGTGAGTTCTCACTGATGACCTGCGTTGGCACAGTGAAGGTGCGAGCTGCCTATGGTTTTTCGAGCGTCCTGCAGCGGTGGCTTTCTCCGGCACGCGAACAGTGGGGGTTGAGTCCTTATAAGCGTGTCAGCCCGCAACTACAGCAGAAGCTCTGTTACACCGCGACCCAAACCGGTTCCTATCAGAAGGCCGCGCTGTTGGCTGGCTGCTGGGCCACTACGATCAGCGATGACTTGGTCCATAGTCAGGTGCAGAGCGTCAGTTTACAGGCAGAGCAATCCGCCTGCGACGGACCCGAGCCTGCAAGATCAACCAAGAACGAAGCACCCTTTTCGCTTGTGATCATGCGCGATGGTTGGATGGTGCGTGAACGTGGGCCGCACCACCGGATTGCCAAGATGCCCAACGCGTCGAATGGCATGAAGTCAAATCCGCGGTTATTTACCGGCTTGATCATCGGGCACAGACAGCCTCGTGTGCCGCGTCACGATTTTTCGTGGGAACGGGGCCGGTTCAGCGGCGGATTATTTCGTGGGGACTGGCGCGTGGGGTACGGGATAATCTGACAATGGGGAGAGCTTTGAGTTTTCACGGTTGAATCGGTAGGGGCGGTGACGGAAAGGTGTCGGCTTTGCTCTGAGCCGATGCAATCACGGGAAGGCAGTTTTCACGGAACGAGGCCGAGTTGTCCGGAGCACCCAAAACAACGGGTTCATCGGCACGGGTTTTATGTCCGTTTTGAGAACTGCGACAGCCAGCGACACTTGCGCATTGAGCGTTTTGTGTGTCCGCGTTGCGGAAGAACTCTCAGTGTTCTGCCCAAAAACCGCCTGCCCTACATTGCATTAAGCACCACCATTGTGGAGTCGGAGTTCGATGCCCGTGCATCGGGCACCGATCCACCCTCAAGGAGCGAAAAAGAGCGAGGTTGCCTACGGCGAGCCTTTGAACGATTCGCCGCCCGAGTCACTCCTCTGTGCGCTTTGCTTGGCCAAATGATTAGACCCACCAAACCAAGTGTCGGCGAATGCTGGAAGGGGCTACGGCAACTGGACAACCTCGAAGGGATTCTCCTGTTGTTGGGCACAAAGTTCAACACCTCACTTCTGGCCGATTACCGCTGCCTGCAGCCCGGATTCTGAGCGGAAAGGTTCCGAGCGACGATTGAGCTAGAGCACTTTAGGCCGATCCCACACAACGTTGTTGTTTTATTGAGGTGGGAAGCGCCGGCAGGCTCTGCGGCGCATGAGTGAGAACTTTGAGAACCGTAAAAACGAGGTGGCACTGCGGCGATTTGCCGCAGTGAGCTTCATTGAACAGAAGGTGCGTGAGGGTTTTGGCGTGGTCCAAGCCCTCCGCTTGGCCGCGCTGCGTCCATGGCCCGACGAAAATGGCCAATATTCTTCGGCACGTACCCTGGAAGATTACTGGTATGCCTGGAAAAGCGGAGGTTTTGCCGCCCTCCAACCCAAAAGCCGTGGTGACGAGGGGACTTTTCGCAAGTTGCCGACCGAAGTCGGCCAATGGCTCTTAAGTCAAGTAAGTCAGTATCCCGAGATCCCGTTGAAGGTGCTCTATGAGCGTTGGACTGTAAGCGGCCAACAACTGCCGTCGCTGCGGACCCTCTACCGGTTCCTTCGCTCCAAAGGCTATGATGCAGCTTCACTGCGGCGCGGACGGCTGGAAACCGGACCGACCAAGGCCTTTGAGGCGCCCTTTGTCAATGACTTGTGGATGACGGATTTTTCGCCCGGCCCAAAACTTAACATTGATGGCAAAGTCCTCACGACCCAGCTATGCCTGATTCTGGATGATCATTCGCGCCTGATTACTTCCGGCGCCTATTACCTAACAGCCGACAGTTATGCCTTCCACCAAACGCTAAAGCAAGCAGTCCAGCGTCGTGGGATCCCGTATAAGCTCTACACAGATCACGGCAAACCATTTACTAGCAAACATACACAGATTATTTGTGCTAACCTGGGGATCCGGTTACTGCACGCCAAGCCTTATGCGGCCTGGAGCAAAGGTAAGGTGGAGCGATGTTTTTACACACTTCAACAAGGTTTTGAAAGCACCCTAAAGCTGCCCGATAACCATGCGCAGAGCCTGGAGGAGCTTAACACAAAACTCTCACATTGGATTCAGACTGTCTATCATTTGCGTCCGCATAGTTCTACCGGAATAAGTCCGCAGTTTCGTTTTGCGCACGCTGCCGGCACCTTGCGCCACCTGGATGCGGGCCTGGAGCTGGAGCCGCTCTTTTTTACCCGGATCGAGCGAACAGTCCGCAAAAACGGCACCGTGCGCATCGAGGATACACTTTACGAGGTGGACTTAAGTCTGCGGTCCCTGGAGGTGCAGTTGCGCTTTGATCCCTACAGTATGAGCAGAATTGAAGTTTATTACCGGGGCAAAGCCTGCGGGTTGGCGCGCCTGGTCGATCTGCACCTCAATAGCCAACTGGAGGGCTCCCAGCACTATGATCGCTGAACGTACCCTGGCACAGGCTGCCCATGCGTGGGGCGCGCAAGGGATCCCCTTTAACGACGAACCCAAAACCGAGCTGTTCCGCACCGCGTCCATGGAGCGCGCCACAACGCTGCTCAACCAAAGCGCCGCCTTGCGCAGCCTCATGCTCCTGAGCGGCGAAAACGGTGTCGGTAAATCCGCCTTGGCGGGCCGATGGCTGCGCTCCCTGGAACCAAAAGCCTACTTTCCGGTCTGTATCACCCAAGCCTCCTTGACCGGAATCGGTCTGCTGTCGCTGTTCTTGCAAAAACTCGGTAAAGAGCACATTCACCAGCGCAGCGCGAGCGTCAAACTGCTCGAAGAGGCCTTCGGTGAACTGGGCCGCATCATCCCGGTGTTGCTGCTCGATGAAGCGCAAAACTACGCCCTGAGCGCATTGGAAGATATACGGATGCTTCTGGGACTCAACCTGCCCGAGCAGCCCGCCTTCGCATTGATCCTGGTCGGCGATCCATACCTGCTCTCCACCCTGCGCCTGCGTTCCCATCGGGCACTTTATTCCAGAATCGCCACTCACGCGCGGATCGAGCGCCTGAGCCGTTCAGAAGTCGAGCCCTATCTCGAACACCAGTTGCGCCAAGTCGGAATCGAACGTCGCTGCTTTGAACCGGCTGCAGTCGAACTTTTAGCCAGTGCAAGCGAGGGGATTCCGCGCATCATTAACTTTGTGGCTCGCGCCGCCTGGATCCAGGCGGCCCAAGACAAGAGTCTTCAGATCAGCGCCGCCCACCTCCAGAGCGCACTGGATCTTGTTCCGGGTGTCATGGAGATCCGCCAGAACTCCTCCAATCCATGAGCCAACCTGATCACCATCGACCTGAAGCCCGATCAGCCCAAAACACAAAAAGCTGGTCTCAATCGGTGCGCGAACTCCATGAGCTTTACTGCCACTGGACTGCTCAGACTCTCAGCCTGCGCTTCGATCGCGAACGGCTCTGGTATGAGTTTCTCCGTGCCGGCTTCAGTGCCGCAGACTTGAAGCGCGTAGTCACTTATCTGCAAAAGGAAATCCGTGCAGAGCGCCGAAATATCGGCGCTCTCAAACTCTCCAACCTCCTGCAACTCGATCGCTTCGAGGAAGATCTCAACATCAGCCGCGTCCGTCTCAAGCCCGCAGCCCCGCATCCCAATCCGACGATCCAACCAGTGCTTGAGCCCGAAATCGACGATCAGCAACGCCACAGGATACTCGACGACCTCAGAACCTTTCGCCAGCGCCTAGGTCGCAACGGTTCGGCTCCTTAATCCGATCTGCTATAACTCCCGGCGCTTATTGTCCGCAGCCCACAAAACAGCGTGACTAAATACCCTCTTTTCTCACAAAACCCTTTGTCGCCCAATCCCACGAAACAATGTGGCGCGCCACAAGCCTCGGGCCGGGGAGCGTTGACGCAAAAGAAAGTCGTCGCTTGTCCGCCTGGCACCGAGGTGCTGGAGTTCGGAGCTGCCGTGCAACAGCAAGCGCTCTGGTGCGGTATGGCTCGGGCGCAAGAAGTCTTCGTCGTCGTCGATGGAGCCCTCTGGCTGTGGTCCTTGATCGAAGATCGTTTTAGCGGCACAACCCAGACGCTGGACTTTTATCACGTCAGCCAGCGTCTATGGGAGCTGGCCCATTACCTCTACCCCCATGATGCTGAGGCAGCACGCGCCTTTGTCGAACCGTTGCTACACCAATTGCGCCACGGCGAAAGTTCACGCGTTATCACACGCCTCGAGCAAATACTCCCAAAGCCATCCCTCCAAGCTCATCCAGCGCACGATGACTGTGCCGACCCTCAACTCGAACGTCAGATCCAATACTTTCTCAATCACCGTGATCATCTCGACTACCAAGCTGTGGCCGAGCGTGGTGCTCCGATCGGATCTGGCGCAGTAGAGTCACAATGCAGCCAGTTCCAAGATCGGTTCAAACGCACAGGCCAGTTCTGGACAAGGCCAGGTCTACGGAATCTCCTGGCCCTCGGCGTTATGATCCAAAACAACACTTTCGCTTATCTCTGGAACTAGAATTTTAACAAATCGGAGATGCACCCTGCGCTAAGGTTCATAGTTCATAGTTGTTGCACGAAACGAACGGTTTCCCGGAGAGTAACGACGTTACCGTACGGAATCTCGACAGCTTCTTCGTCCGCCTCCCTTACCATTCCAAGATAACCGTCGGCTATCCGACATAGGGTTCTGAGCAAAGCCAGCTTGTAGGTACTCGATTTGTTCTCGTTCAGAATGATGTGACGAAGAAGCGGTAATGCTCCGGTTCCGTCGTCGGGGAGCCTAATCAAGAGCTGAGTCCACCGGACGATGCCACTTGGCCCGGGAACAGTCTCTGAGGTAGACTTGGCGACAGCAGCGCCGTGATCCCGAGCGAGCTTCTCGATCTCTCCGAGTCCAACGGCATGCATACCGCGGGAATCTTCGGGCGGGTTTGGCGGTGCCCGGAATGTCATCACCAGCGCACCGCCCGGCTTTAGCAGCTGAATCAGTTTTCGAAACGCCCGGCTGCGGTCCGCCGGTATTATGTGCATCCACACCGCATTTAAATTTAACAGGATCGGGTCGAAGGAGATCCCGAGACGGGAGATCTTTCGGAGCGAAGGCAATTGATCTTCGATCCAGCGAAAACTTGGGTTCGGTCGGCGGACCAAGCCCTCCCGAATCATGGCGGTTACCGGTTCGACCGCGATGACATGATGATTTTTCTCCGCTAACCAGGCGGCATCTCGACCGGTACCGGCACCGACGTCCAGAATAACCGCCGGCGAATTTGGCAACTGGTCTAGCCACCAACGGTGGACCTCAGCTGAGTCGAGAGCTTCATGGCGTGCGTCCTCGCTTTCATCCTCGACCGCAACCGAGTGAACGTTGCCGTCTCTCGCGCCCAATGCTTGTCGGTCATCGTCGGTGATCCGCGCATCGCCCGCACCCCCGGCCAGCTCGATCGAGGAAATGACGCTGTTGAACCTCTTTTGTAAATTGTTCGGATGAGAACGCTCAGGCATTCGAGATTTCCTCAGGGACAGCCAACCAGTAAGCCTCGACGTCCGCGTCGTTCTTTATCACGTCGCGGTAGTGTTTATAGAGCATTCGAGCATTCTTGTGCCCCATGATTTCCGCGGTGAGAGCAGCGTTCTTGAACTTGGCCAGGTGATACGATCCGAAGCTGTGCCGGAGGACGTCCTTAGGCCATCTGTCCCCAACCCATTGCCTCTGTCAAAGCCCGCCGTTTCCTTACAAAGTTTCGGGGTTTGACGGCGCCTTCCTTCTGCTGACAGCGAGACAGCCAGGCTACAAGAATGTCACACATTGGAATAAGACGGCGCTCTCTGGTTTTTGATTTCGATGCGGGCAAGTCGATATGCCCGCGTTCAAAATCGATCTCCTGCCAAATAAGACGCTCCGATTCCTCTGGCCGAAGCCCTGCGAAGTATCCAAGTCCGAGCCAAGGGATTAATTCGAAAGGGGGCGCAAGGAAGGAAATAGATCCGTATCGCCTTTCCCACCGCCGACGAGCTTTTGGGTCATCTTTCGCAGGGGCCTGGACTGGGAATCCATTCTCAGCGAGGCGAAATAGAGCCTTTAATTCCTCAATTGTGAGGATCCGCGGAGGTGGCTTCTCTTCGCTTATGCGAGACGGTGCACTAGATGTGCCTCCCCTAGGTCCGGTATAGATTTTGGAATATTGGAGCGGCGATAATCCATCGTAAGGTGTAGGCAGAGGTATAGGTAAGTCTTACGTAATTCGGTTTGGGCCCAAAGGATTCGAACCCTTCACCAAGGGATTATGAGTCCCCTGCTCTAACCGCTGAGCTATAGGCCCTTTTCTTTTTAAATCGTCGAGAACGTCGCTGAAGTTTCGCTCTTTTCTACGGTTTTCTTTTCGGGAAAGCAAAAATCAGCGAAAGCATCCAACGATTTGCGGCCGCAGTTTTGACGCCCCAATTCAGGCTTGTTCACGAGCGGGAACGATATATTAGGTGGTTCAACAATCACACTGGATTCGGGCTTTGTGCGGTTCTCTCAATTGAATCTTTTTCAATCCTCGGGGTTAGCCCTGTGTCTGGCGCCCTACCTCTTATTTGTTGGCTGCGCAGCACACAAAACAGCAACGCCTCCGGCGATGATTTATCCTGCCGTGCCGGAGACTGCGCTCCGGGAATTGCGCAGTCTTCCTCAGGGTCCGTATGACCGACTTGAGGTTATAACGGTCGTTGCCGAGGTTGGCGAACAGCTTGCTTCCGCAATCAAAAGCGCGCGTCAATTTGCGGCACAAAAAGGGGCGAACGCGCTTGTCGTCCTCAAAGAAACCGAGTTCCAGCAAAAAGTCGGTAAAAGAAGCCTGAGAGTCCAACGAATAACTTACCTGGCAATTCACCGCCGATAGCACGAAAATTTCGCGAGGGCTTTGGCGTCTGAAATTCTCGGACTACAGATTCACATGTTCCCGGACCGCGTCCTCAAATGTCTCGAGTTCGTCTGCGCTGATTTCTGAAATGCAGAAAAAATTCAACCCTGCTTTGTTCCATCCGCAGAAGTGGTAGCCGCGTTGCGACTTAACATCCATGTCGATTTTTCGATTTGTCGCCGGCCAGACGAACAGATTGATGACATGTTTCCCGTACTGGTAGACAATTGCTGCGACAGGCCTCTGTTCCAGGATATCGACGCGACCACCGACCAAAGTGTACCCGGCCTGTATGAGATCGGCGACCGGAGGCGAGTAATCCAGCTTCCCGTTGAACCATAGCCTCACGGTGTGCTGATCACCGGAAGCGCAATCCACCAGGTGAGAAACCATCAGCGAGCGGGAGTGGTTCGAGATGGCCTCGGCAATTAGATCCTTGTCCTTGCTTTTAGAAAGCGAGAATAAGCTCCAGGCCAGAGCGAAAGTTAGGACGATGAGAGCAGCTGCGTAGGCGATTTGGCGACCGTGTTCAGTGAACCACTTGAAGTTCGGCTTGTCTTCTCTCCGAAGCGTTGCGCGAATCTTTGATTTCAGATCGGAAGGCGCCTTATAAGTTGGCATATTCATCCGGACAAATAAACTGCGGTCAGTTAACCGATCGGCGGATTCTTTACAGGAAGGGCATTCCGCCAAGTGGGTTTCCATGGCCAGTTGGCGCGTAAGTTCCAGCTCCCCGTCAACGTAGGCCTCTAACGATTCCCTGACCTCTTCACAATTCATTGACTGCCTTCGCGCTTCGGATTTGGGCGAGCTCTTGCTGTAGCCGCCGGCGCGCCCGGCTTAACCGCGACATCACGGTGCCGACGGGAATAGCGAGTGTCGACGCCAATTCCTTATAGGATAAGCCTTCGAGCTCATAAAGCATAATGACCTCGCGATACTCGGTAGATAGTCGGAGTAAGGCATCCTGCAGGTATTCCCTTCGTTTTTCGCTCACGATTTCTGTGGTCGCTTGATCAAATGGGATGATTTCTGCGTGCTTTTCCTCCTCATAAGGGACCAGCCTCTCGTCCGCAGCATGCTTGTTGATCCAGCTGTAGGCGGTGTTCCGAACGATTGTCAGCAGCCAAGCCCTGCTGTTTCCGCCGCGGAAACCGTGGAACCCTTTAAACGCCCGCAAATAAGACTCCTGCACGATATCTTGCGCATCCTGGTCATGCTGAACAATCCAACGCGCAAGATTGTAAGCGGCATCCAGGAAAGGCAGGAAAATCTCTTCAAACTGCCGCCGTTCTTCTCCCATCACAATATGGATCGAAGGATGGACCAATTTATTCCTCGCGCGGATCTGTTTGGCAACGCGAATAAATGGAGCTGTTTCCGGCTTGCCCAGGTCTTCGACGGGTAACCGGGCGGCAGCGCTCAATAAATGACCGGTTGTCACCTCAATGCATTTTTACTGGGCGAAAGTATCTACGAGCAGGAAAGCCATCCAACCACCGATAGCGGTACGGTCGAAAACGTTCGACGCCAAGCATGGTGGACGATGTGCTCCGGTGCGGCCGGACTGCTTTACGGCTCCGCCTGGACCGACGCTTTTCCTGGCGGTTGGCAAAATAACCTTGATACTCCCGGCGCGATTCAGCTCGGCTACTTAGCGGCGACACTTGGTCCGCTCGAGTGGTATAACCTGGTTCCCGACACGACCCACGGCCTCGTTATTGCCGGCTACGGAACGCAGTATCGGTACCCAAGCAATCCCGGTGGCAATCCAAAGGGAACCTTGGCCGTCGACAGGTTTGTTACTGCTTTTTACCCGTTAGCGCTTATTGAGGCCGATTCTCGGTGACAACGATCATGATCTGGCCTTGTCAGTGGCGCGGATCCCGTCCGGGTGGCAGCTTATCCAGGCCTCCGAGCTTGATATTCGACATATCTTTCTGGTTTTCAACCGTGGCTTTCACCTTGGGATCCGCAGTCTTGGCCTTTAAAACTTCAGCCACATATTTTGCGCGCGGGTCAGAAAAATCTCCGCGCGGAATGATGGTGAAAAAGAGCGCGAAACCCACACTCAAGGCGCAAATGCCGCCCCAAGCAAGGCGAGGCAGACCGAGCCACCGACGGCTGGAAGATCTGGTTCTTGCATCGGTCTCCCGCCTGATCTGCTCCATGATCTGCGAATTGAAGAATTCGGGATTCTCAAGTTCCCGAGGATGCAGACTTTCTTTCAACAAGCTTTTCAGCTTCAGAAATTCAGGTTTCTCCTGGTGAACAGCAGGGTGCTCGTTTTCGAAGGATCGCAACTCCTCGCCGTCGAGCATGCCGTCCAGCCAAGCGGTAAATTTTTCCTCAAAGGTTTTCATACACGTCTCGCAGCAGGATTTGTAGTTTCTTGCGCGCGTAAAACAATCGCGACATTACGGTACCGAGGGAACAATTCAGGATTTCTGCAATTTCACTGTATTGCAAGTCTTCGATTTCCTTCATCACGATAACTGCCCGATGTTCGGGAGAAAGTTTCCCAATCGCCTCATCGATGCGTTGACGGATTTCATGTTGTTCCAGTTTTATGTGGGGAAGAGGGACGGCCGAGGGGGTTGTTCGGGAGCCCGGTTCCACATTTGCGGGAACAATCCGGTCGTCAAACTCCGCTTCGCCATGAATACCTTTCCGGCGAAGCGAATCGATTGTTACGTTGGTCATGATCCGATAGAGCCAAGTATAAAAAGATGATTGGCCCTTAAACCGGTAAATCGATTTCCAGGCTTTCAGGAAACCCTCCTGAGCGAGATCCCACGCGTCTTGTTCGTTCTGGACCATGCCGTACACCATCGTAAAAACCTTGTTTCGGTAACGGATGACCAAGTCGTTAAAGGCGCTTGAATCTCCAGCCTGACATCGCTTCACCAGCACCCGATCGTCTGGCTCGACTGAATCATTAGGACTGTGACCCGCCTCTAGTTTAGACGCGCGCTCGTCTAGTTCATTCAACGGCAAAATTCCTGGTTGTCCGACTTACGAGCCGTAACGCCTTCGCCACTCGGCCCGGAGATCGCCCATCATGACAATAATGCTGTCCCGGACTTGAAAGAGGCGCTCATAAAGCTCCTCAAATTGCCGAGCTTTGAGACTACCGTCATGACTCATCTGAGTCGCCGCCTCGACGGCCGTGGAAATGGCCCGAAGTGCCCGCTTCAGATAAGCGATTGTCATCCCAATTTCTTCGGTTTCATGGTCGCTGAGCGCGGCCGCCAATTTGGCACTCGCAACCGCTACGTGAGACGCCAGCTTGACCCCAAGAGGGCTCGAAGCGACACTGGAAACTTCGTCAAACAGCTGGTCAATCCAGACTGTCAGGGAAAAAGCGTTTTGATAGAGCGGATGTGACTCGAAGACTTCCTGAGCCTCTTCTTCTCCCTCGTCCTCTACCTCAAAATCGGGTTCAAACTCAATCTCCTCGATTTCTTCAGCCGGCTGGTCAAGCAAATGGGTCCAGCCCATCTCTTGAGCAATGATCTGGTCACGATTCGGGTCATCAATATACTTCTCAAACAGCTCCATGTAGCGTTCTGTTTTGCTATCCTGCTGTTGGAGAAATCGCTCCCAATCGTACTCATCCCAAGCACGCTCTGGCTCATCGTAGAAATCAGCCATACGCCGTTCCTTTATCTCAGGTTATTGGAACCTGCAAAGTTTTTGTCTCGCATTGTCTGGAGGCGAAGCTGACCACAGGCAGCCTCGATGTCATGTCCTTTTTCTCGCCTGATGGTGGCATCCACCCTGCTCTTACGTAAAGCGCGGTAAAAAGTCAGCTGCCGCGTCCGGGAAGGACGCTTCCAGCTTAGGCCCCCGACGATATTGTAAGGGATCAAGTTGATTTTTGCCTCCAGCCTTCTCGCCAACCTGGCCAGCTCCACGGCCTGATCCAGTCCATCGTTCACGTTCTCTATCAGGATAAACTCCAACGTAATGCGCTGGCGTTTCTTTTCGCAGTAGTATGTGCATGCGTCAATTAATGCCGCGAGATTAAACTTGCGATTGATCGGCATGATCTTTTGGCGGACCTCGTCGGTCGCCCCGTGGAGAGAGACTGCCAAGCGAATCTGGAGCGGCTGATCGGCCAGCTCACGTATCCGGGGCGCCAGCCCGCTCGTCGAAACTGTGATATGCCTCGCCCCAATTCCAATACCCCAGGGCGCCCTGATGATTTCGATCGCTTGCAAAAGATTTTGGTAATTTGCGAGGGGTTCCCCCATTCCCATGAATACGATGTTATTGACCTTTTCGCCGCTCAGAGCCTCGACACGCAGGACCTGCTCAACAATTTCTCCGGCGTCCAGATTTCTCGTCCATCCCTCCAATCCGCTTGCGCAAAACTTGCATCCGTACGCACAGCCGACCTGCGTTGAAACACAGAGTGTTTTGCGGTCCGATGGGGAACCATACAGCGCCGGACTCGCGGGTATCAAAACGGACTCAATGAAACTGCGGTCCTTTAGAGCAAAAAGAAATTTCTGAGTCGTGTCGCGCGACCCCGTTTTCCGTGCGCAAACCAATGGTTCCAAAAAGAACTCCCGGTCGAGTTCGGCGCGCAATCGTTCGGATAAGTCAGACATCTCGTGAAATCGGGAAATCCGCTTCTGGTAAAGCCACTCAAGAACCTGTTTTGCCCGGTAAGGCGGTTCGTTGCGTCTGGCAGCCCATGCTTCCAGTCCCGATAACGTCAGGTTGAATACCGACAGCTTCTTATCCATTTCCGCAACGCTGAAGCATCACACATATCAAAGCGGGATCAACTGGTGCGGAGGGGACAGAAGACAGGAGACAGGAGTTCAAGTGGGCGCAGTAACCAACATATTGCTCCAACAGGCATCTTCCTCCCGAACTCCTGCAACTCCTGTCTTCTGTCTCCTTCTTGCATGGAGCGAAGCTTAGATTTAAAAAACTGCTGGACTTAGGACGGACTTGTAATCAATCGTTCGCGCCTATCAACATGAAGTGCTACGAGATCTTCAGCAAAATTTCCCCCGAGCTGACGAACGAGATGTTCGCTTACCTGCTCGAGTTCGAGAAACCGGTTTACAAGGCGATGATCCAAAACATCGCTTCGCGCCGGAAACTGCGGCCGGTCTTTATTGAGCGCAAACCGAAAAATGAACGGTATCTCTGGCTTCAGCAGGCGCTCTCCCTGAAAAGTGCCGACGACATCACGCTGCAGGTGCTTCAAATCTGGTTGCTGGGCGCTCAACGAGAACTGATCTGCGAATTTCTTGATTCTCTGGGAATCGCGCACGACGGGAAAGGTGTCGTAGAGAATCTCCCTGCGGCGCCGTCCCGAGAGAGGCTAAATGACACAATTACCAGGCTCCTCGAAAAACGTTCTCCCGAAGTCGTGGCCGTTTATCTTTATGCTTTCCAAGCCATGGACGAAACCGGCTGGTCGGTATTGGATGAAGCTCTGGCCGCGGACCCGCGGTTCTCGTTGCCCTGGAAGCCTGATGAGCCAAAAGCGATAGGTTGATTCACTTGGAACCCGATCTTCGCTGCCTGGACCGGAGCCGAAGATTGAGCATCTCGACCGCCGTGGAAAACGCCATCGCAAAATAGATATATCCTCGTTCTATGTGCTGGCCGATCCCGTCGGCCACAAGGACCACGCCGATCATAATGAGAAACGCGAGTGCCAGCATCTTAATGGTCGGATGCCGATCCACGAATCTGCTGATCGCACCTGCGGCCAGAAGCATTACGAGCACCGCAATGGTCACGGCAGCAATCATGACCGGGAGGTCTTTCGCCATTCCCACGACAGTGATCACAGAGTCCAGAGAAAAAACGATGTCGAGAAGTGCAATTTGAATCACCGTCCCGAGAAGGCCGCTGCCCGCTTTGGCGATCGGCTCGTTTCCCGCCGCCTCAAGTTTGGCGTGGATTTCATGCGTACTCTTGGCGATGAGAAAGAGACCGCCGGCAAAGAGAATCAAGTCCTTTCCACTGAACGCGTGCGAGAAAATGGTCCCGAGCGGCTTTGTGAGTCCCATCAACCATTTGATGCTTAGCAGTAGCAGGATCCGGGTTATTAACGCCAATGAGAGGCCGATCGTCCGTGCTTTGGCTCGTTGGGCGAGGGGCAGTTTCCCGGCAAGAATCAAGATGAAGATGATATTGTCGATCCCGAGTACAATTTCCAGAAAGGACAATATGACGAGACTTACCCAGGCATTCGGGTCGCTAACCCAGCTGATCCATTCCATAGAAGGTGATCGTACATGAAATCTTACCGAAAAGAACTTTGGTTCGAAGCAGGCAGAAGACGGCAATTTCTGCAGATCACACCGCAGGTGGAAGAATGCGTCGAGGAAAGCGGCGTCCTTGAGGGCATCGTCTTAGTCAACGCAATGCACATCACCGCCAGCGTCTTTATCAATGACAATGAAACTGGGCTCCATCACGACTTTGAACGCTGGCTTGAAAAACTGGCACCCGAAAAGCCGCACTCGCAATATGCGCATAACGGAGCGGAAGATAACGCCGATGCTCACCTTAAACGCACTGTTATGGGCCGCGAGGTTGTGGTAGCCATCACCAAAGGAAAACTCGATTTTGGCCCTTGGGAAGAAATCTTTTACGGCGAATTCGACGGCAAACGCCGGAAGCGCGTTCTGGTCAAAATCATTGGAGAATGAGTAAGTCGCTGGAAACAGAAGTCCTTCGTTTTTTGAGTGAACCTGCGAAGGAAAGATTCGAGCCGCTGGCGCTGTCGATTTTTAATCACCAGCGGCGCGAAAATCCGGTCTATGCGAAATATTGCGATTTCCTCGGGACGCCGGAACGAATCGATTCTTGGGAGAGGATTCCGGCGATCCCGCAAATTGCGTTCAAACGATCCGAAATCCGATCCTTTCCTGCGCAACTGTCCGAGACGGAGTTCAGGACCAGCGGGACCACCGGAGAGGGCTATGGAAAGCACTTCTTTCCATCGTTGAGGTTGTACGAGGCTGCCGTCCAAAGAGGTTGGGATTATTTTCGTCTGCCGCGGCATCGATTGCTCCTCTTAATGCAACATCCCGGTGACGCCCCGTTTTCCTCTCTTGGTTACATGGGGGGAATCCTCGCGGACTTCCAGCGCGAGCGATTTGTCATCGCGAAGAATGGCGGTCTTGAACGCGATCGGCTGCGCGAACAGCTCGAATGTGAAGAGGCTCTGACTCTGTTCGGCACCGCCTTGGCGTTTTTGAATTTGCTCGAGGGGACCCCGGATTTCCGCCTCAAATTGCCGCCGGGAAGCATTGCGATAGAAACGGGCGGGTTCAAAGGGAGCGGGCGCGATATTGACAAACCCGACTTGTACGATCGGATTTCGCTCCATTTTGGCGTCGCCATCGACTCGATTTGGAACGAGTACGGGATGACCGAATTGAGTTCGCAATTTTATTCCCACGGCGTCGGACGCTCGCACCAAGCCCCGCCGTGGGTGAGATTTCAGATCATTGACCCGGAGACGAATGAGGAAGCTTACCCGGGAAGGATCGGGCTGTTGCGTATCATCGACCTGGCGAATTTGTGGTCTGTGCTGGCCGTTTTGACACAGGATCTGGCAATCGCCCAGCCCGACGGAGGCTTTCTGCTTCTCGGACGCGATCCAGAGGCGCTGCCGCGCGGATGCTCCCGGGCGGTCGATGAACTAATGCGGCTTGCTCGGGGCTAATGGCCAGATGAAACTCGATGACCGAATCGCAGCCATTGTCTCAGCTGCCGCGGATCTTTCCTGTCTGCGCGATTTGACCTCGCAAAACATCTCGCGCTGGATCGAGTTGGAGCTTGGCCAATTTTTGAGGAATCCCGGACCTCAAACCTACGGGAAGCAACATTGTCTCACCTTGCCGCTTAGTCCCATCCTCCATATTGTCAGCGGGAACACTCCCCACGCGGCTTTGCAGAGCCTGATCCGCGGCGTGATTGTCGGCGCCACAAACCGAATAAAGTTGCCGCAACAAGGGCTGACCGAAGTCGAAATTTTTGCCCGCGCGTTGCCGAAAGAAATACGACCCGAACTGGCCACTGACCTGCATCCAGACTGGATCGAAGAGGCTGAGGCGATTGTGGTGTTTGGCTCGGACGAAACGGTCCAGGAATTCTCACAAAAGGCTCTGCCGGCCCAGCGGTTCCTGGCACATGGGCACAAGATCAGCTTCGGATTGATCTGGGGTGGATGCGATCCGCAGGTCGCAGAGGGAATCGCCCGCGATGTTTTTCCGTTCGATCAGCTGGGTTGCTTGTCGCCGCAATTTTTCTACGTGGCGGGCGACTCCGCAGAGTTTGCTTGTCGGCTCTCAATGCTGCTAGACAAACGACACCAAGAACCAGCGACAACCACCCGAAAACCCCGGATCGCTGCCGCTCTACGCGTGTTCCGTGAAGAATGGAGATTTCGCGCGGCCACCGAACCCGGTGTCTCCTTCCGGGAAAGCCTCGGAAATTTGGACTGGGTAGTGATTCATGATCCGGACCCCGGATTGGTCAATAACCCATTGCACGGAACGATTTTTATCAAGCCGATGCCCTCAGATCCCGGATTGGCGCTGTCGCCGATCCGACGGCTCATCAGCACCATCGGACTCTGTCCGGTCAACATTGAGTCAGTAAATTTTGCGGTTCGTTTAGGTGCGCAGCGCATCTGCCAGATTGGTCAGATGCAGAATCCGCTGGTGACCTGGCATCATGACGGCTGGCCGGCGTTGGGAAGCTTTCTTCGGTACGTGGATGTGGAGGGGCTAGCGTGAAAACTTCACCAGCCAAAGCGCTGCCGAGATTTCGCCGCTGTAGAAGCTTAGAAGGCGGCTCAGGAGATAAATTGGATCTAAATAAATACGACGGAAACGGGCGTGGGCGCTCCGATCTCGTGAACAAGCCGGGCTGCCCGGATGCCGCGGGGGTGCTCGAGTGCTTGTTTGCTCGATCCCGTCGGTTCCCTGCTCTCTTTGAATTTTCGGAGAATCGCAGCATACTATGCAGTCTGTCTTGGCCCCTTCATCCGGGCCTAAACATTTTCCATGACCCAACAGCTCCAAAGTTACCTCGGATATTCTTATCCTTCGCAATTAGCAGAATTGGTAAAAAAAGTCTGGCCAAAGGATCGTCTGGCGAAATTGCCGCAGGAACATCACCTTCGAAAGCTCTTCGACATTGCCTACCACGCGAGTCTGCTGCGCGACGAGGATCGACAGGTGACATTCAGGCTGATTTTTGAGGATCCAGATCTATTGCCCCCCGATGAGGGTCCTCCGAGCGGCCTGATGCCGCTGCACCTCGATCGCCCGCGACCGTTTAACGAACAAGAGATTCGAAGGCTCTCGATGGCCGCGCTGTTTTTCCGTTCGATGATCGGGGTGTGCCGGAGCTTGCACCATGATCTGCAAATCTGGGGTATGGTCGTTTCTGGAACCCGCTGGCTCAGCAGCCTCGCCGGGGGGCGCTACCACGGAGCTCCGGAACCAGATTCGCTGGTGATCCATTCCCTCGGTCCGGGCCGGTTGACCATTCACCTCGGAAGAAATCGAATAGCCACGCTGGTGGGGGGTCGAATTGAGTCCCGAGCCTTTGATCTATTCGAGTCGAAATGGCTACAAAGCGTTTTCTCCCAAGTCCGCAGCAGTTTTCTGAACGAGGCGTTTGGCGAAGGCAACGACGCAAAATACGTCCCTGTGGATGTCGATTTTGTGAGGATGATGACCTATAACATTGTCCTTCGCGCGCTTTCGGTTGTGCGGAACGGCCGGCATGGGGGGACTCTGGTGATCATCGACCCGGACGACGAAGCGCTGCTCCGCAACCCTGAAGCCGCTCTCCGTTTCAAATACCTGATCGCTGATTGTCCCGCGCGAAGACGTTATGCGCGAATGCTGACACAGGCGATCATTCGCCTTTCGAAGCTGGCCAGTCATCATCGCAGGCCTAATGCGGGCTGGACCGAATATCAGACACTCATGGACACGGAGTTGAGCGATATGGATGAGGCTTTGTTCGATTTCGCGCACTTTCTGGCAGATCTGATGGCGGTGGACGGTGCGCTTGTTGTCACCCAGGCCCTGGACCTGGTCGGGTTCGGAGCCGAATTGCGGTTTGAAGCGACGAGCTTGAAGAGCGTTCGGCACGCACTCGATCTGGAGGGCGAAATCTGGGCCAATGAACCGCTCGACAATGTCGGGACCCGGCATCGTGCGGTGTACCGGTTTTGCCGAGGCTATCCAAGGTGTTTGGCCATGGTAGTTTCGCAAGATGGATCCGTCCAATTTGTCAGGAACCACAACGGGGCGGTGACCTACTGGAATCAACTCTCGTGGTAATGGTTGATATCGGCGCGAGGACAAGATCAGGGGGAGCGCCAAATCGGGAACGAGATCATATTGAAGCTCAGAGCAACTGACAATGGCACAGCCTCGAAGCGCGGGAACGTCTCCGTGGCTTTTCTCTCTCTCGACGAAGCTCGGCGAGTGGTTCTTCGAGCGCAAGGGTTCGGAGATCGATCATCCCGCCGCCTGACTCGGCGGCATCTCCTGGCCGCGTCGAAGCGTATCGGAATGCTGCAGATTGATTCGGTGAATGTCCTGATGCGGGCGCACTATTTTCCATTGTTTTCGCGCCTCGGCGCTTACCCGGTAAACCTGCTCGACGAAGCGAGCTATTCACGGAAGCGACGACGCTTTTTTGAATACTGGGGACACGAGGCGTGTCTGATGCCGCTGGAGCTTTTTCCCCTCCTTCGCTGGCGGATGGAGCGCGCACGCAACTTTGACGGAACGTGGAGCGGACTTGCCCGCTTTGCCAAGTCCCATCAGGATTTCGTCGAGAGAGTCTACAATGTCGTCAGCGAGCATGGGCCGGCAAGCGCCGGGGAAATCTCGCGACACCTTGTGGAAGAAAAACCACGCGGGCCCCGGGGATGGTGGGGATGGACTGAAAGCAAGGCTGCCCTGGAATTTCTATTCTGGTGTGGTCGCATCACGACGGCAACTCGTCGCAATTTCAGGCGCGTTTACGATCTGGTTGAACGGGTGATCCCGAACCAGATTCTCACTGCGCAACCACCCGCTCCAGAAGAGGCACAGCGCCAACTGATCGGCATAGCCGGACGCGCTCTTGGAGTCGCCACAGAAATGGATTTGCGGGATTACTTTCGGCTCCCGACAGAAGAAGCGCGGGCCCGAATCGCTGAGCTGGTCGAAACAGAAGAACTGGTACCGGTCACCATCGAGAACTGGAAAGCATATCTGCATCGGAACGCGAAAGTTCCGCGGCGAATCAATGCGCAGGCGCTCATTTCACCATTTGATCCGCTCATCTGGGAGCGGAGAAGACCTGAACGCCTGTTCCAATTTCGGTACCGGATCGGAATCTACACACCGGCGCATAAACGTGAGCATGGCTATTACGTGTTGCCTTTTCTGCTGGGAGACCGACTGGTGGCACGGGTCGACCTGAAAGCAGAGAGAAAGGAGGGGAAACTCCAGGTGTTATCAGCGGTGCAGGAGTCGGGCGCGGATCGAGTTAAAGTTGCAGAGGCGCTGGCGGATGAGCTTGCCCTCCTTGCGCAATGGGTCGGCATGAAGGAGGTGGCAGTTGTCGACCGCGGTGAGTTGGCGGCACCGTTGAGGACGGCCTTAAAAGGACGGCCTTAAAAAAAGCAAAACGCGCCTTGGGCCATTCGTGCTGAGGAGAGTTTCCACTTGGAAGATGTATCAATCGTTCTCATATTCTCGCCCGAAATGAAGCAGGCTTTTATGGTTCTCGAAGATGGGCGCACCTTTCGGGGAGAAGGGTTCGGAGCACCGGGCACGACCGTCGGCGAGATTTGTTTCAACACGTCGATGACCGGGTACCAGGAGGTGCTGACCGATCCTTCCTATCGCGGTCAAATTGTCACCATGACTTATCCGCTCATCGGGAACTATGGAGTGAACCGGTTCGACGGAGAAAGTCTCGAGCCGCACGTTCGGGGATTTGTCGTCAGCGAACTTTCAACGATCACCAGCAGTTGGCGCGCGAGCGGATCGCTGGATGACTACCTGAAAAAGTGGGACATTTGCGGAATTCAGGGAATCGATACCCGGGCGTTGACCAAGCATCTCAGGGTTCGGGGAGCCATGCGGGCGTGCCTGAGCACGGAGATCAAGGAACCCGGGGAAGCCGTTAAGCGGGCGCTGAACTCTCCACCGATGACCGGCTCCGACTTCGTGAAGGAGGTGACGACTCAAGCGCTGTACCAGTGGGATCCTGGAGATAAGCTTAGCGGCGATTGGACGATCGTAAAAGGTTCGGGCGATCAATCCGGTGAGGTGCTCGAGAACGGCCAGGTGCTCAAACCGTTGCCGCCGATCCGACGCCAAGTCGTCGCGTACGATTATGGCATCAAATTTAACATCCTTAGGAGGCTTCGTCAGCACGGATGCCAAGTGACCGTAGTGCCCGCCACCACCCCGGCAGAGGATGTCCTTGCGATGAAACCCGACGGCATCTTTCTGTCAAACGGACCCGGCGATCCAGGTGCGTTGCCTTACCTGTCCGATGAGCTGAAGAAACTCTTCGGGCGCTGCCCGATCTTTGGCATTTGTCTTGGGCATCAGTTGCTCGGTCTGGCATACGGGGGAAGAGCATTCAAACTGAAGTTTGGCCATCATGGGGGAAATCAGCCAGTCAAGGATTTAACAAACGGAAGGGTATCCATTACGTCGCAAAACCATGGGTTCGCGATCGACGCGGAAACTTTGCCTGTGGGGGTGGAAGTCACGCACATCAATCTGAACGACCAGACCGTGGAAGGGATGCGGCACAAGAAATATCCCATCTTCAGTGTGCAATATCATCCCGAGGCGTCCCCGGGCCCCCACGACGCCAGCTATTTTTTCAAGGAATTCGACAAACTGATGGACGATCATCGTGCGGGCGAATAACCCCGTAAGCAGGCTTAGATCAGCCACAGGAGATCGATCAAAGAAGCGGTGGCGCTCGTCAGGAACCAGGCAATTTTGAACTCCATGATTTCAGCGTTATATGCGAGACGGCACGCCGGGTGAGGAAGATCGCCTGCACTCCAGAGTTCCGCGCTGGCCTGAGGTTCTCTGCCCAAAAACGACTCGCTGGGATTCATTCTCGCTCGATGCATTGAACGAAGTCTGGGCCCATTGCGCCAAAATTTCTCTGCGCGAGAACTTATCGGGTCGCTCACCGCGTTGGGGCACCGAAATACGCGTCGGCTGGAGCGGTGATGTCCTGCATGGGCTTTATCTGTGCCAGGATCCAAATCCATGGGCCACAAAGAAAATGCGGGACGACGCATTGTGGGAAGAAGAAGTGGTCGAGGTCTTTCTTGATCCGTTTGGGGATTCACTCTCTTATTTCGAGATCGAGATCAACCCGCTGAATACCGTGGCCGACCTCTTCGTCCGGCGGACTCGGACAGGGCTAAAGAAAGATTTCAGGTGGAATTGCAAGCGGCTGGTCACCGCTTGCGGCACTCTCGCGTACGGTTGGGTGGCAGCGTTCCAGATTCCATTTGAGTCTCTCGGGGATTGTCATCCAACGCGCTCTCCGGTTTGGCGAGTGAATTTTTCGCGAATCGAACGACCGAGAGATCAACCGCCCGAACTGTCCGCCTGGTCGCCTACCCTTGTTAAGAGTTTTCATGTGCCCGGGCGATTTGGGGTATTACGGTTCGATCAGGCGCAGGTCTCCTGAGAAAGGGGTCAGGGGTGAATGGCGCGAAGATAAGAAGGGTTTGGGCGATTTATTGCCTCGGAGGGGCTGCAGGATTCAGAAGCCCAGGGTTTCAACCTGGTTTCAACCCTGGGAAGCATTCAATTAAGCGGTTCGCCCTGAAGCTGAAGGGGCGTAAGTTGCCTGGATCAATCCCATACATATCGCTCGTCAAAACGGATCCCGTGTTTGTTTAGCAGCGCTCGAAACTCATCTTGAAAATTCATTCTGCGATGATGGATTTCCTGCTCGGCGATGTATGAAAAAACCGATTCCCTGGCGGATTGGCTAACAGAAAACGCACCGTAGCCGCTTTGCCAACTGAAACCGTCGTGGCCTTTGCCTTTTAGGATCTTGCTCGAGCTGGTTTTGAGATTCTTGACCAATTCGGCGAGAGAGATCTTTCTGGAGACCGCAAAGAATGTGGACATGATCTGCCACTCCTCCGACCTGAAGAGGAGCGCAGTCCAAGGCTCGCAAGGTTCCGGTCAGATAAGCGTGTGCCTGCGATCGGACTTCCGTCGACTGCAAAAATGGACTTCGATTTTTGGTGGAGAAAATAATGTGGACCAAGACCAGGGCGAGGGATTGAGACATATTATTAACACACAATAACTTTATGTTCCTGTCACTTTATATCTTGCGCCCTTACAGGGCGCGTCGCCACGGGTGGCCCGTTCCCAGGGTTGAAACCCTGGGCTTCTGTCCCTTCGGGACGAAGAACCATCCCAAACAGCCCTTAACTTAGCGACATTCGGGTCAGGGGTCTTGATTTTTCCGGGCGCAGCGCAGAAAGTTGGTTGCAACTAAAACCAACAGGGAGTCAACAGATCCAGCGATTGCGAGGAATAATTATGGATGAAAAACAGGATGCACAGGATGCGGCGAACAGCGCCAAAGAGCACGTAAAGAGCGCCGCGGAGGATTTCAAGACAGCGGCAAGCGCGAAAGCGGACGAGATCCGGCGCCGGGCAGAGGAAAAGGCGGAAGAACTTCGACACGTTGCGGAGGACAAAGCCCGAGAATTTCGCGGCGCGGCGGAAAGCGCCTGGTCTGACGCACAATCCAAGGCCAAGACCTGGCAAGCCGACAGCGAATCATACATTCGCGAAAACCCGACCAAGGCGATCTTAGTCGCACTCGGTCTAGGATTTTTGTTGGGATTAATGTTCCGAAAATAGCTCATGGATTCTGATGCTCCGCTTGGGGCTCAAACTTCGGAACGTTCGTCAACGAGCGACTCAGTTCGAAACTGGGTCGCTTCGTTTCTAAGTTATCTGGAGCTCAGGCTGCGGCTGATTGGGCTTGAGTCGAAAGGAGTCGGCTTTCATTTGCTGGTGCTGGCGCTGCTTTTTGTGGGCGCCATCGTATTCTTTGCCGGCTTCCTGGTCATGTTGCTCGTGTTTTTCCTTTACCTTTTGATGCTTATTTTCCACTGGGAATGGGGTTGGAGCGCGCTGGCCTGTGGAGGGATATCTCTTCTGCTAGCTATTGCCGCCGGTGTGATCCTTCGGTTCCGGATCGGTAAGCCTCTCTTTCCAAGCACAGTTGCCGAGTTTAAACGGGATCGTGAATGGCTGACTCACAAGACGAAAGAAAGCGAATAATCGCGGAACTCGCACGCAGGCGAGTCGAACTGAGCGAGCAGTCTCTGCTGGTGCGCCGGGATCTGGACGTTGGGCGCCGGATGTCTGATTCGGTGAGGGAGCATTCCTGGGTCTGGATGAGCGTGGCTGCGATTTTCGGTTGGCTGCTCTCTCGTTTGCCGGCCAGGAAAAAGAAGATATACGTGCAAGCAGCCAACTCCGAGAAATGGAAAAGCCACCACCAAGGTTTCGGGGCCCAAATCTGGAAGGGCATGTGGTCGATCGCCAAACCCCTGATTGTGGCCTATGTCACTAAGAGAATTGCCGAGAAGGCGAAGATTCCGGGATCCAAGTGGCTGTAGATCGAGGGTCAAAGCTTGCGACCGAATTTTTTCTCCAGTTCGCCGTAGCCGATCTGAATCATGGTGGGTCTTCCGTGCGGGCAGCAATAGGGTAGTTCGCAGTCCATCAGGTCCCGGAGCAACTTTTCCACTTCCGGCCGATGCAACTCGTCGTTCGCCTTGATCGCGTGACGACAGACGGTCCTGGCAATCACATCTTCGCCCATTCGCAAGCGGGAGGTGGTCGTGGTCATTGAGCGGAGCTCGTCAACAAGTTGCCGGATGGCCACACTCGGATCGTCTGTTCGGAAAAACTGCGGGATTCCATCGATCTTCAACGTGGAATTGCCAAACGGCTCCAGGGCGAATCCCATCTTTTCAAGCGTTTGCGCATTCGTCGCAATCCAATCGTAATCCTTGGGCGTGACCCCGACGGTAAGCGGGATAAGGAGGCGCTGCGTCGACACGCCTTCTGATTCCATCTGACGTCGCAATCTTTCGAACAAAATCCGTTCATGAGCTGCGTGCTGATCGACGAGGACAAGTCCTTCCTCGTTTTCCATAAGGATATACAGCTTGCCGAGCACGCCGAGAATCTTGAATTCGGAGGGAGATTCAGGGCGATAGTTCGGAGAGGGGACGGCGCTCGCGGGCGGGTTGGATTCCGGCGGCGTTGGAACGTCGCCCGCGAGAGGAGCCGCATTGGCCGGACTCGAGTGAAAATCCCCCCAATCACGTCGGAGCGCGAACTGTTCAGCCGCCGGGATGAGCGCCGGGTTCGGATCGACAATCGGCCCGTGAACCGGCATTTTTGGAGCTTCGACTGGTTTCTGGAAGGAGTGAGTCCAGCGTTGCCTGTCTGTTTCAAGCGTTTTCCGAATCGTCTCTGCGACACTATTTTTGACCGCATCGGGTTCTCGAAAGCGGACCTCGCGCTTTGCCGGATGAACGTTAACGTCGACTGCTTCCGGTTCCATTTCCAAAAACAGAAAGGTCACCGGGTACTGGCCCTTCATCAACGTGGTATGATACCCCTCGCGCAAACCGTGTTGAATCGTGATGTTTTCCACGGACCGGCCGTTCACAAACAGGATCTGTTCCGCTCTCGTAGATCGGCTGACCCCGACTTTGCCGATGAAGCCTGAGATAGTAATACCATTGGCAGGCTCAGGGCTGATTTCCAGCAGCTGTTCGAACAGACCCGATCCGCGAAGATCCCTGATGCGGTCCGCAAGCGTTTTCGCGGGCGGCGCCTGGAAGATGGGGACCTGATCACGAATAGAAACGAACCCGATGTTCGGATGACCAATCGCTTGCAGAGAAAGTTGGTGCTGGACGTGGCTGGCTTCGGTGTTTTCGCTTCGGAGAAATTTTCGCCGCGCCGGCAGATTGTAGAACAAGGAACGCACCTCGATTTGAGTTCCGGGCGCTTCGCCGGAGGCGCGCACGGAACCTATCTTGCCCCCATTGACAATAATCTCTGTCCCTTCCAGTCCGTCGTGCAGCCGGGTTGAGAGCCGAAAACGGGATATGCTGGCAATGCTTGGGAGCGCTTCACCGCGGAACCCCAGGGTCTGAATCCTTGCCAAATCGTGGCCGGACCTGATTTTGCTGGTTGCATGCCGTTCGAGACTCAACAACGCGTCATCTCGATCCATGCCAGTGCCGTCGTCAATGACACGAATCACTGCGGCCCCACCGCGCACGATGGCCACTTCAATCCGGCCTGCACCTGCGTCGATGCTGTTTTCGACGAGTTCTTTTACCACGGAGGCTGGTCTCTCAATCACTTCTCCGGCGGCAACCTGGCTTGCGACGTCATCCGGTAAAAGCACAATTCGGCCCACGCTCAAACAATACAACGAACCGCGAACAGCGCTAAGCAGAATCCTCTCGGCGTGTCGACGCAGGAACGTGGAAGAAACGCTTTCCTGTTTTCTTCATCTCGACTTTCGGGGATAAGCCGACACGCCGAGACGTTGACTTTCTATCAAGGTGTCGCTTAATTGATAGACGCAATGATCACTGTGACAGACTCTGCCTTTCGACGACTGCACGACCTTATCGCGGAAAACCCTGAGTACCGCGACAAAGGGCTCCGTATATTTGTTGAAACAGGCGGTTGCGCCGGGATGCAGTATGGGATGCAGTTCGACCAGGCAAAGCAGGGAGATCATCGAATCGAACAGGACGGAGTCGAGGTATTGATCGACGCCTATAGCGCAAGCTATCTCACTGGGGCGACCGTTGATTTTTTGGACGATCTGACCGGTGCCGGCTTCAAGATCACTAATCCGAATGTTGCGCGAAGCTGCGGATGCGGCAGCTCCTTCGAAGTTCCTCGTGAAGCTTAGCGGATACCTCTTTCCGTGTTTTCCGTCGGCTGAGCCATGAAAACGGTCGAGCTTGGACGATCTGGCAGGAGATCTCGTCAACAACCGGAAAACGATAACTTATTCGGTTGGACAGTTTTTATCCTGCTGCTATGCGGCTTTGCCGTGGCTTGCTGGATCGGCACGTTTTACATCTTCACTCACCCGGAGGAACCGTTCAATTATCATATCCTCGAAAAACTCAAGAAGCTCGATTCTCCAAAGCGGTTCGAGTTGACGGCTGCCCCCACGGGCGAGTTTCTATCGCCCGATAAGCTCCTGACCAAGTATGGCGCGATGAGCGCCTGGCAAATTGACGAGCAAAGCAAGAATTTGCTGCGAGCATTTCTGCGAAACTACGACCATCAGGTTGGTAAGGTTCCGTATGTCACCGGAAAATTTATCGTACTAGACAGTTACCCTTTATCGCAGACCAAGTTTTGCGATTCGGGCGTCGTTGTCATTGCGCAGTCGGTCGATGTTCCGACAATTTATATTGAACACCTTTTTCCCGCTGGCACCGGGCAACTTCCCGCAATGCAGCGAACCCTCACGACGGGACTGGGGATCGAACTTCGACGTTCGTACGATTTGTCGGCGATCATCCACATTAACGATCTCGGAGGAGGGCGGTTGCTTTTTACCTGTATTCCGCTGCTCTACGGGCCGTACGGAACCACGCAGGGCGGTTCCGGCTTCCAGCTCGATCCGCCGAAGTCCGTGAATCTGAAAGCCGGACTCCCGCTGCTCAGCGAGGCTCAGTTTCGCGACGCCGAACTCCGATTAGCTCAGTATCGTCGTGCGATGGCCAGTCAGGAGGCAGCATCGGCGCAGACCAATGCAAAATCGCAGCCCAGTCTGGTGGGTACGGAACCTTCCGTTAAGGCTACCCCGTCTTCGATCAGTGGGGTGGTTAGCGTCACTGCGGCAACTCCAAAACCGGTCGTAACACCACCCGTGAAAACTAATTCGCACCAGGTAGCAGCAGCCAGCCCGTCTGCAGCGCCGAAGGCCTTGCCGGTGGCCACTTCGACGCCGGCAGCGGTCGCGGCAGCCGATCAGCCGTTGCAACCATTCCTGACGGCTTCACCGACGCCCGCAACCAGCGGACGGGCGGAAGCGTGGGAGACGTATCGGCCAGGGCAAATGCCTCGTGGTCGTCTGCTCGACGTCGATCAAACCACTGACCTCGCAGACAAAGGGGTCGGGAACGCGACAATTTACCTGCGCGGAGATTTCACCGTCACCGCCGCGCGGGACAATCGCGCAGTTTTGCGGCCGCGTCAGTCTTTGGCCGATCATGTTTTGAACCGCGGGAACGCGCGTATTATTGTCGAATATCCGCACGGAATTCCGACGCCTCGAGAGGGAGATACCTTCCAGCGCGCGACGGACCGACCATTCCAGATTGTTGATGTGCGCCGCGGAGCAGACGGCCAGGTGAACATCTATGTACGCGAGGTCACCAGCGCGGATTGAGCACAGGAGCCAGAATGGACGGCGCTCTCCGAGCTTCGGATCTTAATCCTTCCGCTTCAATGCGATGAGAATTCGACTATTTCCGACTTCTGATTTCTGTCTCCTGACTCCTGTTTTCTGACTGCCCTAGTACACATCCCGCTTATAGCGTTTTTCTTTTCTGAGCGCCTCGACATATGCAGCCGCCGCCTCCGGAGACAATTCACCCTCTTTTTCAACGATCTGATGAAGGGCGGCGTCCACGTCCTTTGCCATCCGGGCCTCGTCACCGCACACGTAGAAATGGGCTCCCTCCTGCAGCCAGGCATACACTTCTTTGGCATTTTCCAGCAAGCGGTGTTGCACATAAATTTTGTAGGCCTGATCGCGGGAAAAGGCTGTGTGCAATCTCGTGAGAACCCCCTCCTTGTGAAGAGACTCAAATTCATCCCGGTAAAAATAATCGCATCGTGACCGTTGCTCCCCAAAAAACAGCCAGTTCCTACCCGATGCACCGATCGCTTTTCTCTCCTGAAGGTACGCTCGGAATGGAGCAACCCCGGTACCGGGCCCGACCATAATGATCGGCTTATCCGTCTCTTCCGGCAGACGAAAGCCTTTTGCGACGTGCACGAACATGGGAACCGGTGTGCTCCTATCGATACGGTCGGCGAGATAAGTCGAAGCCACTCCTTCGCGTTCTCGTCGGTGGCTTTCGTAACGCACGCTCGCGACAACAAAATGGACTTGGTCGGGAAAAGCCTTAAGGCTGGATGCGATTGAGTAGAGCCGCGGCAGCAATTTGCGAAGTTTGCTGACAAACTCGTCTGGAGTGAATCGAATAGAAGGCGAGTCGAGCAGAAAATCGATGATTTCGCGCCCCCAGAGATAGTGCTCGAGTTCCTTTTTTCGCTCGGGATGCATCAACTCTCGCAACGCGATTGCGTTTTGCGACCGCTCGACAATCGCCTCCAAAAACTGTTTCGACGGCTGCGTGATCTGGTAATGCTTCAGGAGACCTTCGCGAATCGAAAAGGATTCACCTTCTTTATTTTTGACCTGTTCCTCCCCGGAAAAGTGCAACGCGTCGAGAAGACCCTGCACAAGCTGAGGATTATTATGGGGGTGGATACCCATCGAATCACCGACCTCGTACTGAAAACCGGAGCCGGCCAGCGAGAATTCGTAATGCCAAGTCTCCTTCTCTGTACCTTCCTGGTTCAGTTTCTCGCTGACCAGGAGTCTAGCCGGAAACGGATTTTTGCGGGAATAGGGAGCTGCAGGTGGCGAGGTGGACATAAAACCGGAGAAGATATTGGCGGGCCAAGTCGGGGGTCAAGAAGAAGTAGTCAGTTGTCGGTTGTCAGTGTCAGTGGGAAGCAAGCCTCGATTGGAGATGCATAATCGGGTTTATCGAAAAGCAAAGAAATGGACTGACACTGACAACTTCCTTTCGAGCGGCCGGCAACGATTTCCGGACGACACTCAGATCTAAAATACAACCCTCGACCTATTGCCTCCCCAACTGACACTGATAACTGACACTGACACTGTCACTGACACTCACAACCGGCACTGACAACTTCCTTTCAGCCTACTTTTACCAGGGGATTCAGGAGATCTTCGACGCTGACAATGCCGATGGTATTCCCCTGCTCATCGACGACATCGGCGAGGCTACTCGGCGCGGCACGGAGCCTGCTCAAGACAATTGACGCCTGATCGTCTGGTCTCACGGTCAGAATGCGGCGGACGTAATCTCGGACGGTGGAGATCAACGGCTGGTCAACGATCAGGTCAAAAACATTTACCATCCCGACGATCTTGCCCCGTGGATCTACCACAGGATAACGGTCAAACCGCGTGCGTCGCGAAAGGTCAATGAGTTGTTCGATGGTGGTGTCCGAAGGAATCGTGACGACATTGGAGATGGCCACCATGACGTCCCGCACCTTGACCGAACGGAAATCGACTACGTTATGAATCATTTGTCGTTCAATGCTGCTCAACATTCCCATCCGCTCAATCTCGCTCGTGACGTATTTCAAATCCTCGCGAGCAACAAATATTTCCTGAGGACGCTTCAGCCCGAGCAAACTCTTAGCAATAACTGATCCAAGATAAATAGCTGGTGCTAGAATCTTGGCCGCGATATCCAGCGGGACAGCCAGCGACGCGAGATTCTTGTAGGCAACACGACAAAAAATCGCCTGCGGCAAAAGTTCCGCGACCAAAAGGAATAGCGGCAAGGCTAGAACAAGCGTGAGGAAATATCCTGCCCAGCTAAACCAGCTGACAAGAGTATTGGCCAGCAGTACTAACGCGGCAATATTCAGCAGACTGGTGATAACAAGAGCCGTGACCAGCAGCCGGGCGGGCTGTTCTAAAAGCTGCTGAAGTTGAACCGCAGCGCGATCTTTCCGGCGGGCCAGCCGCCGCAGGCGCAAGCGGTGCAAAGAAAGTATGCCCGCTTCGGTGCCGGAGACGAGAAACGAGGCTCCCAAGCAAAGAACCAGTAACAGCCAGGTCATGCGTCCGTCTCCGACGAAAAATCTTTCATTTTCTCCACCGTCACCTCGAGCACACGTTTCCGGCTGCTTTGGCGGATTTCCAGACGGAGCGGAGGGATCTCGACGCTGGTCCCGGGTTTAGGGAGGTACCCGAGCTGATTGAAAATTAACCCGCCGATCGTATCGAGACCTTCACGCTTTAAATCGAGGCCAACCTGTTCGCCCAAATCGTCAAGCCGAGCACTGCCACTGGCCAGCCACTTTTCATAGCCGATCTCTTCAATGTAAAGGGCTTCGTCTCCACGCGGTACCGCATCGCCGATCACTTCCTCGACGATATCGTTGAAAGTGACCACTCCTTCCGTCCCGCCAAACTCGTCGACCACAATGGCAAGCCGTTGGGTGTGCGTGAGAAAACCTCGGAGCAAATCCAATGCTCGCATCGTTTCCGGCACGAAAGAAGGCGCTTCCAGGCGCTCCGAATAATGCTCATCGTGATCGAGGAGGAATCTTTTGACGTCGAGAACACCTAGGATTTCGTCGGGGCTATCCCCGTAAACAGGCACTCTGCCGTGGCGCTTAATCCGGGCCTGTGCAATGACCTCCTCGTTCGAGAGCGTATCCGGAATTGTGAAGGCATCGACGCGCGGGGTCATGCAATCTTTGACGGTCTTGTCGCCCAGTTTGATGATCTCCTGGATCATTTCCCTTTCACCGACGCTGAGTTCTCCTTCCTCCACACCCAACTCCACCAAGGTTTGCAGTTCTTCGTCATCCAGGTGGTCCTGCGGAAACGGTCGCTCTTTCGCGAAAAGGTCTGCCGTTTTTTCGGCGAGTTCTTGCAAGGATCGCGAAAATGGCTCTGCGATCGGCATCAGCACAGCGAGAATTCGTATGGCGCTTTTTGAAAATCGAAACGGGTCCGCCAACGCAAGGACCTTTGGCAGCAGGTCGCAAACAAAGACGATGAGTCCGAAAATCACCAGAGTCTTGACCCAATTCGGAACCGGGGCCGGGATGGCGTTAACGAAAACAAGCGCGATAATGATCAGCGGAATATTGACCAGCGTGTCAGTTAAGACGATCACGCTGAGAACACTTCTGGAGTTGAACATCAGTTTTTCAAACTGCTCCGCGACTGCGGGTTCGCGCTCCCTCCAGCGGCGTACCTGAAATCCGTTAATTGAAAAGAGGGCTGTTTCCATGCCGGAGAAAAAGGCAGAGACAACGGCCAGCAAGGCGAGTACTAGACACATTACAACGGCTACCGGAGTCGACATTTGCCTTGACCCGCATTGGCGGATTTCCCCATTGCACGGAATTCTCTTTGCGATCGGCGGGCTGACAAGCAAATTCAAAGGGAGAGGGAATGAAAAAAGGCCAGAAAATCCAGGCATTTGTCAAGTCTTTGCGCACAGGATCGACCCACGATCCCTGTTATGAGGGGTATTTTACTTGCTTTAACGAACAGAAGTACTACGAGGCGCACGACGTGCTGGAGCATCTCTGGCTGCAGGAAAAGGGCCCCAGCAACCAGTTTTTCAAAGGGCTCATCCAGTTGGCGGGAGCCTTTGTCCATCTGCAGAAGCAATATCGGCGTCCGGAGCATTCAACCGATGGGCGTCGACTTCGTCCGGCCTGGCGATTGTTCAGGCTCGCGCGCACTAACCTTGAACCTTTCTTACCCACTTTCCTGGATCTCGACGTGCGCTCGGTCCTCGAGCTTTGCTCAAAGAATATGCTGGCAATCGAGGAAGCGGAGTTCAAGAGCAATCCCTGGAGCCCGGTCGCCGCGCCGCTGCTTGCTTTGCGTATCGAAGGAACATCACATGCCGGATGACTTCTCGATTGCCTTGGCAAGGAACCGAAATAGAATGTGCGCGAGTTTTGGGATTAACATGCGGAACGTTGTAAGAAGTCTTTTTATTGCCGCGACTGTTCTCAGTTTTACTTCTGGAGCGGAAGCGCAGATAGCGGCGGCTTATGCGGTCGCCGATCAGACCACGGGCTATGTTCTCGATGCCTACAAGGGGGAAGAGAAACGCCAAGTCGCGAGTCTGACCAAAATTGCCACAGGAAAAGTGGTTCTCGATTGGGCATCAGCGACTAGCACAGACCTGGCGCAGCAAGTGGTCGTGCCGCCACAGGCGATCGAAGAAGCGGGCGGCGTGAACCCAATGGGTTTGCTGCCAAATGACCTGATAAGCTACCGGGATTTGATTTATGCCGCGCTCATGCAATCGGATAATACCGCAGCCTCGACGCTTGCCTATTACGTCGGAGCGGCACTCCGGCCTTCGGGGGGTGACCGCATGCGCGAGCTCGGCGCAGTCGAGGTGTTCGTCTCCCAAATGAACGCCCTGGCGAGGCGATTGGGAATGGAGAAAACTCTTTTCGTCAACCCGCATGGCCTCGAGCCGCGCAAAGGGCTGCGACCCTACTCGACCGCGTTCGATATGCTCAAGTTGACCGCTTACGCGATGAAAGATGCCGCTTTCCGCTTTTACGTCTCGCAAAAGGAACGAAAAGTGTCGTTTAACCGGGGTGGCCAAGTCTTCCAGTACCTTTTGCGCAATACGAATGAACTGGTCGGAACCGAGGGAATAGATGGCGTCAAGACCGGTCGAACAGCGAAGGCCGGCGAATGTATTATCATTTCCGCTCAACGTGACCCCGAGATCACTCAACAAGGTGGTACGACTCTTGTCACCCCGCGACGGCTCAACGTCGTGATCCTCGGAGCGGCGGACCGTATCGCGGCGGCGAACCAGTTGCTGAGCCATGGCTGGGCACTTTACGATCAGTGGGCTGCCGCCGGGCGTCCGATGGGAAACCAGGCTGTTCAGAGGTAGCACCGAAGGAAATATGCACACTCAGCGGATTGGCGCGTTGACCAGCGGAGGCGATTGTCCGGGACTGAACGTTGTGCTCCGAGGGGTCACCAAGGCTGCGGAGAAACTGGGTTGGCAAGTCATTGGATTCGAAGATGGCTTCGAAGGGTTGCTCCCGCCCGCCAAATACATAGTTCTCGATCAATTGAAAACCGCCGGCATCATGCAGCAAGGGGGCACGATTCTTGGCACCACGAATCGGCTCGGCGGCATTGGAGAGATGGTAACGCGAGCCGTGGCGGAAGGGACCGGAAAAGAATCTCGTTGTTGTGTCTTGGGCCATCTTCAACGGGGCGGAGCCCCGACGACACTCGACCGGCTTTTGGGAACTCGCTTTGGCGTCACCGCGGTTCAGTTGATCGCCGAACGGAAAGCGAGTGAAAATCCGAAAACCAAGCCCAATACTCAAAACCGAATAGATTAAGTTCGTCCCGTATGGATCCTTTGCTTGAGCTGCTTCATCAAAACGCCACTATCCCACGAGGGGATCTGGCGAAAATGCTGAATTTGTCGGTCGAGGAGATCGATACCCGAATCAACCGCTATGAGAAAGATCAGGTGATTCTCGGATATCAGGCGGTCGTTGATCCGGAAAAGATCGACGCCGACGCGGTGACCGCATTTATTGAAGTCAGTATCACACCGGAAAGAGGAGGCGGCTTCGACCGGCTCGCTGAACGGATCGCCCGCTTCGACGAAGTCAAAAGCTGCTGGCTGATGAGCGGCGGGTACGATCTCGCGATCCTGGTCGAGGGCAATAACCTGCGAGAGATCGCGCGGTTTGTCTCTGAAAAATTAAGTACGGTGGAAGGCGTTGTCTCCACCGCAACCCGCTTTCGCCTGAAGACCTACAAACAAAACGGCATGCTATTGAGCCAGCCTGTTAGCGCCGAAAGGTTGCCGGTGACGCCCTAGACGCGCACCACTGAACGGGAGTCTTTGCACCAAGCTGCATCGTCACCCGCAGCGGCAGGCTAAGGCTATTTTTCGTTCCATGGATTTCTCAAGATACATTGCTGATCGGGTCCTCGAAATTCCGCGCTCCGGGATTCGGGACTTTTTCGAAGTCGTTCAGACGATGACCGACGTCATTTCTCTCGGCATCGGAGAACCGGATTACGTCACCCCCTGGCGGATCCGAGAAGCCGCTATCTTCGCCATGGAGAAAGGGAAAACCGGGTACACGTCGAACCTCGGGACACCAAAGCTGCGGCAGGCGGTTGTCAAGTATATCGGGGAAAGGTGCGGAGTGGGATATGATCCGAATACCGAGGTTTTAATTAGTGTCGGCGTTTCGGAAGCGCTCGACCTGGCCTTGCGAGCATTGCTCAATCCCGGGGACGAAGTGATCTACCACGAGCCAAGCTACGTCTCTTACAATCCAAGCGTCCTGCTCTGTTATGGCAAACCTGTGCCGATCCGAACCGCCGCCGAGCATGAATTTCGCGCCCTGGCGGAGGATATCGAGCGAGTCATCACACCGCGGTCCAAAGCACTTCTGCTCAGTTTCCCAACCAATCCCACCGGCGGAATACTTCAAGCTGCAGATCTCAAGCCGATTGCCGATCTTTGCCGGCGGCACGATCTGATTGTGCTTTCGGACGAGATCTACTCTGAACTGATGTACGACGGTGCCCAGCACACTTCGATTGCCTCGTTGCCGGGCATGAAGGAGCGAACCGTTCTCTTGAACGGATGTTCCAAATCTTACGCTATGACCGGTTTTCGAGTCGGCTACGCCTGTGCGTCCGGACCGATTATCGAGGCGATGATGAAAATACATCAATACGCTATCATGTGCGCGTCGATTGTATCGCAGGAGGCAGCCATCGAAGCGCTGGAAAACTGTCAAAGGGAAGTCGAAATCATGCGCAACGATTATGAACGCCGCCGAAATTTTGTCGTGAATCGATTGAACGAGATCGGGCTTCCGTGTCATACGCCCAAGGGCGCTTTCTACGCGTTTCCGAGCATCACTCCGACCGGGCTGAAGAGTAAAGATTTCTCCCTGCAGTTGCTGAAATCCAAAAGAGTTGCGGTGGTTCCCGGCAGCGCGTTCGGGGATTCCGGCGAAGGCTATGTGCGTTGCTGTTTCGCCACCGGGATCGACAAACTCAAAGAGGCAATGGATCGAATAGAAAAATATGTTGAAGAGATTGGGCGTCTGAGTGCATGAGTGAAACAGTAACCAAAGCCGTCGTTCTCGCGGCCGGACGGGGGACACGGATGCGGGAACTCACCCGCACGATGCCAAAACCGATGGTGGAAGTTTGCGGAAAACCGGTCCTCTCCTACATCGTCGAGGGCCTTCGCGACGCGGGAGTGCGGAAAATACTTTTGGTGGTCGGATACAGGAAAGAAGTGGTAATGGAGGAGTTCGGCGACGGTTCAGCCGCCGGAGTGGAAATCGTCTATATAGAGCAAATCACGCAGGACGGCACCGGGAAGGTGGTGGAACTCGCCAAAGAATTCTGCGGCCCCGACCCATTCATTCTTAGCTACGGGGATATCCTGGTGGATCGTTCGAGCTATTGCCTCCTCACCCAGCCCGGTGACGCCGATCTGCTGCTTACCGTGCGGCGCACGCAGGACGCTTCGAAAGGAGGGGCTGTCTATCTCAACGAAAGATTCGAAGTCGTTGATCTCCGCGAAAAGCAACTTCCGGAAGATGTGAGCACTTCCTGGTTGAACGCCGGCGTTTATGCGTTCAAATCAACGATTTTTTCTTACGTCGCCCGTTTGGAGAAGTCCCCCCGAGGCGAATACGAACTGACCGACGCGGTCCGTGCGATGGCTCGGGACGGCAGAAAAGTGAGGGCGGTCGAGATCAAAGGTTTTTGGGCAGACGTTCGGGATCCAGAAACATTATCAGCGCTAAACGTGAATCCGCCCGGTGAAAGCTGACCGGGGCTAGCGATTTCCGGTTGTTCGCTGCGCGGTTCCAAATATTTTCAGTCACTCATATCATGCGGATAGGTTTTGCTCAGCTCAATACTACCGTCGGCGATATCCGTACAAACCGGGACTCCATTCTTTCGGCATACAAGAAGGCGGTCTCCTTGGGAGCCGATTTGGTATTGACCCCAGAGCTCGCTCTCACCGGTTACCCGCCTCAGGATCTGGTATTTAAATCACGATTCGTTCCAGAGACGCTCGAGTCACTGGAGCAACTGCGCGAGGCGGTCGGGACTGTTCCCCTCCTCGTCGGCTACGTCGATTTTAACCCCGGCAAGACGGGCAAACCGTTCGTCAACGCATGCGCTGTGTTGGCGAAACAGGAACCCGTGCGGAAGATTTTCAAAACGTTGCTGCCGACCTACGACGTGTTCGATGAAGCCAGATATTTCGATCCTGCCTCGGATCAGGAGCCGGTCGAACTCCTGGGAACAAAAATCGGCATAACAATCTGTGAAGACATCTGGACCGACAAATATCTGAAGTGGGACTTGTACCACCAGGATCCGGTTTGCACTCTCGTCGCAAAGGGCGCCCGAGCCATTTTGAACCTGAGTTCCTCGCCCTACAATGTCGTCAAGCCCGCTCTCCGGCGCGAAATGGTAAGCGAACTCGCCGCAATTTATCGCGTCCCATTTTACTACTGCAACGCGATCGGTGGAAATGACCAATTGGTCTTCGATGGGAACTCCTTCGCGATCGATGCCTCCGGGAAGACGATTTTTCAGATGCCCGGTTTCCGTGAGGATGTCTGCGTAGCGGACTCTTCCGGCGATTCTTTTCCCGCAATCGAACTACCACCTGAACAAGAAGTTTATGAAGCGCTGATTCTGGGCGTCCGGGATTATTTTTCGAAGTGCGGATTCAAGACCGCGGTTCTTGGCCTGAGCGGCGGAATTGATTCGGCGGTAACGGCTGCAATCGCTGTGGCGGCTCTCGGAAAAGAGTGTGTCGTCGGCGTCTCGATGCCAAGTCAATACTCGTCCCAAGGCAGCCTCGATGACGCAGCAATCCTCGCAAAGAATCTGGGTATCGTACGGCACGTCATCCCGATTAAAGAGCCCTTCGAGGCGCTCAAAGATCAGTTCAAAGAAATCTTTACCGGCAAGAGCGAGGATACGACCGAGGAGAATATGCAATCCCGATTGCGCGGACTGATTCTGATGTCGATGTCGAACAAATTTGGCCACCTCCTGTTGACGACCGGGAACAAGAGCGAATTAGCTGTCGGCTATTGCACGATTTACGGAGATATGTGCGGCGGACTCGCGGTAATAAGCGATGTGCCAAAAACGATGATTTACAGGCTGGCGAACTGGATTAATCGAGAAGGCGAAGTCATCCCGAGCAACTCTATCACGAAGCCTCCGAGCGCCGAATTGAAGCCGGATCAGAAAGACCAGGATACTTTGCCGCCTTACGAAGTATTGGACCAGATCCTGAAAATGTATGTGGAGGAACAATTGAGTCCCGAGGATATCGCAGACCGCGGGTTTGATCCCGAGATTGTTCGATGGATCCAGCGAAAAGTGGACATGAACGAATACAAGAGGCGTCAAGCGGCTCCCGGTCTTCGGGTGACGAGTCTGGCTTTCGGGATTGGGTGGCGAATGCCCATTGCCCAGCGTTACCTCCGGTGAGTCCCTGCAAATGAAAGACTACCTGGGTTCCCGGCAGAAAATGGTGGATGAGGCGCTGCAAACGTACCTGCCAAAGCCGAGCGTCAAACCAAAGACGATCCACAAAGCGATGCGCTACAGCATGTTTGCCGGCGGCAAGCGGCTGCGGCCGATCTTGTGCTTAGCCGCCGCGGAATGTTGCGATGGTGAAGCGTCCGCTGCTCTCCCGCTGGCCTGCGCCGTAGAGTGCATTCACACCTACTCGCTGATCCACGACGATTTGCCTTGCATGGACGATGATGATCTCCGCCGAGGCATGCCCACCTCGCACAAGGTCTTCGGCGAAGCGATCGCCGTACTGGCAGGAGACGCCCTTCTGACGCTCGCCTTCGAAATAGCGGCGCGGGTCCCCGGATGGCCTCGTTATCCTCTTATGGATATTATCGGGGAACTGGCGTTCGCTTCGGGTAGCCGGAACCTAATTGCCGGACAGGTTCTCGATCTCGAAAGCGAAGGAAAACGCATCTCGCTCCCGTCGCTACGCTTCATCCATGAATCCAAAACCGCGGCACTGCTTCGCGCGACAATCCGACTCGGTGCAATGAGTGCGAATGCGACACCGGCGCGACTTGAAAGTTTGTCAGGGTTCGGAATGTCACTCGGGCTCGCATTCCAAGTGATTGACGACATTTTGGATGTCACGCAGAGTTCCGAAATGCTCGGCAAAAGCGCAGGGAAAGATCTCGTTTCCGAGAAAGCGACCTATCCATCCATTATCGGACTGGAAGAGTCGCGTAAGGTGGCGAAAAAATTGACGGAAGAAGCCCACAGATCGCTAAAGCCGTTTGCGCGGAAGGCCGAGATCCTCCATGGCCTTGCCGATTATTTATTGGACAGAGAGTACTAGTGATCTTGGAGATCTTCTGTGAAAATGCCTGTGGACCGAAGTCAGCCATGCCTACGAAAAGCGAAAAACCATTTGTCAGGCTCGGCTCGCTATGGCAGTTTCACCGCCTTTCCAATTTTTCCAATTAGACACCGACCATGGCGTACGCGATCATTCGTTCCGGAGGCAAACAGTATCGGGTAAGCCCCGGTCAGACAATCACGGTTGAGAAACTCGCGGCTGAGCTTGGAGAAAAAGTCACATTCGGCGATGTGGTGCTGCTCACTGACGGCGCAAAAATCATCGCGGGCGATCCGATCGTATCGGGCGTCCAGGTGGTCGGGGAAGTCATCGAACAGTTCAAAGACAAAAAGGTGATCGCATTCAAGTACAAGCGGCGCAAGGGATACCATCGAACGGTGGGTCATAGGCGCTTGCTGACTCGCGTCAAGATTGAAACGATCGACCAATAACTATTTTGTTGGATTGGAGATCTGAAATATGGCGCACAAAAAGGGTCAAGGCAGCGTTAAGAACGGGCGCGACAGCGTCAGCAAACGGCTGGGTGTAAAGAAATTTGGGAGCCAGCAGGTAGTGGCTGGAAACATCATCATCCGGCAGCGCGGAACGAAGTTTTTGCCCGGCAAAAATGTTGGATTAGGTCGCGATTACACCATTTTTGCTCTGGTAGACGGGATCGTACGGTTTGATCGGAGTGGTCGCAGGGTGAATGTCGAACCGATCGAAGCGGCGCAATTAAGTTCGACCAACTAATCAGGCAATAAATATTCCCTCCCGACGGAAAAAGCGCCTCGGACTTTGAGGCGCTTTTTTTGTTTTTGCCATGATATGTTCAACGTGGTGCTGATTGAACCAGAAATTCCGCCGAATACCGGGAATATCGCCAGGCTCTGCCTCGCAACGCGAAGCCGGCTGCATTTGGTGGAGCCACTTGGTTTTTCGATCAATGACCGTCAACTGCGGCGGGCCGGCATGGACTACTGGCATCAAGTGGACGTGCAATACTGGAAAAACCTGACCGAATTTGAAACTGCGACGCGCCCTCCGACCCGGCGATTTCTTCTGACGACAAAGTCTAGGCGCAGGTATTGGGAGGCGAAGTTTCGCACGGGAGATTATCTGGTCTTCGGCCGTGAAACAAAAGGTTTGCCGGAAAGTCTCCTTTTGTCCGAGACAGAGAGTTGTTTGACCATCCCGATGGTCCCGGAAGCCCGCAGTCTAAACCTCGCGACATCGGTCGCCATCGTGTTGTTCGAAGGCGTTCGCCAGCTCCAATCTGATTGTGATTAATCCGCCACAGCTCACCGCAAAAGATGTCCATCGCTCTTTCAAGATTGGTTCGCGAAAGATCGAAGTGCTTCGCGGCATCAGTCTGGAAGTTCATCGTGGAGAAGCGCTCTTCCTCTGCGGCGTGTCCGGGGCCGGAAAGACAACGTTGTTATATACGCTTGCCGGCCTTGAGCGACCGGAGGTGGGCGAGGTTATTTTCGAAGGACACAAACTCTACCGCAACGGTTCTTCAGCGGATGCTCGAATCCGGAATGAAAAAATGGGATTTGTGTTTCAGAGTTATTTTTTGCTACCGGAATTTACGGCACTCGAGAATGTCCTGGTTCCATCTCTTATCCGGAAGAAACAGGAACTGGCGGCGGCGGTCGATCAGCTTGAGCGTGTTGGCCTGGCGGATCGCATGAACCATTTGCCGAATGAGCTATCCGGAGGAGAACAGCAGCGCGTCGCGATCGCGCGCGCATTGATCAATGATCCGGCAATCATTTTCGCAGATGAACCGACCGGCAATCTGGACACGGCCAACGGGAATGCGATCATGGAATTGCTGCTTGCTTTGGCCAGGGAGAAGCAGAAAACATTGGTCGTCGTGACTCACGACCAACGGCTCGCGGCGGCTGGTGATCGACGCGTTGATATCCGAGACGGATTACTTACCAACTGAAAGTTCGACCCACTAACTATGAACCTCAAAATCTACATCGACGGAAATTTTTACGACCAGACCGAGGCGAGGATTTCCGTATTCGACCATGGTCTGCTCTACGGTGATGGAGTGTTTGAGGGGATTCGATTCTACAACGATCGGGTATTCCGGTTGGATAAACATATTGACCGTCTCTGGGGCTCTGCCAAGGCGATCGCCCTGGAGATCCCAATGTCGAAGCCGGAGCTCGTTGCGGCGACCCTCGAGACGATCCGCCAGAACGATCTTCACAGCGGCTATATTCGTCTCATTGTGACTCGCGGTGCGGGATCACTCGGGCTCAGCCCGGATTCCTGCCGCCGCCCCAGCGTGATTATCATTGCTGCGACAATCGCACTTTATCCGGAGGACTTGTATCACAAGGGGTTGACGATGGTCACTTGTTCGACCCGGCGGACGTCCCCTGCCGCGTTGAGTCCGCGGGTCAAATCGTTGAACTACCTGAACAACATCCTGGCGAAGCTCGAGGCTCAGAACGCGGGCGCCGGGGAAGGCCTCATGTTGAACGAACAAGGGTATGTGGCCGAGTGTACGGGCGATAACATTTTCATCGTCAGGAACGGCCAAATGTCGACGCCGCATCTGAACTCCGGGATCCTCGACGGCGTAACGCGAGCCGTAGTCTTCGAACTCGCAGAGAAACTGGGAGTTCGAACCATAGAATGTGAGCTCACCAAGTATGACATTTACACGGCAGAGGAATGCTTCCTGACCGGTACCGCTGCTGAAGTCATCCCGGCGGTTCAACTGGACCGGAGGTTGATCGGCAACGGTCAACCCGGACCGGTCACGTTGAAATTCATTGAGAGTTTCCGCGAGTTGACACGCACGACTGGCACTCCGATTTATGAGTAGTGCGCTTTAGTGAAGTTGAGACCGGCCGAATACAGGAGTATCAATGGCATGATTTGTGACGTCTGCAAAACCAACACCGCGACAGTTTATCTGACGCAGATCGTCGATGGGAACATGAAGAAGATCAATCTATGCGAGGCATGTTCCAAAGACAAAGGTGTCTCAGATCCGACCGGGTTTGCTCTGGCGGATCTCTTGCTTGGTCTAGGGGAAACACAGCAGGTCGAACAGGCTCCTCCCACGGAACACTGCCCCGTGTGCGGGTTCACGCAGGCAGATTTCAAAAAAACCGGACGGCTCGGATGCAGCGAGTGTTACGGCACATTTGCCGAGGGGTTGGCATCGCTGATTAAAGCGATGCACAAAGGGACGAAGCACACTGGCAAAATTCCGGCACGCCTTTTCAGAGACATCGTGCGCTCCGATCGACTGAATGAATTGAAACGGAGTCTGGAAGACGCTGTTTCAAAAGAGGATTACGAGTCGGCCGCAACGATCCGGGATGAGATCCGACAGCTCGAGCTGGAGGAAGAAAAATAGAATGAAAATCAGCACGATCTTAAAAACGCGAGGCGACTGGTTATCAGCGGAGGGAACGCATCATCCCATCGTAATCAGCAGCCGTGTAAGGCTGGCTCGGAATCTGGCGAAGCTGCCATTTCCGGGCTGGGCCAAAAAAACTGAGCGGATTCGCATTCTGGATGAGATCAAGCCGGAAGTGGACAACCTGGCGCAAATGCGCAGTGCGTTCTCGGAACAACTGAATGAACTTTCAGCGTTGGAAAAACAGGTTCTGGTGGAGCGGCATCTGATCAGCCGCGAACATGCGGCGAAAGGAATGGGGAGCGCGGTCGCGATTAGTTCGACCCAGGCCATCAGCATCATGATGAACGAGGAAGATCATTTGCGCATGCAAGCGATTACCTCCGGGTTAGATCTGCAAAAGACTTTTCGAGTCATCGACGATGTGGATACCGCCCTGGAGGCGCATCTCGATTTCGCGTTTGACCCAGAACTTGGATACCTGACGGCCTGTCCTACCAACGTCGGGACAGGAATGCGGGCTTCCGCGATGGTCCATCTGCCGGGCCTGGTGCTGAGCGAGCAAATTAATCAAGTCATTAACTCGATCAACAAGATCGGATTGGCGGTCCGAGGGTTGTACGGCGAAGGGACCGAGGCCATGGGTAATCTTTTCCAGGTCTCCAATCAGACCACCCTTGGCGAAAACGAAAGCCAGATCATCGAACGACTGAACAAAGTGATCGAAACGTTGATCCAACGAGAGAACCAGGCTCGCGAAAATCTCCTCGAAACCAAGCGCACCATGTTGTTGGACCAGGTCGGCAGAGCATACGGTATTTTGACTCATGCCTTTTCAGTTTCTTCGAAGGAAGCATTGAACTTGCTCTCAGTCATGCGCCTGGGGATTGACTTGGGGTTTTTCCCGGAAGAGGGTCGGGTACTCACAAACTCATTGTTGATGGAAACACAGCCTGCACATCTTCAGCACCTTTCCCAGCAGAAGCTGGCCGCGGAAGAGCGCGACCACTTACGCGCCGACATTGTCCGGGAGAAGCTGAAAAGCTTCCCTAAACCAAATAAGAATAAGTTGTCGGGGGGGCACGCAGAAGGCCCAGCATCGGAAACCCAATGATGAATAATTTTACTCCACGCGCCCAACAAGTGTTGGCGCTTGCCCGCAAAGAGGCTGACCGGTTCAACCATAACTATGTAGGGACCGAGCATCTTTTGCTCGGCCTGATCAAACTTGGCCAAGGGGTTGCAGTAAATGTACTGCAGAAGATGGGCCTCGATTTAGAGACCGTGCGGATGGAAGTCGAGAAACATGTCGGCTCACATCCCGAGACAAAGATGGTTGGAAACATCCCGTATACACCGCGAGTAAAAAAGGTTCTGGCGCTGGCCGGTAAGGAGGCCAAAGCTCTGAATCATTCTTACGTTGGCACGGAACACATCTTGCTAGGACTCTTGCGCGAAGGGGAAGGTGTCGCGGCTCGAGTCTTAAAGAGCTTGGAAGTTGATATCGAACGAACTCGGAACGAGATTTTAAAAGAATTGGACCCAAATTTTACACCGCCGGAAAGCGAAGCTGAGTCTCCGCAGGAAGGCAATAAGAAAGACGTTAAGACGCCCGCCTTGCGTGCGTTCGGCCGCGATCTGACCGAACTGGCCAAGAAGGGCGAACTGGATCCGGTGATCGGTCGGAAAAATGAGATCGAACGCGTCATTCAGATTCTATGCCGGCGCACCAAAAACAATCCTGTGCTTCTCGGGGAAGCCGGCGTTGGGAAAACGGCGATCGTCGAAGGGCTCGCACAGGAAATCGGAGCGGGGAACGTGCCCGAGTTGCTGCGTGACAAGAGAGTCATAACCCTTGACCTGGCCCTGATGGTGGCGGGAACGAAGTATCGAGGCCAGTTTGAAGAGCGCATTAAAGCGGTCATGGATGAGATTCGCCGCTCGAAGAATGTGATCCTGTTCATTGATGAGTTGCATACCATCGTCGGTGCCGGCTCTGCAGAAGGCGCGATGGATGCCTCCAATATTATCAAGCCGGCTCTGAGTCGCGGCGAACTTCAGTGCGTCGGAGCGACGACCCTGAATGAATATCGCAAGTATATTGAGAAAGATGCGGCTCTGGAGCGCCGGTTCCAGACGGTAAAAGTCGAGGCCCCTTCCGTGGACGAGGCTGTCCAGATTTTGAGAGGATTGCGCCCGAAGTACGAGGCACACCATAAGGCTCGGCTGACGGACGAAGCTCTGGATGCCGCAGTTCGTTTGTCCGATCGATATCTGACAGGACGGTTCCTGCCGGATAAGGCCATAGACGTGATGGACGAAGCAGGCGCACGGGCGCGGATCAATGCGATGACCCGACCTCCGGACGTGAAGGAGATCGAGAAAGAAATCGAGATGATTCGCGCCGAAAAAGAGGCGGCCATTAAAGCGCAGGATTTCGAGAAGGCAGCAGCACTCCGTGATTCAGAAAAACAGGCCAAAGATAAACTGGAGCGAATTCTGACCGAATGGCGGGAGCAGCGCGAAGAGCGAGAAGTGGTCGTCACCGCGGACGATATCATGCATATCGTCTCCAGATGGACGGGTGTACCGCTCAGCCGGATGGAGCAAAAGGAAGCTCAAAAGCTTCTTAAGATGGAAGAGGAACTCAAGACCCGGGTGATCGGTCAAGACGAAGCGGTGGTAGCGATCAGCAAGGCGTTACGGCGCTCACGGGCTGATTTGAAGGACCCGCGACGGCCGATCGGTTCGTTCATCTTTTTGGGGCCAACCGGAGTCGGTAAGACGTTCCTCGCACGTTCGCTCGCAGAGTTCATGTTTGGCGACGCAGACGCCCTGATCCAGATCGACATGTCCGAGTATATGGAGAAGTTCACCGCGTCGCGGCTGATCGGCTCGCCGCCCGGATATGTGGGATACGAGGAAGGCGGTCAGTTATCCGAAGCAGTCCGCCGACGCCCCTATTCCGTCGTTCTGTTTGACGAGGTAGAGAAGGCACATCCGGACGTCATGCATCTTCTTCTGCAGATATTGGAGGAAGGTAAAATCACGGATAGTCTCGGCCGGAAGATCGATTTCCGTAATACGATCATCATCATGACCTCGAACGTGGGCGCTGAACTGATCAAACGCCAGACTTCTCTAGGCTTTGGTGCCGTCTCCGGACACGAGTCGTATGAGCAGATGCGCGATAAGATTCTTGAAGAATCGAAGCGAACCTTTAAGCCGGAGTTTTTGAACCGGTTGGACGATATGATTGTCTTTCATAGTCTCGGACGACCCGATTTGGCTAAAATTGTTAACCTCGAAGTGGCAAAAGTGGTCGACCGAATCGGAACGAAGGCGATCAAAGTGCTTCTGGATCCGTCCGCAGTCGAGTTCCTGATCGACAAGGGGTACGACCCTACCTACGGTGCGCGACCGATGCGCCGAGCCGTCGAAAAATTCCTCGAGGACCCCCTTGCTGAGGAACTGCTGCGGGGTAACATCAAAGCGGGCAACGTGCTCAACGTCTACGCCGTTGTCGAAAAATTAGAGTTTAAAGTGATCCAGCCCGAGCACAGCCAACCGGCAAACGCCTAGCCCGTCTTTGCTATCTGAGCCTATTCGCATCACGGAAAACCACTTGCAAACCAGTGGCCTGCGTAGCGAGTGTGCCGCATGATCTGGAAGCTCCGAAAGCGCTCGGTTAACCTGAGCCGTTCGGGTCTGATCATGGGCGTCTTAAATGTCACGCCTGACTCCTTTTCAGATGGTGGCCGATTCATGGACGGGGAATCCGCGTTTCGGCACGCCGAATTGATGGTTGTGGAAGGAGCGGCGATCCTGGACGTCGGTGGAGAATCGTCGAGGCCCGGTTCTGAGCCTGTGACGCTGGAAGAAGAACTTCGGCGCGTCGTTCCGATCATCAAACGGATTCGCTGCCGCTTTCCGAATCTTCTCCTGTCGATCGATACGTATAAGGCGGAAACAGCTCGCCAGGCTTTGGCGGCGGGCGCAGATATCGTCAATGACATCTCGGCGACGAGAGCCGACCAGGGGATGATCGAAGTTTTGAAACACTCAGACGCCGGTGTCATCCTGATGCATATGCGCGGGATACCCAAGACAATGCAAATCGATCCGCACTATGAGGATGTCGTTACCGAGGTACTCGAATTTCTCCGCCAGCAGCGAGACGAACTCGTCCGCTGCGGCATTGATCGAGACCGAATCGCCATTGATCCAGGATTCGGTTTCGGCAAGCGGGTTCAGGACAATCTGGAGCTTGTTCGACAGCTCGGTCGATTTGCCGAGCTTGGCCAACCCATCGTCGTTGGTATCTCGAGAAAATCGGTGATCGCCCGACTGCTCGGCAATCCGAAGGTGCCGTCGGATGATCGAATATGGCCAACCGTCGCTTTGACCAGTTTGCTCCGGGAAAAAGGCGGGCACATTTTCCGCGTGCATGACGTGCGCCCAAATCTTGAAGCCCTGCGGATGACGGAAGCCATCCTATGCGATGATTGACGCGATCTTAGAGCTCCTGCAGAATTATTGGAACGCCGCAGTCGAGATTCTAATTCTGGCGGTGGCGATCTATTACGGCTACCTCTATTTCCGCGGGACGCGAGGCGCCAAGGTCCTGACGGGTCTCGCCATTCTTTTCATCACTCTGACGCTGGTATCGCAGATTCTGAATCTGACGGTCATCAGCTGGCTGCTAAGAAGCTTGACGGCGTTTCTGGCGATCGCTCTGGTCGTTATATTTCAGCCAGAGTTGCGCCGAGCCCTTGCGGAACTGGGCAGCAGCCAGTTTTTCTCTTCGGCGAGCCAAAAGAAGGAAACGATCGACGTCATCACCGAAGCGGTCTTCGAACTTGCAAGCAGGCAGATCGGCGCATTGCTGGCGGTAGAACGAGATACGGCGATCCGAACCTTCGCCGAGAGTGGTGTGAATATCGACTGCGAGATGTCGCAGGAACTCTTGATAACGATTTTCTTTCCAAAGACACCGCTCCATGATGGTGGTGTGATCATTCGGAACGATCGGATCATCGCGGCAGCTTGCATCTTCCCGGTCAGCCAACGGGAGGATCTCGACCGCACATTGGGTCTCCGGCATCGAGCCGCACTCGGAGTCACGGAAGAATCGGACGCCATCGCCGTCGTCGTATCGGAGGAGACAGGGAACATTTCGATATGTTACCGGGGAAGAATAGAAAGGGGATTTAAGCCGGAACAGTTCGTGAAACGCTTATCCGAATTGCTGCTGCGCGAAAACGATCAATCGGAAAATAACGAAAGCAACAGTTTGCCGGAACCGGACACGACGCCTTAACAATGAAACGATTCTTTCTCGAGAACTGGCGCGCCAAATTGATGGCCCTGACCGTGGCGACTGCGGTTTGGTACCTGATCAAGAAGAACGTCGACGTTGCGCCTGACCGCTGGGGACTTGAACGTCGGGCCGCGACGCTGGCACCTGGGCATCACTAGTGCACCGTCGCTGAATCATTCGGGAACCATAATTTCCAGGTTGATCTTCGAGATCGTCCTCGCGAAAATGCCCGGTGTCACAGAAGCTCTTTGGTACGGACGGCGTTCGTGGAATTGCAAATAGTGAACCCGTTACAGCCGGGTCGGCTCTGAGACTAGGACAAGCGGCCGTACGGGTTTGTTAATCCGGGAGGAGAACTGCCCGACGGTCGTTGTCGGCAGGGACACTCGCGCATCCGGAGAGATGCTGGAGTCGGCCATTGCTGCCGGTCTTGCTTCCAGCGGGATCCGTGTCCTGCTTCTCGGTATAGTCCCCACGCCCGCGGTTGCTTATCTTACGCCCAAGTATTGCGCGTCGTTTGGCGTGGTGGTCTCGGCGTCCCATAATCCTTTCCAGGATAATGGGATCAAGTTTTTCGGCGCAACCGGCTACAAGTTGAGCGATGAATCCGAACGCGCCGTTGAGTCGGAATACTATCGGCTCGGGACCTCCCCGCTCCCAACCGGCAAATCGGTTGGCCGTATCCGTCGGATGCAGGAAGCGACAGAAGAATATGCCGCGTTCGCAGCTTCCACGGTTCCGAGGGATTTCTCATTGTCAGGCTTCAAAGTCGCGGTGGACACGGCAAACGGTGCGGCCTACCAGACGACCCCGATGGTGCTCGCCATGCTCGGAGCCGACGTCGTCCTGCACTCAGGCGCTCCCGATGGATTCAATATTAATGCCGACTTGCGGAAGTACTTACCCGGCGACTCTCTGTCGTCTGGTTCAAGAATCGGGTGCCGCATTCGGGATCGCTCACGATGGCGATGCTGATCGACTTTTATTCTGTGATGATCACGGGTTCGCGTTGGACGGCGATGAGCTGTTGGCAATCGCTGCGGTCGATTTATTGCAGCGAAATCAGCTGCAAAAAAACACGGTCGTGGCGACCGTCATGAGCAATTTCGGCCTGGACGACCTCCTGCTCCGGCACGGCGGCAGGGTGCTCCGCACCGACGTGGGCGATCGATTTGTCATGGACGCTTTGGTTCAGCAGCAATTGAACCTCGGGGGTGAACAGAGCGGCCACATGGTCTTCCGGGATTTTACGACGACTGGAGACGGGCTGATCGCCGCACTCCAGATCATCGCCATCATGCTACGCACCGGCAAACCGTTGAGCGAGCTTCGTCAAGTGTTGCACAAATTTCCGCAGGTTCTGCGCAACGTCACGGTCCGGAAAAAAACTCCTTTTGCACAATTTCACCGTCTTACGGAGCGATTGCGGGAGGCTGAATCCAGATTGAACGGTAAAGGGCGAGTCATGCTCCGGTATTCCGGCACCGAATCGAAAGCGCGCCTGCTTCTCGAGGGCCCAGACGCCGATGAACTCCACAATCTAGCGGAAGGGATCGTTGAGGAGTTGGTAAAGAATCTCGCGCCGTGAACTATTTTGTGACAGGCACAGACACAGGCGTTGGCAAGACATTCGTCACCAGCGGGCTGGTTCGGTTCTCGCGATCCAAAGGAATCGATTCTGTCGGGATGAAACCGATTTGTACGGGCAACAATGACGATGTGCGCCAACTCCTTGAAGCGTCTAACTCTTGCGAGCCCGAACATCTCATCAACCCGGTTTGGTACAGGACACCGGTCGCGCCGTATACCGCGTCGATCATTGAGGATCGTCTGATCGACCTCGACGCGATTCGCGAAGCTTTCGAACAGCTTGCGAGGCACCACTCCAGCGTCCTGGTCGAAGGCGCCGGCGGCCTCGCGGTACCGATATTCGCTCATTACGACTTTCGCGATCTTGCGCGAGACCTGCGCCTGAATGTGATCATCGTCGCCGCCAACCGTCTTGGAGTCCTAAATCACACGCGACTGACCATCGAAGCCATTCGGGGAGCAGGTCTGAGATGTTCGTTGATTGCTTTAAACTCAATGCACCCGGACTCCGACATTTCCCAGTCTACAAACCTGAGTGTCCTTGAGAATCTCGTGGATGTACCGGTTCTGGCCGTCGAACATAACCAGTGTGACTTCGAAGATCTCTCCGGACATTTGTGGTACTGATTTTTGCGCTCATCGCATCCAGTCCGATTTCACGCTGACGTAACGGGCACTCGGCAGAATAAATTTCCTTAATTCAATCTCGAGGCGCCGCATCGGAAAGCGTGCCATCAAGGCGTGGCCGATGTCTGACACCAGCTTTTCCAGCAAATGCGCTCCGCTTGTCTCGACGACCCTCTCGACTTCGGCCGCGACGACGGCGTAATCGATAGTTTTCTCAAGTTGATCGTTCAGCGCTGCAAAGCTTGCCTCGATCTGGAATCGCAAGGTAACTACCAGCCTTTGAGGAGTTGCGCGCTCATCTTCCGGTACTCCGATTCTGCCTTTCACCTCCAAATTGTTAATTTCGATCCATTCGCCGGAGCACATTTGCCTGTCCGTTTCCAAAATCCGCAACGGAGCTATCCCAACCGAAAACGGAGATCCCTGATCAACCTGCCACCGAATCGCTTCTTCAACTTTGTCAAAATCAGCGATTTCCACTGTCTGTCGAGTTCGTATAACACGGTGGGCTGCAGAACATTGACCACCAGCAGCCCCTGATACAGTCTCACCGGACGGGAATGCTTAGCAAAAAAATCGCCAACGATTTCAGCCCAGGCCGAGATGATTTCTTCCTCACGCAAGCGGGCTTCCAGCCCGAGCTTCGGCGCGAGTTGAACGAGTACCTCGCGGATCGAGAGGGTTCGATCCGGCTTTTCATCGGGCTCAGGCAACCCGCGCCACTCTTCGATGACGCGCTTACGTAGCGGCTGCGGCATAATAAAAAAGGACAGCCCGGTGAAAAGTGTGGACTGTCCAAATCAAATCCCGACAGCTGCGAGCGTCGGATGCTCCACTAACCATCGCCATCGCTGCCGATGGCTTCGACGGGACATCCTTCCATCGCCTCTTTGCACAGCGCTTCCTCGTCCGGGTTCTCCGGCTGCTTATACACATACGAGTGACCACCGTCATCGTTGCGCGTAAAATTTGCAGGTGCCGTCTCACGGCAAAGATCGCAATCAATGCATTGATCATCCACGTAAAATTGCCCAGCCACATTCTGCGGATACTTATTTGCAACGTCAGCCATAACTTACTTTATGATCTCCTTAGCGATTCCAAGCGCAGTCTCCCTGCGGCCTCTTTAAAGCCTGCCAATCTAACGAATCGAACCAAGACTGCAAGTCACAGATCGTTTGGTGTGTTTACCCACTCGGCTTTGAGATTTCTACGTTGGAGCATCGCTCGCACCCGGGTAAAACGCAAAGGTCAAAACGCCGAACGAAATGCCGCCAAATATCCTCCCTTCCCCCCGCGCCGGTCCCGTCCCCCCGTGTTAAGCTTGGACAGTCGGCAGAGTGCAAGTAAGATTTCGTATGACCGACAGGCCTGCGCTACGTCCAAAAGAAGGGTGGCACGTTCTCCATCTCTTTTACCGCGTGGAGTTTGGCCAGTGGCAGGTGCTGACTTCCGAGGAGAGACTGGCAGCGAAGACCAAACTGTCCGCGTTGGTGCAGGAGATCCGATCAGTACCGTCCGCCCAAATTTTGACTTTCAGCATCGTCTCCCCGAAGGCGGACCTCGCGTTCATGCTCTTGACCGATGATCTCCACACTGCAAACAGCATCGAAAAAAAGCTTACCTTATCGCTGGGAGTGGATGTCTTGACCCCGGTTTTCAGTTTCTATTCCCTCACAGAACGCAGCGAGTACACCACCAGCGAAGAGGATTACGCCAATTCGTTGACCGCCGAAAAGGGGCTCTCGCAGGGGTCGCCAGAGTTCGCTCAGGCCATTGCCGAATTCCGGCAGCGGATGCAGAAATATCTTCAGGATCGCCTTTACCCGAACATGCCGGATTGGCCCGTCTTTTGTTTTTACCCGATGACAAAAAGGAGGGACGCCGCCCAGAACTGGTATATTCTCCCCTTTGAAAAACGAAAAGAACTGATGCTCGGTCACGGCCGTATCGGGCGCCAGTATGCAGGACGGGTTCGCCAGCTCATCACCGGTTCGACCGGATTAGATGACGCAGAATGGGGAGTTACCCTGTTTGCGCACGACATTTTCGAAATCAAATCGATTGTGTACGAGATGAGATTCGATGCGGTGAGCGCGCAATACGCGGACTTTGGAGAGTTCTACGTTGGCCTTCAGTTGCCGCTCGACGATTTATTTCGAAGGATCCAATTGTAAATGGACGACGCAACAAACAACCGGAGCACCGCCAGCGATAAATTGCGCGAACTTCGAGCGCTCCTGAAAGGAATTGGTCCACTCCTGGTTGCCTATTCCGGGGGAGTCGACAGCACGTTTCTTCTGGCTGAAGCAGCCGGGATCCTCGGTGATCGCGCCCTTGGCGTTATTGCGGACAGCCCTAGTTTGCCACGTTCCGCGCTTGCCAACGCTCTTGCGACTGCCAAAGGCTTCGGAGCCAAGGTGGAGGTCATTTCCACGACTGAACTTGCCGATCCCCGTTACTCGAGCAACCCAGTCAACCGTTGTTACTTTTGCAAGCTCGAGCTTTTCACCAGAATGCGTGGCGTAGCGGCTGAACGCGGATTTCAGGCGCTGGCCTATGGGGAAAATGCGGATGATGCGCTCCAGGTACGGCCGGGTGCGGGTGCCGCCCGCGAGTTCCGCGTCCTGGCTCCTCTTCGAATGACCGGCCTGACGAAAGCGGAGATTCGTCTGCTTTCGCGAGAACAGGGTTTGCCGACGGCGGACATTCCGGCACAACCTTGTCTGAGTTCAAGGATACCGCACGGCACGGCAGTGACGAGTGGCGCTCTGAGGATGATCGAGCAGGCCGAAGAGTATGTCCGGTCCTGCGGATTCGGGATCTTTCGCGTTCGTTACCTCGCACAGTCCGGTCACCTGCCGGCCGCAAAACTCCAGATCGACCGGACCGAGATGGACAAACTACACCCGTTGGAAGCCCTGATCCGGGAGACGGTTCGCGCGATCGGGTTTCACGACTTGATCGTGGATCCGGATGGTTATAAGGCGCCGGACCAGGTTGCGCGCCGGACTTAGGATTGCGACGGCGTTTCAGTAGACCCCTCATCGCTCAAAGGGTCGGATAATATTTGTTTTGATCCAGCCGCATCTTTGAGTTATTGACTCACTTCCCCTGGTCCAAAGGCAAGACCTTCGTCAAGGGCTCAGTATGCATCCGATGATTTCAACTATCCTTTTCCTCGCTCAACAAACAGCTGCGCCTGGCTCCCCTTCCCAACCTGATCTGTTGCAGACCCTTCTGCCTTTTCTCTTCATGGGAGTCATCTTTTATTTTCTGTTGATTCGTCCACAGCAGAAACGGCAGAAGCAACATCAACAGCTGATGGCTAACCTGAAAACCGGGGATCGCGTCGTCACCGCCAGCGGCATTCACGGTTTAATCGCCAATGTCAAAGAGACCACTTTTCTTCTCAAGGTCGCTGATAACGTTAAAATTGAGATAGACAAAAGCGCGGTCGCAGGGGTCGAAAAAACGGCCGAGCCCAAGACCACCGCTTCCGAAGCAAAACCAGCCGCTTAAACAGTTCGCCATGAACGCGACGTTGACCTTTTTTTTCGGGCTCTTCGTTCTGGTTCTTTTCGCATGGTACTTTCTCACCGATAAGGAGAAGACAAAACGGTGGCTGGGCACGACTTTGACTCTGCTGCTTTGCGCTTTCTCAATCGACGCATTCTTACCGTTCGACCAAAAAATTCATCTCGGGCTTGATTTGCAGGGCGGCACCTCATTTCTGGTCCGCCTGGTGCCGCCGGTTCCCGAACAGGGAGGTGCACCACGCCCGATCACGTCCGAGATGCAGGAGCAGGCCGTCGAGGTCATCCGAAAACGCGTTGACGAATTCGGTGTCAGCGAGCCGGTAATCACCAAGCAAGGGACCGATCATATCCTGGTCCAGATCCCAGGATTGAACACGGCGCAAGTCGAGACGGCACGGCAGCAACTGCAAAAGGTCGCGAAATTGGAGTTCCGGCTTGTCCATCCCAACAGCGAACAACTTGTGCGACAGATTGCAGCCGGCACAACCTTTACGCCGCCGGGTTATGTTGTTCTCACCTCCATTGAGCGCAGGAATGGACAACCCGAAAAACTGCTGGTTAAACGACGACCTGAACTCACCGGCCAGGACGTGTCAAGCGCGCGGCCGGTTTTCGAGCAGCGGGGCTACGAGGTTTCTTTGAAATTGACCCGAGCCGGCGCAGAGGCGTTCCGCCAAGTAACGCGAGATAACATCAACAACCGGCTGGCGATTGTACTCGACAATGAAGTGGTGTCGGCGCCGAACATTCAAAGTGAAATTCCTAACGGCGAAGCGGTCATCACCGGGAATTTTACCGCCGAGGAGGCCAAGAACCTCGCCAGCGTCATGGAGAATCCGCTCCAGACTCCGGTCGCGATCGATGAAGTCAGGACTGTTTCGGCGACCTTGGGACAAGACTCGATCTTCCGCGGGATCGCGGCGGGACTGGCCGGCCTTGCGGCAACGCTGGTTTTCGTTCTCGTTTATTACCGGGCTGCCGGCTTGGTGGCCTTTGTCGGGCTGGCGGTCAATGGCATCCTTTTATTTGGCGCCATGTCGTTGTTCGGATTCGTCCTGACGCTGCCGGGAATCGCAGGTATCATTTTGACGATTGGGATGGCCATCGACGCTAACGTTCTAATTTATGAACGATTAAGAGAAGAACTCGAGCACGGGAAGAGTCTCAAACCGGCAATCGATACGGCATATCGCAAGGCGTTCAGCGCGATCGTCGACTCAAACCTGACCACTCTCCTGAAAGTTGCGATTCTCTTCTGGCTCGGTTCGGGGCCGGTCAAAGGGTTCGCGATCACGCTTACGATCGGTATCATCGCGTCCATGTTTTCAGCGCTGTTGGTGACACGCAACGTGTTCGGTTGGGCGCTTAAGCTCGGTCTGGTGAGACGCATTTCCATGCTCCATCTGATCAAATCAAAGAGCTTCGATTTTCTGGGCAAATGGCGTTCCGCCTTGATCGCGTCGGTCATTTTTCTGGCCGCGTCCATTGCGGCATTCGGGTTGCGAGGCAACAAGATGTTCAATATCGACTTTACGGGCGGCGATTTTCTGCTCGTCAAATCGACGACGGAACTCCCGGAGGCGGACATTCGCGCGTCTCTGGGAAAGATCGGACTGGGAAGCGCCGTGATCCAACAGGAAGCGAGCGAACAACAGAAGCAGGTCTCGCATTTTATTTCGGTTCGATCACCGTTTGGCACCTCGGACAAGATCGTGCACCAATTGGAGCAGAGCTTTCCGAAAGCCAATCTGACCGTCGAACGCTCGGAAGGTGTCGGCCCGATTATGGGAACGCAGTTGGCGACGACTTCCTTATTTGCTCTTGGCATCGCGATTCTTGGCATCCTGCTCTACGTAACGGTACGATTCGAATTTTCGTTTGCTATCGGGACGATCGTCGCCATGCTCCACGATCTGGTTATCACACTCGGAATTTTTGTGATGACCGGGCGCGAATTCTCGCTGGTGATGGTTGGCGCGATTCTGACGGTCGCGGGTTACTCAATTAACGACAAGATCGTCGTCTTCGATCGGATCCGTGAAGGACTGCGTTCGGGTCGAAAGGGATCTATTCAGTATTTGATGAACGCGAGCATCAACGAAACACTGAGTCGAACCATTCTGACGAGTGGTGTGACGTTGCTGTGCATGCTTTCGCTCTTGATCTTCGGCGGTCCGGTGCTTGCCGATTTCGCGTTCACTAACGTCGTCGGAGTGATCGTTGGAACCTATTCTTCGATCTTTATTGCGGCGCCGATCGTTCTATGGTGGTCAAATTTGCGGAAGGGAAATCTGAGGCATGAAGTCTCCAAGCCGCAAGAATCGGGCACCAAAGGGAAACCGGTTACGGCGAAATAACGAAGACAAAAGGGCGCTCGAGAGCACTTATGCAAACGTTTGCGGCGAGGCACTCCACGTTTCCGGTCGGTATTCCCCCACTGCTCCCCCGCTAAGCGAGTTCTGCAGCCATCAGAATGAATAGATGCGTTAAACGGTCAATCGCGCCATATTCCCATTCGCCATGTCAACGATCAAGGATGTAGCTGCCTTGGCGGGAGTCTCCTATACAACCGTCTCCCACGTGATCAATAAATCGCGTCCGGTGAGCGATAAGGTACGCGGCGAAGTCGAAGCCGCAATCCGGAGTTTAAACTACGTCCCAAGTGCCGTGGCAAGATCGCTGAAACAGCAATCCACCTGTACGATCGGGCTGCTCGTCTCCAATAGTTCCAATCCTTTTTTCGCAGAGTTGGCACAGGGAATTGAAGACATCTGTTATCGCGCCGGGTACACCGTGATCCTTTGTAACTCGGACGATCAACCCGACCGGCAGCAAACCTATCTCCGGGTGCTGCTCGAAAAACGCATCGACGGACTGATCATCTGTTCGGCCGGCGACGACCTGGGTCTGGCCGAACACGTGCGGGAAGCTAAGGTGCCGATCATCATCGTCGACCGGGCAGTCAAAGGAGTGACCTCAGATCTTGTCCAGATCGATCACTTCAAAGGAGGTTATCTTGCCACCCGGCACCTCCTCGAACACAAGCACAAATCGATCGGGTGTATCGCTGGACCCAATACGACAACCGTCAGTGACGACCGCTTGAATGGATATCGAAAAGCTCTTGCCGAAGCGGGCGCACCGTTTCGAGCCGAATGGGTTGTCAGGGGAGATTTCACCGCCGAAGGCGGATATAAGGCTGCGAGAATTTTGCTCAAGAGATCGGAAATCAGCGCCGTCTTCGCGAGCAATGATCTGATGGGCATCGGTCTGCTGCGATTTGCCGCTGAGCACAACATACGCATACCGAACCAACTGTCAGTGATCGCCTTTGACGGCATTGACCTCGGCCGCTACATCTACCCGGCGTTGACCACGGTCGGCCAATCGATTCGCCGACAAGGTGAGATTGCCGCGGGAGCGCTCCTTGAGCGTATCCGCAAAGGGGGCGAGGGCCGGTTCCGGAAGATTCTGATGAATCCCGAACTTACGGTACGCGAATCGACCAGAGAAGCAGCACCGTTCGTGCTCAGCAGGCACGAGTGATCAGGAGACAGGAGTCAGGAGTTACAGAATGGGAAGCGTCAGCTTTTTTGTCTGTGAAGGGTGATTCCTCTGCTTCCGGGTTAGCGACGATACCGATATTTGTTCCCGGCCATCGGTATTTTGCTTCCCGAACTTCTGCAACTCCTGACTCCTGTCTCCTCTCTCTAACTATTGTGCCCGGTCCGCGAGCCTGGCCCGATAGGAATCGAGGATCACGGCGAGGATGATGACGCCGCCGGTGATCATCTGCCGCACGAAATCGCCGATACCGATCAAGATAAGGCCGTCCGCGAGGACCCCGATCAGGCAGGCGCCGAGAAGCGTCCCGATCAGCGAGCCACGACCACCGTTCAAACTTGTCCCACCGATAATGACCGCCGCAATCGCGTTCAGCTCGAATCCGGTCCCGAGAATCGGGCTGGCGATCGTAAGTCGTGCCATATAAATGATGGCGCCGATGCCCACAGTGAGACCGGAAATGACGAAAGCTGCGACCTTAAAGATAAAGAAAAACGTGTCGTGACCCGACAGCCGCACTGCTTCTTCATTGTTGCCGATAGAATAAATGAGGCGGCCGAACACCGTTCGCGTCAACACCGCCCATCCAAGCAAAACGAGTGCCAGAGCAACGACGAAAATGGCTGGGACCCCAAGGAGCGTCGCGGTTCCAAAATCGTTGAACATGTTTGGAAATTCAAACAACGTTCGGGCATCGGTCACCTCTAACGCACCACCACGGGCAATATTGAGCATCCCAAGAGTGACAATAAACGATGGGACGCTCCAGAAGCTGGAGACGAATCCGTTGATGAAGCCGCAGATCATCCCGACAACCACACTCGTCAGCGCAGCAGCCGCGATCGCGACGGGAACCGGAAGCGATTCGCTTTTGAGGACCAGACCGGCCACCATCGCGCAAAGTGCCATCACCGATCCGACCGAAAGGTCGATGCCGCCGATCAGGATCACGAAGGTCATACCGGTCGCCATGATCAGATTAATCGTGATCTGAGTCAGAATGTTCGTGACGTTGGACTCGTCCGTGAAATGTGGAGCAGTAGTCGAAAAAATGGCGATCAGCACCAGAAGCGCAATTCCAATACCGGCTTCCCGCAACGCCCGCTGGACAACAGCTCTTGCCGGCATTTTAGGCCCTTTCGATTTCGATTGGTCGGATATTCCGCGGTTTTCGTCCAACATGCGTTCGATCTTAGCTGCCGCGATTATCCAGGGAAATTTTCCCGGTCATATACTCGCTGTATGCGAGTGACAGGATACGTTCTTCGTCAAATTCGTTACGATGAAGCTCGCCAACCAACCTTCCGCGTGAGACCACGAGGATCCGGTCACAAAGCACCATCAGTTCGGGGAGTTCGGAAGAGACAACCAGCAAAGCTTTGCCCCCCTTCGCAAGTCGTCGCAACAGAGTGTAGATCTCTGCCTTGGCGCCCACGTCGATTCCGCGCGTCGGTTCGTCGAGCATGATTACCGAAGCGTCGCGAAACAGCCATTTCGCGATGATCAGCTTCTGCTGGTTCCCGCCCGAGAGTTCGCGTACAGTCTGTTCAAGAGATCTGCATCGCACGTCGAGCTCTCTAACCCAATGCCGCGCCGTGGCGCGCTCGGTCTGGGCGCGCAAGAGCCCGGCGCGCGAGACGCGACCTAGATCAGTTAGTGTAACGTTGACCCGCACCGGCATTGCCAAAACAAGGCCCTCTTCCTTTCGGTTCTCAGTCAATAGGCAAACGCGATGCCGGACGGCATCCAAAGGGTTGGCGAAGGTTACGAGCTGCCCGTCCTGGTAGATCTTCCCGCCATCGCGCCGATCAGCGCCGAAAATTGCTCGAAGCAACTCGGTTCGGCCCGAGCCTACCAAACCCGCAAGCCCAACGATCTCGCCATAATTCAGCTCGAATGAGACGCCATGGGGACTGCCGCGAACGCGCAACTCTCTCAAACGCAGCGCGGGTTCCCGTTTCTTCGCAGGGGTGCTGCCGGTTTCGACTGCGTCCGCCTCGATCGCGTGCGTCGCGGCTTCCAGCGGGCTGCCAACCATCAAGCGAACGAGCTCAGCGGCATTTGTTTCGGAGACGGCGAAGCTCTCGATCCGCCGTCCATTCCTGAGCACAGTTACCCGATCGCACAGCTCGAATATTTCGTGCAAATGGTGAGAAACATAGATCACCGTCACCCCGGAAGCACGCACAGCGCGGATGATTTCGAACAGCCGCCTCACTTCGGGCGGGGTGAGCGTCGCTGTTGGTTCATCGAGCACGAGCAAGAGGCCGGTGGAAGAAAGAGCCTTGGCAATTTCGACGAGTTGGCGCTGGGCAATCCCAAGATGCTCTAGTCGGATCGCAGGATCGATTTCGAGGCCGACCCTTTTCAGCAGATCGTTGGCACGGCGAGCCAGCGTGCAGGAGTCCAGCATCAGACCGAAGCGCCGTGGAAGCCGCTCAAACAGCAAATTCTCGGCCACGGACAGATACGGCAATTGGTTGAACTCCTGGTAGACAACGCGGACGCCGGCTTCCAGGGCGTCAAGTGGCGTCCGCGGCTGGTATGGCACCCCGGACAAACGCATCTCGCCGGCGTCCGCGGTATAAGCACCGCTCAAAACTTTGATGAGCGCAGATTTTCCTGCCCCATTCTGACCAACCAGCGCATGGATCTCATCCGGTGCAACGGTAAGATCGACGGAGTCGAGCGCGGTCACCCCTGGGAAACGCTTGACGATCCCGCGCAGCTCGAGGATGGGCTCCATCTGGAGGTGGCCGATCGTGCGCAGATGATCGGCCCTTCCGACAGTTCAGTTCGCGGGCGCAGTCACTAACTGGATAGGCGTCTTGATCCAGCCCTCCAGCTTCTCGCCCTTCAGCGCCTTCATCGCGTAGTCAATTCCGTTCGCGGCCATTTTGCTGCCGAACTGGTCGATGGTGGCCAGCAGTTCGTGCTTCTTCAGAAGCGGTTGGACTGCGGGAATATTGTCGAAACCGACTACCTTGATCTTTCCCGATTTGCCCGCTGCGTCGATCGCCTTGACCACGCCAAGCGCCATCGAATCGTTAGCCGCCATCACACCCTGGATGTCGGGGTGCGCCGTGAGCATGTTCGTGAAGACAGTGTTCGCTTCCTCTGTCTCCCAATGCGCCGTGCGAGAATCCAAAAGATCGAGTTTGCCTTCTTTAACTGCATCATCAAATCCGAGTTTGCGCTGTTGGGCGTTGTCGGCGCCGGGATTGCCCTCGATGATAACGACTTTACCGCCAGGACCAAGCGCCTTGGCTAGCTCGTCTCCGGACATCTTTGCTCCGGCCCGGTTGTCCGGTCCGACAAATGCCAGCGTAATACCAGCCTGCTTCTTGGCCGCCTCGTCCAGCGCGACGTCAATGTTGATCACCACAATTCCGGCCTTTATTGCGCGCGCCAGAGGCGGCACGAGAGCGCGCGAATCCGCAGGCGCCACCACGATCGCATCGACTTTCTTTGTGATGAAATTCTCGACGGCATTAACTTGCGTATCAATATCCGTCTCGGAATGCATCCCGACCGGTATAAGAGTTAAATCACCGCGCTCCTGGACATGTTTCACCGCGCCTTCCTGCATATCCTTAAAGAACTCGTTGGCGAGTGATTTCATCACCAGTCCGATCACTGGTTTCTTTTCCTGTGCATTCCCGGCGCAGACGCAGCTCAACACCAGACCGATTCCCAAAAGCACGGTCATGAACGGTTTGATTATTCTAGTCATGGGAAACTTCTCCGATGGTTACGCGGGAATTATCGAGGGGTGATGTTTTTTGACCGTGGATCGCCGCGAACGAATCGACGCTCGGGCGCAGAATGAAGGGGTTGGTGAACCTCTTGCACAAGACAGCTTTCATGGATTTGGAGGACGAACATCGCTACGACGCCATGGCAGGCGCAGTGACGATTCATTCCGGAGGGTTGAGTATAGTCAACGGTGAGCCCAGTTCGCGCAAACGTTTGCATCCCAACCTATAAGCTCGCCTCCTCCGGGTCAAGACATATCAGTTGCCAGTGTCAGTTCTCAGTGCTCAGTGCTTCGTGGTCAATAGCGACATGCATTTCGATAAGCCGCATCCAAATGCGAACTCCCACCGACGCTTCCTGCCCCACTGAAAACTGACAACTGACACTGACAACTGACACTGACAACTTCCTGGCCGGCTATTGAAACAGCGGCAATCATTGCGCTATGGTCTGCTCTGACCGGCTATGACAGAACAGAAAAAGAGAGTAGTTATCGTCGACGATCATCCTTTGTTTCGGGACCGACTGTCTCAGCTGATCAATCACGAGTTGGATATGGAGGTCTGCGGAGAATCTGAAACCGCCGAGCAGGCGATTCAGCTGATTCGGAGAGTCACTCCGGACCTCGCGATCGTGGATATTACCCTGAAGGGATCCAGCGGACTGGAACTGATCAAAGGAATAAGAGCGCTTTCCATTGGAATACCGATCCTGGTTCTCTCAATGCACGAAGAATCGCTCTATGCGGAGCGCGCTCTTCGCGCGGGTGCCACTGGATATATCACAAAGAATCAAGGGGCAGAGGAAGTGTTAGCGGCGATCCGCCGGGTATTGACGGGAGAAATCTATCTGTCGAATAAGATGACTTCGGTCGTTCTAAGAAACCTCACGATCGCGGGCTCGAAGGTCATGCCGCGGCCTGTCGATCGATTGGCGGACCGCGAACTGGAGGTACTGGAGTTAATCGGGCGCGGCAATACGACGCGGCAGATTGCGGACAAGCTGCAGCTCGGAGCCGCTACGGTGGATACCTATCGAGCGAGGATCAAGGAAAAGATGAATTTCCGGAACGCCGCCGAACTGCAGCATTTTGCCATCCGCTGGGTCCGCGAGCAGGAGTAGCAGTGGATCGATTCGCTACGTTCCTGCGGAAACAGTCCCGGCATCAGCTCTTTGCCGAGGTTTTTGGGCTCGCGATCCTGGTCGGATTAATCGACTACGTCACTGGATACGAAGTTACAATCTACCCTTTTTATTCCATACCGATACTCGTGATGGTCTGGTTCGGCGACATGAGACTTGCCGCCGTCATCTCGGTGCTGAGCACCGTTTGCTGGTGGTGGGCCGACAAGGCTTCGGGGCACCAATACTCGACAGAGTGGCTACGGCTTTGGGATGCGATCGTGCGCTTTATGTTTTTCGGCCTGGTTATGTTCGCCGGCCGGACGGTCAAGCAGCACCGGGATGATTTTCGCGCGCGACTCGAACTGCTCGAACGGGCTCAGCAGCTGGAACAGGAGATCATCACCATCAGTGAACGCGAACAACAGCGCATCGGAAGGGATCTCCACGACGAAGTTTGCCAGTATCTCGCGGCAATCGGATTTACGGCGTCCATGTTGAAGCAACAGCTTGAAAGTCAGTCGCACACTCTAGCCAAGACCGCCGGAGACATTGCCTCGCTGCTTCAGGACGCCGCGATGCGTACGCGAGACCTCGCCCGAGGTCTCTCCCCGGTAGATCGCGATGAAGGAGGTCTCGAGTCGGCCTTGGAAGAGTTAGCTTCGACCACATCAAGGCTTGCTGGAATTTCATGCTCAGTCATTTGCTCCGAGACGGTCCCAATAACCGACAATATTCTAGCGATCCATTTTTCCGTATCGCCCAGGAAGCTCTGAGCAACGCACTGAAACATGGCCGCGCCAAGTCTGTCGTGATCGCGTTTGAAGCAAGTGACGGCACCTGCTCATTGCGAGTGAGCGATGACGGCGTCGGTTTCAATCCTCTACCCAGCGAACGAAAGGGCATGGGCCTCAGCATCATGCGCTACCGCGCCCGAATGATTTCCGGGAGACTCGAGATTCAACCGAATTCGCCCGTCGGGACAGTCGTCGTTTGCACAATCGAAGAGGGTATACCTCCGAGGTCGGCGATATCGTCTTAACGGTAGTGCCAGTGCCCGTGAGCCCAATACCGTTGGTGCCAATAGGGTCGTCGGTAATACGCATAGCCGTAGGGGCCATAGTAGTAACCGCCCGGGTAATATGCCGGCCCATAGAAGGCAGGAGCAGGAACAGGAACAGGAACCGGTATCGGCACGAAAGGGAAGAAGATCCCAGCCTGTGCCTTAGGTTGAGCCAGCAACGCGACGCTAAAGACCATCGCGAGAACTATCGTAAATTTTTTCATATTGTTACAATCTGCAGACGTAAATGCCTGATCCCGGGTTACGCCGCCGGAAGCCGAGGTTCTCACGAGCCAAAAAGGGAGGCTTCGCTTAAGCAGAATTCGCTCGGGCTCGCCGATCGGCCGGCATGCCGATAGGGTTCTTCGTCAGACCATCGGCCGAAATCTCCCGACCACCTCACATAAGCGCTCGGTAATCTGACCCAGGGAGCAATGTTCTACCGTGCGAATCAGTTCCTCGAACACGTTACCTCCTTGCTCAACCACCTTCGATAACTGGTCGAGGCACCGGCTCTTTTCTCCGGCATGCCGTTTTTCAAAGTCGTGTAATCGGTCTCGTTGGAGTTGCTTCTTTTCTTTGGGGGTTCGGATCATGTGGACCTCAGGCCACTCTCCGTCCGGGGCGTTGTATCGGTTCAGTCCTATCACCGGACGGGTTCCGTCATCTATCTGGCGTTCCAACAAATGGCCGGATGACTGAATCTGACTGCGCTGGTAACGCCGTTCGACCGCCCCAATCACTCCACCCTGTTGCTCGATTTCACGAAACTCTTCCACGATCGATTCTTCCACTGCTTTACCAACCGTTTTCATTCCGGGCGACCCCTGGAGCGTGTTCATCATATGTTTAAACAACCCGCTCTCCTCGAGTAAAATTGCCTGTGCATGAGCTGCATAACGGGCGTATTCCTCACTCGGCGTGGTAAAAGGTTCATCCGCCGAATTGCTGTGACAGGAATTTGTCGCGTTCATGCAAGCCAACATCAGCTCCAGCGCTGTTCGCGAAAGGTTGTTTCGCCAGTCCGCTGCGATCAGCGAACGGCCGCTCGTCTGCGTGTGAAGCTTCAGGATTTGCGCCCGTTTGTCCGCACCAAACACATCGCGCATTCCGATCGCCCAGATCTTTCGGCAGATGCGCGCAAGCGCGACATATTCGACATCTAGCGCGCAATCCAGAAAGAATGAGAGTCGCGGCCCGAATACATTTACATCCATGCCGCGATTCCGAAAATAATCCACGTACGCGAAGCCGTTCGACAAAGTATAGGCAGCCTGCTGAACCGGTGTCGCGCCGGCTTCTGCGATGTGGTATCCACTGATCGAGATCGGATACCACTTCGGCATCAGTCGCGAACAATAGTCGGTCATGTCCGCCAGAAAACGGAGAGAAGGTTCGATGGGGAAAATCAACTCATTCTGAGCTTGAACCTCTTTCAGGACGTCAGCCTGGATCGTTCCGCGCAGCTTCGCGCCCACATCCGGTCCGAATCGATGCTTTGCTGAAGCAACGTACATGGCCAATAGAATCGGAGCCGGGCCGGAAATCGTCATGGAAACTGAAACATCTGGCTGGTCGAGAGCGAACCCGGCGTATAGCCGCTCCATATCTTCAACGGTGTCAATCGCTACTCCGCCCTCGCCGATCTTGCCAAGAACTCCGTCAGCACCCGCACCGACCCCATAAAGCGTCGGACCATCAAACGCGGTGCTCAATCGTTTGCTGCGCTGGTTGCGGGAGACATAATGAAAGCGGTTATTAGTGTCTTCGGCCAGCCCCAGACCTGCGAACAACCGCGTCGGTTCTTCGCCTTCCCTTTTGTCACCGTCCCGTTTTCCGTGACCTGAAGACTCCGCCCGCGCCGGTTCCAGGTACTGCTCCGCATAGGCCGCTGTCAGAAAAGGAAATTCACCGGGCAATCCCTCGTCCCACATGAAACGCGCGATTTCTCCAGCCTCATCCAGGTCCGGTAAGGCCAGACGCGGGAGACGCAATCCTGTCGGAGTCACGGTGGCGCCAATTTTGTCTCGTGCTTCTCGCCATCTTTGTAACACCCGTTCGCCGAATTCACGATCGGTACGCGCTTTTCGCACCTGTTCCGAACCGGATCGCCGGTAGTTCTCGATGGCAACAACAACCTGGCCGAGGGAGGTCATTCCTTGAGAGAAATCAGGAGTGTTGGAGTGTTCGGGTTCAGGAGGATCGCGTTTTATCTTATCCTGGAAGGTGGGATTTTCCAACTCCATACCAAGGAAAATCGCCCCACCACTCCACCAGTCCATCACTCCGGTACTCCATCACTCCGGTACTCCATCACTCCTGCCCCTCAGCCACCGCCTAACAACAGCTCGAAAAGCTGGTCCACGCCTGCATCGCCGTGGCGATTTGCTTGGGTGCGGAGCAAAGTTTGTCCCTTTTGATTCGTGCGAATCCTGTACTCAATTTCGGCGACTGCGGTTCTGGATCCCTGCAAATCCGTTTTGTTGACCACAATTGCGTCCGCCGCATCAATCATCGCGATTTTCTGCAGCTGGAGCCGGCTCCCATAATCAGGCGGCATGACCAGGACCGCTTTGTCAACGGCGAGTGTCTCAATACCAAACGGGATCGCCTCTTGGCCGGTGCCCACAGTCTCGACCAGTATCACTTTAAACAACTCGCTCATGGCGAGAATTTCCAGGCAGCGAGCCCGTCGAAGGACTGAGACCTCCCGCCTGGCCTCGGGTAGCCACGCTCCTCATGAAGACACGATCATTCTGCGAATAAATCATCGTTGCCCGATCCCCAAGAAGCGCACCCGACCCGACCAGGCTGGGATCATGAGAAAGAACCGCTACACGCTGTTTCTCCGGATGCGCGCGAAGAAACCGGTAAACCAATTCATCGATCAGAGTCGTTTTGCCGGCGCCCCCCGGACCGGTCAAGCCAATCACCTTTGTGTGGCGGCCCGGTTTGTTGCTAGCCTGTTCAGATGCCTTTGGCAAGCTGCTGGCTGCGCGTTCTGCCAGAGTTAACTCACGGGAGAGAAACTGGTCAGTGCCCTCAAATGACGGATCATAGGGTCGCTGAGCAATATCGCGGTACCCGGCCCTGACGTAGGCCAGCATTTCCGCGAGCGACGTTCCGGCGAAAAAAATCCGGTCGACACCTCGCTGATACATGATCTCGGCATCCTCGTGCGTGATCGTTCCACCGCCCCCGCCAAAGATTTGAATCATCGGTGTGAGTTGATACTGATGCAACCGGTCGATGATTTCCTCAAAAAACTCAATGTGACCGCCGTTGTAACTTGAAATACCGATCGCCATCACATCTTCTTGCAGTGCGGCCCGTGCAATGTCCTTTGCCGAACGATTGTACCCCAGATAGACGACTTCGATGCCGTGACGAATGAATTCCAGGTTGATTGTGTTAATGGCACTGTCGTGCCCGTCACAAATCGGGACTGCTGTCAGGATCCGAATTGGGGGCATAAAGGAAGGAGTTTCAGGAGTTACAGAATCTGTTCATCTCGGCTCGCTTTGAGAATAACGGCCCCGCAAATCAAGGTATCCTCTTAGGATTCTTCCATGCAAACCGCATTCTGTAACTCCTGCAACTCCTGAATTCCTTCTTTCTCCCAAATTACTCCTCGAGAACCGCATCGGACAAATCGTTTCGCCCATCCGGGTTCGGCGGAAAATGCGCGGCCAGGAGTGAACCGACCTTTTCGACACCGTGCACCAACGCTTCAGTAAAGTCACCGCGCTTGAGGCTCGGCTCCATTCCCTCAACCACTTCATGCCAGAAATTGTCTCCGCATTTGGCGTGCACAGCGGTATCACCGATCACTGCAAATTGATGCGACACCGGAGCGATGAAGATCAGTACGGCGTTCCGCAGCGGCGTCCGGTTCATTTTCAGCTTGGTGAAACAAAGACCAGCCGCGTGGAGCGCGTCATCCGTTTTCCGGCGGCTGATGAAGACGCGTATCTCGCCGCTTGTTCGCTTTTCCGCGGCGACGATCGCCGAAACAATTCTGTCGTGATCGACAGCCTTGAGAAAATGATCTGGTTTCATGCGGGATCTCCGTGCCAATCACCAACCACCGCTCGCGCCGCCGCCGCCGCTATCACCTCCACCACCGGAAAATCCGCTGTCCCCGCCCCCGCCTCCACCCCCGGAAGAGCCGCCGCCGCCACCTCCTCCACCAATCCACCAGCCCCCCCCGGGTCCGCGAGATCCTGAACTTGAGTAAACGGTTCCTCGGCGTGCGCCTCGGAGCCATGACAACCCGATGATTCCGAGAACAACGAAAAAGATGATCAGGTCAATCGTACTCGACCGACCCTGTCGCGCTTGGGAATGGGCCTGAGCAACGGTTCGGCCCGTCCCTTTGTATTCCCCCCGGGTTGCCGCGATCATGGCGTCGACAGCCGCTGTCATGCCGCCGGCGAAATCGCCGGCCCGGAAACGAGGCGCCATCTCATCCGAGATGATGCGTTTGCAGATTGCATCCGGGAGCGCACCCTCCAGCCCATACCCGGTCTGGATCCGCATTTTTCTGTCTTTGACAAAAACGAAGAGTATCGCGCCGTTATCCCGACCCTTCTGGCCGGGTTTCCACGCGCGGAATGCGTCCTGGGTGAAATCCTCGATCGCCGCGTCCGCGGGCAAGCTTGGGTAAATGACTACGAGAATCTGGTTCGAGGTCTGGCGCTCAAAATCTTCCAACCGTTGATCGAGCTGTTGAGCCGTCCGCTGATCAATCAGAGAAGCGTAATCATTAAAATAATGCGCAGGCTTAGCCGGCACATCGGCAGCCATCGCATGCAAGACGAGTAGACCGAAAGCAGCCAGGAGGGTAACGCGAATCAGGCGGTCAGCGATCAGTTTCTTCATCTGCGAAATCCGTGCAATCTGCGTTTGGATCCCCTATGTACCCAGAATCACGGCCGAGGAAACCTAAGCTCGTTGTGCCTCCGGCGCCAGCGGGACCACTCATTTCGGGCTGGGACTTGGGGCGAATGACGGGAAACTGACGCTCGGGGCTGCTTCTGCGCCTGCGGAGCTTTGGAAATAAGGTTTGGGTTGGAACCCGAACCATCCGGCATAAATCACCGTAGGCAATGAGCGCACTTGAGCGTTGTATCCCTGTACGGTGTTGTTGAAATCGCGGCGCGCTACAGCAATTCGATTTTCCGTTCCTTCGATCTGGGCCTGGAGATCGCGGAAGTTATTGTTCGCTTTCAACTGGGGATAGTTCTCGCTCACCGCCAGCAGGCGACCTAAGGTGCCGCTCAGCGCGTTTTGTGCCTGCTCGAACTGCCGAAGCTGCTGAGGATCGGTTGGGGCCTTCGAAGGATCGATCGTGACTTTGGTGGCATTGGCCCGCGCGTTGATGACGTCGGTCAGCGTCGATTTCTCGAAATTAGCCGCCCCCTCGACCGTTCGCACCAAGTTGGGAATCAGATCCGCCCGACGCTGATACTGCGTCTGTACCTGCGCCCAGGAGGCATCCACTGCCGCAGAGGACCTGACTAACCCATTGTATCCCCCTGCGATAGCCATGCCGAGGACGATAACCGCAAGAATTATTATCCCCAGACAACCGAGACCGAAAACGACCGCTTTGTTCATGATATTAGCGGCAATACTGATGCCGTGCGGAGTTGAAAACGCAAGTTCCTTTCCACAGGCAGATTTCTGCGGGCTCGCCTGGAAATCAATGCTAAAGCAGGCTCTGCCTAGGATCGATAGCTCTCCTAAGGATTTTCGCTTGATCGATTGACGCTCCGAAAAACCCCGGCTACTATTTAGCCCTCGTACGAAAAAGCATCCGTCAAAAGAGAATTTTATGCCCGAAGTTATTGTGAGAAAAGGTGAGCCTATCGACAGAGCGCTGAAAAGGCTGAAAAACAAGCTCGACGCCGAGGGGATCATGGAAGAGGTTCGCCGTTTGCGCGCTTTCGAAACCCCCTCGCAGAAGGTGCGTCGGAAAGCGAAATTGGCTGCCAAACGCGGCAAGCTGAAGTTTCGCTTTAATCCGTAAGCCTCTGGATACAGGCGACTTATCCGAACTCCACCTCTAAAGGGTGGAGTTTTTTATTTTCCAAAAGCCGATGCCACGCTCGGCCTGATTTCCACCAAGTGAAACTCTCCGGACGAATCTCATTCGCGCCGGATCCAAGGTTCTCATCCGGAGTGAAAAAATTTCTCGCGCTTCCGCGCCATTCAGGCCGGTCCCTCCTTAGCATACAGCTTCAAAACCGCTCCAACGAGGCCGTCCACATCGTACCGTACGGCTTCCACATTTACGGGTAGACCGTTCTTCCGCATCGTTTCGGAGGTGATTGGTCCGATGCTGGCCGTTTTCATCGTTGCCGGCCATGGAAGCTTCAACGCCAGAAAATTTTCCACCGTCGATGAGCTGGTGAAGGTTACAAGATCCGCTCCCTCCGCTTGAAATCTTTCCAGAGCGCCCGACATATCGTTGGTTTCCGGAAGCGTCCGATAGGCGATCGCCTCGTCCACGATCGCCCCAAGTTCCGCGAGGCGTTTCGGCAAAACTTCCCGCGCTCCCATGGCCCTCACCACGAGGAACTTCAGATTTTCGACACTCCCAGATTCCAAAAGCCCATCGACGATGGCCTCGGCAATGAACTCCTTCGGCTGCAAATCGACAGAGAGATGGAAATCTTTGACGCGTTGCGCGGTAGCGGGTCCAATCGCCGCAATCTTGACATTTCCAATACTGCGAGCGTCATCGTACAGCCGATAGAACATGTCAAAAAAGGCATCAACGCCATTTGCGCTCGTAAAAATCAACCAGTCGTATTGAAACGCATCGCGAACTAATTCGGCGAATTCAACCAGGTTTTCTGGCGCTTCAACCCGGATCGTCGGCAATTCGTACACGTCGGCTCCTAGGATTCTCAATTTCGCGCTCAAGGCGCTTGCCTGTTTTCGGGTACGAGTAACGACAATCCGCCGGCCAAATAGCGGCCGTTGCTCGAACCAGCGCAGCTTCTCTCGCAGTTCAACCACTCGACCGAACACTGCAATTGCCGGCGGCATAAATCCCTCCGACGCAGCAACGATAGATCCAAGCTCTCCAATGAGAGTTTGCTGGCGGCCGGTTGTGCCCCAACGAATCAGCGCGATCGGCAGATGGAGATCCGCTCCGTTCTCCAGAAGCGCTGGAACGATTGACGCAAGGCGGTCCATTCCCATCAGCATGACCAAAGTCCCCCTTCCGGCGACCACCGCCACCAGCGCCTTGTAGTCAATCGCGGTCCGATCTTTGGCCGGATCTTCATGGCCGGTGAAAACCGTGAAACAGGAAGCGAAATCCCGATGAGTCAGCGGTATTCCTGCATAGGCGGGGACGGCAATCGCGGCGCTTATTCCCGGTACGATTTCGAATGCCAGACCCGCTGCGGCCAGCGCCTCAGCTTCTTCACCCCCTCTTCCGAAAACAAAGGGATCGCCTCCTTTCAACCGCACCACACGTTTCCCTTCCTTCGTCTTATGAACTAGAAGCTGGTTGATCTCCTCCTGCCGCAAGGTGTGCTGCCCGGATTTTTTCCCGGCGAAGACAATTTCAGCATCCGTCGGCACCCATTTGAGAATCTCCGGGTTGCAAAGATAGTCGTACACAACCACGTGCGCCTGTTCGAGAGCCTCCTTTGCGCGCAAGGTTACCAGTCCGATATCGCCCGGGCCCGCTCCAGCCAGAATGCAAAGTCCTTTACTTTCCTTCTTCATAAATCCTGTTTAAAAGCGCGGACGCGGCCGCCCGAGACGTCTTGAATTCGCCCGAAAGAGTTCCGGAGCGCGGTTTGTCACTTTCATCAAAAATGATCGCCTCGCAGCGCAGCACGCTCCCGTTCAATGAGGTGCGAATCCCGAGCGGCAAATTGCAGCCACCGCCCAGCAATCGCAAGAAGTCGCGTTCAACGCAGGTGCAAAACCAAGTGGGGGCGTCATTAATGTTGCCTAGAAAATTATGAAGGTCAGAGTCATTCGCTCTGATTTCCAAACCAATCGCGCCCTGCCCTGCTGCCGGCAAGAGTTCCACCAGATCCGTGACGAACAACCGATGCGTTTCGAACTCCAACAGGCCGCCCGTGAGACGGTAGCCTAGTCTCTCCAGCCCGGCCTTCGCCAGCACGAGAGAGTTCCATGATTCTTCGGCCAGAAGCTTGGCGATTCGGGTAGGCACATTGCCCCGGATATCCGATACTCGTAGATCCGGCCGATGGGCCATTATTTGGCGACTCCGGCGAGGGCTGCTGGTCGCCACGAGTCCACCTGCAGGGATATCGCAAAGCGCCTTCGAGGACTTGGAGATCAGGACATCCACAGGATCATGGCGCGGCAAGGTCGCAGCCAACTCGAATTCCGCCGGTAGTTCGGTCGGCAGATCTTTCAGAGAGTGAATCGCAACATCGATCTCTCGACTCAGCAGAGCCTCTTCGAGTTCCTTGGTGAACAATCCTTTGCCAAGTTTCGGTCCTGGCTGGCTAAGGCTGATATCGAGTCGTCGGTCACCGGTCGTGCGGATGATCCGGACTACGATCTCTGGCCTCTCCGGCAGCCGCTCCAGCGCTTGTTTAACCAGGTCAGCCTGAGCCAACGCCAACTGACTGCCGCGAGTTCCAAGAATTAGACTCTTCACGTTCGCGGGCACTCGATTGCCGCCGCTGCAATCGCGCCGTCAGCGATCCGGTTGAGCCAGACTTCGAAATCGTGGACATGTTTCTCGATCAATCCGTCACAGGTTTCCGCCTCATTCTTCCGAGCCTCAAGCGTCCGGCCCGCGATTGCCTGCAGCGAATCCAAATCGTAGACATAAACGCCGTCCATTTCATGAACCGCCGGGTCAACGTCTCGCGGCATCGCAAGGTCGATAATGAAAAGGGGTCGGTCGCGGCGTATCCTCAGGACCGGCTCAAGTTTCGTCCTTGTGACGATTGCATGCGGCGCAGAAGTCGAGCTGACCAGGATGTCCAAATCTCGAAATTCTTCTTCCCAATCATCAAAGCGGATAGCGCGACCCCCGATAGCTTCCGCCAGTTGCGCCGCCCGTTCGAACGAACGATTAGAGACAAACAATTGCCTCGCTCCGTGTGACTGAAAACTCCAAGCAGTTCGCTCGCTTGTCTCACCGGCGCCCAAGATCATTATTCTACGCCCCTCAAGCTCTCCAAAAATCTGTTTGGCCAGATCCACGGCCACAGAACCGACGGAAACACTTCCCCGAGTAATTGCTGTTGCCGAACGTACATGCTTGCCGACGTGGAAAGCCTTTTGGAAAAGTCGATTCAAAATTCTGCCCGTCGTTCCGGACCTCGCGGCAGCCTCGTAGGCCCGTTTGACCTGTCCGAAAATCTCCGTTTCTCCCAGAACCATCGATTCCAGACCGGAGGCAACCCGGAACAAATGCCGTATCGAGGGGGCGGCTGAAAGCCGGAAAAGATGCTGGAATTCACCGGCCTCAGCAGGACCGTAGAAATCGTTAAAAAGAGGTTCGATCGCCAACTGCGCATCCTGGGTGACAATATAGAATTCTGTCCGGTTGCAGGTTGACAGGAGCACACTCTCCTGGACGCTCGGGACCTGCGCGAGTCGAGTCAATGAAGCGGCCAATGCAGAGTCAGGAATCGCGAATCGTTCCCGGACTTCGACATTTGCCGTCTGATGACTGACGCCGAAACAGAAGATATTCATTTAAAGCGATGGACGGTCCGAGATAAATCGAATCCCCCAGAACGTGCTTAATAACAAGCTAAATGCGACGATCGACAGGGTCGCGACCCACTTGGCAGCCATGGCGTGGCGTATTCGGGCAACGATAATGACACCGTAGACGCACCACACCAGGATAGACCACGCCGCCTGAACCCAATTGATCCGGTCTCCAATTAGAAATCCCGTCGCGAGCCCGACCGTGAAGAGAGTAAAGCCCAGCCACAACAAACGCGAATTTGCGATCGACAGGGCTGTGATCGGTGGGAGCCGGTAAAAAATCGAGCTGGGATTGCGGGTCTTCAACTGCCGCTCCTGAATCAGAAACATCACACCGGCAATACATGCCAACGCGAACGCCCCGCAGGCTACCATTAAAAACGAAGTATGCGCCTCCAGCCAGGGGTTGACCTTAATCCTTAGGGCCGCTGGTTCACTTGGCGAAAGCGCAACAGCAAAACACAGCAGGGCGGAGGCAACCGGCGCAGTAAATGCCCCCATCAACGAGAGGCGGTAGCTTGATCCGATGACCAGATAAATCAGCACCATCGACCAGGTCATAAAGACCAACACCTCGAAGCGGTTCGTAATCGGACAACGGCCGATTGCGTGTCCACGGTCAAACAGGAACATGGTAGTAAACAGGAACCCCGCACAGATCGCCCAGAAGGTGATGCGGGGAGTCAGAAATTTGCTCGTTGCCAGCGAATAGACCGAATACGCGGACCCTACGACATACGAAATCAAGGCCAAGTCAACCCAAACACGATCGGACCAGTTCATAAAGGTGAACAACAACTCTGGGCAAACCACGGTGAATAGTCAGGAACCCCAAATAAAAAGCTGAGAGCGCCACTGCTCAAGATTTTTTTATGGATGATCATTGACGTTGGCCATCGTTCGTTCAGGTTCGTTGCAAATGAGTCGGATTAATCTTGAACAGCTGAAATCGGCCATCCGAGACATTCCCGACTTCCCGAAACCGGGGATTATTTTCAAGGATATAACACCCATTTTAGGAGACGGACAATTATTCCAAAGTGTAATAAATCTTCTTGGGGAGGAAGCTGAAAAAGTGAATCCGTCAAAAGTGGTCGGAATCGATGCGCGCGGATTCCTGTTCGGCGCGGCAGTCGCTTACAAGCTCGGCTTGGGTTGCGTTATGATCCGGAAAAAGGGCAAACTACCGTACACCACCATCGGCTCCTCCTACCAGCTGGAGTACGGCGATGCTGAGGTCGAAATGCATGTCGACGCCATCAATCCCGGGGAAAGAGTGGTGCTGGTCGACGATTTGCTTGCCACGGGGGGCACCTCAGGTGCAGCCGTGAACCTGGTTCAAAAGGTTGGAGGAATTGTCGGCTCCGCACTTTTTGTCATCGAATTGGTGTTTCTCAACGGACGAAAAAGGCTCCCGCCCGACGTGCCCGCTTACTCGATGGTGCAGTTCTAGGGGCAGGCGCACTTGCGTGATGGCCTATCGGCGCAAGATGAACGACTAACGGTGAACGACAAGCGCCCCAATGATCCGGTTCATCGCGAAAAGAACTGTCGGTTTGGTGGTCGTCCTTTTCTGCGTGGTCACGATCACATTTTTTCTCGTGCGCCTGATGCCGGGCGGACCGTTCGACCGGGAACGAAAGTTGCCCGAAAACATCGAGAAAAAGCTTCTTGCCAAATACAAGCTGGATGGACCGGTTTTCGAGCAATATGTCAATTATCTGGGCGACCTGTTGCACGGTGATTTGCGCCTTTCGACGAAATACCGGAGCAGGTCGGTCAATGAAATCCTGGCTGACTGTTTGCCGGTCTCAGGATTGCTCGGTGGAATCGCGTTTTGCATTGCCACCGTAGGAGGCGTCTTTCTTGGGTCGCTGGCTGCGGCCAAGCAGCATACCTGGATCGATCGAACGGCAATGCTGGGGGCTTTGTTCGCGATTTCGTTACCCTCTTTTGTGATTGGGCCGCTCCTGGTGCTCGTCTTGGCGATTTATTGGCCAGTTTTCCCCGTCGGCGGCTGGGGGACTCTCCGGAGCCTCGTTCTTCCTTCCATCACGCTCGCCGCTCCGTACACCGCCTACATCGCTCGGCTCACCCGTTCGAGTATGCTTGAGGTCTTGACCCAGGACTATATTCGTACCGCGCGCGCCAAGGGACTCAGCAACACCGCAGTCATCTACAAACATGGCCTGCGCGTGGCGATTCTCCCGATTGTGTCATTTCTCGGGCCGCTGGCAGCCAATTTGTTGACCGGCTCGATTGTGGTGGAAAGCATCTTCAGTATCCCCGGAGCCGGCGGCTTTTTTGTGAATTCCGTGTTGAACCGGGACGGATTTCTCCTGGCAGGCGTTGTCATCGTCTACTGCTCGCTGCTGGTGCTGTTCAACCTGGGGGTCGATCTCCTTTACGGCTTACTCGACCGCCGCATCTCCCTGTATGACTGAGTCTCGCTCCCCCTGGGTCAAGCTTCGACGCAATCCTGCTGTTGTCGTTTCGGCGAGCATCCTCTTGGTCGCCGCTCTGTCCGCCATTTTCGGACCAAATCTCCTGCCCGCAGGCGCCGGAGAAGTCACTCGCGATAGCTTTCTGCCCCCTTCCAGCGAACATTTCTTCGGGACCGACCTCAACGGACGCGATCTGCTGTACCGGGTTTTGCTCGGAGCCCGGATTTCGATGTTGGTCGGTGTCACTGGAGCGCTGGTTAGTTTTGCGGTCGGGATTGTCTACGGGATGGTCGCGGGCTACGTAGGCGGCCGTGCCGACTCGATCATGATGCGATTGGTGGACACGCTGTACGCTATTCCGCGGCTGATTTTTTTGCTTGTTCTGATCAGTGCTCTCGATCCAGTACTTCGCCAGGCGATGGCAACACACGGGTTACAAGGACTGATCGGGTATTCAAAAATCCTTATCCTCATTCTCTGCCTCGGCCTGACCGAGTGGCTGACCATGGCCCGCATCATCCGGGGCCAGATTCTCAGCCTGAAGGCACAGCAGTTTGTGCTGGCCGCACGCAGCATCGGCCAAAGTCATCTCAATATCATTTTTCAACATCTCTTGCCGAACCTGGTTGGTCTCGCCCTGGTTTATCTGACTCTCACGGTCCCCGCGGTGATTCTGGACGAGTCGTTTCTTAGCTTCCTGGGCGTGGGCGTTCAGGCGCCTCTTGCAAGCTGGGGATTGTTGCTGAGCGACGCGGCGCAGGTCATCAATCCGGTCAAAGGTTACTGGTGGCTGCTGGTTTTCCCGGTTATTGCTATGTCGCTTACGCTTCTGGCCCTAAACTTCTTAGGAGATGGTCTGCGTGATGCGCTCGATCCCAGGCAGAAGAAATAGAAAGGGTAGGAGGCATTTCCAATTTACCCATCCTTCGACGCTCTGCATTCCATGTTCACACAGCCAGCGTGGCTTCTTGACGCGACCTGTCTCCTGTCCCCTATGCAAATCGTAAGATCTCTTTCCCGGATGCAGCGGCTCTCCCGCAGTTTGCCGAAGCCGGTCGTTCTCGTGCCCACGATGGGCGCCCTTCATGCGGGACACCTGGCCCTTGTCGATCGCGCGAAAAAGCTGGCCGGACACAAAGGATCCACGGTTGTCACCATCTTTGTGAATCCAACGCAATTTGGACCGCAAGAAGACTACCGGAAATATCCCCGCCCATTTAAGGCCGATTGCCTGCTCCTCTTCAAACAGGGATGCGACGTGGTATTTGCCCCGACGCCTGCGAACATGTACAGACCCGATGCCTCCGTCGCTGTGGCCGAATCACAGCTTGCAACGGTGATGTGCGGAGTTTCTCGCTCGGGCCATTTCGCCGGGGTTTGCACCGTCGTCACCAAGTTATTTCATCTGGTCCAACCCGACATTGCAATCTTCGGTGAGAAGGACTTTCAGCAGCTTGCGGTTTTGCGCCGAATGGTGCGCGACTTGAATTTTCCCGTCCGCATCGTCGGGCATCCGATCGTCCGGGAGCCGGACGGACTGGCTCTGAGTTCCCGGAACATCTATCTCAGCCCCGAAGAGCGGCGGCAAGCACCTCACATTCAACGGGCTTTGCGCGATGCCCAAAAGAAATTGGCCACGCAATCCGTCTCGCGCAGGGCCTTGGAGGATTTGATACGACGCCGGATTGAACGAGGATCGCTGGCAAAAGTCGACTATGTGGCGGTTGTCGATCCTCAGACACTTCAAGCCAAAGATCCCAAAGCGTTGCCCGTGCTTCTTGCTGCGGCCGTTTTTTTTGGATCAACGCGCCTGATTGATAATATTTTGGTCAAATAAGAATCCGCAGCTAACATGTCGGTGCCAACTAGCCAAGCGTCCCGCTTTGTTTCTTCAGAGCCGAGCAAAGCGGGACTCTTTGCCTACATCGGCATTAACATATTAGCTGCGGATTCTAATTCGATGGATTTCCTAGAAGAATTGAACTCTTCCGTGCTTTGCGGCGACGGAGCAATGGGGACAGAATTGATGTCGGTCGGAGTGCCGGTGGATGTGTCTTTCGAAGAACTGAACGTTTCCGCTCCCGAATTGGTTTCCCGTATCCACGACTCCTATGTGCAGGCAGGCGCTCGCCTCATCGAGACAAATACTTTCGGCGCCAACGCTGCGCGCCTTTCAAAGCATGGATTACAGGGTCGCGTTCAAGAATTGAACCAGGCGGCAATCCGTCTGGCCCGAAAGTCTATCGGCCAGCGCTCCATTTATCTGGCCGCCAGCATCGGGCCGCTCGGCATTGCAGACCCGGCGACAGAATTGCAGGAGATCGACCGGGCAGACCTCTTCAAACAACAAGTGCAGGCCATCCTGGATGCGACAGTGGATGTTCTCTTCCTCGAGACATTCATGGATTTCAACGAAATCCAGATCGCACTCAACGTCGTGCGAAAACTAGACGCCAAAATTCCTGTCATCTGTTCGATGGTTTGCTCCGAGGAAGGCCGCCTCCCCTCCAGCCTGCCGATTGTCCAGGCGTTTCGCGAATTGAGCCGGCTTGGTGCCAATGTCGTGGGAGTCAATTGCGTAACAGGCCCTCATGCTATGTTGCGCATCTTGCGGCGAATTCCGATTGAATTTCCGATCAGCGCTTTTCCCAATGCCGGCTACCCCCGCTATCACGAAGGACGTTTTCTCTACAATGCAGCGCCGGAATATTTCGCCGACGCGGCAAAAGAGTTCGTCGCCCAGGGCGCCGTTCTGATTGGGGGTTGCTGCGGCTCCGGCCCCGAGCACATTCGAGCAATGGCCAAGGCCATCGCCGGATTGAAGCCGGTTCGGTCGAAACCGACTGTGCAGTGGGTTGCCGAGCCGGAATTGGAAGTCGCAAAAAGACCCGTGGAAACCAGTCTCCTCGCCCTGATGGACAAAGGGCAGACCGTGGTTGTCACCGAGCTTGATCCTCCCAAGACGCTGGTGCTTGAAAAATATTTCGCGGCGGCTCGCGCATTGATCGATGCCGGGAGCGACGCGATCACCTTGGCGGACAATTCATTAGCGATCCTTCGGGTCAGCAACCTGGCGATTGGCGCGATCCTGAAGCAGAAATACAATATAATGCCGCTTCTCCATATCAGCTGTCGTGACAAAAATCTGATCGGTCTGCAAAGCGAACTCATGGGCATCGCCGCTCTGGGTATCAGACACATCTTGCCTTTGACCGGAGACCCTGCGAAGTTCGGCGATCAACCTGGGGCCTCTTCCGTATACGATGTAAACTCCATTCAACTGATGGAGATCATCTCCGGATTGAACAAAGGTCACAATTTTGCCGGTAAGAACATCAAATATGCTACAGACTTCGTTATGGGATGTACCTTCAATCCCAACGCGAAGAACCTTGATGCACAGGTCGCGCGCCTCGAGCGCAAAATCGCGGCAGGAGCCCGTTATGTGATGACCCAACCGGTATTCGATCAAGCACTCGTCCAACAGATGCATTCTCGAACCAAGCATCTGGATGTACCGATTCTCACGGGTGTTTGGCCATTGTTGAATGCGCGGCAAACCGAATTTTTACATCACGAAGTCCCGGGAATCATCATCCCGGACCAGATTCGTGCCCGGATGGCTGGGGCCGAAGGACAGCAGGCACGCCGGCTAGGCATTGAAATAGCGAAAGACGTGGTGCGCGCTGCTCTGGATTTTTTCCCGGGAATCTATCTTATCACACCTTTTCTTGCATATGACACCACCGCCGAGCTCGCACAGTTCGTCCGTAACTTATCATAGGGTTCCGTGGTCCTTGATTGTTCAAGGCGGCGGCTTGGTCTTGGCTCTGATCGCTCTGTTCGTCGCATCCACAAAATATCCGATCGTCGACTGGATCGGGAATTCGCGGGAATCTATCCAACACCTCGGTTTCTGGAGCGGCGTCGTCTACCCAATCACCTACGCGCTTTGTAACTTGTTGTTGCTTCCAGGGGGCATCCTCAGTATGGGCGGAGGCTTCTTTTTTGGTCTGTGGTGGGGCTTCTTCCTGGTTCTGGCCGGGAACCTCCTCGGGGCGGCTCTCGCCTTCCTGATTGCCAGAAAAATAGGCCGCCAAAGAATCGAACGGCTTCTTTCCAACAACCGCAGACTTCGAATCCTGGATGGCGCAATCGAACGGCACGGCTGGAAAATCGTCGTCTTGTCGCAACTTAACCCATTGGCGCCGTCGAGCCTTTTGAACTATCTCTACGGCCTGACGCGGGTGCGTATCAGCCGCTGCTTGCTTTGGGTCGCGCTCGGTCAGAGTCCTGGTTTGTTTCTCTATGCGTTTATAGGCACGCTCGGCCAATTTGGGGTGGATATGGCGCGCGGAACACGCAGACCAGACCTGCATGACTATCTGCTCTGGGGAACTGGTTTCATCGTGACGATCGTGACAACCTATCTGCTTGGGCGGCTGGCACACCGGATTATGAGTGAAGCAGAATCAGAGATGAGCGACCAACCTTGACTCAGGCAAGTTCGAGACTACCTTTCCGGACGTCGGTCTAGCAATTTGCAATGTATTGCCCATGTGATGCCCAAGGCCCGGACTTCGTGATTTATCTCGATTACGGGATCGATTGTTACTTTGGAAACCACGGCGATCTGATCGTCAGTGAAAGAGGCATCGTGCTGCGATCGCGCTGGCATTTTCCGCTCGGCACGCAGCTAGCAATGCGCATTTGCGCACACGCTGTCAGCCCGGACGATTGTCCGGTCTGTGAAGATCTGACCGGGATGGTAGTGAGTTGCGAACGGCTCGAGGAACGGCATCCCTGTTTCGAGGTCACAATCCTCTTCCTGGATGTCACTCTTCCAGCCCAGCAGGGACTTGGCCGCGTAGCAAATCGCCTGGATCTGGCCGGTCAAGTCAACTGATCCGATCGTTTAAGCCTGCGCTTTCGTCGAACGGATCCCCGCGACTGCCTTTGCAGCCCTGCTTTTGCGACGATTCGCCAGATTCTTGTGAACGATGCCCCGCTTTGCCGCTTTATCCAGCCTGGAAGCCAGGAGATTTAATTCCGCCTGTGCTTTTAGACCGTCGCCGGAAGCAACGGCAGCGGTCAGTTTTTTTTGTTGACCCTTTAATCCGGTCAGAACGCTCTTATTCCGTAAGGTGCGTTGAGCTGTTTGTCTCGCTCGTTTTGCGGCAGATCGTATATTCGCCATAGTCTCGGGTTCTGGAAAGGCTCAGAAGCTATCATCTCCTTCAAGTGTGTCAACAGCCTGGATTAACGATGTCATTAGCCCGAGCCCGGAGACCTCGCCCGAGTGTTTGGCTCGCGAGAATTTCGAGTTAACTTCCTCCGTCGACATGCTCGGAGTTTGAGCTTTTATAAGACGGGCGGTTTAACATGGCGTTAAAAACCCGCTTCGGCAGACTTTGCCCATTCTCTTCCTGCTCCAGACCGGTCAGTGCGTTGCGTTTCGCCTCTTCCCAAACCGCCGGGAACCCGGGCGAACTCGAAGCCATAAACCGTTCGGCCCTCGCGTAGATCTCCAGTTCCCGCTGCACCCGTTTGTCCGGGTATTGGTTCAGGTTAGCGACTTTGATGCGAAGATATTCATTCTGCTGTTTCAGCTCCTGGAGCCCCTGACGCAACCGGTTTGTGCCGTCCGCTTCAAGTTCCAGTTTATCCGCCAGGTGCCGCCTCAAACGTTTTACTTCACCTTTCGTGTCCAACAGACGGATAACTGCAAAAGAAATGCCAATCAAGCCCAGGACAGCACCGACGCCAAGGCCCAAGTAGAAGTGGTGGTTGAGGAAGTCCATAGCATTTGCGGATTGAACATATTAACTCCTCCTGCGATTGGATCAAGGCCAACCATAAATTGAGATTTGGACGAGAATGTCGCGAGCCTTCAGGCTCGCCGATACGCCCCCAGCCGAAATGCCCATCCGATTCAATTTGCCAGGGGGGAGAGTTGAACTCCCGACCAAGGGCTTATGAGTCCCCTGCTCTACCACTGAGCTACCCTGGCGTTGTCAGCTCCCGAAAGACAGCCAAACTAAGACACATCTCTCTGGATTCAAGTCAGATTCTTGATTGCCTATCCCAAGGCAAACCTGTCTGAATAACCGGGTCCGCGGTATTATTCGGGTGATGAAAATTGCGATCGTTCACTACACTTCCTGGCCTGTAATTGGCGGTGTGGAAAGCGTGATCCGCCAACATGCGCAGCTCATGTCACGACACGGGCACGAGGTCGCGATTGTCTGTGGCGAAGGAGGCGCTTTCGACCAGCAAATTCAGACCTTAGTTTTTCGCGAACTCAATTCACAGGAGCCCTTGGTCCGAGTGGCCCAGGAAGAGGCCTACAACGGCCGTCCCGGGGAAGCCTTTTTTCGCCTCCTGGAGACTTTGCAAAAACAACTCGGTCCAATCTTCAAAAAATTCGACCGTTTCGTCGTCCATAACATCTTCACCATGCCCTTCAACCTGGCCGCCATCAAAGCATTGAGCGGCCTAGCCGAACAGGGTAGAAAGACGATTGCCTGGACCCACGATCTTGCCGCTTCAAACCCGGACTACAAAATCCCGCCGTATCGGACGTTTGATCCCATCCGCGAGCGTCAGGCTGGAGTGAGATACGTGACGATATCCGAAGCGCGGGCGGCGGAATTCAGAAATCTGATGGCGTCAGATGTGGATGCCATCGTTCCGAACGGGCTGGACTTCGCCGGCACATGCACTATCACTCCGGAAGTGGCGGACCTCGTGCGCAATGATCTGCCGGCATCGATCATCCTCTTCTATCCCACGCGGATACTAGCACGAAAAAACATCGCATTTGCTCTCCAGATCGTCGGGGCGCTTCGCGACATCGGACTGCCGGTGCGTTTGCTCATTTCAGGCGCGCCGGATTCCCATAATCGGTCCAGCGCCGAACATTTTACCGGCTTGAAGCGATTAGCCGCCGATCTTCAGGTTCAGGAGTTGATAAGTTGGGTCAACGAGCGCTTCTATGTTGACGAACGGCAGCTGCATAGCCTTTACATGGTGGCGGACGCCATGCTCTTCCCCTCCAGGCAAGAAGGATTTGGTCTGCCACTGCTCGAGGCTGCGGCGCATCGGCTTCCAGTGTTTTGCTCAAATATCGAACCTTTGAAGTCGATCGCTCTGCCCGGTACACTTTTGTTTGACCTGCGGGACGCCCCCGGAAATGTTGCGGAGAGGATTCGCGACGCCTTTGAGCAGGACGCAATTTTCAAGAGGAAAAAACAACTATTGCGCGACTACTCCGCAGAACGGCTCTATGTGGATAAAATAGAGCCAATCTTCCGGGACCTACTATGAATACCACTCTTACTCCCCACGACATTCATCGGCTACTTAACGCCGAGCATGATGATCCGTTTAGCGTCCTTGGCTTGCACAAGATCAATGACCTTTGGGTTGTCCGTGCTTTTCGACCCGACGCCAAAGAGTTAGCGGTAATCGATCGGCATCACGCCGAACGTCATTTTCCAGCGATTCGTGTAGCAAACGAGGGGTTGTTTGAAGCTGCGCTGACCGGAGTGACGGAAGCATTCGACTATTTGTTGGAGGTTACCACCTGGTCCGGCGAGACATTCCAGTTCAGTGACCCTTACTCTTATGGTGAAATTCTCGGTGAGCTTGACATGTACCTCTACAAGGAGGGCAACCACTACGATATTTACAAAAAACTTGGCGCGCACCTGACCGAGATCAACGGACACGCAGGCGCAACTTTTGCCGTTTGGGCTCCCAACGCCCAACGCATCAGCGTCGTAGGTGATTTCAACGGCTGGGACGGCCGGTGCCATCCGATGCGGAAACGGCTCGAAGCCGGGATCTGGGAGATCTTCATCCCAGGCATCGTGGAAGGAACCCATTACAAGCTCGAAGTGCGAAACTGCTTTGGTCAGATTGTCTTGAAAAGTGATCCGTTCGCTTTCTATGGGCAACATGGAATCCAAACGGCTTCCTTGGTGTTCAACCTCGATCGTTTCAAATGGAGCGATGACCAGTGGATCCAGGACCGGAAAACGAAGCAATGGCACAAAGAGCCCGTTAGCATCTACGAAGTTCATCTCGGGTCGTGGGCCCGGGTTCCAGAAGAAGGTAACCGGTTCCTGAGCTATATCGAGCTCGGGGATCGTTTGATCCCTTATGTGAAGGACCTGGGTTATACACACATCGAACTGATGCCGGTAGCCGAGCATCCCTTCGACGGCTCCTGGGGCTACCAGGTTACCGGCTACTTCGCCCCTACCAGCCGATTTGGGAACCCTGATGAGTTCCGACATTTTGTTAATCGATGCCACGAAAACGGGCTCGGCCTCATCGTTGACTGGGTTCCGGGGCACTTCCCCAAGGATGCCTTTGGTCTCGCTTTGTTCGATGGAACCCATCTTTATGAACACGCTGATCCACGCCAGGGCGAACATCGCGAATGGGGGACGCTGATCTTTAACTATGGTCGAAACGAGGTGCGCAACTTCCTGGTCGCCAACGGCTTGTTTTGGCTGGACGACTATCACATAGATGGTCTTCGCGTCGACGCGGTCGCCTCAATGCTATACCTCGACTATTCCCGGCAACCAGGCGAATGGGTACCGAATGTCCACGGCGGGCGGGAGAACCTCGACGCCATTTATTTCATGAAACGCTTCAATGAAATTTGTTATGAGCGGTTTCCTGGAATCATGACCATCGCGGAAGAATCCACCGCGTGGCCCGGCGTCTCCCGCCCAACCTATCTGGGCGGACTGGGGTTCGGCTTTAAGTGGAACATGGGTTGGATGCACGACTTTCTGCTCTACATGAGCCGCGAACCTGTTCATCGGCGGTTCCACCAGGGAGAAGTGACCTTTTCAATGATCTATGCGTATCACGAGCATTTTATCCTGGTCTTAAGCCACGACGAGGTGGTGCACGGGAAGCAATCATTAGTAAGCAAAATGCCGGGTGACGCCTGGCAGAAGTTTGCCAATCTTCGCATGTTCTACGGTTGGATGTATGCGCACCCTGGCAAAAAACTATTATTCATGGGTGGCGAAATCGGGCAGTGGAAAGAATGGAACCATGACGAAAGTGTTGATTGGCACCTGTTGCAATATCCGCTTCATGATGGCGTCAGAAAGCTGACACAGCATCTCAATTATCTGTATAAGAGCGAACCGGCATTTTGGCAAAATGACGACAGCTATCTCGGGTTCGAGTGGATCGATTTTCACGATGCCGACAACAGCGTGCTGACATTTATGCGAAAAGCGGAATCCGGCTCGACAATTGTCTTCGCGGTGAATGCCACCCCGGTGCCGAGACATTACTATCGTATCGGCGCCCCGGGCGAAGGTTGGTACGAAGAGATCCTCAACACCGATGCCGCTATCTATGGCGGCAGCAACGTAGGAAATTACGGTGGGGTGCACGCCGATCCGATCCCCTGGCAGGGCCGTTCCCATTCCCTGGTCCTGACTTTGCCTCCTCTCGCCACCATCGGTTTCAAAAGACACCTCTATACCGCTGCCGCGAAAGCATAGCCCAGAGTTAAGCCTGAGCGTCCAGCCCTGTTAGTGCTGAGAGTGCCAGAGAAATCGGAATGCGCCCATTCAACCCCCTCCCCTGAGGGTCAGCCGTTGGGTCAGCCGTTCCCCCTGTCCCAGGGTCGCCCCCTGTCCCAGGGTCAGCCGTTTATTTATGACTTACGCCTAAAAACGTCGGTTTTGGTTGTGCTACGAAATCTCCTCGTGTTTACTAACGCTTTCCGGCAATTCTTCGACAACCGAATTCACTTCGCCGTCGGTCAGCACAGTGTGAATCCGATCGCCAACCTTCAATGCCTGGGCGAACCTGACAACGCTTCCATTTGCGTCCAGCGTAATTGAATAGCCGCGCTCAAGTGTCTGCCGCGGTCCGAGCAACCGGAGAAAATTGGCCAGCTCCGCAACCCGGTTTTTGCAGAAATCGAGCCTGGATGACGCGATCCACCTCAGGCGCGTTTCCAATCCAGCGAGTTCTCCACGTTTCGTTTGTAACCAACGCTCCGGGCGAAACGCCGATAGTAATGCCACGATCTTTTCGATTCCTGATCGACGCTGCTGAAGAGCATTTTTCCAGATCTCCGAAAGACGCATTTCCAATTGGTCCACACGCTGCTGGCGTTCAACGATCAACCTGAGCGGTTCACGAAAATAGGGCGCCTCTGATAGCCGCCTGACATGCATCTGCCGAATTTCCAATGCCTGGCGAATCGATCGGTCGAGAGCGGATCGCCGTGACACCAGTTCTCCCTGCAGCGCCAATATATCCGGTACGACCAACTCGGCCGCCGCGCTCGGAGTGGGCGCCCGCAGGTCGGCCACGAAGTCCGCGATCGTAAAATCAATTTCGTGACCAACTGCCGAGACAACCGGGATGCGCGAACTATAGATGCTCCGGGCAACGCTCTCTTCATTAAACTCCCAGAGGTCTTCCAGGCTCCCGCCGCCTCGACCGACGATCATTAGGTCAATCCTTAATTCGACGGCACGCGAACTAATATAATCAATCATCCTGGAAATCTCTGCAGCAGCGCCTTCTCCTTGTACTCGAACTGGACAGATGAGAATCGAAAGCCAGGGACTTCGCCTTTTCAGTATGTTGAGCATATCCTGGACGGCGGCTCCCGTCGAAGAGGTCACCAATGCCACCCGCTGAGGAAATTTCGGGAGCGATCTTTTATGGTCCGAATCGAAGAGGCCTTCCGCTAGAAGTTTTCGCTTCAGGGCCTCAAACTTCGCCTGGAGCAGCCCCTGGCCTCTGGGCTGTATCAGCTGGACAATCAACTGATATTGTCCTCTCGCTTCATACACGCTTACCAGGCCGTACGCCTGAACCCGCATCCCGTCGGAAAGCGCAATTCTGGTTTGGGCTCCGTACGAACGTGCAAACATGACGCAGGGAACTTGCGAGCGATCATCCTTCAGCGTGAAGTAATGGTGTCCCGACGATTGTTTCCGATAGTTTGAAATTTCACCCTCGACCCAGACTTCTCCGATTTGAGTCTCCAAAATCTCCCGGACTGCCCAGGTAAGCTCGGACACGGTGAAAATCGTCGTCATCAAAGACAAGTAACTTCTCTTCCGCGGGGTCTCAAGCTTCGCTTGGAACACCTTCTTCCCCCAGCTGCGACCGGCCAACAGACACCATCGTCGTTAAAACAAGCGAGACGATCAAAAGTACGCTGCCGACCCAGAAAGGCGCCTTGCCAAAATCCGGGGTGCGTCTCGAATTGAAAGCCAGGAGCCAGCCCCCAAGCAGCGGTCCAAGAAAACGTCCAAGGCTAGCACTGGCCTGCATGAGACCCAGGACCCGTCCCTGCCAATGCTTGTTCACCGAACGTGAAACCAGTCCGTTGATCGTTGGATTGATGAAGGCGTTTCCGATCGCGATACCGGCGGTGGCCAAAAGCAGCATCGTTCCCGTTTGCGTCATCGGCAACGCGAACATGCCAAGCGCCAGAAGTGCCAGGCCGATGATGGCGATTCTTTTCTCGGTAAAGCTTTTCACCAAGGGTCCGATCAATGCGCCTTGCACGGTGGCACCAATGACGCCAATGCCAGCAAAGATATAACCATCTGCACTCGCGTTGTAACCAAGACGGTCTTCGGTAAAAATAGCGAAAAAAGCCACCAAAATTGAAAATCCAGTCATCATGAAAAAGTAGGCCGCCATCAGAGGCACGATCACCGAACCTAGACCTTGTCTGAACAAAGTCACAAAAGTATCCCGACCCGGTGCGGAGTTGTCCGGCGCAGGCAGGCTCTCGGGCAGAACAAAGAAAATTAAAACTGCATTGGCTGCCGCGAGTCCGCCCGCAAAATAAAAGGGTGCCGAAAGTGAGATCTGGGTAAGGACGCCGCCAATGAGGGGCCCGAAAATAAACCCGATTCCAAACGCCGCACCGAGCAGTCCAAGCGCTCGCGACCGATCTTGAGGTGGCGTTACGTCGGCAACGTAGGCCTGGGTGGTTGAGACGTTCGCTCCGAATATTCCGTCAATGATCCGACCAGCGAAAAGCCAAGGAAGCGCGTTCGCCGCACCCATGATGAAGAAGCCGGTCGCCTGACCGAGGGTGCTCAACAGTAGAATTGATCGCCGGCCGAGACGATCGGAGAGCGCGCCCACGACCGGCGAGAAGACGAACCCCATGCCCGAGTAAACCGCAAACAGCATTCCGATCGTGAATGATGAAGCACCGAATCGCTCGGTGTACAAAGGCAGTACGGGTACGACTATGCCAAACCCCACCATATCGACGAAGACCGTTAAGAGCAAAATCGGCAATGGCGATAAGAGTCCGTTGCCAGATCGTCGACCGTTGGATTTCATTTCGCGGCCATCCCATAGGGATTTTGGCTAAAGCACAAAAAAAGCGGTTGGCGCTTTAACCCTGCCACTCGACAGCGGTGAAAAAAAAGAAACACCAAACCAACTGTATCCAAACTCAGTGTACTCGGGCGACTTTGCAATCTGATTCCGCCACATCTAATCGCGAAACTTGCACGCGAGACCGGCGTGGCTTCCATGGCACGAACTTTCAGTCCATGGAGTCACGTGTGCATGCTCTTTGCGCGATTGAGCCGTGCTAGACTAGAATGGCGCGAAGTTAAGGCTAAGTTAAGGAAGGTTTGGGACGTTTTTTGCGCCGACGAAGGGGCTCTGCAGTTTGGACATTTGCAACGCTTCGCAACAGCCTGGCCCGAAGGGGCAAGATAGCTCAGCCCAGGGTTTACTGTTCGCGGTATAACACCAATTCCCAGGGTAAACTCTGGGCTAAGCTTTTCTGCCCCTGCGGGGCACAGGCCCTTTGGGCCGTATAATCGACGCTAAACACTTACAGGTAAGAAAGACGCTTCTCGAAATGTCCAAACTGCAGTGCCCTGAAGGGGCTACAGGATTCAGATGACATGAGCCGACAACAAACAGCACTCGCTGTAAATTGTCGGCTCTTATGAAAGAAACAATAACGAGTGACGGTATCAGTGGAGAATCTAGTCAACTATGTCAATCAGGTTCTGAAATTGGGGCTTGATGTGCATTATCGGCAGGTCACAGTGGCGATGCAGGAGGATGGGGGCCGGATCAAAGCTGCCGGGAAAATGGGTCACGCGGATTTTCTGAACTGGGTCCGCAAGAAGCTGGAAGAAGGCTGGGAAATTTACAGCTGTTGCGAAGCCGGAGCCAGCGGTTACTGGTTACACCGGAAGCTAGTGAAGCTGGGGGTCAAAAACTTGGTGGTAGTGCCCAAGGCCATGGGTCGAGGAGGCAAGAAGCAAAAGACCGATAAGCGCGATGCTGGGGAGTTGTGCGATTCACTGGATCGCTATCTCCGAGGTCAGAAGAAAGCCTTAAGTGTGGTCGCGGTGCCGACCGAAGAGCAGGAAGAGAAGCGAGCGCTGATCCGCTATCATCGCCAAATTATGAGCGACCGCGGCCGCTGTGAGGCTCGAGGGAAAGGTATGTTGTGTGCTCAAGGCATCGAAGTGCGTGGCCGCTGGTGGCAGGGCGACACTTGGCTAGAACTCACTAGCGATCCCCGGCTCAAGGACTGGATGAAGGAACAGCTGGTTGGTTGGAGAAACAAAATATTGAGCACCGATGAGGAGCAAAGCGCTTTGCGCAAGCGGATCGCGGCGCTTGCGCCGGCGATCCTACCCAAAGGAGTCGGGGCCTATAGCGCGGCGGTACTCCATTACGAGCTAAGAGGTTTTGAGCACTTTAAGAATCGGCGCCAGGTTGGCAGCATCACCGGCTTGTGCCCCGGGGTTCATCTCAGTGATGGTCGCGGGATAGCCGCAGGACCCGAGCTTGGCTCGGGCCCAAGGCCTCACCAATGTCCTCAGTGCAAATCCAAAGGAACCCTGCTTACAAACGGGCATTAAAGCACCATTGGGCGGTCGGTCTTAGCTTCCGTCGGTGGCTATGCCGGCGGCATTACACCAAAAAAACGAGACTTAATCCAAAGTTCCTTTCATCTAACAGATGGCGTCAGCCAAGTGGGGTGCTAAGGCGCTACGCTGTTGCGCCTTCTCGTGAAAAACACCCGGTCCGCCGGGTTGGAGGTGCTGAAAAGGGCGCGTGAAATCGATCATCTCCAAAAGCTTTCACCGGGATTTGCCACCGGACGTCGACGCAAAGGATTAGCTCGACGTTTTCGTCGCGTCATTCATGTGATGGACTCCAGCACTATTGCGCTGATCGCCTCCTGCATCGACTGGGCACAGCACCGCCGGCGCAAAGCCGCGGCCAAGCTTCATGTGCGTCTGACTTGCACAGTCTGTTGCCACGCTTTGTCTTGGTCGAATCGGCCAAGGCCGCCGACAGTATTCGCGTTGCGGAACTCTGCGCATTGGCTCTACTGATTACGACACCTCGGCTATTGAATGGTCCAGAGGGGAAATGCCTGTCCTTCTTTAAGTCCAGGATCCCGGTAATAAATAAGATCTAATCGGCCCTCATGACAGGAACCAATGAGTGGCTTGTGATCGCCGAACTTCAGGGTGTTGAATGAGCCTTTATATTTTCGAAGTACCTTAGCTTTTGACTATGACAAAGCTGCTTCCCCATCGGTACCGAGCCCGTTTCAAGAGCCACAGTCAGTTCGAACAGACCGATTGACTTGCCGGACAATGCACCCGTCAAGCATTTCCAGCTCACTCGGCAGCGCAATGCGGCCTTTTGTGGGTTTCATCTTGGCCGGCGCTTGTATTATCGCGTTCGCGATCCTCTTTTACAATGTCAAGAAATCCCTCCAGCCCGCGCCAATTCCGCTGAGTGAGGCCGATCCAATCATCGACCTCTGGATTAATAAAATGCTGGGATATTTCTTGGTTTTCTTGCCGGATAACACTGCCAAGTTATACGAAAGCTACTCATTCGAATTAGATAGCGTTGGCCAATGGCGAAGGGTCGCAGATCGTTCGATTTATCCTGAAAGCCCTAAAATACGCGTGCCTTCATACGAAATCGAATTCGAGGACGATCGCGTAATGGATGTTTTTCTCTATCCGATAGCTCACCACTATAGCATTACCGTCGAAGATAAAGTAATAGGCCACCGCGGGTATAATCGGTTATCCGATATCGATGACCCCAACGGATTTTATCATCATAAATTTACTCACGGCCTTCCTCAGGAACTCTCGATCGTGAACAGCTATTGGAAAGCGCACCACGAGCGACCATCCAACTAACTACTACTCGGATTGACAAGGAAACGATAGGGCAAGGATGGGCGGAATCATTGTTGGCTGGATCGAACCAGCTCGGCTCGTTTAAACGTTTCGTTATGAATGACGAGTTGAGCGCGTTTGACTGTCTCTTTATGCGTGATCGGTTCGGAACGTTTAGCTTCCGCAGTATTGATAACCAACTCCCCCTTCAATAATGGCTCATTGCCCGGACCAATGAGCCCAGCCTTGCCGATTTTCTGAACGCGAGTGGGCGCAGGTTTACCTGGCAGTGAACCGTCCTGGTTCTGTTTCTGCAGGATTTCATCTAAAAAATCGTGATCTTCTCTACTGAAGTTTTGAAAAATAACGTAGGCTACAGACCGAGGATCGTGGATCGGATCCGAGTCGTTTAATGTGCCTTTATCGGAAAAAATCGAAAAACGCGAGGCCCCAGGAGAATTGCCTTGGTGAGCGATTGTTTCTCGAATTTGATTTTGTAGAATAAAGGCCGCGAGGGAGAACATGAGGACGCAAGCCCCAAGGACACGGACTGAGGTGACCAATACATGCAACACCCTGTACGTCACTGCCCCGGCCAATAGAACTAAGACGATGAACAAGATGACGCTCATATTGTTCTGAGGGCCGAAGCCTGAAGAACGCTCACTGGTACACGCTTTCGGTGCCTTAGCCTAAAACGGGAATAGCGCCGGCGTCTCACTTCAGGAGGGATAGAGTGTCTTTGAGATCGGGTTTTCCATTTCGCCCTCACCGTTGAGCGTCACGTCGAGAATAACGTCTTTTCTATAGAATTCTAGTCTTTTTATAGAAATTCTAAGCCGTCGGGACCCCCGAAATTCCAGGTCCTCCGCTCGCCTGGATGTGAAGCGAGACTTGAGCTCAAAACGGAATAATTGACGTGGCAGGAGAGAACCCGACTCAAGTCATTACCGAAGACCGATCGAACCTCGCACTCCGCCGCTATCTTTGTTCTCTCATCGTAAGCCCCTTTTGCCGTCAACGATCAAAAATCGATGACGATTACGACCACAGACACGATTGAGAAGGACGACCAGGCAGGGACTCAATCCTTGCCTTGCGATTGAGGGGATCGCCTGGGTCAAACCGACCGAGTCAAAACGCTGTTATTCGAGCTCCCGGGAGACACAAAAAACCGGCGTGCGCCGTGATACGACCGACGCACACCGGCCAACGGGATCGATCTCCATTGAATTCAAAACAAGCATTCCTTTGCTTCCGTGTATTGACGAGGCTCAGGCTGGGAACATTCACACCACTTGGATCTCACGAGCCGCCTGCGACTATTCGATAGCATTTCTTCTATTTAGTTGCGGCCGATACGGAATTAGTGGCACCGCCGGGCAATGCCCGGTATACCTTTCACCAAGACTAACTTTTCGGCGGGAAATATAGCTTTGGTTCGTCTGCGGTCACCTCGGAGTTATAGCGGAACCATCGGTAACGGTCCCTTCGGATTTAACCCACGCCTCCAGGATCCAGCGTCTTGTTTGCTTGTTCAGGGCAAGAGTTTTAGCCTTACGGGATGGCTCCATGAAAGAGCATTCGGGAAAGCGCGACTATATAGTCACGCTAGCTCCCACAACGGAAACGATTGCCCCAATTTCAGGTCTGGATTTTGATGATAAACAATGTCAAGCCAGCCGTGGTGATACCAACCGAGGTGCGGCTTATTTTCACCAAAACTGAGCTGATCGAAAGCGCCTTTATCCTTTTCGCGCCAGACCCGTACGGTTACGAGATATTGATCCCCTAGTCTGTCTACATTCACGACTTTTGCGGGAATTGGAGTCATCTACGACACTTTCGACACCAGAAGTCTCGCCCCGTTGACTGAGGTTCTCCCATACTTTTTGCGTCGTGTTGACATCGCCTTTAGATACGACGAGAGATTGGCCGAAGCGTCCGAATTGCTCAAAGGCCCGGTCCTTTTCAACAAGAGCCATCCTTTAATGGTCAATTAGACGGGAAATCCCGCCTGGGCGCATAATTACTATAATATCCATGCATCGCAGCGTGCTGCACCTTACCAATCTTGAAATCCCATCTAACGGTTCGCGAGTGCGTGGGGCTTGAGAGCTTCTTAAATTTGAAAATACTGCGAATGACTTGTTTATTTTGCGCCTCAGTTCTGCGTTTCTGACCCCTCACCGAGAACTATTTCGGAACGAGAAACTTAAGACCATTTTGCTAATCGGCCATAGATATGGATATTATTGCTGCTATGGTGGATCCTGCTGAATGCTAGACGACCCCGCCAGTGACAAGGTATTTTGCCATAGCGCCTTTGCCGTAACCTTAGACGGGCGAGAAGTTCTAGTGGCGTTCCTCTTCCTCAATCTGCGATTCTTCGAGGTCGAGCAGTACCTCTAATCGCCGCAGTACGGTGTCGCTGATCGTGCCACTGTCGCGCAATTCGATTAGCGTAGCCCTTTGTATTCTAATCAATTTTCGCTGGAGCGAAATTAGCTCGATCAAATACACCGCCTCGGCGGTATCCGGGCAGGCTTGGCGCGATAGCTCGAATCGTTCTGCTCTGTTCCGGTACGTGTCCTGCAACTGCTCAACCGCGCGCCGATGGGTCTCGTCTCCTTTCTCGACCGACGTCAAATACTGAAGCGCAACGCCGGTGATCGCTGCTTGTGCCTGCTGCTCCTCTGCACTTTCGGTGTCCTCCGCTTCGAAATTCAACCAGCGAAGCAACCGGGGTAAACTGAGCCCCTGGAACACAAGGGTGGCGAGAATAACCGCGAACGTTAGGATCAAAATTTCGTTGCGTCCCGGAAAAGGCGAGCCGTTCTCCAGAGAGGTAGGGATCGCCAAAGCGGCAGCCAAGGATATGCCGCCTCGAATCCCAACCCAGGAAATTAAGGCCGGTTGTTGCCAGTCGAGATACCGGTCGCCGAGCTGGCGGCCCCTGAATGCACGCGAAACCGACACTGGAATAAAAACCCACAAGATCCGAACCAGAATCACTGTTCCACTGATCATCAGGCTACCAAGGATGATGGAACGAAATGACTCTGCCGAGAACGACTTTTCAATTGTCCTGAGCTGCAGACCGATGAGAATGAAGAGCATGCCGTTGAGCAAAAACGTGATGACCTCCCAGGTCGCGATTGATTGAAGCCGCGTCTTGGCGGACATGATCCGCGGGTTTTCCCAGCTGAGATAAAGACCGGCGGTGACAACGGCCAAAACGCCCGATAGGTGTAGCGTGTCTGCTGGCATATAGGCGGCAAATCCTGTCAGCAAAGCGATCGTATTTTTCACCAAAGGCTCCGAGGCAAGTCGCTGAAGGCGAAGCATTAACCAACCAATAGCCAGTCCGATTGCGACTCCACCGCCGACAGCCATGCAAAAACTTGTGGAGAGGGATCCCCAAACATAGTTCCTGGTCTGCGCGATGTGCACCGCAGACTCGTACAATACCAGAGCTGAGGCATCGTTGAGCAGGCTCTCCCCGCGCAGCACCGCCAACAGGCGCCGGGGAAGACTGAATTTCTCCAGGATCGCCGCGACCGCTATCGTATCAGTTGGACCCAAAACAGCTCCCAGGACGAACGCAGAGCCCCAGAGAAATCCGAGTATAAAATGCGCAACGAGCATTACCGCCACGGTGGTGGTAAAGACCAGCCCAATCGCCAAAAGCGAGATTGGGCGCCAGTTATCGCGAAAATCGCGCCAGGACGAATTGAGAGCATCCCAATAAAGCAGTGGAGGAAGAAAGACGAGAAACACGACGTCTGGGTCAAGCCTGACTTCCGGCAATCGCGGAAACAGCGCGAGAACGAGGCCTCCGATTACGAGGACGATCGGGTACGAAACATTGAGACGGTGCGCGACAGTGACAAGAGCCACGAGCGCAATCAGCAAGCAGACGACTAGGTCAACTGGATGCATTTGGCTGGTCTGGCAGGGTTGCGGCGTCGATTCGAGTTCAGGCTGAGGAGAATCCATGAGGATGCCGCAAGAAGAGGAATCATACCTTCATGCATTTGGATCAAAGCCGCTGCAATTTAGCGAGCGGATTTCGGTGGAAGAACGTTGGGCGCGCCGCTTGGGCGGCGGGGCAAGGGCTGAATCGAGCCTTGAAGAAGACCGCCAAAGGCGGGTAGAGACATCCAATCAGTCCGCTGTTATACGACCGTTTTGCGCGCGCGCATCGAACAGTCGACGTGAAGCACGCGATCTTGGCAACGGTGATTAGCGTCGAAAAGCAATCTTTGGATTCGGTCGTGGTGCGGCTTCAGAGCGACGCTTTGCAAGATGCGGGCGAGATCGTCTCGACGGGCCTCAATCTTGAACGCACTAAAAAACGTTCCGGCTCGCGCCTCGAAGTAACTTGCAAAGGTGACCCGAAGGCGAAGCCTGGTGACAAAGTGCCAGTAATCGTCAGGCCGGAAAAACGAGGCAAGTGAACCGGCTCGCATATCCCGAAGGATTCCTCTCCGACGGGTTCGACATTGCGATAAAGGGGCATTGCGCACGGCGGTCAACCGGATTTAAGATTCTTTCGTGGCGCAGATAAATCCCCTCACCACGTCGTTGCCTCCTTCTGTACCCGACCGACCAGGTCGCGTTGTGAAAATGCGCGGGATTATCTTCCAGAGCGACTCGGTAAGCGTGCTCGGCGCATGGATCATACGTCCTGTGGAAACGCTCGACATGTGCCTCGCCGGATTAGGTCGTTCTCCGGGCTCTCCGCCCCTCGCAATGCATGCCGGGCTCCACGTCGTACTCGAGGATGGCAGAGAATTCGTGGTCGAACAATTGTTTGGTACTCCACGCGAAGACTTCCTCGACGGATTGAACTGGACGCCGCTCGAGACCTTCAAAGCACGCGATCATAGAGGCTGGGACGTGACGGTGCCAGCCACCGCGTTCCGCCGTGTCGATGAGGGAGTTGTGCACGAGGTGGTCGAATTTCTGAATAACATTCGCGGACATCCGTTTGTCGGCGAAGATTGTACGATGCTTATTGAACGGGCTTTTGGGAAGCGACGGCTATTTGCCGATAGCCCGACCGCTCGAGACCTGGGTTTTGGGATGCGCGTAGGCGACCCCGCGTTAGCGTTGCTGAGGCCGGAAGTGCGGCTCGATCAGGAGGCGGAGCGTCTCTTGCGAGCGGATTTTCTGCGCGCCCTGCCCGATCCGACCACACAGTGGGACTATCCAAACGGTTACCTTTGGATTCGTCGAGCCCTTGGATTGATGCTTGTCTTCGCAACCGTGGTAAGCTTCAGCTTCAACGCGAAGAAGAGGCGCTAAATTAATCGGCATTCGCCAACGCGGGATTCCGCCGCTAGTGTCCTGTCCCCGAAATAGTCCCAAGTTTACTTGCGGAACGCAGCCAATGACGGCCTGTTTAAAAAATATGGCATTTTCCTATAATAGCGATTATTGTGGAAACAAGGAATGTGCGAATGAACGAGATTCCTGGTGTTTGGAGCCTGGCGGCACTGCTTTTATTCGGTGGGGCGCTGACAGCCCTTGCTTCGGGCGCTGCCATCTTCCTGGCGGAAAATTGGTTTCAAAAAATGCGCCAAAGAAGAGAGCAATTCAAAACTTGGCAAGAGCGGCATTTCAAAATTTGGCAAGACCGACAGCGCAAATCCTTTCTTTGGCTCGGCAGCGACCACAAAAACGGCTCAACTAAGAAGTAAGTCGAGACGGTTTGTCTGTGTGTCGGCGCCCCTCCCTCCGAACCGAACAGGCCGATTTCCGGCATTCGGCTCTCCAGTTGGTGGTTAACTTTCAAGAAGATTGGCAAGCCACCTGATGAGCCTGTCTTAAGGAGAACAAGCCCATGGTGGTGAAGTAGGCGTTTGGCCAGCGATGACCTTCAATCCCCGTTTCCAGGGTTGCCAACATGCGCTCTGTCCAGACCTCAGTTTCCACCCATGCCCATCGGGCACGGATCTCTTCGTCTTGTGGAGCCCTCTCGGCGATCTTTGTTCCTGTGTTCTGTCTTTCACGTCTCCATCTTCCTGCCTTCCTTTGCTCCACGGGCATTACCCCGCTTCTGCGCTCTTACGAAGGCTCTGTCACCTTTCGGGCACGGTTCTTCGGACCCTCTGCCGGTCATGAACGCCGTTCCTTTCCCGAATAGCTAAAGCGTCTTCTGTGATAATGCCCTTGATCTTTGTCTTGGGCGCCGTGGATTGCACCAACAACCACTTGACATACTTCCGTTTCTCGCTCCCTAAGCCCTCTAACTCGAATATCGTGGCGCGCGAACCGATCTCTTCCATCGATGGCTGACGCAGATCGTTCTTCAGCTTTGGATGGCCTGCCAGCACTACTGAAAGCGTGCCGCCGCTGTCCCGCACTACTTCAATCAGTCGCTTGAGACCGATAAGAGTTTTACTGTGCAGATCGTGCGCATCATCGATAAACAGGGCAATCGGTCTCTGCCGCTTCCTGATAAGGTCATGCTCGAATCCCTCGGCCTCAGCTCAGCCCAAGTCGACCTCCTCAATGCGATCGTTTTTGAGCTTTCGAAGGTACCGGGCGTCATCGCAGTAGTCTTGGGCGGCTCCTGTGCGCGACGAACCGCCCGTCCTGATTCAGACTTGGACATAGGTCTTTACTACTCCAAAAATTCGCCACCGGACATCGAAGCGATTCGCAGTTGCGCCGAAACAATCTCGGCACCAAATACCCCGCCAACCGTCGTGGGCTACCATAAGTGGGGACCTTGGGTCAACGGTGGCGCGTGGATTCAAACACCGATAGGGAAATTGGATCTTTTATACCGCAACATTGAACAGGTCCAGCGCGTGATCGATGAAAGTCAGGAAGGTTTGTATCACCATGATTATTATCAGCAACCGACCTTCGGTTTTGTAAGCATCATTTACCTGTCGGAAATCAAATGCTGTCTACCGCTGTTGGATCCTCAGCATCTGCTTCAGAAGCTCAAGCGTAGCGTTGAAATCTATCCCGAAACGTTGCGGCAAAAGATGATCCTGAATTGCTTGACGACCGCCGAATTCACCCTTTTCCATGCCCACGGTTTTGCTGACCGCGGAGACACCCTCAACACAGTCGGTTGCCTCACTAAAATTGCGTTCGTACTCTTGCAGTCTTTGTTCGCGCTCAACAGCGAATATTATTTTGGTGACAAAGGCAGTCTCGAAGCGATCGATCGCTTTCCCCTACAGCCGCAAAGTTTTTCCAAACGGCTCCAGCAATTTCTGGCGATGCCGATGCGAACAGAGCTAGACCTCAAGTTCGCTACGCAGGAGATTCAGACTCTATGGAAAGAGACCGTCGACCTCGCTGAGGGTCAGTATATCCCAAAGTTCGGTCTTCCCGATTGAAGGCCCTACGGCCACGAGCGCGCGGCGGCAAGTCCAGCCCCAGTTTGAGATCGCTCCAAGTGAGGACCCTTTCGATCTTTCCTTCCTTTAATTTAATTGTTCAGCGAGCGAAAGGATCCAGGACCGTTTTTGTTCTTTGGCCGCTAAACTTATGGGAAGACAGAGTTACCATCGTATTCGACGCAAATCAGTCGTCCATGTTTCACTTCGCCCTTTACGATGCTCAGGTGCTCGATCGGACGAGCCTGAACGAAATTAAAATTAAGATTCTCAAACACAAAGGGGAGCATGGCAGTTAGAATTCCCCCATGCGTGACCATCACAAGGATTCCTGGATCACCTCCGCAATTCTCAGTCGCCCTTTTAACGAAAGGGAGGAATCGCCGTCTCATATCGTTTAAGCTTTCGCCGCCTGGTGATCTAGCATCGAAGTCGTTGTGCTCGTACCACCGGATTTTGGTTTCCGCATCCGAGATTGCTCCCGAGGTACCCGGCAAAGAACTCGTGCCCTCATAAATCCCCATATTGTATTCGCGCAACTCCGGCGCAATTAGCATCTCGGTCTTACTGATCTTGCAAATTTCCTGAGCGGTCTGCATTGCTCGCAGGATGGGACTTGTGTAGACAGCGCGGATTTCCAAGGAAGAAAACCGCAGAGCAAACGCTCTGGCCTGCTGAAGGCCATTTACGGTGAGAGGGAATGAACAGCCTTCGTTAGCGTAAATCCTCTGGATGTTTGCTTCGCTTTCGGCGTGGCGAATGAACAAGATTTTCAGAGAATCAAAGGTAAGCATCAGCGCAACTACGTGGTTGACGACGGCCGGCTTTACCTGAGACTTTGTAGCCGAGCGCCTGGGCCGGAAACTGTACTTCAGGGTGACCCATATGTTGGATTGTCGACCAGACCTTTCTCAATCCCCAATCAAAATTCCAGAGCGCTTTCACCAAGTGCTCTATAATCATGACCGCTATCCCGGTGCTCCCGGGGTTAGGGGTCTTGTCGGGGCCAGTGTGGTCTGCATCGAGTTTAGTCTGGACAAGGTCACCAGCGTGCTTTCGATTTCCGCCTCGACAGATGCGGATTGTTTTCTGCGGCGGTCATGCGCCGCCGCCATCGCCCCGCGGGTACCTACCAGGCTCAAGGCCAGGCGTTCATCTAAATCCGCGCCGAAACGCCGAAACGTATCTTCAAGGTTCTGCCGCGTCGCCCAACGCAAGTTTTCCACGTTCCGCAGCAGGGCCGCCTCGATCTCCTCAACAAGCCGTCGCCGTAGTCGGATTTGGCGCGTCGCCCGGGGAAGAAGGCGTTCCAAGACGCGGGGAGCTATGGCGCCGAGCACCTCGGGTCGGGCGCGCGTTACCCAAAATGGATCGTGCCGAACCTCGAGCGCTTCGCTGCTTTCCGGCGCGTGGAAAGGGATCTCCAGCAAATCGGCCGCCGTGCGTTGGACGAGAGCGATCAGTTTGTCGGCGCGAACCTGGTGTGCGTGCAACGTTGTCGACAGCCGTTTGCCCACCTCTGCGCTGGTTTCCGCCAGCGCCGCGTCGAAAAAGGGTATAATAAACCCGGCGAGCGCCGCCCGCGCCTGTTCGGCGTGTGCGCCGCCCGCGAGAGCTCGATCGAGTTCCGATACGAGCGCCGCCCGACCTTGTATTCGCAATCTCTCCGCGTCTGCCTCCAACTCCTCGAACGCACGAATCCGGTCCCCGGCAAGAAGATCGGCTGCCGCGCGCCGTTCCGCCTCGAACCGGCTCACTGCCTCGTCGAACGCCGCCATTCTCTGTGCGAGGTCTGCCAGCGGCAAGCGCAACGCTTTGAGCCGAATTCCGGTTTCCATTTGCAAGGCGGCAACTAACACGGACGCTTTGCGCGCAATCGCCGAGCGAAGCGTTGTCTGCTTTTCCTGAGCGAGGAACTGCGTGAGGTGCGCTTCAAGGTGGGCGATGTCCACTGGCTCTAAGAGCATCGGTGTCCCCGGCCAGCCGGGCACGCAGACCGTAGCGCCCAGAGAGGTAGAAGATCGGCGTAGCCGTATCCAGACCCGCTTGTTCGGCCAGCACGCTGCGCAGAAACGCGGCGATCTGTACCTCTTCATCCGGCTCCACCGTGTCGATCTTGTTTAAAACTACGATGATCCGCCCGACCATCTGTCGGACGCACGCCAGGAATTGGACTTCCACTTCGGTGATAGGCGGGTCCGGCGAAACCACAAAGAGCGCCGCATCGCACTCCGCTAACACGTCATGGGCCGCAGCCGTATTGTGATGAAATGTCGAGCCAACGCCTGGCGTATCGATGAGCACCATGCCCCGCGCGAGCAATTCGGAGGGCAGGAACGCTTCGACGCGTACGACGCCCAAGAGGTTGCGTGGATTGCCTTCGTCGGTCACGAATGCACTGAGCCGCTCGCGGAGCAGGGGGGCATCAGCCTCGGACTCTTCGAAGCGGCCAGCGGCAAAGGTCACGCGGAGCCGAGGCGTCGGCGCGTATTGCAAAAACGTAGGAATTGCCGTAATAGGAACTACTCCCGTCGGCAGTGCATCCGCGCCCAGCAGGGCGTTAAGCAGCGTGCTCTTGCCACGTTTAAATTGCCCGAGCACCGCTAGCTGAAATCGATCCGTCGCGAGCCGCTGGCGCAAACCCTCGAGGCCTTTAAAGAGTTCCGCTTGACTAGTCGACGGGCTTACGACCGACGCGGCTGTCTCGGTAAGTAGATCGGTTAGGATAAAATCAAGGGTCCCGCGGCACTCCGCTCCGCTGCCCTGACTCGCCCGTTGAGCGGTCTCGAGTTCGCAGCGATTGTTTTTTTCCTCAATCAAGGTTCGCGGTCCCCCAGTGATAGTCCGCAGTTCTCCGTACTTCCGCACAGACGAACGATCTGCGAGTTTTTGTTACCATCGGTCCGGCAAGGAGCGGCGCCTATATTGTCCTTCATCACACGCTTAAGATCTCGTGTTGCTTCGGGGGCAGCAGGCATTTCCGCCTGTTGCAAAGCCTGGATGGGAGAGTTTGTCTGCGAGCCTTGAGGCTCGAGGCCGCAGGCAAGCCCGCCAGGGCGATCCTGACCGGCGCTATGACGTTGAAGAATTGCTCGTGCAACGACCAAAGCTGGCCGAAACAACCTATAGATCCGCGGCCAAGATGACGGTCCGCTGAGAAAGTGACAAACCTCAATCATCGCGGTCGCGTGGATTCGGAGCGGAAGCGAAAGAAGCTCGATCGCTCGCGGCCTAGTTCGCGCTCAATGGTTAGCAGCCGGTTGTATTTGGCCACGCGCTCAGAGCGGCAGAGCGAGCCGGTCTTTATTTGCCCGCAGCCGGTGGCTACCGCGAGATCGGCTATGAACGTGTCTTCCGTCTCGCCGCTGCGATGGCTGATGACTGCGCCGTAGCCTGCCTTTTTGGCCATTGCCACGGTTTCAAGCGTCTCGGTCAGCGTGCCTATCTGATTAAGCTTGATTAGAATGGCGTTGGCGATGCCCTGGTCGATGCCGCGGCGAAAAATGGCGGGGTTGGTGACGAATACGTCATCGCCTACAAGCTGGACTTTCCTTCCGAGCGTCTTCGTGAGCAGCATCCATCCCTCGATGTCATCTTCGGCCATTCCGTCTTCGAGTGAGACGATGGGATACTGGTCGACTAGTTCGAGGTAGAGCTCCCCGATTCCGGAGCTGTTGCGCCGCGCGCCGCCGGATTTGGCGAAGACGTATTCGCCCTCGTGAAAGAACTCGCTTGCGGCCGGATCCAGCGCGATTGCCACCTCCTCTCCGGGACGGTAGCCAGCTTGTTTGATGGCCTGAAGGAGTATTTCTATCGCTTCGGCGTTGCTCTTCAAATTCGGGGCAAATCCCCCCTCGTCGCCCACGGCCGTGGACAAGCCGCGCACGGCCAGAAGTGCCTTCAGCGCATGAAACGTTTCGGCGCCCGAGCGCAGCGCCTCGGCAAAGCTGGGCACACCAACGGGAAAAAGCATGAACTCCTGGAAATCGACGTTATTGGAGGCGTGTCGGCCGCCATTTAGAACGTTCATCATCGGTACAGGCAGGATGAACCGTTTTCTCTCACCGTTGGCAACGAGGCGCCCCAGATATTCGTAAAGCGGTGCGTTTTGGGCTGACGCTGCCGCGCGGGCGACAGCAACTAAAGGAACTATCATCGCTTGAGATCGGAAAAAGCGACGCTGGGGTCGGAAGATCAGCGTGCATCGGAAGCGCAACGGATTCCGGTCAACAGGATATTTGTGAAGGCCGGTTTATTCCCGCGCCTCATCGCGCATCGAAATTCTAGTCTGTTGCGTCGGTGGCAATTCCCACCGCGGATGACACGTTCGCGACCGTGGGAGGGAGGGGTCAGTACACCAGCGGCATAGCGTTCATAAATATGGGGTTGGTACCAATCTGCGCACCATTCTTCTACGTTGCCGGCCATCTGGTAAATCCCATAGGGAGAGGAACCGCTTTCGAACCAATCGACGGGTGCCGTGTCCTCCGTCGGCAGATGAGTTCCGTGCCAACGCAAGCTCTCAGGCGACCATCGGTCACCCCATGGAAAAATCCGCCCGTCCGCTCCTCGTGCCGCTTTCTCCCATTCGATTTCAGTCGGCATTCGAAGCCCCGCCCAAAGGCAGTATGCTTCCGCCCCAAACCACGAAACATTGGCCACAGGATGCCCTTCGAATCCCCGATTTACTCGGTAAACACCCTTCTCATCGCCAGGCCCGCAAATTCTTTCCCGCCAGGGAATCCACAAGTTCAGAACGGCAATTGAAGGGCGAGTGCTCGACAGAATGCGCGCGAATTGCTGATTTGTCACTGCATACACGCCGACATAATAGGCGGGAATGAAGGCTCTAAACTGCGGCCCTTCGTTCTCCAAGGAGAACAACTCACCGTCTCTGTCCAGAAACATCGCGCGTTGGATCTCGTCCGAAGTGGAGCCAAATATGGACTGGCCTGACGGAATCAGCCGCATGACGGATTCATCCCGCGCAATGAAAAGCTCTGGCACCTCCATACCTGCACTATCGCTACATTCAGTCAGACAAGCGATTCGCAAGGCAAATCGCCGATGCATGCAAGGATTTTATACGACAAACTTGTCCGGAAGGATAACGCATTTCGTCTCTGCGCGGATTGCTTTCCGCCAATTTTTCAATTCATTTCAGTTTGCGAAATTACACAATCTGCATAGAATCCCAGTAAGGCAATGGAGTTTGCCTTCTCCTGTACCCAGGGAAAAACAGCTTCACAATCGAGGCTAATGACTCCTACCTAACACTTAATCTTGTGGAGGTAGAAAGTGATGAAGCGGCAGGAGGATTTCTTTGTCCACAAAGGACACCGGAAGGCGGGTTGCTATCCCTTTTTTCTGAAGCTTTAGGCCAAGAGCGCTTTGCCGATCCACCTCGCGGCTCACAACCCGGACCGGTAATGCGCCAGTTACCAGGATCCCTTTGTCCAAAGATGTGCTTACAACCATATTTCGGACGGCACCGGGCCTGGAAACATCCAGCACCATGAGTACACACATCGAGATCGAGAGAAAGTTCTTAGTAAACCAGCTGCCGCACAACTTCGCGGAATTGTCGCACGTCGACATACCTTTTATCAAATGACCTTCCATAGCATACTTTTTGCAGAGGCAACCGACAGCACACAAAACGAAACACCCCAGGCTCCTGACTTCTTTGTTGATTTAAATCTCGATCAGATCGTCGACGCTATCACGGTTGGCAAAGAGGAATATAATCTCAAGCCGTTCTATTTTACTGCTTTGCACGATCTCAACACCATCCACTATCGCCACGGAATCCTGCGAGACCTTGAAAATGATCTTCTCTTTGAACACATAACGTCATTTGCCAAGCAAATGCGGACAACACGCGAATATCTTGCCCAAGCAGCAAAACTTTACCACAAATTCCAGAAGCATAGTTGGTTTTTGGACGAGGTAGAGCTTTATTGCGATGCCATCAATCGCCTGCTCCATGATTTATCGCACGTGGATTTGCAATCCGGCGGCTTTTTAGCTTTCCGCGACTACTTGACGCATTATACACACTCCGAACGCTTCACCTCGCTCTTAGCGGAAACAAAACAGCTGAAGGCCGACTTAGCGACCGTCAAATATTGCGTTCTCATCAAGGGAGACGGTTTTAAGGTGCGAAAGTATGAATCCGAAATTGATTACAGCGCAAATGTTGAGGAAACATTCGAGAAATTTAGACAGGGTGCAGTCAAAAGCTATGCGGCAAAATTTCCCTCCTCGATGGGGATGAACACTGTCGAAGAAAAAGTCTTGGATTTTGTGGCACTTTTGTATCCCGACATCTTTGGCAACCTTGATAGTTACTGCACGAACCACCGAAATTATTTAGACGAAAGGATAAGTCATTTTGACCGGGAAATACAATTCTACATTTCCTATTTGGAGTACATGACAACATTTAAGCGAACAGGCCTAGCTTTCTGTTATCCACGGCTATCCGATACATGCAAAACAGTTCATGATCATGAAACCTTTGATTTGGCTTTGGCGCTTAACCTCATTCGAGAAGGATCGCCCATTGTCTGTAACGATTTTTACCTCGAACAGAAGGAACGCATCTTTGTGGTATCCGGTCCCAACCAGGGAGGCAAAACGACCTTCGCTCGCACCTTCGGGCAATTGCACTATCTGGCAAGCTTAGGCTGTCTTGTTCCGGGCAGGGAAGCGCAGCTCTATCTCTGCGACAGGCTCTTTACACATTTCGAAAAGGAAGAAGACATTAAAAACCTTCGGGGCAAACTGGAGGACGATCTGTTCAGAATTCATCAAATCCTGAACCAGATTACATCTCAGAGTATTGTCATAATGAATGAAAGTTTTACCTCTACCACATTAAGAGACGCAATTTTTCTGAGCCAAAAGGTACTGCAAACCATTATACAGTTCGATATACTGTGTGTCTGCGTAACCTTCATCGATGAATTGGCATCTCTAAGCGAGAAAACCGTGAGCATGGTAAGCACGGTAATCCCGGAAAATCCGGCCTCCCGAACCTATAAGGTTCTACGAAAGCCCGCCGACGGACTTTCGTACGCGATATCGATTGCCGAAAAGTATCGGCTTACCTATGGCTCTTTAAAGGAGCGCCTAAGATCATGAAAGCGTTCCTCATGTATAAAGATCGCGATTTCGATTTGCAGGAGGCATTTCCGCCGCAGGAACAAGAACTGATGCAGGACCTGGAAATAAGCACGCTGTTGGACTCCATGGCGCTCGGTGACAAAGTGTTGCTTGAAGTGGCAAAGAAAGCGGTCTTGTGCAGTTTAAGCGATCTCGACACCATCCTGTACCGTCAAGATGTTCTCAGGGATTGCTTGAACAATTCGTCTATCGTCAGGGACATCTACGATATCGCGGTGGCATCGATCGACCGAAAGAAATTCGGCTTTTGGGGTTGGGGCGCCATCAGCAACTATCCCGACGCGATCCTGGGTAGATCGATAGAAATACTGCAGATGTTCGTGGGCGTGCTTAAGGAATTAAGAGGCATCGCCCATGAATACGCGGAGGCGTTTCAATCGGAAGGCTTCACTTCATTTTTCGCGATGCTCAAGCGCGAACTTGCTGATGATTATTTCGCGACTGTCCAGGAGCATCTACAGCGACTAAAATTCCGCGGCGGCGTGTTGATCAGCGCTGAACTGGGACAAGGAAATAAAGGATTCAATTATGTTCTTCGGAAACCGATTCGAAAGGAGAGTTGGATTGAGCGGATCTTGGGAGAAGGACCCCAGTCCTACAGCTTCCATTTGCACCCTCGCGATGAAAGCGGTGCGCGAGCTCTTTCCGAATTGAACGATCGCGGGGTCACTCTTGTCGCTAACGCGCTCGCCCAATCCACAGATCACATTCTCAGTTTCTTCACTATGCTCCGAACCGAATTGGCCTTTTATGTCGGTTGTTTGCACCTACATGAAAACCTCGAACGAAGGGGCGTTCCATTGTCTTTTCCGATACCGGTGGCCTCCGGCGAACGTAAACATTCATTTCGTGGATTATACGATCCTTGTCTCGCTTTGAGCCAGGAACAAAGAGTGATCAGCAACGATGCCAATGCGGACAATAAAGATCTTGTGATCATCACAGGTGCCAACCAAGGCGGCAAATCGACGTTTTTGCGAAGCATAGGTGTGTCCCAATTGATGATGCAATGCGGTATGTTCGTACCGGCTGAGTCCTTTTCCGCAAACATCTGCCAGGCACTTTTCACCCATTACAAACGGGAAGAAGACACCACCATGAAAAGCGGAAAGTTTGACAAAGAACTTAGCCGCATGAGCCAAATCGTAGACAAACTGCGTCCAGACTCCATGCTCCTGTTTAGTGAATCATTCGCGGCGACAAACGACAGAGAAGGCTCGGAGATTGCACGACAGATCGTATCTGCATTGTTGGAAAAGCGCATCAAGGTCTTCTTCGTTACGCATTTATATGAATTTGCACATGATTTTTACGACCAGAAAATGGCAAATGCGATTTTTCTACGCGCTGAAAGGCGATCCGACGGGGAACGAACATTCAAATTGATTGCAGGCGAACCATTGCAAACTAGCTATGGCGAAGATCTGTATAACAAAATATTCAACGGATAGAGTTGCGCGATCTTCCGCCCGGGACGTGACGTAATCCGCCAAAGCCGCGATCGGTTGGTGTTCAGGGAACTGAAGTCCCTCGCGCTGGATTACGAGCCGTTCACGAGTCCCGAATCTTACGACCGTAATTACAGTGGTGAGAGGGAGTATTCCAGTCGGCAACAATCCCGGCCAATAATGGCATTGAGCAGAGAATTCTTGCCCCTTTTGAACTGTCCGAGGACCGCAACCGTAAACCGATCCTCCGCCAATCTCGCCATTAACTGCTCGCATGACTGAACGCGTGATTCATCGCCGCGTTTTTTCAGAAGATCCAGCAAGCTTCGGAGCTGGTTGGCGATTGACAACTTCGTCGAGCTGTAGCGGCGAAGCGACTCAAAGTCGACAGTAGGAGGTAGCTGGGCGTCAGCGCGGAAACTATCGTCGCCGATTGGCGAATTTGAAGAATTCGACTCTGAGGCCATGCTCTTTCTGCCGGCTTAAAAATCGCCGCCGGAAGGGCTTGCGCCGCCTCTCACCGAATAGCCATTTCGGCCACGTCGGTCGAGGGGAGAGTTCCCCCGGTTCGAAGAACTGCTATCAGGTTTTCCACGTCTGAAGAGGCTAGCGGCGTGCGAGCGTAGGCTTGCACCGTCGCCTCAATCGGATAGGCGACGCGACGCAGTTCGATCTTGCCATCTTCCCAGACCGCATACGGAGCCCTCGTGTCACCATCCTTCGGTTGACCCACGCTTCCTGGATTGACTATGGTCGTGCTTCCGATCCGCTTCAATAACGGCCAATGTGTATGCCCACAAAAAAGAAAATCCGGTGAACCCGCGACCCTGACTTCATCCGCAAGGTCTTTCTCCGCGGTGCGCAGGTAACGGAACAAAGGATCGCTTGGAGCAGCATGGCAGGCCACGCAACGCTTATCGAACATCTCGAATGTATCAATGGGTTTAAGGGTCCGTAGAAAATGCAGCATCTCCTCGGACAAGGCCTCTATAGAGAATGCCTGCGTACAGGCCGTAAGGTGACGAAAGGGAGGAGAACTTCTCGGGTCCATTTTCAAGGCGACACCCCAATCGTGATTTCCTTGGATAAAGAGAGATTTGCCGCGCTCTTGCATCGCCCAGGCGACACACGCTGCCGGTTCCGGTCCATAGTCGACCAGATCGCCGAGACAAAGAATTTCATCGAAATCAGCTTCGGAGTCGAGGACCGATTGCAAAGCCGCCCAGTTACCGTGAATGTCAGAAAGAATCAGGAGTTTCATGGCTGTCGACCGCACCAACGTCTTTTTTGGTTGCCAGCGGTTCGCCGCGCCGCTCAAGATAGGCAATTAGCCTGTTTTTACGCTCAACAACGTTGAGTTTGTAGTGGGTCCAGCCCAGTTGACGCTCGAGGCTGTCGCATATTCGCCGCAAGCTGGATGTTTCTTCGCAGAGTAACATCGGACAACTATGACTTACCTGCCGAAGAAGCGCTGTTTTGCCTATTCCTTCAATTCCAACGATCAGAACATGTTTTCGCTGAGCATAAAGGGCGCAGAGATTTTCGATCAACTCCCGCCGACCGAAGAATGCGAGGCTCTTGTTCATCGACAATGCGTACACCACCAGTTTCGATCGTTATCGTTCGTTCTAACGTCGACCTCGCGCGCTGGCCGGCTTAGCCTTGTAGAAGATCGCTTGCACCTTTTCCAATGTGATCAGCCCGGCCCCCACAATGCCTTCGACCGCCACAAGGAACGCTTGAATCTTCTCCTCCGTATCAACGATCTCAATGACGATAGGCAAATCCATGGAGACATGGAAAGCGGCGCTCGCGTGCAGATGGCTTGATCTTCCGAACCCAAGAGGACCACGCAGCACCGTGGCTCCTGCCAGATTCATTTCGCGCGCTTTGAGCACGATCTTTCGAAACACCGGCTCTCCCTCCAGTTCGTCGCCCTCACCGAGAAATATTCTCAATAGTAATGCATCTCTGGGAAGTTCCATATAACGCGGTTTAAAAATCAGAAGTTCATCCCTTGTGTGATTTGCCAACCAAGCGCAACACACCCAAACGAAAGCCCAGTTGAAAAGACAATATTAGACAACGCCGATAACCAGCTGCCTTCGGCCATTAAGCTAAAGGTTTGCAGCAATCCCCCGCCGATGGCCACCAAAAAGTACCTTCTCATCGGAACGATATGATATAGTGCACACTGTCAATTTTATGCATTGCCTTGCTTAATAAAAGGTTACTATTGGCCCGGACACTTTCGCTTGTTCGCGAAGGCCTTCGGAGAAGCGTATTCCGGCTCCCGCAAGTACCCAGGGTCCTGCTTTACCGGCGGGTATTGAGCGCTGCGCTGGTGAGAAGCGCCGGCAACTTCTACCCCACCACTGTCCCCTATCACGTTTGCGCGGACAAAGCCAGCGCCAGCGCAAGCGCAATGATTAGGGCAAGAAGTCCATAGCCGGCATAATCATTGATGCGGCCGTGATGCATCGCGGCCAAACGGCTCGCGACTTTCAACGCTCCGGCTCTCAATGGATCTGTGACATAGCGCTCGACGATGTGCACTTCTTCGCGCCGCCGACGAATCGCCGTGCGGAAATGCTCGGCGACAATCTCTCGTGTATCCACAGCCATGGGTCGGAGGATCTCTTCAAAAATCACACGTACCGGGTTGGAAAAACCGGTCGCGGTGTAGGTCATCTCCGGAAGCAAACGGCGAACGCCACCGTCCCAGCACCGCTGGCGCGCGACACGCCGGCGGCTTGCGAGACCGAATCGCACGACGACATAGGCCACCGCCAAAAGTGCGAGCAGCGCCGGGAGCATATAGGACGTGGACATTGCAAACACGACCGGATTTTGCGGACCGCCCCGATGCATCACCACAAGTCCTTCTCCCGGCAGAAACGCCTGCCCAACCTGCGCACCCAAGTCGTGGAACTCAGCCGCGAACGCGCTCGGCAATTGCGCGTGCGCTCGGCTGGAGGCGAAGAATGGCGGCACCAAGGCATCGACGGCGTTCGCTCCCATCATTGGCTGCAACACGCGATTCAAGGTCGGAATCATGAATGTCGGCAGCACACCCAACAGCAGGCAGAGCGCCGCGAGCAGCACCATCGGCGCAGTCATTGAGCGCGGCGCTTCCGCCGACTTCTGCGCTCGCGACGAACGAGTCATTCCGAGAAATCCCATCGCGAACGCCTTCACGAAGCAGGTCACGGCCAGCGCAGCCGTGAGGGCGAGCGCTGCCCCGCAAAGCGCGAAAACGATTTTCACGGCAATGGACGAAAGTTCCGCACTCCGTAGCATCGTTTGCAGCGTGAGCCATTCGCTCACGAAACCGTTAAACGGTGGGAGGGCCGCGATCGAGAGCGCGCCCGCAAGAAAGCAAGCGGCCGTCCATGGCATTTTGCGGATCAATCCCCCTAGCCTATTCAAATCGCGAGTTCCAGCACGGTCGTCCAGCGTTCCTGCGCCAAGAAACAAAAGCGCCTTATACACCGAGTGGTTAATCATATGATAAAAGGCTGCGATGAAAGCTATCCCCGCCAGCGCAGGCTTTCCATAGGTTGCGAAAATGAGTCCCGCGCCGAGGCCGACCGTCACAATTCCAATGTTTTCGATGGAACTGTGGGCGAGCATGGCCTTGAGGTCATTCTCGATGGTCGCGTAAAGTATTCCTACTAATGCAGTAATCGTTCCAACGATGAGCATAACGAGACCTGCACCAACCATGTTGACAGGCACGAGATCGAGATTCACGCGAATGATGCCGTAAAGTCCCAGATTCAAGATGACGCCGGAAAGTATCGCCGACACATTTGCCGGCGCAGCGGGATGCGCGCGCGGCAACCAAACATTGAAGGGCACCAAACCCGCCTTGATGCCGAATCCGAAGAAAGTCAGCAGGAACAAGAGCCAACGCGCTCCTGCTCCTAAGCCAATGCCTGCCGATTTCAGCGCCGAAAACTCCAGCGATTCCACCTTCGTACTCAGGAACAACAACGCCATAGCCACCGCCACGAACCCTATCTCGCCCATGGCCAGCATGAGATAGCCCGCCCGACTGGTTTCATCACGCTCGTACTCAAAAGTGACCAGCAAATAACTCAAAATGGACATTAGTTCCCATGCCAGCAAAAAAGTCAGCATATCGTTGGCAATCAGGATTAACACGATCGAAGCAAACAGCAGCAGATACCAGGCGTTGAGCGCCTTCAGGCTGTAGTGTCCCGAATAGCGCTGCAGATAACCCGCCGAGAAAATGGAACTGGCCAGAACCACCACCGCCGCCACACACAGAAAAAGCGCGGAGAGGCGGTCGAGCGAAACCATCAGCGTCCCCAGACCATGAATCGTCCAGAGTTCGCCTCGAAAGACATGTCCCGTCCAGAGGACATTTCCGCTTATCCACAATGTCAGCAGCGAAGCCAGCGAACCGAACCAGGCTAGTAATACGGGATTGCGTCGGTCGGAAATGATAATTCCCAGCAGTGCGCCTGCACAGCATAGGATAAAAACCGATACCAGCATCATTGCGTCCGCACTCATAAACAGGTGACCGCCAGCGCCGCCGTAAGAGCCAGTCCCGCGCCGCACAGGGCAAAGATGATTTTCGCCAGGGTCGAAGAGAGTTCCGCCGAGCGGAGCATGGTTTGCAAAGTTAGCCACTCACTAACAAAGCCATTGAACGGTGGCAACGCGGCAATGGAGAGCGTGCCGGCGAGAAAGCCAAGAGCGGTCAACGGCATCCATTTGATTAATCCACCTAGGCGATCCATGTCGCAGGTGCCGGTCTGGGTTTCCACCGTACCCACGCCGAAAAACAGCAACGTCTTATAAAGCGAGTGATTGATGAGGTGATAGAGCCCGGCAACAAACGCAATTGCTGCCAGCGCATTCTCTTGATTCGATCCTCGCCGTAGTTCGCCTCCCGCAAAAATCGAAGCTGGAAAAAGGACCGGGCCCGTGACGAACAAAAACACTGCCGAGAGCCGGTCCAGCGCCAAGGTAAGCGTTGTTAGTCCCGGTAACGACCAGAGCGGCTGAAGGAATGTGTCGCCCCCCAGCAAAGCGTTCCCACCAGCCAAAACCAAAGCCATTGCAGCGAGACAGCCCAGCCACGCCAGCACGTTTCCCTGCCGCGACACGGGCGCCGTCAGGGACACAAAAATGCCGACGCCGCACAGCGAAAAAAAAATGAAGATGAGCGTTTGCGTTCCCATCATGAGTTCACTGGATTGCTTCTTGCCGCTGGAGGTGAAACGAGCGATGCCGAAGTCTTGCGGCCAACCGCCACCAGCAGCCCGTGCAAAATCGCTAAAGGCGGTGGAGGCTGCCCCGGCACTTCCACGTCCACCGGCAAAACGGTCGCTAGTCCTTTTGTTGCGCAGACAAAGCTTCCGGCAAACACGCCGCCGGACACAGCACACGCGCCAACAGTAACAACCCGTTTGGGTGTGGTTTTAATTCCCCTGCGAATGCCATTGATGACCCACTGGCTCATGCGTTTTTCAATAGGAATAGGGTTGTTTTACCGGTCGTTCTCGGCCACGGACAAATCGAAGGTGGAGAGAACGATCGAAAAGTCCTGAAACGCGAATTTTTCGACGCTGAGGTGGAAGCCATGCCAGTTGGCGAACGACGGCGGAACAATTCGGTAGCGTGCGATCCGTCCACCGTCAGCCAGGCGCACCCAATGAAATGCGCCGCCACGCGGTGCTTCAACCCAGCCCAATGCCGCGCCGTCTCGAAGCTGAAGCAGTTCGTGGATCCCGCCGCTTTGTAAGGCGGCAGCGGCCTGTTCCATGATTCGCACCGATTGTCTCGCTTCAGCAAACAGCACGCGTAACCGCGCGTAACCATCGCCCTCCTGCTCGCTCGGCACGTCGAAATCGAAGTTTTCGTAACCCAAATAGGGTTGCGCGCGCCGCAAATCGCGAACGAGTCCCGACGCGCGCGCGACCGGGCCGAGGAGGCCAAAAGCATTTGCGTCCCGCAGCGCGATAAAACCGACCTCTTCCAATCGGTCGAGAAAACTACTGGAGACACGCAGCCGCTGTTCGAGTTCATTCAAATGCTTCAGCACTTGCTGCGACTGGCTGAGCGCTTTGCGGCAGACATCATTTGGCAAGTCACACAGCAGTCCGCCCACGGCAAGCAGGCCAAATAAATAGCGATGGCCGGTGAGCTCGCCGGAAATTCGCAACAGATCTTCCTCCAAAATTCCGGCCTGACTGTTGGCAACGACCAGGGCGGTCGACTCGCAGATTTCTTGAATCGCTCCGGCATGTTGGCGCAGGCGTTCGAGTTCGGCCAAAAACACGCGCAAGAGACGCGCGCGCCTCGGCACGTTTGCATCGCAAATAGATTCGACCGCCTGGCAAAAGGCTAGTCCATGCGCGAAGGCCGTGGTCGCCGCAAACCGTTCTGCTAGCAGTAAAACTTCGTCCACTGTTTTGCCTGCTGCGAGCTTTTCAATTGCGCGCCATTTGTAAAACAAGCGCGGCACGGAGCGAATGACGTCTTCGCCGACGGTCTCGAGCAGGAAAAGAGCCGACTCCGTCACCCCGGAATATTTCGGGCCAATCGGCATGATGAAGGCACCGGGTTCCTCGACGATGCGTAATGGCCGCCAGTCGGCGTCCGCCTTGCGGCGGTACATCGCCGTTTGCGGATCGAAGTGACGCCGCATCGGCTCGTCTTCCCCTTCCCGAGCGCCAAAGACCATCCGATTAATGTGCAGCATCACACCGAAAAATGCGATGACGATGAAAATGGCGAGAAGACCTGTCGCCAGATAATGTCGTTGATTCAAACCCGCTTTGAGGATCGAAAACTCGCTTAAGAAAACCGCCAACGGCGGTGCGCCGGTAATACCTAACCCGCCAAAAATGAGCGCAGCGCCGGCCACAGGAGATTTGCGGATTAGTCCGCGCACCGCCGCGATTTCGCGCGTACCCACCGCTAACAACGCCGCGCCGGCGGCGAAGAAGCAAAACGACTTGGTTATCGAGTGACTGACGATTTGCTGCATGGTGCCGTAACCCGCAGCGGATGCGCCGAGCCCGACTGCCGCTAAGATAATGCCCATGTGTTCGACGGTGGAAAAGGCAAACATCCTTTTATAGTCGCGCACCTGAAGCAATAAAAACGAGGCGGTTCCGACCGAAACCCAGCGCCAATTCATGAGAGTCGTTTGAGGTTGGGATATTTGCTCAAGGCTAGGCAGAGTGCCGGACGGTGGTGGTCTTCGGACAAGGCGGATTGGAAATCGGTGGTGGTGACATGGTCTGGGCGTCGCTTGTACCCACTCCATTGCATGAAGAGGCTATTGCTCAAGCGCAGGATCATTCCGAGAACCAACATAGCGTTGTCGTTGCGCACCCGGCAGCGGTCGTCGTTGTGGGAGATATCCAAGCGCTGATGCAAACCGCTCTCGATGCCCCAGGCATCCCGGTTCAGACGCATCCAGTTTGTCGCATGGAGTCGTGAGGCCTCGACACTGGTGATCAGCGCCACCAGTTCGTCTTTGCGTCCTTCGGTCTGGCGCAACAGCAGAGCAGCCTGCTCGGCCAATGGGAAGCAGACCTGTTCACCGGTGACTGGCGCGGTGACAATACTGCGGCTTTCTTTGCGGCTTTTGTTGATTTCCTGCACGCGAGCCTTGGTGGGCGTCGGCTCATGAGGGGGGAAAATCGCCCTGAGGGGCGGCAACGAGGGTTTCGATCTGTTCGCGCACGGTGGGTTGATTCCCTTTGACTGTTAGCAGATAATCGGCCCCGTGTTCCAAGACCAGCGCGCGCGCGGTTTCGTCCTGGGTGTGTAAGGCGTCCAACGAGACCAACCGGCCTTCGAGCTCCAGGCGATTAAATAACTCTCGCGCCACGGGAATCTCGTTGGTCTTTTGGTCGACCAGTGCACTGCCCAAGTAATGCTGGCTCGGTACGGTGACCGCGCTCAAAATCGAGGCGCCGCTGCCGTGCCTGGGTTCCTTGCCATCCAGTACGATCAATTGATCTTTGGGCGCCGAGCCGCGCATTTGCTCCTGGATGGCTAAAATGACTTCCTCCACCCTACGGGCATCGACCCGCTGGAGCAGACGGCAAAAGGTCGGCTGTGTCGGAGCAGGATACTTGCCTTTTGGGTTACGCCGGATGCCAAGAGCCCGGCGTTGCGCTTGGCTCAAGCCCCGCGCAAACTTGGCGATATCCTTTTGCCCGCGCGGAGCACCGCAGAGAGTGGCTAAAAGAAGGATCGTTAACATCGACCACAGCGGATAGGACTCGAAGCGCCCGCGAAAGTCTGGCACGGCCTTGAAGTGTTCGACCATCGAGCGGATTTCCTTCACCGTACGCGTGCAGGGTGACGACACCTTTTGTTCGACCACCGCCAACGCTGGCTTGAGATGTTCGGCCTGAAGACTGCGGCGGGCGTTTTTGAACAGTTGGCGGCAGAAGAGGCGTTTGGGCTGGTCGTGTTTAACGTAGTAATCGCGCCGATGACGGCCCCAGCCGTCGGTCTGGCCCAGTTCGCTCCAGCCGCTGGCCGAATAAACTGTACCGCAAAACTGGGCAACATCGACGAAGGTTTCGACCACCAACACCGGATGGCCGTAAGAGCTCTGCCAATCGGTGGGAAGGCGATCCAGGGTCAGGCGCAGCACCTTGCTCGCCAGGTTGGGCACGGAGCGCTCGGGCAGGATAAGGAAGCGGCTGTTGTTAGTCACCAGGCTCAGGCGACGGTGGCGTTGAGCAGCGCTCCATCCGATCCATTGGTCGCGATGCTTGAGGTGCTTGGCTGGAGCGCTGAAGACCAGCAAGGCCAGCCATTGACCTTGGGCATCGGTGGCCACGTAGTGGAGGCGTTCGCCCACCGCTTTGAGGCTTCCCAGATAGTGATGCTCATCGAGCAATTGTTTGAAACGCTCCAGTTCGGCGCGCTCCACAAGCCGCACTTGGACTTGGTCTAATAAGGCTTGTTGGTCGCAGTTAGGCAGTCGCAGAGTTTTACTCACGCCCGCGAGGATAAAAAATTGCTAAACAAATGTCCCGCAAAAAGATTCTTCTTCCTCTCACTAAACGACATACCCACCGCCAGGCATTGGCCCGACCGAAACCAGGCCGAGAACCAGCGCCCACACTTCAGCATGAGAGTTCGGCGCAGCTTTCATCACCGGAAACAAACGCAGAATCACGTAGAGGATTGCCGTGGTCTCGACTCCGGAAAGTAGCGCGCACACCGGCGAGGGCGCCTGACTGTGGGCGTCGGTAACCAGGTGTGCATCGGGACGAGGCCGGCTTTCGTTCCGAGACCGATCAAAATCATCAGAAACGCCGTTTGCAACAAAACCGGCGGCATCACGGGCTCTGCGGCAACCAGTCCTTCCCAAGTGTAAACGCCACCGCCCGCTGCCTGCATTGCGGCAAAAAGAACCAGAAATCCAAACAAAGCCATGGCGGCGCCCATCAGCGACAAGACCACATATTTCCATGCCGCCTCCAGCGCCTCGCGAGTATTTTCAAAGGAGACCAGCAACGCGGAACACAGTGTTGTCAATTCAACCACAATCCAAACAAGCGTCGGTTCGGCCATGACCGGAATCGCCAACATCGAAAAGATGAAGAGGTTGTAGTTCGCATAATAAAGCAGCAGCCTTTTTGGCGGCAGGTTTTCGTGCGCCATGTATCCCACTGAGAAAATGGCCGCGGTGCTCCCGACTAACGCGATCAGCAGCAGAATCAGCGCACTCAACCCGTCCACGGCAATCCATTTTAGCATTCCCACTTTCAATACAGCCCTGACAGAGTTGCCCGCTGAGACCATCCAGGCCACTCGCACCGCCAAAACCAAAATGATCAAGCAGGACAGGACGGTCACACCCGCCGCCCACTGTCTTCTGATGGGAAGGCAAACGAGCGCGGTGGCAATCAACGGGAGCAGCAGAATGACGATAACGCTCATTGGGTCACCTCGTTTGTCGTTGGCTCCGGCGCCGCCTCTTTCAAGCTTGCCAATGTCCCCACAGCCGTTGTGCCGGTATGTTTTTGGACAGCGCGCGTCAGAACGCCCATGATGAAAACGATAATCAAACCGTCCGTGGCAATGGCGAGTTCGACCAGCAACGGCAGGTTGCGCGAGATGGAAATACCAGTTAGAAAAGCGCCGTTTTCCATTACTAGCAGCCCGATGAGCAGCGGTACTGCTTCACGCCGTACGGTGAGCGTAAACGCGCCCAGCAACAATCCCGCAATGCCAATCGGCACGTTGGGGCCGCGAAAGTCCGGTCCGACGGAATTCAACAAAGGCATCCCCAGGAAGTAGGCCAGAATCGCCAACGCCAAAGCAATGAACAAGGAAGTCGGGATGTTCAACGCCTGATCAATCTCGCGGCGGGTGTAAATCTCTGCCGGTGATGTCTTGTGTAGAAGCCACGGGACGATCAATGGTTTGCTAATCACATTCACGAGCGCCACGCCGTACAGATGCTCTGACTGGTGACGAAGACCCAACAATGCGGCGGATGCCGCTAGTAACAGAGACTGTACGATGAACAGATTCAGGCAACCTCTGACCTGTCGCATTGCGACAATTCCGAAAGCGGTAAGCAAAAACAACCCGGCGGCCAGAGCGTTCAGATTGTCCAGCAATTGATTCGTCGTTTCGCTCATTTAGGTTTGTTCGTTCACGGCAAAAAAACCTGCGCGATCATAGCCGCCACCGAGGTAATGAATGCTGCGCCCAAAAATTCTGTGATGCGAAAGAGCCGGAGCTTGGAAAGAGAGGACTCGATAACCACTAACACCAGCAAAAAGCAAAAAATTTTGAACAACACGAAAGGAACCGCCATGAACACCGCACCAATGGTTTGTACGCGTGCCAACCCCCAAGGTGTCACCAGCACATTGAGATAAATGCACATCAGCACGAAGAGTTTCATGTGGCCGCCCCATTTCATTAACGCCATGCCTCGCCCGGAGTATTCCAGCGACTTGGATTCATCAATCATCGCCAGTTCAAAATGACCGGTTGGATTGTCCACTGGAATGCGCCCACCCTCGGCCAGGATCAACATGAGAAAGGCCAGGACCAATAGCACATGCGAGGGCGCGAAGAAATTCGCCAGCGGTGTCACCCATTTCTCCTGGACGATGTAGGGAATGGTTGAGCCGGCGACGAACGAAACCGTAAAGAATACGATCATGAACACTGGCTCAGCGGGGAACCCAACCATCCGGGTACGGCTCGCGCCCATGGGCCCGTAAGGATTGGCCGTGTCCACCGCCGCAAGCGCTGCAAAGAAGCCACCGAGCGACAGCACAAAGCCGCCGCCCAGCATGTCGCCCACATGAGCACCCGATGCTACGACACCGATCTCAACGACGCCGCCTGGGCCTGGATCGCCCCGTACCTGCCGGCAGCTCGGCCGGGTGGGCGGTCACGCACGACGAACCTGCGCGCCGTCCTTAACGCGATCTTTTACCTGCTGCGAACCGGTTGCCAATGGCGCCTGCTACCCCGCGAGTTCCCGCGCCCGGGCACCGTTTACCATTACTTTCGTGCCTGGAAAGAGGCGGGCGTCTTGGCCGAACTGCAACGGGCGCTTCATGAGCAGGCGCGCCTGAGCCGCGGCCGCTTGCCCTGCCCTTCGGTGGTCATCCTGGACAGTCAGTCGGTCAAGACCACCGAGCGCGGAGGCGCCCGTGGTTTCGATGGGCACAAACGGGTCAAAGGGCGCAAACGCCACCTGCTCGTGGACACCCTGGGGATGGTGGTGGCCCGTCGGGTCGAAGCCGCCAATGTGTCGGACTGACGCGTGGGGGCGCGGCTGCTTGCAGGCTTACAATCCGGCTTCCCGTGCATCCGGACGGTGATGGCCGATGCCGGCTACGAGAGCAGCAAGTTGGCGTGCGAGCTAAAACGGCGTCACGGGTGGCGACTGCACATCACCAAACGCCGGCGGCGCGCCTTCAAGGTGGTGGGCCTGACTTGGATCGTGGAGCGCACCTGGCGGCCATCCGCCTCATGCTCAAACGGCTCGCCCTGAGGTAAAACTTCTCAAACACCCTCTTACGGAGCGGTGGCGAACCCTCCTTCTCAGACTGCGAACAATCCGCACAACAATTCAACTCATAGCTATATGAACGTGCAAACATACATACAATATCCCGCTATGACGTCCCGCTGGTCCGCTGCTCGGCGCTGCCCACGTTCGAGGGCCGCCCACTCATCGTCACCGCCCAACTGGAGGCCTCTCAGGTCGAACTCACCGTCCTACATAAACGCAACGGTGCCTTCTTCGATCTCACCACTTCTGCGTCCCTGCCAATTCTATCCAACAGACCTCACTAAAAGCGGGTTTTCGGGCAACAGGGAAGCGCAGGTCTAATTCCGTGCAAATTTGATCGGTGCGATGGCACCGTTAAGCGGCAGGTTGTGCTGGCGTCGGCCTGGCGATGAGATGTCCAATGGAGACTTATGATCGCCACTGGCCAACTGATTCTGGGGACCGACAAACGCAATGCGCTCTTCACGGTGTATGAATGGGAGGAAGATGACGGCGAGGAGCAACTGCACGTTTACTACGGTTTGGAATTGCTGGAGGTGGTGCCAGCGGACCGGAACGCACCGAGCTTCAAGATGCTGGTGGGCCGACTGTACAACGCCGGATTGAGCCGGAGAGTTCTGCAAGAGACTTCAGGGTAGATATAAAAACATTCAACGCTGGAAAACAGCGCTACGCAACGTGATGGCGAAGAATAGGTGAGAGTGCTGGCTGGACGTAGAGCAGGGCGCAAGCTGACGCCGCAGATAGAGGCCTACGTGCGAGCACGATGGGAGGATTTGAGCAGCTCGGAAACTACGGGATTGGTAAACGACTGCGAGAAGAAATAGAGTAGGTCTTAGCGGTGAAGCTTTGCTAAGAAACGCTGCGGCCTTTGATAGGGCAGTTAAAGAGACAGCTTGTGGTAGGCACAACGGAGCAGAGCAAGCAGAGACTGGGTCGCCAAAGGAGTCTGGGGCAGAGCTAACAACGCAGACGGTCTCTAGCAGTCTGGGCAAAATGCTACTGTAAATCAAAGGGTTAGCTCGCAAAGAGAGGAGATTACTTGCGATTGTTGTAAGGCACTGCAAGCAGCGCCGCAGACGGTGTGGTGTGATCACGCTGGGGTGCTGGTCTTTGCGCAGAGCTTGCTGGCTATAGCGCAGGTGCTAGATCAGCCGGAGGCACGCTTCACACAATGGCTGGCTAGTTTGCTGTTGGGCGCGCTGAATATAGAACAGACTAAGTTCCTGAACTGGCAAGACATGGCGCAGCTCTTGGGCTCGGTGGTGCGCTTTCGCACAACAGCGACAGGAATAGGAACGACTGGCGACGCAGGAGAGCTTTCAAAGGCTGGCCTGCTTCAATGCAAGGTGCTTGGGAGAAGGCGAGCAGAGAGACTTCTACTTAGATCCGCATACTAAGCAGTACACAGGCTAGGAGAATGTGCTATAAGGATGGTGTAAGGCGATAAGAGGAGCGGACAAGGCGATGCACAGCGATTTTATACACACGGCAGCAGGAGAACGCTTTACTTTGAGAAGAGAGATAACTTTTCAGATCTGAGTCAGCGCTTTTTAGAGCTAGTGGAGAGTTGTAGCTAGGTGTTGGAGTGGCTATAGGAGAGAGAGATGAGCTGGGTAGCAGACAGAGGTATTTTAGAGCAGGAAGTCTTAGAGAAGGTGCTCTGAGATGAGAGGATGCATCTGATCACTGGGAGAAAGGTTATCAGGCGCAGAGTTGGCAGCTAGCAGAGGGAGTGAGCGGCTAGATGGTGATAGAGAGGACGCGTAATAGCGCAGATGACATCTGTTCTTATCATCTGCAATATTGGGACGGAGCTCGCTCAAAGAAGAGCGGCTGCGACAGATAGTGGTGCAAGAGACTAACACAGTGGCTACTCAATACAAGTGGCGGTTTTGACAGACGACATATAGCGAGAGCTAAGAGAGATTCTCTGGTTGATATTCTGCAGCTGGGTATAGGAGAAAGATTTCAAGTATCTGGACAAGCATTTTGGCATCAACTAGATCACTAGCTACGGAGTAGTCGGCTACGAGGAGTTAGCAGAGCATGTAGAGGATAGACAAGTGCGCAGCGCTGAAGATAAAGCTATAGGGGAGCAACGCCGATAGCTTAGGGCTGGGCAAGGGCGGCTGTTATTGCTATAGGCTAGCAGAGAGCACGCAGCTACACTGCGACACAAACGCATAGAAGAACTAGAACAGGGGACTGTTGCAGATCAGACTAATAAGGAATAGAGTAGCTTGCGCAAGGCGCAAATATGCTGGCAAAGAGACAAGACGGAGCGATAGCAACAGATAGAGGCTCTAAGATGGGAACTGGCAGAATAGGAAGTTAGGGCAGAGACGATGCAAAAGACAGAGTCACGATTGGAACGTCTGATAGAGGAGCAGATGGTACGACTGGATATGGACAAGAAGCGCTTGATGGACAACTTTAGAGTGATAGCTAGCAACGTGTTCTACGCGGCGCTGGGACTTTTCAAGAAGGCTTATAACAATTACTGAGACGATCATGATCAGTTCTGACAGTTGACGCAGTGCAGCGGGGTATTGGAAGTCGCAGCAGAGCAGATAGTGGTGCATCTGATGAGCGAGTAAACTACTCTCCACGAGTGCGGCGAATAATCACTAAGCTGTTGGCAGAACTCAATGACAAAGAACGGTGTTCTAAGACGGCAGCGAGAGACGATTCAGGTTGCGTCGGATAGCGCAGCGAGCTGCGACTCTATATCGCTAGGAGTGATAGAAGCTTCTGGCGCTTCACGAACACGTCTGGGGGCGCTGTGAAGATAGTTTTACAGGAATTAAATCTGCGTCTGATTTTTACGCTGAGATGGAATTTAGTGAGTCTGATCAACACAGAAGCTGAAGATTTGCTCACGATAAAAAAAAAAAAAAAAAAAAAAAAAAAAAAAAAAAAAAAAAAAAAAAAAAAAAAAAAAAAAAAAAAAAAAAAAAAAAAAAAAAAAAAAAAAAAAAAAAAAAAAAAAAAAAAAAAAAAAAAAAAAAAAAAAAAAAAAAAAAAAAAAAAAAAAAAAAAAAAAAAAAAAAAAAAAAAAAAAAAAAAAAAAAAAAAAAAAAAAAAAAAAAAAAAAAAAAAAAAAAAAAAAAAAAAAAAAAAAAAAAAAAAAAAAAAAAAAAAAAAAAAAAAAAAAAAAAAAAAAAAAAAAAAAAAAAAAAAAAAAAAAAAAAAAAAAAAAAAAAAAAAAAAAAAAAAAAAAAAAAAAAAAAAAAAAAAAAAAAAAAAAAAAAAAAAAAAAAAAAAAAAAAAAAAAAAAAAAAAAAAAAAAAAAAAAAAAAAAAAAAAAAAAAAAAAAAAAAAAAAAAAAAAAAAAAAAAAAAAAAAAAAAAAAAAAAAAAAAAAAAAAAAAAAAAAAAAAAAAAAAAAAAAAAAAAAAAAAAAAAAAAAAAAAAAAAAAAAAAAAAAAAAAAAAAAAAAAAAAAAAAAAAAAAAAAAAAAAAAAAAAAAAAAAAAAAAAAAAAAAAAAAAAAAAAAAAAAAAAAAAAAAAAAAAAAAAAAAAAAAAAAAAAAAAAAAAAAAAAAAAAAAAAAAAAAAAAAAAAAAAAAAAAAAAAAAAAAAAAAAAAAAAAAAAAAAAAAAAAAAAAAAAAAAAAAAAAAAAAAAAAAAAAAAAAAAAAAAAAAAAAAAAAAAAAAAAAAAAAAAAAAAAAAAAAAAAAAAAAAAAAAAAAAAAAAAAAAAAAAAAAAAAAAAAAAAAAAAAAAAAAAAAAAAAAAAAAAAAAAAAAAAAAAAAAAAAAAAAAAAAAAAAAAAAAAAAAAAAAAAAAAAAAAAAAAAAAAAAAAAAAAAAAAAAAAAAAAAAAAATTTTTTTTTTTTTTTTTTTTTTTTTTTTTTTTTTTTTTTTTTTTTTTTTTTTTTTTTTTTTTTTTTTTTTTTTTTTTTTTTTTTTTTTTTTTTTTTATAAAAGAGATAGTGTCTAAGGCTTGTAAGAGTTTGGGATACACTATGTATATATCATTTTGGATTGGAATAGAATGGTGCTAAGATAAGGAAGGTTTGGGGGTACTTTTGGAGTGGGTGTTTTAGGTTAAACATGGAAATTTATGGTGAAACTGGAATATGACTAGACAGCGAAGGGAGTAGCGCGCTTTCGCAAGATTAGGTGGATAGTTGTTATGATTTCTGCACAGAGATAGGTTTTAGAGGGTAGGGTGGTATTTGCGGAACTGTATCAGCTCTATCGGTATACACTCTACGTTTTTGCTTGTCGCGGTGGGTATTCTCTGGAGGACGCTTAGGACTTGACACAAGGTTTTTTCTTGCACTTGCTGGAACACTGGGCGCTTACTCACGTAGATAGGCTTAAAGGAAAGTTTTGGTAGTTCTTGCTAGCATCATTACAGAACTACCTTTCAGTAGAAGAGCGTAGAGATGTCGCCTCAAAAGGGGTGGTGACTATGAATTTGTTTCTCTCGATCTGGATAGCGCTGAGAGTAGTTATAGGTTTGAGATAGTAGACTATCTGACAGCGGAGATAATCTTAGACGCTTGGTGGGTAATGACTTTGCTTGACTGGGTAATGACTTTACTTCGCTATGAATATGTCGCTCACGGTAAAGCATAGATATTAGAAACTCTGATGGTTTTCTTAGGAAGCAGAGACAGCAATAGCACGCTATAGTAAGAAGAGGTGGCAAAAGTGCTAGGTGTGGGGGTGGGTGCGGTTAGGACGCTTATTCACGGTTTGAGAAAGCAGTACATCTGTCTTTTACGAGAGGAGGTAGCTCGCACGGTTAGAGAGCTTATAGATGTGTAGGGGGAGATTTATGCTCTATGAGATGCTCTGATAGCTGCTGAAGGACGGTTAGGTATATGAAGATGGAGGACAGCGCTCTAGCTGACGAACGCAGTGAATCTGTCAAACGAGGAAGTGAAATACGCATCTGCGTGGTTTGCGGCACGCGGTTTTTTTCAACAGCGCAATTCTGTGTAGTCTGTATGTTTAGCGGAGCTTTGGATGAAGAAGTTGAATCATTAGAGTTTTCTTCGGAACAAGATTTCGGTGAGTGTACGTCAGAGTTGGAAATGCAACGATTTGAGCATTATGAACTGGTGAAGGGCGAAGATGGGAAACCTGTCGAACTGGGTCGCGGTGCGATGGGCGTCACTTACAAGGCGTACGACATTGATTTGCAATGTCCGGTGGCATTGAAAGTGATCAGCGAGAGTTATCTCGGTGATGAGTCAGCACGACTTCGCTTCCTACGCGAGGCGCGAGCGGCGGCGAGTGTTCGGCACCCAAACGTTGCCTGGGTATTGCACTTGGGCAGAACTGGGAAAAACTACTTTTACGTGATGGAGTTTGTAGAGAGGGAAACGCTCGAAAATCTCATCAAACGCTCAGGCCGACTGGACGTAAAACTGACGCTGGAAATTACAACGCAGGTCGCCGCTGGTTTGGCCGCGGTGCACAAACAGAATCTCGTCCACCGGGACATCAAACCGAGCAACATCATGGTTAGCTTGGAAGTGGAAGACACTGGAACAGTGAAGATAATCGACCTCGGCCTTGCGAAGGCAGTCGATGAATCCATTCTCAAACCGCGATTTCGACACCTGGGGGCTTTGCAGGGACACCAGAGTTTGCCAGTCCCGAGCAATTTGCGGGAGTGGGTGTGGACATCCGTTCGGATCTGTACTCGCTTGGCGTGACGCTCTGGGAGATGCTGACGGGCCAAGTGCCATTCCGAGGTGCTCCTGCCGAGGTGATGCACCAGCATCAGCACGCCCCCTTACCGGTTGAACAACTCAAGGGTGTTCCACAGCCGGTAGTCGTTCTCCTTGAGGTGCTCCTGGAGAAATACCGCGCGTACCGTTTTGAGAGACCGGATGAACTCCTGAAGGTGATGCCGATGGTAAAGGACGCTATTAACGCGGGGCGTCCCCTCATGAAGACAATCCGCATGTTTGTCTCCTCTACCGGCGGCGTTCAAAAGGAGTGCAATGTGGCGGATCGAGTGATACGCTCAATTGCTGGGGAGTTGAACCTGCCGGTGAGTGCCTCCCATTCGAACTTCCAACGCTTGGCAGAGGAAAGCGGCGAGCCAGAAACGGATCCGGAGAATATGGGGCGTTGGTTCTATGTCCCTGCTTTTGGGAATATCAGATGGTTGGACGGACGCAGGTTATAAAGGACAGATCCCAAATACCACGGGATTTGATCTGGTTATTTGTATCCTTTGGTCGCGCCTCGGCAGCCCGTTTGCCCCGACCTTGAAGATGCCGGATGGAAGCCCGCCCAATTCGGGAACGGAATACGAAATTGCCTGGGCGTTGGACCACGCAAGAAAGAATAGGGGCGTTCCGTCGTTGCACGTTTATCGCAACTGTTCGAAGCCGACGCCGCCATTGGAACCGAAAGAGGAGCTCGAAGCCTTTTGCCGGCAATGGAACTCCTTACAGGAGGCCTTTGCGCATTGGGAGAATAATAGCGAGGCAAACCTCGCTGGCGCGTTCAACAACTATCGCAGCTTGGAGGAGTTTGAAGAGCTTTTCCGGAAACATTTCCGTGATTTTCTGGCAAGTCAGGTAAATCGGGAGGTTGGAGAAAACATTCGCGTAATGTGCGCCGATGGAAATCCTGTCCGTTCCGAGGGCTGAATTTCTTCGATTTCGAACACGCGCCCATCTTCCACGGTAGAACGAAAGCAATCGGGGAAGTGTTGGAAGCCTTGGAAGCGCAAGTTAGAGCGCAACGACCGTTTGTGCTGGTCGTGGGTGCGAGCGGCTCTGGAAAAAGCTCGCTGGTGCGCGCTGGCGTCCTTCCGTTGTTGACGCAACCCGGAACGGTTGAAGGTATCGGACTCTGGCGGTGGTCGGTAACCAGACCCGGCGCCGGCGGAGCCGGCGGTGATTGCTTTGATGCCTTGGCAGCCGGGTTGCTCGAGCCCTCTGCGTTGCCGGCTTTGGAGGACTCTGAATCACTGAACGCGATCCGTGATCTGGCAAACGAATTGAGAGAACATCCTGACAGCATCGCGCTCCGGGTCCGGGACGCGCTCGATCACGCCGCGCGAGAATGGAAAATTCAGCATTCCCACTACCTGGAGGAAAGAGAGCGGCACCTGCGGGAGTCAGGGAGATCGGACGATGCGGACGTGGCTCGACAGCAGAGGGATAGGCTTGAGCTACCGAAAGCCCGATTGGCATTGGTGGTTGACCAGTTGGAAGAATTGTTCACGACCGGTTTTTCATTGGAGGTTCGGCAGAATTACATCTCCGCACTCGCTGGTTTGGTTCGGAGCGACCGAGTCTTTGTCCTGGTGACGTTACGGAGTGACTTTTACCCGCGGTATCAGGAGTTCCCGGATCTGATCGAACTCGCCAAGACAAGTGGGAAAATCGATCTCCGGCCGCCCACGGCGTACGAGATCGGAAATATGATTCGGCTACCGGCCGAAGCAGCCGGTCTACACTTCGAGCAGGAGCGGAAGACGGGTCAATGCCTGGATGAAGCGCTGCGCGACGCTGCCTCTGCGACACCGGAATCCTTGCCATTGCTGGAGCATGTTTTGTCACTGCTCTACGACGAGCAGGGTGCCCGGGGTGATGGCTTGCTTCGGTGGTCGGACTATCGCGAACTAGGGGAATTGAAAGGCGCGCTTGCCAAGCACGCCGAAGGGGTATTCAGCACGTTGCAGCCGGATGAACAAAAGGCGTTTCCTTTAGTGATGCGGTACCTGGTCACGTTGGGCCAGGGCGAAGAGGAAGTGCCCAACCGGCGGACGGTGGCTTATCGTGATTTCGTCGCCTCAGAGGGGACAGACAATGATCAGAAAGCCGGCGCGAAAGGCTTTGTGGATCTCTTCATCGAAAAGCGGCTCTTGGTCGCAGACTCCGATCCACAAGGAGAGGTCACCGTGAGTGTCGCGCACGAAGCGCTGCTGCGGGAATGGCAACGCATTAAAGAGTGGCTGACTGAAAACCGCGAGTTTCTGCGGATGCGAGACCGCCTGGATTTGAGCCTCAAGCTTTGGCTGAGCCGCGGCAAACAAAAGGATGACTTGCTCGAACCGGGACTCCACCTGGCGGAAGGTGAAAAGCTAGTCAAAGACTTTGGATCGTCGCTTAGTCAAGAACAGACTGATTACATCTAGGCGAGCATCGCTGAGCGAAAACGGCGAAAGCGGACCCAAGAGGGGATTCGTTACGCGGTGATGACCGCGATCAGCGTTTTAGCAATCGTTGCCGGGTTTCAATGGCTCCAGGCTGAGCGCCAGCGTCAGGGCGCGGACCAAGCCTATAAATCTGCAGCCCAAGCTTTTAAATCTGAAGCACATGTCACCGCGAAACTGCAGGAACAGTTGCGGCAGGCGAGTTGGGCAAGCTTCAACCAAGCCGAGCGTCAGTTTCAGTTGGGAGAGTGGCGGGAAGGCATCGCTTTTCTGGCACGTGCGATCAAGTTCGACCCGGAAAATCAAATTGCCTCAGAACGATTCTTCCACGAACTAATCGTTCATCGCGAAAAGGCGCTGCCGTCGTTCATCGCCACCCTTGACCATCAGGACAGTGTCAACGACGCAGCCTTTAGTCCGGACGGTACTCGGATCCTTACGGCAAGCTGGGACAAGACCGCCAAGCTTTGGGATGCGGCCTCGGGCAAGCTCGTCGTCTCCTTCGCTCATCAGGGTATCGTCTGGCGCGCGGCGTTTAGTTCGGACGGTACTCGAATCCTGACGGCGAGCGCGGATAAGACCGCCAAGCTCTGGGATGCGGCCTCGGGCACCCTCATCGTTTCCTTTGCTCATCAGGCTATCGTTTACAACGCAGCGTTTAGTCCGGACGGTGCTCGGATCCTCACGGCGAGCGCAGACAAGACTGCCAAGCTCTGGGAGGCGGCCTCGGGTAGGCTGATTGCCTCCTTCGCCCATGACGCCGACGTCAACGACGCGGCGTTTAGTGCAGACGGTGCTCGGATCCTTACGGCAAGCGCGGACAAAACCGCCAAGCTTTGGGATGCGGCCTCGGGCACGCTCATCGTTTCCTTTGCTCATGAGGGCATCGTTTCCCACGCGGCGTTTAGTGCAGACGGTGCTCGGATCCTTACGGCAAGCGCCGATCACAGCGCCAAGCTCTGGGATGCAGCCTCTGCCAAGCTCATCGCCTCCTTTGCCCATCAGGACGTAGTCTTCGGAGCGGTGTTTAGTCCGGACGGTGCGCGCATCTTGACGGCGAGCGCAGACAACACCGCCAAACTCTGGGATGCGGCCTCTGCCAAGCTCATCGCCTCCTTTGCTCATAAGGGTATGGTTTACCATGCAGCTTTTAGTGCAGACGGTGCTCGAATCTTGACGGCGAGCGCAGACAACACCGCCAAGCTCTGGGATGCAGCCTCTGGCGAGCTGATCGCCTCCTTTGACCATCAGGACCTGGTCAACGACGCGGCGTTTAGTCCGGACGGTACGCGGATCCTGACGGCGAGCGCGGATCACAGCGCTAAGCTCTGGGATGCGCCCTCGGGCGAGCTCATTGCCTCCTTTGCCCATCAAGATGGTCTCTATCATGCGGCGTTTAGTCCGGACAGTTCTCGGATCTTAACGGCAAGCGCGGACAAGACCGCCAGGCTCTGGGATGCGGCCTCGGGCAAGCTTATGGCCTCCTTTGCCCATCAGGATCTTGTCTTCCGAGCGGCGTTTAGTCCGGACGCTGCGCGCATCCTCACGGCAAGCGCAGACAATACCGCCAAGCTCTGGGAGGCGGCTTCGGGCAAGCTCGTTGCCTCTTTTGCCCATCAGGATGAGGTCTTCCAAGCGGCGTTTAGTCCGGACGGTGCTCGGGTCCTGACGGCGAGCAGAGACAAAACAGCCAAGCTCTGGGAGGCGGCCTCGGGCAAGCTGATCGCCTCCTTTGCCCATCAGGATAGTGTCGACGACGCGGCGTTTAGTCCGGACGGTGCTCGGGTCCTGACGGCGAGCAGAGACAAAACCGCCAAGCTCTGGGAGGCGGCCTCGGGCAAGCTGATCGCCTCCTTTGCCCATCAGGATACTGTTGAGGAGGCGGCGTTCAGTCCGGACGGTGCGCGGATCTTGACGGCGAGCGCGGATCACAGTGCCAAGCTCTGGGAGGCGGCCTCGGGCGAACTGATCGGCTCTTTTGACCATCAGGACGAGGTCTTCCGAGCGGCGTTTAGTCCGGACGGTAGCGCGGATCCTGACGGCGAGCGCGGACAAAACCGCCAAGCTCTGGGACGCGGTCTCGGGCAAGCTGATCGCCTCCTTCGCCCATCAGGCTAGTGTCTACTACGCGGCGTTTAGTCCGGACGGCGCGCGGATCCTGACGGCGAGCGCAGACAAGACCGCCAAACTCTGGGATGCGGCCTCGGGCAAGCTGATCGCCTCTTTTGACCATCAAGATACTGTCCGATGGGCGGCATTTAGTCCGGACGGTGCTCGGGTCCTGACGGCAAGCTGGGACAAAAGCGCAAAGCTCTGGGATGCGGCTACTCCGACAGAGATGGCTCGGCAGGTGAAAGAATCGGGTGGCGCCACAGGGAGAATAGGCTCCTCCGTTTCGATGGCCGGCTCAGCCGCGCTGCAAGTCGAATCGCTCTCAGATATCGCAAGCGGACTCCGATTTTCAGACGACGGCGCGCTCGTCGCGGTCAATGAAGAACGCAGATCGAAGCTGACCAAGCAATTAAAGGACTTAGCGCCAGACCTTCGACCCAACGCGCGCTTCATACCGTGGTTTTTCAGTACCGGAGGTGAGCGAACGATCTTCCCGGCGAGCGACGTCAACGTTGCTGAGTGGGTGGACAACGCCCTTCTGACGAATCCATCCGTAACCGAAGAATGGCTGCGAAACGCTTTAATCTTCCTCCCCAATCATCCGTTGCTTCATATCGCGCTGGCGGGGTTTGAAACTGACTCCAAGCGCGCTGACTTTCTTCGCTCATTCGGTTTGGTGAGGCTCCCGAAAAACAGCGCCGTTTGCACACGTGCCAGCGAGATGCTGCTGGCACAACACCGTCCCAAACTCGGGCTGGCCGCGGTCGATAAGGCGCTCCTCGCCGATCCAACGGACCTATCCACTCAGCGTCTTCGACTCAAAATCCTCGATGCGATGAGCCGATGATCCGCCTTGTGTTCGGCTTTAATTGCGGGTAGTTTCCCTGTCCAACCTCCTGTCCAACCTCCTGCAGAACGGTTGTTCGTTCGATTTCCTTCTCTGCCGCGCCGCTCTAATTGGCGCAGCACGGCCTAGGTTGTTGAACGGTCCCGAGAGGCGGAGCTAGTTCGGCGCTCGTTTGGACGAGGAGTAGATTTGCTTTACAAAGGAGGACCGGAAAGAAAGAGGAGGCGTTAGGTCTTGAAAAGACTCCTACACTCGCTAACTGTGGCTTTCGCGGCAGCGGTCATTACCCTCACTGCGACCAATGCAGTTCATGCTGCCGACAACGAAACGTTGGATCCTGGCCAGAATAGCGCAGAAAGGGGGCCGATCCTTCTCGTTCAGATCGCCGCTTTCAGGGGAGCGAAAGGCAGTGAGACAGCGCAGGTAAACGTAGATAGTAAAGGGGTTATCTTGAAGGGGTACGATGCCGTCGCCTTCTTCACACAACGAAAGCCAGTCATAGGGAATCCCGGAATCGAGAGCACCTATCAGGGCGCGACATACTTATTTGCCTCGGCAGCGAATAAAGCCGATTTTGACAAGGATCCCGCAAAGTATGCCCCGCAGTATGGCGGATTTTGTGCCTACGGGGTAGTTAACGGAGTACTGAGCGACATCGAAGGTAATCCGGACGCCTTCGCTGTTTACAAGGGCAAACTTTACCTCTGCGGGAATCAGGCCGCGTTGAGAAGTTTCACGAGTAATATCGATAGCAATATCGAAGAGGCAGATACGAACTGGCGGCAATTAACTGGGTCTTAGCCCCCAGAGTCGCTACCATAGCGTGAGCGTATCGACGCTAAGGACAACACGGCACCTGCCGGCTCCGTCGCGGGTCGGTACAACTAAAGTCGGTGGAATCGATCTCAACAAGCCCCGCATGCGCTGGGTAGTCGAGGCTCTGTGTCTATCGCTATCACGCCATGGATTTAACGACTTCGGAGTCGGCCCGTCAGGACCGAGGTGCTGAACAAACAAGGCGAATCGGAGTATGGCGTGCACCGCGCGGCTTATGATCTGAAGAAACTCCGGGCGAGAAAATCGTCCAGCGGACTGAAGGCGATGATCACGCTGGTGCTTATCAGAAACAAACGATCAAGCCTTTGTTAGCCGACGCGCAGGATCTGCGCGCATCACGCGGTGGCGCAGAATCCCAGAACCCTCGATAGGCACTACGACGCCATTCGCGCGGCCATGCAAGCTGTCTTTCAGGAGCTGGGGCTGGCCTGAGCATCGACAATTATTTTTTCGCACGTGGCCCTTAAGCGCCTAACTGTAAATATTTTGCAGAAATCGTGAAACTCGGAGTTGGCAATGGATTTGTAACTATATGAATACACAAATCTTCTAAATCTTATAAACAAGCCTTTAATCGAATCGAATAACCCCGTCGTCACGTATGAAAAGAGTCCTCCGCTCGCTGGATGCGGCTTGTGTTGCAGCCGTGGTCATCCTTGTTGGAACCAATGCAGTTGGTGCTTCCGATAGGCAAACGCTGAATACTGCAGGAAATGGGCCAAGCCTTCTCGCTCAGGAGGCCGGTCCGAAAGAGGCGAAAGCTAGTACGACAGCCAAAGTAAACGTAGATAGTCAAGGGATTATCTTGAAGGGCTACGATGCGGTCGCCTACTTCAAACAAGAAAAACCGGTCAAAGGGAATCCCGAAATCAAGAGCAGCTATCAGGGCGCAACATACTTATTTGCCTCGGCAGAGGATAAGGCCGATTTTGACAAAGATCCCGCGAAGTATGCCCCGCAGTATGGCGGATTTTGCGCCTACGGGGTAAGTGTCGGAGTACTGTCCGACATCGAGGGTCCGGACGGGTTCGTTTACAAGGGCAAACTTTATGTCTGTGGGAATAAGGACGCGGGGAAAAGTTTCATGACCGATTTGGACAGCAATATCGAGAAGGCAGATACGAACTGGCAGAAGTTGAGTGGGTCTTAGTTTCAGAGTTGCTAGCAAATATCATTGCGTCAGCGCCGTAGCGCCCTTCCGTCGAATGGGCGGCAGAGCCTCCACCAGAGGCTCTTTCCTCAGAGGGACTTCCCACTAAACGAGAGCCAGCTCGCAGCTCCGGCGACCACGAGGTTCATGGCCAAGGTACGACTCGACCGTTTTGCTCGTTTATCCACAGCACGGTAGAGGTATATAGACCCACTCGCCACGCACCTTCAGGTAGGAGCATTGATGAGCCATGTCACAGCTCTTGGTGCGCCAAAGGAAAAAAGGTGTTTAGGAGTTCCTCATTACTCGAATATCGAGCCTACTCGGTCCAGATGGATTGTCTTAGTTATGTCGGGGAAGCCATAGCGTGCGCCGGCGGTGAGCACCAAAATGTTCCCATCGCGGTAGATTCCGGGCGAGTGGGTATGGCCGCATAAGACCAAGACACTTTTTCCTGGGTGCACGGCGGCCGCGGCTTTGATCATATTTCCCATGGTCGGCGAGGAGAAAAAGGGCTGATAGTCCGGGGAGCTAGGGGATCCTTCGTGCCAGGCGGCGCGTTCGTAGGGTGGTACGTGTGTGGCGATGATGGTCGTCTGGTATTCCTTCAGAGCCTTTATTAATGATGGCTTTAGAGCTTGACTGTATTTGCGGGCGCGCTCTTTCATTTGGCGAAAAACCTGGGGCTCCGGCTCAGTCGCAAAATCTAAGATCTGGTAAAAATCGTTGATCCGCGCTTTTGTCGCTGGCCCTTCGCCTCCAAGCCCATCGGCCCAGCCGTCTACCCCGACCAATGCGACCGATTTATTCAAGGGAATAACCTGAGATCCGTCGAGCCGGACCAGGTGGGAAAAAAGTGTCGTGACGCGCTCCACAACGGCCTCTGCGTTTGCAAATGTAGTGCCATAGCGGTCATGGTTGCCGAGCACAAAGTAGGCCGGTTTTCTGATTTGTTCGGCCAACTCGGTGTACTGGGCCAATCTGTGAGGACCCGCGGAGAGGTCGCCCGTGATGATCACGATTTCGCCGGGCGCTTGGTTGATGAAGTGATAGAACCGGTCCCGTGTTCGATGGCTGCAAAATTCGAGGTGGAGGTCGGTGAGCCAGGTTAAGACTCTCTACGTGATTGGACATGGCGGCTTCCTTGAATTCCTTTGGGGATTCTCGATTATCATGATGATGATGGCGGTCGCCATCGTTGCAAGCGCCAGAAAGCCTTTCCGTTTCTTCCAATCCTCCCCGACTTGTCGCGGCTAAACCCCCTCGGATGCCCTTCCCCTCCCCCAATGCATGAAAATCTGAAATCAATTTTAACATTAATACGTGTTTATTATTGATATGTTTATATGTTCGTATATATCATATATACAAACATAGCTAGCTAACGGCCTAACCGATTTTTCCATTTCACGCTGAACCGGAACAGTGTGCGATCCCGCCGCAAGACAGATTTCTTTACCAGAAGGCCGCCGAGCAGTGTTAGAGGGTGTTTGAAAAGTCCTGACTCCCGTCAAATTCTGTCGAATATGTGCTCACTTCAGCTTCCGGAGAGCTGGGATGAAGCCTATACCGCATTCTGTGAACTTGGAGTTCGCAGGACTTTTCAAACATCCTCTTAGAGGGAGCAGTCGCCGGTCACAGGACAATCGGCAATTGGAGATCTCCGAGATTTCAGCCGGCATTTAAAGCTCTGGCGAAAGAACTGAACATCCCAATCATCGTGATCGCTCAATTAAACCGGCAATCAGAGCATGAATGCAAAGAACAGCGGGTAATTTGTCAGAACAGGTATCAAAAGCGTGACAAAAATGGGTGCCACAAAAACGATGTAAGGTGTGAACCGGAAGATCCACGAACTTTCTTCCGACACGATTTCGTCCTTGTGGAACAACTTCCAAAGATCCCGATACGGCTGGAAAATGCTCGGCCCTCGCTTGGACTGCACCATTTCCTTCAAACGGCTAAGCACACCGCAGGCGAGAGGCGCGAACGCCAACACGACAACCACCTGAAACAAATTGAAGAGAATGCGATTGAACACGGTAAACGTTGATAGTTCTTAGCCGTTTCCTTCAACATTAGCGCGTCGCCCTTTGGAACCCGTCAGGGCCGCGGATAGACCCCTGAAGAACGAGGTTGCGTTGATGCCGCGCGCGTCGCTGAACTCCTGGCAGCAGCGCTGCGCAACCGTCCCGTAGATCCAAAAGCGACCGTCGCTCTTGATTGCACCACTTCCGCTGACCCAGATGTTACTGAGCATAATAAAACTCCTATCTACGCAACGCTGCGCCAACAGGAGTCATTAGCCCTCAATTTGGTCAGGCGGTTTCCCCATTGCGGGAAGGCAAACTCCATTGCCTGACACTTACCTATTCGAATAGCCGGCGTCACACAACTGAAATTCGATAGTCGACAGATTTTTTTTACGGGCGCGCCTGGTGCAATTGCGGTGTCGGTCAGAAAAAATGAAATGCAAAAATTGCGTTGGTAGAACAAGCACCGGATTCGGCGAATTGCTCGGTTACCGCCTGAGACAGGTCTCGGGGCGGTGGGCGGACCGAACCGGCTATTTCTGGCAGATCACGATCTTCGGCTACCTCGTGCAGATGTTCGCGGTGCCAGCGCTCGCTCTGGCACCGAGCTGGGAATGGGTTGCCGGTCTCATCGTCCTGAAGCGCGTCGGAAAGGCGATCCGGAATCCGCCCCGCGACACGATGCTCTCCCACGCGGCGAAAGAAATCGGCTACAGCTGGGCGTTCGGAATGCATGAGGCGCTCGATCAATTTGGCGCGCTCTTCGGCCCGCTGGCGGTGGCGGCGATGCTGGTCTGGCGCGGCGAATACGTTTCGCCTTCGCCGCGCTGCTCCTGCCGGCAGTGCTCTGTCTAGCCCTGCTCCTGGTTGCCCGCTGGCTCTATCCGCACCCAGACGAGATGAAGCGCGAAGCGCCGAACATGAAGACGAAAGGACTGCCTCGGGTGTTCTGGGTTTATCTCGCGGGAGCGGGACTGGTAGCGGCCGGGTTCGCGGATTTCCCGCTGATCGCGTACCATTTCCAGAAAGTGGGTCGGTAGCGAAGGATTGGGTGCCGATCCTGTATGCGATTGCTATGGGTGTGAGCGGTACCGGCTCGCTGGTGCTGGGACGACTCTACGATCGGGTCGGCATCGTGCTCCTGATTCCACTGACGATCGTCTGCGCACTGTTTGCGCCGATCGTATTCCTTGGGTGGATTCTGGCCAGCGCTCATCGGCGCGGGGTTATGGGGCCTTGGGATGGGTGTGCATGAGTCAATCGTGCCCGCCGCCGTCGCGCCGATGGTGGCCCCGCAGCGGCGCGCTTCGGCCTCCGGGCTCTTCACGGCCGGCTACGGCTTGTCCTGGTTTCTCGACAGCGCGGCCATCGGGTTTCTCTACTCACCAGCGTCGCGTCCTGTTCCACCGTGCTTTTTGCGTCCAACCACGGAGATCATGACGCGTCAGCACCTCCCCTCCTTTGTGGGATTTCCGAGGCTACCGCTGGCGCGAAAGGTATCTCGATGAATTTGGTGATAATCCCGCCCGGAGGTGCCGCGATTCCTCATTTGCATCGGGGCTTCGAGACAGCCATCTACATTCTTAACGGCCGAGTGGAAACTCGCTACGGCCCCGGCCGGCGAGGTTCTATCATATAATCAATGAGGCCGGCGACTTCCTATACACACCCGCCGACCCGCCTCACCAGCCAATTAATCTCTCCGAGAGCGAACCTGCGCTGGCGATTGTGTCTCGCAACGGCCCAAACGAACAGGAAAACGTAGTGCCCTAATGAGTGTACAAGTTTCTATTTTACCGAGCCGCCGGATCTCAATTCCTGAGATAGCCGCTCTTCTCCTTACGCGTAGCCGGAGGCTCCACATCGGGCGGAAAAGGTCTATGCAAAAGCAACCGCACCGAATGGAAAAGGATATAGGTGTGAACGGCGAAGATGAACGACTTTAAACAAGTGCGCAACGCGATAGCAGCAGCACGACAAGAAAAGTAGGAAGATGGGCGGGAAGTTTGAACATCTGGATCATTACGGCCGTTTCGTGGAATGGTCTGCGGAGGATCATGCATGGGCCGGTTATTGTCCTTCTCTTTTCCCTTACGGCAGCGTTTGTTACGGCAGCACAAGTTTGGAGGCGTTCGCCCGACTGGCGGAACTCATAGAGAAAGAGATCACCCATCTTGTTGATAGCGGCGCAACGCTACCGCCACCGGAGAATTGGTTTCAAGCGTCGCGACTTTAGTGTCTACCGGAAGCCTTGTGACGGTATCTCACAGCCTTCCGAGCGCATAACGTGGAGATCTCGATCAAAATCATCAGTAAATCTTTCGGTGCTGACTGAAATGGTGTTATCAAGGGCATCCATACAGCTATTGGCACGGACGTCATGGAGGGGAGATTTTTCCTCGTTCCCCCGGCACTAAGACAGAAAAAAAGCAAAAGTCATTTTTGAACAGAAGATCGCAAAGATCACAAAGAGTGACTGTCTTTAAGAGCCATCGGAGGCACGTGGGCCTGCGTTGTCTAAATCGCGATCAGCAACGAACGAAACGCTCATTAATCCCACTCGTCCTCTTGTTCTGAAATCGTACGTAGTTCGTCATACGCAAATGCTACCCTAAATCGATAAGAAAAGTATGCGTGCAACCAATTGAACCGGGCGAGAATAGACGTGCAGCAAGTATTCCTGGCTGTAGAACGGGGAAATTAAAAATGAGCACCGAAACATTAGTTATCATCATTATCCTGCTTGTACTGTTTGGCGGCGGAGGCGGTTATTGGTATTCGCGACGCAGATAGAACGATGACTCGCGGGTAGTTGCCCTAGCGCGGCCCGGAGGGTTGCATTGAAATGGACCGGCGGCGTTGCTCGCCCGGTTACATCCCGCACCAGTTTTTGATAACCGCCGCGCCAAACCGGAGTGGCACAATCGCAAGACTGGCGCGGGATGCGCCTTCCTACCGCCACTCCGGCTCGGACCGCCTTGCCGACGGCCCATTTTGAACGCAACGGCGTCACCATTATATATGCGAGACGGTGCACTAGCAACGCCGTGCCTATGTTCAACTATTAATAAAACTCCTTCGCACCAAGTTTTGGAGCGTCGCTCTTGCTGAAGTTACCTCGATGCTTGATCCTATTTACATAACCCATTGCGCGTGATGACAGCCTCAAATCCCCGCTCCGTTGAAACGCTCGCCCGCTGTTTTCTTTCACCGGAGGAAATCCCCCCGGCGTTTCGGGTGGGAACATGCCGCGAGGAACGACTTTATCTCCTCGACGGCCAAGTTCGCCCTTGGGAAGGAACGCTAGCTGAGGTGAGCTCGCCGATCTGCCTGCGCCAAGCTGACGGAACCCTCCGGCGACCGATCATCGGTCAGGTGCCCGCGATGGACGAGGGTGCGGCCCTGGCGGGGTTGAACGCTGCAGTCCGAGCCTGGGACCACGGCCGCGGCCCGTGGCCGACCATGAGTGTGGCAGCGCGCATCGAGGCGGTAGAAACATTCGCCGCCGAAATGTTGAAAGTACGCCAGGAGGTGGTGAACCTGCTGATGTGGGAAATCGGCAAGAGCCTTGAGGACAGTAGCAAGGAATTTGACCGCACCTGGCAATACATCCACAAGACCGTCGAGGCGCTGAAAGAAGTCGATCGTACGAACTCCCGCTTCAGCCTGGATGGCGGCGTGATCGCGCAAGTCCGGCGCGCTCCCCTCGGAGTCTGCCTTTCGATGGGGCCGTTCAACTACCCATTGAACGAAATGTACACTACGCTGATCCCGGCGCTCATCATGGGCAACACGACGGTGGTAAAGCCGTCGAAATTCGGCGTGCTGCTGCATCAGCCCTTGTTGCGCGCCTTTGCGGCCAGTTTCCCGCCCGGCGTGGTCAATTTCATTTACGGCAGGGGTGCCAAGATTACCCCGGCGCTCATGAAAAGCGGGAACGTGGACGTCCTCGCGCTCATCGGTTCGAGCCGGGCGGCTGATATTCTGAAAAGGGAGCATCCCCGGCCGCATCGGCTTCGCAGCATCTTGAGCTTGGATGCCAAAAACCCTGCCCTGGTCATGGCGGACGCTGATCTCGACGTGGCGGTGCGAGAGGTCGTCACCGGAGCGCTCAGTTTCAACGGTCAGCGTTGTACCGGTCTCAAGCTCACGTTCGTTCACACCTCAATCGTCGACGCCTTCCTGGAAAAACTGAGCCAAGCGGTCAATGCCCTGCCGATCGGCTTGCCCTGGGACCAAGGTGTGAAGCTCACTCCGATGCCGGAGTTCCTTAAGGCAGGGGCCATGCAGGCCTTTGTCGACGACGCGGTGAAAAAGGGTGCGCGCGTCGTGAATGCGGGCGGAGGGACCGCGTGTGAGACGCTTTACTTTCCCGCCGTGGTGTATCCCGTCCGGCCCGGTACGGAACTCTACACTAAAGAACAGTTCGGACCGGTCGTGCCGGTTTGTGCTTATCAGGATGAGCAGGAATTTCTGAACTACGTGACTCAATCCAACTACGGCCAGCAGGTCAGCTTGTTCGGCCGTGACCCGGACAAGTTCGTCAAACTCATTGATCCCCTGGCAAACCAGGTCTGCCGGATCAACCTGAATGCTCAATGCCAGCGCGGGCCGGATACGCTGCCTTTCACGGGTCGGAAAGATTCCGCAGAAGCAACGCTTTCCATCAGCGATGCCTTGCGCTGTTTCTCCATCCGCTCGTTGGTCGCGGCGCAATCGAATCCGGAAAGCCGCGACATCATCCAAGAGATTGTAACGCGAAGGAATTCTAATTTTCTGAGGACCGATTTTATCTTGTAATTGCCAGCGGCACGCCCGGAGAGCACGCCTGGTATACAAGAAATATCGCAAGTCATAAATCATGTGCGGCGTAAGAGAGATCGAAGCTCTTGTTGCATAACGGAAAATCTGAGATGCCGTTTTCCCGTACGGCAATGGATAGACCCTGCCAGTTGTGAAATGACGGGTCTTTGATTTTGACTCTGAAAAGCTTTCCGGCCGTGTCAGTGAGCAGCACGTAGGCAATCTCGCCGCGGTGGCCTTCGGTGAGCGAGACAACCAGGCTATTCGGGTGCAGATTCTTACAGTTGCTCTTCGGCTTGGGCGCCGGCAGATTCTCGAGCTGTTCCTGGATGAAATCAATTGACTGTTGGATCTCGAGGGAGCGCAATTTCGTGCGGGCATACACATCGCCCGACTCCAGCACTATCGAACTGACATTCGAGTAACGGTACATCCCGTAAGGAAAATCGACGCGCACGTCTCGACCGACGCCGCTGGCGCGAGCAACCAGGCCGACGAGGCCTATTCGCCGGGCCATTTCTGTCGTGACCGCCCCGGCGTCTTCCAGGCGGGAAAGCGCGGACGCGGAGTTTAACAATAGCGATTCGGCGTCACGAAATTTCTCGCGAATCGTCGTGAGAACATTCTCAGCCTTGTCGACCCACGCCTGGTCAGGATCAAAACGCACCCCGCCGGGAATAATCCAGCCCCGACCGAATCGACTGCCGCAAAGCTCGGCCGTCAAATTGATCGCGAGCGTCCGCAGATTTCCAATCGCGGCGGCGGCCAACGCGAAACCGATGTCCGTCGAGATGCCGCTCAATGTGGAGAGATGCATGGCGATACGTTCGAGTTCCGCCGCGACACTGCGAATAGCGTGCTCACGCAACGAGAGCGTTGCTCCCGCGAGGCTCTCGACGCCCGCACAGAACGCTGTCGTATGAGCCACGACAGAGTCGCCGCTAATGGATTCGACCAGCACAATCTGCTGCGCCGCGTCCCTTTGTGGAAGGAGGTTTTCCGCGTCGCGGCGCTGGTACCCGAGCATAATTTCCATGTGCAGGATCTGTTCGCCGTAGCACTGAAACCGGAAGTGGCCCGGTTCAATCACGCCGGCATGCACCGGCCCGACCGCGACCTCATGAACTTCCTCGCCCTCGACCCGGTAAAAATCATACGGCTTGCCGTTCTTCCTCCAATCATCTGCGGTGCGGACGGGTCGCAGCCACGGATGATTTTCAGGAACGATCCCTGCCTGCTCGAAGAGCTCGCACTCGAAATAGTTTATCGCCGGAAAATCATTGGCCAAGGATTCGAAGTGCGGGCCATTTTGCCCCATGCGGGTCGAAGTCAGCCACAACCCATGCTCGCCGGGATCCCCAAGCACGCACCAGACGCGAGTGCCAATCTCGCCCTCGTTTTCACTGAACAGCGCAACCGGATAGTTATCCGATGCCAGTTTCTGACGCACCGCCGCAACCCACGGGTCAACCTCCAGGATCGGAACGCGAAAGCGTTCCACGAGTTGTAACGGTTTCAGCCGAACCCAGCTCATAACGAAAATCCAAACCCGGCAAGAATCGAACGCAGCGGCGCGAACAGGAAATCAGGTCGAAGAATAGCGAGGGGCACGGAGACCGCGAGCGCATAGAAGCTCACGGCGTGAGCGATATGGAAGCGCTCAAGCGGTTTGCCGCTGGGCGATCCGGCGGCCGGCTCCGGACTTTGCAACATCCGGAGGACAGCGCGGCTCATCCCGATGAAAATGATCATCAGCAACACCAGGAAGATACCGAGCGCCAGCCAGTTCTGCGTGTGAATCATTCCACGCAAGATCAGCAATTCGCTGAAAAAGGGACCGAAGGGCGGCGTGCCGATGATGTAAAAAAATGCCAGCCCGAAAACAAATCCACTCCACGGCAAGCGCTGCATCAGCCCATGAACCGAGTCAATTTCACGCGTCTGGAGATCGCGATTGATGCGGCCGGCCATGAAGAAGAGAGCGATTTTGCCGAAGGAATTAAAGAGTGCATGCAGCAGCGCACCGAGCATTGCCGCGCCGCCGACGCCGGATGCCAGAGTGATGATGCCAAGATGCTCGACGCTCGAATAGGCGAGCAGTCGCTTGTAATCGCGGCTGCGCCAGATATAGACTGCCGCCACCAAAATCGAGAAAGCGCCCGCGATCATTAGCAAGCGCTGGGAAAATGCACGCACGCTGGTGTTGCACGCTACCTCGTAAAACCGGAGCAAGACCAGCATCGCCGTGCTGCGTAACGAACCGGCCATCAGCGCGGCAACCGGACCGGGAGCATTTGAGGTCGCATCAATGTCGGCAGGATGCATCGGCGCAAGCCCTATCTTGGCGCCGATACCGACGAGCGCGAAAACGAAACTGATTTTTACCCAGAGCGGGTCAAGTCGGGCAGCGTCTGGCAACAGGTCGGAAAAGACGAGACCTGCATGCTCCCCGAGGCCCTTCGCTGCGAGCCCGAGCGCCAGAATTCCAATCAAAAGAAATACCAGACCAAGCGAAACGAGGAAGAGGTACTTCCAGACTGCTTCCAGCGATGCTTTCGACCGATAAAAATAAATCAGCGGCGCGAGACTGAAAGTCGTCAGCTCAATAACCACCCAGAGCAGACCAAAATGCTGCGTGACAATTACCAGCGTGCTGGCAAGGAGGTAAGAGTTCAGCGCCGGATAGTAGAGTCGGCGCGAGACCTGATATTCCGGCTCATCCATCCTTTGCAGGAAGCCCGGCGAATAAAGTATCACGGCGAAAAACGTGTGCGACAAGATGAGCAGAAAGAACCTTCCAAGTGAATCGATCCCAAACCATGCGCCGGCGGGAAACGGATTCTGCCGAGTAAGAAGGAGGTAAAGCGTGGCCACCAGGTGTCCCGCTCCAGTTAGCAGCGTCGCGACGTAGTTCTTCTCCAGGGAGCGGCTACGGGCTGTAAACCCGGTCGAGAGCAGCGGCAGTCCCAATAGGATCAGAATCGTCAGCATCATCAATCGTGGAGTGTTGTCAGGTCTTCGCCGGCACCTTCAGGGAAATGGGACTTGAGGTGGTTAATCGCTATCCCCATCAAAAATATGAGCACGAAAAGGTCGAGAAAGGCGCCTAGCTCGATCACCCAAGGCAGGTCGGCCTTGACGCCCACGCCGAGTAGAAACAGACCATTTTCGATGATCAGAAATCCGATCACGTGCGCCAGCAGCAAGCGCCGCCGGACAATCAAGAGTCCGCCGCTGCAAATCCCGGCCAGCGCGGTGCCAAGCGGGATGACCATCACTGGCGTGATGCGCGAAAACTGATTCGAGAACAGCAGCGCCCCGATGATCACTCCGGCGATCTGGAGAAGAAATCCGGGATGGTATTGGCGGGTCCGGTCCCGGTGTCCCATGTCGAGGTCGCGTATAATCTTCACGATGTAACTCGGGATTAAAATCGTGCGAAAAAGCAGCACCGCGAAGGCGATCACAAGGTGCGCGGCAGAAAAGTTTTCAAAAAACGAGACGATATAAACGCCCGCGACAAGGATGCCTTGGAACACCAGGATTAAGACGTAAGACGAAAGGCGCGTCGTAACCGCCAGGTACATCAGCGTGAGGCAAAAAAGGATCGCCAGGGCGTTGGTCATCGCTCAGTGTGAAAAAGTAAAGATGAGAATGTTCAGGACGCCGATCACTGTTGCGTAGAGCAGGAACTGCGGGACGAGCACGAGCCTGAAGCGCGCCATTAGAGTTTCGATGGCCGCCAGGCAGCCCGCGAGCACCGCAAGCACACCGGCAACAAGCGCCACTCCGGCCGCCGGATTGAGCCAACCGAATGGATTGAGCAGGCTGGTGACCAGCAGAGCGTAGAGCAGCAACTTGAGCGAGGCGGCGTGCTGGTAGAGCATCAGGTCAAATCCGGACGCGTCGAGGATCATCACCTCGTGAATCATTGTGAGCTCGAGATGCGTACTCGGATCGTCCACCGGCACGCGCGAGCATTCGGTAATCATCAGGAAGAATATAGAAATCGAGCTGACGACAATGAAGATCGGGAACAACGGCTTATCCCAAGCGATTCCGGAGATGATTGACTGGAGAGAGAACCGGCCAGTCACGAGGGCGAGGCTGCCAAACGTAAAAAAAAAGATCGGCTCCGCGAACACCGCGAATCGCGCTTCACGGCTCGCGCCCATTCCTCCAAAGCTGCTCGCAACATCAAGCGCAGCGACGATTTGTAAGAAGCGCCCCAGTCCCAGGAGGTAAGCCAGCAGGATGATATCGCCGTCAAACGAAATCGAGGCGGGAAAAGGCCCGACCGGCAGCAGCAAGACGGCGAACGCGGTAGTATTCCAAACCACGACCGGCGCCAGGCGCGTGACGAAGCTGGCGCTGCGGCTGTAAACGATCTCCTTTCGCGCGAGCCGCACAAGATCGAAGTAAGGCTGGAGAAGGGAGGCGCCAAACCGGCCAGACAGCCGCGCCTTAAGTATGTTCACTGTCCCGTTGAGCAGAGGCGCGCCCGCTGCTAGGGCAAGGAATCCGAGCCATGAAATGGGATTTGAGGAAAACGTCACCATACGAAAGCGAAGGCAATGACGAGATAAAATATGAGCGCGGCAAAGATGTAGGCGACGTAGTGGCGGATGTTGCCGCTTTGAATCCACCGCAGCAACCTGAGTGTGCGGCCGATCGCACCGTTAAGCTTAACCCAGAGGCCCTGTTCCATCTGGTCAAACCCATGCGTCTTGAACACTCGCGGCTCGGGAAAAACCTGCGAAATCGGTTTCCAGTGCAGCTTTAATCCGAGCATCGGCTTCCCGAGTTTTACCAGTTCCTCGGCGAAACTCGATGCGCTGTACTGCATACGCGCAGTGACCTTTCGGTAACCGCATCCCCAAGTTTCGCGCAGGCGTACACCGACCTTCTTCTGCACCCCTAATTTAATTAAGAGGGTTAGCAGGATCATCGCGAGCAGAAGCCCGAATACCGGCGTTAACCCGTCGAGCGGCGCAATTAACTCGGCACCCAGTCGGGTGGCAGGAAGGCCCGATATTTCGCTGACTGCCGGTACCACCAATCTCAGCGCTGAGCCGGGAAAAAAGCCAATCCAGCCGCAGAGCAGGGCCAGTCCGATCAGCTCGGGAAAAGACCATATAGCTTCCTCTCTAACCGTCGCCGGACTCTTCGAACGATTCTCGCCGAGAAACACGACGCCGTAGAGCTTGGTGAAACAAGCGACCGCCAGTCCCCCCACCAACGCCAGGCTCACCGCCGATACCAGCAGCGCCAACGGCGCGTGACCGCCCATCAGGCTGCTGCCTTGAAAAAAGCTTTTGTAGATCAGGAACTCGCTGGCAAACCCATTAAACGGTGGCAATCCGCAGATCGACACAGCGCCGATCAAAAAAGTGACCCCGGTCACCGGCAGCACTTTTGCGAGGCCGCCGAGCTTCTCGATATCGCTCGTATGTGCGTGGCCATAGACATTGCCCGCACCGAAGAAGAGCAGCGCCTTGAAGATCGCATGGTTGAATGTGTGCAGCAGCGCACCCGCCAACGCCAGGGCAGCGAGGCTGGGCGATCCGATGCTACGGCCGATCCATGCCACTGCCAACCCTAACCCGATGATGCCGATATTCTCCACCGAAGAATAAGCGAGCAACCGCTTCATTTCGTGTTGCGCCAGAGCGTACCAGACACCCCCTATCGCTGAGACCAGCGCCACTGCCAGCAGCGCCCAGCCGAAGGCTTTCTGGCCCATCGGAAAGAACATGAACATCCGCACGATCCCGTAGATGCCAGCCTTGATGTTGATCGCCGAAAGCAGGCCCGAAACGTGCGCCGGCGCAGCCGGATGAGCGTTCGGAAGCCAAGCGTGAAACGGCATGAAGCCCGCCTTGATCGCGAAGCCGAGAAAGCCCAAAACAAGAAGCAGCGGCAGCGTGCCCGCGTCCCATCCGGTCTGTCGTGTGAAAATCGCGAATTCCCAACTGCCAGTCCTGTCGTAAAGCAGAACGAAAAAGACGTAAAGGAAGAGCACGCTGGCGTGGGTGGCCACGAAATACCAGAAGCCGCCCCGCCGGACTTCCAGCCTCTCCTTCTCCAGCAGAATGGAGAAGTAAGCTGACACGGCCATCAATTCCCAAGCAATCAGGAATGCCAACGCGTGCTGCACAACGACCACGAGCTGCATGGAGACAATCAGCAGCGTGAAGGACACCAGGTGCCAGCGAATGCGGATGCCGCGTTTGACGTAGTGTTCGAGATAGCCAATGGCGTAGACGCTGGCTGCCAGTGACAATAGTTGGAACGTAAAAAGGAAAAAGAGCGTGATTCCGTCGAAGCCGAGAGGAATCGTCCCTGCTATTGGGAGCGCCCAGCGCAGTTCCCAAGGCTGAAAAGCGAGAAGCGAGGCCAACGAAAACACTAGGCTGCACGCCAGAGCCGACGCATTCAGCAAATTGACCGCCCGACTCAGCCTTCGATCATCGCGTACTAGCGCCGGTATCGCCATCGCCGCCATGTGCAGGAGCAAGCCGAGGATGAAAAATCCGATCATCGCGGGTTCACTTCGGCAGATGGCTAACGATCCATTGCAGGATCGTCTCCGGCTTACGCCGCTCCCGAAGCAGCGTGATAAACTCCTGGTGCCGGAACAAAAAGGCCAGTCGCGCAAGCAATTCAAGATGCTGTTTCGGTGTCAGGCTCAAGAGCACGAAAAGAGTATGTACCAGCTGCCCATCGAGGGCGTTCATCTCAATCGGCCGGCGCAAAAAGAAGACACCGAAGATCGGCGCCAGCGCATTCACCACGACCGGAACCCTTACATGCGGAACCGCCACACCGTCGCCAAACGCTGTGCTCAAAAGTCTTTCGCGACTGATCATCAGGTCGCAAATCAAATCCTTGTCGTTCCCGGGCGGTAAATCGAGGCGATCCAAAGCTGCCCGCACCGCTTCGGCAAAATTGACACCGGGAACATCATAGTAGAAGTGCCTTGCCGAGAAAACATCATTCAGCGGAGGCAAAGAGCGATCCGTTTCCACGTTCGCTTCAGAGAGGTTGAGCGGATGATTGTGCGAGAGCGCCCACTCCAGGATCGCCTGGCGATTGTAACGATATCGGCCTTGCGAATGGACGTGAGGCAGTTTCTCGGCTCGCGCCAACTCGCGCACGGCGTTTTCATCCAGTTTCAAGAGGCAGCCGACCTGGGCGGAATTCAATTCCATGAGTGTTCAAGCCTGCCCACATTTGGAAGAGGTGTTAGCAATGCGCAGATAAGTCAACAGCGCGTAAACAAACGTCAGCGGATGCGGCGGGCAACCGGGGATATAGAGATCAATTTTCAACTGCTCTAAATACTTCCGGGCTAACTGACTGGAGCCTTGAAAAATTCCACCACTGATTGCGCACGCGCCGAACAGGATTACCAGTTTGGGCGCGGGCACCGCTTCGTAGGTCAAGGCAAGCGCGTGCTCCATATTTCGAGTCGTGGTGCCGGAAAGAACAATACCGTCCGCGTGACGCGGCGAGGCGACAAATTCGATGCCAAATCGACTCAGGTCGAAGTTCACATTAGCGAGCGCGTTCAGTTCAAGTTCGCAGCCGTTACAGCCGCCGGCTGAAACAGAACGAAGCTTCAGCGAACGGCCAAAAACCTTGTGAATCTCCTCGGAGCAAAGCTCTGGCTTCACCTCCGGTATTTCGCCGAGGCGCAAGCCTCGACGTGAAGTCGCGGCCATCCGGTAATCATTGGTGTAAGTAATCGCACCTTCAGGACATGCCTCAACACACAGCGGGCAAAACACGCATGAACCCAGATCGATCGTTAGCGGATTGGTGGAAATTGCTTGCGTTGGGCAAACTCCAACGCATACCGCGCAACCGTCCGGACAGCGTGACGAATCGATCTTCGGCTTGCCGCGGAATCGCGCCGGCGTCGATGCTGCCATCACGTCCGGGATCACTGGCTGTCCTTCGGCCAAGCGCACGGCGAGCGCTTTGGGTAGCGGGAAGTTCATTTCAAACTCCAGAGCATGCAGCCTGCACTCCAGAGTCGTCAAGTTCCTTCAGCGCGCCTAACAGCACGTTACGAAAATTATTGAAGATGGACTATGAAGTCACTGTGATCGGTTCCGGATCCCCGGAAAAGAGGTCGCTTTGCGCGCGGCAAAACAGGGAGGTGGCGTCCTTGCCATCGAGAAGGAAAGCCTTGATGTAATGTTCAGCCAAGGGCGTGAAGATGACTTGCACAGCCTCTTACTGTGCTTTCCTGGCGCGGCGCATCTTGATGCGACCGAGGACGGAATCAGCGGCGACGCCCTTTGAAGGGTCCGCGAGATATTCCTGGTGACCGGCGAGTACCTCCTCACGGAGCAACCGCTCCACCGCCGCGTCGCGTTCCAGCAAGGCGCGTAGTGCCCACGTGTCCTCTTCCCGATTTGCCATCCCGCTGTCGATCGCCGGCCGGTCCCCCCTGGCCGTCCGAGCGAGCGCATCCGTACCTGCCTCGCTTTTTGTCGATTGCAGTTAAATCGTGGACCGTTTGATCTCGCGGTCCTGCCCAAACGGATGCCGAAGGCAATGTGCGCGGGTTCTCAATCGCCAGTGCGCCGTACGAAGACGCTCTCATGGTGCATTCATCCCCACAATGACTGGGATGGCGAAATCACACCTCGAGTGGGGCGGGGAAACGGGCATCATCAACAAAGAGATGCTGGCGAAATACCTGAGCACTGCGAAGTCTCCTATCTATTACATCGTCGGGCCCCCGGGATTAATTAACGGCTTGCACGGCATGCTTAACGAATCAGGGGTCGATGATGACGATATCCGAACGGAGGACTTTAGCGGCTACTAAGCAGTTCGTCGTTGTAGGGAAAAAGTGCATCAGCCGCGGGCAGCCAAACGGACATAAAACTAAATATTTACTGGAGATCATACCGATGACCCACGATTTCAAAGTTGGGGATCATGTTGAGTGGAACTCGGAAGCAGGTCGAGTCCGAGTACCCTAGAAAGCCAGGGCTTTTTTGGGTGCGACATCGACACTGTCTCGCGCGCAAAATCGTCAAAAATCGAATTCTTACAAGCTCCTCAATGCCAGCAAGATGCTCCCGGTGTCGATGGGGAGGGACGATCAAGAAAAAAATCACCTCCGAAATCACCTTCAAGGGATACACTGTCCACGCCTCGAAGGAAGCGCCGCAGTATTTAATCAAGAGCGACAAGACTGACCACATGGCCATGCATAAAGGTCCGGCTCTCAAAAAGATCAGCAAAAGTAAACGCTCATCCAAAGAACGTCTGTAATAGAAAAGACCGGCGATGGCATGGCTAACGGAACGACAATAATCGATACTGGAACAGAGCAATTACCGGCGAGGCCCGGGGAAGAAAAAGGGACATTGATTGGGTGGATCCAGAAGGAGAAAAAAGCACCCTCATTACCAGAAAAAACCAAGCGCAAGCACGTCGAGACGGAGTGAGCGCGACTCGCCTGATTTCATTCAGCGAGATGACTCTCGGCCTGCTCCACATTGTCACATGTAACGATTCTGACATTAGGGCCTAGCCAGCAAGTGGCGCAGTTTAAATTTCGGCCGAACCAAGTCCTCGAGGGTGTATTCATCGAGCTTCTTAAGAAAAACCTGCAATGCGACTTTCATGAGATGGTTTTTCGAAATGCCGAATCGATTCGCGACTTCCTCGATGGTCACAAGACGCTCCGTTTCGAGTCCAACCAGCATCGATAGGCGCAGGGCATAATCGGTAGAGAAGGTGAGGCGCATAGGAAAGCTGGAATAACATATATATTAGATATTGCTTTAACGCAAGTTTCGAATAAGATGTAAGGCGGATTGGAAATCGGTTGTGGTGACATGGTCTGGGCGTCGCTGATATCCACTCCATTGCATGAAGAGGCTATTGCTCAAGCGCAGCATCATTCCGAGAACCAGCATAGCGTTGTCGTTGCGCACCCGGCAGCGGTCGTCGTTGTGGGAGAAATTCAAGCGCTGATGCAAACCTCTCTCAATGCCCCAATAATCCCGGTTCAGGCGCAACCAGTCTGTCGCATCGAGTCGTGAGGGCTCGATACTGGTGATCAACGCTACCAGTTCGTCTTTGCGGCCTACGACATTGACCTTGCCGCGGAATTTGACCCGGCTGCCCGGATGGATCTCCTCAAGCTAACTGCGCTGGAGCGGCGCCTCGCCGAGCTACTTGGCAGCCGGTGGACCTTTTGCCCAAACCGGTAGAGAGACGCCGCTTGCAGGATCAGATCAACCGGGACCGCCGGCGTGCCTTCTAGGTCTAGCCATGATCCGGCCGCTTCTCTGGCCGACATCCTCGAGAACCTAAAGCGCATCGAGAGTTACGTCAGCGGGTTAGACCGGGAGGCATTTGGAGGCGACACACTCCGGCGTGATGCAGTCGAGCGGTGCGACTTTAAGAAATAGAGACTTAGAAATCGGGCCTTCAACCGAATTCATCAACTGTCTCGATCATCGGCTTTAGCAGGGCTGCCACATCACCGACCAATTCTTTGAACTCCTCGTTAAATGGCTCTTTGTACAAATCTTCGTTCAGATCACGGATGAGGTGGATCAGACACGTCTGTTGAGCGCAACTTGGTGAGCACACTCGGCAGACAGTCGCCTATTTCCAGGTTTCCTTGCATCCGGCGCACGTTAAGCAAAAGTGAAAAGCAGCAGTCAGTACGAAAGGAAGCTAGCAGTCATGCGCGTCTATTTGATTCAGCACGGAGAATCGAAATCCGAAGAAGAAGATCCGCAGCGGAGATTGACAGACAAAGGAATCGGCGATGTGCAGAACGTTGCCACTTTTTTGCGTCCGTTGAACCTTGCCGTCGATGCCATTTGGCACAGTGGCAAAGCACGTGCGCATCAGACCGGGGAACTGCTCGCGGAGGCTGTCTGGGCTCGGGATAGTGTCATACAGCGCGAAGGTCTTGGGCCGAAAGACCAGGTTGCCACAACGAAAGAAGCGCTCGAACAAGCCGGCGGGGACGTGATGATAATTGGTCACCTGCCGTTTCTCGGCAAACTCATCGCCCTACTCGTCACGGACAGCGAAGAAAAAGAAATCGTGGAGTTTCAGTTTGGCAGCGTTGTTTGCATCGACCGCGGCGACGAGGGAAAATGGAAAGTCGTCTGGATGATTACGCCGGCGCTGCTTCAAGGGAATCCTCTTGATGGCGCAAGCATTGAATTGTGATGGAATTACTTGCTGTCCGTAGACTTACACATACGCATGAACGGAGATAACTGATCGAACAACAGGGTTAGGTGCACCTAAATTTAGGGAGAGGATGGCCAGGGCCAGCAGAACTCCTGCTTGCGTTGTTTGGCGTCCCTGTCGGTGTTTCCGGCGAAATCAAGATAGGGGGCAAGTGCGTCGCGATAAGAAGCCCTCGTGCCGCATCACGCTTACGGTCAAAACATTCGGCCGGCTTCAGCGCCAAAGTCATCAATACCGCTGCGACCAAAGGCACTTTACTCGCGCTGGTCGGAATGGCGCAGACGATTCTCTGGTGGTTGTGTCACGCGCGCCCCTGCTCGAGATCACACCGTTCAAAAGGCGTATGGGTTGGCGCTTCAGATGGGTATCGTCGTTCGGCAGCGACTTCGATTATCACGTTTCGTTCACTGAGAAGGAAATCGCGACAGGCAAGATCTATTATAATTATGAGATGACAGAAAGCCAGGAGCGAGGAACTGCCCGGCATAAGTGTGTTCTACAAGGGCGAGAGTGGCGAAATCTTCCACACCTATTCCTCATATGTGCGCGGAGGGGACCTGTTAATCGGCACATACAATTACCTCGACCTGACTCCTCTCGGTCGGCAGGAAGGGAAGGGTCAAGGAATGGATTGGGATGCGCCTCCATGACAGGTATGAATTGTCAGCGGGTAGTCCGGCTTGTTTGGGGGTTTCTCCCGATTATAACTGAGGAAAACTGAGAACTCTTTCTCACGGCACGCACACGAGCGGGATGAGTTCGCTATCGTTTCGGCAAGCCATACAAACTGATTAGCTTCAACAATACACCGTTCGTCCATCCAAATCCATCCTGCCCCGGGTATTCACCACCACCGGATGGTTTAGTCAGGTCCTGCACGTCATATTTCTCCATTAGCTTACCGGTTTGCCTGAATACTTTCATGTTCAAGCTAATCCAGCGTTCGGCAATCTCTCTCGCCAGGGTGTCCTGTCCATAGTTTTGCAATCCTTTAACGGTGAGCCATTGCAGCGGTGCCCAGCCGTTGGGAGCATCCCATTGTTGCTTTGTCTCCTTGAGTGTGGTCACGACACCGCCGGGCTGCAGGAATTTATCTCTCAAAACCGCCACCATGCTCTCTATCCGTTCTCCCGGTGCCAGCTCAAAGAATAGCGGTGTTACTCCGGCCAACGTCATTTCGGAGCTGAGTTCGCCTTTTGTGTTGCAATCCACATACCAAGTGGCATCGGGCGACCAGCAGTACTGATTGATCGCTTTTTTTCTTTGTTCGGCTCTCTTTTCAAATTCCCTTGCCAGGGCCATATCATTCCTTGCGGCATCACTTCTCGCTCGGTATGCTTTTGCCAATGTCATTTCCAGATGATACAGAAGGCAATTGAGATCTACCGGCACCAGGTCAGTGGTTTGAATGGTGCTGATATTTCGCCCATCTGCGAACCAGCGGCTGCTGAAATCCCAGCCGCTCTCCGCTGCAGATCGGAGGTTGCGAAACAATAATCTTGCATCTTCCTTCGACGCTTGGCTTGTCTCCACATCTTGAAGGTATGATTCCTGCCGCGGAATATCCAATTGGTCGTAATACCGATTCAATACACTACTGTCTGGCATCTGGACAACATGCTTCGTAGGACCGGTCTCATCCATCCAGTAAGAATACTCCTTTTCCAATGCCGGTAGGTTTTCTTCATACACACCGTGACCTTTGATCTCGGCCAGCAATTCCACCATTAGGGAAAAGAAGGGCGGTTGAGAGCGGCTGAGATAATAAGTACGATTGCCATTCGGAATAAAGCCGTACCGATCAACCAGAGAAGCGAAGTTCTTAATCATATTGTCAATCATATCGATTTCGTCATTCTCTTTCAGCCCAAGCATCGTGAAGTAAGAATCCCAGTAATAGATCTCATTGAAACGGCCACCGGGCACGATGTACGGGTAGGGCAAAGCCAGTAAAGAACTTCCTTCCACCGGCTTGGAGGCTTCTCTATGCAATACTCTCCACAAAGCCTTGATGTGAGTTCTGATATCGTCTGGATCCGCCGGAGGAGTGAAATTGCTTGCGACAAATGCTTTTAGGTCGAACGTCGGTTCCTTTGCCAGGCGATCATAGTCCGCCATAATGTCCGACGGTGCGCCTCTGGGAATGCAATCCACAAAAGTCTTTTGATCTGAAAATATCTTCTGCATTTGCACGTCCTTGAACAACGGACCGTAGAGCTTATCAGGACTTTGCTGCGCAATCGCGGTGACCAGCCAGAATGCAAAAGGCAGCAGGACGAGGGTTCTTTTCATATTTCGGTATTTTCTTGAGTGTTAGGTAATTGGAAGGAATGACCGAGTATTATAAGTGGTTCGCAAGCCGTCGCGCTGTGGCTCAGTGTTTCCGCCGAATCAGTCGTTGCTCTTTATACGCTGAAATCAGGCTCAACTAGCTCTGGAACAGGTTCGCTAAAATCCGTGTATGTCGTAGCAAATACGACCGCTCTCTCCCAGCTTTTTTTGTACCTTTTTGAGTCATTTGGCGCCTGCAGGCCTCCCGGGCCAGCGGGCACCCGGTTTCCAAAGCTTCGCTTCGACTCCCAGCCGGCAAGATCCGCAGCAAAATTTGGAACTGGAACAATGCGGTCGTTGACGTCCGGAACTCGAGTCAGGCAATGGCCAGTACTCTTTCTTCTGGATCCAAAAGAGCTTGAGAAGCCAAGCCGTCGAACGCAAAGTGCTGGCATCTCAACTAGTGCCGGACCAGATTTTGCAGGTAAAGAACAATTTGACGAAGGGACGCCGCGTCGAAGAGCATGACAAAGACCAACAAAAGAGTGGCTATCCTGTCGCCCATAGCCTGGCGAACGCCTCCCCGGCAATACGGCGCCTGGGAAACGGTTGCAAGCAACATCACCGAAGGGCTCGTCGCCCGTGGTTGGGATGTGACATTGTTCGCCACCAGGGATTCTGTGACCCGCGCTCGCCTGCATGCCGTGGTGGACAAGGGGTATGAAGAGGATCCCGCCGTCGATCCCAAAGTAGCCGAATACCTTCACATCTCCGAAGCGTTCGAGCGCGCAGCTGAGTTTGACCTCATCCACAGCCACTACGACTTCATGGCTTTGAGCTACACCCGGTTGGTTAAGACACCGGTCCTGACTACCATCCACGGATTTTCGTCAGCCAAGATCATGCCTGTCTATCAGAAGTATCGTGACGGATACTTCGTTTCCGTCAGCGACTCCGATCGAGCCGCAGGGCTGAATTACGTGGCGACGGTCTACAACGGCATCGATCTTACGTTGTACCCGCTTCAGCAAGCCGGCGGTGATGACCTGATTTTCCTTGGCCGGATCCACCCGGATAAAGGTGTTCATCTGGCCATCGAGGTTGCTCGTTTGAGCGGAATGCGTTTGGTTATCGCTGGTATTATCCAGGATGAGGCCTATTTCCGAGAGCGGGTCAAACCCCATCTCGACGATCAAAACATCATCTATATCGGACCGGTGGATGTGCCGGGCAAGAACGAACTGTTTGCCCGAGCCCGAGCTCTACTGCACCTGAACACCATCCCGGAACGATTCGGACTTGTCTTGGTCGAAGCCAATGCCGCCGGCATACCCGTCATCGCAATGAACCTCGGCTCTTGCTTTGAGGTTATCAAGGACGGGCAGACCGGTTTTCTGGTTGACACCGTCACTGAAGCAGTTCGGTCCCTTGAACGAGTTTCTGAAATCGATCGTGGCGCCTGCCGCAGCCGCGTTCAGCAGTACTTTTCGATCGATGCCATGGTGGAGGGATACGAACGAGTTTACTCGACGATTTTCGCTCTGGAAGCGAAGAAAAGAGCAAAACAAGCACCCTACGATTAACATCAGGGGATGCTTGTGTTCCGCCACCTTGAACGAGTTCCGGAAGTACGTCGAAGAGAATGCGGCGCTCGAACGCCGATTCCAAACGATTAAGGTCGAAGCCCAACCGTCGAAGAAGCGCTACAAGTAGAATAGTAGAATCACTTTTTCAGGAGAACATAAAGCGAATATTTATCGCTACGATAAGTCGAGGTGACGAACTCGATGGGTTCTTCGTTCGCATCAAACGAAAGTCTCTCAAACCTCAGGACCGGTCGACCCGTTTCTATGTTCAGGAGTGTGGCCTCTTCGGAGTTTGCCAACGCGGCTTGGGCGCTTTGTTCGCTGCGGACGGGGACTCGCCCGTGCTGACCTAGCAAGTCGTACAACGAACCGTTGCCAAGGCTTGCCGCATCTTGTTCGCTGAGCGCAGACCAGGGAATATTACAGGTTTCGACAGCGATCGGCTCGCCGTTTGCACAACGGACCCGCTGAATTCGCCACACCGATTCGCCATCCAACCGCAAGAGCGCTCTAATTGGGGCGCTCGGCATCGTCTGGGTTATCTCAATCAAGCGGCTGGAAGGCGTCAAACCGCGTAACTTCATCTCCTCAGTGAAGCTGAAGAGTTTGCCTAGTAGCTGACCCAGACGAGGTTGTCGCACAATGGTCCCTCGGCCGGGCGCACGTTCGATTTTGCCTTCCTGCTCCAAAACCTTCAGGGCACTGCGAATCGTGGTTCGGCTGACGTTCAACTCGCTCGCCAACTCGGTCTCGGTAGGCAGCTCGGTGCCGGGTTTAATGGCCCGCTCCGTGATCAACCTTTCAATGCGCCGCCTGGCCTGTTCATGAAGTTTGGGTCGACTCATTGTACCGAACAATAGAACATTACAACACTGAAGCAATACAAAGTTACGAGAGTTTGAAGATTAAATATGAAAATACGTTGACTAATAACACAATAGTTTCAAAAATAATACCAATCGTGCATGCTATGCGTTCGATGGATTATTGGATTTCCATCACAGAAATCATGAATCAGATCGTGGCTCACGAGACGAACGCGATCGGGTCTGCCGCGCAACTTTGTGCCGATACGATCGCTCGAGGAGGCGTCATCCATGTTTTCGGAACCGGGCACAGCACTCACCAGGTCGCCGAGACGTTTTACCGGGCGGGAGGTCTTGCCTGCGTCGATGCCATCCTCGAACCATGGCTTTCGGTCGACAGCGGCGCCCTTGTGAGCGCTTGGACGGAGCGACAGTCCGGATTGGCGAGTTTAATCCTCGATCGCTACGACCTGAATGCTGGCGAGCCTATGATCATCTTCTCGGTCAGCGGAGTGAATAGCGTTCCAGTGGAAGTTGCGGCCGAATCGCGTTCTCGCGGGTTGCCGGTAATTGCGATCACGTCCCAAACCTATTGCCGCGCCGTTGCAGAAGCGCGTGGCCTCACTCGAACCCTAATTACCGAAGCCGATTTGGTCATCGACAACCATGTCCCAATCGGTGACGCGGTCGTGCCGATCCCGCATAGTAACTTTCGGGCGGCGTCCACCAGCACCATCGCCGCATCCCTCATTTACAACTTGCTCCTTGAGCAAATTCTAAAACACCTGAGAGAACGCGATGTTGGCATGCCGATTTTTGCCAGCGGAAACCTCCCCAGCGCGGAGGCACACAATGCCGAACTGATCGCCCGCTATCGGAAACGCATCCGGCATTTCTAACGTTTTGTGATGAACTTGCCGATCCCCCCAAAACCAACCCCTAGCCAAACTTAACCCCAATCTGCAAAAGAGAGGCGCCTGATGAACAACGCAAACGTGACGCAAGACATTTTTATGGGCATCGATGGCGGCGCCACTAAGACCATCGTGCGGGTCGAGGGCGCGCACGGTGAGTTCCTGGGACAGGGTCAAGGCGGGCCGGCAAATATCCGTTTGTCGGTGGAGGGTAGCTGGCAGTCGATCCACGAAGCTCTGAAGGGTGCCTTGGCGCAGGCCGGCCTTCGTCTGGACGACGATCGGCATCGCTTCTATTGCGGTGCCGGGCTTGCCGGCACCGAAGTTCCGGCGGCCTGTGAGCAATTTGTCAATACGCTCCATCCCTTTGCCCGGCTAATGCTAAAGTCAGACGGATACACATCCTGCCTAGGCGCGCATGGTGGTGGCGATGGCGCGATGATCGCCATCGGCACCGGAACAGTGGGCTATCAGATCGAGGCGGACAAAGAATCCAAGGTCGGCGGTTGGGGCTTTCCACACGGCGACGAAGGCAGCGGCGCCTGGCTGGGACTGGAAGCGGTTCGGTTGACCCTACATTGGCTGGACGGTCGTGGCGAGCCTTCGCCGCTCTTGGAAGCCGTGCATGCCCACTTCGATCACGACCTGAACCGATTGGTGCTCTGGGCCAATGAGGCGAACGCAACACAGTTTGCCAAAATTGCGCCGCTGGTCATCGAGCACGTGAAGCTTCGGACTCCGCTCGCCTTGACGTTGATTCAGCAAGCCGCGAGGGAGATTGACCGGCTCGCGGCAGCACTGGCCGCCCAAAGCGTCGACAAGGCGCTGCCGTGCAGCCTGCTGGGCGGGTTGGCATCGTTTATTGAACCGTGGCTGGGGGAACCGCTGCGGATGCGGCTAGTGCCCTGCAAGTTGGATGCGGTCCACGGCGCCGTTTTGATGATCCGCAAAGCCGTTCAGGTTTGAGCCCTTGACGGAAATCGACTGAAATTAAGGAAACTCATGGCGACGAACAATCCCTACCAACCTTTGATTGAACGCTTTGCCCAGTTGCTCACTGAAGGCGAGGCATTGAGTCCAGCCGGGCTCATCCCACCCAAACGACCGCCAGTAGTGAGCGGCGCGCCCACTGCGCTAATCTTTGCGCCTCATCCCGACGACGAGGTCATCATTGGCGGGCTGCCATTGCGTCTGCTGCGCGAACTAAAGCTGAACGTCGTCAATGTAGCGGTCACTCTGGGCAGCCGTGCGGAGCGGCGGGCCGAACGCTGGCAGGAGCTGAAGAATTGCTGCGACTATATCGGCTTTGGATTGGTGTTGCCGGGAGAAAGGGAGTTGGAGGGTATCAATCCGACCACACGTGAGAAGAACCCCCAGCAGTGGTCCGCGGCGGTGCAGGCGATCGTCAACCTCCTGGCTAAGCAGCGGCCATCGATCATCTTCGTGCCTCACGCGGACGATTGGAACAAAACGCATATCGGCACCCATCATCTGGTGCTGGAAGCGATGGGCCGGTGCTCGGATTTGGCTTGTCGGGTGGTTGAGACAGAATTCTGGGGCGCTATGGATGCGCCCAACCTGATGGTAGAGTCCAGTGCGGCCGATGTAGCCGATTTGGTGGCCGCGCTTTCACTACACGTGGGCGAGGTCGCCCGCAATGCGTACCATCTGCGTCTGCCGGCCTGGATGATGGACAACGTGCGCCGCGGAGCGGAGTTGGTTGGCGGTCAAGGCGGAGCAGCGCCGCGATTCGCTTTCGCCACATTGTACCGGCTGCGCCGTTGGGCAAACGGCCGGCTGGAGGAGGTGCTGGAACAGGGTCGAGTGCTCCCTAGTAAGGAGGACCTCAATGAACTTTTTCTGACCACAACTGGAGACTGACGATGGAAGTGATTATACGAGCCAACGCCGAGCAGGTGGCGGAACTCGCCGCCAGGCTCATCGCCGCGCGGTTGCGCGCCAAATCCGACTTAGTGTTGGGGCTGGCCACCGGCCGCACCATGGAGCGCGTCTACGACCGGCTGGTCGCTACGCAACGGAGCGAAGACATGGATTTCTCGCGCTGCCGCACTTTCAACCTGGACGAGTACATCGGTATCCCCGCCGGGGACGAACACTCCTACCGCTATTACATGAATCAACACCTGTTCAGCCGAGTGAACATTGACCTTGCCAATACCCACATCCCGGACGGCATGGCGGCTGATCTACGCGCGGAAGCTGTCCGCTACGAGCTTTTGATCCGGGAGGCAGGCGGGATCGACGTGCAACTGTTAGGTATCGGTGAAACGGGCCATATCGGCTTTAACGAACCCTTGTCGGCGCTGATGTCTCGCACTCGGGAAAAGGCGTTAACGCCCACCACGCGCCAGCAGAATGCAGCAATGTTTGGGGGCGATCCGGACAAAGTGCCGAAACGGGCCATGACGATGGGTGTGGGTACCATCCTGGATGCGCGTGAGTTGCTCTTGTTGGCGACCGGGGCCGCCAAGGCGGCGATCCTGGCCAAGGCGGTGGAAGGGCCGATTACCGCGATGATCAGCGCTTCCGCTATTCAGTTGCACCCGAACTGCAAGATTGTCGTCGACGAGGAGGCCGCCGGGAAACTCGAAGAACGGGATTACTACGATTGGATCTTTCAGAACGAGCCCGAATGGCAGGAATTTCGCTCTCCATAGCTCTACGGATTCGAATAGGTGTTTGGGATCAACGCCGATGACGAGCAAGGTCTGCGCGGTGGGCCTGGACAGGATGCCGTAGAGCTCCCTCTTGTTCTGATAGGCAATCGTTGCAATCTGTTCTGGTAGTGTGAAGACGAAGTGGCGGAAAACATCCGCTACTTCCAAGCGCGGGCGATCCATTTTCCGCCGTCGCTCTGCAAGAGGATGCACTGGGTTTGTCTGGCGGTTTCACGTGCGCCTGGTGAATCACATTTTGGACGCATTAAAAACTTTGCGCCGAATCCTGAAACTCTAAAACCGCAATCCCGTTGTACACCTGGGCCTGTGGTTCAATTCCCCGACGGACGGAGCGAAGGCCGGCGCCCCAGGCACCACCCCCTTCAATGGGGAGGGCGACGCGGGTGTCCAAGTCCTCAATACCGGCGAATTTCCGGATCTAGCTGGACCGTTGATCAAGATTACGACAAGCGGTAACTGAGGCTGGATTCTGCGGGAGTATCTCAGTGGATAGCGACTGGCGAGCGGGCACAGGAACTAATATTCGGGCCCGCTCGCAGAGTTTTTTCTGGGATTTACGGTTCTCCTATGGGTCCGCTCAAGAAACGGGACCTTAATATAATGTACTCACTTGCTTCGTTAATCGTAGAGCTGCAGAGCGCCAGGAGAAGACTCCTCCTGATACTCTTTTGACGAGCGCCAAGCCAGCTCAGGGCGCCGAGTCGCAAAGCCGCTCGTTTCACAACTCCGCACGTCCTTTCGCTGTCATCGCGCCGTCGAGAATAATTCGCAGGATGCTGAGCAGGGCCTCTCTCGGCTGAAGTCCGAGTTCTGCCAGCTTGACGGGATTTACGACCGCATTCACCGCCCCGAGAATAACGCCGATGAGCAATGCGGTGGGCAGATCTTGGTGGATCATTCCTGCCCGCCGACTTTCCTCGAAGAGCTCACCGAAATGCTGGCGGATAATCCCGGCACGACGCCGCTCAATCAGGGCGAAGACTTCCGGCGCGCCACGCTGCATGTCGCGCACAAATGGCGGCTGGATTTCGGCCATGTGCTGCTGCAGGCAAGCGAGCAGCTCGTGCAGTTTCTCCACGCATCCGAGCGAACAATCGCCGGTAATCCGCGCGGCATCGGCCTCCACACTTCCGAACTTTTCGAGCACCACCGCCTCAAGCAGCGCCTCCTTGCTGGGAAAGAGCGCGTAGAGCGTCTTTTTGCTGATCCCGAGTTCGCCCGCAAGGTCGTCGGTAGTGATGGCGCGGAAACCGTGCGCGAAGACACTCGTATCTTAAGGAGCGAAAACTTGTCAGTTCGCAAATTATATGGCGTATTTTTTTGCACGCTATTTGGCGTATGGTTGCAGCGGCAATCACCGGCACACGAATTCTCTCGACCAAGCGTCAAATATGGTTTGACGCTTGCTTTCAATGGGTGAGACAGGCACCACATCCACTCGATGGCGCGCACCAAACCTAAACCCCCGGTCTTAAGGAAAAGGTCGCAGAACGTCACACGCAACCTGCGTTATAGATCTTCTTTTTTTCGCACGATATTTGGCGCTTCCGATAGCGGACGGCGGAGTTTCTGGTAAAAATACCACGGAACGTGTAGCATCGAGCGTTGGTCATCAAAGCCCGATGAAGTCCAGGTTTGCAGCCTTCTTATGTGTAGTGGCCGTCTTCCAGCTAATGGGAGGGCATTGGGCGGTTTTGCAAGCTACGGCGTGGGTTGGAATGCTGGTCCAGTACTCCGAATCCGAAGGTGTGGAAGTCGGGATCACCAAAACCTTTGATGGAAAGCATCCTTGCGACCTTTGTCTCAGCATTGCCAAGAACAAGCAAACTGAAAAGAAGCAAAGCTCGCAGCTTGCCGCTGCCAAGATATATTTGGTCGCCGCCGCTCAGCGTTGGAGGCTGCAGCCTCCCCGCTACTCTTGGCGTTTAAGAACCACAATCGCTTCACTGGTTGGCTGCGATAGCAGTCCCCCGGTTCCTCCTCCTCGGGTGTCCTAAGGGCTAGTCAATCCCACTTCCAATCGTGCTTTCACGGTGCGCTTGGAAAGCCTTCACACCCGAACCGAAAGTCGCGCAGTCGCACTGCCGACTTCTCACATCCCAAGGTAATTTAAATTGTATCTCAAGAATTCTTCTGCTTTTAGGGCAGCGGTTTTATTTCCCGTCTGCATTATCACTCTTGTCGCGGAGCCTTTATCCGCGTTTTCTCACGGCTTCGCCGGAGATCGTTTCTTTCCAGCAACAATCAGCACCGACGACCCATTTGCCGCGAGCGAAATGTCATTACCAACCTTCAGTGAAATACGGCAGCCCGGACAACCTCCGGTAAAGGTTTTTGACACCTCGACGGACATTTCTCTGCTGGTGTTACCGCGAATCGCGCTGACCATTGGCGACGGATACAGCATCCAGAAAGTGGCCAACCAGAGCCCGCAGACTGGGTTCGACAATGCTGCACTCAACGTTCTCTATGAATTTTTTGAGAACGACAAACACGAGGCGATTACTTCCATTGGCCTAACCTGGGATATCGGCGGGAGCGGCCGTCACTCGCTCGGCAATGAGTCTTTTAGTACCTTTACCCCTACTTTTTACTTTGGAAAAGGCTTCGGTGATCTGCCCGACAATCTCCCTTTCTTGAGACCATTCGCAATCACGGGAACACTCGGGTTATCGATTCCGACAAGGGCGGGCAACGAAAGCATCGCCGTTGACCCGGTAACCGGTCAAAAGACAGTCTCGGTAGACCACAATCCCGACACACTGCAATGGGGCCTAGCGCTTGAGTACAGTTTGATTTATCTCCAACAACACGTCAAAGATATCGGCTTAAAGGCGCCTTTTGACCACCTGATTCCGCTTGTGGAGTTCTCCATGTCGACGCCATTGAATCGAGGGGTAGACACACTAACCACCGGCACCATCAATCCCGGGGTTATCTGGTCCGGCCAATACTTCCAGGTAGGAATCGAAGCAATGATACCGGTCAACAATCATAGCGGTCACAACGTAGGCGTAATCGCCCAGGTTCACTTTTATCTGGATGATCTTCTGCCCAAGATTTTTGGCAAACCTCTATTTGGTAAATAAACTGATGAAAGCCTTAACAAAATTGCTATTGACTGCGTGTACGCTGCTGCTCCTCATCCAGGGCAGCTGGGCACATGCATTTGTCGACCACGCGGAGCCGGCGGTGGGAAGTCAGATCCACGGCGCGCCCATGCAAGTGAAGATCTGGTTCACCGAGAAGTTGGAACCCGCCCTGAGTAAGATTCAGGTTTTCGATATCTCCGGACAGGAGGTCGATAAGCGTGACGTGAAGATAGATCAGTCGAATGCGGCCTTACTGACTGTTTCGCTTCCCGAGCTGAAGCCGGGCAAATACAAAGTGGTGTGGCGCGCCGTCTCAGTCGACACTCATGTCACAACTGGAAATTTCACGTTTGAATTACTCTGAGTGGCGACCGCGCCCAAGGTGTAGCCCCCGACGGCTGCACGCCGACGTACTCCTATGCCGCTTGCGTTGATACTGGTCCGTTGGTTGCATCTGTCGGCCTCGATGCTGATGGCTGGCCTGTTTTTGTTCGAGGCGGTGATTGTCGTTCCCGCTGCCAAGAAGCCCTCGGCGGATATTGGACACCTGCTTGGTAGGATCCACCAGCTAACCTGCCGGACCGCATTATGGACGCTTCTCGTGGCGCTGATGTCGTGGTTCGGCTGGAGTTGGTTGGTCGCCTCAACAATGACCGGAGACGACTTAATTGAATGTTTACAGAGCGGTGACTGGTTGACCGTTCTGACCGGGACGCAATTTGGTCATATATGGTTGTTCCGGGTGATCGTTAGCCTGGTCTTTGGGATCATCCTCTGGGTGGTGGCACGGACATCAGGGAGACGAAGCTTTTTACAGACAACCCTCGTGGGGATTTCAGTAATAGAGCTTGTCTCTTTGGCATGGGCTGGCCACGCCACTGCGAGTCCGGGCCCATTCGGAATTGTCCACCTTCTAGGCGATGCTCTCCATCTTCTTACCTCAGCGTTCTGGCCAGGAGCGCTGGTGCCTCTCGCCGCATTCCTTTTTCTGCTGTTAAAATCAAGCCAAGTCGAGGCAATCGGGCTGGCGGCGCCAGTTGTCCGCCGATTCTCAGCAAGTAGTCTGATCGCGGTGGCCGGTATGGCATTGACCGGCCTGTTAAATAGCATTTTCATGGTCGGAAGTTTTCAGGCACTCCTGACAAGTGCCTACGGCCAGATACTAGTTTCTAAGCTCATTCTCTTTTTCGCGATGATCGGGTTCGGTGCTTGGAATCTTTTCTTGCTGAAGCCAAGGATAGCGGTTGAGCTCCCGACGGTTAACCTTGCACAAAAGAGCGCCGTCCATTTACTGCTTCGGAACGTCCTTTGGGAAATTGGATTGGGTACTTTAGTAATCCTTATTGTTGGATTGCTTGGAATCACTCCGCCGCCAATGCGCTGACAGCCTAAGACTCTGGACCGCTGAGCCGTGCTGTCAACCAGGCTCCATGCTCCTCTCTTGCAATCTTTGTGGCGGGAGCTTTTGAAGAGGTGCAACTCTCATGCTGCCTCTCAAAATCTTGCCGTCATTGTTACCCGCACGCTACGTGGTTCGGCCGGATGGAACTCCAGGTCGTTGTAACCTCCGCCGTCTGGTCCTGGCGGCTCGTTCTTCAGTCGGGATGCGTAGTAGTAAGCGATATCCTCAGCACGGGCATTCAGCAGGTTAAAGATATCGACCTTGATGCTCCACGTCGCATTGAATCGATACCCAACGCTTGCGTAAAGGAGCGCGGTTGCGGGGGACCTGACGCTGTTGTCTTGCGTTAACGCGCGAGGACCAAAGTAGCGAAATCTCAAATCTGCATCGAATCCATAAAGATCGTGAACATTTATTCCAGCATCGAACACCTGTTCGACGGCTTCGGGTACATATTGCCCGTCTGGGCTAGATTGAGTATATCGAGCATTGGACCATGCATAATCCGCGTTCAGAGTGAGCCACCGATATGGCGTATAATAGTTGCTAAATTCGATTCCATAGCGCTGCGAAGCGGGTGTAGGCACAGTATCTCCGGTGTCTCCGTCAAAAACCAATTCGCTATTTGAAGCCAATACCACAAAGCAAATGTCGTTTGAAGATGCGGGATTACAGTGCTTCGTACACCGACCTCGGCACCCCTTTGTTGGACCAATAGTGGGACCTTGGCGGCGGGCCCACCGCCCTCAGCGGCTGGGTTTTCGACGGCCGTCGTTCCGCGAGCATCATTACTATGAAACCCGAATCCCCCGTCCAGATAGAACTCCGTATTGAACCAAGGGCCAAAGATCATTTGGAGCTTGGGGCTGGCCAGAAACGAACTTGACGTACCGCCGTTCAGACCGCCTAGTTTGTTGGTGACAGCCGCGGTGACAGCCGCTGTGAAAAAATCACCTCGCACACCTGCAACGGTACGAAACCAATCACAAAATTGAATTCGATTCTCAAAGTACTCAGAGACACTCGTTTCGATGACCCGGTCATCGGTCAGCTGTGCGTAGACATTCCTTTGATGCGTATGGTTGAGAGCGATGTCCATGATATAGTCGTTCCGGACCTGAAGGCCGAAATCGTTTATGACATCACGTCCGAACCATTGATCGGTAATCTTGTGATCAATGGTTAAGCTGCTGACGATACGCTGGTCCTTCTGCTCAAATTGGTCACCCAGGATCGGTTGTCCAAAAAGTAGGTAAAATCCGAGAAGAGATCGTAGTAGTAACTATAAAGTATCGCCTTGGTGTAGGAATTGTCAGTCAGTTGACCATGCCATTCTGCGGTGAACATATAGCGCTGGCTGTTACCTCCGTCAGAGGGATCCAGATTGCCGAAATAGCCAATGTCGTGGTGGCGAATGGCGCGTTCAGGGATCTGCTGTTCACCGGTCCACGCGCCGGAGTAGCCGTTGAGCATCATGCTGAACCCGTCAGTAGCACTCCCTTGGCTATAGCGAAGTACGAAATTCAGCTTACGGAAATTCTCCGGCGGATCCCAAGGTCCGTCGTTGTGGAAAGCCTCGATAGCGCCTAGCTAGAAAGGTCCCTGGATTTACGGCCACTACCCGATCCTGCCCATTGTACCCGTAAAGGTCGTTTTCACCGATTGTGTGAAACATGGCGAGGAGCCCACGGTAGTAGCCATATTGGCCAATGGTACCCAGGGCTATGTTTTGAGGCAAACGATCAAAGTACTGGATATCGGCCGCACCGGCGGAGGCAAAGTCGCCGTATTGCGCGTAATACGGGCCTTTTGCGTAATCCAGCTTTTGAATCAGCTCGGGAATCAAGAAATTGAGATCGGTGTAACCCTCGCCGTGGGCATGGGTCGGAAGGTTTATTGGCACCCCATTAAAATCCGTCGCAAAATCGGTTCCGTGATCGAGGTTAAAACCTCTCAAGAAATATTGGTTCGCTTTACCTCCTCCGGCATGCTGAGTGACGATAATACCGGGGATAGTCTCCAGGACTTCACCCGGACGGAGAATCGGACGCTGCGAAATCTCCTCTTGCCCAACGGTTCCCTCGGACGCAGAGCCGCCGATGCCGATCAGGCTATCTTCCCGACCGATAACGATGACGGGAGATAGTGTCCCACTAGTGGTTACACCAGGGCGATGCGCTCTATTTGAGTCAACAACCTCTCGAATAACCGAAAGTTGCCGCCGGTGATGCGAATCACGCTCGCACTGCTTCTGAATCCATCTCGGGAAGTGTTACTCCCGGAGGAGTCCAACGTTTCGTCAAGAGTCTGCGCATCTCTGTAACATTTAGCGGGCGAAACTCGTGGACAAAACCGATCCGAGATGTGCACGCCTGTGGTAGACCTCCACAAAAAAAGCTCCCAACAAGCGGTCCAACTCGGGAAGTGTGATCGCTGGTTTACCTCGCATACCGCCCTTTGGTGGCACATAGCCCGGCAAGCCGCACAAAAACATCTGCGTCAGAGTGGCGAAGAAGCGATCAATGCGACCGCGTCCACGCGGAATTCCCGGTGTCGAGAAGACCAGTTGAATTTTTAAGTCAGCGCTGACTTGTTCCAAGTGCCGCGAGGTGAAATCGCTTCCATTATCCATATCGAGAACCTCCGGAATCCCGCAAATATGCCACCGATGATCTTGCTTTCGCCAAATCGCCTGCCGCAACGCCAATGCTGTTTGCGCCGCTGATGGAGCCTCAAAGGTGAGAAAATAACCTGCCACAGCGCGGCTGTAATCATCCAAGATTACCGTCAGCCATGGCTTGGCCGGCTCACCACCCTCCCGGAGGAGCATTATATCAAGAAAGGTGTGATCCGCTTGCCAGACTGAGTTCGATCGATCGAGACAGCGATGCTAGCTGACTCATTTCGCCAAGGAGCGTTCCGCTCCTTGAGATGCCATATATCGTGCAAAGTTTCACGCCAAATATTGTGCAAATTGACAGTGCCATCCGTGAATCTGACAATGTACCACTCGTTATCGTCGAAGGATTTTTGGACTGCATGATGCTTTGGCAAAACGGGATACGAAGAGTTGTTGCCTTGATGGGCAGCAGCCTTTCGACACCGCAAGAGGAACTTGTGCTCGCGCATTCGTCACTGGCGACACGGATCATCGTCATGCTCGTTTCCTTGCGGATGGGTTTTCATCATTTGAGACTCGCGATCTTCAGAATCTCGATGTCGGCGAAGCGGTCTGCCGAATGGAGCGCAGCGACTTTGACTTTACTCTGTCCATTCCGTTTTCTGCGCCGGCCGTCGATGATGCTCCAAAGCGGAAATCAATCATCGAGGCTTCCCGCGCTGCCTATGCCATGCCGCGCGCCGAGATCGAAGCGGAGTTGTTTCGGAAATTCAGAACGGAGGAAACACCAGAACCAGTGTTACGTACTCCGGCGGGTTACATGACCATCATCGAGGAGCAAATAATGGATGGCCAGGTCGATGCTTCCTTAAAGAAGCCGACCCGAAAGATCCCCTGAAATCTCTCTGACCACAGCGATGGAGCACGAAATTGGAAATATAAAAAAGTGTCTCGCCGCAGCGTTCGATTTTGTGGCACTGGTGGTGCCTGAAGAAAAACGGATCGCCGGTTTCATAAAGGCCGTCCAACCGATCCTGTCGGAGGCAGAATTCTCGAAGGTGCGAATTGTCGCACCGGAAGGTCTGTTTTTGTGCTTTTCGTTTTCTCTTCACGGAAAAGCATGGAGAAATGAGGGTCGAGTGCGGATCGCTCATTGGGGAGAGAGAGACAAAATTGAAAAGAACCAAGGTTTCTTTTTTGAACAAAAAAGTATGCTCAAAACCACAGTTATAAATTGGTTACGGAACTGGATCCGTCCCTCGAGATTTGCGTCCTCTAGAAGATGCAGATCTGGTCACATGGAAACGCAGAGAGCAAAAGGGAAACGAACCCCACCCCTTCCGCTCCTGAACGATTGCGAAGCCCGCATCCGCCAAGACACGCTTTTGGATCGCACCGCGCAGAACACTTTAATTTCAGCCCTGTGAAACGGCCCCTCCTTTTTATCGTGCTGATCAGCTTGGCTTGCGGATCTTGCGCCGTGTATCCGAGTTCCACTGGCACACCGTTCGGTCCGGATGATTACGCTTTTATGAGGGCCCGGCCTTATCCGCAGGAAACGTTGCTAGCCCAAAAGCGATTCCAGGATTTTATCCGGCGAGCCAATGCCAACGGACGATTGACACTCGCTGAAACTCCGTATGTCGCCGTGCGGGCCTACCAGCTCAATGCCGATGAAGTCCCCGGCCTGGTATGGAGGATGGCGCTGGGAAAAATTCCGATGAAAGCCTATTACGGGGCGGATTTGCTGGAAAATCCGGGCAGTGTCCCGGTAGAATTTCTCCTGGTCTTCGACCAGCGGACAGGACGCCTTGCTGCCAATGATGGTGTTTTGATCATCGGGTCTCCTGTCAGAGGAACAATCGGACGATTCGGCGGGGTTCGAGCAATCTATGCCGACGCCGGATGGTGGTAATTCTGACACCCACGCACCGCTTTGAGCAGCCTTACCAGAAACAGTTCGATCGGGTTGGAAACAAAGTTATTGTTATTAATCGTTCGATAGAAGCGTCGATCAATGCATCCAAGCAGCAGATTTAAGCGTAGTCTGCTTTCGAACGATAACTTCTATCCGATGAATCGCTGTTCTTCGCTTATTTTTGTTTTGGCAACGCTTTTTTCCGCGTGTGGCACTTTTGATTCTACCAAAGCAGATAGGCGCGATTTCGCCGTCGATACCTACTACCCGGCGTCGAACGAAATTCAATTGGCCGAACAGCACGCAAGGAAATACTGGCAAAAGAATGCGAGCCGGCTCGGAACCGAGCCACGGTATCTGATCGTGACAGCTTCCTCTCTCCTTGCTGCGGAACTAAGTGCGGAGTTTTCGATTAAACTCGATCGCTCCGAGACGAGCGGAGCATATTTCACCCAGGGAATCTCCAGCAGCTCCAAACAAGGTGTCCGCGGGGTAATGATTTTTGACACGCAAACGGATCGTGCCGTGGGGCCGCAAGGTTATATCATGATCGACATCCCATCGCGCGGACAGATCGTTCACGTTGCCGATTACACAGCTCGATACATCGGAGCCGGAGGTTAACTTCGCCGGGCTCTTTCCCCCACACCCAGGTTCCAGATTAAAAATTGCCCGCGGGAATGTAATCAACAGAACCGGATCCCGGGGGGGCCGTACCAGCGGGCACGGATCGAGTTCCGTCCTGCTGAAGTTGCATGCCTCCAAAGCCCGCGCCCCAGCCAGAGTCCTCCGCACAACCGGTCACAAATATTACCGTGCAAAAGGCAAGAAGGCCCAGGCCTAAAGTCAGATAGCCTTTCATACGCGATATTATCAACATCCGGCTTGCGATCTCAAGCAGTTACAAGAAAGAATCCTAGGAAAGAAGACATACGGTATGCCTACCGGCGGAATATACGTTCAGGTAACGGCGTCCTCCGAATCCTCCCAAAAATCGAGAACGGTCGTCGTTTTTGTGCCTCGCGCCAACATCGAGAATTTTAAAAAGCAAAAGAACGATTCAAAATCCGATGACCATTCGGTTGCCAAGTCCCTTGCCGAACCTTTGGCTAGATATGCTTTCACTCACCGGACAATTTTTCCCACTTTCGAATTGTCTCATTCATTCTCGCAGGCACCTCCGTGCGAAATTGAAGGCAAGTCCCCGGACTTATCGCAGAGCGGGTTGAAAGCGTGGGTCGTGTCGTGAGGCCCGGAAAGAATTGAAGTGAGCGCCCTGGGTGTGCACGGCTTCCGACACCCGCCCTGAGAAGGAGAATCTATATATACCCTCCGTTCACTGAGTTCAAAACCTCCTAGGCTTCGAGCAATGGATGCCGGGTGTTCAGCCAACCGATGCCACTCGTCGGCGCGCCGCGTAATATGAGCCGATAACCAGGATCGCGGCAAGCAACTGGGCGAGAAGCGTCTCCACTGTCGGATAGACAGAGAACCACACACCCATCCAATCCGGAGTAACGTTTTCGAGCGCGCCGATTTTTGTCGTCGGGATCCAATTCGCTAATTGCATCTCCTGAGCCTGTTCACCCACCATGATCAACAGGACGAAACCGAGCATTACACCCGTGGAAACCAGCAGTTTTCTGTAGGGCAACCGGCTATGCGCCACGAACGTGAGCACCGCAACTAAACCCGATAAAAGAATCCCGAGCAACGCCCCGCCCAATACAATCGGCCCGCCCATTTGCAGGTAGTAGCCTTGCAAAAAGAGCACAACTTCAAAACCCTCACGATACAGCGAAGCGAACCCCAACAGTCCAAGGCCCCAAATCAAACGTCTTTCCGATATTCCGGAATCATCCGCTTTGTTGAGCAGATCTTTTTTCTTCCTGTTGTGAAGACCGATCCAGCCACCCCAATAAACTTTGTGGAAAAACCAATTCATCACCACCAACAGGACGATGACGGCCAGTAGACCGGTCGCTGCCTGTAGATTAAGCGCAGAAACGCTCTGAGCGAGATTATTCACGATACCGACGGCAATCACCCAGGTGATCAGCGTTGCCACGAATCCAACCCCTGCACCCGCCGCAACTGGACGCCGATGAATGCGATGATTGCCCACCATGCTGGCAGTAATCGCAGAAAGCACCAGAATGCACTCCAATCCCTCGCGAAAAACAAGCACCGCGATGTCGAGCATCGCTACCGTCTTGCTCGTATGCGGCTGTGTCGGGTCGGGAGCGCCCTTTGCAGTCACCGCTTGCCAAATTAATATCCCAAGTACAATCCCCGCCGCGATAAAGAGAATGAATTGAAACCCGATCCGTAAGGGCTTTGCCGTCTTAAAATTTCTGATTCGATCAGAGCCGTGGAGGGACGAAAGGCGGAGCTCGGCGTTCTGCATTTCTACTGAGAATGACTCTCAATTGCACAAAGTCAAACTATAATTCTGACAGGACGAAACCAGATGAAAGAGTTTTTTAAAGCCTTAACCTGAAGACGTGGCAATCGAACATAAACGCTTAGGAAAACACGGGGTTCTGGTAAGCAATATTTGTTTGCAAACAATTGGGCGAACCTCCCGCCGCCGTGGCCCTGGCCTGGCTTTTACACAACCCCATCGTGACTGCGCCCATCGTCGGCCCCCGAACTCTTGAGCAATTGGAGTCAACCTTGCACGCTACGGAAGTCACGCTCGATAAAACAACCTTAAAGAAGCTCGAGGAGATTTTCCCGGGTCCCGGTGGCGAAGCGCCTCAAGCCTATGCTTGGTGACCCTGGACGACAATACTACACTACCCGCTCCGCTTGGGACGCATGAGAGGTTCTCAGTGTCAGTTGTCACGCGCCGTTCGTCATAGCCGACGTGATGAATCACGAAATCGCGGCCAAACTCCTCCAACCTGCGGGCGGCGTCAATCTTGTCCGGGGCAGCCAAGTTGTCGCCCATGACCTGGATGCCGAAATCTTTGCCCGCCTTGACAACCATCTTGATCGTTTCGGCATGAGCTCAGTCCGATTATGCAGTTTCTTGCCGGGCATTCATGGTTTGAGAACTCCTTTCACAATCTTCCCGGAATGCATTGCCTCGAAGAGCTCACGCCATTCAGTGAGCGGAGCCACTCGGGTAAGAATTAGATCGAGGTCGATCTTACCACTGTCCAACAGAGAAATAACTTTCTCCCAAGTTTGCCAATTGTGCGAAAAGCTCCCTTGAAGAGTGACCGCCTTTTGTACCAGCGGATCGAGGGAATAGTTGAAGGGTTGCGGACCCCATCCGACTTTCGTGATTAGACCCGCCGGACGAACAATGTCGAGCGCGAGTTTAAGAGATGCCGACACTCCTGCCGCGTCAATCACCAGGTCAACCCCATAGCCATCGCCAAAATTCCTGACCCAATCGACAACATCCTCGTCGTGCGCACCCAGGACGCTGTCCGCACCGATACCTCGAGCGATTTCGAGCCGCCTGGCGTCAGCCGGGATACCAATCACAAGGAGATGTCCGGCACCGGTCAATTTGGCCATCAAAGCACAAAGAAGACCTATCGGCCCTGGGCCGATGACGGCTACCGTGTCGCCCGGCCGCAACCGAGAATTAACACAGAGAGCATGGTAGGCCACGCAACAAGGTTCCGTCAGAGCCGCCTTTTCGAAAGACAATGAAGTCGGCAGATGGTGCAGGCAACGCGCTGGGACACTTACAAAGGGAGCCATGGCACCGTTGACGCCGTAACCGAAGCCGAGCCGCTTCGGCTCAAGGTTATACAGTCCCCGACGGATAAAGGCGGAATCGAGAGGAAGAACCGCCGCCGTCTCGCTAACCACTCTTTCCGCCTCCTCAAAACCCCGAACGCGGCTTCCCATTTTTGCGATCACACCTGAAAACTCATGACCCAAGACAACCGGATAATTCACCGGCCAGCTATGTGTACCTTCATATTGATGAAGGTCGCTGCCACAGATTCCCACCGCCTGCACAGAAACCAGCACCTCTTCTTCGTTAATCTCAGGAACAGGAAGTTCCCGCAGTTCAGCGGAATGCGCTTCCTTGGCAAAATTGACTAACCCGGTCATAGCATTCATAGCTCCGCTTCAGTATACGGCGTTTTAATGCCCATCAGCACATTTACGCGCATGCCCAAACACATTGCAGAGAATCGATTGACCCATCTCCGATATTGTAAATGTGGAATTCCACAGGGGACAGGTCAAACTTCAAGGAATTCCACAGGGGACAGGTCAAACTTTCAATTTTCTATTACACTTTCATTTCATGTTGTTGCACTCCAGTTTCATGCGTTCCGGCCGCCACTGTGTTCGGACCCTAAGGAGTATCGTTACTGCGGTTACGCCGAGGCGCTGGCCAAGGGCTCCGCTCTGGCCCAGGAAGGAATCAGGGTCATCCTTGGTCTGCCCCAGACCACGTGCTGCGAGGAACTCCGCAGAGAGTATCGCAAGCACCTGTTTTTGAGAGGCGCTGCTGCTACCGAGAACAACCCGCTGGCCTTCCATTTCCCGACGTCCATAAATTCGACCTGTCCCCGAGATAACACGTCCCGGTTGCCGGCTGGGGAGGTTGCCGGCTGGGGACAGGTCAAATATTGAACCATCCAGAGAGGAGCGAAGGGTTACTGATCGACCGTGCCGGTTGGGGATGCCGGTTGGGGACAGGTCAATGGGACAGGTCAAATATTGAACCGTCCAGAGACGAGCGAGAATCACTGATCGAGAGAATGCATCTCACTCGAACTCCTTAAGTTCCTGACGACAGGTTGCGGCGCCTCCTTGCAGCCATCTGACCTGTCCCCTGTCCTGTCCTGTCCTGTCGTCGTCGTGTCTCCCTGTCCTGTCCCGTCCCGTCCCGTCCCGTTGCTGTCGCCGCGGGCCGAGCGAGCAACGCGGAAAAACAACCAAACTGGCTCCGGCCCAAACGATGGCGATGAAAATGGGCCGGCGGCTGCCGTTGCTCATCGGTCACGAATCGATTCCGAGATGCTCCCTCCGACCTCTAGTCAGGCTCGGACCGCCTTGCCGACGGCCGATTTTTGTTCGCAACAAAACACATGCTATTTCTGGGACAGGACACTAGCGGCATAACGGGTGACGCATGACCTTCTGAAACAGATCCAGCTCACAGAACTCGCCGCGGCAGCTGCCCAGGTTGTTCGGATAATCCATTTTTTTTTGGAATTCTACATCTCACATAAAGAAGTGGACAATAGCTGCTGGTTCATCTAGCAGTTAGGCGATTTATGAGCACGGAAGAGGTCCTCGATGCGTTGGAAAGGTACACCAAGGAGTCCGCAGAAACAGATCGAGAAACGGCAACCAAGCTCGGGGTCACTCAGGTGATATTGAGCGCTTGGCTGCAAAGAGCAGCTCAACCTGAGAAGTGCATGCTGGCGCGATTAGCGGGGTTTCTTCGACGGGTCGGCTATATCTAGATCCAGGCAGCGCCTCTCGCCGATCACCGGATCCGCGCCCGCTCGACAGCCGAGCCGTCGGCCCCGTTGTTATCCGTAATTCATTTAAAGTCCGATAAAACGGCGTTGCACTACGGTCTCGTCCAACTCAAAATCGATGCTTACCGTTCGGTGTCCTGCTCGGATTTGCGTCGATTCAGCGCCAACCTGCAGATTTCGTCGCACAAATCCGGGAAAGCGATTCCGACTGCCGCCGCAGATTGTGGAAGAAGGCTTCGTGCCGTCATTCCCGGCAAAGTATTTGCTTCAAGGCACCAGAACCGACCCGTCTCGTCCATCCGGAAATCTACGCGGCTGTAATCGCGTAGTTTCAATGCGCGATGGACCCGCAGCGCGAGTTCCTGCAGCGAGCAGTTCTGATCGCTTGAAAGAGCCGCCGGAAAAATCTCCTCGGCGCCACCAGCCTGGTATTTGCTCCTGTAGTCGAAAATTTCCGAGCACTTCGGAATTATTTCACCGACAGCGAGCGCGCGTTCACCCAGAATCCCGACGGTAAACTCGCGACCGGGCACGAATCGCTCCAGCATCACCTCATCGTCGTGCCGATACGCTTCGCTGATAGCCGCCTCGAGGCCTGCTGCACCCTTCACGACGGTCAAACCGACAGTTGAACCTTGTTTGTTTGGTTTAACAACAAGCGGCAGACCGAGGTTTCGAATCGCCGCTTCCTGGTCGACGGGTGCCATTAGCCATGGAGGCGTCGGCACTTTCGCCGCGACCAGCAACCGCTTTGCGAGATCTTTGTCCATCGCCGCCGCGCTGCCGACATGATTGCTCCCTGTATAACATGTGCCCGACGCGTCGAACACTGATTGGATCGTTCCATCCTCACCGGTCCCTCCGTGAAGAGCCAGAAACACGACATCTGCGTCCACAAAATAAGAGGGTTGCACGATTGATCCGGTCTTGGCTCGAATCACTCGCAACTCCCGGTCGTCTGGCGGTGCCGGCGCGACACCGCGCGCCAGCAAGGTTTCCAGCTCTTGGTCGGTTAAAATGCCGCGAAACGTATCCACGGCCAGAACCTGGTGACCGGCTTGCCGTAATGCCTTTGCGACCTGCGCCCCGCTGGCAATGGAGACGTTACGCTCGGAACTGTTACCACCAAAGAGAACAGCTATTCTCATAGTCGGAATCGGCATCAATCGTTGCGAAGAATCGAAAGAACAAGTCTCAAACGATCGCGATTGTTTGGATGAACCAGGGCCTTAACAAGAAAAAAATTCGAGACGGAAAAACGCGAATGCGCGCAGCAGCCGCAAATCAGCCGGCTCTAATGTTGCGCAGCCGGCTGGTCGACACCCACCCGGCCGGATGTTTTCGCCTTTTCTTTTTTGCCCTCAAACAGTTTCATGATGACAGAGAAAAAGACCGGGGTCAGAAAAATGCCAAAAAGCGTCACCCCGATCATCCCGCTGAACACGGCAGTGCCGATCGCCTGGCGCATTTCGGAGCCGGGCCCGACCGCGTTAACCAGCGGGAAAACACCGAGGGTAAATGCGAAGGAGGTCATCAGGATAGGACGCAAGCGCAATCGCGAAGCTTCGATGGCGGCGTCCTGACGGCTTTGACCCGCATCCATCTGCTGTTTGGCGAATTCGACAATCAGAATGGCGTTTTTGCAGGCCAGCCCGATTAACACGACGAATCCAATCTGGGTGAAAATATTGTTATCCGAGCCCCGGAGGTAAACACCGGCGATCGCCGCGAAAAGGCACATCGGAACGATCAATATGATGGCGAGCGGCAGCGACCAGCTTTCGTATTGAGCGGCCAGTACCAGAAACACGAACAGCGCGCAGAGCGGGAAAATGTAAAGCGTGGAGTTACCGGCGAGAATTTCCTGCAGCGAAAGTTCAGTCCACTCGTAGCCAAACTGGCTCGGCAGGGTCTGATCGGCCAGCGTCTGCATGACGTCGATGGCTTGTCCGGAGCTCACGCCGGGCAGAGTGCTTCCGTTGATTTCGGCGGAAGGATAAATGTTATAGTGCATCACCTTGTCCGGTCCGGCCACCTCCTGGATGTTCATCAGGGTGCCGAGTGGAACCATCTCATTTTTGTTATTTCGAGTATAGAGCTGCCCGATCGACTCGGGCTGAATTCGAAACCGGGCATCTGCCTGGACATTCACCTGGTCGGTTCGGTTCACGAAATTGAAATCGTTGACGTAGGTCGAACCAAGATATGCCTGGAGAGTATTGAATACAGAATTGATCGGGACATCCAGCGTTTCTACCTTTCGCCGATCGATATCAAGGTAGAGCTGAGGCACCTGCGATCGAAAACTCGTGAACAAGCCCACCAGCCCATGACCCGCGCGTGCTTTCGTGATCAATTGATCCGTAGCCGCCTGCAACGCGGGAAGTCCTGCGCCGCGACGATCCTGAATCTGGATCTTGAATCCGCCGGCGTTCCCGATCCCTCGAACCGGCGGCGGTGGAAAGACAAGCACCCGGGCATCCTGGATGCCCGCGAACTTCTGGCGCACAGTCGCCATGATTGCGAACCCGTTCAATCGTGGATCCTTTACGCGTTCCTCGAACGATGTAAGTGGCAGGAAGGTTGTCACCGCGTTGTTGCGGTTCGTCCCATCGAGGGCCGAAAAACCAGCGAACTCCACGGTGTGCGCAATTCCCGGGACGTTGCGGGCGATCTCTGAAATCTGTTTGCGAACCTCTTCGGATCGCTGAAGCGACGCTCCATCCGGCAACTGCGCGAAGACGATAAGATAACCCTGATCCTGTGTCGGAATAAATCCCGACGGTACCGTTTTGAACCCGAAAAAGGTGAGCACGAGGAAACCGACGTAGACCAGCAACGCCACCGCGGCAAATCGCAACAGCCGCCGGACCGCCCAGATGTACCCTTTGACGCTCGCCCCGAAACCCTCGTTGAAAAGGCGGAAAAACCAGCCAAACAGAAGGTCGAAAAGGCGAGTCAGGAGATCTCGTTTCGCGTCTCGCGGCTTCAGCAGCAGCCCGGCGAGCGCCGGACTCAGCGTAAGCGAATTAAACGCGGAGATCAACGTCGAGACCGCGATGGTCAAAGCGAATTGCCGATAAAACTGTCCTGTGATTCCGGTGATAAAGGCGGTCGGAATAAAAACGGCACTCAGGACTACTGCGATCGCCACGACGGCGCCTCCCACCTGGTCCATGGCTTTTTGCGTCGCTTCCTTAGGCTGGATCCCCAGCTCGATATTGTGCTCGACGGCCTCCACGACAACAATCGCGTCGTCCACCACGATACCGATCGCGAGCACAAGGCCGAAAAGCGACAAGTTGTTAAGCGAGAATCCGAATACTGCCATGACCGCGAATGTTCCTACCAATGAGACCGGCACCGCCAGAAGCGGGATAATCGTCGCCCGCCAAGTCTGCAGAAACACCAGCACCACGATCAGTACCAGGGCAACAGCTTCGAAAAGTGTATGGATGACAGCTTCGACCGATTGTTCGATGAACTGGGTCGGGTCATAGACAATGGTATATTTCAAACCAGCCGGAAAAGACCGGGACAGGACTTGCATCAAAGCTCGAACTTCATGGGCGGTCCTCACCGCGTTGGATCCCGGCAATTGAAAGATAGCGAGCGCCACCGCAGGTTTGCCATCCAGGTAGGAAGAGACATTGTAATCTTTCGCACCCAGTTCCACACGACTGACATCCGCCAGATAGACGATTTCCCCGTTGTCACCGCGTTTGACGATTATTTGGGCGAATTGGTCCGGAGTCACCAGGCGGCCCTCGGTATTAATCGTCAGTTGAAGTTCTGTGCCCGGAGGTGCCGGTTCCGCACCCAGACGGCCGGCCGCGACCTGCACGTTCTGCGCCTGTATCGCTGAAACAATATCGTCAGTCGTCAGGCTTCGAGCATACATCTTGTCTGGATCCAGCCAGATCCGCATGCTGTATTCGCGCGCACCGAAAACGTTCACGTTTCCTATGCCTTCCAGACGGGAAAGCGGATCTCGAATCTGCAGGAAGGCGTAATTGCTGATGTAGGCCTGGCTGTACGTGCCATCCGGGGAGAGCAGGTGCACCACCATCATCAGGTCCGGAGATTGTTTCTGCACGGTTACGCCCAAATTGCGAACTTCCTGCGGCAATTGCGGCGTCGCGATCGCTACGCGGTTTTGCACCAGCACCTGAGCGATATCCAAATCGGTGCCGAGTTTGAACGTGACTGTGAGCGTCATCGTGCCATCCGCAGTCGACTGCGACGACATGTAGAGCATGTTCTCCACTCCGTTAACCTGCTCTTCAATCGGCGTCGCAACGGTTTCAGCCACCACCTTGGGGTCTGCGCCTGGATAAGTGGCTGTGACCTGGACAGTTGGCGGCGCAATTTCCGGATATTGCGCAGTCGGCAGCGAAACATAAGCCAGCAGTCCGGCAATGACGATCACGATCGAAATCACCATCGCGAAAATCGGGCGCTCGATGAAAAAGTGCGAAAATTTCATAGCCGCTCCAGCGCTTAACGGCCACCGCCGGATTTCGGTTGATTTGACTGACCGCCTTGACTCGGCGATTGCCCCTGCGTGTGCGGCGACTGATTTATTCCTGCCTTCTCTTTTCCGCCCCCGACCGGTTCGGTCCTTGTACTGGTCTGCAACTGGAGTTGATTCGTCTTAAATTGACTCATATCGCCCTCTTGCGGGCTGACCTTCGAACCAGGCCGGGCATTGACAATGCCGTTGATGATGATCTCGTCGTCTGCTGTAAGCCCGCTTCGCACCACTCTGAGCCCTTCGGCTTCCGGCCCCAGTTCGACCGGTTTAGCGCCGACGACATTATCCTTATCGACGACCAGCACAAACTTTTGTCCCTGATCCGTTCCCACCGCTCTGTCGCTCACAAGGAGAGCCGAATGCAGGGGACTTCCAGCGACCCGGATCCGGACAAATGCTCCTGGAATTAAAATCTCATCCGCGTTCGCAAAAAGACCACGTACCTGAAGAGTCCCGGTGGAGGCATTAAACTGGTTGTTGATAAAATCGATACTCCCTTCATGTGGAAACCCTCTATCAGTCTCAAGCTGCAGATAAACAGGCACCGACCCAGATCTTGCATTGGCCATTTTCCCTTGGCGGACCTGTTGCTCATACTTAAGCACTGATCGCTCGTCTACATTGAAATAGGCGTAGATTGGATCCACACTCACAATGTTTGTCAGCAGCGTGGTATCCGCCTGAACAAGATTACCGACCGTGACCAGCTCGCGGCTGATCATCCCTCTGATCGGAGAAGTGATCTGCGTAAATGTTAAGTTTAATTGTGCTGATTCTACCGATGCCTTCGCCGCGAGGACCCTTGCGGCTGCCTGATTCTTGTTCGAAAGCGCCGTATCGAAATCCTCCTTCGCAATGACTCCCGTCTGCCGGAGCTTATCCTGTCGAGCAAAGTTCGCGTCCTGGAGTTGTTGATTCGCCTCGGCCTCGCGCTCTTGGGCTTGGGCTTGATCCAGCGCCGCCTGGTAAGGCCGTGGATCGATGACAAAGAGAAGGTCCCCTTTGTTTACCGTATCGCCTGCTCTGAACGTAACGTTGTTAATGTAGCCACTGACCCGCGGAGTGATGTTAACGCTTTCGACCGCCTCGGTCCGTCCGGTGTAATAATCCCACTCGATAATCTCTTTCTGAACAGGTTTGGCGATCGTTACCGGCGGGGGTTGCGACTCCGGCGCAGGCGCTGGCTTGTTGCAACTTAAGAGCGCCATGCTGATGGCAAAGAACAGAACAATTCTTCCGGCGGCTCTTCCACGTTGATGATCTTGAGTCATTAGGCTTCTGTAGGGAGATTTGTCTTAGAAGTGCACTTGTGGTGCACATAAAAAACGGCCTTTTTGATCATTAGGCTGGAGCCCGATTGGTGGGCAAACCATCGCGGAAATTGGAGCAAAAGGAACCGCACGGACGCAAGATTGCCTTCGGTACGGTCGAAAGTCAAAAGCTGAAACGCTGGCCAGATGTTACGAACAACTGGTCTGAGATCACCGGCCAGCCCCTCAAGCAACTTGTCGCCGGCCTTACCGAGATCGACTCCGACGTCGCGATGGAATACGGCCTGCTCCTGCCGCACCCCGGAGGCGAAACCGAATGGTTCGCCACCGACGCAGACGCCCTCGACGGAATTCAAGGCCCGGGCTCTAACACTCCTGCGACAAGGGGCGATGCTGAGCGCCTTTGAGGCGCGTTTTGACGTACCGGTGGTCTAACGTGCCTGGAGTCTATTGTCCCATCCCGGCGGCCGCGGCGCGCCAAATCGAATCCTCGGCGTACTGGCTGAGCCGGGAGGTGGTCACTTCCGCCAACGATTTACTGCGCGACGCGGACATGATTTGACACGGTGTCAAATTGGCCATATGTGGCCATCTTGGTCAACAACATGGACACAAATAATATGCGCATAACAAAAAGATCAAAATTCACCGAGTTTATTCATGCGAATAATAACAATTCCTCGCGTACGAGAGTACGAGAGGGCCTATCCCATTGCTGCGGCGAGCCTCGAACGATGGATCGCTTTAACCCGAGCTGCCATTTGGACGAATTTTGAAAACCTCAAAAGCACTTTTGATAGTGCTGATGCCGTCGAAGTTGCCAGCGGTCACCGCGTGGTCGTTTTCAACATCAGTGGAAACAAATTCCGGTTGATAACAGCCATCCACTACGACGTCAGAAAAGTGTCCGTACTACGCTTTTTGACTCATGCCGAGTACAGCAAAGAGAAATGGAAGCAGGAGTTATGAAAATAAAGTCCCGCCTCAATTTACCCCCCGACGCACCCGAAACATACCAGGAGCTTGGCCGGCTTTATGTGCCTCGCAAGATCCACGACAAGATCGGGCAGCAGAACGCGGCTGAGGTGGTCGATTGGCTGGCAGTGCGCGCCCGCACCCCGGATCAGGTCGAATTCCTCGATCTGGTCAGCGATCTGCTCGACGAATACGAAGCGCAGTTCATAAAGCACGAGGAGCCAAGCGATCCGCTTGAGATGCTTAGGTATTTGGTCAAGGAAAACAGCGTAACAGCCCGAGAGCTCGGGAAAATCCTGAACGTCGATCAATCAGTCGCGTCTCGGATCCTAAAGGGCGAACGCGGAATCACCGTTGAACACGCCAAGAATCTCGGGGCGCGGTTCAAAGTGGATCCGCAACTTTTTCTCAAGCTCAAATAAGCGCGGCGGTTGGACAGCCGGGGCCGGCTGGCAGATCCCCGCATTGAACTAAGCCGCCTGTTTCACAACGCTGAAGCCGCGCCGCAAGAACCGTCGTCTCGAACGTCTCCGGCCGTCACGCACGTGGTCCTGTCAGCGACGCAACGGGGCCACGGAGGCCGCTGCCAACGATTTATTGCGTGGTGCGGACACCAGTCCGCTAAAACAGATACCAATCATCCGCGCGATCCTTCTAAGCGCAGCAAATCGCGGCGCGTTCACGGGACGCTCTCTAACGAAAAGAGAGCTTGTAAATCGTTCCGCTCTCGTCATCGGAGATGAGCAGATTGCCTTCCAGGTCAGGCACTATATCGACCGGCCGGCCCCAGACGCGCTGCGTTTCGTCGTCCAGCCAACCTGTTACCAAATCCACCTGAGCACCCGGTCCGCCACTGGGCAGCCAGGGGAAAAAGATAATCTTATAACCGGTCTTGCGGCTTCGATCCCATGACCCGTGCAACGCCACAACCGCTCCGTCGCGATAGGGAACAGGAACCTTAGTTGCTTGCAAAAACGAAAAACCAAGCGGAGCAGAATGAGCAGGAATCCCTTTGTCAATCCTGGTAAAGGAACTCTCAGGAAATCGGGACCAATCCCGATTTGTATCATAGTCCGGATCAAACGGCATACGGTCCAATCCCTTGTCCGGATTCGGGTTGGCAAATGGCCAGCCGTAATTGGCGCCCTCTTTCACGTGTATAAACTCGTCCGGCGGATGATCATCTACATAGGATTGTATCACTCGACCGTAATCACTCGTTTGGTGTTTACCCCATTTACCTTTAAAAGGGTAACGGATGTCGTCGCGCTCATTCACGACCGCCCACAACTCATTTGTCCCGGGCAGAAAACCAAGACCCTCCGCGTTCCGAATCCCGGTTGATAGGAGTTTCCTGTTTTTCCCGTCAAGGTCATAGCGGTAAATCGCGGCCCGGATTGGATCGCTTCTGGTATCGGACGGATCCGCGTTGGTCGCCGACGCAATGTCGACGTAAAGCTTTTGATCCGGACCTATTGCGATGTTCTTTAATTCGTGGCCGTACGCTCCGCCGAGACCGGGGCTGCTTCTGTCAGGAAGATCCGGAACCACAATTTCCTCGTCAGCTCTGGCAGCCGAGTCGTTCGAGTAAACGAATCTGCTGATCCTGTTTGATTCACCGACGTAAAGATAAAGCTTGTCCCCGATGCGGTGAAACACCATCCCGTGCGGAAAGCGAAGCCCGCTGATGAGCTCGTGCTCCTTGACTTCGGAGGAGCCCGTTTGCCTGATCAGCAGGATTTTTCCGCGGCTCGGTTGAGAAACCAGAACATCACCGTCCGGGCTCACCGCTAAAAACCGCGCTTTCTCCACTCTGGCCAGCACGGAAATCTTTGCCCCCTCCGGAACCTTCAGCACCCGTTCCCGATCAAATGGCGCAGTTTGATACAGCTCCTGCACCTCCACTTTGACAAGGACTTCTGCTCCAGCCGGTTTCGCGAATAGAGCTGATCTGGACCAGAATGCTCCGACAAATAGGATGGGCAGGATGCGAAAAAATGATTTCATCAGTGATCTCCAGCCTTCGCGAGAACAAATATTCACTCGAATGAAACGTTCACACAACGCCTTAACGCCGCAAATGCGGTCCTCAACTGGCATTCTCGGTTCGATGCCACGGACGTCCTTTGATTGCGCCAACGCTCGGCGCGCCGAACCCGCGACGACGAAATGAAAAATTTAGCCAAATATCTCCGAGCCATCCGCATCGATCTTCAAGCTTATTTCCGGCCGTTCCTCTACGGCTTGGTGGCGTTTCCGCCGCGGTAGCCTTCCAGCTTGGCATCAAGCTTCTCGAATGGACGTTGTGGACGCAGCTCTCACATATCGCAATCGGATATTTTGTTTTGACCAGCCTGGTTACCATTCTGGGGACATCATTGGTGGCCGGCTTGATCCTGACTTTCGTCAGCCGGGAAGCTGCGGGCAGCGGAATCCCTCAATTGAAGATCGCGTTCTGGCGGGAATTTCCGTGGACAAATCAGGGTCTCCTCGACTAACTAGGGGCTTGCTCCGCGACCAGGCTACCATGAGTCCCAAGAAGATATCCGTAGTCACTGCCACCAATCTTGTGGTGGCGAATATGGTCGGAACTGGCGTCTTCACCAGTCTCGGGTTCCAGGTAGCAGGAATCACTTCCGATTTCGCCCTGGTCGCTCTCTGGGTCGTCGGCGGAATAGTTGCCTTGTGCGGAGCACTCAGTTATGCCGAGTTAGCGACTGCACTCCCGAGGTCCGGAGGCGAATATCATTACCTCTCCAGAATTTATCATCCCGCGGTTGGCTTTCTCTCAGGGTGGATTTCGGTCGTGGTGGGCTTCCCTGCCCCCATTGCCCTGGCCGGGATCGCGTTTGGAGGATATTTTAAGATATTCGCCCCCGGGATTTCACCGGTCTTCATCTCCCTGTTCATCATCTGGACTATCACTCTGGTGCATCTGTTCGGAGTGCGCGTTGAAGAGGTGTTCCAGAACGGTTCAACCTTTTTGAAAATCGGGCTCATCCTGGTTTTGATCGTCGCGGGACTGATGATCGCGAATCCGCAGCGACTCGATATGGACCCCGGGCCGAAGGCCTTGGAAATGCTTGTTTCCGGTCCTTTCGCCATCGATCTCGTTTACGTCATGTATGCCTATTCGGGGTGGAACGCTGCGACTTATATCACGGAAGAAGTCCGAAACCCGGCAAAAGGCGTCCCCTGGGCTCTCCTGATCGGAACCGTCGCGGTGACGGTACTGTACCTGGCTCTCAACTACGTATTTCTTCTCACCACTCCGAAATCTGTGCTCTCCGGTCAACTCGAGGTCGGGCTTCTTGCCGGGGAGGCGATCTTTGGCCCGATCGGTGCAAAGATCGTCAGTGCGCTGATCGGTCTTGGGCTCATTGCCACCATCAGCGCTATGGCGTGGATCGGCCCTCGAATAACGAGAAGGATGGCCGAAGACTTGCCGAAACTTCGGCTTTTGGGTAAAACCTCCGCAAAAGGTACGCCCTACGCCGCCGCGATTCTACAGGTTATCATCGCGACGATTCTCGTGACCACCGGAACATTTGAAACGGTATTGATTTACACCCAATTCAGTTTGTTGCTTTCCTCGTTTCTCACCGTGCTCGGCTTGATCGTCCTGCGGATTCGGGAACCAAAATTGGAAAGACCCTATAAGGTCTGGGGTTACCCGGTCACCCCAATTGTTTTTCTCGTGATCACGTTTTGGATGATGATCTATGTCATACGTGATAAACCAACGGAATCGCTGCTCGGGCTGATTACCGTTATCGCAGGATTGATAATTTACTTTTTTACAAGAGAACCTGGGCGAACAATCCATTCGGCGCCCTTGATATAAATCGATGACAAAGAGCATGACGCATCACTGGCTTCCCATGAAAGCGACCTCGTTCCTGTTTTTCCTGGCGACATTACCCCTGTATGGGGAAGAACCCGCACCGGTTATGCCAGCGCCGACGTCGCCCGTTCAGGGACTGCAGCCCGGAACCCAACCGGCAGCACCTGGGCAAACGAGGACTGTCCAGCAGGGCCCGACCTCGCAGACGATTCTGACGAGTTCTCCTGCGAATGACGCGGCGCGTTACCTGGCCGGCTTACCGGTCCCGCCTGGATCTCAACTCGCTCCTCTGACCCAAGATCCAAGCTGGCAGGCGTACGCACGCACGTTGAATCAAGCCTTCGCGCAACTCGAACAGCGTCAACTCAACAATATTCGAATATTCAGAGCCGAAAATATCGCGCCGGTGACTCAGCAGAACCATACCTGCATCTACCTCTTCAGCGGTCCCGACTTTTTGTATGCCGACGCCATGTTCTCCGATTGCTCGACCTTCATTCTCCAGGGCCTCGAACCGATATACCCGTTGCCCGATCTGGCCACGGTCCCCCCCGCAACGTTGTCCGGCACGCTTCAGAATATTGAGATTTCTCTAAACACGATTCTGAGTTTCAGCTTTTTCAAAACTAAAGACATGCGCGAAGAGTTTCAACGTTCCGAATTAAAAGGCGTTCTTCCGATAATTTCCGTGTTCCTCGCGCGAACCGGAAAGGAGATTAAGGAAATCCAATACATCTCTCTGGATAAAGCAGGCACCGTCGTACCGGGAGCCCAAGGATCGACGCATGGCGCGAAATTCACCTTTACCGACCCGGCCACGGGATCAGAAAAAGCGCTCTATTATTTCACCTCGGACCTTTCAGATGAAGCGCTGAAGCGAAACCCCGGGCTGCTGCGCTTTTGTGAGGGTCTCGGGCCGTCAAATAGTTTACTGAAGGCAGCTTCCTACCTTCTCCACGGGGGGGGATTCGATACGGTACGGACTTTCCTGCTTCAAAACAGCGCCGCGATTCTCGAGGATGATTCAGGAATTCCGGTCCGTCTCTTTACACCTGACCGGTGGACACTGAGGTTTTTCGGCATCTATACTGGACCGATTGCCCTCTTTAAAAAATTCGATCAACCTGACCTGCGCCAGTACTACGCAACAAGCTCTCCGAAGCCGCTCACGTTCGGGTTCGGCTACCGGTGGAGCAGCCGGACGTCGACGATGCTTCTGGCGGTTCGCAAATGATTTCGGAGACAGGAGCAACTCGATCGGCCTCTTGAGCCACACTCTTAAAATTACTTGCTCCATAAGTGTTACCGATGTCCTGCGCTATCCTGTCTCCTGTTTCCTGACTCCGCTATTCCCTGCCAAATATCAGGCGCAGGAAATGGGCGTCGGAGAACCGGCTGTCGTCCTGCCCTTGACGGACGATCACCAGGCTCATGGACGGGACTATGAACATTCGCTGGTAGCCGGAGCCAATCGCCGCAATCATATCTCTTGGCGCTTCCCGGCACAGACATCCGTCCCGCCAGTTCTCGCGTTCCCAGGGCACGTCGAGCATCTTTTCAACGTCTACCTCATGGGAGTCTGGCTCAACCCGGTTTAACCAGAATCCCATTCCGAACATCGGATTGATGCGTGTCCCACGAAAGCATTCCGCTAGCAGATCCCACCGTGCGAGCGGATATCCATGGTATTTGCCTTTACCCAGAATCAATTCTCCCAAGCCCGCCCACTGACGTGCCGTTAGCCGAAATCCGCTGGCAAGGAGCGGGTTCCCTTTCCGATCCTCGCGAAAATTGACGCTGGCGATTCCGAGAGGTCTTAGAACCCGCATGGAAAGATATTCCTCCGGACTCAGATGCCGCGCCAGAAGCTTGCGTCGGAGGATTTCACTGAATATCTGAAGTTGGCTCGGCCCGTACATGAACGATTCACCGCGCGGCACCGCTGCCGGCAACATCACGCTGTAACGATTTCGATCGCTGATGCTTCTTCCATGCAGCGAGAAGACAGGCTCAATCCCGGCTGTAAAATTCAGAAGATCTCTGATGCGGATCTCCGCCTTGTTCGGATTCGATCTCCACTCGGTAATGGTGTCGCGCACCGGTTCGTCGAAATCCAGAATCCCGTCCTGGACGGCAGCGGCGGCAGCGACACACCAGAATCCCTTGGTTCCGCTGAAGATTGAAGCAATGCGATCTGCCGAATCGCCGTTTGCATACTTTTCGTAGGTTACTTGGCCGTCCTGAATGACCAGGAACGAAAAGCCGTGCCGTTCCGCTGAATACGTGGAAGCAGCCTTCAGCGAAGCAAGGCGCAGGCCCCCCCCGCTGGCGTGACAAACAGCACATGGCATCGCCATGCTGACCAACAACAGAAGAAACAAACTTGGCTGTCGCATTCGATGCCACACATCTCTATCGCGAGTCGTGACAAAAGCAACTCGCCGGGGCAATGACGGCTTTCCCGTTTCGAAAGACCCGGACGGCGACAAGCCATACGCCGAAACGCTCTGCCTCACTCTCGCGCGACCGGCAGATCACAATAAAATTCCGTCTTCTTCTCCCACTCGCTGAAAACGCCGATTCGTCCATCGTGCGCCTGAACCACTTGACGAGCGATTGAGAGACCCAGCCCTGCTCCCTCTCCTTTGTGACCCGGACCTCGATAGAATTTGTCGAATGCTCGGGCTTGTTCCTCTTCACTCAGGCTCGGCCCCGAGTTGATCACGCTGAAGCGAATAAATTCAGCGTTAAGCGTCCGCGCCGCCAAAACAATCTCAGTATCGCGATAACTGTACTTGAGCGCGTTAGACAAGAAATTGGAAAAGACCAGCGATATTCGGTCCAGATCTACATAGACCATGGGAAGCGTTTCCGAAACATCCATCCTGAGCGAATGCGATAAAGCTGCTGCCTGATCATGAAAACCGTAATAACTCTCTTCGACTAGCCGCTTGGCCGGAATTGGTCTGAGATCCAGCTGCGATTTTCCGCTTTCCATCCGCGCAAGATCCAAGATGCTGTAGAGCGTCTTGAGCAATCGCTCGCAGTCGTTGCAGGCGGTGGTGACGATCTCTTCCTGGGAGGCAGTCAGTTCTCCGACACTCTTTTCCAGGAGGAGATGCAGAACCAGCCTGATTGCGGTGAGTGGCGTTCGTATTTCGTGACTCAGGGTCGCCAACAGGTCCGATTTCATCTCGTCCAACCAACGAAATCTGGTGACATCGACAAGCATAAGAGCCCTGCCAAATACTGTTCCATCCTCCAGAACGATGGGGAAAATTCTTGGAAGAAAGAAAACCTCTTGCTCATCAATCCGGAAAAGCAGCGCCTGCTTAAGATCATCCAAGCGATAGTCCGGGCCCGTCACAGAAGCCGCCGCCAGGTGTTTTCGGATCTGATTTGGCATAGCCCCCTTGGTCCGCAGCGAATCCGCTAACCTCTCCGCGGCCGGGTTCATCCGGCTGACCTCATCGCGTTCACCGAGAATAAAGAGAGGGTACGGCAGCGTCGTCATCATCGCCCGGATGACCTGGTTCAACTCAATGAACTTCCGGTCAGTTTCTCGATAAAAATTTCTGAGTTCTTCCGCCATGGCGTTGAACTCCTTGGTTAAGGCCCCCAGTTCATCGTCGCCTTCCACTTGCAAGGATTGCGCAAAGTCGCGAGATCGGAGTTCTCGGATCGACTTGGTCAAGTTCTGAATCGGGGTAATAATCGAGTGACCAAGCCTCCCATAGGTCAGCACGAAGACGATCACCGCGCTGATCATTGCGATGATTAATAACCGGATTGAATCCTTGGATTTCTGTTCGGCGGCCCGGTTTGCCATGAACATCTGTTGCTCGTTCTGCTCGAGAATCTTCTCGCTCAGGTTTGTGATGCTCAAGGTCAGCCCCGGAATCTGCTGCCTTACTGCAGCAATCCGTCGATCGCTCAATCCTCCCGCTTTGAAGTAGTCAAAGATTTCACGGTAAACGGAAATATATGCGGCGCAGGCAGCCCTGAGCTGCGCCACAAGATTTCGTTCGGCCTCGGTCTTGGCGTTCAGTTCCAGCGTCGGTAGCCGAGCCTGAAACTGCTTCTCGACTTCATTCAGGGTCTCGGGTTGGTCATAGGGAGGGGAGGGACGTTCGCCACGAGAATAGAACGTATTGACGCGCGCTGTGGCGGTCCGCATATAGTGGCAGACCTTGATGCTATCGTAGTTGTCACGCAGAACCTTGTCGACCGCGCGCCCTAGATCGTTGAAGAGCCAGACCCCATAAACCCCGACCAATAAAAGGATAATCAGAGTAGCCAGCAAGCCCAGCGTAAGCTTCAAACGCAGCATCGCTCAAAGCTTCAATCGTTTTCTCTTTCGATAAAGTGTAGCTGGGTCGATTCCTAAAGTCTTTGCCGCCGAATCAAGACTGGACGCCTTTTGTAAGATGCTGCGAATATGCACTTCCTCGAGTTGTTCCAACGTAATATCCGATCCAACCGTTGCGCCGTTCATTTGCCCGTCCAACGACTCATCCGGCAGAAATTCCTCACCGATCTGCTCCGTTTGCGCGAGAATCGCGGCGCGCTCAATCGTGTTCCTGAGCTCGCGAATGTTCCCTCGCCAGGAGTGCGCCCGGAGCTTCCGGAGAGCGGATTCGGAGAACGTTAACCCCGTCCGTCCGAATTGCCGCGCGAAGAATTGCAAAAACTCTCTCGCCAGATTTTCGAGGTCGTTTAGCCTTTCACGCAATGGCGGAATCGTAACCGAGATGACGTCGAGTCGGTAATACAGGTCTTCCCGAAATGTTCCTTTTCGCACGCTTTCTTTCAGGTCTTTGTTCGTCGCTGCGATAATCCTGGTATTAGCCGTCCTAATCTTATTTTCTCCCACCCGTTCGTATTGACGCTCCTGTAGCAATCGAAGGAGCTTCGGTTGAATTTCCAACGGCAACTCGCCAATCTCATCTAGGAACAGAGTTCCAGCCTCTGCCGCAGCCACTTTGCCCCAGGTATCGCGCACCGCCCCCGTGAAAGCGCCTTTGACATGCCCGAACAATTCGCTCTCCAGAAGCTCACGCGACAAACTAGGGCAACTCACCGTCACCATCGGACCCTCTTTGAAATTACTTCTCCGGTGTACCTCGCGGGCCAGAACACTTTTGCCGGTGCCATTTTCTCCCAACAACAGAATCGCAGCCTGGGTCGGCGCGGCGCGGTAAAGGATATCCAACGCGGCGGCCATCCTGGCATCGGATGATCGCAGTTCAATCGTTGGGTTTTGTAGATTGATCTGCTGCTGCAGATCATCGATTTTCGACTCAAGCTTTCGCTGCTTTTCCACTCTGCCGATGATCTGCCGCAGATTTTCGGGTGTGAACGGCTTCTCCAGATAATCGAAAGCGCCACGCTGAATCGCCGCCACCGCAGACGCCACTGAGGCGTACGCGGTGAAAACCACTACCGGCAGCTTGGGAAAATGCCGCTTGATTTGCTGGAGAATTTCCATTCCATCTTCGTCACCAAGTCGCAAGTCGAGGAAAGCGAGGTCGTAAGCATCCTCTTCAAGCTTCAAGACAGCGACCTGACCGCTATCGGCGGTTTCCGCCTGGTGCCCGGCAGCCTGGATTGCGACCATCGTCGAGGTGCGAATCGATCTTTCGTCGTCGATGATTAAAACGCGCATATCTACGAATCTTTTAAGCATTCTTTGCGCCGGAACCATTCGGGAACCATAGATCGGCTCTGCAGGCTGATCGAGGAACGTAGCAAGGGTCTAGCCGGCGAAACTTTAATTGCAATATGCACGATAATGCGACCGAAAAAATCGCACAGTGCAAACGGGAGAAAAGTTCTCGCCCCCGCTCAAGTAGTCAGGCTCGGGACGCTTCTCTCAGCCGACGTCGTAACAATCATAGCGGCGACTGTGGTCAATCTTGGGCCGAACCTCGCAAATGTGAATTGCTTGGAAAGCTCCCAACGCCACCCTTGTGCAGAGGCTGGTTTTCAACTTAGGTAAACCCGGATGCGTATTCTTTACATGGACTGCTTTTCGGGGATCAGCGGCGACATGACGGTCGGCGCTTTGACCGATCTGGGAATAACCCCTTCGATATTCGAATGGGAGCTATCAAAATTGGACTTGGGCGATTGCCACCTGCATTTCGAGCGCCAAACTCGCGCGGGAATCTCCGGCATAAAATTCGACGTTCACTCCGGAGCAACTCACCATGCTTCGCAAGACGACGCCCCCCCTACTCAGGGAATGGCTCAACCGCCCGCGCATCCCGGCAAGACCGGAGAACCGCATGATCATGCACCTCATCACCCTGCGCATCACGACCATGCGCATAAGAGCCGGGACCATCATGGCAACGAGGCTAACCCGTCTCGGGGGTTTTCCGAGATTCGCACGTTGATCGAAGGAAGCGAACTCTCCGATTTTGTAAAACAGCATGCGACGTCGATCTTCCGGAGAATCGCCGATGCAGAATCAAAAATTCATGGAGCTTCCATCGAGGAAGTGCAGTTCCATGAGGTCGGCGCACTAGACTCGATCGTCGATGTCGTTCTCAGCTGTGTCGGCTTCGAAGCCCTCCGGGTCGCGCGAATCTACTTTTCAAGTCTCGTCGACGGTCAAGGCACTTTCCGCTCTTCGCACGGCGAGTATCCGTTGCCTGGGCCGGCAACGCTTGAAATTCTGAAACACATCCCGATTCGGCAGGCGGAGATTCCATTTGAGCTGATCACGCCCACCGGAGCCGCATTAGTCGCTGAATTCCACCACGCGGTTGGCGTCTTTCCCGAAATGCGGCCGGCAAAAATTGGGTACGGACTGGGAACCCGAGACTTGGCCGGTCGGCCAAATGTATTACGCGCAGTCCTCGCTAATTTGGAAGGGACGCAATCCAGCGAACGGATAGCGGAGCTCCAAACCAATATTGATGATCTTTCGCCTGAAATTCTGGGTGCCGTACAGGACAGCCTATTCCAAGCGGGAGCACTCGACGTATTCTTTACGGCGATCCAGATGAAGAAAAACCGGCCGGCCACGATGCTTTCGGTGCTTTGCCAACCGTCGGCCCTGGAAAAAATCCAGGAGATAATCTTCGCTGAAACCTCAACGTTTGGAATCCGTTACAGGGAAATGAATCGGAAAACCCTGGACCGCGAATTGGTCGAGGTAACGACTTCTGCGGGTCAAATCCAAATCAAGATCGGTCGTCACGACGGCAAGATTCTCCAGGTTGCGCCGGAATTTGAGTCTTGTCTCGCTGCCGCGCAACGCACCCGCCAGCCTTTAAAGCGGATCTATGAACTCGCGGTCGAAACCTTCTGGAGTTCCTCTTATGGATCCGGACAGAATACTTCTTCCCACCTCGAAAAAGTAGTTGAACTGCCGCGATAAAAGGCGTTGGCTACTGAAGTATATGAGCACAGCTACTCTCGAAAAGGTTTCTCAGCTCGATCAGCTCAAACAGTTTACCAAAGTTGTCGCCGATACCGGTGACTTTGAAAGCATGCGGGCATTTCAGCCGTACGACGCGACGACGAATCCGAGCCTGATTTTTGCCGCCACTCAAAAACCGGAATATGGCTACCTCTTAGATAAGGCAATTGCCGACCATAAGGATTCAGCCCTTAGCGCATCAGCGAAGATCGAGTCAATTATCGATCATTTACTGGTCCTGTTTGGTACTGAGATCCTGCAGATTGTGCCTGGCCGCGTGTCGACGGAAACCGACGCCCGTCTCTCCTTCAATCGGGAGGGGTCGATCAATAAGGGGCGCCAATTGATCGCGTTGTACGAGCAAAAAGGTGTCCCTCGAGAGCGCATATTGATTAAAATCGCCTCCACTTGGGAAGGCATTAAGGCGGCGGAACAGCTCCGAAAAGAATCCATCAACTGCAACCTGACATTGCTCTTTTCTTTTCCTCAGGCGGTTGCCTGCGCCGAAGCTGGCGTCAGGTTAATCTCGCCCTTTGTCGGTCGCATCTACGACTGGTACAAGGCCAATACCGGGAAAGATTACAAGAACGCCGATGATCCGGGTGTGCAATCGGTCACGCGAATCTACAATTACTACAAGAAGTTCGGCCACGAGACTGAAGTGATGGGCGCAAGCTTCCGAAACACCGGCCAGATCATTTACCTGGCCGGATGTGATTTACTCACGATCAGTCCGAACCTGTTGGAGGAACTCAGCAAATCCTTCGAACCAATAACTCGGAGACTCTCTCCCGAAATCGCGAAGGCGTCTAATGCTGAGAAAATTACTCTCGACGAAAAGGCTTTTCGCTTCCAATTCAATGAAGATCCGATGGCGGTCGACAAGACTGCTGAAGGAATTCGCAAGTTCTCGGCCGACATCGTGAAGCTGGAGAAATTGATCGCCAGCCGCATTTAATCACCGTCGAAAGCTCGAGAAGAAGTGGGTTCCGCCAAAATTTTTGCACACTTGGCGGAACCGAGAGAGACCAGTGAGGGTCCCGCGGGTTCCGCGAGCAGTTCAACAGCGCGGTTCCCGTTTTTGTCCGTACGCGTCTGGATCCGCATATTTTCGGTCGCACTTTGGGGATCGCCCGGCATATAGTCCCCTTTTGCACAAGAAATGAAACAGCTTGCTCTTTCTCTCCTTCTCGTGGGCACTTTTTTTTTCGGCTTCGTTCGGCAGTCCGCACATGCCAGCACCGCCGACTACGCGCTCATGTCGGCAACCCCTTATAACTCTGAAATCGCCATAGCTCGGGAGCGATTTGAAAAATTTCTCTACACGGCGAATCCCAAGAAACGAGCCCTTCTGTCACAGAGCCCTGTCGTGGCGGTCCAGGCAGCCGTCCTGACGGCAGCCGAATCCGGTCCCCTTCTCCATCGGATACAAAGCGGTGAATTCGGTATCGGCAACGGGGGACATCCCGCTGATCAGGCGAATCGCCAGGTTATGTTTCTGCTTCTCTTCGACAGCCGCACGGGACAATTGGTGTCTGACGATGGGGTTCTAGTCTTGAACACGCCGCAACGCGGCAAGATCGGCGTATTCGGCGGTGTTTCGGCGATTTATATCGGAATGGGCTGGTAAGCGGGAGCCAAACCAGAAATAGCGAGGCTCAGGAATGGAGACTGGGACTGCCCAACCAGCGTCATCTTCACTTCCCATACCCCTACGATCGTCTTGTTCTCGGCCGCCTGGGCGAGAAGGATACCCGGAATAAGAAGGCTCGTTTGCAACGTCCTGAACCGCGGAGATAGGTGGAAGTGCCTTGTATCTACCGCCCGTGGTGAAGCTGCCGTCACCACCATACATCGCAAGGCTCAACTCCGGCGACGGCGACTGCCCAACCGGCGACACCTTGACTTCCCAGACCCCCACCAACTGCTTTTTCTCGGCTGGCTGTGCCATGAGTATAGCAGGTGTTTCGAGTCTTGTGCCTTTGACGTCGCTGGCAATTGTGGCGTATTGAGAATCGTTAGCCGTAGCCATCTGATTAAACTATTTGCTGGAAGCAAAGATCAAGTTTTTAACTGGCCTTCTCGAGTTGCGCCGCGCGATGTAGGAGCGCTGTAGAGAAACGCGCGGAGGCCAGCTACGCAGAATACCGCCGCCAAAAAGCGAGCGCGTTGGGGGGCACGAGTTCCGACTACCTCTTCGCTAACTCAAACCGACTCCCTTTGTTCAAGAGTCCCGACTGCACGGCTCTCGGTTCTGGTTCACATTCGAGGGCGTCCCACGGTATTGACTCTCTCGCATTCGGTAGCCGGCACCAACCATCCTCGAACGCCATCATACGCAATGGATCAACGGATCCATTTTTTCGCATCCCGGTATGCAGAACCGCTGTTCACCGTCTCGACGAAGCTTTTTAGCCCGCTGACGTAGATTTTCGACGACTTTGCTAATAACGGCTTCGTCGTCCGTCATGTTTTGCCGAGGTAACCAAAGCGCGGCCTTTGGTGACAATGAGACAGTCTATATCGATGAAGTTCCTGATTTCTTCGGGTCAGATGAGTAAGCGAACTCCTTCTAAGGTTCGATACGTGGAATCACCTAAAACCTCAAAGCGGCGGAAATCCGAATTGACGCTCTCTGAACAGCAGCAGTTACCCACTTTAAGCGAGGCTTGGCTAGCCTGCATTTTTCACAAACCCTGGAAACGTCACTACAGCGTGTTTGCTCCGCATTTAAGTCCAATCGTCCTCCGAGCCGCTTCCCAAGCGGCTCTACAGCGCGAAAATCTCACAAGCGCTTGGGCTTGTGAGATTTTCGGGCTAGGTGCAACAGACGCTTGGACCTGACTGGAAGAAGCCGGCGGCCAAAAAAACAATAGGGCGTTGTCCATTTGGTCGCTGTAATCTCCGGATCACTTCCATTCAGTGAATCACGTGCGCGAAGATGGCGCAGACCGCCGCCATGAGGCGACGGCCGAAGCCGCCAGACTCAGCCAGGCGATCCGGCGGCTCGCCGTCAGCGTTTCCTCCATCCGTGCGACGCCTTCTTCGAACGCCTTGCGGACCGCCGCGCCGTTCATGCGGGCCGCTTTCTCGAGCAGTAACGCCGCGTTATTTTGAGCTGCCCGTAGCCCGGCGTTTAAGCTCTGTAGTTTGCTCGACTGTTTTACACGCATGTTTTTCAATTGCGGAGCCATTTTTTGGCTACGTTTTTGGAAGGTCGGGGCCCCCAATGCGCAGCCACGTCCCGTCTACTCCAGGCATCACCGAGCGCATCCCCACAAAGTCTGGGGCAAAAACCCGTCTTGCAATCGAACTTTTCTATAACCCTCTTCGCCGGCACATGCCGCCTAACTTGCGGAAAGACGAAGTTCACTGTAAGTATTGCGCCGTGGCGGTCCGCCACTGGTCACGTGTCAAACCTGCACCGTTGAGTGCTTCCCTGCAGGTGACGCTGCAACTGGAGGCCGCCGCTGATCGATTGCTTGCGTGGTTAGCCACCGGATTCGTTTTGGGCTGGTCCGGAGGCATTCATAGGCTGGCGGCCGATCCACTGGCACTGCTGACCCAACGTGACTACCAAGACGTTAACGCAAGTGTCACGTTCTACGAAATTAGGAGACTGGCGAGCCTTTGCCCTTCGAGACACAATTCTCAATGGGCTGGAAATTACTTCTCCCAGGAGAATCTCGCAATGTACACATGATTGCCGGTCTCCTAATTAAGGTGCAATTCGTTAGCTGAGTCTCCAAATTAAGTGCAACAAACCACTCCTTATTCTCTAAGTCTCCTAATTTCGTGCAGCGTGACACCTGGCGCCTTAAATTTCCCTTCCCCACTGTAACAGTGCAGCCGACGACGTGCATGGAGCAATCGTCCTGATGTCATCGACGTGATTCTCCGACGACGCCGAAAATCGTGCGTAAGCTTGGCGTGACGA
>CAWAIK010000020.1:0-86288 GCA_963782115.1 uncultured Verrucomicrobiae bacterium
CCGCCTTTGTGGTTTTGCTCGCGATCCACTTGCGCAGATCCGAGAGTTTGATTTGCTTGGCTCTGGACCCAAGCACGACGACCGGGATTTCCCGGTTCAACACGGCCGCATCGATCCTGCGCCGACTGACCGACACGATCGCGGCTGCTTCCGGTATGGTTAGGAATCGGTCATCACCTATTTGGTAACTGGGTTTTGCTTTCATGTTGTTTACGGCGCGCCGCGCTGTCTCGAGATTGACCGGCTAGCGCGTCACAATGGCTTTGATCGTCTCGCCGTCGCGTACCGTGGCCTTTGCGTATGCAATTCCGCCCGTAGGTTCGATGCCAAACTCACTCGGGACGCCCCAGTTGATTGCGCAAGTGACGTAGTAATCGCCAGGCGGTAGATTGTCGAACTCGAATCGTCCCTCGGCGTCCGCGACGGTGGTCCTTCTGTAATCATCCGTGTGCGGGTTTCCCGCGACCAGCGGAAGTCCCTGAACGATAGCCTTCGAAAACCATTCGGTTGTCAGGCTCGTGACCGGATGGATCCAAACAGCATTGCCAGCCCCGTACTTCACGTCTCCCCCAACAGTCTTGAGGAATGCTTGGCCCATGATCTTACCGGTTCCGGTTCTTGAGTACGGCGCCAATTCGGCGGGATTGTAAACGGCGGTGCGTTCCTGAGGTGTAATACAGCCTCCCAGCGTGCAGAAGAGCAAAGAGATAGCTAGTACAGGTTTGGTGTTCATGGGGCCTGCTGTTGATCTAGGACCGTTTCACTGAACTATTCAGCGGTCCTTCCACCAATCGGCCGGATCCGATTCTTCCGGGTCATCTGACCATCCAGATTCGTCCAATCCTTCGCTATCTTCTTGGATTGTCGAATCGGTCACGCCCCCTTTTCGAATGGTGGCCATAATGCCGGCGTGAAATTCCAGAGCGGCTTTCATTGTTCCAAAGTGACGTTCTCCACTCCTGTATCCGGTCACGATGTTTCCCGTCCACCATCCGACTCGCCAGAACAGCGGGGGGCCGTCAGGAGCAAGGCTGAATCTCCAGAATCGAGTGTCGATTTTCCATCCGTTGATCTCGTCATATTTGATCTGGGCTCGCTTAACCTCTTCGCTATTCCACCACGCATTCGCCTCTTTGCGCGTGCACAGGATCACGGTTTTCGTCGCGTCCAGGTAGGCCCAGACGGCATTGTCATTTGCGGGATTTCCCATATTCAGCTCTCTCGTTTGTTTGGATTCTGGAGTTGTTTCGGCGCTTCAAAGTATACCCATAGAAGACATTTGCAAGCTGTATCTGATTCCTCTAGGATACTTTTACATGCCGAGAGATGAAGTTGACGATCTGATGTCTGGGTTAAAAGCCTGGGCCGAACAAGCCCGGCATGGGGAACAAACCGAGCTTGCAAAGCTTCTCGGTGTGCCGAAGCAGCGGGTCAACCATTGGATAACTGGCAGGAAGATTCCGAACCTCAGGGATGGGCTGAAGCTCCAGGAATTCCTGAAGAAGCAGCGCCGCTCTCGCGGGTCGCGTTCACAACGGGTATGAACGAATAAGGCGAGCCTATGCGGCCAAATTTCCACAACACTGCTTGTACTTCTTACCACTCCCGCAAGGGCAGGGGTCGTTTCGTCCGGATGAGGATTGAGAGCCGACGACGAAATCTATTTTCGTGCAAGATGGCCAGCGAAAGCTGCAGACGGTTTTCCCGTGCTGGTTCGTAATGGCAAAGTCTCCGGTGCTAATTATATCCATCCCGATGAGCACCTCAGCGCCTGTGATATCGCCGCGAGTTACGTGGACAGAGTGAAAAGCCACTCGATTCGGCAATAGGATGTTTACCAAGTAAACCTCGGTCCGATATTCTCCAGCCCCTGTCTGAACTACCGCCATTCGAATCGGCTTAAGCGATAGAGTATCCACCACGTGCTGGTTGACGACCGACGCCGTCGCTCCCGTGTCCCAGATAGCTTGGAAGCTGGAAAAAGGCTTTTGGCCTTCACTCTTGCTCGGATCGAAGACCTGAGAAATTCCGCACTCGGAGCGAATGACGTTGAGGATACCGCTTCCAGCGATCGTGAGAGCCTGCGGCGGGCGGTTGGCCATTTAGCAGGACGCTACTCGCGAATGGTAAACCTGTGTGTAGGATTCGGTGCCCGGCTCGGCCTGCTGGACCAAGAAGGTGCCTAGTTCAGAGGTTTTGGTCGTTTCCTCAATGGCTTCGAACTCGGAGTCGTAAACGCCAATGACCTTTTCGTTTTGGATAACCACGAACTTTCCCCGATACTTTTTTACCAGCTCGTCTTGATGGCTGAGAAAGTAGTCAAATTCCGGCTCGAGAGGGCTGTTCATGCTAATGGCTCCTTCAATTAATATCGGCGGAAAATCGTTACGGTTTAGCCTCGGTGGCGTCTTGGTCGAAGTCAATCTTAAACCAAGCGGCAGCGCGTTGCGGTCGGCCGACGCGCTGTAGCTTTCTAGCTTACGGAACTGACACGATGTCCGTTCCGAGTCTCGTAGACCTCGATCTTGCATTTTCGATTAAGGAAGAAGCCGACTTTTGCGCGCTGGATGCGCAGCGGCTGGCAAGTCTTCCGGAGGCGCAACTTGCAGGATTCGTAAGCTGCCAAAAACAAAGGCAATTATGTCGCGAGTTCTGACTTTTTGTTCTGACTCGCCGAATTTGAATAACCTTTTCTAGCGTAAGTCGTTGATCTTCAGAGAGAAGTGGCTAGGGGCGGAATCGAACCGCCGACACGAGGATTTTCAGTCCTCTGCTCTGCCAACTGAGCTACCTAGCCGTAAATCGCTTGTAATCAGCCACTTACAAATTGAACCTTCGAGACGTAAATATTCCTGAGTAGCAATGGCGTAGCAGTTTGGAACGCTCCAGAACACCACTAGATCGCAATTTTGCTTCAAAAATAGATTCATCTTCTCTCAAAAATTTGACCGGATTTCACACTTAGCACAGATGATTTTCTTGTCAAAACAAGGACGAAGTTGTCTTAAATTTTCGCGTGCCGAAAGCTAGAGTCGCTATCGGAGCTGGCGTTGGTAAGAACTTTGAGATGTGAGTATTCCAGCTGCACAAGGATCCCGACACCCCAACGAGGCTTTTGCGTTTTGGCGACGTTTTAACGTCTGATCTGCTTCCAGGATTTGCTTTACCCGTCGAGCGGCTGTTTCGCCGGTTTTAGCTCGTATGCTGGGCGACCCCGTCGGTTAACTCTGTCCCGGTCCTTAGCATGCCGCTACGGGTGGAATCGAGGGTTTAGTCCTGCGTGTGCCCGAACGCATCCAGTTGCCAATCAAGCGCCGATCGACACTTCGGCGTGTAACTGAGCTTGGCCAATCCTGCGGATCGAGGCCAGCGAGGAAGTGGCCATTGGCAGGCGCCGTGTGGTCTTCGCCAGAACCCATCAACATCTGACCTGTCCCCATGTCTCCGCCGATCCGAGGCGTCGCGGCGATCGGTTGCAACCGCATGTCGTAAGGGCAATCGCGCATTCTTTGGTTCTGGTCCTTGTTCCTCCAAACAAGAACGGCTATGCTCCAACAATGCTCGATTGGAACCAGTGTCCGACTGTTGAGCGCGTTCCGGGGAAAGTCAGCGGTGTGTGGCTATTCAAAGGCACGCGCGTGCCAGTAAAGGCCCTTTTCGAGAATCTTGAAGACGGAGCCGGTGTGGACGATTTCCTGCGGTGGTTTCCGGGCGTAAAGCGGGAGCAGGTGCTCGCGGTCCTTGAATTCGCCGAGCAGAGTCTGACTGCGGCGTAAACAGGAATCTCAACTGCCTTGCGCATACTTTTCGATCAGGGAACACCAGTACCATTGCGGCGATATCTGCCTGGCCACACCATCGCAACGGCCTTCGAGATGGGATGGGCCGAGTTCGGTAACGGCGATTTGCTTCTCGAGGCTGAAGCACAGTTTAATGCGCTGGTGACTACGGACCAAAACTTGCGTTATCAGCAGAACCTTTCGAATCGGAGGCTCGCGATTCTCGTTTTACCATTCGCGAGCTGGCCGAAACTCGACCGACACAAATCGAAGATTGTGGCAGCGATCGAGGCTCTGCAGCCTGGCGATTACCTAGATTTGACGCTGCCGTAATAGTTTTCCGTTCGTCAACGCAAGCCGAGCAGGCAGCACCCTGAAAATCATCGAAAAACAGAACCCTCAAACAGGTAGGGTAAGAATGAGTCGGTATCTCATCATCATCAAACAGACCGGTGCTGGATTGTCGGCCTACTCGCCGATTTGTCGGTAGGTTTCCCTTCGTACCAATAATATATATTTTGCTCCGGGGAGTTGGAGTCATACTGCCACTCGTCGCGGGACGCATTGAAGTCGTAATGGTTATAGCACACGTCCTGAATTACGGCGATTCCGTGTTGGTAACACTCTCGGATAAAATGCTTGTATTGGTCCCGCCCGCCGGCGCTCGACTCGATAACAAAATAATGTGAATCTCCGTAGCCCCAGCCCAGGCCGCCGGAATACTCGGACATGGGAAGTAACTCCACGGCATTTACTCCGAGGTCGCTGAGGTGCTGGCTTTGCCGAAGACCACCTCCACAGCCTGAGCATTTGGCGCCCACATGCAGAACCGCAGGCCGGGCGCTGCCGTGCCGCTTGAGAAAACCTTTCTTGCACCAAGACGACGCGCGTAAGTGAAATAGAAATCCTGAGTCTGCGTACCTCCGTCAGGCTTGAATTCGAACTCGCGGTATCGGTCTGACGAATTCATGTCATTCACTTCCGTCGTTATTCCCCAAACGTTTGGTGCCGAGGGGCCATCCAGCCGCACGCCCCAGCGAAATGTCTTTCCAAGCTCGAGATCGTCCAATTCGACTGTCGCCGTATAGCAGGGGCAGCCATCCTCAGCCTGACCGGGCGTCATTGGCACTTCACTCCAGACTTGAGAGTAGCGCCCTGAACTGTCCCAACTGCCCGCAAGCCGCGCGTTGCGGAAGATTTCTTGTTTGAGTCCTGTTAAATACCTGAATTGCACATTTGTCTTCGCCATAGATGTCTCCTGTTTTTATCGGGCTCCGCTGCTGGGGAGTGCAGCCTCAGAAGCCGGATTTTCCTTTTTGGAAAATGGTGCTCAGGGCCTGCCTCGGCGCGGAAAGTCGACAATCGCTTTCACGCGAACTGGATCGAGGCATGACGTGCCAGTTTTTTTTGGGTTGCGCAAAGATTAAATGTCCAGTGGTGATTTGTGAGGACGACCTGAACCGTGTATCCAGCATCCCGACGGCGCATCATATCCCGCTTTTGACATAATCTTTTATCTCCGTCAATTTTTTGAACCAACCAAAAAGAAGAAAGGCTCGAACGAAGGCCATGGTGTTCACGGAGTGATCGACAGATCGTAATATAATTTTTGCTGCGGATCGGGTCCACTCTCGGCTTGGTCCTGGCCTGTTGGAATCTGTACTCGGCCGGCGAATCTATGCCCTCAAATTGCCTGCGCGGCCTCGTCCTCAGGCGTGGGCGGAATGACGAGGGCGGTAGGAATTTTTCTGTCGAGAGTGGCTAGGATCGCTCCATGTGCCTTGGCCACTTGGACCAGATGACCGTCAGTGGTCTGCTTCGCAGTCTTGACCCAGGCCGGAAGTTTCGAGACTTCCTGATCATCCACGACAAATGTAAACTTGAGCGTTTTATTGATTTTCAGCCGCGTCAGCAAAATACGGGCTTGCTCAACGGAAACATTGTACTGTGGTGCTTGGGCGAGGACTCTGATAAAGCCAAGTTCTGTAATCGAGCACGACGCGACTTTCGGGACGCCCTTCGAAATCAGGTCGTTAATCCAGTTCGTCACCCGGTTGTGGAACTGGTGCTCCAAGAAGCCTAGCGCAACGAGCGCGTTGACATCCAGCAGGTATATCATGGGAAGGTGGCCAGGATCTCTTCGACCTGCTTACTCGTGAGGCGAGGTGCATCGGGACCTGCCGTAAGAACCGGAAGACCGGTGACCGGATCTTCAATTATGCGTACTTTTCGCAAGCGCGCTTTACTGGGGGTCAGCACAACCCGGTCACCCTCGACTTTGGCGTCGAGCGGATCACCCGCCCGAAGGCCAAGCTTGCGCCGGATTGGACTCGGAAGAACGACCTGACCTTTCGTCGAAATCTTGGTTTTCATGGTAAGACGATCTTACCCTGTCGATCCTCCTGGCGCAATGCCATCACAAGAGTATTCCGCTCGGCATCTTGGCGATGAACCGACGTCGTTTATGTAGGTCTCCTATTGAATTGCAGCGGCGGACGAAGTGGTTTTAATGGCGGAGTATCTGTACTTCCAAAGGACGCAAAGTGACGTGAATGACATGAAGCGGGCCGTTACCGATAGAACCATCAACTTCGTGGACAATGACGGTTCCCGTCTTTCTCACTCGGCTTGGAATCTCCGGAGCATTTTGGTTACTATACAAAATGCGATAGTTCGTGTTTTCTTGACTCAACAGGATTTCCAGAATGACATCCACGGACTGGCCCTGACTGGTACTGGTGTTAGCAATGACGATTACTTCTTGGTCATTCAAAATGCGGGAAAACGCGAGCACCCCGCCGGGGAATGGAGAGACTCCGAACGTTTGTCCATCACCTGAAACGGGACGGAAGTAGAATCGACCATAGCGCAGTGCTGGTTCTGCATCGCGAACAGTCGTGATCTTCTGAATTTCCTGATAAAAGAAACTATTTTGAGGGAACAACGGCGTGATACCCCAAAGAGCCTCGCGTACTGCCGGGTCACTCCCGCTTCCGTGCAGTCCCTGCTCGGTACCGTAGTAAAGGCAGGGGATACCCGGCATACAATAGAGAGTCGCCAGACCGAGGGTCACTTGATCATCAAAGCGGTGTTCATCACCCGGCTGTACAAAGCGGATACGCTCCTTCATGTCGTGGTTGTCAAGAAATGTGACGAAGAATCGTGTTGCATCCCCATGAGAGCTCAGAATATCTTCTTCGATCAGCTTTCGGCGGTGATACATGTCGACCACCACGGACGGAGCCGCGAATCCCTTCATGACGGGTTTGAGCGTGTTGAACAGGGGATAGTCGAGAGCTGCATCAACACCTACCATTTCACTCTGATCGCTTGTGCTTCGTCCAATAAAACGCGCAATGTCTTCCTCTGCCGTACCGTCGAGAACCTCACCATAAGTAAAAAAGTTCTTTTTACCGATGCTCAACGCAAATTCGCGAATCGCATTGCCGAAGAGCCGCGGCAAGTCGCCCTTCAAGTAACGCAACGTATCAATTCGAAACCCGTCAATATCGTAGCGGGCGATCACATATTGATACGCGCGAATGAGGAAGCTCTGGAGGTCCGGATCTGCCGTAAGCATTTGCTTCAGCGACGCGAAATCACCAAACGTGTCGTCTGCTGGTGAAGTGCCACCTTGACGACGAAAGAATTGGTTCCTATGGAGTTCAACCGGCCATACCAAAGCGTCTACGGGCGGGTTCGGGATCGTGGCAATATCCGTCCACTGCGGTTGAGGGATACCGGCGGCGTCTCTCCATTGCACCACCTGCGCAGTGTCATGAAAGCTGGTTTGCGCCTGTCCATTGTACGCAAAAACATCCCCGGTGTGATTGAGGACGATATCAAAGATCACGTATAATCCGGCCGCATGGGCAGCGTCTACCAATGCGCGCAATTCGTCATCAGCGGCATTCGGATTATCGGCAAAACGAAGCTCGGCCCGCAGAAAGTCATGTATACCGTAGCCATGATAGCTGCCTTGGTCAAACTGCAGGTTCTTCAAAACTGGGCTGAGCCAGATAGCACCGGCTCCAAGTGCTTTGATGTAGCCGAGTTGGTTTTGGATGCCGGAGAACTTTCCGCCTTGAAAGTCAAAGAATCCCGGATCATCGAAGGGTTGATGAACCGGGGGAGATGTCGGATTGCTAAATCGATCAACTATAATGAAATAAATTGGTTGATCCCGCCAGTCGGCTGGAGATGGAAATGGGCCGCTTTGCTGGCTCGCCATTTTCACAGCTTGGTCAAGAATGGCCTGAGTTTCACTTGAGAACAAGGATGTTGGCATATTATGGCATTCGTTACCGAACGTTTACGCTTAGCGTGAGAATGATCGCGATTGTTTGAGGTGGGAATAGACTAATGCTGCACGACAGGGGCTACCAGCTTGTTTGGCTTTCGTCTCCTTTGTTCTACTAAAGCCCAGGTGAGATCTGTCGGGTTAAAACCTGAGGCGCCCTTATGAGATCGGCTCGAGATCGGAATCCGGCTGAAAAAGCGGCGAAATTCTCATCAAGCTTGACGGTGCGGTCTCGTCTTTTGCTAGTTAGCCATAGCCAAGTCAATAGGACCATTACCCGATCGGGTGAGCATTGCGGCATAAGCGGCCCTGCGAGAAAAAAGTCATAAGTAAACGGCTGACCCAACGGCTCACCCTCGTAGCGGCCAATTGCCAGGAATCATGTTCCTCTCGAAGATTGGCTCTCCGCGAATAGCGGAGAGTCAAACGCTTTGGATCGACATCTGGCGTGGTCAATGGTCGCGCAGTTCGGTCAGCCCGCTGAGCCGTTCAGATTTGGCTTAGGCGTTTCGGTCTGCGTTGTTTGCGCGGTATGGGTTTCTTTCGTCGAATCGTCAAACTTCGCAATGAGCGAGGGCAGTAATCGCTCGCTCGCTCCAGCCAGCATTGTCACCGCGATTAAGGCGAAGATACTGGCTGGCAGGTTGTTACCTGGCCATGGATAAGCGTTGGGACTGGCAGGACTATTAGCAAGATTCAAAAACCCAACCGCTATATTGCCCGACGTCACCAACCAGATGAGGAGTCCGGCGGCGAACCCGATCGTATACCGAAGCAAAGCCTCAAGAAAGTGCAGGAAACGTCCTGCAGTCGGGGCGCACGGAATGCGCTCATTGCCAATCGCGCTGGAGATGAATGCTCCGATGCCTCCGGCAAGAGAGCAGATGAGGGGTAGTGTCGTGATCCGCATCTGGCCGTGCCGATATAGGATTAGCCCGGTCACGACAGATACCGCAAAGAAGGAAAAAAATGGTCCAAAATACCAGCCGCGGCTGGTCTCTATCCCAATTTGGGTGATGAATTTCTCGGCCGTGTCCAGAGCCGCGTTGGCGTATACGAGATCCTGGGTGCAGAACATGACCACGAGCCCTTCGCCGATAAGTCGTCTTGCGCTCATTAAGTCTCTCTGGCGGCGGGTTTGCCGCAAAAACTCCGATTTCGCCTGCAGTTCGCCGGCTCGATTAAAGATTGGAGCCGCGTGATTCGCATCCACCAAACCGTTCCAATGCCAGCGGAGGATGAGATCCTGATCAATGTAGACGATGAAAGTGTCTGCCTTGATTATGACTTCTTTGATCACTACGCCGACGAGCGGATCTGTGTCACCTGCCTTGAGATTTTGGTAGGATGTTTTGTCAACCACGGCGATCGGTTTAGTCGTCGCTGGCTCGTCTGAGTGCTGTGCCGACTCTTTCGGTGGAGGGTCTGGCGTTGGCGAAGCGGTTGGTTGGTTCCTAGGTGTGTCTGCAAGTGACGGTGACGCGACTGCGGCACGTCCATCTGTCGGTTCGGCGGTCACATCGAGTTCAGTATTCATGTCTCCCATAGGATCACTTTCTGTAGTGGTAGCTGACTTCCTCCACGAGCCTGATCAATGAGGGCAAAAGAGACCATAGCCCGTATCAAATGTCGTTGTAAAATTCCTTGATAATTAGGGATCACTATTCAATCAGGCCGGAAGATATTGACAAGTACCCGAACGGGTTAGACGAACTGATCCAAAAAGTTAGGCTCTCGGCGAATCATCCTGGTCAGAAACGGGCGGTTGCGCACCGCGTAATCGACAATACTTGTACAAATTCAGAAAGGCGTCGTTGGACGAATAACCAAGGAGAAGGAAAATCGAACTCTAACGATCCTCCGTGGCAAACTAAGTGATAGCCTGACCCTGCTGTCAAGAATTGTTGACTGACCCCCGGTCTTCGTCACAGCGGTCTGACACCCTCCGTATTCGACAAGAGATTTCACCGGCAGATGGTTCGGCTACTACAAAGGCGACAAGCGGCAAACGATCGGCAATAACTTGCCTGGAGGCAGTTTTTACACCTGCCTCTCCCACGACATCGTTGCGCATGAAGTCACTCACGCTCTTCTCGATGGTTTGCGCTCGGAATTCACCTTCCCGGCCGGTCCGGATGTGCTGGCGTTTCACGAAGCATTCGTGGATCTGATCGCCTTATTCCAGCGGTTTAGCTATGACGGCGTATTGCGCGCCGCCATTCGTAAGACAGGTCCAAAACTTCAGGCTTCCGCGCTCCTGACAAGCATTGCCGAACAATTTGGCGAGACGACCGAAAGGAAGACAGCGCTGCGCGACGCCTTCGATTTGGATGAAAGCGGACAGCCAAAACGCCGCTATGATGACGATACTGAAGCACACGCTCGCGGTTCCGTGCTGGTATCGGCCGTGTTCGAAGCATTTACAACGGTGTTCGAACGAAAAGTTGAGCCTTACATCCGGTTGACGACCAACAGGTCAATGCTACTCCCGCAAAGGGAACTTCCTTCGGAATTAATAGAACTCCTCGCCCGATCTGCCAGCCGTCTCGCCAGCCAGTTCCTCTCTGTACTGATCCGCGCCATCGACTATTGCCCGCCCGTTGATATCACGTTCGGCGATTTCCTCCGCGCCATCATTACCGCAGATGGTGATTTGGTTCCCGACGATCGTTATGCCTTCCGGGAAGCCATGATCGACGCTTTCCGTCGGCGTGCCATTTTTCCGGAGCACGTCGATAGTCTTTCCGAAGATTCGTTGACTTGGAGCAAGCCTAGGGTATCTGTCCCAAAAATCGCGCAGCTTGATTTCGCTAACCTGAAATTTAGAGGCGATCCCCAAAACGCAGCGGGGCCAGGGGAACTCGAGCGCCAGGCGCAGACCCTTGGGAATGTGATCTGCCAGCCGCACCTCCTCAGTGAATGCGGACTTGTCAGCCAGGATGAAGCAGGTCGCAGGGGCATTCAGGCCGAAGCTCCTTGTGTTCAATCAATCCGTTCAACTCGCCGTATTGGCCCGAACGGGCAAGTAGTATTCGATCTTGTCGGTGAAGTGACGCAACGCCAATTAGTGTTCTTTGACGGCCGCCGCATGCTATTCTATGGTGGTTCAACTATCATTCTAGGACCAGACGGCGAGATCCGGTATGTTGTGTCGAATTCCTTGGTCAGCCGCACGCGTCTCGAAAAACAAATTAGCTTCGTTGCGGCGCCTGGAGGCAAAGCATTCTGGGAAGAAACTCGGGTCGGATTTGTTCAGCGCCCCAACATGTTCCGCCTGCTGCACAACCTATAATCGTCAGCAGATCGCAAGTCTAGGAACCGAGCGCGGGCCGGTTAAGCGTGATGCGAGTCAACTCGCCGTGCGAAAAATTGAGAATCGTAGCTCCGACTACCTCTCCAGAACCTCCAGAGGACACCCTAGAGCTTGTCTTCAACGAAAGTCCCGCAATGCCGTACCACTCTGTGGAACTCGGACTCCGGCGTATCCATCGTGAATCCTTCGAGGTTCATCGTGGGCTGATCCGCCTCGATACTAAGGATATCTGTGCCAAGAAACGACCAGAAACCTCCATTCGGGCCATCCTGGCGCGCAATCCGCACCTGCGCTTGCCCCGATGTCTCCACAAACAGCGCGTTGGCGGTCGCGTTCCACGCATTCATGTGCTGCAGGATGCGGCTGCGCAGCGCCGCTTCTGGGCCATCAAGAAAGGAGACGGTCAACCTGACTCCTTGCGTGCCCCAGTATTTAGTGGTCAAGACAGCGATGTGCTCCGGGAGAGCAACAAAGCCGGGAATAACACTCGCCAATCGCTGCACTGGCGCATGATTCACAGGATTGATCTGGACTGCCCTTTGCGCCGCTTGAATCCGAAGACCGGGATTCAGGCGCTTGGGAGTACATGCGATGGCAGCAGACGGGTGACTATTGGATCTGTCTTGGTTTGGCATACTAGTTCGACCTGTTTTCGATTTGTTTGGTGAATGATAGGCGGCAGCGATCTTTCCTTGTCCCGGCTGCGCCTAATGCCAAAGCCAGTCCCGGGATATTTCCGTGATGCCAGCAAACCAATACCAGTCTGCCCTCGTATCCGGCTTCTCAGCATGGCGCATCACAAGTATTTGCTTGGGAGTCATAGTCGATCTCCTCGTTGTTGTCTGTCCATTATTCTCTGCTCCGATACGGCGTCCTGAACTAAGCAATTGATCGGGATGAGCCTCCGTCCATCAAATGGCTAATCTTCCAGAGTGGGGGGTGCGTCTCTCATGATACAGAAAGCGTTTACTCGAACAATAACTTTTATGGCATACGATCGCCGGCTATGAAGCGATTCATATCCGCAAAGGTCAAGCGTGCTGCAGTGCGGCGGGCCCGAAGGTCGGTCTACTGCACCGCTTTCCAAGGAGAGAAACACAAAGAAACGGTGTAATTAATTTCAGAAGATCGAAAGATTTTCAGTCCTCTGCTCTGCCAACTGAGCTACCTAGCCGACGATTTCCCCCCTCACTCGCCCAAACACCCCTATGCTCTTATCCGCCCTGTCAGATTCGGCGCTTTATGAAGTTTGATTGGGTGGCTTATGGTTGCCGGAGTGGAAGATGCCACGGGAAATAAGATGACGTTGAATTTTAGAGAACCAGATTGCGGTTGAGCCACGACGAATAGGGTCACCTAAGACGGCCTGGTTAATTGAGCTCCAACAAATGAAAGCCGAGGAAATCTTGCAGGTCATCAAGCAACGGTACAGCAAAGCTGCCCTAACATCTGGCGCGGCATCCGGCGCGGGGGCAGGTTCTTGCTGTTGTCTGAGCGCGACCCCACTTGGCGCCGGGTTTGCAGCACAACACGGTCTTTACAGTGCGGCGGATTTGGCATCTGTCCCGGAACTCGCTCTCAAGCTTTCGAGAGGTTGTGGCAACCCTGTGACCTTCGCCGATCTTCGACCGGGAGAGGTGGTCGTGGATTTGGGGTGCGGTGCGGGCATAGACGTGATTCTGGCTGCTCGCAGGATAACCCCGGAAGGGAAAGTCATCGGGGTGGATTTCGCCCAGCCAATGATCGAGCGCGCGACACAAGCGGTTGCAGAGGCGGGCCTGACGGATTTGGTACAGTTCGTGGTCGGCGATTTGGCGCTGTCGCATTTGCCGGATGACTTCGCCGATGCTGTCATCTCCAATTGCGCCATCAATCTGTGCCCGCACAAGGAGGCAGTATATCGCGAGGCTTTTCGCATTCTAAAACTCGGCGGTCGGCTTGCCATTTCTGATGTCGACTATTCCGAAAAACCTGCTCCCGAGGTGAAGGCGCGTTTGGAGGCGACTTGGGCAGGATGTATTGGGGGTTCTATGGAGGAGCATGCGTATTTTGATCTCATCAAGAAAGCTGGCTTCGAAGAGATTCGTATCGTTTCCAGGCATTGCCTTGGCCCAACGGAACTGGAAGAAATGGCTTCCTGCCCAGGCCCAGAATTTACGCCACGTCCAGAAAAAGAGGATCTGGCCGCGGTGCAAGGGACGGTAACGAGCGTCAAGTTCACCGCGGCAAAACCGCTTACGCTTCATCAAAGACGCGTATAAACGATTTTGAAGCGTTTGAATTGGGGTTTCTCGGTCATTACCTGCCTAAGTCATTCAAAAACAGGCTATTCCGAGGGAAATGTGACAGAGCTAAGAAGGGCAGTAAAAGCGCAGAGTACAAGATTTTCAGTCCTCTGCTCTGCCAACTGAGCTACCTAGCCGAAATGGCAGCGGAGCAGGGAATATGGAATGCCGGGGTTCCTGCGCAAGCAGATTCTTCAAGCACGATCGAATTCAACAGACTCAATTTCGCCGCAGTGACAGTGCACGTTTAACGCGATCGGACGGCAACAAACTTCGCAATCCTCAATCGTGGAAAACGTGCCGGACGAAGTGTCTACGACCGTAGTGAAGACCGCTCCGCAGTAGGGGCAAACAACGCGTGACTCTACTTCGAGGTCCATCGAGGAATGTACGCACAAAGAAAGTCCCGAACACAATTTTTTTGGCAAATCTCAGCGAAAAACTGAGAACTCCGGGCGGCCGCTAAACGACAAAAGCGGGAGCTTACGCTCAGAGATCTTCCGCGTGACGCGCCCGCGGTTCCCGGTCCCTGATGTGTCCGGCACTGGGTAAAGTGACGAATGGGCCACCCGCAAGGGGTGCCGGCTGGCTGAAAGCGACATCCGGCATTTCGCTCGGTTTCCCTTCGAGCGGGAAATCTTTCCGGAGGGGATAATATGGATACCCTTCCCACATCAGAATCCGGCGAAGATCCGGATGACCGGAGAAACGAATACCCATCATGTCATAAACTTCGCGCTCGTGCCAGTTGGCGGTGGCCCAAAGATGAACGACAGATGCTACTTCAGGATGATCCTCAGATACTCGGGTTTTCAGCCGGAGGTGAATGTTCGAATCCATAGAGTAAAGCTCATAGACAACCTCAAACCGAGGCTCATCACCGAAGTTATCGACACTGGAAAGGTCGGAAAGAAAATTGAATCCGAGCTGCTCCTTGGCAAACTTACAGGCTGGCTCGATTTGCGCGAGCGTCAGTTCAAGAGTGATTTCGCCGCGAAAATCGGTTCGATGAACGATCTGGAACTGATCTTGGAGTTTGGTAAGCGGCTTCCTCGAGGCTCATGAAAAGACCTCCAGCAGCTCTTTCTTCTGATCCGAGAATGATTTCTCGTGATCGATCTTATGCTGCAGCTTCATAAGACCTTCGAGAAGCGCTTCCGGACGAGGCGGGCAGCCGCTAATGTAAACGTCCACCGGGAGGAGGCGATCAATTCCCTGAAGGACCGAATAGCTGCGATACATCCCGCCGGACGAGGCGCAGGCGCCCATGGCAATCACCCATTTTGGCTCCGGCATCTGGTCGTAGATTCGTTTGACGGCAAGGGCCATCTTATAAGTGACGGTGCCGGCGACGATCATGACATCGGATTGTCTTGGCGAAAACCGCATCACTTCTGCGCCGAACCGCGCAATATCAAAACGAGCGCAAGCAGCAGCCATCATCTCAATCGCGCAACAGGCGAGACCCATTGGCATCGGCCAAAGCGAATTTTTCCGCATCCAGTTGATGCACGCATCAAGGCGGGAAAAAATAATGTTTCCCTCAACTTTAGAATCGTACGCTGCCGGGGCAATGGTCGCCATGTAAACAGCTTAAGGGCCAGCGATTTGAGGGCAAGTGAAAAAAGGCGTATCAGGGGTTTCGGCGCGGGGAGGAGCTCTACATACGCCGACAGGCTCTGTTTGACGCCGTCGCGCGACTAGAGAATAGTGCGCTTCCAGATGGGAGGCCGGTTCACTCGCAATTTTTGCATTATCGCGCATATCGATCACGGGAAAACGACGTTATCGGATCGGCTGCTCGAGATGACCGGAACCATCGAGGAGCGGGACAAGCAGGATCAGTTGCTCGATTCAATGGATCTGGAGCGGGAGAGGGGTATCACGATCAAGGCGCACCCCGTGACCATGAAGTATGTGGCCAAGGACGGGCATACCTACCGGCTGAATCTTCTTGATACTCCGGGTCACGTCGATTTTGCCTACGAAGTCTCTCGCAGCCTGGCGGCTTGCGAGGGGGCTGTACTGGTAGTGGATGCGGCCCAGGGGGTGGAAGCCCAAACGGTGGCGAATGTGCATCTCGCCATGAAACAGAATCTGACGATCATCCCGGTGATTAATAAGGTCGATCTCCCAAATGCCGATGTTCCGACGGTCAAGAAGCAACTCGAAGATATCCTGACGATTTCTGCGGATGAAGCAATCCTGGCCAGCGCAAAGACGGGGCTCGGGGTCGAAGATGTGCTGGAAGCGATTGTTCATCGCGTCCCTGCGCCGAAACCGATGACTGACGGGAAACTGAGAGCGCTGGTTTTTGATTCGATCTTCGATGTCTATCGAGGGGTAGTCGCCTATGCGCGGGTTTTCTCGGGAAGCCTGGTCGCTGGTCAGGGAGTCAAACTGATGAGAACCTCCAATCATTACGAAATCAAGGAGGTGGGCATATTTACGCCTAAACCGCTGGCTCAGCCCAAGCTCGACGCGGGTCATGTCGGTTATTTCATCGCGAATATCAAGTCGACGACCGAGATCAAGATCGGAGACACTTTAACGGACCAGCGAAACCCAGCTCTCGAACCGTTACCTGGCTTTCAAGAGATTCATCCGATGGTGTTCAGTGGGATTTATCCGATCAACACCGCGGATTTCGAGCATTTGAAGACGGCGTTGGGCAAACTGCAGATCAATGATTCCGCTTTTGTCTATCAAGCGGAAAGTTCGGTTGCCCTTGGGTACGGTTTCAGATGCGGGTTCCTTGGATTGCTCCATATGGAAATCGTGCAGGAGCGTCTGAGGCGCGAATTCGATATGGACATCATCGCGACCTACCCGAGTGTCGTTTATCACGTTTTGAAGACGAGCGGGACTCTGGCTGAAGTCGATAATCCTTCGTTTTTGCCTGATCCGAGCGTCATTGAGGAGATTCGGGAGCCGGTGGTAAAATGTTTTGTGATGTGCCCGAACGAAAATATCGGGGACATGATGCAGTTGATGATGGAGAAGCGGGGAGAATTGAGCATACCGAATCGCTCGACACCCGTCGGGTGATGTTGACTGCCGTGATGCCGCTCAATGAGATCCTGGTCGATTTTAATGACAAGATCAAATCGCTGACGCATGGCTACGGTTCGATGGACTACGAGCAGAGCGGCTATCGTGCGGCGGATCTGGTCAAGCTCGATCTGCTGGTCAATGGGGAACCCGTGGATGCCTTCTCGAGTATCGTGCATCGGGACAAAGCCGAAGGGCGCGGCCGGATTCTTGCAGCGAAACTGAAGGAGGTTATTCCGCAGCAACTCTTTCAGGTCGCGATCCAGGCTGCCATCGGCGGGAAAATCATTGCGCGTGAGAATGTTGCTGCCTTGCGGAAGAACGTGACTGCAAAATGTTATGGCGGCGACATCACTCGCAAAAGGAAACTGTTGGAGAAGCAGAAAGAGGGTAAGAAACGGATGAAAGCGATCGGGAGAGTGAATATCCCGCAGGAAGCATTTATTGAAGTTCTCAAAACCAACTGATGTTTACGCCCAAATACATTGAAGAGGGCCGCGCTCTGGCAAAGGCGGCACGAAAAGTAATTAACTATCGAAAAGATGTTGCACGGCCTGACGATCTCGAACGAGTTCGGCAGAATCTTGCCGGACTGACGGAAGCGCTGAAAAAGCGATCGAGCGAAGGTGTGCAAAGGGCCGAAAAAGAACTTCTTCCCTCGTTGGGCAAACTTCAACCGCTCCGCGATCTGAGCAGCATTCGGGAGAACGTGGAGCTGATTGTTGTGGCGATCGTTCTGGCGCTTGGTATCAGGGCCTATTATCTCCAGCCCTTCAAGATCCCCACCGGCTCCATGCAACCGACTCTCAATGGGGTGATTGGGCACCGTACCGAGGCGCCGCCGCCCAATATCATCGTCCGCGCGTTTCAATTTGTTACGCTTGGCCGCACTTACGAGGATGTGGTCTCCGAGGAGCCGACAGATTCGATCGATTCAATCTCCCCGGCAAAGGTAAACCCATTCTGGGATGGCTCGGTGATTAGAATGTCTTCCGGAAGAATCTACCGAGTGGGAATCGATCCGAGGTCCCTGGAAGACCAGATGCGTGTCGGCCCGGGCCAAAGTTTTAAAAAGGGCGATCCGATTGTCCGCGGTTACGCCGATCTTGGAGATCAACTCTTTGTCGATAAATTCAGCTACAACCTCTTCGGGCCGCATCGGGCGGACGTCTTCGTTTTCCGAACCAATGGAATCCTCGGGATTCCTCCCGGACCGAATCTTGAGAGCGAGCATTATATCAAACGCTTGGCTGGCCTGCCGGGTGACACTTTGCGGATTCAGCAGCCCAAGCTGTTCGTGAACGGTCAGGAAGCGAAGGAATATGGATTCGTGCGTGTGGCATCTCAGCAGAATGGCTACACTGGCTATCGAAACATTCCAAGAGATACGATGTATTTAGGTGACGCCAATGCCACCGTTACGATTCCAAAGGGGAGTTATTTCGCGTTGGGCGACAACAGTGCAAACAGCTATGACAGCCGGTACTGGGGATTTGTCCCGTGGCAGAACGTGGTGGGACGAGGAATGTTTGTTTATTGGCCGTTCTCGAGCCATTGGGGATTTGTCAGATAGCAGGAGTCAGAATTCAGGAGTTCAGGAGTTGCGGAATTTATGAGTGGCTCATCGGTTGGACTCGATTGCGCTGGCGTAGGCAACAAGCAGCTTGGAGACCTCTTCCAGAACGGCCTCCATATCTGCTGTGGCACCGTATCCCAAATCCTGAATCAGAATCAGATAATATCGGCATTCTTCGAGGGAGCCCTGTGCGACATTGAGAAACCGTGTTTTGTCACTCAACCCGCGCTTCTTGAATCCTTCTGCGATATTCGCTGGAATCGAAATCGCCGCGCGGCGCATTTGGCTCGTGAGGCAATAGATCTCACTTCTTGGAAAGCTTGCCGTGAGTGAATAGGTCGCCAGTACGAATCGATGGGCCTTTTGCCTAGTCCTTGAATGTCTTTGCTGGTTTTGCCATGCGGTGGGAAATTGAATTATTTACATAACAAGTCAACACAATGTTGTACAATCCGCGATTAATTCGATCGTTTCCCATTCTGCAACTCCTGAACTCCTGCGACTCCTGAACTCCTTCCTCGCGCATGCTGAGACCTCCGCTACCGGTTGGCAGTTGATCGTTCTTTCCATCGCCGGCGCGCTCATTGGGTACCTCGTCCTGATCTTGGGAAACCCCGCCTCACGGTTTTTCCGGGACGGTTTGCGATCGCTGCAGCGTCATCCGCGCATGTGGATCTGGCTTTCGGTTTTGGGATTGGTCTACATGATCTTTCAGGCTCTGCAGGCTTATCAATTGGGAGAAAGGGAGTTTTCGCTGATGAGTTTGCTCTACTGGCCGGCCTTTAGACCGCGCGATTGGGGAGCATCCGCCAGCCATGCATGGTTGCCGGCGCTTGAGTTGGTTGCCGGGTTGTTCAACCAGGTTGTGGTCAGTTATCCCACCTCGGCGTTGGCCGCTCTTCTATTTCTGACGAATTGGCGCGGATACCAGATGCAGTTTTTGCGTGTGGCGAAGAGCCGCCTTGGCCGATGGTGGTTGGGCGTCTATGTTGGCTTGGTGGTGTGCGCTCTCGCGGCGTTCTGTAAGCCGATCTTTTCGCTTTCGATCTATTGGCTTAACCAATATTTTGACGGCATTTTTTTATTGCGCATCGGAGCAATCATCGACTGGCTATCCTTCCAGTTCGAATACTTGTTCGGTCTGCTGATCCAGATATTTCTCGTGTTGCTGACCTTTATCTGGATCCGAGGTTTGAATTCCGAACCGGGACGGATTTTCGAATTTGCTCTGAGACGGGCGGTGTTCGCTGCGAAGTGGGCCGGCGTCGTTCTGCTTGCCAGCCTTCTTCTGATCCACCTGCCATTACTAGTCAGTTACTTGTGGATCACGCAGCAAACAGATTTCACGAATGCAGTGATCCAGTATATCGAGCAAACCGCTCGGCCGTTAATCGCGGTGGCGCTGATTTTGTTTTGTTCGATTCAGATAACTCTGATCCTGCACAACGAGACGCTGCGCGAAGCTGTGCTCGAGCACGCTCGATTTGCTCGGCGATATTGGTTCAGGATGATCTGGTTTCTGATCGTGGCCGGTCTTCACTTGTTTGCTATCATCTGGTTGAACGATTTTATTGTGGGAGCGTTTCCTGAGAGTTCTGTGCCAAACCTCTTGTGTTCCGCTTTGTTTACTCTTGGCAGGGCGTTTTTGGCGGCATGGTTCCTGGCAAGCTGGGTTTGCCTTTACCGGGCGTCTCAAATAATCCCAAGGAGATTCGATTCTAGTGTACCCGAAAGAACAGGTAGTTGCGGGAGAACACCAGGATACGGTCTTGAAAATTGAGGGCCAACCTTCAATAGTGCTGATTTTATGGCGATCGATCCACTCGGACCAGCGAATCTAAGCGCAGAATATGCGAATGACCGCGGTCAAGTGGAGATCATCCGCAATTTCACCTATCAATTTCGGCCTGGATCATTTTACCATCTTTCCGGACCGGAGTTCGGCGGGAAACGTTTGTTGCTGCAAATCCTCGGTCTTCTTCTGCCGCCAGACTCGGGAGAGATCATTGTTGACGGGTCCCTGGTCACAGATCTCGACATTGACGATCTAGGCGAAGTTCGAAACCGCAAATACGGTTTTTTATTTTCCTCTCCATTCTTGTTGCCGGCGTTTACGGTTCTGGAGAATGTCGCGATGCCTCTCTTCAAGATCACTCAGGTAGAAGCGTCCGAGGCGAAAGTAATCACCGAAGAGATCCTGGAGATCGTAGGCGTATCACGAATTGCGACGACTGCGGTTGAGCGAGTTGGACGAGCTTGAAGAGATGTTAGCGGCGTTGGCCAGGGCTCTGGTCCATCATCCGCGTGTTTTAATTGCCGAACTAGTCGGGAACAACATGCGGGAGAGCGAAGCAGAATCGCTGTTGTCGACTCTCCGTTCGAGCGGTCAGCGGCTTGGGCTGGCGGTGATCGCCACCCTGGCGCCGCATCTCTCCTGGGGAACAAGCCGATGTTCGCCTGGAAATCGGGCCGCAAGGGGTGGAAGAATTCATCAGGAGAGATCCGCACCAATGAGCGAAGCAAAGGAAATCACCAAAAAAAGCCAGTCGAATCTGGCTTTTGCTTTCTTCTCTTTGCCCAAAGTAACGCGGCGAGATATCACGACATTCTACGCGTTCTGCCGACACGTGGACGATGCGGCCGATGATCCGGATGTGCCGTTGTCCGAGCGCAGGCATTGGCTGCAAGGCTGGCGCCGCTGGCTGGTTCAGGCGGAACCGAACGAGCCGGGATTCGCCTCAGAGCTGAGAACTTTGATTGGCAAATACAAGATCGATCGCCGGCTTTTCGAAGAGATTCTGCTTGGTGTGGAAATGGACCTCGAGCCCGTCAGATTCGAGAATTTCGAAGCGCTGCACCGATACTGCTACCGCGTCGCCAGCGCGGTTGGGCTCGTCAGCATTGAAATTTTCGGATACCGGAATTCGCAGTGCAAAGAGTATGCGCACAAATTGGGCGTTGCGCTTCAACTCACGAATATAATTCGGGATGTCGATAAGGACTTGACGGAACGGAGGACGCATTTATTTGCCGTTGAGCGAATTAAGGATGTTTGGTTACTCCGGAAGAAGCGTTGCGGGAGCGGACTTACAACACTGCGTTTGTTCGCTTGATGCAATTTCAGGCAGAACGCGCGCATTCCTTTTTCAGGGAGGCAAGGCGGCTACTACCCTCGGAGGACCGGCGATCGATGGTCGCGGCGGAAGGAATGCGTGCGATATACCACGCCTTGTTGCGACGGATCGAAAAGGATCGATTCAGGTTGTTCGAGAAAACCTATCGCCTGAACCGTCTTGAAAAGGCGATCATCATGTTAGGTCAGATCGCGTCGAATTCGCTTTGTAGCTTTTATTGACTTCCAGAAGTCAGTGAGATGCGTTAGTGCACAGTCTCGCATATAATGTGATTGTCGCCGGAGGTCAGTTGGCTGTTTTTCAAGGCCGAGCAAGCGCCCATATTGAGTCATACGGGTAGCGAGCAACGCGGAAAGCGGCCCGAGGGTTGCGTTGAAAATGGACTTGCTGCCGCGTTGCTCTCAATCCCGCACCTTTTGATAACCGCCGCGGAAAATCGGAGCGGCACAATCTGCGGATCCTTCCTGCTCCTGCCCTGCACTACCATTATATGCGACCGGGCACTAACTCGTTCACCGAAAAAGCAGGCGGCAAGCAAGCACGGATGCGATCACACCGACGAAATCGGCGAAAAGTCCAGCGGGAATTGCATGACGCGTCTTTGTGACGCCTACAGATCCGAAATAGACCGCCACCACGTAAAAAGTTGTTTCGGCACTCCCGTAAATCGTCGCGGCCATGTAACTGAGGATGTTGTCCGGGCCAAGCTGTTTCACGAGATCGGTCAAGACGGCAGTTGAACCGCTGCCGCTCAGGGGCCGAATCAATACCATCGGAAGGAGGTCCGACGGGAATTGAAACCAGTTCAGAACGGGATCCAGAAGATCCTTTAAGAGATTCAATGCGCCGGAATCGCGAAATACCGCGATGGCCACGAGCATTCCAACGAGATAGGGGATGATTCGCACGGTGATCGTAAATCCTTCTTTGGCGCCCTCGATGAATTCCGTATAGACCGGTATTCTCCGACCGGCAGCATATACTGGAAAAAAAGTCAGCAGAAACGGAATCGCGAGAGGAGAGAGCGCATTGAAGAATGTGGCGATAGCCCCAAGAAAACCAACGGGCGCGGTACCGCGAAACCAATAGGGAAACGCATTCGGGAGAAAGAGTGCGAGAAAAAACAGGAGAACAGCTGCCAGAGCCCACGGAGCCCAAGGAGCCATCGGCAAGTCCCTGGCCGCATTTGCGTTTTGATTGGGTCGGCGGCTGGGCGGTCGTGGCGGTCGAGATGCCTGTTTGTCTTTCCCAGCGAAACGGACCAAGGCGTTGAAGGAACTTGACGGTGAGGATTGCGGACAAGGTGGCAAAGAAAGTCGCGATCAAAGTGGAACCGACGATACCCGTCGGATTCTTCGAGCCGTTGATCGCCAGGATATTAATGGCGGTCGCCGGGACCAATTGGATGGAACTGGTATTAATTGCCAGGAAGGTACACATCGCATTTGTTGCGACGCCTTGTTTCGTGTTCAGCTCATTCAGTTGACTCATGGCGCGCAGGCCGAGCGGTGTTGCAGCATTGCTGACACCCAACATGTTCGCAGCCATGTTCATGACGATGGATCCCATTGCGGGATGATCCGGAGGCACATCGGAGAACAGCCGAGCTAGAATCGGGCGGATGAATCGAGCGATGTGCTGGATTAGTCCGGCCTTTTCAGCCAGTCGCACCATGCCCAGCCAGAGGGTCATGGCCCCGCAGAGCGGCAGCGCGACATCCATGACCGCGGACTTAGCTGCGCTAAGCGCGCCCTGGTTGACAGCTGCGAACTGTCCCGTGATCCCGGCCACCAATACGCCAATCAACAAAAGGCCGAGCCAGATCAGATTCAGCATGTCACGGAGAATATTCGGAGAAGTTTTTAAAAGCCAGCCGGTTGGCTCACTGTTCTCCGTCATGCTTGAACGATTCTTGTCGTATGGTCGGAATTCTGCGATCTAGTAAACCATCATGAAACTGATCGGGAAAAAGGCCTTAGTCACGGGCAGCAATCAAGGGATGGTGAGGGAATCTGTCGAGGCGCTCGGCGGCTTGGATATCTTGGTCAACAACGCCGGCGTCGAGAAGTACGCTCCATTCTGGCAGGTCACGGAAGCGGATTATGACCTGGTGCTCGACATCAACTTAAAAGGCGAGTTGAAAGCTCTCTTGGAAAACATCCCGCTGGCTCGACTTGGCAAAACCTCTGATGTGGCTGGCGTGGCGGCATTTCTGGCGTCTGCGGACGCGGATTGTATTACCGGCGCGACGATTGTCGTCGATGGCGGACTGACCTGGAACTACAGCGAGCAATAAGGAATCTATGCAAATAGGCATTGTTGGTTTGGGCCGGATGGGCGCGAACATGGCGCGTCGTCTAATGCGCAAGCAGCACGAAGTGGTCGTGTACGATCTGAAACAGGATTCGGTAGCAAAGCTAGCGAAAGAAGGCGCGGTGGGAGCCACAGGTTTTGCGGATCTGGCGAACAAGCTCTCAAAACCCCGGGCAGTTTGGCTGATGGTACCCGCCGGCGCTCCTACGGAGGAAACCATAGAACATCTTCGGCCTTTTCTGGGAAGCGGAGACACGATTATTGACGGCGGGAACTCTTTTTACAAGGATGACGTCCGGCGCAGCACCCGGCTCCAGAAAGAAGGGATTGACTATCTAGATGCCGGCACGAGCGGAGGAGTCTGGGGAATCGATCGTGGTTACTGTTTGATGATTGGCGGAGATGAGGCGGCGGTAAAGCGCTTGGAACCGATCTTCGAAACCCTTGCTCCTGGTCAAGGAGATATTCCGCCTTCACCCGGGCGGGAAAAGTTTCAGAGCACGGCCGAAAAAGGCTTCCTGCATTGCGGGCCCTCAGGAGCCGGCCACTTTGTCAAGATGATCCACAACGGAATCGAATATGGGGTGATGCAGGCTTACGCCGAGGGATTTGATATTATGCGAGGGGCTGCTTTGGAATCACTTCCCGAAGGGCATAGGTATCACTTCAACGCAGCGAACATTGCAGAGCTTTGGCGGCGCGGAAGTGTGATCGGTTCCTGGCTTCTGGATTTGACCGCGATGGCTTTGGCCGAAGACAATGAGTTGAGGGAATTCACCGGCGTGGTCCAGGATTCCGGCGAGGGTCGCTGGACGGTCCAGGCCGCGATTGAAGAAGCTGTCTCAGCCGAAGTTTTAACCGCGGCGCTCTTTGCACGCTTTCGTTCCCGTCAAGAGCATACATTTGCGGAGAAGATGCTCTCGGCGATGCGGAATAAATTTGGCGGCCACGTGGAAATCTATCCAGGAAATTAATCTGTTATGGATGCATGCCCCATTCCTCAAGCAGCAGAACCCTGCGCGCTGGTTATCTTCGGCGCTTCGGGAGACTTGACCAAGCGAAAGCTGCTGCCTTCGCTCTACAATCTGGCGTCCTACCATCTTCTCCCTGCGGACTTCAGCATCATCGGCGTGGCACGCCGGCCACTTTCGGACGACATCTTTCGCGACCAGCTCGGAAAAGCTTTAGCGGAGCTTGGGACTCAACCGGTCGATCCGAATCTCTGGAGCCGGTTTCGTGGTCGAATTTCGTACTGTGCGGGCGAATTCGACAATCCGGAGACCTATAAAAAACTAAAGGAGGCGCTCGACGCCTCCGAGAAAGAATTCAAAACCTCCGGTAACGTGGTGTTCTATCTCTCGGTGCAACCGGACTTTTTCGCGACAATTGCCCAACGATTGTCGGAGGCGGGCCTGTTAGCCGAACGGGATGGTCGATGGCGTCGGGTGATCATCGAAAAGCCGTTCGGCCATGATCTGGCTTCGGCACGCACACTAAATGCCCAATTGACGTCGGTTCTGAAGGAACATCAGATTTACAGAATCGACCATTATTTAGGGAAAGAGACGGCACAGAACCTTTTAGTATTCCGTCTTGGCAACGCGATCTTTGAGCCGATCTGGAACCGACGTTACATCGATCATGTGCAGCTGACCGTGGCGGAGTCCATTGGCGTGGAAGGAAGAGGCGCCTTCTACGAGAGTGCCGGCGCCTTCCGTGACGTGATGCAGAATCATATGTTTATGCTTCTTGCCCTGATCGCAATGGAGCCGCCGACCTCTCTGGAGGGAGAAGCGATCCGAAACGAAAAGGTCAAATTGCTCCGTTCGATCCGACAGACAACGCCCGAGGAAGCCCTCATGAACACTGTTCGCGGGCAGTACGGAGAAGGGATCGTGGGCGGCAAGAAGGTGCCGGCTTATCGTCAGGAACCGAATGTGGATCCGAATTCGACCGTGGAAACGTTTGCCGCGATCAAGCTCGGGATCGAGAACTGGCGATGGGCGGGAGTGCCGTTTTATTTGCGTTCGGGGAAACGACTGCCGCAACGTACCACGAGTATTGTGTTTCGGTTTAAGACGCCGCCGCTGTCGCTCTTTGCGACCAATGAAGCGGATCCAATTGCGCCGAACTACTTGATTTTCCACATCCAGCCCGAGGAAGGAATTACCGTCCAGGTGCGCGCTAAGATTCCAGGTCCGACCATTTGCACGCGATCCGTTCGTTTGGAGTTTGATTATAACCAATTCGGAGATCGGCAACCGGCGACGGGCTACGAGAAACTGTTGTACGATTGCATGGTGGGAGACGCGAGTTTATTCCATCGTTCCGACATGGTGGAAGCGGCCTGGGAAGCGGCTTCACCGATTCTGGAGGCCTGGAAAAATAATCCGCCCACTGATTTTCCGAATTACCCGAGCGGGACTTGGGGACCGGAAGCGGCGACGCACCTGATCGAGAGAGACCAACACCATTGGTGGTCCACTGCCAGGGTTTGATTGACAGAAAATTCCAGCCGGGCGTCTGAGGTGTGTCGTTGCGGGAATGATTTTTCCGTCAACTGCGGTTTGACGATCTATGGATCCGGATTTTTCGTTGATTCAGGCGCGGTTATCCTACGAAGATGATCTTGTAAACCAACGTCTCTCCTAGTTGGTAAGTTCGCAAACGGAATACTTTCCGTTTCGTGAGGTGGGCCCTATATTGTTCTCCTCCTTATGATTGATTACTTGCAGACGATTAGCATGACCTCGGCAAGGCAACTCCTGCTTTCCATCGTAGCGATAACAATCGGAACGGCTCTGCCCGCCGCTGCGCAGCAGAGCGGTACGCAAGACCTTACGGCGGCGGCTGCAGCCGTCATCGCCCAGCGCAGCGAATTGTACAACAAGAAAGATGCCGGCGGGATCGCGGCAGAGTTCACAGCAGATGCGATTTTTGTCGAGCTTTTGCCCACACTCGAGGTGATGCACGGAAAAGCAGAAATCCAGAAGCACTACCAACAACTCTTTGATGCCGGTGCCACCCACTTTGCCCAAAAGATCACGCAAGTGGAGTTGAACGGCAATGACACAGGGGTGATGGCTGGCGACTACACGGTCGTCGCAAATGCCAAGACCATAACCGGGCACTGGTTCGAAATACTGAGGCAAGAGGCGGGGACATGGAAGACCGCGGTCCACGTTTTCGCTCGGCCAGAGCCGATCATTGAATGGCAGCTTCAGTTCCCGCAGGTGCGGCCGGAAGGCAAAGCTGTTGCCATAGGCCGAGTTGCCCTGCACCGGAGCCGGGACGACTGATCGGCACGCGCCCGTTCGATCAAAGTTAGGGCGATTTCACTTTCATAGAATCGTGCCCCCGTCGTGAACTCGTGGTGACGATCCTTACGACCCGATCCCTAAAGCACGCATAATGATGGCCATCGAAAATAATGCAACAACCGTTCCCAAGACAGTGCTGCTGGTTGATTCAAGCTTAAGCACATTATATTTAACCGCAAACATCGTGGTCATGATTGCCGGTGGCAAGGCACAAAGTAAAATCGCTTCTTTCGCCAACGCTCCGGTGATACCAAAAGCAACAACCACTCCCCACATGATCAGAGGATGCACTAGAGTTTTATTAAACACATTGAACAGAACCGGTTTACTAATGCTAATCTTATCCTGGGACATGATTAATCCTAAGGCAAACAAGGACACACCCGACGTAGTTCCGCCTATTAATTTTAACGACTCTAGCGCCAGTGCTGGCATCGGGAGAGTTAAAGCGGAATAGATAGCCCCGATAACGGGAGCCAGAACTAAGGGCTTTTTAAACACTTTCAGCACCAAAAACGTGATATTAGTTTTGGCCTCTGAAGCGTCCGCGATTTCAAGAATGGAAACGGTCAAGGGTATCATAATCAAACTGGTTATCAAATTTCCGATTACGATCGAAATCAGAGAATCTTCACCAAATAATACCAGGAAAATCGGAAAGCCCATAAACGCCATGTCCGGAAACGAAGAAACAAATGCGGCCTGGCAGCTATGGCTTACTGACATGCGTCGCAGATAGCGGTTGACAAAAAACACAACTAGATACATCCCGAGTAAGCCAAGACTTAAACCCGCGATAAAACGATAATTAATTAAGTTTTGCAGCGATGTAGTTGCAGTTTTGGCAAAAAGAAGACAAGGAAAACTAAAACTCATTACATAGGTTGCCAGACTGGAGCTATGCCGGGCATCAATAATCTTCCGCCAGCCGGCAAACCAGCCCAAAAGAATGACGAACGCCAGCGGAATCAGTGATTGGAAAATCAAATTCATAAATGAGCCTTTAACAGTTTGAGCCAGTATAGCTAAGAGTCCTAGCGCAGGGACAGAAGAATAAATGGAAGCCCGAGATGTTTACTTCAGTCTTGCCTCCGATTCGTCCGTTGAGCTTCCATTCTAGTGTCCTGTCCCCGAAATAGCTTCCTAAGCCTTTGGAGTCTTTGCAAGAGTTCGCATCAGGCGACCGACGATTCCCGTCCAACCGGTTTGATGGCCGGCGCCGCAGCCGCGCCCGGTTTCTCCATGAAAATATTCGTAGAAGAGGACCAGGTTTTTCCAGTGCGGATCAGAGGCGTACCGCAAGTCTTGCCCGTGGCACGGCCGGTTGCCTTGGTTATTCGGTAGAAAGAGACTGACGAGCCGGCGGACAATTTCGTTTGCCACTTGCTGTAGGTTCATCAGATTGCCTGAACCGGTTGGGCATTCGACTTCGAGATCATTTCCATAGAAATGATAGTACCGTTCCAGAGCCTCGACGATCAGATAGTTAATCGGAAACCAGACTGGTCCTCTCCAATTGGAGTTTCCACCGAACAGATGAGTATTCCCTTCGCCGGGAACATAATCGACGCGGTACTCACGGCCGTCGGCACGAAAAATATAGGGTTTCGTCGGCGTGGATTTTGGAGAGGGAGCGGATGCCGAACGGAGAAAGGAACTCATTCTCATCCAGCAGATAAGGCGAGAATTCGGCAGAGCCGCTCCTTGGTCGGTACAGCCAGGAGGCGATGGTCGTGACCCAGTTTATTGTCGATCGAAATCAATTTCGCGAGATCTTGCCGGTATTTCAGAAACCACTCCATGCGGTTCCGGAATCCTTTGAATTTCTCGAGCCGTTCCTCCTCGAGAATCTCTACAGCGACGAGCGGAAGGAATCCAACCAGAGATCGAGTCTTCAGAGGAATGGTTCTTCCGTCAATTTTTAGCTGATCGTAATAAAACCCGTCTTCTTCATCCCAGAGACCCGTGCCGCCGAGCGTGTTCGTGGATTCGCAGATGGCGATGAAATGTTCGAAGAACTTGGACGCCATGTCTTCGTAGGCCGGTCGGGTTTGCGCAAGCTCCAAGGCCATCGACAACATCGTCAGACAGTAAGAATCCCATCCAGGCCGTCCCATCGGCCTGCTGAAGGTAACCTCCTGTCGGCAGAGGTTTCGACCGATCGAAAACGCCGATGTTGTCCAAGGCCGAGAAAGCCACCGGAAAAAATGTTGTTTCCCTCGGTATCCTTGCGATTCACCCACCAGGTGAAATTCAACAGCAATTTGTGGAAGACGCTTTCAAGGAAATCAATGTCGCGAGATCCGCGAGGCGCGCTGATCTTATAGACGCGCCAGGCAGCCCAGGCATGCACCGGCGGATTGACGTCGGAAAAGGCAAATTCGTAGGCCGGAATCTGGCCGTTCGGATGCATATACCATTCACGGAGAAACAGCTCCAATTGTTGCTTCGCGAAGGTCGAGTCGAGATGAGCAAACGGTAGCATGTGGAACGCAAGATCCCAGGCGGCAAACCAGGGATATTCCCATTTGTCCGGCATCGAAATCACGTCCCGGCTGTAGACGTGCAACCAATCATGATTTCTTCCCGACCAGCGGTTCGCGGGCGGCTGTGGGCTCGTACTGGTCTCCCTCCAGCCAGTCCTTCACGATGTATTGATAGAACTGCTTGGTCCACAGCAATCCCGCACACGCCTGTCTGGCGACGTTTTTGCGGTCCTCATCGAGGCCGCCGAGCAATGCTCGTAGAAGTCGTCGCGTTTCGCTTTTTCTGAGGTCGAATACTGCCGGAATCCGCCTGCGGTTGATTATCCCACTCGGCAACAGAGACAAGCCGGAGATACACCGTCCGGGATTCCTCGGCCGCAAGGTTGATTCGATAAACGGGAGCAACTTTGGTCCCGTGAAGGTCCGGATTGGTCGATGATTTGTCGCCCGAAACGATATAGGTGTGAAACGAGTCTTTTACAAAAGGCGAGGAATTTGCGGAACCGTACAGGCGCTGAAAATTTGTCTCGTTTTCGGTGAAAAGAAACTCGTCCGGTCGACATCGTAAAACAGGTACATCGGCTCGAGTGTTTCGTGTTCGGTCTGAATCCAACCCTCTTTGTCGCGCCAGATCCGCGGCTTCACCGAACAGCCTTCATGCGAACAACCCCAAACCCAGGTATTGCGAAACCAGAGGGTCGGAAGAAGGACGATCTCGGCTGGATTCGTTGGCGCGATTCGCGACGGTGATCCGGATGTGAATATCGTTTGGAGATTTTTTCGCGTACTCGGCGAACACGTCGAAATAGCGTCCACCTTCAAAAACGCCGGTGTCGATGAGCTCAAATTCTGGAAGATTCAGATCGCGCCCACGATTCTACGCGGACAAGTTGATCGTACGGAAAGGCTGCTTGCGGGTATTTATAAAGCGCTTTCAGGTAGGAGTGAGTGGGCGACGAATCGAGATAGAAATAACATTCCTTGACGTCCTCCCCGTGGTTTCCTTCCGGGCCCGTTAGCCCAAACAAACGTTCCTTCAGGATATGGTCGCGACCATTCCAGAGCGCCAGCGCGAAGCAGAGCCGGCATTCGCGATCCGTGATTCCCAGTAGTCCATCTTCTCCCCATCGGTAAGCGCGGCTGCGCGCATGTTCGTGCGGAAAATAATCCCACGGATCGCCTCCCTCGGAATAGTCTTCGCGAACGGTGGCCCATTGTCGTTCGGAGAGGTACGGACCCCACCTTTTCCAGTTTTTCGTCCTGGCTCTGATCTTCCTGCAGACGCTGAAGTTCTTCGTTCATATGTGATCACGAAGTCAACGCCCGGTTGTCATTTGCAACGGCATCGAAGTCGCTACTATATGTATGAGGTGCCGTAAATTACTAAGCGTTGCATTTTTTAAAACTCCCAGTTAGTTTCCTCGCCCTTAAATATGCCGAACAGCATTATTTCAGAAGACCGGCTTCAGAGCATTGATTTTAGTAACGACGAGATCGCGCGCTACTCCCGCCATCTCATCATGCCGGAAGTGACGCTCGATGGCCAGAAACGGATCAAGGCAGCCAGCGTCCTTTGTATCGGGACAGGCGGCCTCGGTTCTCCTATCGCACTCTATCTCGCCGCGGCCGGCATCGGTCGGTTGGGCCTGGTTGATTATGATATCGTGGATTTTTCCAATCTCCAGCGTCAGATCCTGCACGGCACGGAGGACGTTGGCCGAAAAAAGCTGAACTCGGCCAGAGACCGGATCAAAGCCATCAATCCGAATGTCCGGGTCGAACTGCACGATATGATGTTTCGAAGCGAGAACGCGATGCAGGTCGTTCAGGACTATGACATCGTCATCGACGGAACGGACAATTTTCCGACGCGCTATCTTGTCGAATGACGTATGTGTGCTGACGAAGAAACCGAATATCTACGGATCGATATTTCGGTTTGACGGTCAGTGCACGGTTTTCGCACCGCACTTGGGCGGTCCCTGTTACCGTTGCATGTTCCCTGAGCCGCCTCCGCCCGGGATGGTGCCCAGTTGTGCAGAGGGTGGGGTGCTCGGTGTCTTGCCAGGAATCATCGGCGTGATGCAGGCGATCGAGGCGATCAAAATGATTATCGGCATTGGCGATTCGCTGATCGGCCGTCTGGTCAGCTTTGACGCGCTCAAGCTCCGGTTTAAGGAGTTCAAGATCCGCAAGGATCCAAGCTTGCCCAATCTGCGGGGATCATCCAACGATTCATGAATTGATCGACTACGATCAGTTCTGCGGCATTCCGCAGGCTGATGCCGACGCGGCGAAGGAGCTCGAGGTCCCTACAATCACGGCGATGGAACTCAAGACGAAGATCGACCGGAAAGATAAGTTCGTCCTGGTGGATGTGCGCGAGCCGTTTGAGTATGACATCAGTCGAATTCCGGGCTCGAAATTGATTCCGCTGGGTGAGTTGCCAGCGCGACTGAGTGAGCTCGATAGTGCCGATGAAATCGTTTTGCACTGCAAGGTCGGTGGCAGGAGTGCGAGAGCCTTAAGAATTCTTCAAGAGGCGGGTTTCCGGAAACTCAATAATCTACATGGCGGAATCACCGCTTGGTCTGACGAGGTCGATCCGAGTATCCCAAAATACTAGCTGGCAAGCGACTTGGCCTCCACGGACCGATTCGCAGCTCGTTCACTGCTAGTGCACCGTCTCGCATATAATGGTGATGTCGCCGCAGGTCAGTTGGCTGTTTTTCAAGGCGCGAGCGAAGCGCCCATATCTGAGTCATACGGGTCGAGCGAGCAACGCGGAAAAACAGCCAACTGGCCGCGGCCCGGAGGGTTGCGTTGAAAATGGGCCGGCGGCGGCGTTGCTCGTCGGTTACATATCGATTCAGATATGCGCCCTCCTTGCGCCTTGCCGGCCCCATTTTGAACGCAACGCCATCACCATTATATGCGAGACGGTGCACTAGCCGATTCCGCGTCAAGATTTTCGGAAATGGAAGAGACTCTCCTTGAACTCTTGTGTGCGCCACTGAGCCACGCCGCGCTTCGGCTGGCCACTCCAGCCGAACTCGGCGAGATCAACAGCAAGATTCGACAGCGCCTGATTCGAAATCGCGACGGTCTAACGCTCGATGTCGAACTCGACGGCTCTCTCGTTTGCGACTCGGAGCGCACCTGTTATGCGATTCGCGATGGTTTGCCGATTCTGATCTCAGGAGAAGCATTCGATTGGCCCCCAAATCCGTAGCATTCGATGGGCAAAGACGAGAAGCTCAACAAGAGACAAACTGTTCTCGACGCATTGGACCAGGACAAATCCGTCGATCAGGAAGAATACAGGGTTAAAAATTAAGGACTACACGCTCAAAGGCATGCTGTAAACGATCTGCCGCACGTCCGGCACGCCCAGCGCGAGATTGATTACCTCGGCGGCCTGATCGAGAGACTCCCCTTTCGCGCGAATCGTTACGATGCCGTCATCGGTTTTTATCTCAAAATTTCGAGGTGGTAGTTGTGATTGGCCAGCAATCTTTGATCTGACAGAAGAGGTGATGATGGCGTCGGTCGTGAGAGCTGTAGGTTGTAGCGACTCCGGTGGCGTCGTTGGCTGGACAACAATCAATCCAAACTCAAAACGAAGCACAATCCCGCCCTGAAGCCGCTGAGAGAAATCGTCCTGCGCCGAATAGGTCATATCCGAACTGACAACGACCAACTCGCTCGAACGCTGGTAGCTCTTTTGATCTGGCGAAATGAGCTGGGAAGCCGATGCCTGCGTTAGTTTTTGGCCGGCATATGGCTGTTGCACTGTCGCTTGTCTCATCGAGTATTTACTGTCGTTATCAGTAAGTGCGCAGCCGCAGAAACAGATGATGGCTGACGCCCAGAAAACGAGGTTGAGAGCATCTAATTTACGCATGTTCGGGTCGGAAAATCGCATCAGGAGATAACGCTTTGGACGTAGAACGAAGGACTTTGTTTACTTTTATTTTCTGTTTCGCTGGCTTCTTCGCTGGTTGCCATCTAGAAAATGCGGAGCAAAAGGGCGACTCCGAGGCGAAATCGGGGCGATTCGAATCCGCAATTTATTGGTACGAATCCGCGCTTGGAACGGAGGATCGTTTAGCGGTTCACTGGAAGATGGCTGAGATTTTCGCCAACAAGCTGCGCGATCCTGCCAGCGCCGCCTATCACTATCGGAGACTCCTGGCATTGCATGCCAGCGGCGCGCGCGCGGATGCATCGAGGGCGGCTCTGCATCGCCTGGAGGCGGGTTCGATGACCGAAGGAGGTCCGAATCATCTAAAAAGCAGCCCCACGCCCAAGACGAGTTCGCCGGAGCAAGCGGCCGTTGAGGGCGAAAAGGCCGCTAAGGGCAAGGTGCGCACCTATGTCGTTCAGGCCGGCGACACCTTGGAATCGATCTCTAAGAAGTTTTATCAGACGCCTTCCCGCTGGAAGGACGTTCTCGACGCGAACCAGAACCAACTGTCGAATCCCGGCGAACTGAAGGCAGGTCAGACGATCATCCTCCCTTGATTCCTGAAGCAACTTTAACGATTGGGTAGGATATGAACAAGGTCGTCGGTCTAACGCTCGTCTCAGCGCTTACGTTTCTGTCCGCTTCTCACGCGGTTTACGCAGAGGAGATGGGCGCCGAACAGTACGCGGCGCGTGCAGTGCAATCTGTGAAAGACCGGAACCAGGCTGAAGCCCTCGCAGACTTCAACAAGGCCGTGGAATTTGCGCCCGATAAGCCGATTCATTACCGGAACCGTGCGGCATTTTTCGCTTTAACAAAGCAATGGGAAAAAGCGATCGCCGATTACAACACGGTGTTGAAGCTGGAAAAAAATGACCCGGCAACGCTGTTGAACCGGGGTTATGCGTATGTTCAACTCGGCAATTTGGATCAGGCGCTGGCCGATTTCGATGGTGTTCTCCGAGTGCAGCCCGACAACGACCGAGCGCTCCGGTATCGAGCTTACATCTATGAGGCCCAAAAACAGGATACGAAGGCTGTAGAAGATTTAAACAAGCTTGTCGAAAAGAATCCTGGCGACGCCCAAAGCTACAAGGCGCGCGCCGATGCCTACGCGGCACAGGCGAAATGGAGCGATGCAATCGCGGACTATAGCAGGGCGCTGGAGGTAAACCCCAAAGACCTCGAATCGGTATCGGCTCGCGCTATTGCATATTTGCATGCAGGCGACAAAGACAAGGAACTGTCAGATCTGAACGCGGTGCTCGACGCCAAGCCGAACAATCTCGAATTCCTGAAATTGCGCGCCCAGGCCAATTACGGCAAGAGCGAATTCAGCGCGGCGATTGTCGACTACTCGAAGGTGATCGAACTGAAGTCAGACGATCCTTCCCTGTATGCGGCGCGCGGATTCGCGCGGCTGAAGAAAGGGGACAAGAGCGAGGCTTTGGAAGACTTTTCCAAAGCGATCGAGCTAAAGCCGGACGAGGCCTTATACTACGAGGCTAAGCTGTACGTCGAGGACAGCGAAAACGATTCGGAGAAGGCTCTCGGCGACTTGACGCATCTCATCGCGCTTAAACCGGACGAGATCGACCTCTACTTCCGACGCGCGAATCTATACCTCAAACTGAACAAGAGCGACGAGTCGCTGGCGGATTACGAGAAGATTCTGGCAAAGGACCCGAAGAATATCGGGGCGTTGGCCGGCAAAGGAGAAGCCATTGCGAAGAAAGGTGACCGAAGAGCCGGCGCGGAACAACTGCAACAGGCGCTGCAGCTGGCAACCGATCCCAAGGAAAAACAGAATATTCAAGCCAAGCTTCGTGCGATCGGTGTCGGCCCGTTGTAGTAAACAGCGTCCAAACACTAGTGCGAAATCTCACAAGCGCCTTGGCGATGCGAGATTTCGGCTCGGCGCCACTTTCAGGGCGCATTGATCCGTGGCGGGTGCCCACGATGAAACCTTAAGGGCAGCTCGTTTTCCCTTTGGGCATAGATCTGGTTCCATTCCCTTGGGTCGACGTGCGAAATTCTTTGCGTTACGACTCTGCAGATCTTCGGGAACTTCAGGTTAAACGTAGGAGCTATCGTCGCCACCGCCGCTGTCGTCTCCGCCAAAGTCTGTGCTATCGGACACATAGTCATCGGTGGTTCCGGGATCGGGGTCCGGATCCGCGTTGGCGGTTTGATCGGCGTTACTCTGGTCTAACTGGCCCCGGTTTTCGTCCCCCTGATCGTAGTAGTTGTTGATGACTTCCGTGTTCTCCACCGGTGTTCCTCCGCCAAAAAGTCCGCCCGACGATGTGGACGCGCCGGAAAACGGGCCCGGATTGTGGCCGATCAAGTTTTCTATTCCCTGAAACAGCAAGGCTCCGCCGGCGACTCCAGCAGCCGTCGATAAAGCGCCTTGCAGAAATCCTCCACCTCCGCCTCGGGGCGAAGGTTGCGATACCGGCGGAGGGTAATTGTAAGCTTGTGGCTGCGCGGGCTGCATCGGAGCCGGTGGAGGAGCCGGCGGCGGCGTCGCGCGCTGTGGCTGTCCGTGGGGTTGGCCGCCACCGAAAAGGCTGGCGACTCCGGCGAGAAAACTTCCGCCTCCTTGCTGAGTGCCGGGCGCACGATTCTCGGCAAGTTGCTTCTCGAGTGCGGCGATTCGATTTTGCGCGTTTGAGACAGCTTGTTGCATTACGAGGAGACTCTGGACCAGCAGGTAGGGAGCGGCAGGAATCTCAGAGACCTTGCTTCGAATCAATTGATCAGCCTCGGGATCCCTGGGTTGGTTATTCGCCTGGCTTAGTCGATCGAACAGACCGGATATGAGATTGCGTTCTTCGGGTGTCATAGTTAAAGGAAGACGTTGTTCTCCACTTTGACAAGTCTTGACTAGCCAAGTTCAAAAGGAGTGCGGGTGTTTGGCCGACCGAGGCAAGGGGAAACGTGTTGGCGGGTCTGCGCATCGGTGTATCGGCATTTGGGCGAAAGGTTGCTCTTTGACACGGCTGCAATGACCGGAAGGTTTCGACGAAATTGACGACGCTACAAACATTTCCCCTCAGGCGCCTTCGAAACTGTATTTGCCCGGTCCGACGAATAGAAAAACGATCATAATGCAGAACATTTCGATCGAGCGCGAGTATTGCACGAAATTATGGGGATGCTGTCGAAACGTCGAAACAAAGGCTATGAGCATCGTAAGCGCGATAAAGGTGGCCGCGGGCCTGAAAAGGAATCCAAGGACGACCAGGATTCCGCCGGCGAACTCGGATAACGCAGCGAGAAGTCCCCAGAGATTAGGCATGAAACTGATGCCCAGGCTAGCCATCGAGTGCCCATAGTGTGTCCAGGCTGCTTGACCGCCGGAAAGTTTCTGCCAGCCAAAAACGACGAAAATAGCACCCACACCGAGACGACCGATCAAAAGCCCGAGATCGGCGTGTTTGGCCAAAGACTTGAACATGACATTCGTTTAACTCACGGTGCCGTCACGCGTCAACGCGAAGACACGGTTCGGATTCCGAAGAGGGACAAACGCCCACAGAGCGCAGAAGCGGCCGAATGAGCTCCATCGGCAAGCCAACGACATTGGTGAAAGAACCATCGATACGCTCGATAATAACGTCCGCCGAGTCCTGCGCCGCGTATGCGCCCGCCTTGTCGAGTGGGTCCACGGTTTTCAGGTATTCGTTGATTTCCATTGTCGAGAGAGAACGAAATGCGACTGCGCTGCAAACGGCCCGCAGGATAATGCGGCCGAGATTTGCTTCGATCAGTGCGATGCCGGTGATGACTTCGTGCGTCTTCCCGACGAGTTTGCGAAGCATTCGGCCTGCCTCGTCGAAGTCACGCGGCTTTCCAAAGACCTCTGATCCAAGCGCAACAATGGTGTCGGCACCGAGTACCGTCGCATCAGGATTGAGAGCAGCCACAGCGGCGGCTTTTAGCCTGGCGTTGAAGCGTGCCAGTTCGCCGGGAGTGAGGAAGTCGCAAGATAGCTCTGCCACTTCGGGTCGAACCACTTCAGGATGAAACTTCGCCTCACGAAGCAGTTGGATGCGCCGAGGTGAACTGGACGCCAGGATGAAGCGACTCATACGAAATCCGTTTTCTGACTTTCTAACTCTCGCCTCAAACCCGCCAGCGATTTTGAGATTTGCGTGCCAATCATCACCGCTGCGACTTTTCTGTTGCAGTGTCTGCGGCTGGTGGGTTGAGTTCTTTGTAATCGGCAGGAATGGCAAAATCTGCGTCAGGCACGTTCATTTCTTGCACGGAATCGAGAGTCACGACGATTTTTTGTCCCATGATCGTCTGCGTGGTGCGTACGGGCAATCCCGGATACTTGTCCGGTGGAATGGACATGCTGCGAAAGGCCTCCATCGCAGGCCCATTCTGTACCTGGTAGAGCGCTTCCACGATCTTTTGGTAATTCGGATATTGTTTCGCGATAAAGATGCTCATTTCGATGCCATTGAAGTTCGTGGTGTATTCCTCGGTATCGAAACCGTTGATTTTCTCCTGTTTTCCAGTCGGCTTCAACTTGACTTCCTGGGGATTTTCCAACTTTTGTCCGAGCATCTCCTTCAGCGCTTTTGCCTGTTCCTTGATTTGTTCAGGGCTGATCTTGAGAAAGGCCTTGTTCGGATGGATCAAAAGCGTGGTCACGCCTGTTTCCGAATCGATGACTGCGCTGGTCTCTTCTCCGGTGTCCAACCTGACCTTGGTGTCTTTGATTTTAAGGGTGATTTGTTGAACTTGGCCGGAATTCTCTAATTTTTCCTTAATGACGTAGTCAGCTTTCGCAGTGAGCGCGAAGCATGCGAGACATGCGAGGCTTGCAACGGCGACGTTCGTTCTATTCATGAGGGCCGGGCTACTGTAACCGAGGCATCCCGCTTTGCATCCCTAGAGTAGGGAGGAGTTGCAGGAGCTCAGCAGGCAAAGCCCTGCGACGGCCAACAAAGATTCACATGGGTCGAGTGCAAATGGCGAAAACTCTCAGTCTCCGACCAGCCGCAAATCCGCAGATCCATCTGCAACTCCCTCTATTCTTTGATGATCGTCACAAGATCGAGCGGTTGAGGAAGAGGCAGAGCCATTCGGATGCCAAACAATACGGCCGGCTTTACTTTCCAACGGGCGAAGTTATGTCCCGACACCTCGAATGTCTTCCATTCGGGATTCAGTTGAACTTGGCCGATTGATTCCTGGTTCACCACACAGAGGGCAGGGCCCGGTTGATTCATGAAGTCCGAGAAGCCGGAGGTATCCAGGCGCCGATGAAAAGGGCGCGTCTTTTCGCGCAGGTACCAAATTAGACTTTGCTCGTCGTAATTGAGCGATGCTGTTCGGGTCTCCGGGGAGATGAGAGGAAGCGCGGTTTTGGCAATTCTCTTGGAAAGAAATTCCGGTTCGATCAGTCGAAACCCGACGAGCGCGATCAGAAGATAAAGACCAAGGGTGATTCCCAGGAGGAGCTCCTTCCATTTGCTTTCCGCAGCTTGTCGGGCCACGAGGATTGCAAGCATTGGGTATGCCGGAAGGACGTAGTGAGGCAACTTGGTCTGGATCAGCGTGAACACGAAAAGCACGATTAGAATTGGGCCCAAAAGATAATTCTCGTCCGGTTCTCTCTGCACGAGAAGTCGCCTCACGCAGGCCGGTAAAAAAAAACACCATGGGAAAAAGCTGAAGAAGCTGGCGGCCAGATAGAATGGCAGGAACAGAAAGTAGCCGGCGAGGCCCGGCCCTCCATGGCTTTCCATCGGCTGCAGGGAACGTTGGAGAACATGTTTCCCCAGGCCAATCTGCAGATACTGACCATTTGTTGCGATCAGCGCAGGAATACCCCAGAGCCCGATCACGATGAGGACTACGAGCCCTCCAAGAAGAGCAGATTTGAGTTTGAATTGGCAAGGAGCCCGGTTCAGAAGTGATCGCACGGGTAGAAAGAAAACCGGAATCAACGCAGCAGGACCTTTCGCGAGGAAGCCAAGACCGAGAGAGAGATAAAATGTCCACCACCAGAATGTGGAACTTGGATTCCTTAGCCGTTCCCAGTCGGCCCATGTCGCGACGAAAAAAAAGAAAACCAGCGGCATATCGGCTACGGCAGCGCGTGCATGGATGAAAACCTGAAGACAGGTTGCGAATATGAGTCCTGACCAGATTCCAACGCGTGGGCCGAAGATCTGGCTCGCGAAGATCCACGTGGCGACGGCGGCTAGAGCAGCAAAAATCGCCGAAGGAAATCGTGCGGCGAAATCGTTCTCCCCCATTACATCGTATGACAGAACCTGGCACCAATAAATCAACGGCGGTTTGTCGAATCGATAGTCGCCGTTGAGCCTTGGTACCACGAAATCCCCGCTCTGCCTCATTTCGCGGGAAGCTTCAGCGAATCGCGGTTCATCGCGATCTATCAGCGGCAACGACCAGTTACCGATCGAATAGAGCAGCAGCGCGCCCAAAAAAAAGAGACCCAGGTGGAGCGGCTTAGGCATTCGCACCAGCAATTCGACAAAAGGTTCGGCTCGTGTAGGTAATCTCCGGCATGGGAAATCACCAGAGCAACCGAAGCGGACGAAAATCAAGCGAAGTTTCGGCCGCTCGACGCTTCGGTCCGCTGATTGTCGGGATCATCCTATGTGGGCTGAGTTTCCTCTGTGATCAAGCCGTGATGCATTGGGTAAACGCGCACGATTGGAAGTCGGTCAAGGAAATCGCATGGTTTCTCAGCAAGTGGGGAGATTGGCCGGAATTGATGCTTTTCGGCTGCATTGCACTCTGTCTGGCCTGCCTCGCGCGAAGCCGGGTTGGGTGCAAGATCTTGCTGTGCATGTTGATCGCGGCAACGATTTCCGGGGCTGTAGTTGACTCCGTCCGCCTTCTAACCGGTCGAGCACGCCCCAACAACAAAGAAGCAACGCAAGAATGGAATGGCTTGTGGCAAGGCCGCGAATTCCTGTTGTACAAGAACAAATACCATTCGTTTCCTTCAGGGCACACGGGCGCGGCCTTTGCATTCTTTGGTGTCCTGTTATTTGCCAATCGGTGGCGTGGCTGGTGGGCGTTGCTGGCTGCCGCAGCGATCGGTTGGTCGCGAATCTATCTCAACGTTCACCATTTTTCCGACGTAATCGTTGGAGCCTTAGTTGGACTTGTTACGGCCTCTCTTGTGTGGGAACGACTCGAGCCACGGGTGGACCGATTTCTGCGGCATTTTTTTGCCTAGTGGCTCATAAGTGGGATTATCGCTCCCACTTACGAGACGATGCACCGGTATGGCAAAAGCCTTGCCGCCTCCGCCACTTGTTCGCTGACCCGACGAGCCTGCGATGCGCTTGGTTTGGCGATCAAATGTCGTCCGCCGCGCTACCTTTCCTCGTTAATCCGCGGAGTTTCCCTTCGATAAAGGCATCAATTCCTCCGTCCATAACCGATTGAATATTGCTGCTTTCAACCCCGGTGCGATGATCCTTTACCATCTGATACGGTTGGAAGACGTAGGAACGGATCTGGTTTCCCCAAGCGATATCCCCCTTCTCCCCGTATTGACGATCCAGTTCGGCCCGTTTTCTGTCTTGCTCGATCTGATAAATTTTGGCCTTCAGCATGTTCAACGCCATCTGACGATTTCTACCCTGGCTCCGTTCGGCTTGGCACGCGACCACGATCCCGGTTGGGAGATGGGTAATTCGGACGGCGGTCTCAACTTTGTTAACGTTCTGACCGCCCTTACCGCCGCTCCGGAAAGTATCGATAGAGAGGTCTTTTTCGTTTATCTCGACCTCCACATCTTCCTTCAATTCCGGGACCGCATCGACGCTGGCAAAGGAAGTATGACGGCGTTTGTTCGCGTCAAAGGGAGAAATTCTCACAAGACGATGCACCCCCCGCTCAGTCTGAACATGACCATACGCGTACTCGCCGCTGACAAGCACGGTGACCGACTTGATACCGGCTTCGTCACCTTCCTGGATATCGATAATCTGGCTCTTGAATCCGTTACGCTCGATCCAGCGTTGATACATGCGAAAAAGCATATCCGCCCAGTCGCAAGATTCTGTGCCACCTGCGCCGGCATGAATCGTCAAGAAGGCATTGTTCTTATCAAATTCGCCGGAAAGGAGCATCTTCAGTTCGAAGTTTTCCAGCTCTTTTAAGACGGTTGAATACTCCTTTTCAACCTCGTGAAAGGCAGTTAACTGAGCATCAGGTTCTTTTTCCTCCTCCGCGAGCGATCGCAGGACTTCGAGATCATCTGTCTTCTGGATAAGAGCCTCCAGCGGATGGACCTTCGCGCGAAGAGCGGAAGCCTTGTCGATGTTGGCCTGGGCGCGCTCTTTGTTGTTCCAAAAATCTGCTGCCGTCATCTGCTGCTCGAGTTCGAGAAGCTGCGATAGTAGCTTTGGGTAGTCAAAGGTACCTCCGCAGTTCTCCGATCCGAGATTTTAATTCGTCGGTCTGAATGGCCTGAAAATCGATTTCCATAGGACAGAGTTCGGAATGTAGTCTCCTGCCCCCGAAATAGCATGTGTTTTGTTGCGCAGGCGCAATCAATCGATTTCGTTTCGGAGCGGCTCGAGATCTGGATCAGTTTTTGCCATGGCTGCAAACCCTGTATCGAGCTGAATTGCGCGCACTAGGCGCTGACGAGCTTCGTCTAGTTTGCCGAGTTGGGCGGCGTAGCATGCAAGGTTGAATTGAATGGTCCCGCAGTTCGGAAATTTTTCGCCGGCTGGCAACAGAACTTCGTTGGCGAAAACCAAGCCTCGGCTGCGCCGGATCGCATACGCCAGAGCTATCGGCCAGCTCGGCTCTTCGGGTTCCATTTCCACTAACCGCGTGGCGACGGACTCGGCTTCGTACCATTTCTGCCAGCGCTGGTAGATTTCCAGCCACACCATAAGAACGGTTGGCAGCTCCTTGGAAGGTTCCGGTAATTCCTCAAGCTCCTGCACGGCTTCCTGGAAAAGAGAGAGTTCGGCAAACCCGGACGCGGCCAGGAGCCGGCGTTGAAACTGGGGATCAATCGTCACGGCGGCTTTCAGATCCAGGTTCCGTTGGGAATCACCGCGTTCTTGGGAATCACGACCACGCCGTCTCGTATACAGTAGTTCGTGCTATCCACATTGGGCGCTTTTCCGTCGGGGGTAATCACCACGTTCTCCCCGATCCGGGCATTTTTATCGATGATCGCGCGATCGATCACGGAGTTCCTGCCAATCCCGATCGGCGGGCGTGGGCCTGGATCTCCAAAGAGTTCACTGGCTTCGTCTTCGTAAAAGTCCGCGCCCATGATCACAGAATTCCTGATGGTCGCTCCACTTTCAATAATGCTACGGATGCCGATTACCGCCCTTTCAATATGCGCGTCGGAAATGATGCAGCCCTCACCTACGATCGCACGACGAAGCGTCGCGGCGTTGACTTTGCTGGCCGGAAGAAATCGGGCGCGGGTGTAAATTGGAGATAAGCGGTCAAAAAAGTTATACGGAGGCACCGTGTCCGTCAGCGCCAGGTTCGCTTCGAAGAACGCGCGAATCGTGCCGATGTCCTCCCAGTATCCCTGGAAAATGTAGGCCATTACCTTATGTGAATGGAGGGACGACGGAATAATATTCTTGCCGAAATCGTCCTCATCATTCTGCAAGCACTCAATCAGGACATTTCGATTGAACACATAGATACCCATCGAACCCTGGAAAAGCTCAGCGTCTTTCTGCAATCCAAGCTCCGTCAGCAGGGTCGAGGGAATTCGCAGCGCGTTCAGGAGAGCCGGTTCTTTGGGTTTTTCTTCAAATCTAAAAATCCGCCGGTTCGAGTCGCTGTGCATGATCCCGAACCAAGAAGCAGCGACGCGGTCGACCGGCGTCGTCGCGAGGGTAATGTCGGCTCCGGTCTCCAGATGCTGTCGCAAAAGCAATCGGTAATCCATGCGGTACAGCTGGTCGCCGCTGAGGATCAGATAGAAACTATAGGGGCCTTCGAGAAAGTACCGAAGATTTTGACGCACGGCGTCCGCCGTGCCCTGGTACCAGCGCGCTGCTTCCGGCGTCTGCTGGGCGGCGAGTATTTCGACAAAGTTCTTCGAAAAATTATCGAATTTATAGCTGGCATTAATATGGCGATTCAGCGAGGTACTGTTGAATTGCGTCAGAACATAAACCCGCCGGAGCCCGGAATTCAGGCAGTTGCTGATCGGTATATCGACCAATCGATATTTGCCCGCCAAAGGCACTGCCGGTTTGGCACGATCCTTAGTCAACGGAAACAGACGTGTTCCGGCTCCGCCTCCCATGATGATGGCGAGAGTTCCGTTCTGAAGGGACGTGGTGTCCATTGTTCACAAAGAAGTTCAGGTGACGCAGTTTGCGCTTTTGCCCATCTTGCAAGGGCGCTATTTCTTTGTCACGATGGTTTTTATTTATGTGCGGGATAATCGGATATATCGGCAGTTCGGAGGCGACTCCTATCCTACTTGATGGGTTGCGCCGTTTGGAATATCGCGGCTACGATTCCGCGGGTGTTGCGACGCTGGACAACGGCCAAATGGAACTCCGCAAATGCGCCGGACGAATCGCAAGCCTGGCGCAGCTCGTTCTGACGTATCCGACGCACGGTACGGCGGGCATTGGACATACCCGGTGGGCTACGCACGGGCGAGTTACGGACGAAAATGCGCATCCTCATTTGGATCAAAGCGGGAAATTGGCCCTCATCCATAACGGGGTGATCGAGAATTTTCAACAGCTGCGGGATCAACTTCTTGGTCAGGGTCATACCTTCCGTTCGGAAACCGACACGGAGGTGCTGGCTCATTTGATCGGTCATCTCTTTGATAGCACGCCCGGGCCGCGCAATAAAAAAAATCTGCTGCAGGCATTTCGGCTTGCCCTCAAGCAGGTCATCGGCACCTACGGGGTCGCGCTCTTTCATGTCGACGTACCGGACGTCCTGCTCGGGGCGCGGCGCGGCAGTCCATTAATTCTAGGCGTTGGCAAAGGTCAGAACTTTATCGTGAGCGACGTCAGCGCGATCGTAGCCCATACGAGAGATGTTGTTTATCTGGATGACTACGATGTGGTCGCAATCGAGCGGGATGAGTTCGACATCCTCTCTCTTGCAGGAGCCGACGCTTCATTCCAGGTGAGCAAGGTTGAGTTCTCGACCGAAGACGTCGACAGGGGAACTTATCCCCATTTCATGCTCAAGGAAATTTTTGAGCAACCGAATGCCATTCGGGATGCGATGCGCGGCCGCCTCTCCATCGAAGAGTGCACAGCCAAGCTGGGTGGACTCAATATGTCGTCGCGGGAATTGCGAGACGTCGACCGAATCGTTCTGACCGCTTGCGGAACTGCTCTCCACGCCGCGCGAGTCGGTGAATGTCTGATTGAAAGTCTCGCTCACATCCCGACCGAGGTCGAGTTTGCCAGCGAATTTCGGTACCGCAACATGCCGATGAACAAAGATACGCTGGTGTTCGCGATCAGCCAGAGCGGGGAAACAATCGATACCTTGGCGGCCTTGCGCGAAAGCAAACGGAAGGGACATCGGACACTGGGCATTTGCAACAGCGTCGGCAGCACCATCGCCCGTGAAAGCGATGGCGGCGTTTATATGCACGCCGGTCCGGAGATCGGAGTCGCCGCGACCAAGAGCTTTACCTCACAGGTGATCATTCTGACATTGCTCGCCCTTTTATTGGGACGCATCCGGAATCTGTCGAGTGCTCAGGGGATTGAAGTGATTTCCGCCCTCGAGACCCTCCCGAATCTAGCCCGTCAAATTCTCGATCAGAGCGAAGATATCGAAAGGCTGGCGGAGAAATATATGGGTCCAGCGGGTTTTTTGTTTTTTGGCCGTCAGTATAACTATCCGATGGCGTTGGAAGGGGCTCTCAAGCTAAAGGAGATCACTTATAAGTTCGCTGAAGGTCATCCGAGCGCCGAGCTCAAGCATGGCGTCATTGCATTAATCGGACCGGACGTCCCATCCATTATGATCGCTCCGGATGACGCGGTGTATGAGAAGAACCTCAATAGCATCGAGCAAATTAAAGCTCGCAAAGGGCCCGTGATTGCCATCGCCACGGAAGGCAGAAAACAAATCGCCCACCTCGCTGACGACGTGATCTGTATTCCAAAATGTCCTGATTACATTTCTCCGGTCCTCGCTGCGATTCCGCTCCAGCTTTTTGCCTATTATCTGGCGGTAAAGTTAGGATGCGACGTGGATAAGCCGCGCAATCTGGCTAAGAGCGTGACGGTCGAATAAGGATCGCCTGAGCGCCCTCGGCGCCGAGGTGGTCGAGGGCGATTTCCTCGACTTCCATTCCGTCGAGCGGGCCGTGCGGGGCGTTTCATCCGTCTATTTCGCTTACCCCGTCCAGGCCGGGCTGCTCGACGCCACCGTGATCATGGCCGATGCCGCGCGCAAGGCCGGCGTCACCCGCCTCATCGATATGGTGATGCTGATATCGTCTCCGGACGCGCCGACACCCCGCATGCGGCAAAACTATCTCTCTGAGCAGATCTTCGAGTGGGCCGGGGTAGGCGCGGCGCATGTCAGGGCCACCGTGTTTTACGAGAACGTTCGCTCTCTGACCGGCTCGAACCTCGCTAAGGACGGGACGATCTTGCTACCCTGGGGCAGCGAGAACACGGTCATTCCAATGGTCTCGGGCGAGGACGTCGCGCGCGTCGCCGCCGGTGTGCTGACTGCCTCTTCAGTGCCCCCTGGCAGTTCTTACCCGGTGATCGGCGAGGTGCTTGCCCTTCGGGACATTGTCGCAATCTTCAGCCGGGTCCTCGGCCGGGAGGTGCGCTACCACCAAATCCCGGACGAGCTTTGGTACGACGGGGCTCTGCAGCGGGGCCTTAATCAGCACGCGGTCGAGCATCTGTCACAGCTCTGGCGGTCGATCCGCACCACGCCCACCAGTTCGGCGACATGGGAGTCGACCGCCACAATTGCAACATTCTGCGGCAGAAAGCCCAAGACTTTCGAGGAATTCGTGCGCGAGGAGCAAAGCGCCTTTAACGGATCCAGCCAGTAGGAGTCGTTCGTCCCGGAATTTTCGGAGTTCGGGTCGGAGTATGTTAACCATAATCGAGATTGGTGACGGCTGCTCCTTCGAAGTGCAATAGCTCCATGATCGTGGCGGTATAGCGGGCGTGATCGGAAAAATGGCCGCGGACTTATAAGGATGCGGTCGAAGCGATCGGTCTCAATCTTGAAGGGCAACTTGACAAGCTCGGGATCAGCCTCGAGCTGTTTCCAGCGAGAGAGATGCTGCTCGCGTCTGGGCTGAAGGTCAACCTGCATTAGATGGGTCTAAGGTTTAGGTGGGTTCGTCAGCGTGAGCAAATCCAAGGATCACCCGGTCAGATTCAGACGAAATGCCCTGAGGCAATCTAACAGTCCACCGTCGTTCTACATCATCGACACGCAATTTGATAACAGCGTCGCACGGGGGATGCTCGGCACCCTCGCGCAAAATCAAAAAATCTGGGCCTAATTCAGCTACGCGAAGCCAATTCCCGTCGATGAAAAGACCAATGGAGACGTCAGCGGAGTGCCCGCAGTTCATATTGTCTATAGTTTGGCTCCTCCGGCGGCTTTCGTCGCCTTCTTTCACTTCCTTCATGGAGGCGGTGGCATTGACGAATGTTCTTCCTCGCTGACAGAGAAAGCGTAAAAACCACAAACGACGGATTTGACTAGCACCGCGCTATGATCTGGCGTGCTGTGTTGAGTACGATCCCAGCGTTTTCCATTCCGGATGCGATGCGTCTCAGTGAAGACTCAAGTAGGTCCAATTCCCCAGCATCAAAGGACTGGGAGGCATATTTGTCGTGACGCCAGCTGCGGATATTTGCCAAGTGCAATTGGGCCATAAGTTGAGCGGGCTTTTCGAGGACGGGTCCAGAACTGTAAATCACTCTCCAACCAGCTTGTTTCACGCATGATTCGAGAACGGCACCCACTTGCAGTTTTTGTCCATAGTGCTCCTGGAGCTGACCTACAAGTTCATAGTAGCGGATGAGAGACGGGTTTTCGCTCTCCAGTGATTCCGTTTCGTGAATCAGCAAAAATGCGCCGGGTTGTGCGATTTGCTTCCAGTTGGCTAGCACCTCCCCAAATGTGTAGTTGGTTCTGGTCATCGCTTGACATATGTTCTCATCCCGCTTTTTCAACCCTCATCGAGGAGCTGTGCGACCGAGTCAACTATTCGAAAACCAAGAGGGTGCCCGAAGTCCGAATTCTGCTAACCAAAGGAGATATCTCTTTATATGAGTCATTGTATTAAGAAACATCAGATACTAGTTCGCGTGATGATCGGCCAGGATGTGCCAGCCGTCCACCGGCTTCTCAATCAGTTAGGCGCTCCCGAGTCAACGGTTGAAGACGTGCGGACCATCTGCTCGATGGCTGGAAGCCTGGAGCGCTGTATTGCGGATCACCTCGTCCTAGTGCGCCGCCGTCTTGAGGCTTGGCTGGAAAGCAAAGGCGTCCTCTAAAAGTAAACGTCAGAGCAAACCCCCTATTTTTTTGACGCGCTTGTGAGCCCACAGCAGCAAGTACCAGCTCGTGAACGACATCGGTCCTTTCACAAGGTCGGCTTCCAGGCGAGAGACGCCAATCCGCACCTGCGGCCAACCATAGCAGCCGAAGGGTCCAGGCCCCAGCCGGCACAGCCCGTTCTTTCACAAAGAGCGCGGAAGTAATTACCCGTGCCGCATCCCAGCTCCAAAATGCACGAGTCGGCCCGGACGCCACTATCGGCGACCAAGGCGTCCAACAGTTGTGGATAGGCGGCAGAAGAGACTTGAGAAGAGCGACGCCCGTGTGGTATAGGGCTTCGGATGTGGTTTGCCGTAGAATGCTACTTTGACTCGACAACTGAAACTGGAATTCGGAAACTTTGGACTGACCTTGCCGCTGCAAATATAAACTCTCGAATGATCGAGGCCGGCGCGCGACCTCATATCAGCCTAACTGTTGCCGATTGCGACGTGCCCGCAGCACTGATTGGACGACTTGAAGAATTCGTCGCGGCACAAACTAGGTTTCGAATTAGGTTCGGATCTTTTGGTCTGTTTCCAAACGACCGCGGTGTAATGTTCTTCGCACCGCAGGCGTCGGTCGAACTCATTAACCTGCAGATTGACTGGTCTGCGGAGATCCTGCCGCTACATCTTCCTGTCTGGGAGTTTTATGGCGCACGGGACTGGACCCCGCACTGCACGGTGGCGATCGGTCTCAACCCAGACCGATTAAACGATGCACTTAGCGTCTGTAAAACGATGGAGTTCCCGTTGGAGGCGGAAATATGTGAGATCGGTCTGATAAGAAGCCCGCCACGCGAAGACGTTGTCAGCTTTGCCCTCCCAGAAAACCTCTAGAGCCTTCATGAAAGCGTGCGGGTCAGGCGAAGGTCGGCTTCACTTGGCGACGTGTCCCCACTTACGCCCCTAGCGGCACAATCTATGCTTGACTAGACCGCTGCGCGCTATGCAGTAGCGCGACATCGGAAGTATCCGTCTGTCTAACCACATACTCGACTCTGAACGGTCGGCATTTTGACGCGTTTTCGTGCGCAACTCCTATACCCAGATTCCGAGGTTTGTCGCGGGAAACACTCCGCAGGCCTATGTTGTAATACCGACAGAAGCAATCAACCGCTGCAGCTGCTCCTCGGGCAAAAACCCGCGCGAAGCGTCGCTCTCACCTATTTTTGTAGGCGGCGAATACCGTCGCTTTCCGCAAGACCGGCAGCTTTTCATGGCTCATAAACACTATTTCGGCTGCGTCATATTCTCGACTGCCTTCGCAAACTGTTTGCAGGTCGGTTGCAACTGTCGCTGATGCAGCCTTCGCCAAAGCCAACATCGGACGTGAAAAGTCGACATTGGTCATGACGGCGGCTCTGCACCCTTGAAGCGCCTGTCTGAAAAGCTCCAGTGGATAAACCCGTTTCCCGACATCTTTCAGGTCCGTGTTGACCATGCGGCGGCAAGCGCCGTCGAAAATGACGACTGACTGCGGCGTTTCGTCAAGGTTCGAGAGGACGAACTCGTCCGATATGCCGAACCGGGGCATCGAGTGGCACAGCGCAGTTCCGAGGAAATCGGAGCCGATCATCGACACGAACCGGATGCGATTGACCAGCGTGTAAAGCGCCCGCGCGATGTTGAAACCGACGCCGGAAGGTTGACTCCTGATTTCGAGCGGATCATAGGAGACTGGCTCGTAGTCCAAGGGGAACACTGTGATGGGTAACGTCGTCTCTAGGTTGATGGTGCCGCAGACCAGAATGTCCTTGCTTGCCATGGTCTAAAATCCTCCCCGTCTCTCAAGTAGTCCAGGAACTAAACAAAGCGACTGATCGGACCTAAAAGCTGTTGCAATGATTGGTGATGCGTTTCGGCCTAAAGAGGTTTTAAGACGACCCCACTGTCTGAACAGTCATACATCTGTCTTTGGCGGGCGTCGAAGGTTTGCGAAGCAGTTTGGACGCTATGGGCGCGTCTTTTTTCGATGTAGTCATTATAGATCACCACCTTCCGCTTATCTGGAAATACAATATTCACCTTAAGGGTGAAAAGGTGAATTGACAAACCCTATCGCTCTGTCATAGGTGAAGAGGATGGGCCCCGAACCTCTCTTGCAGATGAGCGAAGCTAAGCCGAAACCCCCTGGGGAGTTTATTCGCGCTGAGTTAGAAGCGCGTGGGTGGGCACAGGCTGACCTGGCTAGAATCGTCAACAGACCGGTGCAAGCGATAAACGAAATGATTCAGGGAAAAAAAGCTGTTACTCCAGAAACCGCTGTCGCGTTGGGCATCGCTTTCGAAACCGGGCCGGGAATATGGATGACACGTGAGAGCGCCTACCGTCTGTCATTAGTGGAACGGCACGACCCCGAAATTCAGCGGCGGGCCAAATTATTCGATTTCGCTCCTGTGAAGGACATGGAAAAGCGCGGGTGGATTAAAGAGACGAATAATCCAGGAGCACTAGAGCGCGAGCTTTGCCGTTTTTTCAACGTGGCATCACTTGACGAAGAGCCGAAATTTCATGCTGCGGCACGACAGACCGTAAAATGGAGTGATTTAAATGCTGCTCAAAAAGCTTGGTGCATCCGTGGTGCAAAACTTGCAAGCGTACTTAAAGCCGATCCGTACAAGCCGTCCAACTTCGAGGCTGGGATGACACGTGTTCGTCAACTCGCGGATTTTCCAGAAAAGGTTCGACATGTGCCGAGAGTGCTAGCGGAAATTGGAATTCGTGTGGCTGTGATAGAACCACTGCCACACACCCGAATTGACGGTGCCGCGTTTTGGCTGAGTGACGATGCGCCCGTCATCGTGCTTTCAATGCGTTACGATCGTATCGACGGATTTTGGTTTACGCTGGCGCATGAGTTATCGCATATCCGGCATCGCGATACTCAATCAGTGGATTCAGACCTAGTTGGCGAAGCAAAGCAGGCCGCAACGTCAGAGATGGAGTCACGCGCTGATATGGAAGCAGGGGAGATGTTAATTCCGTCCGACAAGCTGAAATCTTTCATCGGTCGCGTGAAGCCATTTTATTCAAAGGTTCGGATTAACCAATTTGCGCAACGCATTCGAGTGCATCCAGGGATTATTACCGGTCAATTGCAACACTTGCGCGAGATTAGTTTTGCCACAAATCGAGAGATGCTTGCGAAGGTCCGTGATTTGCTGATTGCAGTCGCAATCACTGATGGATGGGGCAAGACCGCCCCAATTATTTAATTAGAACAAACATATGCGAGTCCTCGGCAGGCCAACCCACAAGCGAAACTTACAGGAGTTGATTGAAGAGTATCGACGAACTCTCCTTCACGGTAGCTCATTTGAATTGCGCGAATTCGCAATGTGGGCAATCCGCGAACGACGTTGGGCTCCTCCTATAAAGTCTGCGATCGATCTCCTTGTAAGTGAGGCGGGCGCTGCGCTTCGCGAGGAATATTTCACTGATAACCAAGGCCGACGTGTGCGAAAGAAGCACGTCGTTCGCGTTAAGGTGGAAGATGAATTCGGGAATAAGAAGCAGCTGACACTTTGGAACGATATAACCACTGCACCGCCAGAGCACATGCTCGCAAGTCTTCAGCAGCGGCGTATGGGCATTGCAGACGACTGCTGGCAGCTTAAACAGGACTTGGACTCTTACAACGACAACTGGAATCCAGGTGAGCGCATTCAGATTTGGTTCGACTTCATCGAGGATATGGAAGAGCGCGAATTATCAGCGCACTATCCTAGCGCCTATTTTGACGAGGAGGAATCCGCCGAGGAAACCGGGGAGTAAGATTTGGCACGCCAAAACGGTAAAATCACACATGCCGAATCGGGATATTAAGCACCTAGAACACCGCAGCGCAAAGTTTGCGCAAAAAGTGAAATGGATTCGTGCGTTCGCACCGCAAGGTGACGATCAAAGCTGGGAACTCATTTTGGCAATCAATACCCTGCGAAATAAGGTCGCACATAAATTGGATGGTCCAGAAAGGGCAGAGGCATTGCAAAAGCTGAGCAACGAATTGGACCGATCTTTTAAAGCCGACGGATCTGTCGCCAGCAATCCAAACTTGGATGACTACAAAATAGTCCTAATCTCTTCGATGAATTCGATTGCCTTCCTCGTGCATCTGCGAACGGAGGTAATAAGGTGACTTACCGGCTCACCGCGCCTTGCGCCGACGCTTCGCCAGCCAAGCTGCGACTGCCGCAATGATCACAAACTTTTTGGAGAACGGAGGAACTTCGGAAGTGGCACAACGGATCGCTGGCCGAGCCGACAGCCGGACGACGAAACTTTATGACCGCCGCGGCCAGAAAGCCTTAGTCGAGGACATGGAGCGGATTCGGTATTAGAAACCGCTTACGATAAAGAACGGGTTTCCGGGATGAGACGGAATTGCAAAACACATCGAAGATGAATATCATTCAAGGACCTCTGCCATACAAAGGCCCATTAGCAGAATTCGGAGTTAAATGGCTTGGAGACCATAGTGCGGCGGAGGATGCCTTGCGAGACTGCCTCCAAACGCCAACCACTGAGCGAGCCGTGCAATCGGTTCTTGAAGAGCATCCAGTTCTATTAGCCAGAAGAGCGGCGCGATCTCGCGCATGGTATGGAGATCATTCATCATTATCCGCCGGAACTCTTGGTTCTGCTGATTGAAACGATTCCCAAACTTTGTAAATCAAAAAAAGATCTGCTTACCTTCTTCAGAGGATCCGGCGTCGATCATGGCCTGATCGCGCCGTACGAGAGCCTTCTCGCAACGAATAAAGATCAGTTCCATAAATACAGTGTTTCCCGGGAGCTGCTTACGCGCCTGAACGATTTAGGTGAGCGAACTCTTCGCGAGCGACGTGAAATACTATTAGCGGCGGAAACGGGAACGGCAACGGGGAGAAGCGTTTTCACGGGATTTAGATGGCTGGACTGAAACATCCTCCACATCGAATCAATCGTTAAACCACCGCACGTACCCTTTCGGGCCATTGAAATCGATCTTGAGAACAACTAATTACGTAAGAAAAGGAGGGCTTCGCTTATGCTGCGACGAAAGTTCATTCGGATTAGAAGTGATCCAAGAAGGCTGGGCCGTTATCAGGCTGGGAATCCATTATGGCCACTTGAGGAGTTGCATGACCTCCATAAACCGCCATTTGTTGCCGAGGCGGAATTCACTCCATTCGACATCGACGCTCTTAGATGTAACCCTCAAAGCGCTCCGGCGTTGCCAGGCGACCGCGTGCAAGTTCGCCCGCCAAAACACCGGCGCTCGAGTACCGTTCGAAGGGAATTTCCAATCCCGCAGTTAGTCGCGGGACTACCCTGGCGCTTCGCTCAACACATTAAACGGCCCGTCGTACCCGAAGTAGAGTTTGCTCCTTTGGATCTGCCGTACATGAGCCGATAATGGATCCGCACGCTGTAAACGCTGCCGGTTTATTTGGCGTGCATGGTGGACCGGGATTTTGGCCTTAAGGAAGCGGAGTCCGAAATTGCGGCAAAGCAGACGCTTCACGAGAGCCGCAACCGGGTTTCGCATGCGGCTTCGCAGGCAGTTTTTGCAAGGTGGTTTAATTAATAGGGACCGAAGGCAACCTTTCTATTCTCGAGTTTCAACAGCAGATCAATCCTGCGAACGCCAAGAGCGTGGTCTTGTCGTTCGAATTCCGTCACCAGCCGTTGGATCTCTTGGCGGCATCGCCGCTTCCTAACGTAGCCTCTTCAAAAGAGGATGCCTTTGTTCGGCAAAAAAACTACCACTAAAATCTGTGGTCGAGGTTTTGCGCGAACACCCGCAATCCGGGGAGAACAATTTCAAATTTCTCATTTGGACTGAAGAGAAAAAAGGTTTCACTAAATATTGGGTGGAACGTAAGTCTTTGTAATACCCAAGCGGCTCTCCCAAGGAACATACTACAAGTTTCAACGATCGAGAGGACGGCAGCGACTCGGGGTGCGGGCTGTCGGTTTCCAACGTGGATCCCGTTCTTTCTTCCCCAGCGCCACCGGTCGCATCGAGTATTCTGGAGCGTCATTGCTCAGCTCCAGAATGGGATATTTACTCAGACGGACACGCCCCAATCGCTCCGGTATGACTTTTCCGGTTTGGCTCGCACGGGGTGATCCTACCATCTTCGTGGATCACCATTTGTCCGCAGGGATCGCCGCTCAATGAGATTTCGTAGGTTCCTTCCGTAACCCAATGCAGTCGTCGTTTCTCGGCCCCGCATCAGCTCTTTTATGACCGACGCGGTTAATGTGCCCGCGAGGATGTAGGACGGCTATCCCAACCCTTGGAATTTTTCCTGCTTTGCCGTCAATCAGCTGTAAATAAATTGGTTGCAGAAAATCTCGGACTCGGGTGAATCGGAGCGTGCAGAGGTTTGGCTTGCCTCCCGCGTGGGGCCGTTGCTGAGCTTGTGGTTATTCGGCGAAAGTAAACACGCAACATGAAAACGTTGTACTTAATGTGCGGGCTTTCATTCTCTGGCAAGACGACCCTTGCCGGCAAGATCGTCGAGAGGCTGCAATGCGCGTACATTAGTCTCGACGACATAAACGCCGAACGGGGGCTTTGGGGCGGGGACGGCATTTCGGTTCGAGAATGGGAACGCACGCACGAGTTGGCCCGCGAGCGGTTGGCAACATGGATGGTCACCGGGAAAGATGCTGTAGTGGACGACGTCAATAATCTTCGGTGGCTACGCGACCGCTGGCGCGTTGCGGCGAGGTCCAGCTGCTATAGCACAGTAGTTATCTACCTACAACTAGTCCCACAGATTGTGTTCGAATGTAGATTTGGACACAATTAGTTGTGTTTCCGGGTCGAATTTTCTCGATTTTCGCGAAAGCAATGTCTTATAAAGATTCCCCATGCATTGCGAGCCTCCCCCGATCACGTTTATCCCCTGTGAAGAGCATTTTCGTCCGGTATTGCCGACCATCGAAGGCAATGTCGATTACCTTGCCTTACGGGGACAGCTCACCACCATGGATGAGTTGTTGTCTACAAGCGGCGTAGAAAAGGAGTTCGTGAGGCGCAGCTTGAATCATTGGATCAAAACACTGAGCGAGAGCAAAGTGGAACAGATAGAGCTCTCGGGCGAAGGTCAAAGCGGAGTGATCCGGTTGGAAGATCTGGTCAGTGGAAAACAACAGGTCCGTTTTCAAGAACATTCTATCCGAGCGTTGCGATGTTCGATTGCGCGCACGTTGTTAGTGGGAAGCTTCCGTGATTTCGCGGCGCGACTGGCTGATAGTCCGCTGCTGCAATGGTTCTGCAAGGTCGCGCAGCTTGATCGGGTCAAGGTGCCAGCCAAAAGCACCGTCCAACGCTATGCGACCTGGTTGCCTGAAGAAGAGATGCGGGAGGTCATCAATGGCCTCCTGCGCAAAGCAGGAGCCGCGGTGGCCGATGGCAAACAGGCGCTTGATCTGGAGGAACCCTTGGATCTGAGCACGATGTTTTTGGACACCACCTGTGTGAAAGCTAACATTCATTTTCCGGTCGATTGGGTGCTTTTGCGCGACGGAGTCAAGAGCCTGATGCAGTCGGTGGAACTGATCCGCTCGCACGGGCTCAAATCACGGATGTGCGAGCCACAAGTATTCATCACCCAGATCAACCGCTTGTCGATGGAAATGACTCACACCCGCCGCAAGAAGAACGGCAAAAAAGAGCGCAAGCGGGTGTTGCGAGAGATGAAGAGGGTGGTGACCGTGGTGCGTGCCCATGCCCAGCGTTACCACAAGCTGCTCGATGAGAACTGGCAAGCGACGGACTGGACCCGCCCGCAGGCCGAGCAGGTTCTCAAGCGCCTGGAATCGATTCTCGAAGCTCTGCCACTGGCTGTTAAACAGGCCCATGAACGCATCATTGGAGAGCGGCAAGTAGCCAATGACGAAAAGCTGCTGAGCCTCTTTGAGCCCAACATCCACGTCATCGTTCGTGGCAAAGCCGGGGAGGAGGTCGAGTTTGGCAACTTGTTAGTTCTGGGCGAACAGATCGATGGGTTGATTATCGATTGGGAACTGTTCAAAGAGAAAGTACCTGCCGATCCGCGGTTAGTGCGCCCGAGCGTCGAGAGGGTGGAAAGCGGCCTCAAAGTGGCGATCAAGAGTTTGGTCACCGACCGTGGTTTTGATAACAAAATCACCGTCCAGTGGCTTGAGGAGCGTGGGACATTTGCCAGGCTCTGCCCACGTGATCCGCGCGCTCTGCGCGAGGCCATGAAGGATGAAGACTTTGCCCAAGCGCAGCGCCGCAGAGCACAGACTGAAGCGCGCATCGCGATATTTAAAAATGAATTTCTCGGACGACCGATGCGTTCGGAGGGCTTTGAGAACCGCGCCTTGCAAGTGGCCTGGGGAATACTCACTCACAATTTATGGGTGTTAGCCGAGAAATTGCGGGAGCAGCGAAGGCTCCAGGAGCAAAAGCTTAGGCAAGCGGCCTAAGAAACATCGCAAAAAAGTTAGAATCAATGCTCAGTGCCAGAGGTGTCCCTCGGGCTGGCGCTATTTTGCCTTCTTTCCGAATAAAATATTTAATAACACTCACAAATAAAGTTCTAAGTGGCAAATTCTTGCAATGCGAAATCTTGCAACATGTGTTGCACGGGGAAAGCGCATTTTCGGGACGGACTCTACCTAGACATCCCATACAAAGAACTGGTCGCGCGGCGTCGCGCGAACCGGGTCACCGCCGAGCGGAAAGGCAACACTGAAGCGGTCTGGGCGGAGCACATGAGTGACTTCGAGCCGCCGGGCACAGACGAGCACGTCCTTCGGTATGGATTGGCGGAGGACGCGGCATCGTGGGTAATGGACCACTTTCGCCCGTAGACGCCGGCTTCTGCTTCACGTTTGCGCGTTGTTGGCTGATTTGGCCTCCGGAAACCGTCGGGAAAAGGTACGCGAAAAATCCGGGCAACGGGTCCTAAATCCAAGCGTTTGAAGAAAAGCCGCAAACTGCACCTTTGAATTCTCCGGTGGTATGGTGGTAATTGTGCACCAAGTCTTTACCAAAGCGTGCTGCGCGCACGTTCTGGCCAGTTCCTGTCGTATTCTTGACCACCAACCCGGTGCTGACTTAAATGAGCCAAGATTTCGCCGGGGGTCGGTAGATCTTGCCGTTCTTGCGCTGTCTCCCAAAGTTTTGATCGAATAATCGCCCGCGCACATTGGAAATAGACGGCTTCCACGTACACAATCATCACGGTCCTAGGAAGTTGGTTCTCTATGGCAAACGACTGTAACAGCGGAGCGTCAGTATTCAGTTGCGCTCGGCCGTTGACCCGCAATGTGGTCCCATTTCCCGGAATGAGGAAAAGCAAAGCGACACGTGGATCGCGAATAATGTTCCGGAGTGAGTCAATCCGATTGTTTCCCCGTCGATCCGGGAGCAGCAGCGTCTTCTCGTCATGAACTCGGACAAAACCCGGTAAATCTCCCCTCGGCGAACAGTCCAAACCTTCCGGCCCGGCGGTCGCCAGTACTGCGAACGGAGAAGCTTCGATCAATCTCCGGTAGTGAGGGATAATGGCATCGACTTGTTTAACGATCGACGCCTCAGCGGGAGAAGCGTAAATCGCTTCCAGCTCTTGCAGGGTGGTCAGGATTCCCATCCGCCAAATTCCCGCAAAAGGATTGAGCTCGCAACCGGGCCGAGCCACCTCAACCGCATCAACCCGCTGGTGCTCAACGACGTAAAAACCAAACCATACCGCCAGATGGGGTTAGTCGAACGCTTACCAACAAGCGCCAGAGCAACCCCACTGGTCAGCCAAGGTTTTTCAGTTTCAAGGAGGCAGGACCTTTATAATAACGTGCACGGCGGGCAGTTAAGAGCACCCCACGGGCAAGCGCGCGTGAAGATTTGAGAAAGAAAATCGCGCTCGGCGGACCTCGCTGTTTTCAGAAAAGGCCCATAAGTTTTGGTGTGGCCAAGATGCCAAACCCCATCGACTTCCTATGACTCGGAACGTAGAAATCAAGGCTCGAGTGCCTGATTTGGCAGCTCTCCGTAAACGCGTTGTCGAGGTGTCAGCCTCGGGACCCGAGCTTCTCGTTCAGCGAGACACCTTTTACACCGTGCTCCAAGGGCGTTTGAAGTTGCGCGAGTTCGGTGACGGGACCTCCGAGCTCATCTACTACGAGCGGCCCGACAAAGCCGGACCGAAAACATCGAAATACACGAGGACGCAAATATCGGACGGCGCGTCGATGCGTGAGTTGCTCGGGCAAATCCTCGAGACGAAGGCCGTCGTCGCCAAACGGCGCGAGGTATTCTTGGCTGGCAGGACGCGCATCCATTTGGATGAGGTCGATGGCTTGGGCACGTTCATGGAATTGGAGGTCGTGCTTGCCGAGGACGAGACGGATTCGGATGGCGAGCGAATCGCGTCCGTCTTGATGGGACAGCTCGGTGTTCGCCAAGAGGACCTCATCGAGCAGGCGTACGTTGACTTGCTGGGAGACCAGCGATCGTCACTTTGCGCTTCGCTGTAGCGTCGTTTGCTGATGTTCACTTTGTCTGCCCCAATCGCTGCTTTTAACGGTGGGATGTTAGTCGATCCGGGCACTATGAAGGTGTTAACGCGACAGACGCTCAACGACGAAACCGCGCGATCTGTGATTGAACTTGTCGACGGATACGGCTTGGATGTCTGGGTTTGGTATTGAGCTAATCGGATTAGACTCGACTCCGGTGCCCGTTTGCAGTGCCGCACCGGAATGGGAGAACGCCGGCTAAGTTTCGAGCGGTCTAAACGCTCGGAGTAGACGAAGGAACTCCAAGCCGACGAAAAGTTCCCAACTTTAATGTCCGCCCAAAATCGGCGGAAGCCAAAGTCTCCAACTTTGGAAACGACTTGAAAACGCACGGTCCAGAAGTAAAGGTCCCAACTTTAATGTTCAGTCACATCAGTGGGCTTCCTACCAGCCCAGGACCCAGGAAAAAATCAATGGAACCACGATGGTGGCGTCCGATTCGATAATGAATTTTGGGGTGTCCAGAGAAAGCTTACCCCAGGTGATTTTTTCGTTTGGTACCGCGCCGGAATACGATCCGTAGCTGGTGGTCGAATCGCTGATCTGGCAAAAGTAACCCCAGCGTGGAATGTTTATTCGTTGCAGGTCTTGATGAAGCATCGGCACGACGCAAATCGGGAAGTCACCCGCGATACCGCCGGCAATCTGGAAGAACCCAATCGAAGAATGTTCCGAAGTCTTGGTGTACCAATCGGCCAGCGCGATCATGTATTCGATTCCGGTCCGAACGGTATGAACATTCTTCACGTCGGCCGATATGCAATGGCCGGCGTACATGTTTCCAAGAGTCGAATCTTCCCATCCTGGAACGAATATCGGAAGATCCTTTTGCATGGCCGCATACAACCAGCTCTCTTTTGGATCAATCTCGTAATACTTGCTCAGCCGGTCATCGCGCAGGATCGAATAGAAAAATTGGTGTGGAAACTGTTTCTGCCCTTCCTGGTCGGCATGTATCCATTCTCGCAAAACGGCCTTTTCGATTCGGCGCATCGCTTCTCCTTCCGGGATGCAAGTGTCCGTCACCCGATTCAGGTGCTGGTCGAGAAGAGCTTGTTCGTCTTCGCCCTTGAGTTCGCGCCAGTTCGGAATGCGCTTGTAATGATGATGTGCGACCAGGTTGAAGACATCTTCTTCAAGGTTCGCGCCGGTGCAACAGATCGCGTGGACCTTGTCTTGGCGAATCATCTCGGCAAGCGAAAGCCCGAGTTCGGCGGTGCTCATCGCGCCGGCGACCGTAACCAGCATTTTGCCGCCCTTCTCCAGGTGATCCGTATAGCCTTGTGCGGCATCTTTCAAGGTTGCCGCATTAAAGTGCCGGAAATGATGCGAGATGAACTCCGAAATAGTTTTCATTGGTGTCAAAGCAGGTTACCGGTTTGGTGCGCAGTTCAAAGGGATTTTCGGGTTGCAGATTAAAAACTCGCCTTTGGATCCCTCTCGGCCGGTGGTCCGGGCGAAAGGTCTCACGATTTTCTCGGTGTTAATTCGATCAATACTTCACCTTGTGAATGGGAAAACGCACAGCCGCATATCGAGGAAATGTTTGCATGCTTCCGTAGGCAATTGTAGACAGAAGGAAATGGATGTGATGAGAATTTTCCACGTGGTTCTCGTGACGTTGTTGCCCTTCTCAAGCGTTCTAGCCCAAGGGGCTGCCGAGTCAGCGAAAACCGAAGCTCTGGCGCTGAAGGCTCAAACGGTTGAGCTCGAGAGTTTGAAAGCGGAGATCAAAGCCCAGGGGGAGAAGATCGATCGCCTGACTGAAGACGTAGCAGCGTTGAGTGAGATGCTTAAGCAGAAATCCGCTCCGGCTGTTTCCAAAGCTGAACCGGCGCCGGCAGCAACACCGACCGCTGCCAATCCCGCCGCAGCGAATCCGTCGGCGACGACCGCTGGAGTGGAAAATCCCGCTCCAGCCGATAGCGCAAACACGAAGACGCACATTGTCGCGAAAGGAGAGACATTGACTCAAATCTCCAAGCAGTACGGTGTCCCTGTCGATGAGATTGAGCAGTTGAATAAGATCGGAGACGCGAAAAAGCTGCAGGCAGGACAGACAATCAAGATTCCAGTCTCACCGGCGGCGACTGCGTCTCCAACACCTTAGCGCATTCGGCGATCATGATTTGCTTTCGACCGCGAAAATCGGTAGTATTCGTTATGCCCGAAAGGACGCAAAAACCACCAGCTCCAGCTCCTTGGGAGCCAAAGCAAGGGGACGGAAACGGACCTCGATCACCTGATGTCTCAAAGCCGGATACCAAAGATCTATTGAAGCGGATGCGCAAAGTGGATCCAAATCAGTCGAAGCGGTATCGGCAGCGGACCGGCGAGTAGCATGGATGGATCGAATGTACCGAGCCCCGCTGCCGGCGATTTCTTAGCGGTTTTGAAGCAGCGGCGGTTGATCAGCGACATCCCGTGCGGCCCTGCCAATGGGTCGGAATTCAAGGAGACGGTTGCCACCACGATTCTCGGCTTTAAATTCGCCGGGGGCGTCTTGGTGGCTGGAGACCGACGGGCGACCGCCGGCAACGTCGTGATGTATGATCGTGCGGACAAGGTCCTGGAGATCGATCGTCATTCGGTGATGGCGATCGCCGGGTCGCCGGCAACCGCGTGGGAGATGGCCAGGATCCTGGAACATTCTTTTCAATTTTATCGACGCAGCCAACTGCAAGAGATGAGCGTGGAAGGCAAAGTCCGCTCGCTATCAAAGCTGTTGCGGGACAATCTTGGAATGGTGATGCAGGGTGTCGGAGTCGTGGTGCCGTTATTCGCAACATACGACAAGAAAAGTTCGGATCCGGCCAAACTTTTCTTTTACGACGCGATGGGCGCCCAGTTTGAAGCGACCGATTTTGCATCCAGTGGTTCGGGAGCGGCGGCAGTCCGGAGCGTCCTTTACTACGAGAAAAACTGGGGCTCAAAACCTTTGCGAGAACGCCCGCAGGAAGAGGCAATCCTGTTGGCGCTCAAAGCGCTGGACACCGCCGCAGAATCAGATACTGCGACCGGTGGAATCGATCGCCACGGCAAAATTTTTCCAATCATGAAAATTGTGACTGAAGCCGGGGTCGAGACTGTTTCAGACGACAAGCTTTCCGAGTTGTTCCAAACTCACGTAGCATGATTGACGAACCGTATCGTTGGGTCGAAGCGATTTCTAATCGCCGTGAATATATCGAGAACGAGCTTGCCACGGGGAGTCCGACGATTGGATTGAGTTTTTCCGATGGGATCCTGCTCCTGACCTTCGGACGTGACCGGCGAAAGATCTTTGAGGTTTACGACCGGATTGCGATGGGCGGCATCGGACATCCGGGCGATATTGAACGATTGCGGATGATGGCGATTGAGCTGGCTAGCACCGAGGGATTTACTCGCTCTGCCGGGGACGTATCGCTCCGTCGCATGGCGACCTACTCTTTTAGTCCCGCGCTCAAACAAGCGTTTGAGCAAATTTACGGCGCGCCGTATCTGGCGAGAATTCTGTTTGCCGAAATAGGGGAAACGGAAGAGTCCGATCTTTTTGTCCGCCTCGATTATGACGGTTCGATGCACGCAAACTCCATGCGTGGCGGGGAGCGTCGCGAAAATTTTGGAGCTATCGCAGGGACTCGCCGTGGGCTGGAGCAGGTGGAAGGAGCCTTGAGTCGTGCAAAAATCTCGAATCTGCAAAGTGCTGTGGAAGCTGCTGTTCGAGGCTGGGGAGCCGGACTCTACGCCGCGGGCGAAGATCATGCGAATGTTCCTGAAGAATCGGTCCTGAAGGAATTTGTGAAATCGCGTTTGGAAAAATACAGCATCGAAGCCGCTTTGCTCGAGCGAAGCGTCCTTTCGTCGCATGCCGCGTTCGTGGAAGTTCCGGAGTCCGATCTGGAAGCTGTGCTGGCCAAGTTCCGCTAGTGTCCTCATGAGAAATGCGCTGCTATTTATTTTGGGGTTTTTGTTGGCGAACCCGCTTTGGGCGGACGATCTCACCCGATCCATTCAACAGCGATTAAAAGATCAGGGCTTTTACTACGGTGAGGTCGATGGCCAGGGAGGCGACGAGACGTCCGCAGCGATCCGGCGTTACCAGATCCGTTACGGGCTCAAAGTGACAGGGCAGTTGAACGATGAAACTCTGCGCTCGCTTGGCATGACGCGCAATAGCTCTGCACGACCCGCGCCTGGATACCAGGAGAACGAAGGTCCCTCCAGCGGGCAACCCGACGACCAATATTACCGGCAGCCGCCCATGCAGAACTATGGCCGGCCACTTCCACAACCCGAAGGTTCCGAGGATTACAATGAGATGCGGCCGCCCCCATTTGTGCCTCCTGGAGTCGTGACTTCCTTCCCACGGCTTTACGCCGGCACAATATACGAACGGTCCCCGCCTCAAGTTCAGGAAAATGTCCTCTACGCCGTCCAGGGTGAATTGATGAGAAGGGGCTTTTTCAGGGGTATTATCGACGGGCGGCCGGGCCCGGCCACTTCGGACGCCATCCTACGATTGCAGCAAGAAGACGGGTTGCCGATGAGCGGCAGGCTTGACAACGAAACTTTAAACGAATTGAGAGCGTTTCCAGGGCAGCGCAATGGCCCGCCCGAGGAAGGTTTTCGGCGATGGCCCGGTAGGCAGCGGATCTACCGGGATTTCCCAGAGCCGTTTTGATTGGCGAGTTTTACTTTTTGCATAGCGGCGGCAAAACGTAAGAGTCGAAAGTTCTAATTCAGGCTTGCAGCTTGCGTCCCGGTGGATTTCGAATTGCGCGGGTATGGAAGCGATCATTGAATCACTTGGGGAATGCCGGTTTTCATCGCCTTTGCGGCATCGGCTTGCTGGGATAGACGGATTTCGAACTGAAGACAGCCGCGTAATCTACGACGATTCGATGGAGGGCGTCCGCGACATGTTCGAACGCGGGCTAACTCCTCTCCATTTCGAAATGGCCGGGCCGCGCGAGAGAATTTACTTTGATCCGGGAAAAACATCCGCGGCAATTGTGACATGCGGAGGGCTCTGTCCGGGGTTAAACGACATCATCCGGGGCATCGTGATGGAGCTCTATCACAGGTACGGCGTCACTCGGATATTCGGCCTTCGTTACGGTTTTGAAGGGCTGGTACCGCGCCTGGGGCATGTTCCCCTAGCGCTGAGACCGGAATCCGTTTCCACGATTCACACCTTTGGCGGAACAATCCTTGGCAGTTCCCGTGGTCCGCAGGACGCGGGTGAAATGGTGGATCACCTGGAGGAACTCGGCGTCGATTTGTTGTTTATCGTTGGAGGGGATGGAACGCTGCGGGGAGGCCAGAAGATCAACGCTGAAATCCGCCGGCGAGCCAGCAAAAAGTCCGTGATCGGAATTCCCAAGACTATCGATAACGACATCATGTACCTCGACAAGAGCTTTGGATTTGACACGGCTTTTGCCGAAGCTGTGAAAGCGGTGGCGTGCGCTCATGTTGAAGCAGTGGGGGCCATGAACGGCATTGGTTTGGTGAAACTGATGGGTCGTCATTCGGGATTCATTTCCTGTTACGCGGCTCTGGCGGGACAACACGTCAATTATTGCCTGATCCCCGAGGTGGCTTTTGCTCTCGAGGGCCCCTCCGGTTTACTTGAGACGCTCAGGTATAGACTGGCAAAGCGAAGGCATGCGGTGATCGTGGTTGCAGAGGGCGCCGGTCAGGATTTGATGAATATCAACTCGTCGGAAAAGGACGCGTCCGGTAACATCAGGCTGGGGAATATCGGCGAATTCCTGAAAGATAAGATTGCTGAATTTTTCAAGAAACGGCGGATCGAGGTGAACTTGAAATATTTTGATCCAAGCTACACGATCAGGAGCGTGCCGGCGTCGGCGCAGGATAACGTCTATTGCCTGCGGCTGGCCCAGAACGCGGTTCACGCGGGCATGGCCGGTAAAACCGGCATGTTGATCGGCCAGTGGCACAGCACGTTTGTTCATATTCCGATCGAACTTGTCACCCAGGGGCGTCGCAGAGTCGATCCGTCCGGGGATTTGTGGCAAGCGGTATTGGAATGTACGGGGCAAGCAGTCAGAATGTCGTGAGGGAGTCTTGACTGCTTAATTCAAAGCACCTTAAGTTCGTCTCCTCTCGGTTACCTCGATTTCCCTGAGCAGTACGAATTAAACCCACGACCCCCCCAAAAAAAATGAAACGTTGGATCCTTGCGTTTGCAGCACTCGCCGCGTCCGGTCTGGTCGCCTCGTCGATAGTCGATGTGGCTTCTGCAGCCGACGCTAAAAAATACACCATTGCCCTGATCCCGGGGCTTACCACCGATGCGTTCTATATCACGATGCACAAGGGTGCCGAAGCAGCCGCTAAAGCCCTGGGTGTGACCCTCGTCTTTCAAGGTGCCGCCGACTTCAACCCTGTGACACAGGTCCCGGTGTTGAACGCGATCATTGGCCGGAAACCGGACGCCATTTTGATCGCTCCGACCGATAAAGTGCAGTTGGTCGGCTCTCTGAAGAAGGCCGTAGATGCGGGCATTCCTGTTCTCACCGTCGACACGTTCATTGGAGACGGTCATTACCAGACCGGAAGTGGCGACGCTGATTTTCCACTCTCTTACATTGCGTCTGACAACATTCTCGGTGGCGAGATCGCCGCACGCGCGTTGGCAAAAGCTATCGGGGATAAAGGGAAGGTCTATGTTTCGAATGTGAGGCCGGGCATATCGACGACTGATCAGCGCGAGGAAGGCTTCAAAAATGAAATGAAAAAACATCCGAACATCACCGTCCTGGAAACGCAGTTTAATGATGACGACGCGAACAAGGCTGCCTCTCAGTTCCAATCGGTTTTCGCTCGCAACTCAGATTTGAACGGTGTTTTTGGCGCAAATCTTTTTTCGGCAATGGGTGCTGCGAACGGCGTGAAGCAGAGTGGGGGAACAGGGAAGGTGAAAGTGGAGGCATTTGACGCGCCAACTTCAATCGTGCAGGAGATCAAGGCCGGGAACGTGGATATCGCCATCGCTCAGCATCCCTCCGAGATAGGATATTTTGGGGTGGTCGCGGCCTATGCGCATCTGACCGGCCAGTCGATCCCCACATTGATCGGAACCGGATTTACTGTCATTGACAAAGACAACGTCGATGATCCCAACGTGAAACGCTTCATCTATTCGGATTAGTCTAAAAACGCGATTTACAGAATCTGGCGGCGGGCTTTCGAGCGCTGCCAGATTCTTTTTCCCGAACGGTCTCTCTTCTGACACTTTTAGTGACGACTACGGAAGCAGTGCCCAACGCTCCAAAGCAGATTCGCTGGCTGGATTTTCTAGCGGCGTTTCGAGCATGGCTTTTTCTGGGGATTCTTTTGATCACCTTCGAGATCTGGGCCCATGCGGAGTACCATGCCACGTTTTTTCTGAATCCGTTTAACGTCAAATCCATCGCGGTCTTCACTGTAACTCCGCTGTTGCTGGGTCTCGGCCAAACCTTCGTCATTATTTCGGGCGGGATTGATTTGTCCGTCGGATTCACGATGGGCCTCTCTGCGGTTGTCACGGCGCATGTTTTCAATTGGGGCGCCCAGTTCGGCAATCCAGTTCTGAGCCTGCTGCTTTCCGTTTTTGCCGGTTTGGGGATTGCAGTCGTGCCGGGGGTGATCAATGGATTGCTGATAGCCGATCTCCGGGTACCTCCTTTCATCGGGACGCTAGGGATGTACGGCGTTGCCAGAGGAGTGGCATTCTTGTTAGCCAGGGGCACCACAGTTCCTGTGCAGGGCGGGCTTTTGGGCGCGATCGGCAATGGCGAAATTGCAGGGTTTCCCAACCTGGTCCTGCTGACCATAGCCATCCTGCTGGTGATGCATTATCTGCTGTCTCAAACGCGTTATGGACAGCACATCTACGCGATTGGCGGTAACGTGAATGCCGCTCTCCGGGCCGGGATCAATGTTCGGAACAATACCATCGCCTTGTACATTCTTTCCTCGCTCACTGCGGGATGCGCCGGGATTCTTTATACCGCCAAATTTTCCGCGGGTGCGGCTCAGGCCGGCGAACCAGTTTTGCTGGACAGCATCGCAGCCGTGGTCATCGGGGGAGCCAGCCTCTTCGGGGGTTCAGGCACAGTCGTCGGGACTGTCATTGGCGCACTGATTATTGCGGTGATTCAGTACGGGCTCGTATTCGTGAACGTCGAACCGTTTTGGCAGTTTGTAGCTGTCGGCGTCGTGATCATCATTTCAGTTCTCGTCGACCAGGTTCAGAAACAGGTTGGAAAGGATGGTCCGAATGGATAGCATGGCTGCGCCTTCGCCGCTGCTCGAGGCGGAAAAGGTATCAAAGCGATTCGGTGGCGTCCATGCACTGAAAGAGGTTTCTCTGACACTTCATTCGGGCGAAGTTCTGGCCCTCGCCGGAGATAATGGAGCAGGCAAATCCACACTGATCAAAATCATTTCCGGGGTTCACCACGCAGATGGAGGCAGCTTGCGATACGCAGGCAGGGAGATAAAATTCGATAATCCCCAACAAGCACGCGATTGCGGAATCGAAACGATTTACCAGGATCTGGCGCTGGCCGATAATCTGGACGTCGGCGCAAACGTGTTTCTGGGACGCGAACCGGTGCGTAGGATCTTCGGACTGCCTGTTATCGACCGGCGTCTGATGCGCGAGGAGGCGGAGAAAACATTGCGCGCGCTCGACATCCATATCCATCGGCTCTCCAATCCGATTCGGTCACTGTCGGGCGGCCAACGCCAATCGGTAGCAATCGGCCGTGCGATTCATTGGAAGGCTCGCGTGCTGATCATGGATGAACCTACCGCGGCCCTTGGAGTACCGGAGCAGAGGAAGGTGATGGAGCTCATCACCAACCTCAAAGGGAGCGGCGTGGGTATTATCTTTATCTCACACAACCTGATCGACATCTTTCAGGTTAGCGACCGCATCATGGTGCTGCGGAGAGGCTCGAAAGTAGGCGAGGTTCGGACCGCGGGAACCAACTCGGATGAAATCGTTCGCCTGATGGTAGGCGGGTGAGCGGCGGCGTTCGGCGTTCAGCGTTCAGCGTTCAACGTTCAACGTTCAGCGTTCAGCGTTCAACGTTCAACGTTCAACGTTCAACGTTCAACGTTCAACGTTCGGCGTTCGGCGTTCAACGTTTAGCGTTCAACGTTCGGCGTTCACCCTTCGGCGTTCAGCGTTCGGTGTCGCGTCAGAACATCGATACCGCCATCGACTTCTTCCGCGTGAAAGCGATGCGCCCAACGCCGAACGCTGAACGCCGAACGTTGAAGCGCATGTTCACATGGTTTTGTATTCTAATAGCGCCCGTAAGTAGCTCATATTTAACGACTTGACCTGTTTTCTTGGAGCTTCCTCCTTGTGGCTACTTTTACACCTCGACTGCGGAAAACCGTTGGCAGCCTCACGCCGGCCAGTTCGATGAGTTTGGCGACATCGGCGGATGGTTCCGGAATCGTCAGACAGCTTGTTTGATCGGCAAGCATCACTTCAACCAAGCAAAGGGTGCTTAGTTTTTTAAGTCCTTCCTGAACCGTCAAGTTCAGTGTCTGCCAACGCCGCGCTAATTCGTGCACTAAGCGATAGGCTAACATGACGACCAATGCATGACCACGAGTGCTTTTTTCCAGTTGCACATAGATGGGGCGCATTTCCAGTTCCACCGTTTTAGAGGTACGAAAAGCCTGCTCTACTAAGGTCAGGTCTTTGTAGCGATCATGCACCAGTTCTTTACTGGCTTGTGCTGCGCTCAGATCAGTCTTGAGCACGTAACAGCCATCGAGCTTGGCTTGTTCATTTCGTGCGGACTCATCGATCTGTAATGCCACGCAACGAGCCTTGCCGCACTTGACTTCAACCCAGCTCTGAAGCTTCAACTTTTGGACTTCCTTGCTCAGAGTCTTGATCACCGTTTGAGCTTTGGCTCGTGGGTGAGCGCTCAAATAGGCATTGCTTTCATTTACTTTGTCTTCAAGGCGGCCCAGTTTGTTGGCGCGAGTGGCATCCATCTCAGCCGCCCGTTTAGGATTACGCCGCAAGATATAGCGGACCTGTTCTTCACTGACCTCGGCCAAAGGCTGATCGAACAACTCCACCTGCAACACTTTTGTATTGAGTAGTGACTCTATCTGCGGCTTGGTAATCGCCGTGATATAATGCATCCCATGCTCGCTCAAGTGCTCGATTTGAGGGATCTTAAGCATGCCTCGATCTCCGACAAAGGTCACGGATCCGCCGCCAAAATGGCCGACTATTTTTTTTACCTGCGAAGCGACCGTCTTGGGATCGGAAGTATTGCCGGCAAATACTTCGATTGATAAGGGTATCCCTGCTTGGTCGCACAACAGGCCAATGACAATCTGCATCTTTCCAGACTTGGCATCACGGTTATAGCCAAAGGTTCCGAAGTGATTGTTGCTCCCCTCCAGATAGCTGCTTGTGATGTCGTAGAGAAAAAGCGCCGGTTTTTCGCCAGGGTGCAAGACCTCAAAAAGCCGTGTTTCAGTTCGATGCTGATGTTCTGTGAGCCAGGCCAGATTAGAATAAAGATCATCCTCATTGAAAGCATCCAACTTGAGCAAATCGCAGCAGGCATGGGTTTGAGCCAGGCGCACCGCACTGAGGCGCGAGCCCTGATCAATGACTCGGGCGATGACTTGCCAGAGAGCCAGCTTACCTTCCCGGTCTGTTCCCAACGCCTTAACCAGGCCAAGTTCCCGGGCCAGGGCCTCCAGGACTGCTACCGCGCCGATGCTTAAGCCCTGTCGCAGAGTGACATTGGGGTTGAGTTGAGCATTTTCCCGAAACGCGGCTAAGTCGTGTTTGTGCTGCAAGGCGAGTTTGATCGCCGCGATTTCCTGATCTGAACACTTGGAGAGATTGGCAATGGTGCGGTGCTTAACCTTGCCATCCTGGCGATAGGATTCGCGCAGCAGAACACGTATATAGACCTTATTGCCAGAGCGGACTTTACAGGTGTCGAGATACATTGTGTGCACCCAACATAACTATAACTCGTTTATTGTAAAGAATAAATGTCATTTATTTTACTATAATTAGTGGCTACATTTTAAGCGTAAAAATCGTATATCATATTTAAAATGAATGACTTACATCATTTTGCTAAAGGAACATCCGTTGAAGGTTGAACGCCGAACGTTGAACGCCGAACGTTGAACGCTGAACGTTGAACGTTGAACGTTGAACGCTGAACGTTGAACGTTGAACGTTGAACGCTGAACGCCGAACGCTGAACGTTGAACGCTGAACGTTGAACGCTGAACGCTGAACGTTGAACGCTGAACGTTGAACGCTGAACGCTGAACGCTGAACGTTGAACGTTGAACGTTGAACGCCGAACGTTGAACGCCGAACGTTGAACGCCGAACGTTGAACGCGGAACGTTGAACGTTGAACGTTGAACGCTGAACGCCAAGTCTCCGAGAAACCGCTTCGCATCGAGGAGGTGTCGCGAGTATCCTTTGGACACGAGTATGGAACCTGATCAGGCAAAAGAACTTGAAGCGCAGATCGAGCTTTTGCAACGGGTCGGTCAGGGAGATCGCGGGAGTTTCGAGGAGCTTTACGATCGGCTTTCGGGCGTCTTGTTTTCCACGGCTTACCGCGTGCTGAACAATCCGCTGGCCGCCGAGGACGTGCTGCAGGATGTCTTCATCCAGATCTGGGAAAAGGCGCCGCTTTACAATCCGACCCTCGGCAAACCGCTGACTTGGGCAGTGACGCTCACGCGCAACAAGGCCATCGATCGCCTGCGCTCGACGCAGCGCCGCGATCGGTTGCAGGACAACATGCAGCGCGAATCGGAGATATACGAGCAGTTCGACGACCGGAGTTCCTTCGACGCGGTCGCCTCGCTGGAGACGCGCCAGCTGGTGCGCAAAGCGATTGAGAAGCTCTCGCAGGACCAGCGCCAGGTGATCGAACTCGCGTTCTTTTCCTCGATGACCCAGACGGAAATCGCGGAGCTTCTCAACGAGCCGCTCGGGACCATCAAGGCGCGCATCCGGCGTGGTATGCTGAAGCTGCGGGATATGATTAGCCAGGAATTGTAGCGATATCGGCGGAGAAGAGACAGTGTCTGCGATTGCCCGGCAGAGTTTCAGTTTAGGCCGGGATGCGCTTGGCGAACTCGCGTTCTCGGGCGACGAGCCAGAGTGGCTGACCCACTCCGTCAAGGATCGGCGTGATAGCTATATCGACCCAATAAGGCTCACCGTTCTTGCGATAATTGAGGATGGCCTCATGGCACGGCCGGCATTCGTGTACCGCTCGGCGCATCCGCTCCGCTGTTTCGCGATCGGTTTTCTCGCCCTGCAAAATCGGGCCGAGCGTTTTCCCGCGCAGTTCTTCGAGCGTGTATCCACACATCGCGCTGAAGGCGGGGTTGATCCATTGCACCAGGCCCTCCGGGCCGGACACTACCAAACTCTCCGTGCTCCCTTGTTGGGGGCGATCGCAGAGCGTGCCCAAAACCCGAGCCTTGAGTCCCGACGAAGGCCCAAACTTGGCTGGACGCAACGCCGCGAGCGTGACGGCGACGCCGATTTCGGCCAATCCGACTGCGAATTCCCTGAGTTCATCATGGAATTCGAGCACCAATTCAAACTGTTCCCGTTCCTGCGGCGACATGGCGCCCGACACGTAGAGCGCGGCTCGTTCCTGAAGGAATTCGGCAATCATTGGGAATCGAAATCAAAAAAAATTAAACGGTCCCAAATTAGTACGCTTGGACGTTTCATCCGGATTCTAATCGGTTGTGTTTTTACCGATGGAAGTTCCGGTTTCCTCGATCGGTTGGTTTGGCACCTGCGGTCGCCTTTCCAAAGGGCGAAGAAACTGTTGATTGGGGGCATGGAATACGTCAGGACCCGCAACACTCAACTTCGGTCGCCCGAGTGTCACGAGAGCGCTAAGACCTCTAGCATCGAACTATTCGGACTTTCAAGGAGGAAGTATCGCATAGCACCTGGGATTAAGGAGGCGATTTTTTCGAGCTTCTAAAAAGACCCATTCTTCCTTGGGCGGCGCGTCTTCCACGCGGCGATGGAACAGGACGCTACCGATCAAACATCGAGTGGAGCCCGCATTCGCAGAGCCCTTTACTCGATGGACTCTTCCTGATTCGCTCTCAGGATGATTGGAGCGATGCGTGCATAAAACCGGATAACATAGATCAGATAACCAAACAGCTGGACTGTTTGAATCAGCGCAAACACGATATGCGCGCCTCCTCGGATGAAGGTCTCCGGCCAGCGATAGATGCAATATACCGCGAAAAAATAGTACAGAGCCAAACCAGGCACCAGCCAGAGAATGTTCAGATGCTGGTCGCGTAGAACAATTCCGTACAACTCTTCTTCTGCAGGTCCAACCGCTTCGGCTTGACGCTGGCGTATCAAGCGCAGATCGGCAAGGAACAATGCCCATACTGCCACAGCGAACGCACCGCTTAACGCATACCATCGAAACGGATCAGTCACGTCAGTGAACAAAATCGCTTCAAACAAGGTACACGTGATGTAAAGGAAGTTATGCCTGAATTCCAGTGGCCAGCGAATCAAAGTCAGTGTATGCGTCGTTGACCGGGACCAGAACAACAAGATCATCAGCAACCCGTTGGCTGCATAGGGCCACTGATCGAAACGGAGATCACCGACTGGTGCTCGGGAACTCTCCGAGAGAACGGATAACGCCACCCCCTGAATGATGCTCACCAACGTCAATTCGATGTTGACCACCAGTCCGTCCAACTGGCGTCGCGTCGCTCTCTGGGCTTTCCGTTCGCCCCTGGTTTGCGGAGAATGCATTCGAGCAGACTTTCCTCGTGCGAATTTCGCTGAGAAAACACGATCAGCGGACATTAACAGTCGTGATCGCGAAGGGGAAGAAAACAACGCAGCAAAGCCCTGTCCAAAAGGGGTGTAACCCCGTTCAGACAGGGCTTTACGGTTTTATCTGGTAAAGCCGAACGCCCAAGGAGTCGAACGTCTGGTCGTCAGAAAAGGGAGCCAGACACGAGAAATGTCCGAGTTAGCCGCGAGCGCTGGCAAGGTTTCATCGCTGGTTTCCCAAACTGGAATTGATGATTATTGAAAATGGATGCATTGATCACGCCGACGGCTTCACCAGGATGGAATATCTTCGTGAACACATCCGCGAAGTGACCCGGTCGAGAAGGCTGGGAATCCCGGTGCACGCCTACATCTGTTGGAGCATCACCTGATGAAAGGCGCCTTCAGCAAATGCGTGTCCACAGGCAATGTAGCACGACAGCTTCACGGTTTTCAATCCGAGGAACAGCAATACAGCAATCACGCTGAAGCCATTGTTACCTTGTGAATTGCGCACCTCACGTAAATTCACCATTGAGGCGATGAGAATGCCACGTGAACCTGGATTTCCAGGGAACCGGCGACGTCTTGGCTGCTCAGCAAGATGGCGGTCTTGAGGGGATCGTTTCCTGCCCACGCATCATACCGGTCGCCGAAGGTATGTTCAAAACCGTGTAGCACTCGATTCAAGTTCAGGCGTAGATCGTCATATCTTTCTATGGAGCTTCGGGTCGACAGCGCCTGGTAGTACAGGTGATAGTTGTAGGCAGGCTGTTGTCCAGCGCTATAATAGACTTCTTCAAGCTCCGCGGACGCGGCACCGCCGAAGAGAAAAGTTCCTTCATAGATCTTCCTGATTCGAAAAAGAGGATTGGGATCAGGGCCATTCTCGATCCTTTTGAATTTCCCGCGAAATTCGAGGAAGCCCTTCCCAGAAGCCTGAAGAAGCTGCTTTATACCATTTTCGAAAGTATCAGGAGTCGAACTCGCAGCGGGCGCGATGCTCGCCGTCGGTGACGCCGTTGGAGTGGGTGTTACAATTGGTGTGACAGGCGCAGTGGCGGCTGGTATTGGGACTGCCGTTGATGCGGGGGTGACAGTCGGTGTCGGCGCCGGCGTCGCCGGCGTCGACGATTGCCGATGGCATTGACAAAGCAAGAAAGCCGCGGCGCCGAGGATGCCGGCAGTCATGCAATGTCGAGAACCGTACCGCGTGAGCTGAGTGATCGATCTTTGGATTGTGTCCGGGCGCGTCGAGAACGCTGGTTTTCGCCGTCGGAGGGGTCCGTTGTCACGGAAACTAAAATGCTTTGTATCAGGCATAGCGATCGAAACTCTCTTCGAGTACTACCTCGTACGGAGAATCGCACCGGTAAAGCAAGATCGGGGTGGAGACGATCGTAGTTTCTCTCCGTCGAGTCGAGCCCCCGTCTTGCTGAGACTCGGATTTTTGGCCTTGCCAAAGCCCGGTTGTGCCATATGGTCAGCATCCGCAATAGAAAGCACCCGTAGCTCAACTGGATAGAGCGACAGTCTACGGAACTGTAGGTTACCCGTTCGAGCCGGGTCGGGTGCATAAGTTGCTGATTTGGAGGAACTTACAGAAGGTGTAGGAAACTCGTAGGAAAAGGGAGGGTTTCCGACTCTGGCGAGCGTCCTCCAGACAGCAGCCTTTGCATCTCGGAAACGCTTCTTTTTTTGTCGATTTTTTCGCTTTGACTGCTGCGCATTTCAGTAGTTACCTGACGACTGCCTAAGTGTGTACGTTGTTTTGTTGGGTTGTTGGGTTGTTGTGCTCAATTTAAGAGCCACTGAAAGAATTCCATCACCATCTCAGCGCAAGCGGCTGTTGAATTAGAGTTCAACTGTTGGGCTAAAACCCATTCAGTTTGAATCCGTAGAATTCAGCCACCGCTGAAAGCGAACACCGTCTCGAAGTCTGGCCTAAAGTGCGAACCCCTTTCGCACTGGGTAGCGGCATGCCAGACCAAACCGGGCAATCCGTCCGTTAGGTTCTGCAACCGGGAGACCCAACCTTCGCCCGCTCAGTCTTCCCGGCCAAGGGATGGAGAATTGGCAATCTGGTCAGTCTGACCATACCCATGAAACAGACCCGCACATATGATGAGGAGGAGTGCCGGGAGGCGCATGAGAAGCTGCGTACCTGTAGGATGGTAGACTTCGCTTTGGGCGAAGTCCTGAGCCAGATTAAAGAACGCAAGCTCTACCCTCCATACACGAACTTTGTGGAAGTAGTTGATCACCTAGCTGACGGGATGAATGTGCGTACCGCCGACAGACACATCTTCGCTTACCGGATGTACGAGACCTTCAAGAGGCGGAATTGCAGGTTCTTGCCGAATGCCGAGGGGCAAGTGCGTCTACTGGAACGAGTCAGAAGCCAGCCATCCAATCCCAATGCGACGGAGGACTTGCGAGTACGCTGCTGGGAGTTGGCCTGCACACTGACGGCCAATCCCCCACCAAGCGAGGGCGTCGTCAGGCAGGCAATCAAACTCGTCACCAAACCACGACCAATTGAGAGAGAGCGAGGAATGATTGCGGAGATCCAGAAATATCTGGGGCGAGCGCAAAGCGCACTGTTCCATGCCGAACGCATCATGAGAGAAGACCCTGACTTCGCAGAGCTTCTGAAAAGACACGACCGGGAGGCCGAGTTGGTCTTGAGCAAGTTGATTCTCAGAGAGGAATCCTTGGCCATGGCTATCGCCTCCCAAATGAAACGATTAATGGGAATGCCGGATTTTCCCAAGTCCACTGATAGCCAGCCTGTTAATCGAGAGATCCAGCCGTCGCCTAAGTAGGCGAGTCAGGTTGGTCAGGAGAGCCCTTTTTACTCATAAACAGTAGATATACAACGTTTTATACTTTTTGTATTTTCGCACTTGCGCTTCGCCGCAATTGTCATAGATTCCAGATCAAGAAGAAAACTTTCGAATGAGTACAAAACAAGACCGAGAACCGCTGAAAAACCTCCGCATAGCCATTGCCCAGCATATGGAAGATGCCGCTTCGCTCTCCCAGCAGCTGCCGGAGTGGGAGCATGACCTTTACCTAACCAATGCAAGTGGCTGCATGGGAGCTAGTAGCTAACGAGCCACTGACCGGTGAAAAGGTAGCCCGCATGGTGGAGGCCCTCTTCAGCCCCGCCGCTGCTGACGAAGAACCGATCTCAAGCAACCAGTACAAAAGTGCAGAGAGTCCGATCGACCTCTCTGCAAAACATATCGGTAGCAATAATTGAATCCACAAGTGGAGGTATCTGAATGAACGAGGTACTCAATCCATCGTTAGAATTAACGCTGAAGCTAACTACTAAGGAAGCGAACCTCCTCAGATTAGCTATGAGCAAAGCGTCGAGTACGGACGAGAGCAAGCAAGCGGGTAAGATGCTATTCCGGTCCTTGAGAGAGAGGGGCGCTCGCTACACAATTGCGGAGTTACAGTATGACAGAGCCAACAAAGCCTAGCGAAGGGCCAGCTTGTTATCGATTCAAAAGCGTTCCGGCAACCATCGATTACGTGATTGAAGCCCGCTCACCTCAAGAGGCTATTACTGAATTAGAAGCAAACCCAAATGAGTTCACGGAAGATGAATGGGGAACTATCGCAGTGATCTTTGAAGCTGGGTTGGAAGCTTGTGAGAAGGCGGACCCACCGTATCTCCCACTAATAGCTGAGGCTCAAGCTATCTTCTGCCGCGTAATGAATGCACCAAAGGGCAGGGTTATTAAAGTCGATCTGGAGTCATTTAAACGACATGTGCGCAACTTGAATTAGTCGCACAAGCAGCATGGATTAAGTGAATGAGCAGTAAAGGTAACGCAGAGTTTCTCATGATCCGGCAAAGTAGGGGAAGGAAAAGAAATATGAATAAGGATTACAAAATATATCCCATTGTTAGGAAGAACGCACCGAGGATGAGCAAATCCGACATAGATACTATCTTGCGTGCGCTGAAGGCAAAGGTGAATGCTGCAAAGGCCAATATCATTGCTTGTCGTCCTAAACTCATAGAGGAGTTCGAGATCAATTTGAATGTCACTTATCCACCTAGTGGAGATCCAGTATGGATGGATGCATTGAATAGGGTGGTTAAGGAATACGAGATCCAGCGAGCTAGAGTTGAGGCACGCTGTAGGGAACTAAATATACCGGCAAAATTCCGCCCTGCACTACTACGGCCCGGTTGGTCCTCAAGCTGGAAGTCTTCTTGCAGTGATTTTGAGGATCTTCGCGTCGAAATGCGTAGGCTGGCAAACATTCAGGCAGATAACATAATAAAGAGTATGTTAGCGCAACTGGAAACAGATAGCGCAAACATCCAATATGAGCTGGCCATACATGGATGCGTAACTGATGCAGCACGGCAGTTCCTTGCTAATTTGCCGACAGTAGAGTCGCTAATTCCGAAGCTGAGACTGTCTGAAGTAGAGGCACTGATTGAAGGGCGAGCTATGGGTATCCCGCCAGCGATGTTAAGCAATGGCTCCGGTGCCGAAGACCCTGCCTTGACAATGACCGAGAAACCTCAACTTCCTTCGAGCGATGGAAACAAATCCTGACTACGAATACCATCCCCTCGCTAAGCTATTTCCGCTCATGTCGAAGGCGGAGATTGACGAGTTAGCCGAGGATATCAAGGTCAATGGACTTACCTATCCGATAGTCCTTTATGAGGGTAAGATTCTGGATGGACGGAACCGCTACCTAGCTTGCCAAAAAGCTGGTGTTACACCAGAGTTTTCGGAGTATCCCGGCAATGAGCCAATCCAGTTTGTCTTATCCCTTAACCTAAAACGTAGGCATCTGACGACACAACAAAGGGCAGAGATAGCGGATAAGCTTGCTACCCTACCGCAAGGAGCAAGAACGGACCTTGCTTCAAATGAGACAAGGTTGAGCCAACAGCAGGCTGCTGACGCGATGAGTGTGAGCCGCAGTACGGTCCAGAGGGCAAGAGCGGAGAGGCTACGAATAGCTAGTGTCGAATCTACCGCCGAACCAGAGCCGCCTTCTGAATCTAACGGCGATCATAACGAAAAGCCAACGAGCAAAATAACTCCATTTAGTGATGAGAGATCCAGACCGATATCTGATGAGGAGAAATGGGTCAGACAGTTTAAGCATTTAGTAAAGTATCTCAGCGAAGAATTCAAGAAGCCTCCCGTAGAAATTAGAGCATGCATTCGGGATTATCTAGCAGACCATCGTTAATCTGCTGCTGAGTGCGGCAGCATGCCGCTAAGAAGGACTCGTTTCCCAAGAAACGAGTTGCCGGAATATGATACGATTTGAAAAAATAAACGACAATCTGTTTGAGATAATAATCACAGGTGAGGACGAGATTTTTCATCTTACGTTGGATGAGGCAGTGACATTGGCACTTTGTTTGGAAGACGAACAATATACAGAAAAAGTAGCAAAAATGCTAAATGAGAATCCGAAAGCGATGCCTAGCCTGCGAGCTATGCTATTTAGTCCGCAAAAACCAAATAGGATACATTAGTCGGAACCACGTAAGTGCGAAACTCCTATCGACCCACAGGAGATTAACCACAGGAGCCTCTACCTGCCTGCTACAGGCGCTTTGCCGCTGCGGAGGCTGCTTTTACCCTGCTGGCTTAATCTGCCAGCTAGGAAGCGCTCCAGCGTAGCCTTGCTACGTTCCTCTTCCCTCTCAATATATGCTCGCATGAATTCACGATGTGATTCAGAGATGCATTCTGCCCTGTCGTTGTCTCCAGTGGTTTCCATTAACTTCACTGCAAACTTGGTTAAGCCATTTCTCTGGATCTCAAAAAGCACATAGGAATATTTCTGTGGAAAACAAATCATCTCAAGATCGGCGTTTTCTCGTTGTAGCCGGTTTCACCTTACCAGAAATAAAAATGAAAAACCTTGCGTCGATCACGCCGCAAACGCGTTCCGTATTCTCAAGGCTCTAAAGATATTAGTTATCGGGGTGTAGCATCCCCGATGAGTCAAGAGGTATTGGATCAGTGTGCATAGCTATAGTCATTTCCATTCCTTTCGGTCGATTGAATTCCTCCCACTTCCCGCCTCGCTATCGCTCGGCGCTCCTGCTCACGCATTTCCCCACATTCTCCTTTCAACTCCAAACTGATACACTAGCCTTTTTTTTACAGTACCTTAACCATTAAGTTGGCCCAAAAAAGTTTCCATGGTAGCCGGGGGGTGCTGCTCATTACAGTCCTAAAATATTTCTGTACTGATATTCAATTGATCTGCCTATAGTTCCGTCCAATTCAGGAGCAGTGAATACGGGTGTATCGTCAGAATCAATATACAGCGATTTCATTTAATTTCGGACTAGAGGTTTTTCGTATAAGCTCATGATGGGTGGGGTTATGTGTTACAATTTCTTGGCGAGAAATTCCTCTTGGGCTTGCTGCCTCCAGTCAGGGTGTAACTCTGGAATCACCCTGGAATACAGGATCTGACCTCGGCGTATTTCAGCCGCTTTCAACCGGCGTTCTTGAGCAGTAAGCCGGGATTCTCTTAGCTTCATCGTTGCCTCCAAGTTCTTCTTGGATTCAGTCTCCAGCTGCCGATCCAGTTCCAATTGGGATTCAACTTCTTTGGTCTTCTTTCTTAGGTTAACTAGCCTGTCAACTTTCTGTTGTTTCACTACTTCATCCGACACCGTAGGATGGGCTGATTCATATCGTTTTTGCCGTGCTTCGCGCTCCGATGCTGCCAGTGCATCCAACTGTAATTTTATAACGAGGTTTTCCGCTCTCATGACATTAGTAGGGGATTGCTTTTAGGATAGCTAGGATGACATTCTGACGGGTATCCATATCTAGCGATCCAAGCACCGAAAGCAATTCTTGCGTTGCTGCGGGCGAGTCGTCGGTCGAAAACCGTAGTGTCTTGTTGATCTTCCTAGGGCGTGTTTGTAAATCATCTATGTGAGGCGAAGTGTGAGCAGGATGCCAAGGCAGACGAAGCCCAGGAAAGTTTCGGCGAGTTTGTCATAGCGAGTGGCGACTCGCCGGTAGCGCTTGATTCTTTGGAAGAAGTTTTCTACTCGATGACGACGCCGGTAGAGCTTTGCGGAGAATGGTACAGTCGTAGTGCGGTTAGCGCGACCAGGAATGCAGGTTTTAAACCCCTTAGCGGTCGCTGTCTCTCTGAGGGCGGAGCTATCATAGGCTTTGTCGCCAATAAGGGTAGAATCCTTTGGCAGGCACTCCGTGAGCTCTTCTGCCAAAGAGATGTCGGCTTCGTTCCCACTGGACAAGGCAATGACGATAGCTTGCGAGCGGGCATTGACGACAGCATGAATCTTGGTGTTTAGCCCTCCCTTGGTGCGTCCCATGGCTTGTGGAGCTTGTCCGCCGGCCGGATTGGACCCGTCAGCATGAACCTTGACGTGAGTACTGTCTACAAAGTACCACCCCGGAGCCAGCTCCGGTCCGAATTGAGTCAGCACTTTTTGTAGCGTGCCGCGGCGACACCAGCGGCGGAAATACTGGTACACAGAGTTCCAGCGGGCCTGCGGCCGATCGATAGCTCTCCAGCTACATCCTTCTGTTAGCACAAAGAGAACACTTTCAAGCACAACGTACATTGACAAAGCAGGCCGACCAGCTTTACTATCTTTATTGCCGCTCCAGGGAGTCGATTTCTATGGAAATTATAGCTTCCACTATCTTCGGCAGGAGCGCCTTCACTTTTGGTCGTATTCGCATCTTCCCTTTTACCTCCAGGTAGGCGCGTTGTCCATTAAACAGGATTTACAAACACGCCCTAGTGGAAAAGCGCTGCTGGTTAGGTGCCGTAGATCCCTGATTTACCTTGTTGGAAAGAAGCCACGAATTTATGACCCTAATGGCCTTGCGATGGTAGCCACGACAGGTTCTCAAAACGTCCGCTGTTTGGCTGATCCAATCATCCGCATCAGGTAAGTCTCTTGCTGTCGGAGTATCAATAGAGTTGCCAATTGAGGAGTTAATGTCAGTTCCACTGCCTATTAAACCGGGCACCCATGAACCGGAGCTACCACTGTCTGCATCGAAGTGGGTGCTTTGACCGTGGCGTTGAAAATTTACGATGTGGCTTTTTCTCTCCGGCTGACTGAATTTCTTGATCACCTCATTACGTGGCAAGCCGAGAAGCGTATGCAGCTGAAGACAGGCATTAGCACCTAGTCCACGTCTCCGGGCAATCGCTGCACTAAAATTGGATTCTCCTATTCCACAGTAACGAGCAATCTGTGCTTGGGTGATGGTGGGAAACTGCTTCAGAAATTGAGCTACTCTAGCTAGTAGTTGATCTTGGAGGGAGGGGGAAGATGTATTCATTTGTCGTTACTAAAGAACTACTCTCTGACAAGTCGGACAGATAAGTGTAGTTAGGTAAGTAAGGGAGTAGGAGTGCCAACATACATTCTGATTAGGTATGATGGAATTGGATCTCCAGCGTATCTATCCTCCCGAATATTTGTGAGCTATGCAGCCGCGAATCTGCTTATGGCTGCTGGCCTGTTTCATGTCGGGCCAGCAGCTGCTCTCTAACTCTTTGGTTAGTTGCTTGGTAAGGCTAAAGGATGCCGCTGGAGGATGCTCATTCCTCTAGCGGCTTCCGTAATGGTTTGGCCGAAATTCCAAGTTTGGAAAAATGGCCAAAACTCTCACGCTGCCGCCCAAATAATTACCGGTGAGCGGTAATTTGAACCTTCCACTATACCGTCCAATCCCAGCGTCTTTGATGCTCAGACTAGGGTGGGCTGATGCATTGGACCATCCAGCGATCAAAGTGCAGCATTCAGGCTCCTAGAGCGTTCTACGGCTATTGTAGAGATAGCCGGTAGGAGACGGATATCGCGATTTCGCGATATCCCTGTAAACGTATGGAATAGCGGCTGACTCATTGTGACTGCTTTGCCATATTTCCAATCAGTATTTTAACCTCCGTAAAGCCATGTGCCGTGGCATCTACCACATCGAGGAATCCTTGTGTCGTGGCATCTTTCTGGAGCTTGACGACGTCGTGGACTCCGTGGAGTCCTTGTGCCGTGGCATCTGCCTGAAGCTTGGCCAAGTTGTAAACGCCGAGGATTCCATGTTCCATGGTAGCCGTCTGGAGCTTGACCACCTTGTTGACGTCGATGAGACTCTGAAAGACGCCGATGAAAGAATCTACTGTTAAGTGAAACTGCTCCGAGGCCGCCCAACGCATCCATGCACTCTCATCGTTTATCCGACTGTCTATCAAGCGATGAACCAAAATAATAGTAATAACGATAACCCAAAATGTAGATATAAGCATGGAACCAATTGTGTAGGTAGTAAGTGGAGCGGTGTATGTGAGGTAGTGAAGCATACCGATGTTTATCAATATAGATGCGATAAGCAGGAACAGAAACCACTTAGATAGTTTAGATGGCTTTGGTGGCGCGTCTTCTTTGTAGGCAGGCTTTTGAATTGTGCCTGATGAGGCGGCGATGTCCTGACCGGCTTTCTTGAGCGTCATGTAGAGTTCGACGAGTGTTTTATCCGAGTCGAGACGTGCTTTGTCCCTATTGATCTTGGCCGTTTGCCAGTTCAAGACCGCTGTGACAGTGAGCGCAATTCCGGTCACAGCGGTGAGGATGGCGGGCAGGATTGCGATCCAGTTCATACAATCACCGATGGTACGATTTATGCCCGACAGATCGAGAACCAAATTTTTTGCGTCACTAAGCTGCTGCCACGAGCAAAGAATATGCCAAACGCGGCAACTAAAAATGCTGTGGAGTATACTCAGTATGGCCACTGGCACTTTTGCCACTCAAGTGCCAATTCACCCTTGAAATCGGTGGTACGCTGAAAATCCGATGATTCGTGCCATCATACTCCTGACGGCAGCGTTCGGCCTGATAATGAACGCAATAGCAGCACAAGCGGCTAATATACAGATCACATCTTTACCCTATACCATAAGTGCTCCCGGCACTTATGTTTTGACGAGGGATTTAAGCTACCCCTCCCAAACAGGGTTTGCGATAAATATCCTCACGACACTAGCGGGACCGGTAGTATTCGACTTTCAAGGACACACGATAGCTGGAGGTGGAGCCGGAAGTCAAAGCTTTGGTGTTGAGATTGGTGGGGAAAGTGAATACGCAGAGAACACTTACCCCATTACGATTAGAAACGGCACACTCCAAGGCTTCGGGATTGGCGTTGACGCAGAACAAGGAAATCTTGCGAAAACGACGGAGTTAACCGTGAAGAATATAAAGTTTTCCACGGTCACCACAACTGTCTCAACTTTTGGCGTGAAGCTATTGAATACAAGTTACTCGAACGTCGTCAACTGCGTTTTTACGGGCAGTGAATATGGAATTAGTGATGATAGGACTGGTGGCAACAATCACTATCTAAATAATGCATTTAATCAGATAAGCTATTTGATACTAATCGGAGACACCGGTTACCCTTTGCCTACAGTCACGGTCGAGCAATGTGAAACGACAGTACCCTAAAGACCACTCACTTAACGTCAAATAACTTTGCTTGTTGCCAATTCAGCCCACTACCGTCCAATTAAGCGACCCATTATCGAAATCAGCCAATCTCGAAAAGGTTGGCTTTTTTCTTGTCTGCCGCTAACCACAATGACTTATACTTTGTTTTATTGACGGGTATCGCCAAGAGTTCACGCACTCTAAGCTATGCTTTCCAGCCAGGGAGTAAATTACTTTCTCATTAACCAGGGTAAAGGTTGGCTGAAGTCTCAACAATAGGATAGCGGAACGAAGCTTGCTGAGTGAAGCGGATCAAATCCTATTGTTGGCTAAGGAATGAGTGGAATGCGAAGGATGAGCATGGAACGAATGACCGAGCCGGGACCTTGGCTAGCGGAATGAAGGCGAAGGATGAGCCGCAATGGAGCTAGCTTTCCAGTCATGAGTGAATCTTTTATGAACGAATGACAATAGCTTCCTGCTGCCGGGGCCTCCCCGGCCAGAAAGATCCCTACCTAATCATAGGTAAGGGATCTTTTAAGCTTGCTGGCTATAGGTATAAACTATTAATATAAACTATTTTATAAGCTATAGGTATAAGCTATAATATCGGGCATCAATTGATGTAGGTTTCCATAGGGAGAAATTTGCTAGTTCAGCAAATTCTCAACATCAGTTGATGTAAAAGCTACATCAGTTGATGCAAAAGCCGCATGAGTCGATGTAAAATCTGCATCATTCGGTGCAGCTTTTGCATCAGTTGATGTTGCTCCCGGCGCTTCCAAGAACTCCCTAAATACCTTACCAAATTCGGGTAGCCTACGTTGGAGTGCAGAGTTAACACAAGCCGCGATCAGAGCAAGAAGCCTAAGTCTCTCAGCAATTCTTTTATCGTTGGCAAGGCAATTTCTGGTGCCAGACTTACACAATGATGACAAAGCCACCAGCATCAATTGCTTGCTCGGTCCTAAGTCCCATGTGCTTTCGTCAAAGGCTAATCCGCTCATTGCTTCCAACATCATGCCGATGTTGAACTTCTGCGAGAAGGAGATCGCCACTCTGTCATCTTGTGTGCTCATTGTATTATTACCTGTCGTTATTATATTCATCTATTAATTTCTGTGTTCTGGTTGGATTGTTGGATAGATCTGGTCGAACGACTCGTTTGATATTGTCCCCGCTATATCCGATGTGGATGATTAGCCCCCGCTTCCAGAGCTTATCAAGAAGGTTTTTAGCTCCCCTAGCTGACATGTGCATGTAAATGGAAAGCTGTTCAAGACTGCCAAAACAGAAGCCTAAATTGCTCATTAAACCATTGATGATTGCCAGCGTGCAGCGCACCTTATCAGTTAGCTCTTTGCAGTTAGCTAGTGCGTAATTTATTTTGTACCCTTTGCACTCATAGGTAAGCTTTCTACCGGACCGGTGACTACTTGCCGCCCTCACCGCCTCCTCCACCACTTCAGCAGCCGTCCGTCCCGTTGGTGCTTTCGGTGGCGACTCATTTTCCTCCTCTTCCGGCGGCTGTATTGAATCCTGCCGGTTCGCTTCATGAGTTTGGCCACAGTGGATCTTCGATCCACTGGCCGGTTGAGCGTCTCGCTCAACAGTATACTCTTTACTGAATGAAGAGTCCGGTTGTAGCGTTGATTCCGGTACTGAAGCCTCAGGCGTCAATTCATGAGTTTGGCTGTCGCCAAACACCGCCTTTGATCTTCGCGGATACAATACTTTGAGATAGTATTCCAGATCGCCAGAGCCAAAGCCATTGCCGCCCATGCTGGCAAACGCTCTAGCCTTTTGGATCTCGTCTTCGGTGTAATCCTCTAGCGAGAATTCTTGTGACGTATCACCGTCGCGAGTAGTTTTTGACATAGGACTTCATCACTCCTTGTTCTGTGTTTCATAAAGACAAAGTGAAGTAGGCTAACGACTTTATCACCCGTTAGCCTATTTCGTTTCTAGACCTCAGCCTGTAGCCGTTTCGCCGCTCGTCTCGGTCCTACTCTCGTCAACTCCGGTAGGTGGTTGATAAAAGCTCTTACATCTTTCAGGCTTTATCATATAAGACTGCGACCTAGTTGCCTTCAAATTACCGTTGCGGATATGACGGAGCACCGTCTGATAATGAAGTCCCGCCATTCTTGCTACTATCCTAGCGTCTAGCGATAGATCAGCATTTAGTTTCTGTTCGCATTTAGTTTGCATATAGTAATGTAACTACACCTAGCTCCGCTTAGAGGCCAGAACATTCAGGCAATTGAATCCCCCCCGTGATATTTAATAGCGGCTTTGTTTAACTTAATAATGTAGTACCTCTATCAGGTCCGGTTGCCGTGACCTCCTGCTCCCGTAATGATAAAATCCTGCCTGAGAACTGCCCGTCCGTAGCCTAGTCAATTCCTCGTCAGCCTCTTCCTTGGTCAAGTACAGGCAAATAACTCGTCCTTCATCTGCATGCCAGATTCCAAATTTACCGCTATTAGTTTCGATAAGTTGATACCGTTTGCTACTAGCTCTGGCTTCTGCTTCAGCTTGTTTTTTTAGCTTCTCCTCCCGTGCCGTTTCCTTAGCTGCGGCCTCCAGAGCAGCTTCCATTATGGCTTGCGGGTCAGGTTCCGGCTCTGCTGCTGGCTGTACCTCATTACGGATGAACTCAGCCGTAGGAATATCACAATCCCTGAGCAACCGACTAGCTGTCTTCGCTGACATTCCTAAAGCTATAAATGCCTTCCGTATCGCAAAGACATAGCATTCTCCAGTCTCTTCCGAGATCCTAAAGTAGGTTTTTGGAGAGCATTTGTAGGTATTTTCGACTAGAGCTTGGACCCCTGGAGAATTGACCGTGAATTTGGTTGTACCTTTATTCATTTTATTACCGCCTCCCGTTTCATCCGTAGCTGCATAGCCCAGTCTGCACGAGGAGTCTCAGGATGCGCGAGGACAGCCGTCACCAGTCTGTCCGTCACTACTAACGAGGGTCCAAGATACTCCCCGTTGGTGGTATCTTTTACGATCCAGTTTCTCCCGATAAATCCTGCCCAGTCTTGTAGTGTTCCGCGACAGAATACTAGCTGCTTGGAATCCCACGAGCATAAATGCCGCGTCCCGTTGGAGGATTGCCATAGCCAAAGCAGCCCACTGGTAGCTAGCTGCTCTGCCGCCGTAGCTAAGACTGGTTGCATCTGCGGTGTGTCTACTTGTTCATGCAATGGTACGACCAGAAGTTTTCTTTCAGCCGTCCTGATGGGTGGTGGAGGATGGAACAAGTTCGTGCAAAGT
>CAWAIK010000021.1:0-435080 GCA_963782115.1 uncultured Verrucomicrobiae bacterium
CAGGCTAGCGGCTACGTCCGCCCAATTCTCCACAAACGGTCTCATTCCATCGGGATCAAAGATCAGATGCAGCATATTGCGCGGACCTTTGCGCCGCGACATGTCGATGAAACAGTTAAAGAAGCGGGGAGCCGCGTCATTCGTCAGCAATACATTCCAGTAACGGTCCATGACCAAAGCCGGGAAAGGCTCATGCTGACGCAAAATACGTTCTAATGCTTTGGTTACGCTTTGCATCTGGACTGAATTCCAGGCTGCTTCTGAATAGACTGGCGCGTAACCTGCGCTCAGTAAGAGAGCGTTTCGTTCGCGCAGAGGCACGTCTAAGACTTGGGCGATCTCCAACAGAGTTTGGCGACCAGGGTTACTGCGTCCCAATTCGATAAAGCTGATATGTCGCTGTGATACGCCGGTTTCAATCGATAAATCCAATTGATTTCTCCCACGAACGTTCCGCCAGTGGCGCAACAGGTTCCCGAGTTGATTACCGGCCGGCACCGGAGCGGTTTTTCTTGAGCTCATGTGAAATCGGATCGAACCCCAGACTAAGGCAGGTTTACAAACGCACAATCACCTCGCAGGTAAATAAACACTGGTGTCCGGCACTTTGCGCCTCGAAGCGCGACCGACAACGGCTATCACTCCTCAAGTTACGCGGTCGCGTTTTCGGGCGGAACTCTCAGGCGAGACTACCCACGCCAGGCGTGCTCTTCCAAGAACGCCTCCAGTGGCGGATTCGTGATTTTGCTTGCATAGTTCGTGATGGTCGATGCTGCGATCACTGCAACGACCTCCAGCACGTGTTCTTTTTCAAAGCCGGCTTTTAGGAATGTGTCGAAATCGTCGTTGGAGACCTGGCCCCGGTTCTCGATCAGCGTTTTCGCCAATCTGGAAAGCGCGGCGTATCGTTGCTGTTCCGGTAACCGTCGCTCCCGGATCGCTTGAACATCTGCAGGATCTAACCCTTGTTTAAGTGCCAATGCGGTGTGAAACGCGACTGGCCAGCTGGACGAGTTGGTCACGGCGTTGGTCAGAAGCAGAACTTGAACCTCGGCCTCCGTGAAGCTTCCGCTATGAACATTTTGGAACAGTCCCAGCAAAGACTTGGCCAGGACCGGCGAATTGGCAATTGCGCCAGCGAGGTTAGGAACGAAACCAACCGCCTCGGTGAATAACTCCAGCAAAGGTTTCGATTTTTCCGGCGCCGATTCGATCGTGTGAATTTGATAAGTAAGCATGTGTTTATCCTTATTTAATTACTGCTTGTCCGCCCAAATTGCGGCACGCCTTCACTATCGGAATAGACACAACGACCAGCAATTACCTCAAAGGTAAGTAAAAGAATGCTCACCCATTGAGGAGAAGACACGATTCGGACTTTAAAACACGCTAAGCGGCTGGGGCGAAGTCATGTGCATGGGTGCGGAGCGGCCGAAATTCATCTGGACCGAGGGTCGGCGATGTATCCTAGTGGTAATCGGGGTCACTTCTCCGTTTGTAAAAAATTGTACGCTCAGTGTCGCTCTGTACTTAAATCGAGACCGGCGTGAACCCCCAGGTTCTTTCCAGTCCCGATTTAACTGAAAAAATCCTTTTCAATTAAATCGTAAACTCCGAGGGAAACTCATCGGTGCTGGACGTGGCGAAGGCGAAGGCGCTGAAATCGGCCAACGGGTTCCGGGGCCAAGGCGATCGCGCACGGCGTTACGCTTTCAGGAAGGTCAGCAGGTCGGCGTTAATGGTATCGGCCTCGGTCGTAGGCATGCCGTGCGGAAAGCCCTTGTAGGTTTTCAATGTGCTATTCTTCAGTAATTTTGCCGACAGCGGTGCCGAATCGGCATAAGGCACGATCTGGTCGTCATCGCCATGCATCACCAGGACTGGCACGGTAATCTTCTTCAGGTCCTCGGTGAAGTCCGTCTGGGAGAAGGCGACGATGCCGTCATAATGCGCCTTGGCGCCTCCCATCATACCCTGGCGCCACCAATTCCAGATCACCCCCTGAGAGGGTTTCGCACCAGGCCGGTTATAACCATAGAACGGTCCAGCCGGCACATCGTAATAGAACTGGGCTCGGTTGGCGGCGAGTTGCGCCTGAAACCCGTCAAAAACCTCCTTGGGCAGCCCGCCGGGATTGGTCGCCGTCTTTACCATCAGCGGTGGCACCGCACTGATGATCACCGCTTTTGCCACCCGGCCTTCGCCGTGGCGCGCCAGGTAATGCACCACTTCGCCGCCGCCGGTCGAATGGCCGACATGCACCGCACCCTTGAGGTCGAGATGTGCGGTCAGCGCCGCTAGGTCGTCGGCGTAATGATCCATGTCATGGCCGCCGCCGGTCTGGGTGGAGCGGCCATGGCCGCGCCGGTCGTGGGCAATCACCCGGAAACCGTTGCCGAGGAAAAACATCATCTGCGCGTCCCAATCATCGGCCGACAGCGGCCAGCCGTGGCTGAACACGATGGGTTGACCCTGGCCCCAGTCCTTGTAGAAGATTTCCGTGCCGTCCTGCGTCTTGATTGTACTCATTTTTGTTTTGTTGATTTTAACTAGAGCGCCTGCAATCCGCCCGTGCCATGAAACGGCTCAGGCATCGGAGGATTCATTTTTGAGTTTGTTAATTGCATCTTCCAAGGATCGGTTCTATCTGCTACGTCAAAGATCCGTCGATTTGCGCCAACCCAGATGACCCTTCCGTCCGCTATGAAGAAAGTGGTGGTCCTTGCGCTGCCCGGCGTGCGGGAACTGGATTTGGCAAACGTGCTCGATGTCTTTACACTTGCCAATTGGCAGTTAGCTCCTAACCCCGCTTATCAAATCGAAGTCGTCACGAGCGACGCCAAAGGTCGGGTGACCGGAATGACTGGCCTTCAATTGGTCGGGAACGCGCCTTACTTCGCCTGCACGGGCGAAATCGACACCCTGTTGATCGCAGGAGGAGTAAGCTTGGTGAGGAGTGATCCTGAAGAACCGTCATTGGTCGACTGGCTGAGGAACCGCGCTTTCGAGTGCCGGCGCATAGGATCGATTTGCACGGGTGCTTTCGTCCTAGCGCGGGCGGGCCTTCTCGATGGAAGGCGAGCTACGACTCACTGGGAATTCGCGAAGGAACTGGCAATCCGCTTTCCCAAGATCAATGTCGATTCCTATCCTATCTGGACTTGCGACGGTAATATCTACACTTCAGCGGGTGCAACTTCTGGAATCGACTTGTGTCTAGCTCTCGTGGAGGAGGATCATGGCAACAAACTCGCGCTTGATGTGGCGCGGGCAATGGTGATGTTTCTTTACCGACCGGGCAGCCAGGCTCAGTTCAGTGTCTTGCTTTCCGCAGAATCCGCGGTAAGTCCACCCATCCGGAAGCTTCAGACGTGGTTGCCTGAGCATCTTACCGAGGATCTCTCTGTGCCGGCGCTAGCCAGGCGCGCCGCCATGAGTCCCCGGACTTTTCAAAGAATCTTTACCCAGGAGATCGGAAAAGCGCCTTCTCTCTACGTCGAGGAATTGCGAATCGAAGCAGTCCGGCGCAAGCTCGAGCTCACGTCCTTAAGACTTAGTGAGATCGCTGAGCAGTGCGGATTCGCCAGCAGCGATGTCATGACGCGCCGGTTCCGATTCCATTTAAAAGTAAAGCCACTCGACTATAGGGCCCGCTTTCGTTCTTCCCTTGGGCCTGGCAAACGGCCATTGTCTACGATTTAAGTAGAGCGCGACATCGGGGATTGGGACTCGAAGGTCTGATTGGCAAATGCGGCGGTTCCCGGTATGAGGCCGTGCGGCTTGCCCCTGCTTCCAAGGTGGTATTTGCTGTGAATTGGCCGAGGGGACTGATTTCGGACAAGAGCTGCTCGACGTAGCGTTCGCCGCCGTCAGAAGCTTGCGGGAGTGGGAGAGAGGGGACGCTATAGCAGCGCTTGCTCCGCGCCTCAACTTCTCACAAATCATGCGCGGTTCGAGCCTGTTAAGCGATGCCGGGAGGTGCTGGTATTGGCGGCAATCTGGATTGCGAGCGGTGAATCTTCACTGAGCGTCTCTTGAAGGCTTGCGCCGAGTACGCAAGACAGGACCAAGCGATCCAGCGAAATCATCGGTGTCGTGTGTCGTGCCCTGGGAGGGGCGTCCTCGCCAGCGCTTCATGATCACATGCGCGCCGGCGTGAAAATCGGCGCTGTTAAAGACAGTCGGGATTGCACCAAAGTTTCGTCAGAACCCTTAAATCGTGGATTCGCTCGAGAGTGTTGTCTACGATTTAAGTGCAGTTCGTCACCCCGTCCGAATCGCCACTGAGAATCAGGTTCACGTCCGCGATGTCTTTTCCATCGGCCTTGAGACACGTTGCCCGGTGGGCGCAAAACCCGGCGTAGAAATCTAGCACCTTCGGACCTGCAATGACGACGGTCCCAAGCGGCCAATAAAGACAGAGTGTTTTTTTGTCGCCGAAATACCGGCTGGCGCTGAGACTGAAGAACGGGAAGCCCCACCAGTCTCCCTCTGCCCAAAACCGAAAGATCGGATCGGACTGATCTTTCCATGCTTCTGAGCTTCTTGAGAATTGTTCCTTCAATGACCGTGCCGGCACCCGAATCACTTTACCGTTCATAAGCAATCTCTTGTTGCTGTTTCTTTGGCTTAGCCCGTTGCCGAGCCAGCTCGGCCTTCAAAGTTCTGTCCTGCTCGGCCAAGTCGAGGAGCTCCCAAGAGGAAAGTCGCGTGCTCGGTCGGGTGACGGCATCCCGCAGAGCTACCTTGCTATCAGTAAAGACACGCATGGCCCACCTCGCGCGCGACATCGAGACATAAAATTGTGCCTCGTTCGCCTGGCTGAACGCCCGAACCGGTTGGCGCGTAGTAAGCAACTTCCCCTCGGGGTCTGGCCGCACGAAAAACGGATCTGACGTTACCCACGTGAGTGCTTCGGCTATTGACACCCTCGCAATCCCGCGCCGAAGTAGCATCCCGGCAATGTGAAGCTCACGCTTGAGTGACACCTGCTCAAAGAGGTGTTGTATCGCCAGTTCCTTCGCGGCGCCGGCACTGAGAAGATTTTGGGAAGGTGCGCTCTTTACAGACTCGGGCCGCAATGACTCCCGTTCTTCTGGAGTCATCTCACTCTGCCAATGTGCAACTAACTATTGCCGGGCTTTGTACTTCGCCGAGCTTTTACTTTCGCGGTTCCGAGCTCCCAAATTGGATTTCCATTTGTCCCAATCACCGCCGATTTCTGCAATCACGTGCGCAAAGGCGTCATCGAAAGCCATGTTGGTGTCCTTCATGAGCGCCCTGGCCTCAGCTTCCAGCACCTTATATTTGTCCCGGGCCCGCTGCTCGATGAGCTCTGTTCGCCGGCTGAACTTCTCGACCAGCTCCCGACTCACACTGGCAAACTCGAAGTGTTGCTCGGTTCTCCGGATGCCGTAGCCCAAGAGCTCGAGCCTTGCGGCTAGTAAATGGTGGAAATGGGCCTCGTAGAAAGTGCGATCGCCCACCGTGTTTCCCACTTCCAAGGCCTTCCATTGTTTCTCGACCTCATCGAAAGTCGCGTTCATCGCGAAGACGTGAATGTGGTAATGGGGGTCGGGGATCCCATCGACAGGCCTGCTCTCGCCGTGAACAAACTTTGCATAGACCATGTTTGGGCTAACGCGATTGTCGTGCTGATACCCCTTGCGAACCTTGGTTTCCATCCGGGCCTCGATCGTCGCCATGGTCTCGTCCAGGGCCTCGGCGATCACTTGTTCGACGACCTTGTCCTCATTGACAGCTAGATATAACGACACCGATTTAGGTACGCTGAACGTGAAATCGTAGCCGACGCGCCGGTTGGATACTTCACGCTTCTGCACGTCCCCGGTCTCTGGATGTATTAACGGCCGCCCCGTCTTCTTATCCTTCACGTCTTCCAGTCGGGTCTTGTTCATTCGTGCGGTGAGTCGTTCTCCGTTAGCTCCCGGCCAACGATTGTTAACCAGCGCCACGAAATCCTTCCTTTCTACCTCACCTTTGAGCCCCAATATTTTCGCGCCTTTACCGCCCCATGTACCTATGTCCCTGGTGTAGTAGTCGCTCGTTTTAAGCGAGACATCGAAATACTTTTTCGCCCTTCCGCAGAATGACTTGTTGTTATACGCAGCATTTCAGTTCAACCTCGTACTTGGAGCCGTTCAACGCGTTTCAACGTTGCTTATGTCCTTCTTGTTTCGGTCGGTTTTTGGACCACGATTGGAGGGAACAGACTTGTCGTCTTACTGAGTAAGGGACGAAAGGGTGTGCATTTCTTCATTATGTTCCAACAACGTCCATATTCGCCAATTGCGTGATTGGGCTGCGTACAGACGATCCCAGCAATCAATAAAATGGATTTCCTCGCGAAAGGGGAGTTTGCTGTCCCTCGCTCTCTTACTCTACTCTACGGTTTGAAATCCCGAATTAGTTAGGTCAAGATTCGGCGAAGGCGCGTCCACAACGCGTTCCGCATTTAACACTATTGTCACTGCGAGGATGTCTTTCCCATCGGATTTTAGTGACGTTGCCCGTGATTGCAGAAATCGTCGTAGAACTCGAGGACTTTCGGACCGGCAATAACCAAAGTGCCCAGCGTCCAGTTGATGAGCAGACGCTCGTGTCTGGCGCTGTAGTGGATCCCAGTCAGATAATGCAAGAGGAATCCCCAGCTGTCCCCGTCATCGGTCCAAAACCTGACTACTTCTGCCTCTTCCGATTCCCATGCGTTTGAACGCCGCGGCTTGCTGTACAGCTCCTTAAGCGCCGGCGCCGGCCGCCGTCGATCGTTATCGTTCAATGCACCTCTCCATTCCCATTTCTCTGTTTGCGGTCTTTCTGAGCGTCTCACAAATTTGCTCTCTTTTCGTCGTTTGCCTTGAACCCTGAACTTCCCGGATGAGCTCCGCCTCCTTTTGTCTCTTGTCTCCATTGTGCCCGATCTGCCGGAGGTCGACTTCCGGCTCCGGCTCACCGTCAAGCAGTTCAACTGCCGACATGCCCTGGCCGGGCCGTAGCGCCGCCTCCAGCAAGACTTCGCGTGAATCCGTGTATAGCCGTGCCTCGCGAGTCGGCCGCGACAGGGTGACAAGCATCTGAACAACGTTCACCTGACTTGTACTCGACACTGGCAGGAACCCGAACATCTTCACGGACTCATGACTTTGCGATGTCTGGCTCGTGACGGTATACCCCTGGCGAACGTGTAATGGCCTGGATGAGTTCAGCTGGCGTCCGTTGTCGAGCGTGATCCGATCCCCGTCGATTGCCGCTACCTTGCGGAGTTCGCCGTTCCTTAGATTCGCGCCACGGTTATTTTTGGTGATTAGCAAGTGCTCACCGACCGCTACCGGCATCGGGTCGAGCCGGTAGACGTCAAACGTTTTCCATTGCTGCAGCGGCAGAACTTTTTCCACGCCATCGCAAGTAACAAAGACACGCTGACCGTCTTTTCGGGACACTCCCCAGCGTTCACCGCTCTAAAACCGCCTTTCGCCCTCCGGCAAAACTCGATCACTTGTCCCGGCTCGTAGTGGATCGGGTCCATTTGTTGAGCCGAAGAAAGGTTCGCGCTCTCAAGCCACACAATCTGCCGCTCTGTCTGGCCAAGAAATCCCATTCTCATCGCTGCCCGCAGGCTATCGGCTACCTTCCTGCCATCCCGGTGCACGGGTGGACTGGTTTCGCGCGTTGCTCACCGAGAAAGCCCACAGCTTCCAGATTGTCGTCTTTACATGCCGGCCTGGCGACTATCTCCTTGCGAGCGGGCTGGTTCCCCAGGGGAGCGCGGTTCACGCGGACACGGATGGCGGGTTCATAAGAGCGGTCGATTTAGGGCGGGCGCTTCGCCGACGGTAGCTTATGGCGCGCTGTATGCTCTAGAGAATTTTGAAGAATCTGGTATTCATATCGTAAATTTGAAATGAGCCGAACCTCGACGCATTGGTTTGGCCCGATCGTTTGGGCTATTGAGATTGAATAAACAGGCCAAACGGACACCTTAAGAATCCTTTTCGCATCGCTGCATTCGTTGACGATGAGTACCTTTAAAGTCTTCTATCGATCAAAACAGACGAACCGAAAACGACGCAAGACGGTTCAAGCGGAGTCCGAAGCTGAAGCTCGGAATCTCATCGAGACAGAAGCAACGGAAATTTACGAAGTCAATTTTGTTCCAGAACCGTTGGCAACTGAGAGACAAATTCAGATGCTCAGAGCATTGGGAGTAAACCCAGCTTCAGGATTAACCGTAACAATGGCCTCTCAACAAATTGGAGCACTTTTAGCTGAAAGTCGGGAGGTAGACAGCGCCGTGTTCGACGCAAAATCCACGAGGAAGAAAGAGATATACGAGCCACAATACACGCGAAAATTCTAAAAAGTCTCCCAACGATCGATTTATCTCGCGTTCCCTATAAAACATGGGCAGCTGCGGCTCGCGCCTTTAAGAGGAAGTTTGCGAAACTTGGTGCGAACCATCAAATCGATCCGCAATTTGGCGGCTCCGTGTCGCTTTTTGTTGAGACTGTATAGGATGCGGAAGAAGAATACTTTTTAGGCGTTGATGTCTTTTTCAAAGAATTTAACCGGTTACCTTACGACCTGGAGGTAGGGTACATCCATACCAAGAAAATGGATTCGAATTTTCGCTTAACGCTGTGCCGCGTATACTACCCTTTCCAGAAGGTCAGTATCTAACGGAACAAAAGTATTGGGCTGAATTCCTGCAAATTCTCACCACGCCAACGCCATCTTAGGCGATTTTTTCTTCAATGGGCAATCCGCAATGTTATCGATACCAAGGGAACCTTGGTCATGGAACGGATGCTAATATGTGCTGGCAGGCCGTTGGTGGCGGAGGGCTGAATATGATTCTTTTCGTATCCCCGATAGCCTACGAAAAGGCCCTCTGAATAGTTGATCGTACTTGCATTCGGATCGGTCGGGAAGCCCGAGTCGGCGTTTCCGGCTTCAACTTGAACACGGCACAAAACAAATTTAGTTCCGCCTAGGCTCTCTCTCCAGGAACTGGTGGTGGAAGTCGCTAAGCGCGGCGATTTTTCTCCTCTGCTCGGGGGGGACTTGAACCCGATTTCAGGGTTCTGTTTTCCGCTATTTTCTATTGTATTTCCCTGGGGAATTTCCATCAGCAATGCTCCCTGAACCTTTCGACACGTCTCCGGATGCTGAAGTAAGAAAAAGGAAAATTGACGGCAGGATTTCATAAGCGGCCGGCGCGCAATTGCGCCGGACCTGCGTGGCTTCGGACGCTCCGATCGCCCCGAAGGAGTGGGCGCGTATTCTCTGCAGAACGCGGTCTGCGATGTGATCGGCATTCTTGACAGGTTCGGTATCGACGCAGCGGACATCGTTGGCCAAGACTGGGGAGCCGCCGTGGCGTGGTTCACGGCTACGGCTCATCCGGATCGCGTTCACAAGCTCGTCGTTCTCTCCGTGCCGCACCCACTTGCGCCGCGCACGCTGCGGCAGCGCGAAATGGCCTGGTTTTGGCTGTTTTTCAGTTCGAGGGAATCGCGGAAGCGTGGCTCCAGCACGGGGTACTAGGCAGATTGGTGTAATTTTATACGCGAAGGAAGCGTCTTTTCCTACCTCGGCGTTCGCGGTATCACACCGGCAATGTTTTCCCACGACCAGCTCAAGCGGGCCGCGACCCTGACCGAGCAGGATTTCGTGCAGCTCGGCAGGTGGCGGCGCCCTCATGACCGGCTTGGCTTTGCCTACCAGGTCGCCTTCGTGCGGCTTTTGGGTCGCTTCCCGCAGCAGCGGCCCTTCGAGCTCTTCGAGGAACTGGTTTGCTTCAGCGCGGCGCAATTGGGGCTTGATCCAGGGCTGATCGAACTCTACTGCAAACGGCAGCCGACGATCTCCGAGCATCAACAAACCATCACTGGTTATCTGAGGCTCCACCCCTTCGATGACGCCGCGGCAGCGCAGCTGGAGCAATTCCTCTTCGAGGAGGCTTGCCGTCTGGAACAGTCCGTCGCGCCCTTATGGGCCGGGCGCGGGAGTTTCTTAAAGAGCAGCGCGTGCTTGAGCCCGCCGAATTCCGGATCGCCCGTATCGTCGGCGAGCAGCGGGCCCGGGCACGCGAGCACATCTTTAAGCGGGTCGCCGCGTCAGTCACGTGTCTAAGCCGAGCTACCGTAAGACGGTTCCTTAGCGTATAAAATTACACGGATCTCTCTAGGTATAACCCAGATTGAGCTCGGATTGTTGCAGGTTCGCCCGGGCAGCGCTCAACTGAGCCTCTGCGGAGGCGAAGGCATTCTGAGCATTCTGAAATTCTTGTTTCGAACTAACCTTTCTTTGAAACAGGTCGGTTTCTCGATCGAGGTCTTGTTGTTTTTGCACGAAATTCGCTTCCGCGTTGGCAACTGACGCCTTGGCAGAATCCAAAGCCGTCTTGTAATCGGCCGGATCGATTTCAAACAAAAGATCACCGGCCTTTACCTCCTGATTGTCGTGGACCGGAATGTTGATAATCGGGCCGGCTACGCGCGGCGCAATACCAACGATGTTTGCTCTGACCTGGCAATCGCGGGTCCAGGGGTCGGTAATATACTTCTGGTACAAGAACCAACCGGTGCCGGCCGCGACGGCAACAACAATGAGCGTCACCAGATATCTGTAACCCGCGATTTTCACGGAGCGAAGAAGAGACCGATCAGGCTCCCGAACAGAACAACCAGCGCAGCAAAGAAGAGAGGCAGGTGCCAGACATGGCGAGTCAAACCAAAATGTTCGAGTAGGTTATTTACCGCCCACGCGCATAAAAAGCCGAGGACAATAACTGCCATCGACCACGGGGTGTTGAAATCGTAAATTTGCTGTTCTGCATTTCTCAGGAAACTGTCGATAACCGTCGTCGGACCCATTGATTTCCGGTGAAATTGTCACTTGCGGTGTCGGGATGCAAGACTGTATTAGGATTTGCTTGTGAGCGCTGAGGCTATCGTTCGTCGACGCCGATTCCCAGATCTTGGTGGCGTTGCGAGAAACTTCGCTGCAGTCTTTGCGGACCCAAAGACGATGTTCGGCATTAAGCTCGGTTTAGCAGGTTTGCTAGCGGTTTACATCTCGCAGTTGATCCGGCTTGAACACGCGAACTGGGCTGTATTTACGGTGCTTGTCCTGGCACCGGTTCAGTATGTCGGAGCGCTCGCTCAGCGGTCCGTTGCCCGAGTCGTGGGCACAATTGTCGGGGGGTTTGTCGGCGTATGGCTAGTCGGAAATTACGAACAGGATCGCTTGTTTTTCCTGCTGTTCACATTCGTTTACCTTGCTTTCTGCATGTACATGTATGGGGGCACGATCTTCCCCTACTCCTTTTTTCTGTGTGCCAACACGCTTGTGACGGTAAGCGTAAACGGGATCTTCGATCCAACTAACGCGTGGCACATCGGACTGGCCCGAACATTGGAGATTCTGACTGGGGTGGTTTCAATGATAGTCGTGGCCAACTTGGTCTGGCCGCGGTTCGCCCGGCAGGATTTCATTCACCTGGCCCGTGCAGCGCTAGGCAATGTTGGGAGACTTGTTGACTTGCAACACAAAAGTCTGGCGACTGGAGCCGACCTTTGGGACGAAGCCCGCTCGACCGCAATTGCCCTTCGCGAGCAGGGCTTGAAATTGCGGACGCTGCTGCAGAATGGCGGGAATGAGAGTCTTTATTTTCGGCGCCGTTTGCCGAGCTACACAATGGCGGTGGTCTCTCTGACCAATCTTCTACAGGCTTCCTTAGACTTGTTCCGGCGTCAAAAAGGAGAGCCGCGGTATGTGGATGATGTCGGCACAGAGCTCTTCGCGGTTCACGAGGCGATCGGACGCGAACTGCAAACACTGGCCGAGGCGCTGGAATCCGGGACAGTGGTCAAAGACGACCGACTAGAAACGACATTTGACGCTCTCGAGGTGCGGCTGCGGGAAGTTCTCGCGACGAGGATCGCGCGAAACTACTCTCTCGAAGATGTGCTGGATCTGGCGAACCATCACGCAGCACTTTGGGTCATACACGATGAACTTTTGAAGCTACGTGCGCTCCTGGCCGATTTACCGCTGCCGGGAGACCCGCCAAGGCGCGATAAGCATCGCGAATTTCGCTTGCCCAGGATCGACCTCAGCCGAGTTCGCGACGGAGTGAAGCCGGCCATTGCGGCAACTGCGGCATTGCTTATCTGCGACTGGTTCAATCCTCCGGGCGCGGTAGGGATACCTTTGGGGGCTCTGGCCCTGACTTATTATAATAAAAACTTTATTGGTGGCAAGGGGGACCGCGGGTCGTTGCAGCGCGCCTTTCAGGTGTCCGCAGCCGGACTGCTCTTCATAGTTCTGGTATTTTTGATAAGCCCAGCTCTATCCAACTACGGCGCTATGAACCTGTTTCTGTTCGCTCAGCTGTTCGCTTACGGGTACTATTCGGCTTCTTTGGGAGGGCAAAACCTCCACTTAGGCGCAGCGATGTTTTTTATCGTTGCAACGGTGGGTTTGGATGCTGAGAAGCCGGTTGCAGTTCAAACGGTATTCGGGTCGTACTTTGGCGTGGTGCTGGCCATACTCATCGCTGCGATCGTTGGTCGCTTGTTCTGGCCTATACTTCCAGAGGCCGAACTGCGGAAACGTTTCATTGAATTTTTTTCGATCTGCTCGAATTTTTTGGCAAGACCGCCTGGTCATGGCGACGAGACGTTGTGTGAACGTCTGACTTTGATTCCGATAGAAGCAGTGAGTTGGGTGAGAGGCTTGAGAGGGCGGCATTGTCCGGAAACCGAAGTCGAGAAAGTGCTCGCCTTAACGGTGACTATGCGGCGTCTGGCTCTCTATCTGAGCAGTCGGGCACGTCGCCAGTTGCCTGCGTTGCCAGAAAGTATCGCGCGTCTCGTAGATCCGAGTGTGCAGAAAGCAAGAGAGGAATTTCGGACGACATCAGAAGCCTTAGCTAATGTTTTTCGGGAAGGTTCAACCCGATTCGCTGAGCCTTCGACGAAAGCGGCACGCGAGAGTTTCCGAAACATCTTGGAGGAGGTGCGAAGACAGGACCTGCTTGCAGGCCAAAGCCTGGAGACGGTTAGAAGTTTGCTCTCCCTTGCGCACAGGCTGGACGTCATTGCCGACGATTTGGAGATCTGCCGCGATCAAGCCTTAGCCCTAACGATCGAGCGTTACTGGGGAGATTACAGCCTGTGAGCGCGTGCTAACAGGAAGTTAAAATTGTGACCCACCCACTGGGCGCTGCAGAACGCTGTTTAAAGGCTCTGGAGCGTAGCGAAAGAGCGTTTAAACAGCGTGGCACCCTGGGAGGGGGAGGACGTTTAGGTTAAGCAATTCAGCCCGGAATCGGCCAGAATCGTGTTTTCATCGTCCGCCGTCGCCGTCCCTCCAGTGATGGATCATGCCCTCGACCATTGATGCCGCCGTCAATCGACGTCTTGACTAGTTCATCGGCCGCGGACTGGCCAACGGTGCTGATGGCCTTGAAGAGGCCTCTGCCGTCTCCGAATGTCATGGTTCCGAAGCAGAGTTTCGAAACCAGAAGACCTGTATTGCCCAGCGTTGCGCATTCCATGATGCTTCCTTTCTTGCGAGGTTTCACTAAACAAAGTGTTACGCGGCGACTCCCTTCCAGAACGCTTCTAGCGTGCCTTCCGTGAGAAGCCGCGGGGCGATCATCTTGCGGATTTGTCACTTGCCGTTAGAAGGACTCTCCCACCATCTCTTCACTTTTCTTCCAGAGCGCCGCGGCTGTGGGGGAATCGAGCGCATATCCACGAACGCCTTCGCTGATAGCGCTGATGATCACGTCGTCCGCTACGACATGACCGACGTGGCAGTTCTCGCAGTATTGGCCCCCCGCTTCGTCAGCGGGCGCGACGACGCCGGCCCATACCGAAGTCGCAGCTCCTTGCGGGATCGTCTTCCACTGAAAGGGCGCCTTACCCTCTGCTGCAAGCTGCTTATTCATCTGCTCGATCATGGATGGCACTCGGGTCGGGTCCAGATAGCGACCTAATTCGGTTTGGATGCCTCCCGGATGTATAGCCGCAGCGCGTACGCCACGCTCGCGGTGGGGCTCGTCGAAGGCGACGGCAAACAAGATGTTCGCCGTCTTCGACCGGCCGTAAGCAATGAACGGTTCATAGGGCGTCCGCTCGAAGTTCGGATCGTCTAGGTCAACATTGGAGTAGCGGTGACCGGAGGAAGACAGGTTGATTAGCCGTGACCCGGCTCCCATCAACGCCGCAATCCGGTTGACAAGAACAAAGTGGCCCAGGTGATTGGTGCCGAACTGAGTTTCAAAGCCGCGCGCAGTATGCCCGAAGGGTGTAGCCATCACTCCCGCGTTTGCGATGACCACGTCGAAGAGTTCACCCTTTGCTACGAGTCCGTCGGCACAGGCGCGCACGCTCTTCAGATTGGCGAGATCGAGCTCGACAAGCTCAAAATTGCCGCCTCTTTTCGCCGCATCCGTTCGGACTTGGGCGGTTGCCGCTTGCGCCTTGGTCAAGTCCCGGGCCGCACCCACGACGTGTGCGCCATGCACTGCTAGAGATCGCGCAGTCTCCACCCCAATCCCAGCCGAAACGCCGGTAACTAAGATCCGTTTGCCTTGCAGATTCACGCCGGACAACACCTCGTCCGTGGTTGAAGTCGCGCCAAATACGTTTGCCATTATTTTCTCCAGTCTTACTAAACACTTTGAGTGCAGCTCATTGACGAGCAGCCGTGTGGATGGATAAAACGGAGAGTGTCTCCGTAAAAGAAAGATAAACGGAGACTGTCTCCGATTGCAAGTGATTTTCGTATGGCTTCAAAGCGTCCAAAACCTGTCCCTCGTAAGCCACGCGCCGATGCGCAACGCAATCGTGCGCGCATCCTGAAGATAGCGAAAGATGCATTCACCCGGTCAGGTGCGAACATCAGTCTGGACGATGTTGCGCGGCAGGCGCGCATAGGCGCCGGCACACTATACCGCCACTTTCCTACCCGCGATTCACTGCTCGAGGCGGTTTATCGCACCGAGGTAGAAAAGCTGGCGGCAGCAGACCGCGAGTTTGCCGAGTCAATGCCTCCGGTCGAAGCATTGCGCGCATGGATGTTACTCTTCGTTGACTACATCGCAACGAAGCAGATCATCGCACCTGCTCTAAACAAGATTGTTGGAGGACCTTCGAAGCTATTTGAGACAACGGGTGTTCAGATCAAAGGAGCTATAAATGCATTGGTGGAGCGAGCGATCGAAAGCGGCGACATCCGCCCTGACCTCGATCCACTCGACCTGCTCCGAGCTCTGATCGGCGTTTCCAACGTGGCGTCTGGGCCAGATTGGAAGCAAAGCGCAAAAAGACTGGTGGATATTCTCATTCTCGGCTCGCGGCCGGTCGCGTAAACCAGGCTCTCGTTGCGCGAGAGCTTAATGCAACACCCTACGATGCTCACGGCGTCGAACTCACCCACGACGGAGAGCTTTGCAGTTTTGATCCATTTTTGAATAAATACAATTTGGACGAACCTGAACTACGGTATTTCGCGTTGATCGTCCGAGGAGCGGACACCGACCGACACGATCTCACACTCGAAAGCGGCGGTTTATTCGCTATCTCCTTGGGTCTTTCTGACCTCCACCCTGGTGAGGGAGCGTTCATCTGGCCTTTCGTTGGGAGAGCGGTCGATGCGATATGTCACTTTGCGAATTATTGGCATAGAATTTTGCGCGCTATTTGGCATAACTCGCCCAGCAAAGTTCGAGCGGACCGCGCGCGTCGCGCGAGCGATCGGAGTCGTCGCCGTCGAGCAGGATTGTTCCTGATCGCGCGAGCAGCCGGGCTCGGATGACCCATCCTGTATGGTGCGCCTGAATTTCGCACACCGGCGAGCCTCGGACCCGAGTCGACTTACGAGGGTCCGCCCGTGGACTTGATTGTCACTCTGAAGATCACGCCGGTTTGACCCGGCGAGGTTTGGAACGTGTGGTAGCTTCGCCCGCTCTAGCTCGGGCACCGCGGAACACCTGCCTGACTAACTTGTCGCTGAACTCTTCAGTCAGCGGTGAGGACCGGAACAGAAGGCGATAAAAGATCGCACCGAACACTGCATCGATAATCAGCTCCGGATCGGCATCGCTCGCTAGTTCCCCGCTTGTTTTGCCCCGCTCGATATCGGCGGCGTTTGCCTCCTGGTGTCCCCGGATGTGTTTGTCAAACAGCTCCCGGAGGATCGCTGGCTCGCTTTGGCCTTCGGCAATCAGCTCGGACAGCACCTTACCCAACTGTCCGTTCAACGGCCCGATCAAGGCACGTGCCGCGTCACGGATCGCCTCTTCCGCCGTCCCAACTGACGGCGGCGGCAAGACGACAGCGATTCGTTCTCGGAACATGGCCAGCACAAGCGCGGCCTTGGTCGGCCACCACTTGTAGAGCGTGGGCTTGCCTACGCCAGCCCTGTTGGCGACGGCTTCCATCGTGAGATCACGGACCGAACGCTCCTGCAGCAGCTCATAAACGGCATCCAAAATTGCCGCATGCGACTCGGCTGCTTCAATGGGTGGGCGGCCACGGCGGGGAGGAACAGAACATTTAGCAGACACGCATTAAGTTTAACAGAACGGAAAGAAAAATCATTTGACGATCTCGATTTTATCTTTAACCATACGAAACGTTCAGTAAATATTATTGACGTGCCTGGACCCGGCTGTGGGTTCCCTAATCAATGGAGACTTTATGAAAATCTTAGTGACTGGTGTTACGGGCAAAGTGGGCACAGAAGTAGTCCAAGCCCTGCTTCGCCGTGGAGAGTCTGTCCGCGTCCTGACTCGGAACAAGGAAGCAAAGCTGCCCGACGGGGCAGAGGTGGCTATCGGCGACCTGCTGGACCCCGACTCGGTCCGCTCGGCACTGAACGGCGTCGACAAGCTGTTCCTGCTGGTCGGCAATGTGGCCGACGAGCTGACACAAGCTCTGCTAACAGTGGCCGTAGCTCGGCAAGCAAAGGTTAAGCACATCACTTACCTCTCCGTTTACCAAGCCGAGCGGTTCCCGGACGTTCCGCATTTTATTGGCAAGTATGCTGTTGAGAGATCTCTTAAGGCGTTCGATACCCCATTCACTGTCTTGCGGCCCGGTTATTTCTTCCAGAATGATGCCCAGCTCAAACCTGTGCTGACTGGGGCCGGTCTGTATCCAAATCCGATTGGCAAAGCTGGAATCGCTGCAGTTGATGTTCGAGATATCGCCGATGCCGCAGTCGTTTCATTAACCACCGACGGGCACACTGGGAAGACTTATAACCTCGTTGGACCGGATCCACTAAGCGGACCCAGCGCCGCGGCCATTTGGAGTGAGGTTTTGAACAAGCAGGTTCGTTACGCCGACCTTCCGGTGGAAGCGTTCGAGGAGCAACTCCGTCAAATCTTCCCCGCTTGGCTCGCTAAGGACCTCCGGCTTATGTTCCAGGGATACGAGGACCGTGGCTTCGCTCCGAGCAACGCAGATGTCGCTACGCTGACCTCGCTGATCGGCCATGCCCCTAGGCGGTACGAGGATTTTGTGCGTGAGACGGCTGCAGAGTGGAGCAAATGATCAGCGTCGCCTGGTAGCATCTTCTTAACCATGAGATCCAAAGCCGTCGGCACTTCCTCCGGCTTCGGACGGACGCTGGCCGAGAAGCTTCTGGCGCGCGGCGATCGTGTGGCGGCGACCCTGCGCAAGATGAACGCCCTCGACGATCTGAAGGCACGATATGGCGACGACCTCTGGGTGGCATCACTGGACGTGACCGATGCGGAGGCGGTGCGCCGGGTAGTCGATCGCGCGTTTGCGATCATGGGTCGCATCGATGTTGTCGTGAACAACGCGGCCTACGGCCTCTTTGGCGCTGCGGAAGAGTTGAGCGACGACCAGATCCGGCATCAGATCGACACCAACCTCATCGGCTCGATCCAAGTCATCCGCGCTGCCCTACCGCATATGCGAGCGCAAGGCGGCGGTCGAGTCCTGCAGGTGTCATCAGAAGGCGGCCAGATCACCTATCCCAATTTCAGCTTGTACCATACTACCAAGTGGGGAATCGAAGGCTTCGTCGAGGCAGTGGCCCAGGAAGTCGCGCCGTTCAACATTGAGTTCACGATCGCCGAGCCCGGCCCCGCCAAGACGAGCTTTGGTGGTGGCCTGGTGAGTCCTCCGCCGATGGGCGTCTACGAAAATACGCCGGCTGGCGAGATGCGCCGTGCCTTCGCGGCCGGTACGTTCATTGTGAAGGGCGATCCGATCAAGATGGCTCAGGCGATGATCGATTCCGTGGACCGCAGTCCCGCGCCCAAGCGGGTCGCGCTGGGCAGCGGCACGTACACCTCGATCCGTGCGGCCTTGGTAGAGCGGCTCGCCGCTCTCGACTCCCAGAAAGACATCGCGCTCTCGACCGACATCGATGCCTGACGCCATCTCCTGACGCGTAGAGGATAGAATGACATGCAAACGACCAGCAACTGAATTTTGCCTTTTTATGCCAGACATGCATCGAAAAGGCGCCAAAGAACGCCATTGCTCTCCATCTTCTTGCCAGGTGGCGAGCTCTTCGGTGACAAAACCGGGATAGGTGTAAAGAAACGGGATTGTGAGATAGTTCCATAGCGCGTAGCTGCTGAAATAGGCCACGTGCAAATTATCCCACGGAGTTGGCCCTGAAATGCGGAACGTGGGTCGTCGCGACCTTCCTCAACAATCCCGGATTCTAATTCGATTGAGACCCAGTCTGGCGTGAACACTGTGCGACGGTTCTTGCCGATTAGGTGCGTAGTCAACTGCTGACATTTGAGTTGAGCCTCGACAACTACGTCCTTGAGCGCCTCGGGCTGGCCTTTGAGCTGCCAGAGCGTCCCAGTGATCGAAAGGCTGGCTTTCACGGTTGTCAGCTGGCTCCAGCGCTTCAAGCCACCGTGTGCTTCCACCGCGAGCTCTAGCATGTCAATCATCGGCAGCTTATATTTTCACGCCCCAAGTAGTATCGGCCGAGTCTTATTGCCGTTATGCGCGGTCGGGGAACGAGTCTCCAAACATTGGGTTTCCGCTCTTGGACTGTTCCTGGGTAGCCTCGTCCTGAATGACATCCCAGTGCTCGACCAGGATTCCGTCTTTCAAGCGGATAATATCCGCCGCAATCCAATTGACCGGCAGCCCGAAGCCCGAGAAGCGGCCGTGGATGATGACGACGTCTCCCTCCGCCACGATTACTCCCGGCTCATACCTGAGAGTGGGCGGGATGCTCTTGATCAGGTTGAAGAGACCGTCACGGCCCGGCTCAATGTGCGCACTGTGCTGAATGTAGTTGGGCGACCAGAAGCGCTCCGCTGCGGTATAATCTCTCTTATTAAACAGAGTGTCGAAGGCTTCCAGGACAATCGCCTTATTGTTTTCTGCTTTTGAATCGTTCACTGTAATTTTTGCCTTTCCACCAAGTTATTGATTGTTAATTCCAGAGGCGTCCCAGACGAGAGCCGCGGCTACGCAGGCGCCTGTGCCATCAAGTCATTGAACTCCGTAGTTTGTGCAATGCTTCTGCCAAGCCGCGGCCAATCCCAGAGCCGCCGCCGGTGATGAATATAGTGTTCCCGGTTAGTTTCATTTCTGCTCCTGATGAGTACTGGTTTTTGTTAAATTATTTTGTCCTGTTTTTGTGAGCTGGACGCGATTTAAGGATTTCGAAGGCATCACTCGAGGCCAGACCTCAGCGAGAGAGATGCTCCTTCAGTTTCCGCGTGAAGAACTTTGGCGGTGAGGAACGGATAATCCGTGTATCCGAACGCCGTGGCGCCGTAGTAGCCTTCGGGGCGCTGCTCGTTCAGTGGAGCGTGCAGCCTTATCCGTTCCACTAGATTCTTGCCTCCAAAATCATAGACATAATTGGTCGAAGATTTGCAAGCAGCAGTATCACGCAGCATCGAGGAGATTGACAATGTCTTGGATGTCCCTGTCCGCCTTATAATAGGCAGCTTCAAGTTTGCTCTTGGGCCGATGGTCGGTGTCTGGTTGGTGGTGAAAGCGACTGTTAGCAAGTGGACCGCACAAACGCTTGTGGAAGAATAAAAACAGCAGAGCGACTTGGAAGCCTTTGCTGGTTAGGCGATAGGCGTATCGTGAGCCGTCACGTTCGATCAGGCCGTGGCCCTTGAGTTTGCGCAGGTCGTAGCGAAGTTGGTTGAGACCGTAGGCCTTTTCGGAAAGTTGGAAGCTCTGGAGAATGACTTGATGAATGTGCTTGGCGCTCCAGCCGCCGAGATTGTTGCCGGCATGCAGAAGAACCTCCAAGAGCCGGATGATGCGGGTCTCATGGATCTTTATACCCGCGTAATAGACCGAGCCGGTGACGATCGGCAAGGCCATGCGCTGGAGCAAAGGAAAGTCCACGTGGACGTTTAACCACTGGGCCTGGAGTCGGGCAAACCGATCCGTGATCGCCAGGAACTTGGTGCGTACCGCGTTCAAATTCTGCAGGCCTTTCTTAAGGGCAAAGTCGGAGAGGTTATTTGAGCAAAGTTCATTGCGCAGCAAGGTGCAGAACTTTTCGTACTGCTTCAAAAATGCATTCTTCCAGTAAGCACGGAAGACATGATGACCATGTTCAATCTGATCGATGACGGTGCCCAGTTTACCGCCCAGTCGCTTATGGAGTCGCACGCCGAAGAGTTCCGAGATCCGGTTGGCAGTCAGTCGCCAAAGCCCGATCTCGCAGCTGCGCTCGAAAATCTTATGGATCGGGAAGTTGCGCTTGAAGATGAAGTTGCGGCAGTACTCTATCTGCCCGATGGCGTAAAAGCGCGACAGGTTGATCTGATTGCGCTCGGCGCGGGAGAACTTCGGTCCCAGGATCAGTGTCCAGTAGTCGAGCTGCTTTTGAATGATCTGGGGACTAAGCCGATCGGCGGCAGCCTGCAATGCCGCGACATCGTCGATGGCTAGAAATGCGTTATCGTTCTTGCGGAAGGCGACCTGGGCTTTCTTGAGCTCCTGTTCGATAAAGGAGTGGCCGTTTAGATAATAGGTGGCCTGAAAGGGCAAGAATGACGCTAAGCGCATGACCATCGCTCCAAGCACTTCATCGTAAATGTAGAAGTAGTAGTGCGTGAAGCGGCTGCGTTGAGGCGCCAGGATCCGGTGGTTGGGGTCCTTGGTCGGATACTTCGGCACGCTGATCCGGAAGGTGGGCCCTTGTTCCATGCTCTTGAAAATGAAATAAACTCCGTAGGCGTTCTTCTTGCGCATTCGGCGCAACCAAGGCAGCACATAATCCTCTTTACGGACACCTTTTTCGGCCCACTGGATGGGGATCTGGTGGTTGGCGGCAAAGGCTTCCACCCACTTCTGGTAGTCATTGGTACGCTGAGCGATCACCTCCTTGCTCAGGATGGGAACTGCGATCACCTGGCGAAAGAAATGAACCACTTGCTCGGGCCGAGACAATCCGCTCAAATAGCCGTTGATGACGATCCGATCGAAGCAGTGGTATACAAAGAGCAGCAGCTCACCGAAAAGCTTTTCGAACAGTTCCATGGGAACTTGACTCTACTCCGAAACTGGAGGACAACGTGAACCCTAAAAAGATCAAGAGTGGACCAGCAAAACAATGGATGAAGGGCAAGGATTTTCGCCTGGCTAAGGAGATAAAATACATTCAGCGTCAGGCGGCTGAACACGACGGACGCTTTGTCACCACCGGACCGCTGGTATTCTTTTCGACCCAAACCGGGGATGCATGGATGCTGGACCCCTCATGTCAATTTGCTGCCCGACTCGCCCGCGATGGGGATCCGGAACCCATCGACTTCGAGGAAACAGACACTCACTACGCCATCGGCTGGAAAGGTAACTACCGCATTGAGGGCCGCGCATTTGTCTACATCGATCGCAAGTCCGGCCGGATCATCACGGTCCTTGGCTATCCCACTGCCAAAATTGCACAATTGGGCTAAATAGAAAAAACTGGTCGCCGCCTGTCCGGCAAAACGCAAATCCCCGGGTCGCCTTCCGAACAAAGTCCCAAAAGCTTTTGCAGGTTGACAGCCGCAGCGAGGAACGAGCGAAGTGCTGTCGAACGCAAAATACCGTTACCTCCCAGCGCGGAGCGAAGCCTGATCAAGGGAGAAACGAAATAAATGTGCAGGGGCCCGCCTCCGGCGGGAAGGATGCCGTTTATGTCGGATTCGACCTTGAGCAGGCGTAGCGCAGCGCTACGAGGGCTGAAGCCGCTAACCAAGCTACCCACAGGGAATGGAGAGAACGTCAGAAAATTTCAAATATGTTTGGTTAGATCTGGATTCGCAATATATTCTCGGCCGAAAGCGACGAAGTCTCCCAAGCCTGCTGCTATGAGTTCAGTGGCGTGTTCGCGGCTAATACCCACGTTCAAGATCAGCTGGCCGTGATAGATCTTTCGAAAGTGATGAACCACCGCGTCGCCGGCCAGCGTAGCAATAGGGGTTCCAGAAAGGTCAGCAAACTGTCTCATTAGGAATAGGTGGGAGAGATGGTAGGCGTTGAGCTTTTCATAGACGTATTCGCTCGTCGGCAGCGTTGATTCGACAGCCTTGAACAGCCCGAGTTCGTTCATCATCGGCCCTGTCTTGACGCCGACCCGCTCACTCGGCCAAACCTCGAGGACTGCTTCGAGCACGTCGAACAGAAACCGAGCCCGATTTTCTATGCTGCCGCCGTATTCGTCCCTACGACGGTTCGTGGGTTCATGCAGAAACTGCTGAATGAGGTACACAAAGCCGGCTTGAAGCTGAACGCCGTCGAAACCCGCGTCTTTTGCGATCTGTGCGGCGTTGCGGTAGTCAGGGATGGCTTGCCGAATATCGGCACGCGTCATCTGGCGCGGAGTTACCGTCATTGTCGTCCCACTCGCAACGTGCACCGTCTGCATCGGATCGATCGCCGATGGCGCAAGAGGAAGACGTCCATCATGAAAGAACGAGGGATGCGAAACAGCTCCCTGGTGCCAAAGCTGGGCAAAGATGCGGCCGCCCTTCGCATGAACAGCATCGGTTATTGCTTTCCAGCCAGCCCCTTGCTCGCGATTGTAAATTCCGGGTGCGCCGAGCCAACCCTGGCCATCTTCGCTGACCCAGGTACCTTCGCTGATGATAAGGCCCGCCTTCGCGCGCTGCTCATAGTATTCGCGCATGAGATCATTGGGCACATGCCCAGAATTGCTTGCTCGCCCGCGCGTGAGGGGAGCCATCACGACTCGGTTGGGTAGCAAGAGGTCACCGAGCCTGCGTGGCTGCAGCAATGGTTGCGGAATCTCGTTTAACATAGATAAAGAACCAATCGGTTCACTACGGATGGACCATGCCCGCTGATGCGTCAAGAAATATTTTGTACCAATCGGTTCTTTAATCGATAATGGACCAATGGGACGACCGAAAAGATTTAGCCGGAAAGGTGTCTTAGAGAAGGCGCTGCCGGTTTTTTGGAGGCGCGGGTTTGCTGACGCCAGTCTTCACGAATTGGAACAAGCGACCGGGGTGAACAAATCCGGCCTCTACTCCGAGTTCGAAGATAAAGAGGATCTGTTTACGCAGAGCCTTCGGTACTACCTTGAAAGTCTCGAGAAGAAGGGACTTCTGACGGCCGAGCCCTTGGGCTGGAATAACATCGAGCGATTCCTCAAGATGGGACCATGCACCATAGAGGGACAAAAGGGATGTTTTGCTGTCAGCTCCATGCGTGAGTTTGCGATATTGCCGCCGGAAGCTGTTGCCATCATAACTCGAAGCAGAAGCAAACTAAAGCAGCTCATCGCCAAGAATATTCAGGTCGAGCGCCCAAAGATGAATGCGGACTCCCTTGCGGAATTGGTCCTGACCTTTTTTACAGGACTTAGCATGGAGCACAACCTGAGTTCGAGCCGACCCTCCATCGTCCGCAAAATTGACGATCTAATGAACATAGTCCGGGCACTGTGACTAACGACTGGGAGCGTTCATTTGGCCTTTCGTTGGGAGTGCGGTCGATTTACTTCACGCCGATCTGGCCGTCCTTGAAATGGATCTCGGTGATCGTGGCGCCAGGCTTGGGCCTATGGGCCTATGACAATTTTACCGCGACGCCGGTCAGGCCGCTGGCGGTGCCGCCGCCCAGCGTCGCGGTGGCGGCACCGGTGCAGGCGAACGTCGCCGACCGGACCGATCTCACCGGTCAGTTCTCCGCGGTGAATCAGGTCGTGCTGCGCGCCCAGGTCAGTCCTCCTCTGCCCGGGGGGGACTTGAACCCGGTTTCAGGTTCCCTTTTCCACTATTTTCCACGGTAATGCCTTGGAAAAGCGCTAATCGGGTAGAAAACACTGGAAGGCAGTGGAAGCAAAACTGCTGCAAGTCTACGTACTTTTTTTGTGTTGGTTATATCCGCTGAAGCCTTAAAATCGCTCGTCGCGTTTCTGGGGTATTCTTGAGCGCGGGATGCCAAAATATCGAACAAAGTCTTTCGTTCCATGCGGGTATTTCGCGGCCAATAGCTCCGTGAACCTTTCGATACGTCCCTGAATTGCTCAAGTAAGAAAAAGGAAAATTGACTGCAGGATCAGGCGCAGCCGGCCAGCGCGGCCCGGCAGTTTTAGCCGTTTCCGCGCGGTGGCAGGAGCAATTTCTGAAGTTGGTTGATGACAACCACCTCCTGAAGAAGGGAGATCCGATCGCCCGGCTTGACCCGAGGGATTATGAAATGGCGCTGGCTCAAGCCGGCGCCAACCTGTCAGAAGAATTCATTTTGTAGCCCTTTTTCTGGTTTATGATTTACTGGTTGTTGGTTCGATTCCAACATTCCAACGCGGTGCATATCCAACGGCGACAACGGTTTATGAATGATGTCGGCATTCGATAAATTTTGTTGCTTACGCATTGATTACGCATTTCATGGACGCTAGGATCCCCCGGACCGCCCCCATTGTGCCGTTTTTTTCGCGGACAAAAAAAAGGCGCATCGCCCTAGGGAGTGTTTGAAAAATGGTTTGCACGGGATGACGCGCGTGGTGAACTCCGAATCAATGATTGATCGCACGCCACTTCGGTCGGTGCGTTGGCTCTGCCAACATATAAATACCATAGACGTGTAAATGCTGGAAGAAAACGCTTTGAGAGAAGAGCCATGAGTGAACTGCTATGTATCGCCAAATTGAGCTTACCGGCTCGGTGATAGGCGGCGGTTCTGAAGTAGACGAAGTTTCTAAACCGCGCGCCATTCGTTTGGCTAGTTGGATGACGCCGGTTACGGCCTCGATGGCTGCGGAAGTCAGTCGGGTGTCGAAGTAGGCTAGGATCCCTTCCCAATGCTTGCGAACGGTCTTGGCTAAATCGCGGAAGGGGCTGAGGCGACTGCGCGCGGCCCAGCCACACCACCAGTGAAGTTCAGCTTCGGCCAACTGGCGGTCAGAGTTTGCGTAAATGGCTTGGAGAGTCTCACGCAGACTCATCGCACGGCCAAGTTTGGTATACTGACGACAGAGATTTTTACGTTGCTCTTGACGATCCTCACTGAGGTTCCAAGTGTTGCCGCGCAAGCTCCACATCGCTCCTTTGAGATCGGCTCCCTCGCGCTGAAGCTCGTAGCGCACCTTATCAAGTGCTGCGCCGGCCAGTACCATGACGTGGAACTTGTAAGTACCAACAGTTTTTGCGCTTGAGAGACCGTAGCGAGGAACGAGCTAAGGGCTATCGAACGCAAAAGGCAGTAACCTTCCCAGCGCGGAGCGAAGCCTGCTCAAGCGAGAAACGGAATAAATGGAGGGGACCCACGAAGTGGGGAGGAGGCCGTTTATGCCGGATTCGACCTTGAACAGGCGTAGCGTAGCGCTATACGTGGCTAAACCTACCCAATTAAGCTATCCACAGAAGACAGCGGAGTGCCTCTTTCAATAACCTTCCAAGTTGGTACCGATCCGGATACAGCGCAGGTTCAGGTGCAGAACCGGGTGAATCTCGCTGTACCATTGCTGCCCGATACCGTGCAGCGCGGCGGTGTCCAGAGCAGCAAAAGTTCGGGTAGTTTTCTCATGATCGTTGGCATCTATTCGCCAGATGGACGCTACGATGCGGAGTATGTCGGTAATTACGCCAACCTCTACGTGCTGGACGCACTTAAGCGTGTCCCCGGGGCGAACAACGCATCTATCATGGGCACCCCTGATCTCGCGATGCGAATCTGGCTGAAGCCTGATCGAATGGCCAGTCTCGGCATCACCCCCGGCGATATTGTTCAGGCGGTTTCGGCACAAAATCAGCAGTTTAGTGCCGGCAGCTAGGCAGTTCGCCGACGAATGGCCCGGTAGCTATGACTTTCCCGGTTGTGCCCGAAGGACGCTTCAGCACGCCCCAGGAATTCGACGATATCATTTTACGGGCAGACCCAAATGGCGTGGCGATCGTACGGCTCAAGGACGTTGGTCGCGTTGAAGTGGGCCTCAAAGACTATCTTCTGCGCACCAAGCTAAACGGCAAGCCGGCTACCCTCATAAACATTAATCAGCAGGCGGGTGCGAACGCCCTAGCCGTGGCGAAGGATGTGCGGCAAACCCTCGATCAACTGAAACATAATTTCCCTCAGGGACTCGACTACACGGTCTCCCTCGACACGACGAAGTTCGTCAAAGCCTCAATCAAAGAGGTCGAGAAAACGTTGTTGGAGGCAGCGCTCCTGGTCGTCGTAGTCGTATTCCTTTTTTTACAGAATCTTCGGGCAACGATCATACCCAGCCTTGCCGTCGTAGTCTCGCTGTTGGGTACGTTCATCGGAATGCTGGCACTGGGCTTCTCGATTAATTTGCTTACGCTCTTTTGCCTGGTCGTCGCTATCGGAATTGTGGTGGACGACGCGATTGTTGTGGTTGAAGCCGTCGAGCATAACATGGCGGCGCGGAATCTCTCGGCCCGTGATGCGACTTTCCGTGCAATGGAGCAGGTCTCCGGGCCGGTGATAACTGTCGTCCTCGTACTGGCGGCGGTTTTCCTCCCAACGGTGGCAATTAGCGGCGCGACCGGCCAACTATACAAGCAGTTCGCCGTTACGATTGCCGTTTCGGTCGCGATATCTGGGTTTGTTGCATTGACTCTCACCCCGGCCCTCTGTGCGCTTTGGCTTAAGCCTCACCATGGCCCACGCCGGGGTCTGTTCGGATGGTTTGTGGCTTTGATCGCGTGACCAACCTTTACGGCGGCGGCGTCAGGCAAACGATCCGGCGATGGGTGATAGCACTTGGCCTACTTGCGATAATGTTCTTTTGTACCTGGCGCCTCTTCAGCACGGTGCCGAGCAGCTTCGTGCCGCCCGAAGATCAAGGCTACATCCTGGTAGCGGCTATACTACCGGACGGTGCGAGTTTGGATCGTGCTGAGAACGTTTGCGATAGGATATCGGAGATTTTCACCAAAGAACCCGAGGTGAAAGACGCGTCGACGTTCGCCGGCTACAGCCTGCTCGACAATCAACTCAAGGCGAGGGCCGGAACGTTATTCGTATCACTGAAGGATTTCCACGAAAGGAAGAGCGCTGAAAATAGCGCTTTCGCGTTGATCAATCGGGTCCGGCCGAAACTGGCTTCCATCAAGGAGGCGATGGTCATCCCAGTCAATCCACCGTCGATTCCCGGTCTTGGTGCCCAAGGCGGTTTTGAATTCTGGATTCAAAGCCGCGGACAGAGCGACGCGGCACGACTTCAGGAGACCCGTTGCTGCATTCCTAGCCAAAGCTGGTCAGCGACCCGAGCTTGCCGATCTCAGCGCGACGCTCGACGCTGCATCCGGCCAGCTTCGCCTTCGAGCGGACCGAGCGAAAGCCGAGATTCTTGGTGTTCCGGTTCAGGATGTTTATGACGCTTATCCGCTAGTCAGTATACTAAGTACAGCCGGGTCTGGCAGGTTGTGCTTCAAGCGGAAGCGCAGTACCGAGCTCAGCCTAGCGATATTGAAAACATTTATGTTCGTAGTCGCTCGCAAAAAATGGTGCCGTTGTCGACACTCGTCACCACGAACTACAGCGTCGGGCCCGATCTCATCCAGCGCTTCAACAACGTCCTCTCCACTCGCGTTAACGGGGATGCGGCGAGTGGGTTCAGTTCCGGTCAGGCGATCGCAGCGATGGAAGCGGTCGCGCACGAAGCCTTGCCCGAGAGTTACAGTTTTCAATGGTCTGGCCAAGCGCTTGAGGAGAAGAAATCAGGCTCATCATCAACCCTTGTTTTTGTCTTGGGTGCCGTGTTTGTTTTCCTGATTCTGGCAGCCCAATATGAGTCGTGGGGTTTACCGCTGGCAGTCATTACTGCTGTCCCGTTTGCTGTTTTCGGTGCGATCCTTGGTGTCTGGATGCGCGGACTGGAAAACGATGTCTATTTCCAAATTGGACTAGTGACGCTGATCGGCCTCGCCGCCAAGAATGCGATTCTGATCGTCGAATTCGCCGCCCTTAGACGGCGCGAAGGACTATCTATCGGCGATGCCGCCATCGATGCTGCTCAGCTGCGGCTTCGGCCAATCATAATGACCTCGCTTGCTTTTGTCTTTGGCATGATACCGATGTTCATTGCGACGGGTCCTGGATCCAATTCCCGGCACTCGGTTGCCACGGGTATTATTGGCGGAATGCTAATGGCGAGCTCAATCGCTCTTTTCTTCGTACCGATGTTCTTTTACCTGATCCAAACCTGGAGCGAACATTTCGCCTCCGCGAAAGATAGAGCACCAAAAGTTCTTCCGGGGCCTGCACCAGAAGGCCCAGCGGGTGGTCTAGCCCCCACTGGGAAACAGCACGATGATTGAATTCTTGCCCTCACCTTTTGATCCGGATTGCCTAAGCCTTACCTTCGGATCGTCCCCCAGCCGAAGTAGCCCAACAACTGCCTGCATCGGACTCATTTGAAATGGGTTCTTCGGATTATGTCCGGTTGGTCGGCGATCCGGAAGTTAGCCCCTTACGGTAGGCGCGGGCCGCACTGTTGGGGCCAATTCCCGGTATGCGGTCTGCGCGCCTGTTGAAGATCCACCCAGCCACCGTCTGTCGGCTCCTCGCGCGGCCGTCAAACCCGCCGTCAAGGAAGACCGAACATGCCAAAGAATGTTGACAATTCTACGCCAAAACTTCTGAAAGTGACAGAGCAGAGAGTACGCTAAGGGTCCCTTTTGACCAGCCATAAAAGGGGTTGGACTAAACCGCTCCGCGGTATCCAACAAGACTACCTCTGGTGACTAAACGGCTTTCCCACGCACAGGAGAGTTTGCTAGATCAATGTTCGGCGTTGTCTGAGGGATTGGCCGTCTGGGAAAGCTGTTGCAGCGGAGCTCCACCAGCGCAAAGGGGCTGTCATGACATCGCTTCGACGACGTATGACAGAGAATATGCAGGGCAGAAGTCTCTCACCGCAGACCTAAGCCACATACGTGCAGCAGGTCTGCCTGTAAACAGGCATGATTGCGCTGCCCAATCCATAGAGAAAGATCTGGTACAGCCAGGATGGCCTCCATCTCCGGCTGAGTCAGATAACCTACCAGCGTCTTATCAGACCGCTTTATCGGGATGGCCAAAACTTGGGTGACCAACCCCACGCAGCAGGGATCGCAGAGAGCTACCAACCGGGAGAAGGAACGGATTGCTGCCAACCGGATATCCCGGGAACGCACTGAATTGTGCCGTTGCTGCTCGAGGTGTGCGAGAAAGGCCAGAATGACGGTAGCCTCCAAGTGGATTTCCCGAAATTATGTCCGCGACCAGATCGGCCAGCACCTGCCATTTACCTTCTGCAATGAGATCGATTGGTTTTCGGTCATCCAAAAGCTCATTTGGCATTCGTAACCACCTACGGAAATCCTCGTCTGAGGCGGCCACGCGTAACCTCGCTATTCGCTCGAAGAATTCGAGGGCGTTTTGCAAAGAATCTGCGTCCGGAGTTTTAAAGACCGTTTGTTTCTGCCGACCGAGCCAACGTGCAAGCTCCGCCTGTGACACATCGTACAGCTTCCCAACCAGTTTGGCCGAAAGCTTTCCGTTTCTCTGCGCGAAGGTCTGTTGTGGACTCCAAGACTTTCTTCTTGGTGTCAAGCATGCTCGCCTTCGCTGCGTCGTCCGGTCTCCTAAAATGGCTCAGAAATTTCATCATCTCCGGCTTATCTAGGCCTTCTTTCCAGCCGAAGTTCACTATTACGAAGGCGTAGGTGTCCGACTTATCCTGGCGCTTGCCCAAAATGGATCCAAGCGCCCGTTCTCCGATGGCACGGGCCAGCCGCTTGGCCAGCGAGGAGTCGGAGATCCTCGAGAACCTTGCGCCAAGATTGGCAAGATCATCCCAGTTCTTGCTGGCTACCCACGCCCTGCCTTACATGGGTTCGAACCAATGACAATGTGGATGCAAAGGACAATGTGGATGCAAAGTCACAAGGGACTGATTATGGAGGTCGTCAGCGGCATTCCCGCCGTACCGCCGTAGAACGTAAGTTATTCAAAAACAACGACTTAAATGCGGCCTCCTGGCCTCCTCTGCTCGGGGGGGACTTGAACCCGCTTTCAGGGTTCTATTTTCCGCCATTTTCCATGGTGTTTCCCTGGGGAATTTCCATCAGCGTAGAAACCTGTGGAAGTGAGCGGAAGCAAAAGTGTGGCAAATTGTGGTCGATCTACGTACAAATTTTCTATGTGTTTTGATGATTTTTTGCCTTTTCACGGGGATGTGGAGAATCCCATACGCTTATGCGCCCAAGGTGGCGGCTTCCTGTTTTGAGAACGTTATACGGTGCTCTTTTGAGCTTTTGAGTAGGTGCTCTAACGCTGATCATTTGTTCAACACTGAGGAGGAAACCGGCGGAAACTGAACCACGCTTCCGAGTGTGATGGTCGCCACAAAGCTGCGCGTGACCGCATGGACACAAAGGCGGTGCTTCCGCGGGCTGCAATTCACGCCGGCAGCTCCCCTTGTCCTCTCTCGGACTGGCTCTTCTGGCGTTCCTGCAACTCGGCAAATTTCCGCTCGAGTTCCGGTGAGGCCGTCACCACGTAATGGATCGGCTTATTTCGGTCGCGTCTTTCTTCTGGCACCCAGGCTACACACGAGAATTGCGGAAAACGAAGGTTGTTGTTCGCCCACATCACGATCATCTCTTCGCCAAGCATCAGCAGATTTTCGACAATGCCGACCAAATCGGCCCGATCGGGGATTCAACGCCGGCCGTGCCATCCCTTTCAATCCACCAGGCCGGAACGGAGAACTTACCGTTCGGATCCAGCCGGAAATTCCTGATCTTCACCGTGCCCGAATGTCCCTCCGGATGCTCTACCGCGTTCCGGTAATCGACGACGCGCTCCACGGTTTCGACCATATCCTTGAAGCGCTCGGTTTTCGAATCGTTCGGCCCGAACGTTGTTTCGGCTTACCAGATGAGCGACTGTTTCCCGTTTTTCGGCGTCGCCGGCCGGAAGTAGTTGCTGGCCTCGGCGAACGTTGCTCCGTAGAGAATATTGAAGGCCTTCAGAAAGTCGCGTACGAAGTTTTTCGCCTCGTAGAGAAAATTGTGGCACTCCTCCTCCAGCCGCACATTGTCCGGGATCTCGACCATCATCGGGTTTTGTTTCGGCCGCCGTCTGTACGTCTCCATCTTATTCACAAATTCAGCCTGGAAGCGCTGTGCTATCTCGTAACACCGCATCAGCTTTTTGGTGAGCCGGAACGCGTCAATAGCTTTGAGACCATCGGTGACTACAAATCAGCAGGTCATCGGTTCGAATCCGATTGCCGGCTTAGAATGTAAGCTGCTGCGAGCAGGAAGGTTACGGATTTAACAGTCGCAGACGATTTGGAAGACGTTCAAGATACTTTGCCCATTCTTTGCCTCGCATTGATTCTAGCGGCTATTCTTCGAACATTTGTCTCCGGTGGTATAAATGTTGGGGCGATTCGACAATGGAGTTCTCTTCACTGCCGACGACCGTCCTACCCCCGGCGGTGGGGTAGCAAAACAGGGGCCATTCGTCAGCTGGTATACCCGTACACAGAACGGACTTGAGGTTTTCAATCGAATCGTGCGTCTGCAGAGAGAAAACTGTATATTCGTCGACCATGGGCGGCCGCCTGCCAGAGTGTCTTGCCAACTTATTCATCATGAATGGTTCGGCTTGGCCCGTGGTTGCGTGGTTGCGCTTATCGGTGCAGAAGAACGATTGCGATAGCGGCGATAATGCCTAAAGGGATAAGGATGAAAAGCGCGAGGCGCATGCCAATCGCTAAGCCGTTTGCAAGCGGGGAACGACCGGGTGGGACGGCCACTAACCGCGTGAGCCAGTCATCGAGTTTCATGGTTCCCAGTGAGTTACGGATACAGTATACCGATATTGCGGCGGTTACAGACTGAATAATGCGCCAGCAGCAAACCGATAAATTCTTCGATCGTCCGCGTGGAATGGCCGATTGTCAGGATGATCATTGGAGGCTCGGGTCCTGATATTCTCTTTCCTTTGATACGAGCCCTTCTAGCAATGGCTTTCGGACTTTGCAGTCGAGCCGAGGCAGCTAAAATTGGTCTACACGACGGCGAGTTTGACCTCGATGTTGTTCCGAGTCGCCCGGGAGTAAGGGCAGACTTGATGTGCCTGTTCGACGAGCTTTTCTGCCTCTGCCTTGTCGACACCCGGAAGATGGACATCAAGCTGGACCGCGAGTTGAAATCCCGGCAAAGGATAAGTCGTCCCGCCTGCGTCGTAGGTGCCCTTTTCGTCAACCTTACCGAATGTGACACGGCCCGTTACCTGGATGTCACCAAGTTTTTTGTGTTGTTGGTTGGCCACAAAACCGATCGCACCGGCGAAACAAGCAGAGTAGCCGGAAGCAAACAATTGCTCGGGATTCGATGTACCCGGTTTGCCTGGTCCACCCATTTCACGAGGTACACTCAATTCGAGCTTCACAATGCCATCTGAACTTTCAACGTGTCCGTCTCTTCCACCAGTGGCGGTCGCCACGGCTGTATATAGAGGTTGGTATGCCATAGTTTTTCTTAGGTTGATGTTTTTTGTCGCGATCAGAAATCCCGTGATCGGGTCGACCCTTAGAGTACCAAAGATCTCTTGCATCTCATGCGACCGATTTCCAGCACGATTCGCTAACGCGAGCACCCGGCGTCCGTCGATGGCTGCGCTTCGCTACTCAAACCGAATGTTGCTCGGCGACGGGTCGAGCATGTGGATCCCGAGCCGCCTGAGTGTGACCAGGATGAGCAGGACGGCTTCCCATTGCGCACCAAACTGCTCTCGGTTCGTGGCCTCCCATTCGGCCCCGAGTTCAAATATGCGCCAGCGAAATCCAGCACGAAAGGCGGCGTCACGATAGTCATTTCGATCCATCGGCTCATCGTCAAAGCGCACGAGCTGAGGCACATGAAAGCCAAAGATTCTCAAGACATGTGCCTCCCTGAGCCGCTCATATACGCGGCGTTCCCGTAGGTAAGCGTCCGTATCGTGATGCACTTTCAGCGCGGTTTTGCCTGGTTGGGCTTTGCTTTCAACCACTTGGATGATACCGTGAATTCCAGAGCCGAGGCGCTCACCGATTTCCAGCCCGTGCCCGGAAGCGTAAGCGCGGACGTTCTCGAGCAAATCTTCTTCTTCCATGGCTATTTGTTCCGGTCTAGCTCAATCAATTGAGCACTCGTGCATGAAACTGGAGAATGTCGTTCCTTGGGGCCGATCACTGGCTGAATATCAGGCGATGTTCGCTCTTTCTGAAGAGGAATTGCAAAAGCGAATCCTTGGATGCGGTGATGGACCCGCGAGTTTCAACGCCGAAATGACTTCTTGCTTTTCCTGTATTCGAATCAGCTAACCTTAGAGTTCCACCGGCGTAGTATCGCAGAACTACTTAATCCTCCATGGACTTTTCGGGTTGCATCGGGTGCTCCCTTTGGTCAGGCCTTCCGGGTGAATTTTTCTACGAAAAATTCAGGTTAGATTGCAATCCGCCGTCCGATCAAGACGACGTTATCATTCGGCAGCTGGAAGAAGTCGGCAACGTGTACAGAGTTTCGCTCCATCGCGATATACAAACTTTGCTGTAATTTGGCCAGTCCTCGTGCCTCATCGCTGGGGACAATCGTCCCGTGACCAACGTAGTAGACCACGTCGTTAAGGTTCAAGGAGTGGTTTTGTAAGCACGCCTGTTTGAGCATGGCTGGAATATCCGGCTTTTCCATAAAGCCGAACCGCGCCGTAGCGCGCCAATAATTTGGCTGCATTTCGGTGACCAGCAGGCGTTCGGAATTCTTGACCCAGGGTGTCGATTCGGTAACGGCGTTCAGGACAAAGACATTTTCTTGCAAGGCCCGATTGTGTTTTACGTGCCAGATCATGACTGGCGGGGCGGCGCGCGCGGTTCGGGTAAGGAAAACTCCGATGCCGGGAACACGCGGAATTTTTTGGGTTTTGATCGAACGCAGGAACTCGTCAACCGGGATGATCCGCTCGCCCCGACGATGCGCAACCTTTATGGATCCGCCGTGCCAAATCAGCATGATCCCATAGACCAACGCGGCCAGAAGCAGCGGAACGTAACCGCCCTGAGCCACCTTGACGAGATTCGCCAAAAAGAAACCCGCATCGATGCAGAAGAACACCCCCGCGACCGCACCGCTCGCCAACAAGCTCCAGCCCCAGACATCTCGCATCGCGATGAATAGCAGGCCTGAGGTCAATATCATTGTCGCAGATACCGCGATACCGTAGGCGGCAGCCAGATTGTCCGACTTGCCGAAAAACAAGGTCAAGCCAACCGTAACTATCATCAATAGCCAGTTGATCACCCCAACATAGATCTGGCCGTAACCCTCTTCAGACGTCTGGACGATCCACATGCGCGGCAGCCAGCCGAGTTGGATAGCCTGCCGAGTCATCGAGAACGCACCGGTAATGATCGATTGACTGGCGATGATGGTCGCAAGGGTGGCCAGAATCACAAACGGAATCAGCAAGGGTTCAGGACACAGCCGGTAAAAGATGTTGTCCGTAGTGGGTGTACCTTCGAGCACGATCGCGGATTGGCCGGCATAGTTCAGCAGTAGACTGGGAAAAACGACGGCCGACCAGGTGAATCGGATCGGGCGAGAGCCGAAATGCCCCATATCAGCGTAAAGAGCTTCGGCTCCCGTCACACAGAGAAAAACGCCACCCAGAATGAGAAAGCTCGCGTAACCGTTCGAAAGCAGGTAGCGCAAGCCATAGAGCGGGTTTACGGCCACCAGAACGCCCGGATGTCGGGCGATGCCCGCGATGCCAAGCACCGCGATCGCTGAAAACCATAGGCACATGATCGGCCCGAAGGCCTTGCCGATCCGTGCGGTGCCTTGCGCCTGAATGGCAAACAGGGCAACGAGGATCACCAACGCTGCCGGCAATACATAGGGCTTGACGGCCGGGATCGCGATATTCAGCCCTTCGAGTGCAGAGAGAACCGAGATCGCCGGCGTAATAGCGCCATCGCCGTAAATCAGCGCGGCCCCGAATAACCCGATGGCCACGATGAGCGGCCGCTGATGCTTTTTGGTGCCGAGCAGCGACATCAGGGCCAGAATGCCGCCCTCGCCGTCATTGTCGATACTCATGGCCAAGGTGACGTATTTCACCGATGTGATGATAATTAACGTCCACACAATCAGCGACAGCACACCAAGCACAACTGCGGGAGTTGGTGTGCCGACGGTCATGCCGAGCACTGTTTTAAGCGTATACAGCGGGCTGGTACCGATATCGCCAAACACGATCCCAAGAGCCGCCAGGCCCAGAGCGGCTAGGCCGCACTTGCGGACCTGTCGCGTGGAGTCGGATTGCGTATGACTACTGGCTTCCTGGTTCATCAGTCGAAAGGGGGTTAAGGCAGCTGTAGGCTAAGACATTACGATTAATTCGACATTACGACTCGCCGACTAAATTGCATAGCGCTACCGGCGGCATTTGCAATCGCAACTCCTTCGGTCCTCAGACGTTTTGCTTGTTCGTTCGCGCCACCAGGGTAGGCAGAGACCATTCACCAGTCGATGTCACCCTTCGCCGGAACCAAACCCGAGATAAGAATATGACGGACAATGGGATCCAAACTGCTTTTCACTGCTGCCGGGATGAGCACGCTTTTTGAAGATCTCGCTGCCCCTCGACAGAAAGCTCGCGAATCGCTGGAAAATCCGGACGCGCGACAATGTCAGGCATGTCCTTTCCGTGGCTGATGTCGACTTCATCCTCGCCGACCTCATCAAATCCGCCCGCACCTCCGACATTACCGAAAAACAGGGTTCGGCGATCATCATGATATACAATGCGAGCGTGGCGGCGAATGCTGCGAAAAGTGGCGCGGCCTTCGGTCGCATCGCCTATTATGTCAATCCCCGGGAAAAGGCTTTCCGCCTCAGCATGCAGCCGATCGTCACGACGGAAGCACTGCTGCCAATCGCCGATTTTCTCCGCAATGGCGTCGTCAGCAGGGTGATTTTCAAAAGTCCGGGCACGAAGATTTCCTATGCGCCGTTCGACTACATCGCGGTCGGCCAGCTTATTCTCAATCGCGACGTCAAAGTCTTCATGAGCAAGACCGGCGGGCTTTCCGTCTTGGCAGATGTTTCGGGAATGTACATGCACGAAGAAAATTACTTCATGATCTACAACATGGAACCCCGGGCAAGGCGCCTCAATTTCGTGCATGAAGGAACCCATATCATTCAGGACTGGCAGGACGTTTCGAGCTTCGCGCACCACAATGAGGCCGACGCCTTCATCGCTCGGGCTGTGGCCGAGCTCACCTTATATCCCGACGCGCCCGAGACCGACGATGTCAGTAAGAAAGCTCTTGCGGCTGCGAAAATGGTGATCGACAAGACCGCAATCGACAGCAACAACGACTGGCAGACAGCGTATAAAAATGTCGTCACAGCGGTTGGCCACCACTACAAGGAATATGGCCTGCGCATCAACATGGTCAAAAAAGGCGAGGACTTTGCGGTGCGATCTTTTGGAAAAAAGCGTCCGTTTAGCTGACAAGATCTGTCTGATTAGCGGACAGTGCAGACACCGCGTTCACGTGTTTTTTGCTGAACTCCATTTCCGGATTTTTCGAGGAACTGGGAATACTTCAGCCTATTGGCCGCCGGACAACTCGATTTTGTTCCGCGAAACAAAATCGAGGGTAAGCAACAGCGGCGAACCACCGAGACTTCGGAGGCCATTTTCCAGGCAGCGCAGGAACGTCTCGCTCGGTGTCCTGCGCTGGTCACCGCCTCGCTGTAGCCCTTGCGCGAATAACTCAGTACTAAGCGCAACACCCAACTGCGGCGCCCTTTACCTTGGCCCTCATTGATCGGCGCTCCCAAGCCGAAATCCAGCTGGAGTTCTTCCAGGCAGTGGAACTCAATCCAAAGGATCAGAGAGCCATCGCTATTGTAGCGCACATCGATGAGCTCTTTGCGATCGATGCCCGAGCACGCCAAGGCCGCTCGAAACTAACTGATCAAATCCGTCGGCGGACGGACCCGCGCCACCGACGGATTAGAAGGATGGGTACCCTCCTCGAACCTCGAACTCGTCGGCCGAATTGGCCGCCCGAGAGCCCGAGATCTCTGTTCTCTGTTCGGGAACCCGGAACGGTCCGGCAGGAGGAGAGTAGCGCCCGAGATTTCGACGAATGTCCTGAATCGCCCGCTCCGTCCGTTGTAGCGTTGTAGCAATAGAAATCAAAACACAAAGAAAATTATGACAACAGACAACGCAAGCACCATCCGACTCCACCGGGTGCTCCGAGCGACGCCGGAGAAAATTTATCGAGCGTTCCTCGATGCGGACGCAATGGCCAAGTGGCTTCCACCGAACGGATTTACGGGCAAGGTTCATCACCTGGACGCCAAAGTCGGCGGCACTTACAAGATGTCGTTCTCCAATTTCGCCACCGGTAAGAGCCATTCTTTCGGTGGAACCTATCTCGAACTGTCGCATCACGAGCGCATCCGTTACACGAACAAATTCGACAACACGAACGTGCCGGGAGATATGCAAACGACGATCGCCTTGAAGCAGGTATTCTGTGGAACCGAGTTGAACATCACGCAGGAAGGGATACCTGCAGCCATTCCTGTCGAGGCCTGCTATCTCGGCTGGCAGGAATCGCTGACGCTGTTGGCAAAACTCGTCGAGACTGAAATTCCGGATCTGTCGTGAAACCGTCCCATCGAATGAGGACATTTTGCGGCTCGAAAATTTAAGCTGCAAATTCTCCGATTCTATCGTGATTTTACGTGGGCTGGACGGCCTTGACCGATTTGCTAAGGGATTTTTTGGCATCCGCCTAACTTGGGATTATCGAGAAAACTATGAATGAAAATGAACCCGCACCTACGGGAAAGGGTATGTATTGGACCGGCGTGGTGATGAGCGTGATACCGTCGTTGATGTTGCTGATGGCGTCCGTGATGTCGTTGTCAAAATCAGCGCAAGCCCTGCAAGGCATGGCCCAATTCGGCTACCCGGAAAATGCCATCACCGCAATTGGCGCGGCCTGCCTCGTTTCGACGGTCCTCTACATCATCCCGCGCACGGCGGTACTCGGCGCGATCCTGCTCACCGGCTATCTCGGCGGAGCGGTCGCAACGCACGTGCGCGTCGAGCCGGAGAAATTCACGTTTCTCATGCCGGTCGTTTTCGCCGCATTGATCTGGGGTGGGCTCTTTTTTCGCGACGCGCGCATTCGGAATCTGCTCCCTTGGAGGAAATAGAAAGGACCTCGAACGAGCAACCGACGCACTGGGTCTCTTGGCCGGGGCCGACCACACGATTTCACAAAAAAACCAACACATCAACCAACCAACGGAGTCTAGTATGCAATTAAATCCTTATCTTTGTTCAACGGCCAGTGCGAAGCAGCGTTCAAGTTTTATGAAAAGTGTCTTGGTGGCAAAATCGTCGCCAAGGTCGCCCACGGGGAATCGCCCATGGCGAAAGACACCCCGCCGGAACGGCACAACAAAATCCTTTGTGGTTGCGGCCTGAATTCGGATACCAACGGCGGAATAGGTCGTCCAGATCCTCGTTGAGCACCTTCGTCCTGGTCTGCAGCAAAAGATGGGCCCCTCGTAGCGCGTCCACGGCATCTGTTGCTTCTTGACGAATCGTCTGCTGACTACTTGGTTGATCGTCGACTCCACGAATGCCGTGCTGATCGTTCTGTTTTAAGCATCACTCCAGACTACTCGATCGCCCGACCCCCGACCTTTTGGCGCTCTCCATTCTTTAGATGTAGCGGCCCGAGAACATAAACGGTCCTGCTTCAGACAAGATGCCCGTTTACAAGCTTAGTCATCTCGAACATCGAGACGACCTTCTTGCCGTCGAATACTGCCAGCAGTCTTAAAGAGCAGCGCGTGCTCGAGCCCGCTGAGTCCCGGATCGCCCGCATCGCCGGCGAGCAGTGGGCCCGGGACGCGAGCACATCTTTAGGCGGGTCGCCGCGTCCGTCCGGAACGGCTTGGCGGGCACGCTCCAGGACCTGCTCGTGGTCAAGCCGGACGAAACCAGCTCCGGGTTGCAGGCGATTAAAGCCAATCCCCAGCAAGCTATCCGTGAATGCGATGCTCACTTTACTCGACAAACTGAGGGGTCATCGAAGCTACGCGCGCTGTTCACCAGGTGCGAAAGTCGTCGGTGACTCGGTTGCGCGAGCTCGCCGAGCCACGCCGCCGCGCGGCGTTGGTCTGATTTCTGTGGCAGAGCTACCGCGACGCCGTCGATCAGGCGGTCGATAGGTTCGATAAACTACTGACCCGCGCGCGCACCCAGGCCCAAAAACGAACTCGAAGAACAACTCTGCCGCCAGCGGCAAACCATCCAGGTCTCGTTGACGGCTTTGAGGTCCCTCGGCAGGATCATCCTCGACGACGCCATCTCCGATGAGGAGCTGCGCGCCCGGCTCGAGAAGCTGGTTCGGGAGCAACAGCGCCAGATTACTGATTTGAATAATTTCATCTATCATCCCATGGTGTCATGTTGTAGGAACAGAGAATCCTAGCTGGTAGGTTTGGGTGAAAGCAAAAGACAACTCGGTGCACGCGAACGCGGCGAGTTTCCGCTCGACGCATTGGAGCGTAGTTTTAACCGCCGCTCAGGATCATACGCCGGCAGGTCAAGCCGCCCTCGCTGAGCTTTACCAAACCTATTGGTATCCGCTTTACTCCCATATCCGCCGCCGTGGGTACACCCCCGACGACTCGCAGGATCTGACACAGGACTTTTTTCTCCATATGCTGGAGCACCATGGTCTAACCCAGGTTGACCCCCACAAAGGTAGATTCCGCTCGTTCTTGCTCGCCTCGCTCCGAAATTTCCTTTTAACAGCGCACCGCCGGGAGCATACAATCAAGCGCGGCGGATTTTGTGCATTCATTTCCCTGGATGCCGGGGCTGTAGAAAGCCGCTATCAGCTTGAACCAATCGATGATTTAGCGCTAACGGCCGAACAGATCTTTGATGCTCGCTGGGCGCTGACGTTGCTGGACGAAGCCATGAGGAGCGTGCAGGCGGAGTATGCTGCGCGCGGTAAAGGAAAGACTTTCGAAATCCTTAAGGGCTTTCTGCCGAGCGCAAGCGCTGGACTTACTTCCTACGGGGAGGCGGCAGCAACGCTTGGGATCAGTGAAGCCGCAGTAAACACGCTGATCCATCGGCTGCGCAAGCAGTATTCGATTGCCCTTCGCCGCGAGGTCGCACGCACAGTTTCGGAGCCCGCCGCCATTGATGATGAAATCCATCTGCTCTTCGAGGCGCTGGTCGCAGCAGAGAGTTATTTGGCGCAATGAACCCCACCGAAGAGCGGGCTGATGCAGAAACATCGGAATCGGCACCTCCGCCGGCCAGTCGTACGTGTTCGATTTGCGGCAGGAAGCTGCCGGCTGGTAATCCCGCTGCTTCGTGTCCGGTTTGTCTTTTAAGGATTGCGCTCGACCCGGGCAACGGCAGTGACCGGCCAATGGATGAGGAAAATCTTGCTGAGTCCGCGATTGGCGCCCCAGAGGCTAGCTCGAGAAGATTTGGGCACTACGAAATTCTTACCCGCCCGGACGGCAGCCTCCATGAGTATCAGAGCTTGCAGAAAATTCCCCCTCCCGATTCGTTTGGCGTAACTCGAAAGTCGCTGGCCCAACGGGGGCCGGAGCGAATCTCGGTGGGCCGGTTGCCGGTGACGGGCAAAGAGATCTTTGGACGCGAGGAGGACTTGGCGTTCCTGGACGCGGCCTGGGCCGATTCGCAGGTCAATGTGGTCAGCGTCGTGGCCTGGGCCGGGGTTGGCAAGTCCACGCTGGTTAACCACTGGCTGCGGCGCCTGGCGGCCGACCAATACCGTTCGGCTGACCTGGTCTTTGGCTGGTCCTTCTACAGGCAGGGCACGAGCGGGGGCACTTCGTCGGCGGATGAATTTCTGGACGCTGCTCTCGCTTGGTTTGGCGATCCAGATCCGCAGATCGGTACGGCGTGGGAAAAGGGCGAAAGATTGGCGAAGCTCGTCGCACATCGTCGAACATTATTGGTCCTCGACGGTCTGGAGCCGCTCCAAAATCCCCCGGGTCCCCAGGAAGGGCGACTACGGGAGCCTTCCCTCCAGGCGCTCCTGCGCGAACTGGCTGCGTTCAACGTGGGGCTATGCGTGATCACCACGCGACTTTCCGTTGCTGATATTTCAGATCACGAGGGCAGCTCAGCCCTCCGTTGTGCCCTGGAACAACTCTCAAGCGATGCCGGAGCGAAGCTGCTCCGAGCGCTCGGCGTCAAAGGGTCGGAAGCCGAGCTGCGAGGTGCCAGCGAGGAGTTCCGGGGCCATTGTCTGGCGCTCACACTACTGGGTAGCTACCTGAGTGATGCCTACAACGGCGAGATTCGCCATCGCGAAGAAGTTGCCAACCGTCTGGCTCACGATGTGCGCCACCCATGCTCGCAAAGTGATGGATTCTTACCAGAGCTGGTTTGGCGAGGGTCCTGAACTGCCGCTGCTGCTCCTCTTAGGCCTGTTCGATCGGCCAGCGGACGAAAAGGCGATTGACACCCTGCTGAAACCACCCACCATTCGCGGTCTTACAGAATCCTTGACAGGTTTGAATCCGAGCGAGTGGCGAACGATCCTGGCTCGACTGCGAAGGGCAAGGCTCCTCGCGCCGGAGGATCCGCACCAACCGGGGCAACTGGACACGCACCCGCTCGTTCGCGAATACTTCGGGGACCAGTTGCGGAATCGATTCTCGGAGGCTTGGAGAGAGTGCAATCGACGCCTTTACGATCACTATCGAGCGCTGGCAGCGCCGCTGCCGGAGAACACCACGGAGATGCAGCCGCTGTTTTTAGCGGTCATCTACGGTTGCCAGGCCGGCTTGTTGCGCGACACACTGCACGAAGTCTATCTTCCGCGCATCCAGCGGGGCAACGCTTCCTTTGCTGCTAACGTCCTTGGAGTGAGAGGGGCGCTGCTCTCAGCTTTGGCCGCCTTTTTCGAACAGGGGCGTTGGGGGACATTTGCACAAACGGGGGTCGAAGGACAGCGCCTCATTGCAGAAGATCAGCTTTTTATTCTTACGCAAGCGGGCTTATATTTGACGGCAACGCGAGGATACGCCGCCCCTGAGGTGCGTAGTTGTTACGACCGGGCAGAGTCCTTGTGCCATTCGCTTGATCGTCCGTTGCTTCTTTACGCGGCCCTGTTGAGTCAGTGGCGATATTCTCTCGCGACCGACAAGCTGAGTGCAACGATGGAGATTGCCAAACGGGTTTATTCTCTGGCGGACGGACTGCACAATCCTGCGCTCATGGTTGGGGCTCACCGCGCTTTGGCGACAACGCTCTTGCTTAAGGGGGATTTCGAGTTAGGGCTACAACACGCGCGGCGCGGCGTTCAGATTTGGCGGGCGGGCGGGGTATCGTCTTTGGTAGAAGAGGTTCATGCACCTGCGATTCTTTGCTTGTCCTTTGGAGCTATTTGCGAGCGGATGCTCGGAGAGATTGCGACTTGTCAAGCGATGATGACGGAAGCGTTGTCATTGGCTAAAACGCTGAATGACACGCACGCATTAGCGATGGCACTGATGCTGGCCGGAAACCTCAAGCACTTTGAAAACGATCCTGTCGGAGTGGAACGCTGCGCATCAGATTTGATTGAGCTGTCCACGCGTCACCATTTTGCATCTTGGCTGGCCGCAGGAGAAATTCTTCACGGTTGGGTGCGCAGCGTTTCGGGTCACCCTGCTGCAGGTGTATTGCGGATCGAAGAGGGAATAAATGGCTGGCGGGCAACCGGCTTAGCCTTTGTCGTGTCTTTTTGGTTAGCACTCAAGGCTGAAGCTTTGTATCTCGCGAATCGCACGTCCGAGGCGTTTGAGGCCATTCGGGAGGCAGAGGCGGTGGCGGAAAAAACTGAAGAGGGCTTTTGGCGTGCCGAACTGCATCGTCTCCGTGGTGTGTTTCTTACGGCTCTGGGCGCTGAGGAGACCGAAATTCAGGCTTCGTTCTGCGAAGCCATCAGAATTGCAAATGAGCAAAAGGCGCGTTCACTAGCGAAACGCGCGGAAGCAACCTACGCAGAATACCGCAGCCAAAAAGTAAGAGCGCTAGGCGACAATGGGTTTCGGCTACCTCTTTGCTAACGCCAAAAAAAGGCCGGTTGGTATAATGTAACCCATTTTTGCCCACTATTTGTAGCGAGATGACATGAGCCGACAGCAAAGCGTTTTGCGCAATACTGTCGGCTATTTGCTAAACAATATCGACAACCAAACTACAGACGGCGAGGAGAAATCCAAACCGGAAGTGATCAAATTGATCCCAGCGGCTGCATTGATGTGCCCGTGGAACAGCGGCGTCATCGTCCGAAGATCTTCGCTCGTAAGCCTCTCCCACAGCCCTTCGCGCTCAATCGTGCGTTCAACGAGGAGCGTATTGATCAACATGAGGCAGTTCTGGAGGAGCTGCGGCGACAGGGTGACCACTTCCTGCTGTTCTCGGCTATTCGTGGCCAGTTCGCCCTGACGACCATAGCAGATGAAGTCATTGGTCGCGTTCCAGTTCTCGACGACGTTGAGTCCCTCGTGGACCTCCCGTTGAATCATCATATTGCTGCTCGATCAGCTCCCATCTAATCGGGCGCGCAAAGGTCCCCGCCAAGTTTGGATAATCTGCGGCGAACCCTTTGTCGGGCAGATACAGGCGCTCGTACTTGATGCGCTTCAGCCGTGGCATGAGCCGCACGCTGCCCAGCAGATGACAAAACGCGAACGCCACTTCCGACTGGCCGTGCGAATCGACAAAGTTTTTCTCGACACGCATTTCCGTATCGTGCCGGACAAGACCCTCAATCATTGCCGCGATCTCGGAGCTGGAGAAGCGCTTCGTCTGCGAATAGATGGAGACGGCGTTGGTCTCTACGTGCCAGTAGACTAATCGTCAGTTCGCCGTAATGTGAAGGAGAGTTGGCTTTGGCTCCGGTAGTGTGGGAGACGAGGCGGCGTCTCCTTCACATTATTTCAGCGCCATTAGAGGGAGTCCAACCACCCCAGAATATCTTCGCTCTGTTTCCAGCGGGGAGGCTTCCCTGGTCTGACTTCCGCATCCAGTCGATTCAGCGCCTCGCGCTTGGTTTCGATGTTTGCCTCCGCGTACAGGTTCGTGGTGTCAAGATGCGCGTGACCCATCCAGCTGCGGATGACCGTAATGTCCACCCCAGCTGCCACCAAATGAACGCCAGCCGAATGCCTGAAGGTGTGCGGTGATACCCTCTTCTCGGCGAGCGTGGGCACCTTTTTTGCGGCTGCTTGAACGTACCGTCGTAACTGAAATCGGAAACCAGAAGCCCCCAGAGGCTGCCCATAGCGATTCACAAACATCGGCGCGTCCGGAGCCCGCGGCTGGCGTTGCAGAAGCGCTGCCAACAGCTCCGCAGTCTCGGGCCAGAGAGGACAAATGCGCTCTTTCCGGCCTTTTCCCAACAGCCGCACCTGGCATGGAGATTCCAGCCGAACCGCCTGCGGGCACAAATCCAGAGCCTCCTGGATTCGGGCACCCGTATTGTAAAGTAACGCTAGCAGTGCGTGATCGCGTTGGCCGTCGAGAGTCTTGCGATCTGGTTCCGCCAGAATGGCCGTTACTTCTGCAGATTCCAGATAGCATATGAGCCGGCGAGGTCCCCTCTTGATGGGAATCCGTAATACCTCCGCGCATTGCCCAGCAGCCAACGATTCCCGGTCCGCGACGAAGCAGAAGAAGCTCCGTAACGCCGCCAGACGGCAGTTGCGCGTGCCAATGGACACGCTGCGTTCCTTCTCGCTGTGATCCAGAAAGGCTAGTACCTCGCCGGCGGTAAGGTCGGCTAAGCGCAGTGCTGCCACCGGCCGCTGCTGTTGCGCGGCCGTGAAACGGAGAAATAGCCTCCAGGTGTCGCGGTAGGAGCGCACCGTGTGGCGGGAATTGTTACGTTGTCCAGCCAGCCACTCATGGAAGAAGGCATGGAGGAGCCGCGGAAAGTTGCCTGTCATGCGCACGACACACCTCCCTCTGTTGCCTTCAGTACCCTAGCACCCACTACACGAAAACGCTCGCTGGCCTGCTGCAGAAGTTCCTGGGTGATGGTCAGATAGACCAAAGTGGAACAGATATCTTTGTGGCCTAAGTACGTCGCCAGGTAAGGAAGACGAGACTGCGCGTCGACACCTTCACGGTACCAGCTAAGCATGCGACCAACAACGAAGGCGTGACGCAAGTCGTGCACCCTTGGACCAACGCGCCCGGTACCGGGTTTGAGCCCCGCGCGACGTATGACCTCCGTTAACAAGTGCTGCGCTGTAACCACGGTGTAGCCACGGCCTCCTTGCTCGTTCCAGAACAACGCCGCTGCTGGTTCCTGGGAGGCGCCTGCTTGCTGGCGGGCGGCGACGTACCGCTCTAAGTCGGCAACGACACTAGCAGTCAGCGGTAAGCGACGTGACTTGAAAAACTTTGTATTTCGAATCTCGATAGTTCCATCGTCAGGCCTGAAATCGGCCAGCGCCAAACGCGTAAACTCGCCCACACGGAGACCGGCGCAGTTGCCCAGTATCAAAATCGTGTACAGTGTTAGGGGGCGTAACGGTGCCCGGGGTGAAGGCATGTCGAGAGCCGCTGCCAAGAGACACCGCACCTGCTCTTCGGTGTAGATGTAAGGGCGGCGACGGTGTCGTAATGCCTCTCGAATGACCATCTTGTCCAGTATTGGCGGGGTGATGGCCGGATCGAGGCGCTGCAGGCCTTGCGCGAGCGTTCGTCCGCTTTGCAGTCTTTCCAAGCGTGCTTCCGGCGTGGAGGCCAAATCTGCATACTCGCGTATCAACCGCGACAAGGGTTGTGCAGAAGCCCCAGTACGTTGCTGCAGATATCGGTCGAACGCCAGCAACCGACTCGCTTCGCGTTCATAACGGAAACCGAGCGAGCGCATTCGTTTCAGGTGCTGCAACATCGCTTGGCCAAGATGGCTTCCAAAGCGCGGCAGCGGGCGCAGCGCTTCCAAAGCCTGTGCTGTGTCAGGCCTGAGAATCGCCCGGACGACTGGCGCAGTGCGCTGCCCATATTGCTGGCACAGATCGAACCACGGATTGCCGGCCAACACATTGTCGGCGACTAGCCAGTTTAGAAAGCGATTAACACTCTGTGCACCCGCCACCAGGGTACGAAGCGACCACTCACTGGCTCGCTCTCGCACCCAGAACTCAACCGTCGACACTCTCAAAGGCTTGTCGTCTATCCGTCCGGCCACGAATCGTTGGAAGTTATTCAGCACGCAGCGCTGAGAATTGTTGTTTCTCAATCCGAGTGTCCGTAGGTAACGGCGCACGAGAGTTCCGTCAGCATCAGGCCAAACTTTCATGGCTTCACCCCCTGAGGAACTTCCAGGCCAACGGCTCGTAGGTCTTCTGTGGCCAGCTTAAGATAGGGTCTGGTCGAAGCCGCAGACCTGTGGCCCAGGACGTCGCCGATCGTCTTCACTGGCACAGAGGCGCGTAGCAGGCTTACCGCACGGGCATGACGAAAAGTGTGTGGCCCTCGCTTGCCTTCCAGGGTGATGCCGGCCTTCTCCAGCAATCGTCGAATCAACGTGTAGAGGCTGGAGACCGTGCCCAGTGGCACGTGAGGCGCCGGCATGCGAACGAATACCGCTCGGGCGGTAGTCTGTGGACGGGCCTCTTGCAAGTAGTTCAGCAGAGCATCTCCTACCGAAGGCAACAGGGGTTGGGTCGTCTCTGTGCCTGTCTTGGAGTGTCGTATCCGCAGGCACTCCCGCCGCCAGTCAACGTCTTTGAGTCCAAGACTAACTACTTCGCCGGCCCGTAGTCCGTACTCAGAGAGCAACATCACAATGGCAAAGGTCCGCAGCCCACTCGGCGTACGGTCCTGTCGGGCGAACTCCACGAGGGTGGAAATCTGCTCGCGGGTCAGTGCGGAAGGAATACCCTCAAAAGCGTACATCGTGGGGCCGGTGATCGTCTGGCTTAAATCGCGGGCCAGAAGTCCCCGCCGGTGGAGGTAAGAGACAAAGCTGCGCAAGCACAGGGTTAGCTCGGCTCGCGTGGAGCGACGAACCGACAGCGCCCGAAATTGCAGGTAGGCATCCAGGTCGGCCACGTTGAGATCAACAAGCCGTTCCTGACTTCCGCGTTCTCCCAACCAATCGAGCAACTGTCGCCCATGAGCCAGGCGCGCGGCGATCGTCCGAGGAGCCAAGCCGCGGCAGTCTGCCAGCCAACGGGCGCAGTCGTCGAGGAGCTGCTGGTGGAAAATCTCTAGCGGCGTGGTTGGCGGAACCACGGGTGGCCATTGCCTCTGGACCGTGCGCGACAGGAGGCGAATGGGCGCCCAGCGTTTGTGGTGCCAAGCGTCGAGTGCGGTAGGTAGACATTGGCGAACCCGACGAAAACGCCGCAGTTCCTTTTGCAAATACGATTCGACGTCGGCCGGTTTGGCTACCTCGACCGCTACGTTGCGTTGATGGAGATAAGCCAGGAAGCGCTTCGCCACCGCGATGTACCGCACGGTGGTTTTGTGAGAGTAGCCTTGCTCGCTCAGCTGAGTTGCAAACCGCCACAAGTGCGGTTCGTCGGACAAATTCGATAGGTCTTGTTTGGATAACATACGCCTACAACGTTGAACGCTTTTAGGGGCGGCAGGCGGGAGAAATGATCCGCTGGGAACGTACGAAAAGCGCGCAGGTGAAAGGGTTGCTTTGCACAACCGGCGACGGCGAAATGCGACCCAAAGCCCTTTTATACGGTAATCGCCGGGTGGCTGCCGGAATCTTCAGCAACGCACAGCAAGAGGAAGTTATGAGGAGGAAACAGTGGAGGAACCTTCGGCATTGTGCGGGTTCGCTCCGGATGCTCCCCATTACGGCGAACTGACGATTAATTTACTAATCGCGAGCTCGCGATTAGTAAATCATCACGCCATACCCTTTATAGCGCGAGCGCCATTCGGTCATCGGATTCTGTTTCCAGCTCTCGAACCGTGAGCCGTCGGAAGCGCAACTACTCGCACCCTCGCCCCACAAGCGCGGATTGCGCAATGCTAACAACTTATTTACAACCGCCCCGTTCGCGTTCCGCAGCGCTTCTGGTGAGAAGTAGGTCTTTCGAACATAGAGCAGCTCATCATAGCGGTAACAGTCATTGGCGTTCGCAACTTGCTTGATGCCCATGTTGGCCGCCTCGCCAAACAGATCCAGGATCGGTAATGGACCTAGCGCCTCGCGGGAGCGGACCTCCCGTGTGCCCGAATGCGTGAAAAATCGCGTGAAGTCGACGAACCGGTCGGCCTCAACAAAAACGTCGAGCAGATCGAGCATCCCATAACGACTGCCAATCTTCTCTTTTATCAGGCCAAGGCCTTGCGGCTCGACCTGCGGCTCCAGTTTCGCGAGCGCCCATAGACCGCGATCATCGTTCTGACGGGGACGAAAGATTCGCAGATGGTTCAGTTCGGGCAGAACACGGTTAAAGTTGGTGAGGGCGGCTCCCATTCGCGTTCGAAGCAACCGCACAAACGCCTGAGCATCCAGAGGCTTTCCTAAAGCCTGATAGTGCAGCGTGCGGCGTTGCTCATCGCTCCAGTCGCTCGGGAGATCCTCGCTCGGGTTCCGGAAGTCGTAGGACCCTTCAACCCACACCTCTTTGCACTTTAACGCGCGCTCCAGCTTTTCAAGTTGGAAAGTTATCTGCGAGGAAACCGTGATGCGATGAGCATCATCGCGGTACCAAGTCCTTTCTAGGAACAACAGCGCTCAATGGTCCGTTATCGCGAGCAATTGATGCGTAATCGTCGCCGAGCCGAGGCTCGAGATTCACCTGTTGAAGGAGATCGCGGATGCGAGGAGGTATAAAGATTTATCAGATGTCACGGGCAACGCGCGAGGAATTCGCTTCACTTATCCAACTCGACATCACGAAGGTCGACAAACGACGAAGCAAAACAAAAAGCCGCCAACGGTAAAAGCGTGACGGCTCATTGTGAAATGCTCCTGCTTGTTAGGCTTTAGTCGTTATTGACGACCATTTGCGGCGCAAGTTTGCTCAGTTCAAATTGTGCGCTCACCTTCTGGATTTGCGATGCCTGCTCTTTCAGGCTTGCAGCGAGGGCTTCCATTCCCTTCCGTTGCTCTGCGTTGACTGCTTCCTGCTTCAAAGCAGCAGACTTTAGTTGAGCGATGGTGGCATCTTGCTCTTGCACCTTGCGGTGCTCTTTGAGGAACTCGTTTAGCAACATCGCGTTCACCGCGTCGTAGCGCACAGTGTAAACTTGCCCCTTCTCATCATGCGCCACTAGATCGGGGTTTATCTTCTCGACTTGCTCGGCAATGAGGCCGAATTGCGGGATGCCATCTGGGTCAAGCTCGTGCTTGTAGCGGAAGGTGACCGGTTTGAGCGCGAGTATCGCTTCGCTCGCCTTCTCCATCGGCTTGATCTCTTCCTTAAAACGCGCCGAAGACTTTGTTGTGCCAAGGTGACCACTGCTATCTATGATAACCGCTACGCCCTTTGGAACCGTTGCTCCACTAATGCCGGCCATAAAGGTGGCCGCCTGAGTTCCTTCTGTGCCGATCCGGATGGTGTTGGCCTCGGTCGCGACACCAACGTTGCCAATATCAATGTTGTTACTACCAGTGGTTAGGTTCTGACCGGCTAAATGGCCCAATGCGATGTTGTTGCCGCCGGTTGTGTTGTTATTAAGCGCTTGAACTCCATTGGCCGTGTTGTTGCCGCCGGTTGTGTTGTTATTGAGCGCTTCAACTCCATTGGCCGTGTTGTCGAAGCCGGTTGTGTTGCTAAAGAGCGCTTCAACTCCATTGGCCGTGTTGAAGTTGCCGGTTGTGTTACTATTGAGCGCTTGAAAACCGTTGGCCGTGTTGTTGGCGCCGGTTGTATTCCTTTCGAGCGCATTAGCCCCGGCGGCCGTGTTGTCGAAGCCGGTGGTGTTGTTTAACAGCGCATCAGAACCGTTGGCCGTATTGTTGGCGCCGATTGTGTTGCTAAAGAGCGCGTCAACTCCAATGGCCGTGTTGTCGAGGCCGATTGTGTTCTCTAACAGCGCACCAGCACCGGTGGCCGTGTTGAAGCTGCCGGTTGTATTCCTTTCGAGCGCATCAATACCGATGGCCGTGTTGTCGCTGCCACTTGTCAGGCTGAGGAGCGCATCAAAACCCTCGGCCGTGTTGTTGTTGGGATAGCCTCCGTCCGGCGGTGGACTAACCCCGAAAGCATTCGGGGTCGGCGAAAGCGCAAAGCAGGCGAGGGCGAGTGCGAGGAGGAGAAAACCGCGTCCCGCAGTCGCGGGACTCATCGAATTTCTTACCGTTAGAGTGGTAGTTCTAAGATTAAATGACTTTTGATTCATATATGGACTTTTCATAGTGTTCTTTCTCTCTGTTGTTGTTGTTTGTTGTTGATGTTGAAGTGGATTTTTATCCTTATCTTACAACGGGATTGAGCTTTCAGACTTTCAGGTTTTCTCGAAATTTTTAGGCGGTTCACAAGACGATGCCAGTTTGGCATGGCGAGGCTTGCGTAGAGAACTTGCGGACGAATGGTCGCCCAGACGACTGCTATCCCAGCGCGCTGTGGAATCGCCACTGAACCTACACCGTTAGCACCAAATCCTGTGGTGCGGCACACTCCAAAATAAGAGGCGACGCCCGATGACCCGACTCATTGGCTCAGTTCATCTGAGCGCAGGTGGTTCAATTCTCGTGAGTGCCGTCGAACATAAACACGGGCGTCCTGGGACGTGGATGCAAGTGCCGGGCAAGACACCGATCCTGCTAAGACAAGTTTCTCGGTAGGAGATTCAAACGCGACGCTTAAAATGAGCGTTTCAATAAACTCTGACCCGGATTCGATGGTGTGATTTGCCGAACGACTAGGAAATCGCACAGCATCCGAACCGCAGCGAGCTTTTGCTTAACGGTCGGTTTGGACCCCGGAAAATCCTCAATCCAGGCAGCCACATGGAACGATCGCACGGTCGTGAGTTCTAGGCCGTGAGCGGCGCACCAATCAAAAAACTGCCAGCATGCCCGAGCGTAAGCAGCCCGAGTGTTCCGGTTACGGATCGTGGAGGTGAAGAAGTCGATGTAGGTTTCGGTGACTTCTGGGCTGGCAGCGGCAACAAGCTCCGGGATCCACTCATGAAACTTCGGAGAGCGCAATCCCGTCGTACAGGGTTTGAAGACCGGCGTCGCAAAAACGAAAGCGAGAGCCGATCAAGATAAAAACAAACAAGTAAAAGTAGAAAACGAGGAGAATTGTATGGATTATCATTTTGTGTTTGCGACAGGCGGCGCTATTCCGCTGGGGGCCCAGCCAAATGGAAATGAGGCCAGCGGTGAGCCTTTTTGGGTAGCCCGCTCGCCGGGCATCACTGATCCCTTCTTTTTTCACGGTGGGATTCATCCGGGCAAAGTCCGCCCTGGCTTCGGCGCGGCGCTTATTCCATTCGGCGGAAATGAGGAATCGGTCCCCGACTATGAAGTGCTCATGGAGGCAGGATAATGCAGCCTTTCTGTTTCGATAGGTTTATGAGTTAGTGTTCATACCTGATTACAAAACGCTCTCGCCGACAAAGTTTGATAGCCCTAAAGCCGCTTGTCTTTCAAATCCGAACGCGTAGCCACCCATCTGGGAGTAACCTGCGCCTACTCACGACCGATCTTGTCAGCGGCTGCGACAAGCGCTCGGTGCGCACGGCCGACGCCCTCGATCTGGTGAGCCAGGGAGTCTAGCATGGCATGGACAAACTCTGCTTCCTGTGGCGTTGTAAAACCTGGCCTATGGATGATGAGAAGTAGTTGTTCAGTATTGTTTTCCGCCGTTATCTTCTTCAGTCCTTCCTGAAGTGCACGGATTTTTGGTTCAAGTGTCTTGGCATGTTCGCTCATTGATACCTCCTGAGGTTTGCTGGAATTGGGGTTTAAATCAGATAGCAGGCCTCTGGAAAGTCCTTGATCACGAGGTGGCTCACGTCCATGAAATCCATCACGATCGCTTCCAGCAACAAATCGCTTTTTGGCCTGGCTATTGATAATGCAAAAGCCGCAGACAGCAAATTACCCGAAAGGGTACTACGAATGCATCCCCTATGGGATGGACTGACAGTCGAGGTGGTCAGCACTTTGCGTTGTGATCTTTTTCATTTTACAGTGATCTGCAGCGGATAAAGCGGAAGCCGTGTGATGCGTTGGTTTTCTCCATTACTTGTGAGTCTAGTCCTAATCGCCTGGCCTCTGCAGGCCGTTGACCTTACAGGGATCGTTGTCGACCGAGACGGGACACCCATAAGTGGGGCCACCGTGAAAGTAGTGGGCGTTGGAAGCGATACGACGACGCAAACGGGCGAGTTTAGGATTCCGGTACCAAACGCCCGGGTCCGGCCACCGTGTTAAAGTTGAGATCCTAAAGCAGGGTTGGGTTCCCATGCCGGAGCAACCCCTCGGGGGGCGGCCCGATCGCTCCAAGACGTTATTGGCACGTTCCGTTCAATATGACCTTGCCACAACTGGACATAAAGGTGACGAACGCATCCTTTCTTTTGGCGTCCTCGGGTGAAGCCGCCGGGTTTCTTTTTTGATTACTGAGAGGATGCGCCTTTTCTCATCTTCTCATCCACAGCTTTCGGTTATACCTCGGTACAGCGCTGGCGAACACTTTTGTGGAAGACCATTCCCATACCGTTGCGGAGTCTCCGAATTGAGTACAATTCGTAGTGCCGAGTCTCCCAATTAAGTACAACTACCAAGCTTTATCTTCCATAGTCTCCTAATTTCGTGCGGCGTGACAGCCGGCTATCCAACACCGATCGATCAGATTGGCCACAAGGAGCCGCTGCCGAAGATTATGCGAGGATGACGACAGATATTACCCGAACGTGTAATTTACTTTCTCGCCTACATTATAAATTAGCTACTAAGCAACAAATCGCCGCCCCGTTGGATACGACTGTCCGTCTGCGAGCTGGTCCACATTTTTTGCAAAACTAATGTCATTTACATCACATCACATTAGCGACTTGTATGGCTAGAGGATCGTCAGGTAAATTGGTGATCGAGGTGGGAGAGTCACTAAAGCGTGAGTTGTATGCTTCCCTTGAGGTTGCCGTATGAATGCGGTCCTAGCCAAAAAGGAGATGAAGCAGGAGACGATGCTGACGCAAATCGAGCAAGTCTTGCGGCGTGGAGAAGAAAAGGAGCCACCGGCCTACACGTTTATCCTCGGTGCCGGTGGCAGCTTTGGAGCCGTACCCACTGCAAAGGAGATGCTGGGCCTCCCCGACAAAGCGGGAGGTACACACGAGCGCTGCATTCCATTTTGGATCGGGAGACGCTGTGGCGAGCCCGGCACTGATCCGGTACCTTCGTCGAACGACGGAAAGAAGGAGTTCATCCGTGAATTCTGGAGGAAATTTCTCGATCTGAATCATCCGCGCAGCAGCGGCGATGACCGTCCCGTGATTGATCTGGGAGATGACAACCTGCCCGCACCAAGTTCCATAGCCGATGCCTACAAGGCCCTCTTTGACCAGGGACGCACCGGCGGCTTGAATTCTCCTCAGGAGGCCCGGCGTTTTCTTCGCAAGATAACGCTGCCACAAGATGGCCAGACACAGTTGAATGCGACCCAATTCTATCTTGCGTCGTTGCTCTCGCTGCAACGTCGCCCCGGTGCGCTGGGTTTAAACAAAGAGGAGCTCTACGTGGGCCGCCGTCCGTTCGCACGCACGTTATTCACGACCAATTTTGACACGCTTCTCCAGACATCGCTTCAACTTTTCCAGCTGCTTTACTATATGACTGACCGTCCGGAGCTGCTCTCCGCCGATGCGCTTCAGACCGACGACCATGCCGCAGTTCATCTCTTCTATGCTCACGGGAGCGTTCATCGACCATTCCTTGCCAATACCGACCAAGAAATCCTTCATCTTAAGGACCGCAATGCCCGAGATCTTACGGCCTATCTTGGGACACACGGTGTAATCGTTCTCGGTTACAGCGGCTGGGATGACTGTCTATTGCAGGCCCTAAACCAAACCAGCAGCTTCGCCAACAATCTCTATTGGCTCTCGCGCAGTGAAATTAGCCTCTCGGAGCAGGTACGGGAGTTTCTTCGCTCCCATGCCAATGCTTACTGGGTGAGCATCAAGGACGGTGGAAAATTCATGGCCGACTTACATGCCCGCCTGTGTCCCGGGGCGCCAAATACGGAGTTGTTGTACAATCCGGTTCGTCCCCTGCTCGAACAACTGCGAGCAGTGACCTTGTCCGATATTCCGGCGGGAACTTCGATTGCTTCGGCTTCTGGTCTAGACGCTGGCGAGCGCTCGAGCGACACCCCCCAGGACGTCCCTGATGACGCCGATCAGTTGCGCATGAAGGTCCTCAAAATTCTCAAAGACGTGGAACAGCGGTTCACCGAATCCCCAGGTATTGGGCGCGCCGTGGAGGAATTGCTACGGCAAGCCGACCTGAAGTTCTCGAACAATGACTGGGATGCTGCCTGGAGTGCTTACGATAGGATTCTCAAGGATCATCCCAACTTGTCGGTGAAGCAGAAGGGGCAGGCTTATCTCCGACGGGCAGCGTGTTATAGAGCGAAGGGTGACAACGACAATTCGATCGACGATTACACCAAGGTCATCGAATTGCCCAATGCTCCGGATCTAAAGGCCAAGGCGCTGGTCAAGCGCGGAAACCGCTACGGACGGAAGGGTGACCATGACAAGGCCATCGCCGATTACAACAAGGTCATCGAATCGGGCGATGCCCCGCCGGATATAAAGGCAATGGCGCTGATCAACCGCGGAAAGCGGTATGAACAGAAGGGTCATCATGACAAGGCCATCGCCGATTACACGAAGGTCATCGAATCGGGCGATGCCCCGCCGGATGTAAAGGCTAGGGCGCTGGTCAAGCGCGGAAACCTGTATGAACGGGAGGGCGATGATAAGAAGGCCATCGCCGACTACACCGAGGTCATCGGATTGCCCAATGCCCCGGCGGACCTAAAGGCCAGGGCGCTGGTCAGCCGCGGAAACCTGTATGAACGGGAGGGCGATGATAAGAAGGCCATCGCCGATTACACCGAAGTCATCGAATCGGACGATGCCACGGCGGATCAAAAGGCCAGGGCGCTGGTCAAGCGCGGAGACCGTTACGCACGGAAGGATGATCATTACAAGGCGATCGCCGATTACATCGAGGTCATCGAATTGCCCAATGCCCCGGCGGATCACGTGGCAACGGCGCTGTTCAACCGCGCGGACATTTATCGGCTGAAAAACGATTTGGAGAATGCGAGAGGGGACTACAATAGAGTACTGAAGTTCTCCGGTACGCCGCCTGAAATTGCTGAAAAGGCCAGCCAGCGGATCGCTGAGCTGGAGTCGGAGGCTGCTGCGAGTTACGCCGAGATCTAACGCTGGCTGCCTCCACAGGCGTGGGAGCACACTATCGTCAGGGCATAGAATTCGCCCTAAATTTCCTCAGGAGCAACTCTCAAATCTCTACTTGCCGCTCTCTCGCGGCTTACGTTTTCTCTTTTCCTTCACACGGCGCTGAGTGTCGATTACAGGTAAATCGTAGACTTTTACACTTGAATTGCAGACCATTTGACCCCCTCACTTGGTTGCATGTTTAAATGCAAAATCATCGCTATTTGGAGAGCAGATCCCAAGCCGGTTAAATTCCAACAAAGGTACCAAATGCGAAAATAGGATTTTATCTAAGGCCGTTCTGGCCTTGGAGTTTTGCCCTTTTTGCAACTCCCAAAAATGTGTCCCTTTGGTCCGCCAATTTTGGGGGTTTGATTCCGACCGTATCCTGCAGCTTTTCGTCTGAGAAATCATACTCGCCGAGCAGGTTGATGTGCTGCCAGGAGACCGCCGAGCCATTGGCCACTGCCTCCAGGAAAGCTTCTCGACTGGCGGTGTCCTCGGTGTCTTCCAGCTTCTGCGACAGATAGAGATAGTTCCAGCAGATGATGCAGTTCTTGATGAGCCGCTTGCACGCTTCAGCCATTTCTTGTTCTTCTTTCTCCGCCTGCAGAAACTCGCGCGGATTGCCCACGGAGACGGCTCGCGTGAAGCGGTGCACGTGCTCAATGCGATCCAACTGCTTTTCGATCGCCTGTTTCAGCGCCGGATCGTCGATCAGGCGGAGAATAAATAGAGACTTCGTGATTTGCCCAAAGGCCTTAAGCGCGTGATATAGCGAATGTTGCTTCGAGTAGGAGTTGAGGCGGCGAAAGAGTTCTGAAGCCGTCACTTCCTTCAGTTTGATGGTCGCGATCAAGCGCAGAATATCATCCCAATGCTGGATGGCAAGCTCGTCATCGATATAACCCGTGGGCTTGATCTTCCAAGCAGAACGGTCTAAACCCCGGCGGCTCTTGAAGATATAGAGCCGCTGGCGCTTGAGGTTTTTGAAGCGAGGCGCGGTAGGAAAAGCCCAATAGATGGCTCACGCCAAAGACCAATTCACTAAAGCCGAAGGCATCGGTCGAATGAATATCGCTCTTGACGACCTCGTTGTGCGTCAGCCCGTCGATGACGTAAGCGCTCTCCCGATTCGCCGAGCTAAAGACGGTGGAGTACCACAGCAGGTCGCGCTCGTCCCGGAAGGTGTAGACGCTGACGCCTTGGCCCTTGCCGAAGTGTTTGTACGAGTAGTTGGCGTTTAGGGAATCGGCGCGTACCTCGAATTTCTTGCCGTCGCTCGAGGTATGCAAACGATCGAGGGAGCGGCGCGAGAGGTTGGGCAATTCCCAAGCGGCCAGTGAGTTGCAAGACGCGGTCGCTGGCCGCCTGGAGGCCGTCCACGGAAAAGTGCCAGTTAACCGTATGCTCCAATTCCGCTTCGTTGATGGGATGGGAGATCCGCATCATCTTGCGGAGGCCGATCATGCAGCCAATCCCGATCACCCCAGCAAAGATCGTGGGTTCTGAGGGCCGGCGGCGGTGATAACGCTGCTGCCAGTGCTGCAACTCGTCCACATAGTGAGTGTAGCGGTTGACGGTAGAGAGTATCTCCAAGAGCGGCACATAGCTCCGTTTGGGGAAGAAATGCTGTAAAGGCTCCGTGTCGCTCTCCTCCTGTTTGGGGGTGGCGACGGTGAAACCTCCGTTCTTGCCGAATTTGACGTGAGAATTCTTCCCCTCAGTAATATTCCCGTTGGTGATCAGATACTGGCGATGCAGCGCCTCGTCGAGTTCGTCGAGCACCTTGCGCGGATCGACGAAGGCGTCGAGCCCGGCTCGCTCGATGAGTTGCTGTTTGTCGCGCTGCCAACGCGCGCGGTCAATGAGGTAGTCGTCGAGCGGTCGGTATTTGTAAGAATGCTCCAGGTTCAGGCCGCCTGATTTGATCGCACTCTGAACGTGCAGGAACAGCAACGCCTTGTACAGCGAGACGCGGAATCTGCTGTCCTTATTGACTGCCGCCACTTCTGTGGGATCCAGAAAAGTGACGGGAGCCGTTTTGTCGATGGCGCCTTCCTTTTCTTTGAAATGCTCGATGGCGTCCAGCAATTTACGGGTGCCGGGATCACCCTGGAAGGTCACCGCCTTGAGGATGGGGCCGACACGATTCTGAATCCAGACCGATTTCGACTCCAGAATCCGGTAATAATCATCCTCGCTTAATTCGCTCACTAGCGTCTCCTTCAAAGTGGCGACTTGATTCTTCTGGACATCCTGATCGAGGGTTTGCTCGATGATCGTGGCAAGCTCCTGTTTCCGCCGATTGATCGCGCCGAGGACGAGCTTCGTCAACCGTGTGTAGCTCGGCACTTCGATCTTCTCGCGAATCAGCGCATCGACACAGAGCCAGAGCATGAGCTTGGGTTTGAGCTGTGAGCGCACGATGCCGGCGATCTCTTTGAGCAGCAGCCAGCGCGCCTCTGGGTCAAAGACCCGGAAACCGTAGAACGTTCGGATTGTGATCTCGTGGAGTTGGCGGGTGCGAGGGTTATAGTCGCTAAAGTCGAACCTGGGGTTCTCAAGCTCAAGCTGCCGTGCCAAATACTCGAGGTCCCGCCGGTGGAAGGAGTTCGGCGGGAAGAAGCTTTTTTGCTGCTTTGAAGTAGCCCGCGCTCAGCAAAAAGCCCAACTGGTGGGTTGGGGCGCGAAGCTCACCCGACTCTCATTAAAAGACCCATTTCTATTTTATATTACATCTATTGTATGATGTTATAGATATCCCATTCAAGATCTTCCTCTTCCGCGGCGGTGAATAACCTGTGAATTTCGGTCATCCCCCTTTGCCAGGCGCTTCGTTTTTCGATACTTATTCACCGAGCCTTGAGCATGGGATGAACCACAGATGAAAGAAGACTATATCGCACGCGGTTTTCAAAAAATTCACGATGATCTTGCTTTTCTGATGAATTGTTTCCGGGAGGTTCTCGAGGAACTCGGCGAAGATCATCTCGCAATAAATCTGCCCTGGATCAATCAGGTCAGAATCGATCTCGCCCCTAATCCGCGACTCTGCCAAGCCTATTCAATCGCCTTCCAGCTCTTGAATCTGGTCGAGGAAAACGTCGCTCAACAGGTCCGCCGCTCCCGGGAATCCGAAACCGGTCTAGCCAGCGAACCGGGACTTTGGGCGGATCACCTGCACAAACTCCATGAATCCGGGATTTCGGAATCCCTGGTTGCAGCGCAACTCAATAAGATCCGGATTGAACCCGTGCTTACTGCTCATCCAACCGAGGCGAAGCGCCTCGCTGTCCTCGAACAGCATCGCGCACTTTATATCTCGATGGTGCGACGCGAAAACCAGATGTGGACACCCCAGGAGCAAAATGCAATCCGGGACGAAATCAAAGTGACCCTGGAACGGCTCTGGCGTACCGGCGAAGTGCATCGCACCAAACCGGGCGTAGCCGAAGAACGGCGGAACGTGATCTATTATCTCCAGGAGGTTTTCCCGAGTGTCTTGAAAGATGTCGACGTGCGACTCAGGCAGGCTTGGACGGATGCAGGGTATCATGCCGAGACGCTGGTTTCGCCTGCGACCCTGCCTAGAATCAGGTTCGGAACCTGGGTTGGCGGCGACAGAGACGGTCACCCGCTGGTGACTGCGGAAGTTACGCGGGAGACCTTCCGGGAACTGCGCGGGGCAACTCTCCAGGTCCTCCACAACGCGGTGGGCGCCGTTTCGCGACAGCTAACGATGACGCGTCATGAGCAAAAAGCGTCGGACGATCTCAAGGAAAATATCGCTAAAATGACAGATGAGTTGTCAGCAGATTCGATCTTGCAGTCGCGTCCGGAAGAGCCTTGGAGGCAGTTTTCACTGTTAATCCAGAAAAAGATAGGGAATACCGTTGATAATAAAGGCTATACGGCCCCTTCTCAGCTAAGAAAAGATCTCCGGTTTCTCGCCACTTCCCTGGACGAAATCGGGGCTTCGAGAATCACCCGTTCCGAGATATTACCTGTCATCCGTCTGGTGGATGTTTTCGGATTTCACGGCGCCGTCCTGGACATTCGTCAGAATAGTGCGTTTCATGATCGTGCGATCGTGCAGCTTCTGGAGCGCGCGGGCCTTTCTGAGGCTCAATCCTTCACGGATTGGGATCAGGAGCAAAGACTGCCTTTTCTGGAATCGGAGCTACTTTCCCGTCGACCTTTTTTAGCCCCGGGAACTTCGATCGGACCCGAGGCGGATGCGGTACTGGAATGTTTTCGGGTGATCAAAGAATACCGGGATCAGTTTGGAATACGCGGCATTGGGTCACTGATCATCAGCATGACTCGCGGCGTAGCGGACCTGTTGGTCCTGTACTTGTTCGCCCGCGAGGTGGGGCTCTGGATTGAAACTCCGGACGGCCCCGCCTGCCAACTTCATGTCGTGCCTTTATTCGAGACGATTGAGGATCTGGAGATTGCACCTGAGGTTGTACAGAAATACCTCTCTAGCGCATTTACTCGGAGGAGTCTGGCGTTACAGAGAGAGGCACGGAACGGCTCCCGGCTTGTCCAGCAGGTGATGCTCGGCTACAGCGACAGCAACAAAGATTCGGGAATGCTGACTAGTCAATGGTCGCTCCATTGCGCCCAGGAGTCGATCAGCAGTGTTGCCGACGCTTTAGGCGTGCAGGTCCGATATTTTCACGGTCGAGGCGGAACAATCAGTCGCGGCGCAGGACCGACCCATCGTTTTCTGGAGTCGCTCCCTCATCAGACGATTCGCGGTGATGTTCGGCTGACCGAGCAGGGCGAAACGATCGCCCAGAAATATGCAAACCGGATCACTGCCACTTACAACCTCGAACTCCTGTCGGCTGGCGTGACAGGGATCACGTTACGCCAACGAAATATCCGGGAACCGGTGGACGATGCGGCCGCGCTGGTGGGTAAACTGTCCGACTTCAGCCGCGAAACTTACCGTGGTTTGCTTAAGATGGAAGGGTTTATTGACTTTTTCCGATCAGCGACCCCGATTGATGCGTTGGAACTGAGCAGTATTGGGTCCAGACCGAGTCGCCGCACAGGCCAACGTTCGCTGGCAGATCTTCGAGCGATCCCATGGGTATTCAGCTGGACGCAATCACGATATTATTTACCCGGTTGGTACGGAATCGGCAGCGCGCTCAAAGCGCTTCAAGGCATCGATTCGGCAGGATTCGATCAGGTGGTGAACCTGCGCAAGTCCTCTCCTTTTCTGCGCTTTGTGCTGACGAACGCGGAAACGAATCTTTCGAGCGCTGAGCGGACGATAATGGAGCTGTACGCAACCTTATGTCCCACTGGAGAACGGGTTATTTCCGTTTTTCGTCGAATTATGGAAGAATTCGATCTTGCGCGCTCAATGCTGAATGAGGTGCTCGGCGGCGATTCTACGGCTCGGCGGCCACGGTTTACAATGACTCATCAGATCCGAGCTGACGCGCTGTTGGCGTTGCACACGCAACAGGTAACTCTTTTGCGAGATTGGCGAGCGGCTTCGGCGGCGGATGACCACAAATCTATGGATCGCCTTCTTGTTGATCTCCTGGTTTGCATTAACGCAATTGCCAGCGGCTTGAGGACGACAGGGTAATCTTTGGATCGTAAATTGTTCTGAGTTCCGAACCAAAATCAGATCAGTTCGAGGAGGGCACTCACGAAGCGTGCGGTAGAATGACTGGCTCAATTTTGGTTGACCCTCGCCTCGAGTTTAGCCAAAGTGACGGGCCGAAAAACAAGAGGCGGGCGCCCACGCTAGAGCGCCACAACGAGGAGACGACCCATGGAGTTTCTGCGAACCCCGGCGCTGAGCGTGAAGCTTGTTATGCACTCAGTTTTGTCGGCTTGACGTATTCAGGCGGATCGCTTCGCGCAGCTGACGATGCGGTATCGGCTGCGAAGGCAGCGGTTGGCCGGTATGCCGGACCGCAGACGGTCTGGCAAGGACCGACCTCCGCGCCCACTCCTGCCAAGGACAAGTTCATCGTCTACCTGTCCGGAGATGAACAGAACGACATCTCGCGCGAGTACGGACTTTATATGAAGGAAGCCGCTGCCAAACTGGGCTGGAAGCTCACGGTCATCGATGGCAAGGGCAGCCCGGCAAGCTGGGTGGCAGGCTTCAACCAAGCTATTGCTCTCAAGCCCGATGGAATAGCAATCTTTGCGGACGCGAAAAGCCTTCAGGATCCAATTCGCACTGCCACCAGCCAAGGAATCACGGTCATCGGACTTCACGCCGCGTCCCTGCCGGGACCGGCTCCGGATCTCCATCTGTTCGTCAATATCCAAGAGGACCCGCGGCAAATTGGCAAGGCGGAAGCCGATTGGGCGATAGCCGACAGCGACGGCAAGGCCCATGTCGTGGTGGTGACCCATAACGAGTACCAGATCGCGGCAACGAAGTCGGGCGCGACTCGGGACGAAATTCAGGCCTGCCAGGGCTGCAAGGTTCTCGACTATGTCAATTTCCCGGCGTCAGAGGCGGCGCAAAGAATGCCACAGCTTACCACCAGCTGGGTGCAACGCTTTGGCTTGCCGCTCTATGTCACTTCCGTTGGAGACAACGATCTCGATTTCGCGGTTCCGGCGTTGCGCGCTGCGGGCGTCAATTCTGATCAGGCCAAACTCATTGGGGCGGACGGAAATCGCTCCGCCTACGAACGGATTCGCAAGGGTAACCAATATCAGACGGTCACGGTTTCCGAGCCGATCGAGTTGCAGGCTTATCAAGCAGTGGACGAATTCAATCGAGCCTTCCACAAGGCCCCTCCAAGCGGCTTCGTTCAACCGCCCTACCTCGTCACTCCGAAAAATGTCAACGAGGCGGGCGGTGCGAAGAACATCTTCGTTCCGGACAACGACTACAAGAAGCATTACCTGCAAATCTGGGGGATCGGATCTTGAATATCGGCGCGGAGCGGGGCGCGGTGAGTCCCCTCCTCGAGCTGAGCGGTATCGTCAAGCAGTTTGCTGGTACGCTCGCACTTGATCGAGTGGATCTCGACGTCAAGGGTGGCGAGATCCACGCGCTTCTGGGCCAGAACGGAGCGGGTAAGTCCACCCTCATCAAAGTGCTGGCGGGCATCTATGCGCCAACGGAGGGTGTGATCCGCTGGCAGGGAAAGGTCGTAGACCCTACTCTAATGAGTCTGCCCATCACCTTCATCCATCAGGATCTGGGCCTGGTCGAAAGCATGACCGTGGCCGAGAACATTGCTCTATTGACCGGCTATCCTCGAAAGCGAGGAATCATCGACTGGCAGGGTGCATCAGCGGCTGCTGTTGCAGCCCTGAGGACGATGGAGAGCTCAATTGACCCGGAAGCACGTGTCGGCACAATCTCCGCGGCAGAAAAATCTATCGTGGCGATCGCGCGAGCGCTTGCCTCTCGAAGTGACCTGCTCATTCTCGACGAGCCGACTGCCGCGTTGCCAGCCAGCGACGTCGATCTCTTGCTGGACAAGCTGAAGCGCCTCAGGGCCGGCGGCATCGGGTTGCTTTATGTCACGCACAGGCTGGATGAAGTCTTTCGGATCGCGGATCGTGTGACGGTCCTCCGGGACGGCCGGCAAGTAGCGACCCGAACCGTCAACGAGACATCGCCGAACGATCTGGTATCGTGGATCGTCGGCGGCGCCCTCGCTGAAACGACCATCGCGAGCCGGGCGACCTCCGCAGGACCGTTGCTCTCTGTGGAAAACCTGGTGGCGCCACAGGAGAGCTGGGCGGGATTGGTCGGTCCCGTATCACTTGAGATCTATCCGGGCGAGACCCTTGCACTCGTGGGTCTGCGCGGCGCTGGACATCACGCTATTGGTCGGGCGATTTTTGGCGCATTGCCGGTGTACTCCGGAAGGATCTTCTTCCAGGGACGTGAACTCAAAATCACCGATCCCGCCGAGGCCATAAAAGAAGGGATCGGCTTCGTCTCCAGCCGCAGAAGGGAGGAAAGCCTCGCATACAACCTTACGGTGCTTGAGAACCTGTATTTGAATTCGCAAGCCAGAGGCATCCCGCCGTTCCGCCCAGTTGGGCACAGCACGGAACTCAGCGCGTGCAGAAAAGCGCTGGCGAGATTCTCGGTCAGGCCGCCGGACCCTAGATGCCCGATTGCGACCCTGAGCGGCGGCAATCAACAAAAGGTGGTTGTCGCGCGGTGGATGGAAGCCAATGCTCGCTTGCTCATTCTCGAAGAGCCGACAATCGGAGTGGATATCGGTTCCAAAGCGGAAATCTACCGCGATTTGCGGACCGCCGAGGAAGGGGGTCGTGCGGTGCTTCTGGTCTCCTCCGACTTCGACGAGGTGGAGAAAGTCTGCCACCGCGCTCTGGTGTTCAGCCGTGGCAAGTTGGTGACCGAGATCGACCGCAAGAGAATGACTGTCGCTAATCTGACCGCGCTAGCTGCAGGCGAAGGTCATGAACCGAAGGCAGCGAAGTGAGGCGATCGGAAACCAAGCTAGGGCAATTCGGCTCCGCACTCTCTCATCTCATTTCGGTGTGGAGCTTGTTGATACTTTTGGTGGCTCTTATCGTTGCCTTTTCAATCCTTAAGCCGGACACCTTTCCGACCTATTTCAACTTCCGCTCGATCGTAAACAACAAATCTGTTCAGGCGCTCCTGGCGCTGGCTGTTTTCTTGCCGATGACCGCCAATCACTTCGATCTCTCGGTTGGTTTTCTTCTGGGTATCTCGCAAGTCTTGGTGATTGGTCTTCAGGGACAGGGCTTGACCTGGCCGGAGGCGTCAGGCGTGGTTCTGCTGCTTGGAGCCGCCGTCGGCCTGGTCAACGGCATCCTCGTTACCATCGTCGGCATCGACAGCTTCATAGCCACTCTCGGGACCGGGACGCTTCTCTATGGCTTCAACGAGTGGTACACCGGCGGGCAGCAGGTCGTCGCGCAACTTCCCGACAGCTTCATCAACATCTCCGGCGCAGCGTTTGGGATCCCGTTGCCGGCGATCTACGTCTTGGTGCTAAGCGTTTCGCTTTGGATCGTCTTCGAATACCTGCCGGTCGGTCGATACTTGTACGTCCTCGGAGCAAGCCCACGGGCCGCCGAGTTGAACGGCATCTCAGCCAGGCGCTACGCGACCGGGGCTTTTCTGGCGACCGGGATCATCTCCGCTTTTGCCGGGATTGTCCTCCAGTCGCAGCTTCAGGTCGGCCAGAGTTCGGTGGGACAGGAATACCTGCTTCCCGCGTTCACGGCGGCTCTGCTTGGTGCCACGTCGGTCCGCCCGGGCCGGGTCAATGTCTGGGGGACGATCCTGGCTGTTGCGGTTCTGGCCGTGACAGTTGCCGGCCTCAACCAAATGGGAGCGCCTTTCTTCGTCGAGCCAATTTTCGACGGCACGATGCTTATTCTGGCGGTCGGACTAGCCGTGACGGCCGCGAAACGGGGTACGAAGCGCGGCAGGACGACCCAGGGCGTACCGGGCGCAGCCTCAACGGTGCCTGCGAACGAGTAAACGACGGGGGCGCGATGGGTCTGGATGGTCGACTTATTCGAGGACGAATTTTTGGGAGTTTGCTGCTCGTTGACGTCGAGCGTAGTTCGTAGTTTACTATCGACACGCAGGGGAGCCTCTGGCTGAGAACTCCGGAATTTTCGGAGGACCCTTTGAACCTGAAACGGTTAATACCGTCGAAGGGAGCAAACTCCAGAGTGGTCCTGCAGAGCGATTGCTATGACCACAACCGATTCATTTTACCCAAACAGCCGTCGGATTTACGTTTCAGGCAAGATCCATCCAGATTTGCGAGTGAGTTTGCGGGAGATTGCCCAGTCCCCCACCCGCCTGCCGGACGGCAGGACTGCAGAAAATCCTAACGTCGGCGTCTATGACACCAGTGGGCCGTGGGGCGACCCGGGGTTTCGCGGGGATGTCGGCGAGGGATTGCCACCTTTGCGGCGGGCCTGGATTCTGGCTCGGGGAGATCTGGAAGAGTATGAAGGGCGCCGAACGCTTCCGGTCGACGACGGGTACCTCAGCGAAGTCCACGTCGAGAGCGCGATGCGCAACGGTCGCCGCGGTCAACTAGAACTTTTTCCTGGTCTGAAGCGCGCAACCCTGCGTGCTGTCGCCGGACATCCTGTCAGCCAGCTCTGGTACGCGCGACAAGGCGTCATCACCCCGGAAATGGAGTACATCGCGATCCGGGAAAACCTGGGCAACGAGGAGCGGCGATCTGAAGCGGGCGTTAACGGACATCGACACAATGGGATTCCGGAGTACATCACGCCGGAGTTTGTTCGAGAGGAAGTTGCGCGGGGTCGGGCGATCATTCCGGCGAATGTCAATCACCCGGAACTGGAGCCCATGATCATTGGCCGTAATTTCCTGGTGAAGATCAACGCCAACATCGGGAATTCGGCGGTGGCATCGAGCATTGAGGAAGAGGTGGAAAAGATGCGGTGGGCCACCAAGTGGGGCGCGGACACGGTTATGGATTTGTCGACCGGAAAGAATATCCACGCGACACGTGAGTGGATTATTCGCAACAGTCCGGTCCCGATCGGAACGGTGCCGATATACCAGGCGCTCGAGAAAGTTGGTGGACGTGCGGAAGAACTGACCTGGGAAATCTATCGGGACACATTAGTCGAACAGGCAGAACAAGGTGTCGATTATTTCACCGTTCATGCGGGGGTCTTATTGCGCTTTATCCCGCTAACGGCAAGGAGGAAAACCGGGATCGTATCGAGAGGCGGCTCAATCCTTGCCAAGTGGTGTCTGGCACATCATCAGGAGAATTTTTTGTACACGCACTGGGACGAGATTTGCGAGATCATGGCGACCTACGATGTCAGCTTTTCAATCGGTGATGGGCTGCGGCCGGGTTCGATTGCGGACGCGAACGATGAGGCGCAGTTCGCCGAATTACACGCGCAGGGCGCCCTGACCAAGCGGGCCTGGGAACTTGGTGTTCAGGTCATGAACGAAGGACCAGGCCATGTCCCGATGCATATGATCCAGGAAAATATGGAGAGACAGCTCGCCTGGTGTCATGAGGCCCCTTTTTATACGCTTGGGCCGTTAACGACCGATATCGCTCCGGGGTACGATCACCTGACGAGCGCGATCGGCGCCGCGATGATCGGATGGTACGGCACTGCAATGCTTTGTTACGTGACGCCGAAAGAGCATCTTGGCTTACCGAACCGGAAAGACGTGAAAGAGGGAGTGATCGCTTACAAGATTGCTGCGCACGCCGCCGATCTTGCCAAAGGACATCCGAGCGCGCAAATTCGCGACGATGCGCTGAGTAAAGCGCGCTTTGAATTTCGCTGGGAGGACCAATTTAATTTGAGCCTCGATCCGGAAACTGCTCGCTCCTTTCACGACGAAACATTGCCACAGGAAGGCGCCAAAACAGCGCATTTCTGTTCCATGTGCGGACCGCATTTCTGCTCTATGAAGATCACCGAAGATGTGCGAAAATTTGCCGAGGAATACGGCTTTGACGGGCCGGCGTCGATCGAGGTCGGGATGCGCGAAAAGGCTGAAGAATTTGTCAGAACCGGCGGCGAGATTTACCGGTGAGCAAACGGGTTCAGCCAAGCACCAACGCCGCCGCATACCGCTCGGCCGGCCGAGCGTCTTGTTCCCGAGCAGTGATAAAGAACACAATGTCTTCTAAATCTTGCCCTGCTCGAGGGCTGATGCCGATCGTAAAGCGCATTTATGGATGAGCTCCTTTGCTTCCTCAATTGAGAGGCTTTGGCCGCTTTGTGCCGAGCGAATCCCTTCGTCCACAGCAGCGATCAGCTCATCGGTCTCAGGAAACTCGTCGGCAGCTAGCTAGTCTAGCCACTCACGAAGTTACTGGCGCTCTTCCGGGGTCAATTTCGGCAACTCTTCGAGGATTTCCTTGATGCTCATTGCGCTGTCGCAAGTGTAATCATTTTCTGTGATTTGGCGAAAAACTTTTAGATCAGTCTAGGCGCAGAGCCCTACACGGCAATCGGCGGAAATAGCGATGATGGCTACCCGATCCTGGAGCACGTTCAGCGTCTGGTGGACGGAGGGATCGTTTGGGCTCCAGCCATCGAAGGAGGCTTGGTACTTGCCACTCGTCGCGGTGATTTTGATTTACACATTGGCCAGGACATGTCTATCGGTTACCTGAGCCATTCTGAAACCGCTGTCCGCCTATACCTGCAGGAGACCTTTACTTTCCTATTCCTGACAGCGGAAGCCGCGGTGGTGCTTGCGCCTGCCAAAAAGTAAGCGTCGATCAGCCTAACATCGGTTGAAGGCACAGCGCATACCGTTCGTTGGTCATCGGCGGTTGCGTTCATCGCTGCTCTGGTATCGACAATCATCTTGGGCTCCCAGTAGCAATGGAACGTAATGCCGAGCTCGGCATTCGTTCCTAATCTCGAGTTCATCGTAATGTCGAGTAGAGTCGGCGAACGCGCACGTGGAGCGGGTTTCAGTAGTGGTAGACTCAGCATTATCAGAGCGAGGTTAGGAACCGAAGGAGCTCGTCATCGGCCTGGAATCGTTTTGTTTTTTGACCTGCGGCCGCCATTTTTCCGAGAGCCTTCTCATTCATAGCCAGATCCGCTTCGACATAGCCGTGAGTTGTCTGAGTGCTCTAATGGCCGAGCCACAAAGCTATGACCGTAGTGTCAACTCCTGCCTGAAGTAGGTGCATTCGACTTGTGTGGCGCCTATGTCTCTCAAGACATAGTGCCACTATCTAACCTTCCGGACTATGTCTTGTAATGGAGAGACTCTGCGCCTTTGGATCGGAAATTTCAGATCGCGGTCGTGCAAAGCTCCCCGACATCGCGCGACATAGTCTTGTGCCGTCTACAGGCTGTTCAGAAAGCCGAGGAGTCGGTCGTTGAATCGGGCCCAGTGTCTATCGCTGCTCACTCAGTGACCTTGCAAACGGCCGATATATGCTGCAACAGGACCTTCCGGCGCTCACGACAGAACTACTCGGTTGTCGAGGATACACTTCACGGTGGACTCCTTTCCCGCAGCTTGGGACTGATGGAAATGAGTTAAAACTATGTCGCTGCCGCTTCGCGATTTTTGCCGTAAATACAAGGCCGGCGTGCCAGTACAAGACATAGTCCGGAAGGGTAGATAGTGGCGAATGAGGTGAGGAGTGACACGCTTTTTGGCAAGGCTTGGGCAGGTTGTCGTACCTCGCTCAACAGCCTGTTGAAGGATGTAGGCGACGCCATCTCGGCTCAAGGCTGCGCCACGAGCATTGGGGAAAGCTGTTGCTGCGCGATAGCGTGCATCTGAGTTCAGTTCCTCAAACCATGTTCGCAGAGTGCGGCTTGTCGATGACCAGAGAGGAACCGCTCGCTCCTTTCTTCCTTTGCCCTTGAACTGTACGAAACTCTTGGTTCCAAACTGAACCTGAGATCTCTGAAGTCCCGTAATCTCCGACACACGGGCTCCGGTGTTACAATCGCTCTCCTCCTTCGATGTAGCGATCCAGAGTCGCTCTAGTCAAATCATCAACAGTCAGCCTCCGGCCGGTGAGCCAGACTCCAAAGTGATCGGCGGCGCGTAAGTGACGCCGAATGCAGCCTCTTGAATAGCCTTCCTCATGAAGGGAAGCGGCAAATACTGGAAGGTAGGGGTCCGAAGACTCCTTCCTGCAAACGACTCAGCACCTTTGGCTGAGTAAAAAATTGCTTAATCATGGTCTTCTCTGTTGTTCGGTGTCTTACCGAGTGGAGAAGCCATCTCAGGATAATGCCGCCCTTCGGTGTTGGTGACTTGCGGAAAGGATGGCAACGTGTTGTTGATCAACCGGAACAATATGGGCAAGTACACACCTCCCCCAGGGCCAGATAAACTGGTGCAATTACCTATTGTGCAACTGAAGGATGGGGCGGCAGCTGCCGACGAAACGGGCGTGTGGGGCGGCCCGGCATATTACCGGGACTCCCAGCAGCAGCAGTTCATTTATTACTGTGGAAGCCAAAACGGGCATTTGAAAGCCTATCTGTTTTCCGGTAACTCGCTGGCGAAGGCAATGATCGGTTCCGATCCGAACCAGTCTCCGCAACCGTTTCCCAACCGAGACCCGAACACACCAGGCGGGACCACACCTACCGTCTCTTCGAATCTACAGGCGCCAGGTACTGCTGTGGTTTGGGCGATTGCACGACAGAATCCTCTGCGGCTCCAGGCCTTCGATGCCACTAACCTTAGGGTGAGATTGTTCGACGGGGACGCCGACCATGGAACAGTGGAGGAGGAGCGTTTATCGAGCCGTCCGTCGTCAATGGCAAGGTGTACGTCGCCAGCGTTGGACAGTTGAGGGTATTCGGCCTTTAGCAACTGCGCGAGCCAAACAACTTCAGCGCAGCATTGATTGATAGAAAACAAAGACGTTGAAATAGAGTTGGCCGTTTGCAACTGGCAAAAGCAGGTCACGCGAAATACATCTGATCCAGCAGGAGAAGGCTATGAACGAATCCACTAATTCTGACAAGGATACTGAAGAAATTTGGAAGACTCCGACGTTCCAGGAGATTCCAATTTCTTTTGAAGCATCGTCTTACGCTTTAACCAACGACGATCCTCCCTATCAATAATTCTTCGATGGGTACAGTTATTTCGAAGGAGCCGGTTATCTTTACGCTCGAGTCGGAGGGGCAGTGCAATTCCCGGCCCGGGTCCGCCACTAGGTGATGGTGGTACAGTTATTAGGATCGGCTGCCGGCGGCGGAGTTCCACAATGGAATTGCGGGTGCCACCAGTGCGAGGGCGAACGCGCTGGACTTCTCGAAACGCGAACCCAATGCAGTGTCGCAGTCAGCGCTGAGGGGTGCCGATGGGTATTGGTGAACGCATCGCCAGATCTGCGCTCACAGCTCATCCTTTTTCGGTCGACCCCTCGTGCCCGAACACGAGAAACTCCGATCGAAGCAGTCCTGCTCAGGAAAACGAGTCGCCGATTTCAATCCACGCGTCAAAAGCAATTAGGGAAGCGGTGGAGGCGGGTTTGCGAATCGGCGTGCTCGATAGCGCTCATCGAAAGTAAGCCACTGATTCTCACTTAAATTGGGGTTGCGATAGCAGCCGGAAAAACCAACGTTAGTGTGCTCTGACATCGTCGATTGAGGTTGGCTACACTCATTACTTCACCCGATCGGGCCATACTGCGGTCGGTAGAAAGGAGTGACTTTCGCATCGCCGGTGCCTAAAAGGGGCATTGGTAATACCACGAGAGGCCGGCTTGAAGCGCCGTTGTGAAAATGTCCGCTCACGTTTTTTTTCCACCCAACCGCGATAGTGTCAAATCCCCTTAAGTACGGGCCCTTGCGGGGTGACCGCCAAAGCGGCCGTTTCCAGCGGCTCAACGAGGCCGAGCTACGCGCGGTCGTTAGCGCTAATCAGCTACCAAATAAAAGCAAGCGGTTCATGGCAGATCGAAGGCTACTTAGAAGTAACATTGGATGGTCTCTCCACAGTCTCGCTGCCGGAGTCCTGCAAGGCAGAGTGGCCGCTAAGTTTCAATCACCAATGAGGCGTTGATGAGAGGAAGGGTTTGTGCAACAAGCGGCGGCAGTTGCTTGCTTGAAATTACACGATACCAGCGGTTCGCCCGTCGGAGTCTTAGAGTTTTGCAGGGCGCTTTGTTGGCCGGTGTAGGTTTCCGATATCGCTCCTTCTCAGCGGGTGAGCCGCTCTTCGATTGACACGTCGCCGTTTACACTGGTACCGTGACGCGGGAAGCCTCGGAGGAGGTAGGAGGGAGCCACGCAAAATAAGTAATGGCCACGGTAGATGGCGACTGGAGATTTGAATGTCGGAGGAAGTGGAATTCCTTAAGCATGTTTACGAATCGTTCAGTCCGGAAAAGTAGTAACTTGTCAAATTGTTATTTTATAAGTTATCTTTGCTCATGGCCTCTATCTCTGAACTTGCCGTCGCCAAGCGGCCCAATTTTCTTTTGCTTGGCGCGCATCCCGCCATCGATTTCGCAAACACACTTGTGCCGCCGCCCGGGCCGGACATTGAATTCCTGCAGTCTTGGCAAGACGTGATTGATTGGATGAAGGAGACCAAACTTTCCGACGGAAAGAAGCTTGAGGTCTCAGAATCAGATGCGCCTCAAGCGCTCGAAAGAGTGCGAAACCTGCGGCATGCGTGGAGGACTGCTCTAGAAGAGATCATGGCCGGGCATGGCGCCCGACCGCAGTTCATCAAGCAGCTCAACGGTATTCTTTGTCTCGATACGTTTAGTGAAGCTTTGTGTGTCGAGGGTAAAAGAAGCTTTCATCTGCATCGATCGCGCTCGCTGCTCGAAGGTAAGCATTTGGCTCTTGCGATTCTCGCGCGGTCGATGGCCGAGTTTATGATCACGGCAGAATTCAAGTATTTGCGCCGTTGCGCGAATACCGATTCCTGCGTCCTCGTTTTCTACGACACAACGAAGAACCATCGACGTCAGTGGTGTAGCAATTCGATGTGCGGCAATCGGTACAAAGTGGCCGAGTTCCGGCGCAGGCAACGTACTGCCGGTCGCAAGCAAAGGTTCTGAGGAATGGCACTACGTAGATCGTGAAATAGACATGCGACCAGGCGCCCTTAAACTCACCGCTTCTGCCGATCGAGGAAGTCTTTCGTGAGGCGAGCGATTTCGTCAGCTCTTTGATCGAGCGCAAAGTGTCCCGCATCGAGAATGTGCATCTCGGCGCTGGGCACATCTTTGCCGTAAGCTTCCGCGCCTGCTACGGTAAACGACGGGTCGTAACGTCCCCAAATGACAAGCAGGGGCGGCTACGTGCTACTGCTTAGTGCCGGTTGCGCTCCCGCCTATTCCCAGGCAGCCTGGAATTCGGGCCAAATGCAGAGCGTTACTAGCTAGCTAGCTAGGGCATTGGAGCGTATTCTTCGCCAGAATGAGCCATTTCCCGCGCTGATGATGGATCGTTATTGGAATGTGCTAATGACAAATGAGTCTACTCCTCGATTCTTCAACTGTTTCATCGACATGTCGCAACGAACCGGGCCGTGGAATATACTCCATCTTGTGTTCGATCCGAAAGGTATGCGTCCGTTTGTTGACAATTGGGACGAGGTGGCTAGCAGCCTAATACAGCTGGTTCATTTTGAAGCTGTTGGACGCGTAGTTGATGAAGGGACCAAAGAATTGCTCGCGGCGTTGCGGACGTATCCCGGCGTGAGGAGGGCGATCGAGCCAACCAAAGGAGCGATCCTGGCCCGATCACGCCGATGATTCCGATCAGTTTTCGCAAAGGTGACACGGTGTTGAATTATTTCTCGATGGCTACCACCGTTGGAACTCCACAGACAGTCGCCGCCCAGGAATTGCGGATCGAATCAATGTTTCCCGCGGACGAAACCACTGAGAACGAACATGCCAGTTTTCTTAGCGCCGCGGGTGCATGAGAGAAACAAGTAGATTGCTGTTTAGTACTTCCACACGGCATGACCAGCCCTGGCTGAACGCATCTGGTTCAAAACATCTCGTATGACGGCTCAAGAGGCTTTTACCCTTCCCCCCCATCACTCGGAGGAAGGGCCGCAACAGAACAGTAGTACTGGCGCATCCTTTCTTTTGGCGTCTTCCGGTGGTCAGGCCGCCGGGTTTCTTTTAATTATTGAGAGGACGCGCCTTTTTCTCAACTCGTCGTCCGCAACTTTCGGCTTTACGTCTTGGCGCTAAAGGCAAGCAATCAACGGCGCAGGATCCGCCACACCTCCTCGGCGAAAAGGAGCACGCCAGCAATTGCCGCCAGGATCGCCATGAGTTTTATGAACCAATTTTGTTCGAGGCCTTTAACTATATTTTCCAGACGGCCTTTGAATTTCTCACCACCCGGCAGCACGCCTTTAATGGGTGGATCGCCCAAAAACGAAAAAACAGCGTTCAGAAAGCTGCGATGCGCGGGGTCATTGGCGAGTTTGAGATGATTTCTGCCTTCCAACGGTACGAGCTTTGCGCCGGGAATTCGGCCGAAAACCAGAAGACTCCCGAAAAGGTTGAAAGCTGCTGCATCCATGATCAGGGCCGTGAAGAACAGCTTCTGTTCCGCACCGAGAATAGTCAGAGGCTTATTGATCACCTTGGTGTCGCGCTGTGCCTGCATGCACGCCCCACGCCGTTTATGCTTCCGGGAAGAGCCAGTTGAGAAAGTTGACGGCCGCTATCGCCATGCCGATGCCGAACACGATTCCGGCGAACACGCGCTTGTTCCCGCCTTCGCTGAAGGCGAACATCAAACTGCAAACGACGATGGCGACGAGATTGAGGCCCTTGGCAATCGGCCCTGTGAGGGACGTTTTGGAGTTGCTGCACCGCGTTCTCCCAAGGGCTTCCGCCCGATTGCAGCAAAAGGACTGTGAGAATCGTGTTCATATTGGACATCCTGTGAAGCCGGCATTTTTACTGCGCGTTTAAACACTCAGAATCAGGAGAGCTGGACAGAGTTCTTCCTGGAAGGCGGGAATGCGGTTTTTTAGAACGCTATGGAAAAAGATTGAACATTGGAAACGGTGAGGAACAGCCAGGAGACTGCTGCGATTAGCAGCGAATTCAAATTCCGTCATAACGTGAATACCCTCGCTTTGCCCAATAGTCCGGCGGTTCGTCCTTCGTATAGGTAATCCGCGTAATCGCCTTGATGTTCTTCAGGCCTAGTTTCACAGGTACAAGCAGTCGGAGCGGAGCCCCGTGCTCCACTGTGAGAGGCTTTCCGTTCAGGTGAGTCGCCAGCAAAGTCTGCGGATGCTGCGCTGTCACCAGGTCAATCGAAACGAAATATGGATCCGGATTCCCGTTTGCGTCGAGATTGACGGACGATTCGATGTGGGCCCGCTTTGCCTGGGAGACCGGCGGATAAGCATGCAAGAGATCATCGAATCTCAAACCGGACCACCATGCGATTGCGCTCCAACCCTCCACACACACGAGGCGAGTAATCTGGTCATGGATCTGGTGGCGTGCGAGAAGAGCTTCGATATCGAGAGAAACGGCCAAGCCGGAGGAAAGCCCATCGAGAGTTAGACGCCACCCCGGAATATAGGCCGGATCTGGCGTCGCGCCGTTGTAGTTGTTCTTAAGCGGAGTAATCTGCGATTTAGTATAGGTGGGTACCAAATGATGCTGCGAATATAGAACTGTCGACACATCATCGTCGAGTCGCAGTGCCTGGTTCAGAAGCCATTTGTTTTCAGGTCCGGTCGTGCCACCTTGATCGAGGCCCAGCCGTTGCAACACCTTGCGGGGCAGCTGCGATCCGCCAACTGCCAATGTGGCGAGCGCTCCCGCACCGAAGAGCAGCACATCGCGCCGAGTCCAGCGGCGCAGAGTCGAGGGTTCGACTTCAATCGGTTCGATCGGCCGTTCGTTGAATGCGCCCTGAAACTTCTTCAGGAGTGCAGATCGCCTGGTGGACTTTAGTTCCGCGCCAATCTCTTTAAAGCTCATGATCGGAAACTTCCGAGCGCTTGAATTTTGTGGACCAGCCGGTGATCATGCTCCGCAGTGTGTCCCAACCGTCGGCGATAACCAGCACAACGTGCGGAATCACAAACACTATAAAGAACCCATCAGCCAAAAGTGCCACACCCGGGCATTGTCAAATCCGCCGAAGATCGCGGTGAGCCAGGAGAGTTGTGCCGGTTTGTGAATTGCCCATCCAGTGGCGACAGCGAGGAATCCGGCAACTGCAACGGCAAAATACGCGAGCCGCTGGAGGGGGTTGTATTTTGTCCGGAAGTTGGGATGGATTGGCTGGCGCCGAGCCAATATGGTGTACGGTAGGCCCAGGTAATATCTCGCCATCTGCAGAACGCCACGAGCGTCGCTCAACCGGGGCAGCAGTGAGCGCCATCCGCCTCCGCTGCAGAGCCCCGCAAGATACACCAGTCCGTTCAGCATCAATAAGTACGCGCAGAGCCAGTGAAAACGCAAAGCGAAGGCAAGCATATAGGGGCCCAGACTGCCGTGGTTGTAGACCCAGTTCGCCGGGTCCGCGTAGTGGTGCAGCCAGGCTATGTGAGCACAAATCCAGATTCCGGCGTCAGCGAAGTAATCGAAGCTGCCGGTGGTCGGATTTGGATCGTGTTGATAAATGGGCGAAGCCCAGTAGATCGATATACCGCTCAGAATCAGGCCGAGAAGGAGCGGAATGGTAAGCCAGTGACTAATCCGTACTAAAAGGTGGTGCCGGCGGACTACGAGTGCGCGGGGCTTGGAAGCCCGCGCGCCCGTAGTCATCGTTTCACAGCAATTTGGTCTGCCTGATGACACGACACATCCTCCGACCATCACTTGCCGTTTCCCGACGATGGCCCGCCGATCACGAGGATCATATGCGTCGTGAGCGTGCCGTCCGCTTGTTTATCGGTCTTCGCGTAGGCCGTCTCCCCCGCCGCTAGCTGAACCTCGCCGGGAACAATGCCTACGACCGGAACATTTGCCGGCACAGAAATGGTCCGTTCGCCATCCTGATAGCGGACGACCAGTGTTGTTCCACGTCCCTTCTGCACGACGCCGTTGGTCATTCGAGAGTGTAACTCGGCCGCGCGCCGCAGTGAAACAGATCCGTTGGTCATCCGACTCTGAGGCGCTGAGCCGGGCTGCGGATCCACTAGAACACTGCCTTCAACGGCGCCTCGGAATTCCGACGGAAATACGAAGATCTGTTTTGCCACTTCCGTTCCGTCTGGTGCCTGCGTTGATGCGACACCGATGTAGTCATTGTCCGTGATGTGGTTCAGGTCGGACGGAACTACTTTATAGGTTGTGAGGGGCTGCGTGATATTGATATGAAAAAGCCCCGATTTATTCTGGATTGTGATCGAATTATCCCCGACAGATTGAACCTGCTTCAAAGGTGTGCTTGCGAGGACCTCCATTTTTTCAATCTGCGGGGGAGCCGCAAACAATTCATTGGCTCGCGCCCCCAATGCCTTCGCAATCTCGCCGGTCAAGTGGGCATTGCGGCCCCCTTCATTTGCAAAGGTATCGAAGATGCCAAACTTCCCCGGCCCAAGCTTGATCGCATACCATTTCAAGGTCCCTTTTTCATTCAGCGCGAGTGGCTGAGCTGACTTTAGAAATGCCTCGGCATCAGCCTCCTTGCCTGGGCGTGCTTCGAGCGTAACTAACAACCCGATTGCTTCCATTGAGTTACCCTCCCGCGTGGAATTAGTTTCGACCGATTGAACCTGCCCCAGGGCACCCGAAATGGGTGGTGAAACATCTTGAGTGCGAGCTCTCGGGTTCAATCCAAAAACAGCTGCTAGTAGAGCTACCATCGCAAGAGGAAACATGCGTTGGTGGCTGGTGGTGAGCGGATCTTGTTTATTGGCTTTGACACGCATCGAGCCAACGCGTCCGTGTGGATTGGATGGAAGGCTGACGGTGCCCAGCTTTCCATTGGCCGATTCGATTGATTGAATTGGATAGATAATCACAACTGTTTTCTTATGGATGGTGTGTTCTCCGCAGTATTTGCGGTAGACCTCCAGCATCCTCAATAACGGCGGCAACTTCCTTTGGACGGGATTCGTAGACGGAATGGCTCGCCCCATCGAGTTCTGGTTGGTGGTGTTTAACATGTAACTTATTAAATTTCATTCTAACAAGTTACTCAGTGATCGAAAGAATAGTAACTTGTCAAATGGTTATTTTATCAGTTATCGGCGCGGCATGGTCTTTATTTCTGAGCTTCCGGTCCCAGACGCCCGGATTTTCTTTTGCTCGGCGCGCATCCCGACGGGGCCGTCGTTTAATTTCTGGACAATCTTTTACGTCGAAGGCAGCAGCAGCCCTATCGACGTCGCTCCGGCGTTCAAATGCGTCGACTCGTATTAACGGCATAGTGTTGTGCTCCTTTCAGACAGCTTCCTGATCTTTAAGACTGCATGCTCGCTCGGTTCCACTCGATAGAGCGGCCGCCAGACTGAACAATGAATAAGACCGAGACGGAGTGACATAAATCATTTATGGGTTGTGCGGCGGCCCAAGGTAGGGGAATTCGCTAAGTAGATCCCTGTGAGGCCCTACACCATCTCGCGTCACCTTTCCCCTTGTGAGAAGCGCGAGGAACGAATCAACGGCGTCGTCGGTGAGCGTCCTTCCGTTAACGGGAAAACGGGCCTGACGCGATGGATCGTAGAAAAACATCTCTGGCAGCATCGCCTTTGCGATGCGCGTCGCTTCTTCGGGTGCATAACCGCCAGTGTGCTCCAGCGCGTGCGCGAAGGCAAGAATGAACTGGGCGTCGTTCGCAGGTTCGCCAGTAATGTAGGCATAATTCTCCTCAATGGACAGTCCGAGAACCATGAAGAGTTGAAGCGGCCGCGCTCCGCTTGCACCCAACCTTCGCCTGATCCGTCGGATGGAAGCAGCGTACGGTGCCACAGCCCAATTGCTCTGGGCGGCAGAGCCGAGTTCGGGACCTCCAGCACCATGCTGCAGACATTCTTGTCGGCGAAGAAATCCTCACCGGTAAACTGCAGGTTGTTAATCGCGCCGCATCTGTCAAAGAAAAACGGATCGCTGCGCCACCCGGCAAAAAACCGATGTTCATCGCCCTCGGTGATCCGCGCTTCCAGCCCCATGGAAATGGGCGCGTGCTCTACGATCTTCTGGCCTTCATCGCCTGCTGCTCTGGGGTCCCTGCCCTCCGCACGGAACAACGTTGCCGCTTGGCTTCCGCTCTGCGATTGGGAAAAACGCACTCGGTAGGCTATGTCGGCGACCGAATCACCGTCGCTATCAATTTTTAGTTCGTAAAGCGCTTCAGGAGCGAACGGAGTGTTGCTAGTGGAGCCTCGGGGGTTCTCTCCATAGGATGGGTGGACGTTCATGACGAAAATCGATTTGCTGGCGTCATCCGGTTTCGGAAATGCGTAAAGATCAGCGAGGTCCAACCGGGCATCGCCTCGGGGGAATGCCCAGTCAGGACCGGAATAATGGTGCGACATGGATAATCCTTCTCCTTTGCTACTCTATGAAGTTACGGACGAGTTGAGCAATTTCGTCTGATTCGGCATCGACCGCGTTACTTTGTTGCTTTGTCATGTAGGCTGTTTTCGTTTGTGACTTTGTTTGATTTGGCTCTGAACTCCTATAATCCGAGATTGCTCAATACAGGATGCGCATCTGGACGGCGCCCTAATGGCCAAGAAAGCTTAGCTTCTGAAGATCTTCGGCGAAGGTATCGTAGTTGTAGCCGTCGGTCGGCTGGCTGGACTTCCCGAAGCCCCTGCGATCGTAGGTAATGACGCGATATCCCGCGTTCAACAGAGCCGGCACCTGCTTCTCCCAGGAGGCGCCGCTCAATGGATATCCGTGAATCAATACCACCGGCCAACCGGAACCATGGTCTTCGTAATAAAGCTCAATGTTAGCGCCATTTTCTTTTCCAACTGTGATGTATTGACCTTGGTTGGCGCTATTGGCTGCCTTCCGCGGGCTATCCGTGGTCTCGTTCTTGGTGCTCGCAGCTAACGTGGCAGCAGGCACCAAAGCTGCCGCTGCACCGAGCGCCGATCCTTTCACTGCTAGGTTCAAGAACTCTCTGCGTGAAGTCCTTGTGATCATGATCTGTTTTTCTTTCTCAATAGGTTCATTGTTAATTGTTTTTTCTTCTTGGAGAATATTTCCGCCCAGAGTCCTCGAGCTTAACGATTTCGATCCGGAGATATTCAGGCTGTGGGCATGGCAAACTCGGGGCCTGCTCCAGATTCGTCCGGCCAACGGCTGGTTACCGTCTTCAACCGCGTATAGAAACGCACTCCTTCCATTCCGTGAACATAATGATCGCCAAAGATCGATCCCTGGATAAGGAGGTAGGCGCGCACCCCCTCGACCATATGCAACTCATTGAGGTCGCTCGGATCTCTGGTTATCTCCAGGAGATCCTCCTTCGTAGCGCACGCGTATGGGCCATCAAATTTTACCCAGCGATATTCTTCCGCAACGAGTTCTTGATAGTCGCGGGCCGATGCAGTTAATGCGATGCCCGTCGCCACAATGGACACTAAAAAGTTTGTTACGAGCTTCATAGATTCTCTTGCTCCGAAAAAGAGTCGGAGCCATTCTTGCTTTGGCAGGGACCTGTGATTCCGCAAAAGCTTCACGAAAATAGTGCTGCACGAACTGCAATTCGAACCAAAGAAAAGCAAGAGGCTGCATAAAATCTCCCAAAAGGCTCGTCCGTTAGTTGCCGGATTTCGGCGGCTACCTTCATAATATCCTCTGGAGCGAAGTCGTTTGCGTCGTACGAACCTAAGCCGAGTTCGCGCAAACGCGACCCTGGCTTGGCGACTGGGGAACTATTAGCGACCGGCATGGACCCCTCCATCCACTCTGATGTTTTCGCCCGTTACGAACGTGGCGTTCTGGAGATAAAGCACTGCGTCGATGATGTCAGAAATTTCGGCCATCCGAGCGAGGGGGTGAAACTTCGCCAACGCCGCATGATTATCTTTGGCGTGCATCGGCGTGTTGACGTTGTCGGGTGACACCGTGTTGAACCGGATGTTGTTGGCCGCGTACTCGAGCGCTAATGCCTTACTCACAGCCGGCATCGGCGACTTCGACAGCACCGCCAAAAGTGCGGGCACGGCGCCGCTAGGTTGATCGGCGAGTACGGCCGAGATGTTTACGACGTGCCCCGAATTTTGCTTCTTCATCTGCGGAATTACCTGCTGCGTCATGAAGAAGAAGCTGGCGACGTTGGTACTCATCACCAGATTGTAGTCTTCTTCGGTGTAGTCGGTAAACGGCTTCGGAATAAAAATTCCCGAATTGTTCACTAGCAGATCAACGGCCGAAATGTTTGAGGGCTGCTTCCACCACCTTGACGGCGGTTTCCTTCTTGCTGACCTCTCCATCCTGCATCGTGGTGGATACTTGAGTCCCTAAACCCCGGCCCGATCTGGTAACCTGCTCTTTGATGATCGTCGTTTGTGCTTCCAGGAGAGCAGAGTCGGCACAATGAGTCCAACCCCCTTCCCACTCCGCGTTGGAGCATAACAGAGGACGTGCTCGGGGCCGGCGTGTCGGAGATAGTGAATTTTCCCGTTTTTATCGCGCCAGGCTCCAACGTAGACACCGTCATTGTTCAGGAGGCCTGCCGCTTTGATGTCGCGGGCATCCGCCCAACCTGCGGAGCCGTGCAAATAGGGATTCACTCTGAAATTCGCGCGGGCAACATCCAACAACAGAAGCATGAATCCTCCGATTGTGACCAGGGAACCAATCCCGAAAGCTTGGGCAAAAAGCGAATGATTGCTCGGCTGTTCCCATTGGTGCGACCACAGAAAATAGGACCATGGCGGGTAAACGTGGAACAGGTTTAACCCGAGAGCGGGATGGAACTGGTAGCTATTCGCGAGTACCTGCGTTGCGACGATCGAGCCCAAGACGATCACCGCTAAGAAGGCCATCAACCGTTTCCAATCGGGAGTAAAACCCGCTCTTCCACGTTGGAGTTGAGGACCGACAAGAGTGTTACGTTTGTTCATCGTTCGAGCCCTTGAACATGTGCTTGGATCATCACAGCGGACGAAATTGTCAGTGGGATGCCGCGTTGATGCTGCGCCAGGTGATGTCGTTGCTCCGCTGTAATTGGCAAGACCAGGTTTTCCGTCCCATTGCTCGCGACCAAAAGGTTTTGCCGATCGACGACTCGCAAAGCCACGAATGTGCCGGATTTGACTTCATGCCATGCGACGCGTTCGGCATCTTGGCAATCCGGTGGGGCGGCCCATTGCGGCCCGCGTTCACGTACCATCCAACCATCGAGCATGATCACAAGCGAAAAGGGCGCTTCGTTCTTGGGCGCTCCAGTAGGTGCGGGCATCACCTGCTGGTCTACCTGCAAGCCGATGCTCTGCACCTGACTATGGACCAAGTCATCACTGATCGTAGTACCCCAGCAGCTAGCCAACAGTGCAGCTTTCTGGTAGGAACCGGTTTGGGTCGCGGTGTAACAGAGCCTCTCCTGTAGTTGCGGGCTGACACGCTCATGAGGAGTCAACTCCCACTGTTCGCGTGCCGGAGAAAGCCACCGCTGCATGAGGCTCGAAAAACCGTAGGCAGCTCGCACGGTCACTGTCCCCACACAGGTCATCAGCGAGAACTCACGCAGGCGCACATATTTCAATACCAGACCGCTCTGCGGACAGACCGCCTCGATTTGATCCGCCTGCGCTTGGAGCCGCTCCTCCAACCGCTGACGGGTCCACTCGCGGCCTTCGGCTAGCGTTTGAGCTTCAACTTCGAGCAGGACTTTCATCGCAGCCGGTAGAGATAAACTGCTTTGGGCGGCACGCTCAGAGTCCGGTCGCGGTCGTAGCGGCTGCGACCCCGCGTTTGGCCAACACAACGCCAGTTGGCGGCCTGATAACAGGTGGCGCGAAAACGTCCCACCTCCACAAAGCTCTCCAGCCAATCCAAGCCGTGTCCGTATTTTTGTTGCCAGTCCGCATTGATTCGCCGCGCCACCAAAGCCAGCAGATGACTGGCTAGATGCGGTACCCGCACCTGCGGCAAAATCAAAAACCGACTGTTGTTGGCTATCCGGTGCAGTCCAATCAGACGCTCCGATTCGCTCCAGTCCAAGTGCCGATCGCGCGGCGCGCAGCGCCAGGCCGCAGCCCCAAAGAGCAGCACAGCCAAATCCCGCCCTGAGCTATCACGTGCCAGATACCCGATGTTTTGCCCCACTACGTGCCATCCCAAATAGTGGTAGCGATCTAAGTAAAATGCCACTCGCCGCGCCGGGTCGCTGCCCGCTTCCACCCAATCGAGCTCTACAGGTCGCACTTGCTCCAACTCCGCGCAGAGTGGGTGTGCTCAAAATCCGCCTTCACCCACCCAACCGTTTGCGGCCCACTCCTTTTGTATTCTCGCACAGGCGGCAGTTCGATCAGTTCGCGCTCAGTTAGCTTGAGCAGAAAACTGCGCGCCGCAAAATCCTTCAGCCGCCCCTTGCCGTTGCGCCAATCCCACAACACGCATAGCTCCCGTGCCAAGCGCTTCCGACTCCAATCCCTATGCGCCCCTATCCACCCACGCAACCATTCTAGTGCTTCCTGCGATATCGTTCGCCCCTGACAGATCACCGGCCACAACATGCAGCTCTTTCTTCCATGAAAAAGTAAAGTAGACCAGCAAAATTTTTAACAAATCGGAGATGCGCCCGATGGCCGACCGGGTTGAATCCGTCATCCGCGACAAGATCGTTTATCTTGCTGGAAGACCAGGCGGGCCATTGGCGCAAGGATTTGACGGATGAGCCGGCAAAATTTTTTTCGATCTACTCCTACCTGATCGTTTACCGACCTGAAACGAGCCCCTTGCAGTCGTCATGCGCCTCTACTGGCCGAAGGCAACGCCGCCCTCGATCCTTCCGCCCGGCGAAGGCACTTGGAAACCGCCGGGAATACAGTTGGTGAAGTGATTAGATTGCCGTCGCCGCTCGTTTGAGCGGTGGCATTCGCACGCCCTCTCCAGCCTCCGCGCGGCGCCGGTGAAAGTGGGCGCGGCGACATTCTATGTCGGAAACTTTAAGGGCTACACAAGCTGCGACCCACGCGGAGTTGAATGGCCTATTTCATGCCGCCGGACTGACAGAGCCAGGTCAATTCCCATGGCCTTAGGGGCTACGGGAGGAAAGGTGCGATACAGTCACGTCCATTCCAGGAACGACGGGCCTCCAAATCTAGCTCCTGGCGTGATTTCACCTCTGCGTCTTTATCACCGTTTGCATAAAGTAGCCTTGAGCTAGCCTTGAGCAGTCGGTCGCCATCTGGCCAATACCAAAGGCAGCCTGATTGACGACTATCGCCTGTTGGCCCATACCGCTTAAATCCCCACCCGTTCAATCTCGCTAAAACTCACTTCGTCGCCGCGCCGGCCGTAGAGTTCCGTGGTTTTGACGTTGGAGTGACCTGCCATCCGCTTGGCGATGTTAATGTCGCCGCCGCGTTCCAGATAGGGGTCAGCGCACGAAACGGACAATAGAGTACGTTTAGCTTTGGCAACGGTATCTGCGTGGCGGTTACTTAAGTTAAACAACACCTCCGTTGAGGCGTCCCGATAGCAGATGGACATGACGATATACTACACGTTCTACTTTCGGAGCCCAAGGTTCTAATCTGTCACCGCGCGGATCGAGATGCTACTGACTGCTCGGGGACAGTGGTCGGTGATCGAAGAGGCTCATCATCCGCATCTTCCAAGCGTCACCCTCACGAACATAAATTGTTGACCAGTAGCCCCATGCAAATACGGGACCAGTCTGACTTTGAAGAGTTCCCCACCACTCTCCGACCGACCAAACAGCGTTGTCGATTGCATTCAGTCGAAGGCGATCGCGGCGGCTGAGAAAGTCTGTCATAGGCCAACGCTGGAACGTGTCTGCATACCTTTTCTCGATCGCCTGCCGACCAAAGACCATTCCGTCCGGTGTCACCAAAACCGCGTCCTCCGTGAACAGCGCGGCTGCTGCTTCGGCGTCCTTATTGTTGTATGCGTCGTCCAGCTTCCCACTCAGCTCACCGAAGACCGCGAGTGCATCTGGAATCCCGAGGAGATCACGCTGCTGGCTTATTCGTGGATCGACCGTGTCCTTCTGTTGGGCGAAGGTCGTCAAAACAAAACTGATTGCGAACCCTGCTATGGCAAGCAGTAAGCGTATTTTCATTGTTTTCCTCCTGGGAAATTTTAGGATCGTTTGTCGCCGGGGGGACCTGGATCGGACGCCTAGGGTAAGAGGACAATGCCTTGGCGCCGAACGATCTCTGAGCGACATGCAAATTGCACGCCTTGTCCAATTCGGCGTCAATATAAAAGCGCGATGTGCTGCACATATCGCTCGGTCGGCCCTCTGCCTGCTGCTTTCGCAAATCCTTTACGTCCGTGAAGAGGCTGGCACCCAACGATACAACGTGGGGACCGACACGCCTAAGCTGTGCGCCACCTCGCGTGCCGGTGTCCAATAGCTTTCTTGCAGCCTGAATCTTGCTGTCGGTCATCTGACGCTTTCGACCTCCCACGCGCCCTTGACGCCTAGCGGCCTGGAGGCCTGCACGGGTGCGCTCCATGATCAACTCTCGCTCCATTTGGGCCAGACTCGCCATCACATGGAAAAAGAAGCGCCCTGCGGACGTCTTCGTGTCAATACCGTCGGTGATGCCTTGGAAATGCACCTTCTGGGCTTCAAGTTCTTTGACCAGGTCCACCAATCCTTTCACGCTGCGCCCGAGCCGATCCAGCTTCCACACCACGAGGGTATCGGCTTGGCGCAATTGGGACAGCGCCTCCTTCAGCCCCGGACGTTCGACCTGCGCGCCGCTGAGTTTGTCGGTGAAAATGCGCTTCCATCCTGTCTTCTTGAGCGCGTCCAGCTGCATTTCCAGATTCTGCTCATGGGTCGACACTCGGGCGTATCCGATCCGCAGGGGTTGAAGTTCTCGCTTCGGCATCAAATTCTCGATGCTCGTATCAAAGATGAAGAAACGAGAAAAACGAATCAAGAATGGTTTTCGAGAACGTAAAAGCGACCTTTTTGGAGGGTCTAACGCCCGTGGGATCTGATTCTCGTAAAGGAAGGTTTTCGAGAAGACCCCCATGCCCCGCCGCGAGCTGCTCACGTCGGCCCAGCGCGACGAGCTGCTGGCCTTTCCGACTGAAGAGGCCGATCTCCTCCGGCATTACACCTTCAGCACGCACGACTTGGCGGTCATCCGACGGCGTCGCGGCGATCACAACCGGCTGGGGTTCGCGGTCCAACTCTGTTACCTGCGGTTTCCCGGTCGGTTGATCGCTCTCGATGAAGTTCCTTATCCCCCGATCCTTGGCATGGCCGCCGCTCAGCTCAAGGTGCCCACGGGAGCGTGGCCCTTCTACGCCGAGCGTCACGAGACTCGTCGTGAACACCTGTTGGAATTGCAGGAGCACTTTGGCTTTCAGACGTTCACGGTGGCTCATCACCGGCAATTCGCTGCCGCGCTTGCTTCCTTAGCCGACCAGACCCACCAAGGCATCCTGCTGGCCCAGGCACTGGTGCAAGGCCTCAGGAACGCCAAAATCATCCTCCCGGGTTTACCGGTCGTGGAACGCCTGTGCGCGGAGGTGGTCGCCCGGGCGCAGCAGCGCCTGTACAAACGGCTGACTGCTCCCCTCACCGAAGGGCAGAAACAGAAGCTCGAAACGCTTCTGAACGTGCGCGAAGGAACTCACCAAACCTTTTTGGCCTGGCTGCGTCAGTCCGCCGGTGCACCTTCCGCGCGAAACCTGCTGGATCACCTCGCCAAGCTGCAGGCGTTGCGCCAAGTCGGTTTGCCACTCGAAATCGGCCGTATCGTTCACCAAAATCACCTGCTTCGGCTCGCGCGCGAAGGCGCTCAGACCACGGTTTACCATCTGAAGGACTTTGAGATCCAACGTCGTCAGGCCACCTTGGTGGCGATCCTTCTGGACACTCAGGCCACGCTCATCGACGAAATCCTTAACCTGCACGACCGCATGGTCGGAAGCGCCTTCGCCAAGGCCAAGCGTGCTTATGAAGCCTCCTTTCAGCAATCGGGCAAAGCCATCAATGAAAAGGTCCGGCTCTACGCCCAAGTTGGCCAGGCGCTGATCGAAGCGAAAAAAGCGGGCACCGATCCTTTCGCCGCGATCGAGCAAATCGTTTCCTGGGAATGCTTCACTCAAAGCGTCAGCGAGGCTGAAACGTTGGCCCGGTCCGAGGATTTTGATTACCTGGGGCTTCTGGGTGACCATTATTCGCAGTTTCGCCGCTACACGCCGACGTTTCTGGAGGCCTTCGAGTTCAAAGCGGCTCCTGCGGCCCGAAAAATCTTGGACGCCATCGAGGTTCTGAAAGGGCTCACCATCGCCAACTCACGGTCGCTGCCTGCCGATGCGCCCAACGACTTCATCCGCCGCCGCTGGGCGCCTTACGTGTTCACCGAAGCGGGACTTGACCGTCGTTATTACGAGTTATGCGCCTTGACGGAGCTCAAAAATGCGCTGCGCTCGGGCGACATCTGGGTACCCGGGAGCCGTCAATTCAGGGACTTTGAGGATTATCTGCTGCCCACCACGGCATTCGAGTTGTTGGAGGTCTCGGAGGAGCTGCCGCTCGTGGCGGGTGGAAGTTTCGACCGGTATTGGACGGAGCGCGAGGCGCTTTTGCGCCGTGAATTGGAAAAAGTCGATGCGCTGGCCACCCAGAACGCATTGCCTGATGCCGAGATCACGGAAGGGGTCCTCAAGGTGGCGCCGCTGACGAACGCGGTTCCGGAGGAAGCGGAGGCCTTGATGCGGCAGGCCTACGCCCTCTTGCCGCACGTCAAAGTCACCGACCTGCTCTTGGAAGTGGACCGCTGGACCGGGTTCACCGCCGACTTTACCCATCTGAAGCATCATGAACCGGCGCCAGACCGCCCGCTGCTGCTGACCGTGATTTTGGCGGATGCAATTAACCTCGGACTCCGCAAAATGGCCGAGGCGTGCCCGGGGACCTCGATGGCCAAATTGTCGTGGCTCTCGGCCTGGCACATCCGCGACGAGACCTACAGCAAAGCACTGGCCCGCCTCGTCAATCACCAGCATTGCCAGCCCTTCGCGGCCCACTGGGGTAAAGGCACAACTTCGTCTTCCGACGGACAACAATTCCGGGCCGGCGGACGCGGGGAGCAAGCGGGGCAGGTCAACCTTCGCTACGGCACCGAACCCGGGGTGCGCTTCTACACCCACGTCTCCGACCAGTACGCGCCGTTTCACACCAAGGTGATCAACGCGACCGTACGCGATGCCACGCACGTGCTGGACGGGTTGCTTTACCACGAGTCGGACCTCAAGATCGAAGAACACTACACCGACACCGCTGGATTCACCGACCATGTGTTTGCCCTCTGCCACTTGTTGGGCTTTCGCTTTGCGCCGCGCATTCGCGACTTGGCCGACCAACGCCTCTACATGCCCGACAAAGAAACGACCTACCCTGCGCTCGGCCATCTGGTCGGCGGGACGCTGAACGTCAGGCAAATGGCCTCCCTATGGAACGAGGTCCTTCGACTGGCCACCTCGATCAAGCGCGGCACGGTGACCGCCTCGCTCATCTTCCGAAAGCTGGGCGCCTACCCACGCCAGAACAGCTTGGCGCTTGCCTTGCGCGAGCTGGGGCGCGTCGAGCGGACCTTGCTTACGCTGGACTGGCTCCAAAATCCGGAACTGCGCCGTCGGGTGCAGGTGGGTCTAAACAAAGTTGAAGCCAAGAATGCCTTGGCGCGCGCCGTCTTCTTTAACCGCCTGGGTGAATGCGGACGGCAAACGCAAATCGCGAAGATGCTAGGTCTCCCTAGACAGAGCATCAACGATTGGTTTGCTGGTAAAAGCGTACCTACGCTACAAGCTGGTTTGAAAATCCAAGCGTTTCTTCGACAAGAGCGCCGCCGCCGTAAGTAAAGCTCTTCTCTTTCTGGCGTGTATCAGCGGCGGTAGCCGCTTCCTGGCCTCGCAGAGTTTCGCGTGTTACAAATCTCACGCTTTAAATTAAAACCGACAAAACCACTCTTCCGCCGACACACTCGACAAAATGGAACATTTTGTAGATACTTCGAAAGCCCCCTCCCCTATTCATGCGGCTTTCCGGGGCAGAGGTCGTGAGCTTTGCATGAATCAAAAAACTGCCAACAAGGGCGAGCGTAGGCCTGTCGAGTGTTCCGGTTACGGATCGTGGCAGTGAAGAAGTCAATGTAAGTTTCAGTGACTTCGGGGCCGGCGTTGGCTTGGCTTCAGGCCGACTCGTCCGGCTATCCCTCGATCGCCGAGCGCACGCGTGCAGCGATTGCGTCCTCACTCAAACCAATCGCTGAAAGCAGATCGGCGTAGTTGTCGATCGCCGCGTGAAAGTGTGGGTGCATATATCCCGTGCGGTGGCCGAACTCAGCGAAGATTCGCAGATGCCTTCGGCTGAGCGGCTCGGCCTCAGCCAGCCGGTTGGTGTTGCGGAGCAGCTCGGCCAGGTTGTTGAGGCGGATCGCCACGTTGGGATGCTCCGGGCCGAAGTTTTTTTCATCAATGACTAGCGCCCGGCGGTAAAGCGGCTCGGCCTCAGCCAGCCGGTTGCTGTCGCTGAGCAGCAAAGCCAGGTTGTTGAAGCGGATTGCCACGGTGGGATGATCCGGGCCGAAGCTCTTTTCATCAATGGCTAGCGCCCGGCGGTAAAGCGGCTCGGCCTCGCCGTGCTCGGCACGATTGTTGAGCCAAAGAGCAAGTTCGTTCATTATCCGCGTGGCTTTGGCCTCCAAGACATGGTCTCGTAGGCGATTGAGCAGGGTGCGGGGCAAGCTGCTCCCAGAGCCGCCAGCCTTTCTGGTCCCACTCGGGCGATGGTAGCGCGCTATCTAGAAGGGCGACCGCCGACTCAAGAGCATTGTGCTTCTCTTTATCGGCGAGGCGCTGGCGCGTGATCTCCTGCACCAGACGGTGGATTGTGACCCCCCGTCAGCCATCCAACGTGCGAGGCTCCAGGAAGCTAGCCCTGCGACCGCATCGCGAGCATCCGCGCCGTCCACGATATTGCCTTCGAGTAGTGATAGCGGTATGAGTTCGGGCGCAAGCCAGATCGGGCATCCGTCGACAAGGCCTGCAGTCAATTTTTTCACAAAGTTCTTGTTAGGTCCCGGTAGATCTCCGAAGGATTGACATGCAAATTGGTCTCAGTATTTAGCAAACACCGAGCAATCCTATGAAGAAATCTATTGTTACGGCCCTTTTCCTCGGATGCCTGGTTGCCCACTCGGCCATTGCCGCCGAAACATTCCAGGTGAATCCGATTGAATCGTTCGTGCTCTTCAAGGTTAATCGCTTAGGGATTGCCTACGTTTACGGTCGTTTCACCGGCGGACTTAGCGGCACAATAACGACTGACCCGGCGGCACCGGACAAATCAAAGGTCGATCTCGAGGTCAAAACTGACACCTTGGACACTGGGTATGCGCAGCGAGATAAAGATATCAAGAGCCCCGATTTCCTGAACGTGAAACAATTCCCGCTAATCACGTTCAAGAGCACATCCGTCCAGAAGGTCAACGACCAGCAGTACACCGTGACCGGAGATTTGACGCTCCACGGTGTGACGAAGCCGGTTACGGTCCAGGTGAATATTATCGGCCAGGGTAAGGGACCGAAAGGTGACGTGCAAGCCGGTGTGGAAACTCATTTCACAATCAAACGGAGCGAGTATGATGTGAAGTATGGATTGCCTGCGTTAGGCGACGACGTGGAACTGACGGTAGCCGTCACAGGCGCTCACAGTTAACTAACGTTGGAGGGGAGCCGGCGTACGATGGACGCCTTCCTGATCTCAAAGCTGGCTTTCCTGGTGGCCGTGGGAGTTGCCAGCTTCGCCGCGTCCGCCGTGCTCGGTCGGCTCTTCTCCAAACAGCCCGAAAGGCTCCGTGTCGCCCTCTGGTGGTGCCTCGCCGTGATTCTTGCCCTCTGTTGTGCATGGGTAAACGGAGGCTGGCCACTTCCGCCTCGGGAAAGCCAACACTGGATTGGGTATGTGCTGCTCTTCGCTGCGCTTCTCCGAAGCATCCCTGTCCCAACTGCCCAACTGATCTCGGCTCTGGCCAGCGCCACTTTTGGCCTGCTGGTAACGCTACTTCCGATTGCCCAGAACGGCTGGGACCCGGTGCCGTTTGGGAGCTGGTTTTTCGCAGGTCTGCTGAGCTTCCTCCTCGTCCGGCTGGTGCTCCACAGGGAATTCGAAACAGCTTCCCTGCGGGCGCCTTTGTTGCTGGCGGTCCCGCTTCTGGTGACCGCTGTCCTAGTGTTTTTTGCGGGCTCGGCCATGCTAGCCGAGCTTGCCATCGCAGGTACGGTGGCGGTCGCAGCGGCCTATTTCGCCGTGCGTTCTTCAGCGCTGGGCCGTGGCTTTGTCGAGATCACACTGCTCTTCCACTTTCTGTTGCTGCTGAACTGCAGTATCTATGCTGACCTGCCCCCAGGGCTGGCCTGGCTCCAGTGGATCGTCCCAGCGCTAGTCATTCTTGCCGGGCGGCTATTGCGTCTCCAAAAGAGAATGACACGACACTGGCAGTACGCCGTAACAATCGCCGGACTCGGAGTTGCGGAATGCCTCGTGGGAGTGCTCTTCTATTGGGTGGTCAAGCCAACGGTGCCGTTTTGAGAGGTAAGGGTGAGGGATTGCTAACGCGTTCGGTAGCATCTCGATCGAACCACCTAGGTTGAGGGAACCGACCACTATTAATCTCCCCCGCGTGCTGCGGTTCAAGCATCGCACCTGCTAGTGCCACGAGCACAGCCAACCCAAGCCCACTGCCCGTCTTGGCATTGTCCATCGACCGCATCTGGACGGAAAATTCATGAGCGAGCGTCTTTTTACCCCGTCTACCGCCGCCTACTTCACGGCTTTCCAGACCGAGTAAGCGGTTCCAGCACCGATGGACGTAGTAGAATTGGTCAAGGTGATTTCGTCCGCCGAAAGTTTGAAAAGTCGTTCCTGTTGGGTGCCTTTCCAGTTTGGGTACGTGGCTTACGCATTCCATTGTCCCCATAGCCAACGTAGGCGTGATATTTCACATATTCTACTGTCGCATTATTGCGCAGGTATTGGTGTTAGCGCGTATACTTTATATTAATTTCTTTGACCACGAGCTTACAAATGGCAGGCGCGAGAGGAGAAGATAAGGCGAGAAATCTCGAAGCAGGCAACTCGGAACATGCGGACCACTCTCATTATTGCGCTGCTGCTTCTCTCGAACCTGTTTTTGCGGGCGGATTCGATTCCCGATATCGTCAAGAGGACCAAGGCGGCTATCGTGAAGATCGTCGCGATGCACGAGCAAGGCTCGCCCACAGAGCTCGGGACCGGTTTCTTTATTTCTCCCGATGGTTTGGTTGTAACAAATTTTCATGTTATTCGAAGCGCAGCCTCGTTGGCCGCTGTAAACAATAATGGGGCATTATTTCTCTTTGAGAAGATCGTTGCGGAACCAACAGGGGTTGACCTCGCCATTCTGAAGTTTCGTGCCAACGACGTTCCTTTCCTGAGGCTTGGCGACTCAACAGACAAGGTGGAAGGTGAAAAGGTTATTGTTATCGGGAATCCTTTTGGTTTTCCCGGAACGGTATCCGACGGTATCATCTCTGGCTTTCGCGAGAATCGTTCCCTCATCCAGATTACCGCGCCTATTTCGCATGGTTCGAGTGGTTCCCCAGTTATGGACGAAAACGGTCAGGTAATCGGCGTTGCCACATGGCTAACTGAGCCGGGTCAAAACTTGAATTTCGCCATCGCGGTTGAAAAAGTCTCTGCAGCAGTTGGCTGGTCAACCAAATACTCGTCCGCTTCTCCGTCCCCTTCTCAAAGTGCGACACCAAGCCAACCGGGCGTTGCTCCATCTGCGCAGAACATCGTAGCACTGAAACCAATTCGGCGATTCGAGGGGCACACGGACAGCGTGAACAGCGTCGCGTTCTCGCCGGACGGGCTCCTGATCGCCTCAGGAAGTCACGATGGAACCGTCCGGTTCTGGGACGTGCAAACGGGAAAGGAAATCCGACGATTAGAGGGGCACAGAAAGGCGTATGCAATGGGTGTCCTCAGCTTGGCGTACTCGCCAGATGGGCGTTCGATCGCCTCCGGGGACGATGACGGGACCGTGCAGCTCTGGGATGTGCAAACGGGAAAGGAGATCCGACAAGTAGAGGGACACACGAACAGCGTGATGAGCGTAACGTTCTCGCCAGACGGTCGCTGGATCGCATCAGGGGGCTGGGACGAGACCGTCCGGCTCTGGGACATAGAAACCGGCAAGGAGATCCGACGATTAGAAAGGGACATCGACGTTCACAGGAAGGCGCGCCCGGCGGACAGCGCCTACAACGATGTTGCGAACAGCGTCGCGTTCTCGCCGGACAGTCGCTTGATCGTATCAAACGGCATTCCCGGAATCGTCCTGCTCTGGGATGCGCAAACTGGCAAGGAGATCCGGCGATTCAAAGGGCATAGGATATTGTGAGGAGCGTGGCGTTCTCGCCGGACGGTCTCCTGATCGCCTCTGGGGGTGCTGACAGAACCGTTCGGCTCTGGGACGTGCGAACTGCCAAGGAGATCTGGCGATTGAATCCCCACACGTTCGACGTGTACAGCGTGGCTTTTTCGCCGGACAGTCTCCTGATAGCCTCTGGGGGTGCTGACAGAGCCGTCCGGCTTTGGGACGTGCAAACGGGAAAGCAAATCCGACGATTGGAGGCGCACACGGGCTTTGTGTACACCGTAGCGTTTTCGCCGAATGGTCGCTGGATCGCTTCAGGATCCTCAAAGGGAGAATTGTTTTTCTGGTCAGCGGCGAACCAATGACGGCGGGTAAAATGTCGTGTGGGCGAAATTGAGAAGACGGTTGCGAACGAAGCCAGGAGACCTTGACGGACGTTTCAGTCCGGAACGCCGAAGTAATGGAACTCCTCGATCGGAAAGATGCCAAGAGTCAGCAGCGCGTTTTTGACCACCTCGCGGTAACTGCGCAGCTCGCGAGTGGTTGCAGAGATGAACACTTCTGCGCGCGCGCATGATGTGTCGTTGCTATGTAAAGCCCTGGGGGAAGGCGAACAAAATAGTCGCGATGCAACTCACCACGTTTCCTTAGCAAAAACCCCCTCTTCCGCCGACACACTCGACAAAATGATCCCTTTTGTAGATACTTGAAAAGCTCCTCCCCTATTCATGCGGGTTTCCGGGGCATCGCCCAGGCTGAACTCTCGACAAAATGATAAACACGCCAAAAAGGTGAAAAACGGGGCGGCTAGCGCCGCCGAGAAAGACGGCGGGGCTCGCAGAGATCAGGACCGAAAGCACCTCACCTCGCGGCGGTTGAGCGGTTGATTGAGGCGCCCAAGGCCAGCAGGAACGAGACGCGACCGTTGCTTGTTGCTTCTTATGTTTCGGCATGGCTTGCGCGTGTCGGAGGCCTGCGGGATCAAACGACCAGGTTATCTCCCAGGTTCGCCACCTGAACGTGCCATCGCAATGACCGATTCCTGATTCCTATATACAAATCATCGCGAGCGCCGTGGCGTCTCCGGCTGACCCAATTATTTTCCGGCTATTGTGGCGGTGTATCCGCCATCCACAATGATGTCCTGGCCCGTGGTGAACGCCGCACCGGGTGAACTGAGCCAGAGCACCGCGCTGGCGATCTCCTCCAGCGTGCCGATGCGGCCAGCCGGGGTTTGTGTCGCAATCGTTTTCTTCACGTCGGTCTCGCCTTCGCCGAAACTCCGGTCGAACATTTCGATCTGGATCGGGCCGGGAGAGACACTGTTGACGCGGACGCCCTGCTTGGCGAATTCCAGCGCAGCCGTCTTGGTGAGGCCGATGACGGCGAACTTACTGGCCACGTAAACCGACGCGCCGGGAAAGCCGATTTGCCCGCCGACGGAGGAATTATTGACGATGCCACCACCGCCGGACCGAAGTATGGCCGGGATTTCGTGCTTCATCGACAGCAACACGCCACGGATGTTGATGTCGCAGACCTGATGGTAATGCTCGACCGTCTGCTCGGTGGTGAGCAGGCCGAACTGACCCTCGGTGCCAGCGTTGTTGAACGCGATGTGCAGAGCGCCGAAGGCGCCGACGGTCTTTTCTACGAGCGCGACGATGTCATCCTCCCGAGCGACATCGGTCTGTACGAACAATGCGCTTCCACCGGCAGAAGTGATCTCCCGGGCGACCTCCTCTCCCTCGGCAACCCTGCGGCCGGAGACGACCACATTCGCGCCTTCTTTGGCAAACGCCAGGGCAGTGGCTTTGCCGATGCGGGAGGTGCCTCCGGTGATGAGGACAGTCTTGTTTTGGAAGGTTCTCACTTTCTTTGAAGAACGGAGTCAGACAGGCTAGCCACTTTTGCCCGCGCCTCAGCAGATCTTGGGCAGTTAAGGAATCTGACAACTCCTGGAGCTTCTGGGGATGACTGCATCTGAGGAATGCATTGGAACATTGCTTAAAATCGATGCCTTCGGTGCGCATGCGGTTAGCCAGCCAATGGTGTTCATTCAGGCAGATGCGTGCTGAAAAGGGCAGATAGGGACAGATGCGAACGAACCCAACGTTGGTCGCTAATGTAGAAGTTATATTGCACGATCCAGCGCTGAGCCAACTGCAGGTGCCAGCGGTCTTCTGCCCCGATGGCGATCATGATCCGGGCCGGTTCCCTGGCTTTGAGAATCACCACCACCTCATCTTTCTTGGCGTGATTAAAGTACGGATCGACAAAGTCGTCACGCCTTCCCTCCGGCGCATCCAGAATTGGCGCACCCCATTTCTGGCAACGGTTCTTTACCCAGTTCTGAAATTGCTGAGCAATATCACGCAGAAAATTGCGAGTAACCCGCTGGCCCTCGCGATAGGCATTAAAAAAACCGATCACTCGCTCGGGTTGCTGAAAAGGCTGGATTAATCCGTTCAAAAGAATCCGATCGAAACAACGGTAGCCAAATTTGATGCTATTCTTATGATGCTCGCAGAAGGTGTTCATCGCTTGCTCCTGTGTGGTCAGATACCAGGAACATATCGCGGTGAATGCCTCTGCGACATTGAGCAGCATGACGGGATATCAAGGGCGAAGCCCTTGGCTAGTTAGATTAGGGGATCCCGTTCGCACGACGGTAAACTAAGTTTATTGTGCCTCCGACTGTTCCAGCGTTCCCGGCATCGGACTGAGAAACAGGAAGTCCGCCTTGATACTGAACGGAGATGCCCGTCTGAATCGTAATTAAAAGAGAGTGAAATGAAAATCTCGAAGTCTCCTTTTCCATGCAGTGTCGCGATTGCGCCTGACACAGGCATCATTCCTCAGGCTACGGCCCACTACCAAAAGCGTCTCTCTGATCTGCGCGGCCTTTATCTGGATCCGGAGAGTCTAGAGCGGCGGATTCGGGAAGAAAACGATCCCGTCTGTTACGAGAACTATGCCTTTAACGATAACCAGGCCGAGGGCGACATCTTTTTCGGTACGACCATCATCTATCCTGGCAAGGTGGGCTCGGAGTATCACCTGACACGAGGGCATTACCATCGCAGACGCGACCACGCGGAGACTTACCAGGCGCTATCGGGTCGAGGTCTCGTCCTGTTCGAGTGCGAGGATGCAGCAACTCGCACTGCCGAGCTTGTTCCAGGCAAGGTCACGTACATTCCACCCTTCTGGGCACACCGATCGGTGAACATCTCGGACGTCCCTTTGGTCTTTCTCTGGACCTGCCCGGTAGAAGCCGGTCACGACTACGAAGGCCTGGGCGGACGTGGGATGCGCCAAGTTGTGGTCGAACGCAACGGCCAACCGAGCGTTGAGGACCGTGTCCGATCGCGACCCTGAACCACGGCAGCGAGAGAGGCGTTCGGATTCGCGCCCTCGGCGAATGAAAAGCGCTTCCGTCTTTAGGTCGGCGGAGCCGAATAACGCAAAGTTAAGACGTTTTGGGATAGAAAGCGCCGAAGGCGCGAAACGACTATTAAAGGGCGAGAAAAACTTTTTTCATCACACCTAACCCGTTGCTAGGAATACAAACGGGATGCTTATGCTACGTTATGCGACCTGATGGTGCGCCATGCCTTCGCGGCGTAGGACCCCTCGATCTTAGTCGGTTGATTCGGTCTTGAAAACAAGACGGCGCGCGAACCGGTCGTTACTCTGGCGACGCAGAAGAACGAAAGTGTTGTTGTCGCCGTACATGGCCCAAGGGCCGGGAGGCACCTCACGGAATTCTGCGAACTTCCAGTCACACGCATCTTTGTTGCCGAGTCCCAGGTAATCGCGAACGGCCGGCGAGACATCCAAGCCGGCACCCTGATTCAGATTCGGCCTTGGACGTTCGTTGCCAAACACATATTGCCAGTGATCGGTACGGAAAGGGCCGCAATCTTCCCACTGAGCGTAACAAACTCTGTTACCATGACGAATAGCAATCCATCTGCCTTTGAGAACGGTTTGGCCGTCACGTGCGAAGGCCTGCTTAAACCAGGGGATCACTTGACTAGCTTCTGCTTTAGTACGACCGCCTTCGACATCGTTGTAAGGCAGGGCGACATAAAACGGATTCTGTCGCGGAACGAAGTTGACGGGAATAAAATTTCTTCGGGAGCCGGGTTCAGGGGTATCATAGCCTCCATAGCTATAGTACCAATTTTTGTCCCAGGAGCTACGATCGTTGGGGACCGGATTGTTACCGCTTGGACGTTCGCCGATCCAGAAGATCGTTGTGATGATCCCTGTTTTCCACGGGTACCGGCCAGGACCTCCACTGAACGCGCCTCCCCTTCCCATTAAAGAAGGTCCGGTCAGGTATCGAGGGCCGTCACCGGTGAACACGGTCTTCGTCGGTGACATGATCACCTTGGGTTCGATTTTCAGCAGAGCGTTTTCACGCAGCTTCATCGCGTACTTAGCAAAATCAGTACTACTCTCGTACTGAGACTGTGCCGAAGCTTTTCCGCCGATGACTGCAACAACACAAACCGCAACAAAGAGTGACAGCCTCATGGTTTATTGAAAAGCCTTTGTACGGGCAATTCACTTGGCAGCGCAAGCGCTTTTTGCATTTTAATTAATAAAACAACCATTTTTCAGACAAAATCCGGCCTGAACATCGATTCTGCCGAATATTTGCGACAGATCTAATAGCGTCGCAGAATGGTATCCTTGAGAAAACGGGGATCGTCGGTGCCGGGATAATCGAGGTTGAAGTGCAGTCCTCGGCTTTCGTTTCGAGCCAGCGCACTGTCGACGATCAAGCTTGCAACTGTGCACAGGCTTCGCAATTCGAGGAGGTCGGTCGTGAGTCTGAAGTCCCAATAGAAATTCCTGGATCTCGCGCTGAAGATTGCGCAGCCGAGTGCTTGCTCGCAGCAATCTCTTTTTAGTGCGAACGATTCCGACATAATCCCACATGAGGCGGCGGATCTCATCCCAATTGTGATAGATGACAACGAGTTCATCGACATCCTGGGCGTGACCTGGACGCCATTCAGGAAGATCAAATGCCTGATGATATTTGGCATACTTGGGCTTCAAGAGCGCTTGGGAACATCGCCCGGCCAGGACCAGCGCTTCGAGCAGCGAATTGCTGGCGAGCCGATTCGCTCCATGCAAACCGGTGCATGCCACCTCTCCCACCGCAAAAAGGCCACGCAGCGACGTCGCACCTTCCAGGTCGGTCTTCACTCCGCCGCACTGGTAATGCGCGGCTGGAACGACCGGAATCGGCTGTTTTGCCATGTCAATTCCGAGGCTGCTACATGTTTCATAGATGTTTGGAAAACGCTCTTTCAGGAACGCTGCAGGCTTGTGCGTGATATCGATGTACATGCATTTTGCGCCGGTCCGTTTCATCTCTGCGTCAATTGCGCGTGCGACAATGTCGCGAGGCGCCAAGGCAGCCGAGCTTGTGATACTTCGGCATGAACTCGCGACCGGAAGTATCGACTAGTTTGCCGCCCTCTCCCCTGACCGCTTCGCTAATCAGGAACGACTTTTTCTCCGGATGAAACAGGCAGGTTGGATGGAACTGAATAAATTCCATGTTAGCGACGGCCGCTCCTGCGCGCCAAGCCATCGCGACTCCGTCTCCGGTCGCGATATCTGGGTTCGTCGTATAGAGATAAACCTTACCGCATCCACCTGTGGCAAGGATCACTCGATCGCTCCGAATCGTTTCAACATTCCCGGAGGCTTCATTGAGAACGTAAACGCCGATCACGCGATCCTCGGTCGTATAGCCGAGCTTGCCGGTCGTGATCAGGTCAACGCCCATATGGTTATCAAGAATCTGGACGTGGTGTTCCTTCAGCACCGCATCCAGCAAACGCTGCTCAATTTCGCGTCCGGTCGTATCGTGATAATGAAGGACACGTCGCTTGGAGTGTCCTCCTTCTCTGCCCAGGTCCAGTTCCCTTTGGCCTCCCTCGAGGATTCTTTCGTCGAACTGAACTCCAATCCGCATCAGTTCCCGGACAGCAGCGGGTCCTTCTGTCACGATCGTCCGCACGGCCTCCTGTTCGCAAAGTCCGGCACCGGCAATCAAGGTGTCAGAAATATGCAAATCGAACGAATCCTCTCTGCTGGTCACGCAGGCGACTCCACCTTGCGCCCAAGCGGTATTTGAGTCGGTGGCCCGACGTTTGGTCACGATGGCGACGGAGCCATGTTCCGCGAGCTTGAGCGACAGACTCAGACCCGCCACTCCACTGCCCACGACAACAAAATCAACCTGATTCATTGGACTAGTTGGTCCTGAGTCAGTGTAAATTTTACACGATTATTCGTTCTCCAGCGGGAAAACAGGCTCCGCCGTTCATACCTTTAGCGCGGACGCCACGCCCTCATCAATAAGGCTCAAGATGCCGCGCAAGGGGATTCCCACCCATTTCGGACGGTTGTTGAGCTCATATCGAAGCTCATACAAGGCCTTAAGAATCAGAAAGCTCCGGAGCAAGAGCCGCAAGTCCTCCTGATCTTTCGGGATAAATGGGGCGTTCGCGGCTTTATGGAGATACGCTTTCAGGAAAACCTGGCTTGCGCGTGTCGACCAAAGATCAGCGTAGCTTTCAAGGGTCGGTTGGTCGACCGGCCGGACGGTCCTGGACTCTAAGCACCCCGTGATGCGCCGCGTAGCTAAAGGAACGGAGCATTCCGGCAACATCGATCAAAGCGGATCGTTTCAATCTCCGTTCACCGATTGGTCTGCCCGGCTCACCTTCAAAATCCAGGATAATAAAGTCCTTCCCAGTGAATAAAAGCTGACCCAAATGGTAATCTCCGTGAATCCGAATTTTATTCGTCTCGATCGGATCGCGAAGGAGGTAATCGTGATATGACCCTAACTCATTGGCGAACCGAAGGACGTTTTCCGCTAAACTTCTGGAATGGTCTTCCAGACTGCCGAGAGTCCGTGTGAGGAGAGCGAACGTCTGCTTGGTTTCGCTTCGAATCGACTGGAAGACTGAGCGCTGATGCTGCAGGGAAAAAGGTTCCGGAGCGAAAGTTGGGGACTCGGCGTCCTGGGCGAGAGCGAGATGCATTTCGGCGCTTCGTTCTCCTAACAGGCGAACGGTTTGGAGATGAACGCCTTCGATGAGACCGAGAAACGGTTCCGGAATAGCCTCCCACAGACCAATCGCGGGCGCGGTTGGGAGTTGAGGATCCTCCAGAACTCGATCGAAGTATCGACTGACAGCGGCCAGAGTCTGAGACCATCCGTTCTGTTCGTTCGCGGTAAACGACTGGGCCATGACGAGGGAAGCCGGATCCTGGCCAGGCGCGACATACTGGATATCCCCAAGGTAGGTGGGTACATATTGAAAGCCGCATTTCTCACTCAGCTGTTTTGTCAACTCCAGATCCGGATTGATTCCTTCTTCGAGTTTTCTAAACATCTTCAGATAGATCTTGTCGTCGTAAATGACAGAGCTATTGCTCTGTTCGACCTTTAAGAATCTGCTTTGCTGCGGCGGGCCGTCCTTCAAGGTTTCCGCGAGATGAGTTGACTTGGTGGAGACCAATTTTCCCGATCTGCCAGCCAATGTGCGCCCCTCGCTAATCAGATCCAGCAGAATCCGCTGAACAGCCTGGGAACTGATTGAGTCAACCAGCAAACCGCCATCCTGACCGATGCGAGCGATGACGGTCGCTGGATACTCCACTTCAATATTGTGCGCCTCTTCCCCGGAGACGACGCGTATCGGCAAGGCGTATAATTCTCGCGCGCCTTCCGCGTAGTTAAAAGCGACAATCAAAAGCTGGCCAAGGGTAGCGCCGGGGAAATTGACGAGATCTAACACGCTAACGCTGAGAACCGCCCTTGTTTTGCTTCGGAACCAGCGGGTATTTCTGATGTAAGCGGCCAGCTCTCGATCGGCGAAGCGAATCCCGGCCGAGGTAAACCACCATGCAGGATCGCCGTTAAATTGAGTGACGGGCAAAGATCTTTCGCCGTCAGCGCCGCCAGACGCTTCCGGCGGCGTGAGCACCAGCCAATACGAAGTGTGAGCTCCGAGAGTTACCGGATATTTGCCATCCCGGATCACCGGAAACCGGCCATGGCCAAAGGTATCCTCAGGCACCCAGCCGATCCAATTCGGGAGGTCCAGGTCGACCGCCTGCGAGAATCTCGACAGATTCACCACGACCAGAATTGTCTGCGTGTCATAGGTGCGAGTAAAGGCAAGCACCTTGTTGTTGGAAGGCGTGAGGAGCTGAAAATCGCCGTGACCGAACGCGGGGAAGCGTTTGCGAATCGCGATCACCCGCCGCATCCACCAGAGAAACGAGGACAAATTCGTTTCCTGAACCTCTACATTGATCGCCTCGTAGTGGAATTCGGGATCGATATTGACCGGCAAAAAGAGGGAATGCGGATTGGCACGGGAAAATCCGGCGTTTTTGTCCGAGCTCCACTGCATCGGCGTACGAACGCCGTTGCGGTCGCCGAGATAGATGTTATCTCCCATCCCAATCTCGTCTCCGTAATAAAGGATCGGGCTCCCCGGCAGCGAGAACAACATCGAGTGAATTAATTCTAACTTCCTCCGGTTGTTTCCCAGGAGAGGCGCTAATCGCCTGCGAATACCAAGATTAATTCGCGCGCGAGAATCTCGAGCATAGACGCGATACATATAGTCGCGCTCTTCTTCTGTCACCATCTCGAGTGTGAGTTCATCATGGTTGCGAAGAAAGATGGCCCATTGACAGTTCTCTGGAATCGCGGGCGTTTGTTCAAGGATATCGACGATCGGATAACGATCCTCCATATGCAGCGACATAAACATCCGCGGCATCAGAGGAAAATTGAAACACATGTGGCATTCGTTCCCCGCACCGAAATATGCAACGGCGTCCTCCGGCCACTGATTCGCCTCCGCCAAAAGCATTCGGTCGGTGTATTTCGCATCGATGCGTGCTCGTAATTCTTGTAAAATCCGATGCGTTTCCGGGAGGTTTTCGCAGCTTGTCCCTTCCCGCTCGATAAGGTAGGGCACTGCATCGAGCCGCAGACCATCCACCCCAAGATCGAGCCAGAAATCGAGTACCTTAAAAGCTGCGGCTTTCACCTCTGGATTGTCGTAGTTCAGATCGGGCTGATGAAAAAAGAAACGATGCCAGAAATAGGATTTGGCAATTGGATCGTAGGTCCAGTTGCTCACTTCATAGTCTTTGAAGATGATTCGCGCTTCCCCGTATCTGGTCGGATCGTCGGACCATACGTAGTAATCGCGCCAGGGATCTCCAGGAGCCGCGCGGCGAGATTTTTGAAACCAGATATGCTGATCGCTGGTGTGATTCAGCACCAGTTCGGTAATCACGCGCAAGCCATTCTGATGAGCGGCGTCCAGGAATTGTTTGAAATCATCCAAAGTGCCGTAGGAAGGATTTACGGTGAAATAGTCGGCGATATCATAGCCATCGTCCCGGAGTGGCGACGGATAGAATGGCAGAAGCCAGATCGCGGTAACGCCAAGATTTTTTAGATAATCCAACCTGCTCAGCAATCCCTGAAAATCTCCGATGCCGTCATTGTTGGCATCGCAAAAGGTTTTAATGTGCAATTGATAGATGATCGCTTCCTTGAACCAGAGCGGTCCTGGCGGCTTAACGACTTCGGGAATGTGGGCCTCGGGTGTTTGAATCTGCATAAAAGAAATACGTTCGGAGTTTGGCGTTCGGGATTAGTGGTTAGGGCTAGGGGCTGGGGTTCAGGTTTTCGGAGAAGTTTCCATAAAGTTGGGCGTGGTCAAAACTTCCTGCGGATCAACCGCGAACTCCGGAGACTGATGACTCCTCATGGGAAGAGCCCGCGATCCGTACGAGCCTTCATCACGCGCTCCACTCCGGTCGCGAGAGCAGCCAGGCGATGAGGGATTTTTTCCTCCTTGGCTCTTCTCATCATAGTGCTGAAGGATTGCTCGAGGACCCGGAAAAGACGATCGGCCACTTCCGTTTCGTTCCAGAAGAAACTCTGGAGACTCTGTATCCATTCAAAATAGGAAACGATTACACCGCCCGCGTTGCAAAGAATATCCGGAATTACAAAAATTTCGTTCCAACGTTCGAACAATATCCTATCGGCCTCGACGGTCGTCGGTCCATTGGCCCCTTCCGCCAGGAGCCTGCAGCGAATTTTCCCGGCGTTCTCTCCGGTAATGACTCCGCTGACGGCCGCCGGCACCAGGACGTCGCAACGTAATGTGAGTAGATCCCCGGCCGGGATCGGCTCTGCTCCGGGAAATCCCTGCAAACCTCCGTGCCCTAGAGCATATTTTTCTGCGGCCCGGACATCGATTCCTTGGGCATTGTGATAGGCGCCTGAGACATCGCTGATGCCGATGATCTTCATACCATTCTTGTAGGCCAGGCCGTGAGCGGCGACCGCTCCCACATTGCCGAAACCCTGGATAACGGCGGTCCCGTTGTTTAGCTTCAACTTCAAGAGGTGCGCTGCGCGCTCCACGAGATAAACAATCCCGCGCCCGGTCGATTCTCTCCGTCCATAGGTTCCCCCGACGCTCACCGGTTTACCTGTCACGATTTCCGGAACGGAATGCCCCACATTCGCCGAATAGGTGTCCATGAACCAAGCCATCACTTGCTCGTTGGTTCCCATGTCGGGTCCCATAATGTCAATGTGCGGACCGATAAACGGGATTAGTTCCTGCATGTACCGCCTGGACAACCGTTCCAACTCATTTCCCGAGAGAGTTCGCGGATCGACGTACACGCCTCCTTTTCCGCCGCCGTAGGGCAACCCTGCGAGTGCGCATTTCCAACTCATCCACATTGCCAGGGCCGCCACCTCCCCAATGGTCACCGTGGTGCCGAAGCGAGTGCCGCCTTTGGTCGGACCCATCGAAAGTGTATGCTGAACCCTATAACCCTGGAATAACTGCGTCGAACCATCATCCATGCGCACCGGGACCGCGACCACAATGGATCGTTTCGGATACATCAATCGCGCACGAAGATTGCCTGGAATCTGGAGGTGATCGGCGATCAACTCGAATTGGTCGCACGCCATCTGAAAAGTTGGATCAGAGTAAATTTGCTGCATTGAAAGGGAAAACCGCTGTGGATGCGGTTTTTATCGTCAGGGTTAAGAAGTATGCGAAGGAACTGCGTGAGGTTAAAGTCTTCGTTTACAATATCTTGCAGGGGTAACTGGATCGATTAAAGATTCCGGCGCATCACGATGCAGGAAAAGCTACCGAAAACCGGCCAACCCAGAACAAATCATCCGTCTGGCCGCCCGGCCGTTCTGGTGGCGACCGGGATCATGCTCAGCAGGGTGGCCGGGCTGATTCGGGAACGTGCATTAGCACATTTTCTCGGCACCTTGCCGGCAGCGGACGCGTTTCGGGCGGCTCTGAGGATTCCAAATTTTCTGCAGAACCTTTTCGGAGAAGGCGTTTTATCCGCATCTTTTATTCCGGTTTATTCGCGTCTTCTCGCAAGTTCGGACGAAAGAGAGGCAAACCATGTGGCGAGCGTTGTCGGGTCGCTCCTGGCTTTGCTGACATCGCTGCTGGTTATTCTCGGAATTTTTAGCACGCCGCTCTTAATCGACGCGATCGCGCCCGGGTTTACCGGCGAAACACGGCAACTGACTATCAGGCTCGTTCAGATACTGTTCCCTGGCGTTGGCGCGTTGGTGATGTCTGCCTGGTGTCTTGGCATATTGAACAGCCACGGCCGATTTTTTCTTTCCTACTCTGCGCCGGTCCTCTGGAACTTGTTCATCATTGCCGGACTGCTCGCGTTCGGCACCAAAGAATCGCTGTCGCACTTGGTGGTGTCTACAGCGTGGTGTTCGGTGTTTGGCAGCTTGGCTCAGCTTCTGGTTCAAGTACCGACAGTCTTGCGCTTGACTCGACGGCTACGCTTTTCGCTGGATACCGCTTCGACGCACGTACGGGGCGTTCTTATCAATTTTGTTCCGGTATTCATCAGCCGCGGTATCGTCCAGCTGAGCGCTTATGTCGACAATGTCCTGGCAAGCCTGTTGCCGTCGGGCTCGGTCGCCCTGCTGAATTGTGCGCAAACGATCGGTCTGCTGCCGATCAGCCTGTTTGGGATGTCGATCTCCGCGGCAGAGCTTCCAGCAATGTCGCGGGCTCTTGCCGGCGACGAAAAGGCGGTTCGAGTCGAACTTGCGACGCGTTTAACTGCGGCGATGCGTCGCATGGCGTTTTTTGTTATCCCCGCCGCGATGAGCTTTTTTGCTTTTGGGGACACCGTTGCCGGACTGCTGTATCAGTCGGGGCGCTTTACCCACGTCGATACCATCTACGTTTGGGCACTCTTGATCGGTTCGGGAGTCGGATTGGTAGCATCTACCTCAGGCAGACTGTGTTCGTCAGCTTTTTACGCGCTCCGCGATACACGAACGCCTCTGCGCTTCGCCATAGTACGGGTCGTTCTAACGGTTGTTCTTGGTTATCTCTCTGCATTCCCGATTCCGAAGCTTTTGCATCTGGATCCAAGCTGGGGCTTGGCAGGCTTGCCGGCGTCGGCAGGTGTTGCCGGCTGGATTGAGTTCTTGTTGCTCCGAAATACGTTGAGGAGCCGGGTCGGCTTATTTTCGGTTCCAGGCATGCTGCTATGCAGGCTTTGGGGCATAGCCGTTTTTTCGGCGGCTCTTGCCTATCCACTCAAGCTCCTGATAACCGGGCATCCGGTCATCGCCGGCGCCGTCGTTCTCCCGTGTTATGGATTGTTGTATCTAGGCGGCGCCTGGTACTTGCGAATCCCGGAAGCCGACGCCCTTGTTGGTCGCCTGCGACGGCGCAAATAAGGCGGATTTTACAATTCTCATATCCAACCTTGCACGACGACCAGTTTCCAGCTAACCGAGAGCAGATCTGCATGGCAGAAAAGAACGGAAATCGTCCGCAGAAACGGTGGCACGAAGTGCTGAGTGAGCGTGGAGGAGAACCTCGCGCGCCTTACTCGGAACTTGTCGGCCAGTTCGACGGAGCGACATCTGCCAGCTTGCGGGAACTCGAAGAACGGCTAGATGCGACGCTCCGGGAACTTGGAGTCACGTTCGAGCTCCCGTTCGGCGAACATCACAACACCTGGTTCTGCGATCTGTTGCCACAGATTTTCACGAGCGATGAATGGAGCCAAATTGTCCGCGGGTTCGAGCAGAGGATTTGCGCCTTCGACATGTTCCTGGCGGATGTGTATGGCCAGCGAGAAATTCTGAGGCAAGGAGTGATTCCTATTCCGGTCGTTCTCGGAAGCCCGAACTATCAAAGAAGCGCGGTCGGCCTTCACCCGGGCGGGGGGCATTTTTTGCATCTCAGCGGACTTTGCATCTGCAGGGATAGCTCCGGCCGGCTGCTGGTAAAGAATCACTATCTCAGCCACGCTTCCGGTCTTTCATACATGATTCAGAACCGGCGGTTGCTGGCGCGGGTTTTGCCTGAAATGTTCCAGAGTCAACCGGTCGAATCGATCGCCGATATCCCGACTGAAATTCTGTTGAAGTTGCGCACGATTGCCGCCCAGCCCGATCCTTCGGTGGTCCTGTTGACTCCGGGTGTAGCGAGCGCCGTTTACTCGGAACATGGATTTCTGGCCAGGAGAATGGGAATTCCATTGGTGGAAGGCGGAGATTTAGTTGTCTTGGACGACGCACTTTTTCTGAGAACGGTTTCCGGCCTGGAGCGCGTGGATATGATTTACTCGCGCCTCGCTGATGCCTGGCTGGACCCGCTGGTCTTCAGACGGGAAAGCCATCTTGGAATTCCGGGTCTCGTCCACTGCATCCGTAAAGGCAAGGTGTCGATTGTGAACAGCATCGGATCGCAACTCGCGGACGATCGGAGCCTGCTTCATTTTTCCAATGCCGTGATCCGGTTTTATCTTGGTGAATCACCCATTTTGCCGGCAATACAAACCTACTGGTTGGGAGATTTGGATCAGCGTGAGATGGTTTTCGAACAACCGGATCGGTTTCAATTGCGGAGCTTGACCGGAGAATCTTTTCTGAAATTCACAGGCGAAGAGAAATCCTGGAATGAGATCCGGGCGGAGGTGCGGCGGGCGCCCTATCTATTCGTTGCTCAGCCTGTCGAAGATTGCGCCGAAACGCTCTGTTTCTCGCAAGGAAAGAAAACCACGCGGCTGCAAGACCATATCGTGTACGGCATTAGGGATGGGACCCGTTTCGAAGTTTTTCCCGGCGCTTTGACGCGCGTTTCTGCTTCTGAAAAGGGCCGGACCGAGTCGCAGCATGGCGGCGGCGGGAAAGACACCTGGGTACTCCAGGAAGTGTCGACCACAATCTCGACGGCTGAACCATTTCGACGACCGAAGATCTTGCCTGCCAGACCCGTTACAAGCCGGGTTGCAGAGGGTTTTTACTGGTTGGGACGGTACCTGGAACGCGCGATGACCATCTCGAAAATGATCCAGGTGATCGAAACGATCGAAATGGAGGAACTAACGTCTGCTGAGCGAAGACTTTATCGACCGGTCTGGAATCGACTCCTGCCGCCGCTGGAACACGCCGGAAAGAAGGGCAGACGAAGCATGGCGAGTCCGATCGAACGATACCGGCTGATGCTCGACTCCAGTGAAATGGGATCGGTTGTTTCAATCGTGCGAAAAGCGATGCGCAACGCCGATTCGTTACGCGAAGCCATCAGCCCGGAAGCATGGTCGGCATTGGCTGCCCTGCGGGGGTTTTTCGCGCGAAGCCGTTTTCGTGCGGTGGCCACGGACGACGAGGCGCGCAAGATGACGCGTCGGCTGTCCGACACAGCGGTAGCCGTCATCCCGCAGTTCTTCGCTACCGCGCAACTTTCGATGCTGGCCGACGACGGCTGGCGATTCAGCGAACTGGGTCAATTTGTTGAAAGAGCCATCACTACGGCGAATGCGACGCGAAGTATAACCCAGTCGATCGTCCGGCGTCTTGAGTCGTTGCATTCCATCGAGATCGAGTTGTCTGCTTTTCTACGTCTTCTTGGTTCCCGGGACGCGTACCGCCGCATTTATCAGACGAGAGCAGAACCTCCCCAGGTCTTGGAATTTCTATGGCAAAACCCTGAAATGCCGCGTTCGGTCAAATATTCACTCCGCCGTTGCGCCGAAATTCTTCAGGCCTCGCTTCCAAGCGGTTCTTCAACTGCGCAAAAGGCTCAATCGTTCCTCGACGAATTGCTCAGAACGATCAGAAGGTTGGATTGGTACAGCTTCTTCATCAGTGAAGACGAAATTAACATTCGTTTGCTTCGTCGTGAAGAGTTACTCTCGCTCCTGGACGTGCTGCTCTCGGAGACGCAAGGGTTGCATCATGTGATAACGGATAATTTTCTGAGTCATCAAAGCATTATTTCGGATCCGGAACCAACGTTGTTTTGAAGAAAGAGAGGAGACAGAAGACAGGAGTCGGGAAACGCTAGGTTAGTTAATAATCGTTAGCACTCCACCCCATGAGTAAGCCAACCGGGTCTCTCGAATTCTGTCGTCGCGCCCTGGAACAACGTGAAAGCTTCTGGGCCGAACAGGCCGAAGCGATTCATTGGCACAAACCGTTCCGGAGGGTCTGTGATTTCGGCAAGCCTCCGTTCGCGAAGTGGTTCGTGGGCGGCGAAACCAATCTTTGTGACAACGCAATCGATCGCCATCTACCGCTTCGTGCGAACCAATCGGCCCTTCACTACATCTCATCCGAGATCGACACGGCACGGTCGTTCACTTACCAGGAGCTTTACGACGAGGTATGCCGGTTTTCAGCAGTCCTCAAATCGCTGGGACTAAAACCCGGGGATCGGGTCATCAAGAGTATTTGCCTTCCAGCCCTTAATGACGGTATGTGTGCTGCCGAAAGGGAGGGGTAATGCTTTTCCGCGTCACACACACCACCGACTATCGATACGGAGAACCGGTCGCAGAAGCCTACCTCGAACTCCGGTTGACGCCGCCGAACCGGGAAATGCAGACCGTACGGGAACATCGTTTGATGATAGAACCAGCAAGCCGGACTTCAGGTTATCGCGACTATTTCGGGAACGAAGTCTCTTTTTTGTCTCTCCCATACCGGCATAAACGATTAAAAATCCGTAGCGAGGCACTCGTTCAAACTATCTCCGGTACCCTCCCCGCCGAGAACCTGGAATTGACCATTCAAGAGTCACGCCAAATTCTGACCGCCTCTCTGCCGTTCGTGTTCGATTACCTGCAACCGACCGAGACAGTCAAAATTGGTCGGGAATCCGTGCAATGGGCAAAACGTTATCTCAACGGACGAACCACACTGCGAGAAGGGCTGGAGGCTCTTAACAATGCGATTCACGAAAGCTTTCAGTACAGAAAAGGCGCCACCAATTTTTCGACTGATGTCGGATCGATCTGGCGTGACCGCATCGGCGTCTGCCAGGACTTTGCGCACATCATGTTGAGCGTCCTGCGAACGGCAGGCCTGCCCTCTCGCTACGTCTGCGGCTATATTGAAACCTCGCCGATAAGAGGGGAAAACGGTCATTCCAGGAGGCTGATCGGTTCGGTGGCGACGCATGCGTGGGTCGAAGTTCTGGTGCCCGGGCAACAATGGATAGCCCTGGACCCCACGAATAATCGCTGGTGCGGAGAACAGCATATTTCCGTTTCCTTCGGACGCGATGCCAGCGAGGCCTCTCCGATTCGCGGAACCTTCAAGGGAACCGGGCATCAGACAATGAAGGTTCAGGTCAGGGTAATCAGATTAAAGAAATAGGGTTCCCAAAGGCCGGGCCTCAGAAGGCAAAACTTCATTTTTGAATTTTCATTCTTATGCACGTCAAAATTGAAAACTGGATGCGTTATTCGTACGAGGAACCGGTGAGTTTCTCGCCGCACGCAGTTCGGCTTTATCCCCGCACGGATCAAACGATCACGACGCACCAGATTCAAACCACCGTTAACATCGAAAGTGATATTCAATATCGGCGGGACTTATTCGATAACATTGTCGCAAATTGTTTTCTTCCCAAGCCTGGCCAGGTTCTGGAGATCCGCGTCGAACTCGAAGTTGAACTCTGGCCGAAGAATCCGTTTCATTTCCTGCTTGCCGCCCGTGCGCTTCATCTCCCGTTTGAATACACGCCGGAAGAAAGCCGTGTTCTGGCCCCGTTCCGAACCATTCATGCTGAAGAAGAAGCGGATGCGAGCGAGATCTGGCGACTGAACGGAAAACCGAACACTGTGGACGCATTAGTCGAGCTAGCCGACACGTTGCACAGTGAAATCGCGTACGAGGTACGTGACGAAGGAGAAGCGCGGTTACCGTCCCGGACGATCGAATTGCGGTCGGGCGCCTGCCGGGATACCGCGTTGCTTTGCGCGACGATCCTGCGGCAGATCGGCTTGGCGGTCCGGGTTGTGAGCGGTTTCCTCTGCGAGTTCCACGTTGATATCAAGGATCGACGAGCAGAGAGCGGTCTGCATGCCTGGGTCGATGTTTTCCTTCCCGGCGCCGGATGGGTAGGAATCGATCCCACAAACGGCACATTTTGCGATCATCGATTCATCCCGACTGCCGTCGGCGCGCGGATGCCGGATATTGCGCCGATTCAAGGTTCGTACTTCGGTGAACATCACGGCGAGTTTGATTCGCATCTCGACCTCAGTTTGCTGGTTGAAAAGGATCTGACAAAGATTGCCAAACACGTCGAGAAAACCTTGGCAAGCGAGCGCGTCGTCCTGACAATGGGCGGAGAGCCAACGTTCATACCGACTGAACCTGAGGGTCCCGAGTGGAGCTTTGCGGCGGTGGGGCCGACCAAGCTCCAGTACGCCCGCGCCTTTGCGGGCAAAGTTTTGGAAACTGTCTCGCCTGGAGCAATGGTTTTGTTTAGCCCGGGGAAATTGTATCCGGGGGAAGTCAATCCACGGTGGGCGCTCCAAATATTGCACCCTAATTCCCAGGAGCCGTTCGGGGTCCCAAGCGACAACAAAAAAACTGGTCCCGATGCCAAGACGCTAAAGGTGATCCGGGATCAGCTGATCTGCGCACTGGGACTGGAAGACCGTTGGCTGCAAGGGAAAGATCCGCATGCGCCACGAGCGTCGGTCTGGGTATTGCCGCTCGATTTCAGGGATGGAAAATGGATCACGGAACGATGGAACATTCGGGGGATTGAACTATTGAAGACGGAGGGACCTGCTGGTCTTCGCCTGCCCCTTAACCGGTTGCCCGAGGACGCAATCAAGCGGGCGCTCGTTCTCCAAACCGGCAAGAAAGGTCTTATAGTTTTTCTTCCACCGCTGCTCACGGAACAATGGGAGCATCTCGTTCGCGTCATCAAGGCGGCCGTCGGTGACCGGTGCGCGGTTGATTGGCAAGGATACCTCCCTGTCGATCTGCCGTCCACCTGGACCCGGGTCGGCTTCACAGCGGATCCTGGGGTTCTGGAAGTCAATCTGCCACCATGCAAAGATTGGCTCGAGTTTCAATGGTGGCTTGGCACCCTGGAAAAACTCGCCAAGACGATAGGTCTTCGAAGCTTTCGTACAGAGCCTCTTCCGGCTGGCACCGGCGGCGGTTCACACCTGCTGTTTGGGGGAATCTCGCTCGACGAGAATCCGTTCTTCACGAGACCCGGTTGGCTGGCGTCAATCTTGCGATACTGGCAGCATCACCCGTCCCTTTCTTACGTTTTTACGGGGCGTTATGTGGGGATTTCTTCACAAGCCCCCAGGCCGGACGAAAGTGGAAATGCACTCCTGGACCTGGAATTGGCATATCGCCAACTGGAAAACCTGCCGACAGGTGATGCTCGGCAGCAGATCAATGAGTTACTGCGGCATCTTCACACAGACGTATCCGGAAACACCCATCGAAGCGAAACAAGCTTTGACAAATTTTGGAGTCCCCCCACCGGCTACTACGGTCTCATCGAGTTCCGAGCCGTCGAAAGTCTTCCGAACGCGGATTGGACCGGAGCGGTTGCGCTGCTCTGGCGGGCCCTGCTGGCCTACCTTCTCAAGCAGCCTTTCCGTAAGCCGCTGAAAGATTTCAATTTCGATTTGCACGACAAATACTTCCTGCCCACGCCTCTCTGGGCGGATCTAACGGATGTGCTGAGCGAGCTTGCCGAATTCGGGTTCGGATTTGATCCAGCGGTATTCCGAGAGATCTGGGAATGGCGTTTTCCGGTGGTGCTGAATCAAGAAGGATTGATGATACGCAAGGCGTTGGAAGGCTGGCCGTTACTTGCCGAAACTCCGAGTATCGGGGGGGCTACAAGCAGATTTGTGGATACGTCCATTGAACGACTCGAGCTGACCGCTCCCATCGGCTTCTATCAGCAGTACGCCGTCTTTGCGAACGGACGAGAGCTGCCATTTCGATCGCTTTCTTCCAAGGAATCGATCGCCGGATTGCGTTATCGGAAGTCCGCGTTATATCCATCACTTCATCCGCACATCGAAACTCAATTGCCGCTGTCGATTGTTTTGGTCGAACGTGAAACGGATCGCATCCATAAATGGTTCAGACTACACCCGGAAGCCACAAAGTTTGTCGAAGAACCACCAGACGAACTCCAACGCGGATTGCCCTGCGAATCGCCGACGCCCGGGATGTACACCTGCGATCTGCGCATCGAAGCGGCGGAGTATTCGGAATAGTCCGAATCTGAACTCGCTGATTAATACTCCTTGGATAAGCCCTTTTTCTTCTTGACCGGAGTCGAAGAAGGCGCTCCGGGGGGCTCGGACGGATGAGCCAAATCGTAAGTATCAGGTCCGACCTTTGTACGGCGTTCTTCTCTCAGACTGGCCCGCAGCGTCTGGATATCATCATTGACAACGGTCGGTTGAATGAACACCAGCAACTCGTCTCGTTCCCGAGTGTTATTCCTATATTTGAAAAGGTTCCCCAAATAGGGGACATCCATCAGGTACGGGATGCCACTCACATCTTTTGTAATCTTTTCCTGGATCAGGCCGCCAAGAACCACCGTGGCGCCGCTGGGAATCGTTACCGTGGTCGTCAAACGCTGGCTATTAATAGTCGGAGCCTGGGTCCCAGATATATTGTTTTCGGCGCCCAGCGTGTCATTAATTTGCGCGATTTTAAGGGTCACTTCGTTATTCGCATTGATCAAAGGGATCACCTCAAGGTGGAGCTCAACATCCTGGTAATTAATTGTCGCAGCAACCGCTGTGCTACTGGCGTTATTGATAATTCCGCCGGTTGTGCCGGTGGTTAAATTACTGAGGGTGCTTTCAGGCACCGGGACACGCTGGCCACTGGAGATAACAGCGCGTTTGTTATTAGCGGTATACACAGCCGGCCGGGCCAGGACTTTGAAATCGCTACGGTTGTCGAGCGCTTTGACAAAGACCGAGACCGCATCCCCGATCGCCCCGTAAATAGTTAAACCGGACAAGGCCGGGAACGCCGTGCCGGAGGAGCCGTTGGTTGAAAGAATATTGCGTGGATTGGCGATGATCTGGCCGGAACTGGTGACGAAACCGGAGTTGCTGATACCGCTGTTTATGTTACCGGTAGCAATTCCGCTGTGGCCGGAAATCTTCTTGAACGTCTGCACCCAGTCGACTCCGAACTCAAAATTGTTGTTAAGTTGCAGCTGGCCAATCACGGTCGAGAGATAAACCTGTTGCGGACGGCGGTCCAGACGATCAAGGATCGTCTGCACCTTGCGAACGCTCTCTGGCGGGCCGATGACCAGAATTTTATTATCTTTGGGATCCGATATAATTCTGGAGCGGCCGACAATCACTGCCTGCGGCCCTAACTGTTCGTCCGGTTCCTGAAGCAAATCTTGTCCAGCTCCAACCGAACCCGCACCGCTGGAGCCAGTACCGTATCCGCCGGCGCTGGTCGACGGATTGTTTCTGCTGTTCAGATTAACGGTTCGATTCTGTGCAGGTCCCTGCTGATTCTGTTGTGGCCCCTGCCCCTGATTGGTCTGGGTCTGGTCTTCGGCCAGCACATCCTGGAGCACAGAAAGAACTTCACCAGCGGAGATGTACCGAAGATGGTACTCCAGCGGTTCCGCAGCGCCGACGGCTGCGTCGAATTGTTGGATCAGCGTTCTGAAATAAGGAATGGTTTCCGGGCGCGCGACCACTAGAATACGGTTGGTCCGCGTGTCGGCGACGATTTGAGCCTGACTGCTCAATAAACCGGCGTCCCAAGCCGTCGCGCTTCCGGCTGCGCCGGGTTGCTGGGCATTGGCCGCCTGACCGGGCACTGCGGTACCTTGTTCCCCTGGCGTTCGCGATTTCTTCTGATAATCCATTAATTTGTTGATCGTATCGGCCACCCGCTCCGCGTCAGCTCGCAGAAGCGGGACAAACTCGGAAACCGTCCTTGCCGGCGGAACATCGATCAGATCCTGAAGCGCAACCAATTGGCGGATCACGCTGGTGCTTTCCGTAATAAGAAGAGCTTGCGCACTATTGATCGGAACAAACGAGGTATAGGCTCTCGGAAGAATGTGGGTTTGAAAGACAGTCAGCGCTTCGGTGGCAGAGATAAATTTTAACGGCATGTAATAGCTGATGACTTGCTCCCCTTGCGGGATCGACTCAGCACCGGTAAACAGCCGAACGCCTTCACTGCGCGGATTCTTGCCGGTATTAATATTAATTACTTTAACCGTATTCGGTTCCTGCGCGGGAACGAGGACAATATTATTTAGCAGCAATGAGGCCTCAATCAGCCGGACAAGTTCGCTTTTGGGCACCGGCTGCGGGACCGAGATCGTGATTGGCAATGCATTTGCAGAGAGATTGCTATCCTTGATCAGCACTTTGCCGGTGAGCTGCTCGTATTGCATCAATACGGTGTCGATACTCGCATTGATTGCCTGGAAAGAACTCAAAGTTTCGTCTCCGCCTGAAGGCCGGGCCGGTGTAGGATCCACAGTCCGTTGCGCCTTCGCCGCCGAGAGATGTATCATCACACCGAGCAACAACAACGAAAGAGGGCGAAAGCGCATGGGATTATGATTATTGTGTCTGATTTTGGCTGGGAAGATTTTGGGCAGGCGCCGGGACACCGACTGGTTGCTCACTCGCCGGGGGCGCCGTAATCCGTTTCCGGCGCACTTCCGAGGCTCGGGGCGGAAGCACGGCATTGTCCGGCTGGGTTTGCGCCATTCCTTGCTGGTTTGCCCCCATCCGACCCACCTGCGGGAGATTCGGCTGGGCGTTCTGTGCCGATTGAGGCTGGCGCGCCATGCCTGCCGTCGGAGCGCCCGGGTTTTGACCGCCCGGGGCCGGTATCCCGGGCTGCTGCCCACCCTGACCCTGAGGAGCAGCGACTACCGTTTCCAAACGGAACTTCACCGATCCTTGTTCGGTGCCATTAGAAAGCACAACCTCTGCGTTCTTTGGATCCGCAGCTTTATGTATCGCGATCAGGCGCAAGCTATTCGAATTGGGATCCGTAGTAATTTTCTGCACCTCGTTAGTCTCTGTATTTTGTACAAAAACCACATCCTTACTGCCGTCGTTGAGCCAACTCACAAGGATAAATTTATCGAACGCTTTCGGCTGTGCCTGCGCTATCACAGGCGTCACGATTGTGAACGGATTTCGCTCCCAAATCGGTTGATAACGGTCGGCTTTATAGCCGGTCGGAACCTCGTCGGAAGCCGTTGCGACCCAGCTGCCGATCGTCGACAGAAACGTCAGGATGAATAATGAGCGCACACCGGATCTCGATTTACGATTTCGGAGCATACCAACGGGCAATCTCCAGATCAAGGGTCACAGTAGGAGGCTCGTTCGCGCTTTTCAAAGAAAAATTAGTGATAGCCTGGAACAACTCCGGTTGCTGAACCTGAACAAGCCATTTTATTACATTGCGCAATGCGCCGCTCAGCTTAAGCCGAACCGCAACGGATTGATAGTTCGGCGTCGATAGATTTTCTCCAAAGCTTTGCTCCTGAATTTCTAATTGATTGGCTTTGGCACTTGTTACCACAGACTCGAGCAACTCTGATTGCGGCACTTGATTTGGACGGATGCGGGGCTGGGTAGAGTCGATCCATTGTTTGCGGTTGAGCCAAAGATCTCTCTCTTTGAGCCAGATGTCATTTGAATGCACCTGGCTGCGAAGGTCGGATACTTCCTTCGAGGCAGCCGACATCAAGTCATTGAGATAGCTAAGGCCATAGAAATTTCCCATCGCAAACAGGGCAACGGTCAGGATGATCGAGAGTCGCTTCTCGCTTTTAGTCAATTTTCGCAATTTTGGGATCTCCTTCAATCGTAAACTCGGCTCGTCCATCCGGCCTTAGGATCGGGCTCGGCATTTGCCAGGTAAACATCTTTAGATCGGGCTTGGCCTTGATATCCTCGGCAAACTTGAACGCGGCCGGAGAGGTGCTGGCCTCGCCGCGAATAACGACTTTTCCATTTTGCATTTCAAGAGCGGTGAGGCGCAAGCCATCGTGCGGCAACAGGCCGGCAACCTGGTATAGTACTTCGACTGGATAGATCTTCGGATCGACGGCCAATTCGACCCGACGCCAGCGTTCCGCCGTCTCCTGAATCGCGGCCACTGTCGGTTGCTGCTCTTGAAGATGCCGGCGGAGATCGTTCGCCACATCGCGCTGCCAAAAGATATATCCGATGAGTCCGAGCACCCCAAGGACGTAAATGGCAGCTAGCCATCCAATTCCGGCGCGGATTCGCCGCCTGCGCCGTCTCCTTTCATGAAGATAAAAGACCTCCGGGGGCAGAAGCTTTGACCGGATCTGCGGCAGGTTAGGCGGCGGTACAGCGTCGCGTGTCACTTTCAGACCGAGACATCGTTGAAGCCGCTCGCACTCATCCAGAGTGAATTCGCCCCACAATGTGATTCCAAGAAACCGCTCGCACAAACGTTGGGCCTCAAGCTGGAAGGCAATGCACTTCAGTTCAAGCGCGGCGGTCTCGGAAAGCTCGCTGTCACCGAGGACCTGTACGGTGATTGGCTCACTTCCGCGGGTTGCGGCGACCGTCAAGCGCCCCTGTTCACGCCAGATAACCAGCCGATCTTGCGGCAGAGCAAAGGTGTACGCGGAAGGCTCGAAACGTTTGACCCGTTCAAAGGCTAGCTCTTTCGGAAATTCTGGCTGCAAAATGGTTGCCACCGCCAGGGTCTGGTTATCGCGGGTTTCGATGACGCGGTAATCGACAATCGAATCTCCACTGTTTTTGCTAAGCAACCCGCGTTTTTCCAATTGCAGATGCAAGATTTCGGGAATTACCGCGCGATCGCTAGTGGCTAACCAAGCCGGGAAAGTGAAGGTGTATTCGGCCGGCAGAGCAACTACCATCTCCCCCGGTACGTCGGACGGAGTGGCAAGACGCCGGACAAAGTGCGCTCGCCTGTTCGCGGAAAGCCGGTTCTCGGAGAAAGTCCAAAGCTCCCATTCCTTGCTATCGACTGCTCGCAAAAAGTGCGTGTGCGCCTTGTCTATTTTTCCTGCCATGACAAATAAGTGAGCGGGACGGTATTCCGGCTGGTTACCACTTCGATTCGTTTTTCGTAGCCGGCGATTATTCCCGTGCTCTCGATCCGGTCAACGGTACTGTTTAGCGAGAGTAAATTCTGGACGAGTTGAAATTGCTCGGGACTCATTCCGAGCGCCGCGCGAACCTCGTCCATGGTGGTATAGACGCGGTCGTCCGCAGTAAAAGGCTTGCCGTCGAGACCCCATCGATATTTTACAAGTCCCTCAGCCGTAGCCCGCGAGACGCCCGTGATCAGCGCAATGGTGGCGGCATCTGCCAGATTGACGTCGATTGTGCCGTCTCCCCAAATGGTAAAGAAATTCATCCAGTCCGGTTGTTTTTGCATGACCGGACGAAATTCCGGTACAAGGCTCATTTCTGCAACGGAGCTAAATAACGTTCCAAACTGTCCTTTTGCAACGTTTGCGGAGGCGGGTTGGTCGCTGACCGGCTTGAGAAGATATTTGTGCAACCCGTCAACGGCGGCCTCGGCCGTTTTCGGATCGACTCCCCAGCTAGCAAAAAGGCTGTCTAACAGATCATCGCGACCGTTCTGCAAAATGAAATTAATATTCAGTTTGGTCGATTCGCTCGAGATCAAAACGTGGAAACGTCCTCCGTCCGGCATTACCTGTTCGAGCAGCCCCCGGTCCTGGTTTTGTACTTGAGGTTCCATTCCGAAAGCCAAACCAGACTCGGCAAGCTGCCGCGCTCGAAACTCTTTGTTTAACGCACTGTACTCATCGACATCGTTTCTGACGAAGCCGACGGTTGCCGTGATCAACCCGGTCAGCAGGATGATCGCAAACATAACCAGCAGGAGCGCGGACCCGCGGCGCCGGGAAAAGGTCTCTGACCGTTTCGTTGGCTCGGTTGAACCCGCTAATCCTTCCACTAAGACCCTGTTTGAGAGATCGGCCATCGAAAAACACAGCGCTCCGTGCGATTGCGTCCGGCAAGTTTAAAGGTGAGTTCCACCAAGCTAGGTTTAGTCGCGGAATCGGACCAATCTGTCGACCATTTACCAGTCCCTGCGTCATAGAAGCGCCAGTTGAGTTGCTCGACATCATTCATCAAAGGGAACCATTCGGCTTTTTTCTGGTCTCCGCCAGCGACATAACTATCGAGAGCATTCCCGCTTTCTTGCAAAACGCTCAGTGCCGATCTGCCGTCCGATTGTGGCCGATTTGAGATAACGACAGTCCCGATATTCGCCCCGGCGTTCAACCAGGAAAAGTTGAAGGGTGCATATCGGAAGACCAATTCGACCGAACCGTTGGTCTTTCGGGTCTGGAACCTGGAGGTCCGAGGCATGGAATCAAAATTGCGCCGGAGCAACTCAGAGATCCCGTCTACTTTTCGTTGTTGAGTTTGCAAGAAGTTGATGTCGGACGTCACCTTCAACGTTGTCTGAATGATTTGAAAAATCATCACCACCACGATGCTAAAGACCGCAAGCGCCAACAGCACTTCCAGGAGCAGGTAACCGGAGCGAGGCTCCCTCGCCCACCTTTTCTGGTCCGGCGTTTGCGCTCTGCAACTCCATTCACTCATGGCTGGTAAACGATGACCTCCGCATGGTCCGACCGGTCTTGGCCGGATGATCTCCACGACGCTTGCACCTTGATTTCGTACAGATTGGGCAGCACCACTCCCGCCGCCGTCTTTGCGCTAACCGCGCGGATCGCCTTTTCGTAATGGACTCGTCCGTCGCCCACTTGCACTTGCGATTTGCCGGGCTTTAATTTCAGCGCGGCGGTTTCAGTGAGCAGATTTTGCAGCTCGAGTCGAACCTGAGATTCATCGCGAAGGAGGATGGATGCATCGACAGTTTGATGGACAGCGGTCATGAGCGCTACGGCGACCACACAAAAAATCGTCAGTGCCAGCATGATTTCCCAAAGAACAAAGCCGCGAGAACGTTTTGAGATCGTGCTAGGCGAAATGGTTGCAGTCGTTGTAATGCGAGCTCCTTAATGCCGGGACTTCTCCGCAAGTAGAATTCCTAATAGTGAGACTCACTCACCTAATAGTGCGACTCATTCACTCTATATATGATTCCTCATTCTGAATTGTTCCTGTCAATGGATCCACCCGGAATCGCACCCAGCTACCTTTGCGTTGAAAGAGAAACTTCATTGGTTCGCAAAGGCCGTTGGGGGCAAAAAACCAGCTGGCATCTGTTTGCTTAAGGAATTCCCGATCGCCCAACCGTTCGATTGCGAAGGTTACGTCAGTCGGAAGACCGTAAGTGATAGGCTTGCGACCCGAATCCTTGCTATCATTAACCGGGCGGAGGAGATAGGAGTCGTTCAGCAAAACTACTACGTAAGGACGGTTTTCCATGATTGCGCTACGTCTGGCCGTCCTGGCGAAGGTCTGCAATTCGCGGATGGGTCCTTGCAACTTTTCTTCGTCCAGCAAATGTGAAGCCGTAGGGACCGCCACGATGAAGAGGACGGCTACGATAAAAAGGACGACGCAAACTTCGAGAATGGTGAACCCCCGCACCCTGTCCCGGCTGTACGAGAACAGGCAGCACCTGCTGTGCGACCGGTTGCTCGAGCTTCTCATGGCAGAGAAATCAATTCACCCGCCGGTAGATGTTATTAGGCCCTTCTTTGCGGTCAGGTCCAAATGAGAAAACATCTACCCCGGAAGGATCTCGTTTTCCCGGATTGCGATATTGATAAGGCGTATTCCAGGGATCGACCGGCATGCTATCCATCAGCTTGGTCCAGTTCGACGGTTTGGTACCGGTGGTAGGCATGCTAATGAGAGCCTCTAGTCCCTGGCTTTGATCCGGCATTTGATAATTACGCGCTTCGTACAGCTTCAGAGCGCTATAGAGATTGTTTATATCCTGTTCAGTACGTTGAATTTTCGCAACGTCTAAGGCTCCGGTCATCTTGACGATCACTCCGCCGGCGATGACCGCGATGATGGCGACGACCAGCATAATCTCCATAAGAGTGTAGCCGCTCGCCCTCGAACGAAATACTGCGCGCTTCTTCATAACACAAAAAAAACTCAAGGGCAAAACCTAAGTCAAGGGCCCGTTAAGTCAATTGGGAGCGTACTCGAGCTGCAGCAGGAAATCTCGGATTGCCACCGGAGTGTCCGACGGCGTCTGAAACTGAAAGTGACTCTCGCCCACCGGAAGCTGGCTGCCGCTGAGAATCAAGACTCCTTTTCGCCAGCCTATGAAACGCATGGTGCCATCCCCCCCCTTTTCGTAACCCGGATCAGTCAGGTCAGGAACTTCCAACGCCAAGGTTCCGACGACAGCGCCATTGAGCCAAAGAGCGAGCGTCTGATCGAGCGGTAGCCCATTGACCAGGACTTCAAGTCGGACCCGGGAAACCTTTTTCGGTATCGACACCGAAAAATCGATGCCTTTCTCGATGCGTTCGGCCTGATCGGTTACCGACGTCGTTAGTATTCGGCCTTCCCACGAGTCCGCGATGGGGGTGAGCGGAGTGCCATCCACTTCTTCGGGCGCAAACATCTTCCCACCGGTTGTGACAAGCGCCCCGTTTGGGATGTTGTCGACCAGGCGCACCACTCCGGGCCGCGCCCAATCCAGGCGTACACGCAAGACATTGAGCACCGCCTGGCTTGATTTCAATATGATCGCCCCGGGTCCACCCATCGTCGGGCGATTGATCAGCAGTGTCCTCTGGTTCGGTAAACCAATATTTTCAAATAAATTCGGCGCAAGCAGCTGGCGTTTTCCAAGAGCGCTCTCCCAATAGACACTGAGAAATCCCCCCAGTTCCTCTTGAAAGACAACGGTGAGCGCCAGATCGTCGTCATCCGCGCCGGGCACCACGGGGAATGAAAGCTCTGCCTGCGACTTCGGAAAGGCCAATGGGCGCTCCGGAATCCATGCCGGGAACTCCAGGCGACCCGTTGCTTTGAGGTCAAACGTGAATGAATCCGCAAGACAACAATCAACGGCGCCTAAATACAGAATTCCCGCAGCAACCGTGATATGACTGCGGTTCACGCCGGATTTTTGTAAACACACAATGAATTCGAGGCAAGAAAATCCGGAAGAAGTTGCCGGAAGAAGTTGCCAGTGTCAGATGTCAGTGTCAGTGGGCCAGGAAGCGTCGGTGGGAGTTCGTATTTGGATCGGGCTTGTCGAAATGCAAGAAGTTGTCAGTGTCAGTTGCCAGTGTCAGTGGGCCGGGAAGCGTCGGTGGAAGTTCGCATTTGGATCGGACTTGTCGAAATGCATACCGGAAGAAGTTGTCAGTGTCAGTTGTCAGTGTCAGTGGGCCAGGAAGCGTCGGTGGGAGTTCGCATTTGAAAGCGGCTTGTCGAAATGCATACTACAAGAAGTTGCCAGTGTCAGTTGTCAGTGTCAGTGGCAGTGGGCCAGGAAGCGTCGGTGGCAGTTCGCATTTGGATCGGGCTTGTCGAAATGCATACCGCTTTGACCACGAACCGCTGAGAACTGACACTGACAACTGACCACCGACAACTTTTTTGATCTCCTCGACCTCGATGATTTCGTCAGCTTCGGCGGGGCCGCGTAGGGCAGGAGTTCGGGAGTTACAGAATGGATCCGCGGATCTCGGCCGAAAGGTCTCCTGGGTCCTTCTACTCTCCTCGATAACTGCAGCGTGCCCAAGGCGTTTCGTGAATGACGATCTCGCAGAGGCCTGGGCACTGTGTGCTTAGCTTCTGCCAGAACCACGCCGCCATCAATTCGATCGTAGGATTCTCCAACCCAGGGATGTCGTTCAGGTAGGCGTGATCCAGTTGCGTCACCAATGGTTTCATCGCCTCGCCGATTTGAGCATGATCGTAGATCCATCCGGTTACCGCATTGACCTCACCCTCCACCGAAACTTCGATCCTGAAGCTGTGCCCATGCATCTTGCCGCATTTGTGACCGGGGGGCACCTTCGGCAAGGTTTGAGCCGATTCGAAAAAGAAATCCTTTGTGAGCCTGGCTTTCATACACCCTTCGTCTCGGGGGACCAGATGAATTTATGCATTTGCAGCTGGAACCGGACCCTCAGATTGTCGGCAAGCAGCCACTCGACGATCTCGCGGGGATCGATCCGGTCGAAGACTGGAGAGAACAATACAGTTCCGCAGCGGTCGATCAGATCGAATTCGGTGATTTTTTGTTTGGACCAGAGGTAATCCTCGCGTGAACCGATGACGAACTTCACCTCATCGCGCGCTGTGAGGTGCGTAATATTCTCGTATCGATTGCGCTCCGATTCACCGCTTCCGGGGGTCTTGAGATCCATGATGCGATGCACGCGCGCGTCAACCCCGGAGATATCGTGCGCGCCGCTGGTCTCGATCAGAACAGTCTTGCCGCGGTTACACAGCTCCGTCATAAGCGGCAACACGTTCCGCTGCAGGAGTGGTTCGCCTCCGGTGATTTCGACAAGCGGGCAGTCAAAGGCCAGCACCCGCTGAACGATGTCCGGCAGCGTCATCTTGGTGCCCGAGTAGAACGCATAGGCCGTATCACAATAGGTGCAGCGCAGATCACAAAACGTCAGCCGCACAAAGACGCAAGGTAATCCTGCCCAGGTGCTCTCCCCCTGGATCGATCGGTAGATCTCGTTGATCGTAAGATTTACTGTTTTGTTCTGCACGGATGCGGATTGGACATTGCACGCCTTTGCCAAAAGAATCAACGGATCGCGCGCCTCAGAAAACCATCACTGCGAATCTCGGCCCGCAAGCCTCCCCGGCCCTTCATGGCGTTTTTTGCTCCGGATGCGAATGCCATATCCATCCAATAGCAAGGGCGACATTCCTCCGTTCCGAAAAAGCGGATGCCCTGGAGCTCAAACTCCATTCCGATCAATTCATTCAAACGACCGCCGCGGGTGATCACGTTCCGACGAAAAACTTCCGGGCCACGATCCCAAACTCCGAATTGCCAGCAGAGATCTTGATAGGTTTCTTCCTCAAAGAAAGTGATTTGGCCCTTGTAATCTTTTTTGTGGCCGAAGTACCTGTCCCCGGCGATCCCTTTTCCGGCTAGGCATTGAATCTCTGCCACTTCGACGACTGCGTGGTCACCGGGTGGCTTTTCGTGGTGACCTAAGAAGTTGTGCCCAGGGGAAAAGAACAAAAGACGGATCTCAAAATCAACGCAAACCACGAATGGAATCATAGACTGAGCCGATTTCCTCGTAAAGCCGAACGAATTAGGGCGAGGCTGGCGGCAGCTTCAACCCGTTTGCGACGACCGGCGAAGAAGCCTAAACTCCCGCAGTCGATGGAATGCAAACCGAATTATTTCATGGAATCCTCTGCCATTCGAGATTTTGGCGTCCGCCGGCATTTTTCCCTGGATGAGCCTGCGAACGACGTCGACCACCTCGCAGTGGAAGAACCGCTCGAAATTATCCTCCGGTTTCGCAGACGAGCAACACTTGTGCGCAAACCGATTTCAATCACCATGCGCACCCCGGGCCAGGACCGGGAGCTGGCGGTCGGCTTTCTCTACACGGAAGGCATCGTTCATCGTCGGAACGCTATCGAGGAAATAGCCCCAGGCGCCGATTCCTCGATCACGGTCACGGTTGCAGGCGACCTAGATTTGAAGCGGCTTGAACGTCATTTTTATACGTCGTCGAGCTGTGGTGTCTGCGGGAAAACTTCGCTCCAGGCCTTGCAGATTAACCGCGAAATTCACCTTGACGCCTCTCGGCCGAAGCATTCGGTCGAATTTCTTGTCCAAACCGCGCGTATTGTGCGAGAAAAACAATCTATCTTTGAGCGCACCGGTGGACTGCACGCAGCCGCGCTTTTCGATTCCGGACGAAATCTCATACGGATTTGCGAGGACATTGGCCGACATAATGCCGTGGATAAATTGATCGGGGCAGAATTGCTGACCGGGCGCACCGATTTTTCGGATCTTTTGCTGTTCGTGAGCGGTCGAGCCGGATTCGAGCTGATCCAAAAATCGATCATGACCGGCATCCCGTTTATGGCCGCAGTCGGCGCTCCATCGAGTCTTTCCGTTGAACTCGCCCGGCAGTATGGCTCGACGCTGATTGGATTTTTGCGCGAAAACCGATTTAATTTATACTCCGGATCGGACCGTGTTCTTGAGTCAGGTAAAGGGCCTCCACCAGCGGGCTAGAATAAAGGCTAGATTTTTTCTCGATGGCGGTATTCTTGCAAATGCGTTCGATCGTTTTTCTGTTCGTTCTTGGGATGCCGCTTCTCTTGTTAGCCGAAGATACGCCTCTGGATTCGCTGCCGCAGGCTGTCCGGGAAACGATCGAAATGGAAAAAGGAGATGGCGTGGTACAAAGTGCGGAGCGTTACGAATGGGGTGATGTAACGATCTACAAGGTTGAGATCGATGTCGAGGGAGTTCCAACGCTTGAACTGCAGATTGCCGGAAATGGCAAGTTGATCCGGGTTGACGACCTTCGAGTCGAGAAAGACGACGACGGGGATAAGTAGGCACCCTGGTCAATCGTGCTCGTTGTCGAGGTCGTGCTCGTTATCGTTCTCTGATCGTTGACGGTAAGAGCGGCTTGCGATGAGAGAAGACACCCGAACGAAGGAAGGAAGCGGATGGAGTGCGAGGTTCGCTGCCCAAGACTTCGATAACGATAACGACCACGAGGACGAGATAGCATGGGAGCTTGAATGAGGGCGCTCGTCTCGACCGGGGGCATCGCCGCAATCGCAAGGCTTGATTCTTTCCTTTATCGTCCAGCTCAATCGTGCTCGTTGTCGTGGTCGTGCTCGTTATCGATCTCTGATCGTTGGCGGTAAGAGCGGCTTGCGATGAAAGAAGACGCCGGAACGCAGGAAGGAAGCGATGGAGTGCGAAGTTCGCTGCCAGAAACTTCAAAGGGTTACTGCAGGTCCTCGGGTTTATTCCAGTTTTTCAGCTGATTCTGTTCACTTAATTCGACTTCGTAGCCAATCATCAGACCGTTTTCCAACAGTTTGTTGATGAAATGTTGGAGGACATAATCCTGTTCTCTGAGCTGGTCGATTGCTACTCCAAGGGCCTTTACCGGGTAAATGGCGATCAGCGGTTCGAAACGACCGTGAAGAATTGGCACGACGCCGCAACCAGCCTCGGACCGGGCCAATAACTTCTTCAAAAATCCAGGCTGGATGCCAGGCAAATCAATCGCCAGGACAAGAAGGAGAGCGCTCCGGGTCCAGCTCAAGCAGGTCGCTATACCCCCCAGGGGACCCATCCCGTCCCACTCGTCGGCCAACACCGCGACCGACGCAGGGTACCCTTCCTTGCGCGGACCGGAAATCACCAGCTCTTCAGGGGCGATAGCTTGCAGAACCGCCAATTGCCGTTCCCAGAGAGGCGTCGAGGCGCCTTCCCACTCGACCGAAAGATGAGCCTTGTCGCGACCCATGCGCCTGGATTTGCCTCCGGCCAGCAAGGCCGCTGTGAAAGGTGGGTTCACGGTCAGTTGTCAGTTATCAGTGTCAGTTGCCAGAGAACAGAAAGGAGAACTGACAAGCTGCTTAAGCTCGACGCAAGGCCGCTTGAGGGGAGCTATAGTGGACAGATTCAATTGATACCATCCGTCCCGCCGACACTGACAACTGATAACTGACACTGGCAACTGACAACCTTATGGACAACCGGATCGATCAGAGATTTTTGCAGCTTCGAAGAGAGGGTACCAGCGGATTCATGGCTTACATCACCGGAGGCGATCCCACGCCGGAAAAGACGGTGGATATCGCTCTTGCCCTATCCGAAGCCGGAATCGATTTTCTGGAAATAGGAATTCCGTTTTCTGACCCTCTGGCTGACGGAGTGGCAAATCAACTCGGCGCACAGCGCGCATTGGCGGCCGGCACGACGGTTCGAAAATTGTTGAAGACAATCGGCGAGATCCGAAAAAGGATCGATTTTCCGATCATACTCTATAGTTATCTCAATCCGTTGTTTCAATATGGATTTGAACGGTTCGAATGCGACGCGGCCGAGGCGGGCGCTGATGGTTTGCTGCTGCTGGATTTGCCACCCGATGAAACCCTGCTGCCCGACAATCCGCAGAAACTTCTTCATCGGATTCGTCTCGTTGCGCCGACGACCTCTGCAGAGCGGATTAAGCAGATCGTCTCCCGAGCTGATGGCTTCATTTACTATGTCTCTCGCGAGGGAGTCACCGGTGAGCGAGAAGCATTATCACAAACAATTGGCGAACATGTTGCGATGATCCGCCGCGAGACAAATCTGCCCGTTGCGGTCGGTTTCGGCATCTCGAATGCGGCCCAGGCCGGTCAGGTCGCCTCATTGGCAGATGCCGTAGTGGTTGGCAGCGCGATCGTCCGGCGGATCGGTGAATTTGGCCAAGACGAACACCTATCCTGCCGGATCAAGGAATTCGTGGAACCGCTAGTCAGGGCCGTCAAATCCGATCGCCGGCTAGACTAGATACAAAATCGCTTGAATAAAGAGAATCGATTACGAGAGGTTCGGAAAATATTTTTTACCTTGCTCGGAAATAATCGGGTATTCCCATTTCTGACCCAGGAAGGCTTTGATGATCCCCATGATCCAGAGGATCACGCCACCGAACCAAACGATGAGCCATAACAAGGCAAACAGGAGTGCGAAGATGATGCCGATGCCGGGAAGATGACCGAGGACTCCGGACAAAATCGAGATGGCGAGAAATGCCCCAATCCAGGCCGCACCAAAATAAATAGACTGGATAGCCCAATGACGAACGAAGAGATCCTTCTTTTCGATGAAATAGAAGACGGTCCCTCCGATAATATGAAAAATAGCGCAAAGCCCGGCTCCCACATTCGAAGGCAGCCCAGTATCGCTTCCGGTTGGAGAAGGTGGAAAAGCGTAAGCCATATATATAAGTAACGTTGAAGTTCGGCGCGATCGTAGAAGTCAGCAAGTGAAAGTCGAGATTTTGCGTGCTTAGGGTTAGCCCCGGCGCTACCTTCCGCGCTCTATGTTGAGCGCAGGAATTGTGGGATTGCCGAACGTCGGGAAGTCAACGCTGTTCAATGCGGTGACTTGCACTCGCAAGGCTCAGGCCGCGAATTATCCTTTTTGCACGATCGAACCGAACCAGGGAATCGTTGCCGTGCCTGACTCGCGGCTAGAGACGCTCGCAAAGATGTCTAAATCGCTACGCACAGTGCCGGCAGCGATCGAGTTTGTCGATATCGCCGGACTCGTCGCGGGCGCTAGCCAGGGAGAAGGCCTGGGCAACCAGTTTCTTAGCCATATTCGTGAGGTGGATGCGATCGTGCAGGTTGTTCGCTGTTTCGAGAGCGGTGACATTCATCATGTGAGCGGCACAGTCGATCCAATCCGGGACATCGAAGTCGTCAATACGGAATTGATCCTGGCCGATCTCGCGTCGCTTCAGAAACGTTTCGACCGCCTGCAAAAGCAGGTTCGTACGGGAGATAAGCAAGCAAAAGCCGAGTCTGCTTTGCTCGAAATTCTGATCCCTCATTTGAATAGCGGAAAGCCGGCGATCACGCTGGATGTCGGTCCGGAGGAAAGGCTGTTGATGCGATCTTTTTTTCTGCTTACCGCGAAACCAACAATTTTTGCATGCAACGTTTCGGAATCCGATCTCGGCGCCCTTTCAGCCGGTGAGAAAGGCACCTCGGCAGCCAAACACGTCGCGGCTGTCTGCGGTTATGTGGGCACTCATCTGGCAACCGAGGCGGTAGTGATCAGCGCGCAAATTGAAAGCGAACTGGCCGACCTTTCACCCGAGGAAGCCGCGGAATACCTTTCCGGTCTCGGTGTGAGCGAGAGCGGCGTCGGCATTTTGATCCGGGCGGTTTTTCATTTGCTTGGGCTTCGTACTTATTTCACGACCGGAGAAAAAGAAACGCGTGCCTGGACGATCCGCGCGGGCGATAAAGCTCCGGCCGCCGCCGGGGTTATCCATTCTGATTTTGAACGCGGATTTATTGCCGCGGAAACAATTCACTTCAAAGACCTCATTCAGCTTGGTTCGTTCGCGAAAAGCCGAGAAGCCGGGAGACTGCGGATCGAAGGAAAGGAGTATTTGGTGAAAGACGGCGATGTCATGGAATTCAGATTCAACGTTTGAATGGAGGTTTTTTTGACGTCCGTTGACGAGCGCCTGCTTATGAGCCACTTTCCCGGCTCAAACCGATGACTCGCAGGGTAGTTCTTGTCACCTTCTTTTTTTTAATCGCGAACGCAGTCGCGGAAATTCCCAAAGCAGTTGAAATCCGGAAAAGCCTCGTTCGCATCACGGCGACCTCCCAGGAACCGGACTACAAAGTGCCATGGAACCCGGGGTCGATGTCGGTAGGAGTCGGTGCAGGATTTGTTATCGAGGGCGATAGAATCATGACCAATGCGCACGTTGTCAGCAACGCGCGTTTCATCGTTGTCGAAAAGGAGGATGACCCGCAACATTATCCGGCAACAGTCCAATTTATCGGTCACGACTGCGATCTGGCGGTGCTGCACATCCTGGATAAGGGTTTCTTTCAAAACACGCGCCCGCTCATTCCCGGAGGAATCCCCGCCATCGAGTCCCCGGTCACCGTGTACGGTTATCCGATTGGCGGAGAACGGTTGTCGGTGACGCGCGGGATCATCTCCCGGATCGACTTTCAAGCTTATACCCACTCGGGGATTGACTCTCATCTGGCGGTGCAGATCGATGCCGCGATCAATCCCGGGAATTCAGGTGGCCCGGTGATGCAAGATGGCAAAGTGGTCGGAGTGGCGTTCCAAGGTTACAGCGGTGATGTTGCCCAAAATGTCGGATACATGATCCCGACACCGGTGATTCGGCGGTTCCTCAAGGATATCTCGGACGGTCATTATGACGGTTATGTGGACTTATCGCTCACTTATTTCAAACTGCTCAATCCTGCCGAACGGCATGCCCTCGGTCTGCCGGATAATGAGCAGGGCGTCATGGTGAGCTCTGTATCGTCTGCGGGATCCAGCTTCGGAATTTTGCAGCAAGGCGACGTGCTGCTGACCATCGACACGTTGCCAATCGCTAGTGACGGTTTCGTGCAACTTGACGGTGAACGTGTCGAGATGCCCGAAATCGTCGAGCGAAAGTTCAAAGGCGACAAAGTAAAATTCGATATCTGGCGTAATAAAGCGAAGCAGACGGTCGAAATTCCGTTGGCGGGGAATTGGCCCTACCTTATCCAGGCCAACCACTACGATTCGCCGCCCAGATTTGTTCTGTTTGGCGGGTTGGTGTTCCAGCCGCTATCGAAAAATTTCATGGACGCCTATCAAGTTGAAGACATGCGGCTGCGTTACTACTACAACTACTTCGTCACAGACGAGATCTACAAAACTCATCCCGAAGTCATCGTACTTTCGAACATTCTTCCGGACCCGGTGAACGCTTACCTCTCAGATCTGCGATTTCAAATCGTGGACGATATCAACGACAAGAAGATTCGTACGCTCGAAGATATGGCAGATGCATTCGCGCAGAAGTCCGACTATTACGTTATCCGCTTTGTAGGGAGCGTTCGTTCCGCTGTTCTGGAACGTACCGCAGTCGAGCATGCAAGAGAGCGAATTATAGGCAACTACAATGTGCCGAAAGAGCAATATGTCGAAGGCAGCGTGAAGAGATGAGAGCGTTTCTGGCGATCCTGGTGGCAATTGGGCTTCTTCACGCCGGTGTTGACGCTGCCGAACCCACGCCAAAAGAGGCACCTGCTCCGCCTGAGCAGAAGGGGTCGGTGATTCGGGTCAATTCGACGAACCAGGCTTATGATTTTTTTCGTCCCTGGAGTAAAGAAGCTCCATTCAGTCGCCGCGGTCTGGGGGTATTGATCGATGGCGGCAACATCCTCGTGACGGCGGAACTTGTCGCGAACAGCGACTATATCGAATTGGAACGATCGGATGGCGGGGAAAAGATAACGGCCACCGTCCAGGTGATCGACTACGAAGCCAACCTCGCCACCCTTCGTTCGACGGACCCGAAATTCCTCGAAGGCATGCTACCGCTGCAAACGACAACCGACGTCAAGACAGGCGATGAGTTGTCGGTCCTCCAACTGGAGTCTAATGGAACCCCGGTTTCGACGAAGGCGTTGGTTACGACGGTCGAAGTTGGAAAATACGCCTTGGAAGATTCGGGTTATCTGACGTTTCGCATGAGTTGTCCGCTGCAATTCAGAGAAAACAGTTTTACCCTTCCGATCGTTAAGGGGAATAGGCTGGCCGCGTTTTTGATGCGGTATGACAGCCGATCTCAAACCATCGATGCGATCTCAAGCCCGGTAATCGAACATTTCCTGGTCGAATCGCAGCACCAGCCATATAGAGGCTTTCCCCGAGCCGGGCTCGGCTTCTCCCCCACCCGCGATCCTCAGCTTCGCCGTTATCTCAAGCTCCAGGATGCCGATGGCGGAGTTTACGTCAATCAGGTCGACCAAAGAGGGCCGGCTGCGAAAGCGGGCGTCAAAGAGGGTGACGTTCTGATCTCAATTGACGATAGACAGGTCGATCCCGATGGGAACTATCTTCACCCGATCTATGGAAAGCTTTCCATTACTCATTTGACTACGACGGAAGCGTATTCCGGGCAATCGGTGGCGATGACAGTTATTCGGAACGGCGAGCGTCGAAAGTTACAGGTCGAATTGTTCCGGAGGCCCGTTGATGACTATGCCATCGAGCCTTATACCATCGGGAAACAGCCTCGCTACTACATTCTAGGCGGCTTGGTGTTCCAGGAGTTGACCAGGCAATATCTTCGGGAATGGGGCACTAACTGGCTGAAGGATGCACCGCAACGGCTGGTTTACTATGACCGATTTCAATCCGATCTCTTCCCTGAAAAGCGGAAAATCGTCTTCCTGACGCAGATTCTGCCAACGGAAGATACAGTCGGCTACGAACAACTCAGCAACGTGGCGGTAACCAAGTTGAACGGCCGGGAAATCCTGAGTCTCGATGATTTTGCCGAAGCAGCGAGAAATCCGATCGCAGGTTACCACAAGATCGAATTTGAAGAAGATCCGCACGAGATCTATCTCGACGCCAAACAAGTGGAAGAGGATAGCGCTCAGCTGCAGAAGACCTATTCAATCCCGGCGTTGCGGCACCTTTGAGTCTTGAAACAGCGCAGCGATCACAGACCGAAGTCTTCCATGGTCACCGGTTTGTTAAGCAGCTTGCAATACAACCCCGTCATCGTAGTCCACGATCACTACAGCCGGTAGCGATTCCATGCCTGGATTGGAGTTTTACTCCTATTCTTCCACGAGCGGGAAGGTCATTGTCAACACAAAGGCTTCTTCGTCAACGTCGGCGTTGACCTCGATGCACCGGCTTAGGTTTGCCATAAGAGCCCCAGCTTGATCCCGCAAGGCAGAACCAGAAGGCAGTGTGGAACGATAATGGATCCGCGCGTTGTTCGCACCGGCGATCCAGCCCAGCTCAATAGTCCCCTTAGGAATTCGGAGGCCGTTGACATCCATCCCAACCAGAGCAAGAATTTTCCGCAGGAAATCACCGCGTAACACCGAAATCACCGCGTCTGGTTGCTCCGCGCCACTCGTTTGCAATTTGATTGACCGGGGCAGAAGCAGCGAAACGAATTTACCCACTTCCTCGAGCAGAGTTTGAACGTGCACCAACTCTTCCCCTGCGTCAGAAGGTTGCAAAAGATCGCCAACCGCTACCAATAGTTCCCGGGAGAGCTCCGCGCTTTCCCGGATCAAAGTGAGACTTTCTTCGAGGCCTGGATCGTTTACACCCGAGCGAAGATGATAATCACTGAGTGAGTTGATCCCCGAAACAGAATTGCCGAGATCATGGACCACCCGTCGAAGGATAAACTCCACATAGGCTCGGTAAAACGGGCCTAAAGGATCTTCGGGTGTTGTCTGGCTAACTTCCACAGATAGCACGACATACAGAGTCGATCGACTCAGGTTTTGTCAGTGTTTCTCAAACGACTCCAGAAGCTTGGCAGCTACATCAAGGAGGATTTCGTAGCTGGGGTAATTCGGATCCGAAACCAGATCAATTTTTCGTTCTACTGAAATTTCCATGGATTTATCCGTTGGACGATCAGATCGGCTTAGACTCGGATTTTGCGACAAGACCTCTGGTGTGTCTTTCCGCTCGCGATTCTCTGGTTCACTCTTCGGGTCCAAGACCAATCTTCTTTTAGTATCGACCGTAATTTTGTAAAATTTAGTAGAGAGTCGGAAAAGAGCAAAAGGTTCCCGTAGCGAGGAAATTAGAGCATAAGAGAGCAGCGCAACAGGGACGAGGGGGCAGCGGTCTAAAAAGCATTGCGGCCAACGATGTTAGATCTTATGGTTGGCAAATATCCCGGGAGCTCGGGCTGGTGGACTCGGAGGCTTCATTATCTGGTAAGGTTTTAAATAACGCATGGCTATCGAAAAGGTAATCGTCATTGACGATGAACCAATCATCCGCCGATCGCTGGAGCTGCAACTTCGAGGCAAGCGCCTGTCGGTGGCGCTCTGTTCGACGATCGCAGAGGCTGAAAAATATATCGCGAAAGACTCGTTCGACCTGATGTTTGTGGACGTTCGTCTTCCGGACGGGGATGGCACCGATCTATTAAACCGTCTGGCACCACGGCCGGAAAAACCATTAATCGTGGTGATGACCGGGTATGGAACGATCGAAGCGGCGGTCAACTGCATTCGGTCTGGTGCATTTGATTACATCATTAAGCCTTTCTCTGCTAGCCAGATAGATGTCATTTTACGCAAAGCAGATAATTTCAATCAAGCCGTTCGGATCAGCCAGATTCTGGCCCAGGAATCGCTCGATGCCGCCCCCCTTGTCGGGGAAAGCCGGCCGATTCAGCAACTCCGTCAAATGATCCAGAAGGTCGCGCCGACTGAGGCAACCGTTTTGATCTGTGGCGAAAATGGAACCGGCAAAGAATTGGTGGCGACGGAGATTTTTCGGTCAAGTGCACGCGCCCAGTCGCCCTTTATCAAGGTGAATTGCGCGGCAATTTCGGAAACCTTGATCGAGAGCGAATTTTTCGGACACGAACGAGGCGCATTTACGGGCGCGACCGAGAAGCGTGAGGGACGGTTCGAACTCGCGAACAATGGGACAATCTTGTTGGACGAGATTAGCGAAATTTCGCTAAAGTTACAGGGTAAGCTTCTTCGGGTATTGCAAGAGCGCGAGTTTGAGCGCGTGGGCGGAAATCGAACGATCAAAGTAAATGTACGAGTCCTCGCTACCACGAACCGGGATCTCCAGAAATCGGTGGAAAATCAGGAATTTCGCCAGGATCTCTACTATCGACTCAACGTTTTCCCGATCATCGTGCCGCCATTGAGGAAAAGAAAGGATGACCTCGAAGAGCTAGCCAAGGGGTTTTTGTCTCGCATAGCCAGACGCAGCGGCGCTCAACCACCGGTGCTGAACCCGGCCTCGCTCGAAGTTCTCCGGAGTTACGAATGGCCGGGGAACGTTCGCGAGCTCCAGAACGTGATGGAGCGGGCGGTGATCCTGACCGAACCGGGCCAGGAGATTACTCCCCAGTTTCTCGAGCCGATGTTCCCGATGGAGTTGCTGGAGCACACCTGGAAGGAGGAACCAGCTGAACCGGTCGATGGACGGAACTCCGGGATCGTGTTCCCGGACAACATCGTGTCGCTGGAAGAGCTCGAACGAGAATACATTTTACACGCGCTCCGCAAAGCCAACGGAAACCGAACGCACACCGCCCAGATGCTCGGGATCAGCATCCGAACGCTACGCAACAAGCTCAATGACCTGAAATTGGGCGAGGAACAAGCAGTCTGAGGAAGTTGTCAGTGGTCGATCAGTTCTCAGTGGTCAGTTGTCAGTGTCAGTCAGTTCTCAGTGGTCAGTTGTCAGTTCTCAGTCGAAAGAGTCTCCGTTTGATTGCTGCTTGTTTTCGCTATGATTCGGTGCTTACCGGATTTAGCGCTCACATGGCCACCGATAACTCACTGACACTGACACTGACGCTGACACTGACAACTGACCACTGAGAACTGAGAACTGATCGACAACCGACAACTGATTCCCCTTGACCTGCCTCGGCGCCTCTCTTTCATTCGATGCTGATGAATCGATTTGTGGACCAGGTGGCTGTCATAACAGGCGCTGGACGAGGCATCGGGAAGGCGATCGCTCTGCGATTGGCGAGCGAAGGAGCCAGTGTCGCAGTGGTGAGCCGCACGGAAGCGAACTCCCAATCGACCGCAACCGAGATAAATGCGTTGCGGCCAGACAGCGCGCGCGCGTACGCGGTCGACGTCTCAGATAGTGAGACAGTTGCCGATCTCTGTTCAAGGATTGTCAAAGACTTCGGAAAAATTCATGTGCTTGTCAACAATGCCGGAATCACCCGAGACCGGCTCAGCATGCGAATGTCGGAGGAAGACTGGGACACTGTTCTGGACACGAATCTAAAGGGAGCTTTCCATTTTATCCAAGGCCTGGAGCGTCCTATGATGAAACAGTCCTACGGACGAATTGTGAACATCAGTTCGGTCAGCGGTCTGGTCGGTCAGGCCGGCCAGGTGAACTATGCTGCCAGCAAAGCGGGGTTGATCGGGTTGACGAAGGCTTTGGCACGAGAACTGGCTGGGAGAAATGTTACCGTGAACGCCGTGGCCCCTGGATTCGTCACCACAGATATGACGGATAAATTGTCGGACGTCGTGAAGACACATGTCCTTTCTCTTATTCCGTTAGCCAAGTTCGGGGAGTGTGAGGATGTCGCCGCCGCCGTTGCATTTATGGCAAGTCCCGAGGCCAGATATATCACAGGCCAGGTCCTGACGGTCGATGGCGGGATGGCGATGTAGCAGGCGTTTGCCGTTCACCGTTGATCTCCGAGTACCTGTTCCTCGCGTCTAAAACTCGGCGCGGCTCCCGGGGTCAGCCTCTTTCATCAATGGCGAGGCTCTCATGTTTGATTGCCGAGAAGTTCGTGGCGCTCATGGGGCATTGGGGTCCTAATCCAGAGTCTGCCGATAACGTTTCACCGCGACACCGAGCATGATTGCGGCAAAGAGTATGATCGGCCAGAGTTCGCGTCCGACGTCCGCAAAACCGATCCCCTTCAACATGACTCCTCTCGCGATGCGGAGAAAATGGGTGATCGGCAAGATCTCCCCAAGAAACTGCGCCCAACAAGGCATCCCGCGAAACGGGAACATGAATCCCGAAAGCAGAATCGAAGGAAGGATTACAAACATCGCCATCTGCATCGCTTGTAACTGGTTCCGCGCCACTGTCGAAAACGTAATTCCAAGCGCAAGGTTTGCGGCGATAAAAAAGAGAGCGGCCAGGAGCAGCAGGAGGAGATTCCCGTGGATTGGAACTTTAAATAGGAAGCGCGCCACACAGAGGATGAGCCCGACCTGGACGTAGCCTATTAATATGTAAGGAGCAATCTTTCCGACGAGCACTTCACTCGCGCGAAGCGGCATCGACAGAAGATTTTCCATGGTGCCGCGCTCATATTCCCTGGTGATCGCTAGGGCTGTGATCATGACCATCGTCATCGTCAACACCACGCCCATCAGTCCTGGTACGATATTGTAGGAGGTATTTGCCTCCGGATTGTAAAGGGAGTGAACCCGGATATCGATCGATCTGGCTGTCGGGGCCAGAAACTCGAGCGGGCCGACAAAGTCGGCTTGGAAGGCGGTGTCGACGATATTTCCAAGAGCCCCCGCTCCACCTGAAGTCGCTATCGGATCCGTGGCATCTGCTTCCAGCAAAATGGCGGGTTTGTCTCCCCGAAGCAGATCGTGGCTAAAATTTTGCGGGATATTAAGGACGAACTGAACCTCCCCGCGCGTGAGGAGGCTTCGGCCTTCCTGCTCGGTGCCTACCAGCCTGACAAAGTCGAAAAACGTGCTGTTCTTCAAACCCTGCAGAAGGGTTCGCCCTTCCGGTCCATTGTCCGCCAGAAGAACCGCGGCCGGCAGATGGCGAGGATCCGAATTAATGACAAATCCAAACAAAAGCATTTGAACGATAGGTAAACCAAACATGATCGCGAACGTCATTCGGTCTCGGCGCATCTGAATGAGTTCCTTGATGATCATTGCCAGAAGGCGTCCTGGAGAAAAAAGACCTTTCATGATGAATAATTGTCCTTTGAAGTATCCATGAGATGGATGAACGCATCTTCAAGCCCCGATTGAACCTGTTTCCATTCGTACATTCCCCTTCGATAAGGCGCGATGGCTGCATCTAACGCGCCAGGATCTGAACCGCTGATGTGCAACGAATTGCCAAAGGCGACCGCTTGCTCGACGCCCGGTTGTGCTCGAAGTTCGTGCGCGAGTTTTTGGAGGTCCGGTCCCGATACCGACCAGGTTTTCAAATGTGTGTATGCAATCACTTCACCGACCGAACCTCGGATCAAGAGGTTTCCGTAGGCGATGTAAGCGAGACGATTACAACGTTCTGCCTCATCCATGTAATGGGTGGTGATCAGGACGGTGAGACCCTGGGTAGCAAGATCCTGAATTTGTTCCCAGAATTCGCGTCTCGCCTTCGGGTCGACGCCGGCTGTAGGTTCGTCGAGCAGGAGAAGTTTTGGCTGATGGATTAAGCAGGCGGCGAGCGCCAGCCGTTGTTTCCAGCCCCCAGAGAGCGAGCCGGCCAATTGGTGTTGCCGCTCTTTCAATCCCAGCCTTTCCAGGCTTTGCTGGACGGCGTCTGGCCGATTGCGCAAACCGTAGATGCGCGCGACAAAATCGAGGTTCTCAGCTATGCTCAGATCTTCATAAAAGCTGAACTTCTGGGTCATGTAGCCGACCTGCAGCTTGATTATCTCGCTCTCTTTGATGACATCGTGCCCGAGACAGGTACCGCTTCCCTCGTCCGCACGGAGCAGACCGCATAGCATCCGGATGAACGTCGTCTTGCCACTGCCATTGGGTCCGAGAAATCCGTAGATCTCGCCCTTCTCCACCCGCAGATCGATCTTGTTCACAACCGTACGGTTGCCGAACCGCTTGGTCATTCCGCTGACGTCGATGATTAGTACCTCCTTCATATCTCACCAATTGAATCGCGCATCTACCGGTTGGCCCGGGTGAAGTTTTGCCGCCACGTTCGGATCGAACGAGACCTCGACCAGAAACACCAGCTTTTCGCGCATGTCCTGGCTGTAGATGACCGGCGGAGTAAACTCGGCATGCGGAGAAATATAGGTTATCCGGCCCTCGTAAGGCACCCTGACTCCGTCGACAGAAACGCTGATGGAATCGCCTTGATGGATTAACCCGAGTTTTTCCTGTGGGACGAAGGCGCGCACTTTAATGTTTGCGGGCGGCAAAAGAACGATCACCGGTTTACCTGCCGCGACCCAGTCACCCTCCCGGTAAAGCGTATCGAAGACCAAGCCGTCTTTCGGAGAGCTTTGGACCTTTTGGGAGAGTGCCCAGTCGGCGGCTGCGAGCGAAGCTTTCTGCGCCTTTAGCGCGGCCTCCGCGGCGACGATTTGTTGTTCGCGCGCACCGAGGCGAGCGGTTCCGAGAGTGGATTCAAGCTGGGTAACCCGCTGTTGATCCTGATCACGTGTGGATCGGGCGCGATCCCAGTCCTGCTTCGACGCGACGCCCGACTTGCTGAGTGCATCTTGCCGCTCGAATTCTCTTTGAGACAAGGCCAACGCGGCGCGTGCCTGATCAAGTTGCGCTTGAATCATTTGCAATTCGGTGGGGCGTTGCCCCGTTCTTGCGTCGTCGAGGTTGGCTTGAGTCTGCGCCACTTTTCGCTCCGCTTCATCACGAGATGCTTTCTCGTAGCCATTCTCAAGATTGAACAAAGGTGCCCCCTCCCGGACCTGTGCGCCTCTGGCGACAGACAAGGTTTGAAGGGCCCCACCCATCGGAGATGCGACATAGACAAACTCTCCTTCCACGTACCCCTGGACAACGCGATCGTCCGACCGATGGCAGGAAGTCAGGAGCACAAAAATAGCGATCAAGATCAATGAAACTGATCGACGGTGATAGATGGACCGCGAGCCTTTCATAAAGTGCGACGGCCTTTTTCAGTAAGAACACCATTTAGAAAAACGCTGAGGATCTGTTTCAGGCATTCAGTCAACGAGAGGTCGTGATTCGCCAGGTGCTTTGGAACAGCAATCGTTTCCAGGACTGCCAGGAGGACTTCAATCAGGAAATTGATCGGAATATCGTCACGGACCTGTCCAGCCTCCCGCCCGCAAGCAAGAAGCTTGACGAAAGTTTTTTCGACAATCTTACGTCTTCGCGCGACCAGGTATTCAGCGAGGGCCGGCTCTTCCCGGCTCAGGTCGCGAACGAACACCGGCTGCGCTTCACCTGTATGCCTTTGCAGTTGGGCGGTGAGTTGATGCAGGGCGCCGATGAAGTCGCTGGACTTTTCCGCCACAACACTCCCCAGTTCCATCTCGGCTTCGTCAAGTTTTTGGGTCAGTATGCTTTTGACCAAGGCGGACTTGCTCGGAAAGTGGGCGTAAAGGGTCTTCTTGCTCATCCCCATATCGGAGGCGAGATCGTCCATGGTGACATTTTTGAAGCCGTGAGCCATGAATTGGCGCCGAGCGATGGATAGGATGCGCTGAGCGACTGGATCGAGATCGAGGGATTGTGAAGGGGCGGAGGACTTGGCGCTCATATACTTAAGAAACCGTAACAGTCTTTTAAGTTTCCGCAAACCGTTTTCGGTTCGGGGAGTGGTAAGGATTCCGGTTGCCGGGTAGCGCCCCGGATTGCTCCAAGGGCGCCCCCACAGATCCGGACGCGCCCGTTTCGGGCATCCGGCGTGTGGAACGACAGCAGATTCGCTACCAGGTGATTGTATTTAATGAACTTACGCTGCTCATCGCGCACGTTCTCGGTGATCACGCCCTCTCCACCGAAGCACACCCACTGCACGAATTTGTTGAACACCTCGCTTTTGTTGCTGGCGGCCTGGATCACTTGGCGCAGTTCTAGATCGGAGACGTATCGCAGCAAAAAGATGGTTCGCACCACCCGTCCCAGTTCGCGAAACGCGAAGTACAGCTTGTTTTTGCGACTGTAGGTGGCGAGCCGGCGTAGAATCGTTGAGGGCATAATTGTGCCGGCCTTGATCGACAGGGCCACTCGTAGCATACCGCCGTAGCGAATGTGGTATTCCGACATCAGGTTCTGCGGATACAGTTCCCACTTCGTACCATCCGCCGAGGCGGACTTGCCCGAGCCCCACACCCGTTGGAGGGGAAGCTGAGCATAGGCATTGATGATTCTTGTGATGGCTTGGTTCAAGTTCTCCTCAGTAACGTGCCGCTGGTTAACGAAGGACACCTGTCGACGGTCCAGCCCCTTGAGATGGAGCGTGCGGTCTGGGTTGGTCCCAGGTTGCAGCCATAACAGAAGGTGGTGATCAGGTAGCGTTCGCGCGGATTTTCCAGCTTGGCGTCATGGCCGGAAATCGGACCGAAGAAGCGACTCCAGTTCAGCCAGTGCCACCAGAGACGCATTGGCTTCTGTTATGGTTTCGTTACGGACGAAGTTCTGGCTTACCCATGATGCCGCGACCTTCGCAACGCGGGAACGTCGTTCCGAACCAAAGGTTCCATTCCAATATTGCAAGCCTCGGCTAGTCAACGACCTCCGGTAAAACCGGAGGCTTGATGATGTGAGCCGCTCAAAGCGGCTGTTGTTGTTTGTCGCTTTTTGGTGTTTTCGTTACTCTCGTGTTATTTCGGGCATCTCAAGCTGATCGAGCCTGCGATCCTCGATCTCTTGCTCGGCTATGTACTTGCGGATAGTTTCGGTATCCCGTCCAACCGTATCAACGAAGAAACCTCGGGCCCATATCCGCTGCCCAGCGTAATTTCGCTGTCTCCTTAAAAAGTGCCTCGCCACGTGAATCGCAACATTCTTTATGCTTTGCCAATCGGTGAAACACCTCGCCAAGGTGTTTCCTCACTACTCCATATAGCTGCCGTATCCGGTATTTTGGGATAAATACTATGTGATATTTGCACTGCCATTTTGTATGACTGAGACTTCGGTAGTCTTCCATGGTTCGTTTGGGTTTGTAGCTTTGGTCGGCTCACAAACCCATCGAACCGGAAGACTGCTCTAAAAGTCAAACTTCGGGAGCCTCCCCGGCATAGCCGGGGATCTCCAGGGCAGCACTTTGCAGATGACTACGCTGTTGGCCAAGAAACGCTGCCCCGCCAAGATTGCCGCGATCTGGATAGGCTGAGGCTGTCGCGGGTGTGCGTAGCGGTCCGAAGCCCTACGTCTTTTTCTTCCTTTGCGAAGGTTCAAGAGATTTAGTGGGCACTTTGCTCATCGAACCGTACCCCGTCAGGAAAGCGCGGACAGCCGCTACAGCGTAGCGTTCGAGTTCATCGGGGGTGACGTGGTGATCCCCGGTGAACATGGCCTTGTTCACCGGTATCCATAGCAGCAACCCCACGAAGTGGTTGGCGGCAAGGAGCGGGTCGCCCAGCCTCAGCACCTTGCGGTCCGCAAGGCTCTGGAAACTAGTTGCCAGCGTAGCGAGCACTCGCTCGAAGCCTTGCTCGTACCAACTGCGACCCACGTCGGGGAAACGGTCCGCGTTGGCGATGACCAAGCGGCGTAGTCGTAATACCTGGGGCTGCATGAGCGCAGTGATGAAGCGGCGGGCGAGCACAGTGAGTCCCGCCTCTACCCCTGTTTGGTCAGCCATGGTTTCGACAACCAGACGCACGAGGTCGTCAATTTGGCCGGTTGTGGCGCGGACGATCTCGGCGAAAAGCTGCTCCTTGTCCGAGAAGTACTTGTATACGGTTGGCTTGGAAACAGCGGCTTGGGACGCGACATCGTCCATGCTCGTACCGTCGTACCCCTTATCTAAGAAAACCTCTGTTGCCGCCAGCAACAGCGCCTTGCGTTTGCGGTCTGAGCGGCTTTCTGCATTCGGTTCCATGAAATTTCCCCTTGACAGCACGCCAACGATATTTTACTACACCGTTTAGTAACGAAAGTCAAGACACTCCGCACCATGGCGGAGGAATACAGGGATAGGGAGGTTTTATGCGAGTTACCGAAACCAGTGGAGGCTCCAAGCAAATGATGTTGGCAGGAAGAATCCTTACCGTTCTGACCGCGCTGTTCATGTTGATGGATGGCGTGATGAAGATTGTCAAACCAGCCCAAGTGCTGGAGGCAAACGTCCGACTGGCGTATCCCGTATCCACGCTCAGCGGCATCGGCATAGCGCTGATCGTCTGCACTGTGATTTACCTCATTCCCCGGACTGCGATATTGGGTGCCGTTTTGCTGACAGGCTACCTGGGCGGGGCGGTCGCCAGCAACGTGCGCGCGGGGTCCGGGTTGTTCGAAACGATATTCCCTGTCCTTTTCGCTGCCCTCGTGTGGGCTGGCCCATGGCTTCGGGATCGTCGGCTGCGCAGCCTGGTTCGGCGTGCCGTGGATGATTAACTGCGCCCCAGCGGCATGAAGAGCAAATCATGTCATTCCAGGCATACATCGACAACATCAAGGCGAAGACTGGGAAATCGCCCGAGGACTTCAAGAAGCTTGCTGAGAAGAAAGGCTTACTGAAGCCTGACGTCAAGGCAATGGAAATCGTTGCCTGGCTCAAGAAGGACCACGGACTGGGGCATGGCCACGCCATGGCGATTTACGCCACGTTCAAAGGGGTGAAGGAATGGAAGTGAACGCGGACTTCACATGTCGGGAACTCCGATAGGCGGAGTTGCCTGGCGCAGGTGCTCATTTCGCCTTCTCCAGCGCCAGTGCTCGCCAAAGGGGTATGGCGGCTAACTTCCAGTTCCTTGGCGACCTGAACCTTGCTGTAGTCGCCGGAACGTAACATCGCCTGCGCTTTCTTTAAATCGGCTTCACCGAGTGCCTTGGGCCGACCGCCGACGCGGCCCCGCCGCCGCGCCGCCGCGAGACCAGCGTTGACTCGCTGACGCAGAATATCGCGTTCAAACTCGGCTAGAGCGGCGAAGAGATGAAAGGTGAGTTTTCAGCCTGGTACGCACCCTCTCGCAGTGCGATATTGGAGTCATCCAGGACGGGTTTATTCGTCGATACTCCATGGCCCTCAAGGAGGCGTATTTGTGAGTTACGGAGGCTCGTCGATTACATTTAGAATGAAGCTCCGTTGGACTTTATTTTCTCGCGCAAGGATGCGCGCGAGCGTTCCCACCCTCTTATATCGCAGGAAACAAAGATCATGAATGCTCTTGACGTCACACAACGACAGTTAGATGCCTACAACGCGCACGATCCCGACGCCCTCATCGCCCTATATACTGAAGGGGCGACCTACCATAGCCCCCGCTTTGACCACCCTCTGAAGGGGCAAGCCCTTGCCGACTTTTTCAAATCGTTGTTTAAATCTTTTCCCGACCTGCGACTCGAGGTGATTAGTAGCGGAGATACTGGAGGAGGCTTGGTCGCCACCCAATGGGTGTTACACGGGACGCACACCGGTCCGTTCATGGACGGCACGCCGCCTACCGGTCGCATTGTCTCCTATCCGGTGGCTACCTTCACTCAGGTTGAGGGCGATAAAATCCGCTCGGAGCACATATACCTTGACCGGCAGACGGTAGCTGAGCAACTTGGGCTCAAAGCCAAGTAAACAGCCCTTTAGGGAACAGGCAATCGAACGCGTCGCGCTGGCGCCCAGGGTGATGAAATTCACCCAGCTCGCGGTCCCACCATCATTGGAACCGCAGGCCCTCGGCCTCGGACTCGTAGGTGCGGATGATCAAATAGGTTGCTGCTAGCACCCCTAGCTGCACAATCGTCTTTTGATTATTGATTCGGTGATCTGTGTGTTTTTTACCAGATAATGTCGGATTATGGATCATGTCGGATCAGTTCAGCGAACGATCGTGAAGAGCGGGTTTCATCCGCTTTCGATCCGACATAATCAGAACGACGACGAAGAGGCCAGCGGCTCATCGCGGAGATTAAACTAGGCCATTTTGGCTTCGCTAGCGGTCAGTATCTCCAGTGCCTTTCATCGCAAAGTCTGCCTGCGAATGTAGGAGCCAAGAGGCCGTTCGAGCAACCGCTGGCCAAGGAAGGATTCTATCATGATCTTCTCCTTGCCGATCCAGAGGACCGGTCCCGAGAAGGGCGCGAAGATCATGTCGGATTGCTCAAGCTCAAAATGACCGCCAACGTATTCCAGGACAGCAACGGTGCGCACCGATCCGACATGATCCATAATCCGACATTCTGCAGAGAATTTTTAGCTCGGCGACGCGGCGCGAGACGCTTGGAAAGCATTTGAAGGGTGATCGCCACGGCGGTGAGCTAAAAATCGATTGGACAAAACCGCGGCCCAGAGCGTGACCTATGTGTATTGATTGCCGGCTGGATCTCTGGCGAGGATCTGAAGGAACCGGAAGCGGTCAGCGTGCGAGATCGGCGGGATAGCTCGCTGGGCCTCTCTTGGCCTATCACGGCGTCGGCGAACAGGATGTGTCCCTTGGAGAATGTTCGCAATGAGGCGCGTGGCTGCACTGCTCCTGTCGCTTGGCCCGGCCAAGCTTGGCCCGCCGCAATTTGATCTGCATCCCAAAACAGTGCTTTTCATCATGAGGTATCGGCAATGGCCGGTTTGCTATGTGGGCTTCGCGGCAAGATCTCAATCACAAGCATGCGACCCTGGTGACAGACTGGGCACTCCCACAACGACGGACCGATGAGTTCTTGATAACGCTCACGATAATCCTTAGCAGGTTCGAAGGCCGGTGGTTCTGGCGCCGGCATGTCCAGAAGCTCTCGACAGTGCGCCAGTTTCTGTTCTCGGTATCGGTTAGCCAGGAAGCCGTAGTAGCGGATGCGCTGAAAGCCCTCAGGAAGTACATGTAAAAGGAAGCGGCGGATGAACTCTTCGGCTTCCAGAGTCATCGTCTTGTGTTGGGCGTCATGACGATAGTCCTTGTAGCGGAATGTCACCTTGCTCTCCGTGATGTCCAACAACCGATTATTAGAGATCGCCACCCGATGAGTATAGCGCCCGACGTAGTCTAATACCTGCTCCGGTCCGGCGAAAGGCTTCTTGGCGTAGACCACCCATTCGGCCTCGCGTAAGGGAGCCAGGTAATCCAGGAGTGAACATCGGTCCCGGAGTGATTCGAGGGACGAGAAAAACTGCAGTTTGCCGGCCTCAAAGGCTTTGAGCAAATATTCCAGGAACAGACGGCGAAACAGCCTGGAGAGCACGCCCACGGGTAAGAAAAATCCATCCCGGCAGGAAATCCATTGGCTGCCGTCGGCAGAGAGACCACCGCCGGTAACCACACAATGCAGGTGGGGATGATGGAGCAGGTTCTGGCCCCAAGTGTGAAGTACGGCGAAAAAGCCGATCTCGGCGCCGAGGTGCTTGGGATCAGCGGCGATGGTGAGCAAGGTTTGCGCCGTGGCCCTGAACAGGATGCCATAGAGCTCTCTCTTATTTTGATAGGCAATTGCTGCAATCTGCTGGGGTAGAGTGAACACAACGTGAAAATATTGAGTGTTTAAGAGTTCGGCCTGACGCTCCTCGAGCCATTTGAAGCGGGCGAACGACTGGCATTTTGGGCAGTGGCGATCCGAACACGAGTTATAGGCGTTTCGGTGATGGCCGCAGTGGTCACACTGCTCGAGATGGCCGCCGAGAACAGCGGTGCGGCAGACCTCGATCGCGGTCATAACACGGCGCTGCGCTATCGAAAGCGAAGCGCCATGCTCTTGACGATAGGCTTCGCCGTAGCGGCGAAACACATCCGCTACTTCAAGCGTGGGGCGATCCATGTCCCGGAGCTAGAAGTACTGTGGTGGAGCGGGCTTGGGCTCGGCGGCAACTGGCTGTGGGAGTAGATCGAGGGGGCTGACAGTGGAGCAGACTTTGCTGGTAGCGATGCGCAAATAGCGGGCCGTGGTAGCCAGACTACGATGACCCAGCAGCAGTTGAATAGTGCGCACGTCGGTCCCGGATTCCACTAGATGGGTTGCAAAACAGTGTCGAAGGCAATGGGGTGTTACCGGTTTGGGAATGCCGCAACTTCGATGGGCCTTTTGGCAGGCGTCCTCCACCGCCATCCTGGTAATGTGGGTGTCGACTCGATCACCGGGAAAGAGCCACTGCTTGGGCTTTTCTACCGGCCACCAGGCGCGTAGGACTTCCAATAGCTTTGGAGAGAGCATGACAAATCGATCTTTCTGTCCTTTACCATGTTCCACTCGAATGACCATTCTTTCGCTGTCAATATCGGCGACCTTTAGGTGGACGGCTTCCGAGATGCGTAGTCCAGCGGCATAGCAGACGGTAAGGATGGTGCGATGTTTGATACTCTGTACGCAGCTTAAGAACTGCAGGACTTCTTCGGGACTCAAGACAATAGGCAATTTTTGCGGTTTCTTGGGCGCCGGGATGATGTCCTCCAAACACCAATCCCGATGGAGTGTCACTTTGTAAAGAAAACGCAGGGCGGATACGGCGATGAGGATGGAACTGGGAGCGAACTTCTTTTCGTTGGTCAGATAGACTTGGTAAGAACGAATCTCCTCAGGTCCCAGTACTTCTGGTGATTTACTGAAATGGCGTGCGAACAGCGAGACCTGTTGCACGTAAGAGTCTTGAGTATGCGGTGAGAAGTTCCTCACCTGCATATCCTCGGTCATGCGACGTCGAAGAGGTGTCATGGAAAAGCTCCTTTTGCGAGATGGTTTTTGTCGCACACAACATTCCCTTCTCTTCGCAACGACGCTCAGGTGGCGAGAGACTGAGGTTAGATTCAAATCGCTGCGCTTTTGGCGGCTGCTATCGAAAGCGCGTCCCGCTGCATACCGCGAAGCGGTTTAGTCCAATCTGCTTTATGTTGGATCCGACATAAACCAGAATCCTTACCACCCTCCGGTTCCGCTGCTGCTGGGAACCGAAACCTCGACAAACGCTGAACGCCGAGAGCTGACGTTGAACGCTGAACGCTGAACGGTGAGCGGTGAGCGCTAACCTAGTACAGCATCGCCTCGGCCGGAGGGTCCGTGGGCTCAACGGTGTCCGCTTTCAAAAGAACGTGTACACGATCCCCATTTTTCGCGTACGTCGCTTTTCCAACTACTTTCACCCACCCCATCTCGGCGGCGCTGGTTGGGGCAGAAATTTCGACAGGTACCGCCAGCGGACGGGCATCGGCTGCACAGCAGACGATGAACATCCGCACGAGCTTAAATCGTTGAGGGTCGGAACCGGGAAGGTATTGTCCAATCACTTCGATTGTCTGGTCGGAAAACATCTTTCGAAGGCTATCCTCTGACTCAGCGTACAGTAAGTCGGTAACTTCAAGCGCCACGTTCCCGTCGGCGGCTTTCGGCAGGTATTGGGAACTCCCTTCGTCGGGCGATGGAACAGCCGGATTCGCTTGATCTGTTCCCCCGTTCGGAGCCATATCCTGATTCGTTTGCGAGCCAGGCGTATTCTGAGGCAAAGGTTCAGAGGCTCTCTCGTCTTCATCCGCGCCTAGAGCTTGCGGAGGTATTACCTGATCATTCGACGTTTTCGGAGCCGGTGCGGCTGAACGACCCGGCAATTTGGTCATGTCCTCCACAAATCCACGATTCAGCACGGCGTGCTGATCGTAGCTGTCCTTCGACAGCGCAACACCCGCAGCCAGGGGCACAAATAAAACAGAAAAGGCGGTCACACTGCGCCCCAGGCTATTGGCATTTTGATGGACGCATTCTCCTTCGATGCAACATTGCGCCGCGGTTTTTGCAGCGGCATAGATCATTCCGGCCAGGCAAAAAATAATACCGCCAACCAGCGTCCAAGGCCGAAACTGCGGGTGCAGATACTGGTCCAATCGCCCGGTGAAAAAAAAGTCCAGGAGAACCACGCCCAGTCCGATCAGGGTGATCCCGTTAAGAAGATTACAAACCTTGGCCCGCATACAGGTAGATTAGAACGCGGCTGCAGATTATGCCGATGAAGAGGAAAAGTCCAATTCCCAGACCAATCACAAACCGCTTCTTGAACAATACGCTGTAGAGGAAAAAAAGTTTCAGATCAAACATCGGTCCAAATACCAAGAAGGCCATTCGCGCGAAGATCGGAAAGCTGACGAAGGTCGCGGCGATAAAAGCGTCGGAGGTGCTGCAGAGCGTCAGGATCAATGCAATGGCCATCATGGAAAAGGTAGCGAGCGTCGGCTGAAGCGACAGCGGGAGAATAATCTGTTGGTCCACCGCAGTATTGAACGTGGCGGCTACCGCAGCGCCGATCATGAAATAAATTGCCGTATCGATAAAGTCGTCACAGGCCATTCGAACGGCAGCGATCAGCTTCCCTTGAAACGTAGACTCAATCTCGATGTTCCCCGCATCGGGCAGCGGAGCGATGCTAAATGCCAGCCGCTTCCGAGTCGGAATCCTCGCCACTCCGGTGCGCAAGATGGATGCCGGATCAAGCTGGCGCACGACCAGACCGGCCGAAACCGCGACCAGATAACCAAGAACAAGTCTGACGGCCATATTCAGCCAAGGGGCCTGGCCCCTGAAAGCCGCAAAGGTGCTGAACGCGACGATCGGGTTCACGATCGGAGATGCCAGCATGAACGTGACACCGCACGAAACCGGCAGTCCCTTGTTGATCAAACGCCGGATTATCGGGACGATCCCGCATTCACACACCGGAAAGCACAAGCCGAGCAGGCCGCTGGCTAGGGTGGCCAAAAAGCCGTTTTTTGGCAGTAGCGCGGTAATGACTTTGGCAGGGACGAAAACGGCGATCGCACCCGAGATCAGAGAACCAACCAGGACAAACGGCAACCCTTCGAATGCCAGTGCCAAAAACGAATACAAAAAGTTTTGCCACGTGAATGTAAACCAGCTCATTATGGCGTTATCAGACCCGATCCAACTGCCCCGTGCTCGGTCGGACCAACTTTCCCCGGCCGAGGATCGTTCCCAGTGCCATTGCAATGATAAGGAATGCCACGTTCGCGAGAACGATCGTAGGCCCGGTTGGCAGATTGAATTGCGCAGATGCTCCCACCCCCAGGATGCCGGCAAGCAAGCCAAACGCTGCGCTCAGGAGAAGCATCTGACGGAAGCTGGTCGCCATCATCCGCGAAGCCGCCGCCGGAATCACAATGAGCCCGCTGATCAGAAGCGCGCCAAGTTGCTGAAGGAGGAAACCGATCACCAGGGCGATCAATAGCACAAAGAGATAATTGAGCTTTCGTATATTAATGCCGGCAATCCGGGCAAGATCTTCGTGCACGACGCAGAGGAGCAAGGCTTTCATGTTCAGCAAGAGAAAAGCAAGGACCAGAACGCTCAGTCCGAAAATCATCCAGACGTCCTGCTCAGAGGCAAAAAGTATTTCGCCAAACAACACGCCTTCGAGGCTTTGATACCCTTTCAGCTGGCTGATCAGGATTACGCCGAGAGCGACCGCCCCGGAGTAAGAAAAAGCGATGACCGTATCGGCTCGTAACGCGGTTCGTTCAAAGAGCCAGGCCATCATCAATCCAACCATGCAGCAGAACACGATGAGCACGAGTTGCATCGCTGGTCCGTAAACATCGTCAGCCAGGCGCAACGCAATCCCGAGCCCGACTCCGGTCAAGGCGGCATGCGAAATTGCGTCACTGAAAAAAGCCATCCCGCGCAACGTGATGAACGTCCCGAGGAGTCCCATGATCGGCCCGGCAATGAGGGCGATGAGGAGCGCTCTCTGTAGCTCCGGTGTTTGGAGGATCTGCCACATGTCTCGAGCTGCTTATTTCAGTTTGCTTATCGGAATAAACGCCTCGATCCCATCTCCGGAAACCAAGCCGGGTAGATGTCCGTATGCCTTTGAGAGATTGTCCGGTTGCAGCACCTGGTCCGGAGAGCCATGACAATGGACCGTGCGATTGATGCATAGCACCTGGTCGCTAACGTGCTCAACCAGATGGAGATCGTGCGATACCATCAGAATTGTCATCCCGACGTGATCGTTCAGATGATGAAGCAAACCGTCGAACGACATTCCACCTCGTACATCCAGCCCGGTCATCGGTTCGTCTAGAAGAAGCAAATCAGGATTATCCAGAAGGGCGTAGGCGATCAGAATGCGCTGGAATTCTCCGCCAGACAATTCACTGAGCTGCCGGTCGATCAAATGAGCGGCACCGATCTCTTCCAGCTTTTTCTTGGCCGTCGTCCGCGTTTGACCTGGTCCGAACCAGACTCTGCGTTTCGAAAGCTTTAACGACAAAAATTCATCTACGCGCAATGGCACGGCCGAGTCAATCCGCAGCTGTTGAGGCACATACCCGATATTCTTAGCCTCTCTACGGATGGTCCCGGAACGGATCGGCAAGAGACCGACCAGCGCCTTCAACAATGTCGATTTACCTCCTCCATTCGGACCGATCACGCAAACAAACTGGCCGCGCTCGATCTGAAATGAAATATCCTCGAGAACATGGTGATGGCTGTAACTCACGTTCAGGTTCTCGACACTGAGGTAGGATTTCCTATCGGCCTCCATGAAACGCTGCTACTAACGCATCCAAATTCTTTCGTGTCACGCGTTCATAGAAATCCTTCGATCCGTCTCCGGTCTCCATCGGATCGAGCTGCACAACGGGCACCTTGAACTCTTTGCCAATGACGTCCATGGCCTTCGGAGAGTATTGCGGTTCCGAAAAAAGCGCCCTCACATTTCCGGCAGTGATAATCTTTCGCAGTTGCTCAATCGTTCTTGGCGAAGGTTCCTTGCCTGGAAACTCTTCAAACGTGGCGACAACGTTAAAACCATAATCTCGCGCAAAATAGGGGAACGTATCGTGAAAAGTAATGAGATTTTTGTTCGGGAATGAAGCGCTCGCAGTGCGAATTCTGGCGTCTAGATTATTCAGCTGCCTCAAATAGGCGCCTGCGTTCGCGCGATAGGCCTCTGCGTTGGCAGGATCCCTGAAAACCAATGCATCACGGATGTTTTCAACCTGCTTGATTGCATTGATGGGTGACAGCCAGATGTGCGGATTAGGTGCCGCCGCGTCCGGATCCGGCTCGGAGTGAACGCCTGGCAGCGGCCGGACATCAAGCCCTGTAATCAGGTTGATGCCCGCGCTGGTATCGACAACCAAAAGGTCTTTCCTGCCGGCACTCCTGATCCCCTTCTGCAGCCAATTCTCAAGACCGGCCCCGTTCATGATCAAGACATCTGCCTTCGCGATTTTCTGGATATCGTTTGGCGAGAATGAGTAATCATGCGGTCCGGCATTCGGAGGCACCAGTACCGACACCTCCGCGACGTCCCCGACGACGTTGGAAGTGAAGCAATGAACAGGCGCGAAAGTGGTCAGGATCGCCATCCTGGCGTTGCCATCCAAAACCGGAACCAGCCAGAGGATCAAAACGGCGAGGGGGAAATAGGTTCGCATGGCGAAACAGAAACCCAGGGGGAAAGTCTTTGCAAGTTATTTGCAATAATCACATAGGTGCCTCGCGACCGCGCTGACAGAGCCAAGGGGCGCGTCTTCTCAATCGCTTGCTTGCCTTCAGCCTGAGCACCCCCCAATCTTCCTCACGAGCGCTCGGGCTGGTGGGATTTTCGCGCGGTTGTTCATCCTGTCTCCCAGTGCTAAAGGTTCTGACACGTCCGTATGAAGAATATCTCAGTCAGTCTGCTTTTTTTTATGTTGATCCTTTCATCCTCCCCCGCCGAAGACAGCGTTCCGCCGACCATTCCGTTGAGGGACTTTTTCCGCAATCCCGAAACGACCGGGTATGAGCTCTCGCCGAGCGGAGCGTTGATCGGGTTTCTGAAGCCAGTCGATAGCCGGCTGAATATTTTTGTCCAATCGAAATCTGGCGGGGAAGCGAAACAGATCACTCAAGTCAAGGACCGGGATATTCGGGCCTTTGCCTGGAAGGGAGACAAATATCTTTTGTACCTGAAAGATAATGGCGGGGATGAAAACTTTCATCTCTACGTGAGCCAGAGCGATGGTACCGGCGAACGAGACCTGACACCGTTTGACGGTGTCAGAGCAGAGATGATCGATGACCTGGAAGATCACCCGACTGACTTGATCGTAGGTCTCAACAAACGGAACAAAGAAGTCTTTGACGCTTACCGACTGAATGTCGAGAGCGGCGAGTTGAAGATGATTGCCGAAAACCCGGGAAACATAGCGTCCTGGACAACCGATCACGACGGAAACATCCGAGTGGCAACGACAACCGACGGCGTCAATACAAGTTTACTCTACCGAAAGACCGAGCAGGACGCCTGGAAGACCGTCATTACGACAAACTTCAAAGAAAGTTTTACCCCTCAATTTTTCACCTTCGACAACAAAGCTCTCTACGGTGTTTCCAATGTTGGCCGGGACAAAACCGCGGTCGTGGAGTTCGATCCTGAAACCGGAAAAGAGACGAACGTCCTGTTTGAACAGCCGGAAGTGGATGTCTCAGGGCTGCACTACTCCAAAAAGCGAAAAGTGATCACGTCTGCGACCTACACCACCTCGAAAGAAGAACGGAAGTTCTTCGATCCGGAATCGGAGGCGCTCTATAAAACTCTCGGCGAGAAATTGCCAGATTACGACGTCTATGTCGTCTCTTCCAACAAAGCGGAGGACATGTTCATCGTTCGAACCACTACCGACCGGTCATTGGGGGCGTTTTACCTGTATGATTCAAAATCCGGTGACCTGACCAAGCTCGCGGAGCGAAACCCCTGGCTCAAAGAAGACCAATTGTCCGAGATGAAGCCGATCGAGTACACGTCCCGTGATGGCCTTACGATCCACGGGTACCTCACGTTACCGAAAGGCAAAGCAGCGAAGAATCTGCCAATTGTCGTCAATCCGCACGGCGGACCGTGGGCGCGGGACGAATGGGGCTTCAATCCGGAGGTGCAATTCCTTGCCAACCGCGGATTTGGCGTCTTGCAAATGAACTTCCGCGGTTCGACCGGCTACGGTCGCAAATTCTGGGAGGCAGGCTTCCGGCAGTGGGGAGAAAGTATGCAGGACGATATCACTGATGGGGTTAAGTGGTTGATTGATCAAGGAATCGCTGATCCGAAACGAGTCGCAATTTACGGTGGAAGCTACGGCGGCTATGCCGTGCTCGAAGGTCTCACTAAGACGCCTGATTTGTACGCAGCCGGAGTCGATTACGTTGGTGTTTCCAACCTCTTCACTTTCATGAAAACGGTACCTCCGTATTGGAAGCCTTTTTTGGATATGATGTACGAAATGGTTGGAAATCCGGAGAAGGATAAAACGTTGTTTGAGGCAAACTCGCCCGCACTGAATGCCGACCGGATCAAGGCGCCGCTTTTCGTCGCGCAAGGGGCGAAAGATCCACGGGTGAATATTAACGAGTCAAATCAGATCGTCGAAGCTTTAAAAAAACACGGTGTTGACGTGGAATACATGGTGAAAGAAGACGAAGGCCACGGTTTTCACAACGAGGAGAACCGTTTTTCGTTCTACGAAGCGATGGAAAAATTTCTAACGAAATACCTTGTTACGACCACGAATTCCTAGTTTAGCTTAGCTGGCAGCGCTCGAGGGACTTTTTCGCTGGGGCCAACGATCGCTACCGCTTCGTAAGCGTACCCCTGGGGGCTTTGGTCTTCGAATCGCGCCGGACACCAAGCCCGGCCCTCGTCAGCAAGAGAGTCAGGATGAGGGCGACAGCTACCAGCAGGAGAGCTTTCTGCAGACCGACTAGTTGAGCAATCGACCCGATGATGGGCGGTCCGGCGAAGAATCCGAAATAGCCGGCTGACGCCACCGCGGCGATTCCTCTGCCAAAACCCCCTTCGCTCTGCCGGGCTGCGGCCGAAAAGATAAGCGGAACGCAGTTCGCTAATCCCACGCCCACCAGGCCGAAACCAGCCACTGAAACCAGGTAATTCCTCCCGAGGCAGGCCAGCATTAACCCCGCCGCACCGACGGCGGTGCCGGCAACGAACACCGCCAGCCTCCCGAATCGCGCAACCCAGAAATCGCCACAGAATCGGATGGTTGCCATCAGCAAAGAAAAGGCGGCGTAACCGATGCCAGCCGCTGCTATGTCAACTCCGAGTTCAGTTCTCAAGAACACTCCGGACCAGTCATAGATAGCGCCTTCTGTGAGAAAAAAGACAAATGCCATAAGGGCCAACGGAAGGACTTTCCCGGAAGGAAAGCTCATGAAGAAAGCTTGCGGATGATCCCTTTGTTCCTCCTGGATCAACCCACGGTGCATGAAGCAACCCGCGACCATGAAAGGAATGGAGGCGGTCAGCACCTGGATCGACGGAATAACATTCGCGGCAAGCAACGCCGCACCGAACAATGTTCCGATCAATCCACCCAAACTGTAGAAGGCATGAAAGGAAGACATCACCGAACGCCCGGTGCGTTGTTCGAATGCCGCAGCCTGGCTGTTCATCGATACATCCAGGAGGCCGTTGAAAAAACCAAAAGGGACCAGTGAGAGCACAAGCGCGAGTCTGCTGTGGCTGACGACAGCCAGGATGGTAGGGACGCCGAGGCAAACGGTCGCGATACCGGTCACAAATTGGCTCCGATAACGTTCCACGATCCATCCGCCCAGGGTCATCCCGAGGAACAATCCAAGGGTCCCAGCCCACAGACAAAGCCCCAGTTCTCCGTCGCTTAGACCGAGCAGTCCCTTGATCCTTGGAATATGCACGACCCAACTTGTCATAAGAAAGCCGTTCCCAAAGAAGGCCAGAAAAATTGTGGCTCTGGCCATCTTCGGAACAGCCGGCGCGGAAGCGAGTTTGATCAGCATTCCGCAGGCCTTAGAGGATTGTCACACCAAAACGGCCGTATTCGCGCGTCATTTCGCCGGGTGCGTCGGTAACGAGATAATGAAGGATCGAGACCGGGCCCAGGACCATTGGGGCCGCAGTTCCCAACTTCTCCGCTGTCACCAGACCTGCAACCTCGGCGCTGGCCTCCGACATGGCCCGTTTCAATTCCAGATCTTCCAGGGTCCGACAAGTAATTCCAACACTTGGATGGATACTGCAGATGCCCATGAAAAACAGGTCCGCGCGAAATTTGCGAATCTCCGTAACGGTTGCCGGACTCAACGTGACTAACTCGTGACCATCGATCCGACCACCCAGCAGAATGATTTCGGCACGGCTTCCGTTCTCCGCGAGAACAAGCGCGGCCCTGAGACTGTGCGTGATCAGGGTAAACGCCATTTGAGGATCGACAGCGCGGGCCACCTCGACCGCCGTCGTGCCACCATCCATGAACACAACTACCCCATTATGAATGAGTTGAGCGGCTTTTTCCGCTATGATCAGTTTTTTTGTCTGGCTGTGGAATTGGCGTTGCAGAACCGGGTTCAAAGCGGGCGAGGCAGGCAATCCACCGCCGTGGACCCGCTGGATCAAGCCCTCCTGCGCGAGTTGGTTCAAGTCCCGGCGAATGGTATCGATCGAAACATTCAACCGACCGGCCATTTCGGCAGCAACCACTTTACCCTCCTCTTGCAGGACGCCGAGGATTCTCTGCCGGCGCTCGGAAGGGAAGATTTCCTCTCCATCTTGAATCGCTGCAATGTTCATGATATTGCAGGATCATACAGTTTCATGCCCGGAATTCAAACTATTTTCCTTCACACACTAGGACACGGGTCGCGATTTGCATTATAATGCTGTTTTTATAATGCTGTTTTATTCCCGCTGCGGGCGAACTGCCATCCCCTGAATCGGTTTTGATCCGTTCGCTCTAGCTCAAAGAGTGGAAGTCGAGAAATGACCGGCCAAATTCTTATTGGCCGAGCAACTCAGCGATCTGCAGCGCGTTCAGCGCAGCCCCTTTCAACAACTGATCTCCGCATACCCAGAACGCCAATCCGTTGTCGAGCGCGGAATCCACCCGGATCCGACCTACCTGGCAATTGTTTTTCCCGGCGACCAGGAGCGGCATGGGATATCTCTTCGAGTTCGGGTCGTCCACGAGCTCCACGCCCGCGAACTTCGCCAAAGCGTCTCGAGCGCGCTCCACCGAAACCGGCTGTTCAAACTCCGCGTGGAGAGCAATCGAATGCGAGCGGAAAACCGGCACCCGCACGCAGGTGATGGATGCGCGCAGAGTCGGATGATGCATAATTTTCCGGCTTTCATTCACGAACTTGATTTCCTCTTTGGTGTATCCGTTGTCGAGAAAGACATCCACCTGCGGCAGGACATTGAAGGCGATCGTGTGCGGAAAAACCTCCGGGGGCGCAGGTTCACCCGAAAAAAAAGACTTGGATTGATGCGAGAGCTCGTGAATGGCCTTGGCACCCGCGCCGGAAACAGCCTGATAACTCGCAGCGATCACCCGCCTTAGGCGAAAGACCTTGTGCAGCGGATAGAGAGCCATCAGAGCGATGATCGTCGTGCAGTTAGGGTTCGCAATGATGCCCCGATGCTTCTGGATATCGGCCGGATTAATTTCGGGCACGACCAAAGGAACATCCGGCTCCATCCGGAACGCGGACGAATTATCGATAACGACGCCTCCAGCGCTGACGGCATGTTGCGCGTACTCCCTGGATCTGCTGGCCCCGGCGCTGAACAATGCGACGTCGATCGATCTGAACGAATCCTTCGAAAGCGCTTCGACGGGTATCTCTTCGCCCTTGAATTTGAGCACTTTCCCCGCAGAATTGGCTGAGGCAAGCAATTTGAGCCCGCGCAGGGGAAACTCCCGTTGTTCCAGTAGTTGGATCAGTTCCGCGCCCACGGCGCCGGTTGCTCCAACGATTGCCACGTGAAATCCAGTACTCATGAAGTGAGCCCCAATCTAAGTGGAATAGTGATCGTGCACAAGATCGTCATCGATAGCAGGACCCAGTCGCTAAGCTTATTTCGCGGCACTGAACTGGTATTTGCGGCACCCGTTTCGACCTCCCGATTCGGGCTTGGGTTCGAAGGCGGCAGCCGAAAAACTCCCACAGGTAAATTTTGTATTCATCAGAAAATAGGCGCTGAGATGCCGGTCGGAACAGTCTTTAAAGGGCGGAAACCGGTTATGACTCCGGTTGATTGGTCAACGGAACCGGATCTCATTACTTCAAGGATCTTGTGGCTGGATGGCCTGGATCAGGAGAATGCGCACACCAAAGAGCGATACATCTATGTTCACGGGACGAATCAGGAACAATTGATCGGGCAAGCGGCAAGCAGCGGTTGCATTCGGATGCGTAACACAGACGTTATCCGCTTGTTTGACCAGGTCGAAGTAGGAACTCTTGTCGAGATTATTGGATAAACATTGAAACCTCTTCGTGGGTTCAGTGTTATTAGAGAGACAGCGCTGAACAAAACAGCCGTGCGAACGAATTTGTGAAAATCCATTTGTGTCGACGGTATGTTCAGCCTAATACGGATGTGCTGCTAGCTAAGAAAGGAGGCGAGACTGATGAACATTGTAAAATATTTTACTTTAGTGGCTTTGGCCGCTGCGGCGCTTGGCGTTTCTGCCTGTGCTAAGAAGGAGACTCCTCCTCCGCCCGCGCCGCCACCAACGACCGGTTACTCCAAATAAGGTCTCGACCTTAGGAGGATTTACACCCGCCTCAGTTGGCTCTGAGGCGGGTTTTTTTCTTTGGAACGCTAACGAACCTGGATCCGGCCACGAGAAAGCGCCAATCCAGCTCCACCGATTTCGTGATCCCGACGCGTCGATCAATCTCGATGCTCACCTCCCGACGACGGTGCAGAAGTAGAGCGTCCCCGATTTGGAAAAAGTCCCGACCGTGAAATGCGCTGTCGATTGCGAATGCTTGCGTCAATTTGCCCGGGCCGGAACAGAGGCTGCGGTCCCTGCTGATGCCGCGCCGCCGCGCCATCAGGTGGCAGCCGTCCGTTGGTTCAAGCGCGCGAATCAAGACAAAGCCATTCGCAGATCCACCCTTAACGAGAAAATTCAACAACCAGTGAACGCCATAATTCAGGTAAACGTACAACGTTCCTGCCGGATGAATTTCAATAAACTCTCGAGTCCCGCGACGAAGAAACGTGTGACTTGCCTCATCTCCATGTTCTGCATAAGCCTCAGTTTCGACAATCCGCCCCGCTGTCTTTCCCCAGACTAATTCGCACCCGATGAGCGACTGCCCACAGGTCACCGGATCGGTCTCAAAGAACGTTCGGTCGATTTGGGCGTTCATTGGTCAGCGTTTAACGTTCGGCGTTTAACGTTCAGCGTTCAACGTTCGGCGTTCAACGTTCAGAGTTCGTAGGCGAAGCGTCCCGCTTTGCTTCTTCAAAGCCGAGCAAACCGAGACGATTCGCCCACATGCTCCGCCGAACGTTGAACGCTGAACGTTGAACGTTGAACGCTGAACGTTGAACGTTGAACGTTGAACGTTGAACGTTGAACGTTGAACGTTGAACGCTGAACGTTGAACGCCGAACGTTGAACGCCGAACGTTTCAGATCAAGGCGCGCGGAATTTCTTTATCCGCGTATAAAATTGAAAGCTTTTTGATTCCTCTGATTCGCTTCGCGATCGCCCGCAATTGCGCGAGAATTCGCACGAGCACCAGTTCGTTTTTGTAACCAATCGAGTAGCAGAATTCGGGGCGAACAGCCATGTGCAAAAGAACCAATGTATCGTCATGAATTCTCGTGTAGACCAAAACTCCGGCCAGATCTTTCTTGGCGCCGCGATCGACAAAGGCGTAGAGCGTTTGGACCTCGAGGCCCTCGATGCCAATTCGCAGTGCGCCTCCCTCATCGATCACCTTTGGAAATCCGTAACTCAGAATCGAAGCATTGATGCTGGATGTATGTTGGCCCTGTTCGGGATGGAAAAACATCAGCGACTCCAGTTCGTCGCGCTGATCGGAGTTCAGAGTAGAAGAGAATACCAGAGGCAGCACGAGACTCCTCCTTAGAACTTGCGCGACGGATTGTCAATGGAATGCACTAGACTTGGCTTTTCCGGCAGCTATGATGACCAAAACCCCATGGCGCAACGCTCCCCCCAGAAGCGCAAGAAACGTAGAGTCCAACTTCGTGAGGCACAACGCAGACGGCGGGCCAGGTTGAAGGAGGAATCGAAAAGTTTTCTCCAGATAATCCTAAGTCGGGAGATGCTACTGGCTCTCCGTCATTACAGCGACTTGGTTGGCAAACCGTTACATGCCTGTGCAGCCGAGTTGATCGAGGGAGGCCTTGATCGCCTTCAGGAGCTTGAAACCCGGCAACATGAGGAGCAGCAGCACGCTCCCGTTCTGGAAGATATGCCACTGCATAATGGTGAAGATCCGGAAAACAGCCAAGCGATGCCGGAGAAGGAAAAAAGTGAAAGCGCACACGGACTATCTCCCGGCCAAATGGATCTGTTTGCCGGATAGCAAGTTTCGGTGTCGCCGGACCGATGAGGGACGCCTCAGTGGCCAGACCTCAACATGGTTCGCGTCGTAGGAAAGGAGTCAGTTGCCGATTCCGAACAAAAGCAGTCGTTTGCACTTGCCGAGTTATTACCCGAAGATACGCGAGGTTTGACGTCCGGTGAGTACCTGCTCTAGGTTCAGCCATGCGAGCACTGCAAGTCGTAGTTGGTTCGCATCAAACCATTTTAATCCTCTTAATCCTATGGCTTACGAACTACCTCCTTTACCTTATCCATTCGACGCGTTGGAGCCGCACATCGATGCGAAGACGATGGAGATCCATCACGACAAGCATCATCAGGCCTATATCACCAATGCCAATAATGCGTTGAAGGATCACCCCGACCTCGCAGCAAAGCCGGTTGAAGAACTAATTGCTAATTTGAGCGCCGTACCAGAAGGGATCCGAACCGCTGTCCGAAACAACGCCGGCGGGCACGCGAATCATTCGTTTTTCTGGAAAATCCTGGGTCCGAATGCCGGGGGCGCCCCAACAGGCAAGCTGGCAGGCGCGATCGATTCTACCTTTGGCGGTTTCGATCAGTTCAAAGAGAAACTTCAAGCGGCGGGCGCCGGCCGATTCGGAAGCGGCTGGGCGTGGCTGGTCGTCAAGGCGGGCAAACTGGAAATAGTTTCGACACCGAATCAGGACAGCCCGATTATGGATGGTCATAAGCCGGTCCTCGGTGTCGACGTCTGGGAACACGCTTACTATCTTAAATACCAGAATCGGCGCCCTGATTATCTGAAGGCGGTTTGGGCTGTCATCAATTGGGATGCGGTAGGTAAAAATTACGACGCGGCAGTTTAAGGATAGCGAGACGGTGCACTAGCCTGAACGAACGCCTGCCGGAATTCACTCCGAAGAGTCTCTTGGAAGCCTCACGAGCGTTTTGACTCGTGAGATTTCCAGGCTAGTTGGTGGCCGACGGCGTTTCTCCTATGGCCCACATCAACGAGCACTATTTCAAACTCAAAGCCGGATACCTTTTTCCGGAAATCGCCCGCAGAGTTCGTCAGTTCAGCGAGGAAAATCCGGACCTGGGAAAGTCTTTGGTCCGGTGCGGTATTGGGGATGTCACCGAACCGCTCCCTCCAGCGGTAATCGAGGCGATGCATCGGGCGGTAGACGAACTTGCGTGCCGGGACACGTTCCGCGGTTACGGGCCGGAGCAAGGTTACGAATTTCTTCGCCATGCCATCGCAGAAAACGATTATCGAAGGCGGGGCATGAATATCGAGGATGATGAGATTTTCGTCTCCGACGGTTCCAAATGCGATTGCGGCAATATTCTGGATATTTTCGGTCATCAAAATCGTATTGCCGTCGTCGACCCTGTTTACCCAGTTTACGTCGACACGAATGTCATGGCCGGCCACACAGGTCCCGCCAACATGTCAGGCGCGTATTTTGGACTCGTTTATCTCCCTTGCACGAAAAGCAACGGCTTCGTTCCGGAAATCCCAAGCGAGCGCGTCGACCTTGTTTACCTTTGTTTTCCAAACAATCCAACCGGTTCAGTGGTGACCAGAGAACAGCTCGAGCGCTGGGTGAACTATGCTCTGGCTAGTGGAGCGATCATTTTCTACGACGCAGCGTATGAGGCCTACATCACCGATCCGGAGATCCCCCACTCGATCTACGAGATTCCGGGTGCGCCCGACTGTGCGATCGAATTCCGAAGCTTTTCAAAAAACGGCGGATTCACCGGTGTCCGTTGCGGGTTCACCGTTCTGCCGAAATCGCTCGCGGCACTGGCTTCCGACGGCGAGAAGAAACCGCTGCACCCGCTCTGGAACAGGAGGTTCAGCACAAAATTTAATGGTGTTTGTTACCCTGTGCAGAGGGGTGCCGAGGCGATCTATTCGGACCAAGGCCAGGAGCAAGTGCGGACCTTGATCAGTCACTACTTAGGCAACGCGGAAATACTTGCAGAATCTCTCCGCGCGACCGGCCTGGAAGTCTTCGGAGGGCGCAACGCGCCGTACCTCTGGGTGGCAGTACCCCCAGGCTACACGAGTTGGCAGGCCTTTGATAAGATTTTGCGGGAGATAAAAGTCGTGGTCACCCCGGGAGCTGGTTTCGGTGGACAAGGCGAGGGTTACTTTCGGATCTCGGCCTTTAATTCACGCGAGAATGCGCGAGAAGCGGCGCGCCGGTTCACGGAAGTCAAGTGGTAGGCGGCGTTACCGATATTCAGTTAATCAGTTAACTTTGGACTCTGCGCTAAAACTGTTCTCGATCTCAATAATGCGTGCGCGCTTCGTTTCGTTCCGTCGATTCAGATCGGCCAGGATACTCTGGAATTCGCTGTCGGGCTTGAAGAGATCCAGCCCTGGATCTTTGGGTCCCAAGACCGGATCTGGAAATCCACCGTTGGCCAGCAGGTCGTGCAGATGTCGGTAAGCGTCTTCGAAGCGTTTCAGGAGCCGGCACCCGACTGCCAGATCAAAGCGCATCCAGCGGGGCGATTTGGCAGTAGATAATTTTTGCTGGGCCGATGCCACGGCGCGCTCGGATGTCGAGCGCGCCTCCGTCTCCTGGCCGGATCCGTGCTGTGCCAGAGCCAGGCGAAGCAAGGCAGTCGGATTCTCGCTATCTGTCTTGAGTTTGTTGCCGATCGTGCGAATGACAGCAGGCCAGTCTCCTACCTGCATGGAACAGAAAAGAGCCAGATCGCCCGCTGCCGTATAATGTGCAGACCTCACTAAATTCCGGTCTGAGCGTAAAAATCAGACGCAGATTTAATTCCTGGAAAACTGGCTTCACAGCGCCCCCGGACGGTGGTTCGAGGGGGGCGCCGGAAGCTTCAATCACTCCTGGCGATGGAGAGCCGCAGCTCGCTGCGGCTGGCCAGACGCAACCTGAATCGTCGCCCGCTGCCGTCGGGGAACACCGGTTCTTTGGCATTGAGTTCTGCCAACAGCTTGGTGATGATTCGCCGCACTCGTGGAGGGTAGTTTACCCGCGGCATCAGATGCACCACGATCTGCTCTGCTGCGACTTCCAATACCCCGCTGCACTGCGTCAACTGTCGGAACTGATCATGATCGTCGCGGTAATTGTTATAGGCCTTCTTGAAAGGTCCCAGCGCCGCGTAGAACACGTTGCGGGCGATCACTCGAAAGTTGTCCATCAAGCGCTTCTTGTCCGGATCCAGCCGCACCATCTGCTCCTCGATCAGACGTTCCAGGCGTGACTCGGTCTTTTGCACCGTCTCGGCCCTAACTTCCAATTCGGCCAGTTCCCGGCTTAGAGCCTCAATCTGTTGCTGGCGCTCCGGCTTGTCGCTTTGCCAGCGGATTTGCGCCTTGCGCAAGCGACTCAATTCCTTATTGGTCTGATCGGCAACAGGCCCCTGTTCGAGTTCTTCTATGCGTTTGTGGCGCAGTGTGGCTGCGTGCTCGCTGCGGGCCTGGAGCAATAACAGCCGCCCTTGCCCAGCCCGAAGCTGGCGGCGTTGCTCCCCTAGGGCTTTGGCTTCAGCGCTGCGCACCTGTCGATCCTCTACATGCTCGGCTAACTCCTCGTAGCCGACGACTCCGTAGCTGGTGATCTGGTTGATGCCAAAATGCTTGTCCAGATACTTGAAATCGTTCTCCTGGACCCAGCGGCAGAATATCAACCGGAGAATCTCGCTTGGCTCGCGCTGGATGTCGTCGGTCAAAACCGCCACTTGAATTGAGTGGCCACTGGGGTTGGTCGCTTGCACCACGATCTGGCGCAGCCGCTCGTCTTTGGGCCAGCGCCGGTCCCAATATTGCAGATGATAAGAACGGATGTCATCGGCGCGATTACGCGTCCTCTCGATCACCATCGAGCCGCTCACTCCCTCTGCGGGCGGCCAACTCTGCGCCTGATAACCTTTCTCCCAGGTGATCAGATGCATCCTCTCATCGCAGAGCACCTTCTCGAAGACTTCCTGCCCGAAAATACCTCGGTCTGCTACCCAGCTCATCGCCCGCTCCTGGGGCCACTCCAACACTTGGCGACAACGCTCCACGAGCTCGAAAAAGCGCTGACGCAGATCGGAAAAGTTATCGCTCGTCTCAAAGTAAAGCGGTTCTCCGGCTGCCGTGTGGATAAAATCGCTGTGCATCGCCTTGTCCGCTCCCCGAATAGCCGGACACCATCCTTGGAGCACATTCTCCTGGCCGGTGTACTGCTTGGTATGCGGATCGAAGTAGAAGTCGCTCTGCTCGCCGGCTCCCAAGCACCGGGCATTGAAGCAGGCCAGCCTTTGAAAGCTCGCCTGCGTCGCCAGCCGTTCCAATTCCTGGCGCTGGGGGTGCGGAAAGCGCACCACCGAGCCCAAGAGCTGCGCCATGTCTTGCCAGTTCAGGAACTTGGTCTGTTCGATATTGAGCGCGCCCAACAGCAAACTGGCCAGCCATTGTGTGAAGCGTGCCTCCGGCGGATCGAGCACCTGCGCGATGGCCAGCAAGCTCGGCGCAAAGACCAGCACCCCAGCGTGATCACACCACACCGTCTGCGGCGCTGCTTGCAGTGCCGGACAACAACCGCAAGTAATCTCCTCGCTTTGCGAGCTAACCCTTTGATTTTCAGGAGCATTTTGCCCAGACTGCTGGAGACCGTCTGCGGTTGTTGGCTCGGCCCCAGACTCCTTTGGCGACCCAGTCGCTGCTTGCTCGGCTCCGTGGGTGCCTACCACAGGCTGGCGCTTTAACTGCCCGATCAAAGGCCGCAGCGTTTCTTGGCAAAGCTTCACCGCGAAGACCGACTCAATTTCTTCGCGCAGCCGTTTACCAATCCCGTAGGTTTCCGAGCGGCTCAAATCCGCCCACCGTGCTCGCACGTAGGCCTCAATCTGCGGCGTCAGCTTGCGCCCGGCCCGACGTCCAGCCAGCACTCGCACCAATTCTTCGCCATCACGGTTGCGTAGCGCTGCTGCCCAGCGTTGAATGGTCTTTAGATCGACCCTGAAGGTCTCTTGCAGAACCCTCCGGCTCAATCCGGCGTTGTACAGTCGGCCCACCAGCATCTTGAAGCTCGGTGCGTTCCGGTCCGCTGGCACCACCTCCAGCAATTCCAAACCGTAGTAAACGTGCAGTTGCTCCTCGCCGTCATCTTCCTCCCATTCATACACCGTGAAGAGCGCATTGCGTTTGTCGGTCCCCAGAATCAGTTGGCCAGTGGCGATCATAAGTTTCCATTGGACATCTCATCGCCAGGCCGACGCCAGCACAACCTGCCGCTTTAATGGCGCCTATCGCACCGATCAAATTTGCACGGAATTAGACCTGCGCTTCCCTGTTGCCCGAAAACCCGCTTTTAGTGAGGTCTGAATGTGTCTTCAAGTCCGGCGGTAGCTGCCGCATTCCAGGAAGAGCCGCCGCATAGTCTCCCTGGTACACCAGTCGCTCGCACTCCATCAAACGACGTCTCTGCGGATCAGGCTCAAGGTTGATGGCGCGCTGCATCCATTTGTCGGCCAGATTCTGTTCGTCGACGGTCCAGCAGACCAGAGCGAGTTCGTAGGGTGCCCAGGAATCATAGGGGTTCGTCATGAAACACTTTCGGATCGACGCATACATCTCGCCCTCACGCCTGAACTCCGTAGATTCTGCCGCCGCCATCCGATTCGCCTCCCAATCGTTTGGCGCGAGTTTCAGTGCGTTACGCACCGGCCCATCCATGCGGTCAAACCAGCCCTTGAGATTGAAAGCAGCGGCAAGCTCGGTATAAGCACGCAATTGCTTGGGGTCGAGCGCGATCGCCTGCTGGCAAAGGTCAATCGCGGAATCCAGCCAGGAGTCAGCCCCATGAAACCGCTTGACTCGTTCGATGTAGGCGTCCGCCAGACCGATATATGCCAGCACAAACTTAGGGTCCTGGTCCAACGACCGCTTGAAAAGCTCGACGGCCTTATCATTATCCTCCTGTCGGTGAGTTTCCCACAATGACCGGCCTTGCAGGTAAATGTCGTAGGCGGTCGGATTACCTGTCGGCTTGCGCTGGAGATTGGCCCGTTCGTCAGCCGAAAGCCTGGCCCGCAGAGCAGCGGCGATCTGCATTGCCAGATCACTCTGGATAGCAAACAGGTCGTTTAGGTCGCGGTCGTATGACGCACCCCAAAGCCGCTTGCTCGTATGGGCGTCGTAAAGGATGGTAACGATCTTGACGTGATTTTCGATCCGTTGAACGGAGCTCTCCAAAATCGCGCCGACGCCAAGTTCAGCGCCGATTTCATTCAGGGGCTTTCGGTGGACCGCTGGTGAGTCCTTGTACCGGAGAATCGAACTCCGGGCGATCACGAGTAGATCCGCCACCTTGGACAATTCGTAAATCACCTCGGATGTCAGACCGTCGCTGAAATATTCATTTTCGTTATTATTGCTCACGTTATCGAACGGGAGCACCGCGATGGACTTCGCGGAGGCAGAAAACGGTAGGGAGTTGGAACCCCAAAAATGGATGCCTGCCACCAGGGCGGACGCCAAAATCGCAGCGCCAGCGACAATCGGTATCCATCGCTTGCCGTGCCACAGCGGTGCTCGCCGATTAACGCGCAGGGAGTGCGACGTCTGATGGGGTCTCAACGCCTTTTTCACGGCGTTTAGTTCTGACTGAAGTGCCATTGGATCCTGCGGGCGCCGAGCAGGATCCTTTTCCAACATGGTCTGCAGCAAAGCGACAACAGGTTTCGGTATATGCTCCAAACGTTCGAGCGGAAGCCGGGCACCCAGATGCTGGCGTATCACTTCGGCCGTGGTGCCGCTGAAGGGCACATCGCCGGTGAGCATCTCCCAGAGAGTCACCCCCAAAGAGTAGATATCCGAACGAACGTCCACTTCATCCCCCGCGCACTGCTCCGGGCTTGCAAAGAGCGCGGTCCCGACGAAGGCGCCGCCTTCTGAAAGACTCGAATCGGATGGGGAACCGGATGTTGCTCTCGCCAGACCAAAATCTATCACTTTGACGTGAACGCCACGCTCTTCTCCCAAGTTGAACATCAGGTTAGCCGGTTTAATGTCTCGATGGACAATTTGTTCTTTCTGCGCTGCGCGCAGCGCGGCCGCCACCTGGCCAGTAATGTCGAGAGCAAGCGGCACGTTAAACCGGCCGTGTCGCTTGATCCAGGCGTCAAGACTTTCACCGTCCACGAACTCCATGGCGTAGAAATAGTCCCTACCCTTGGTCCCGAGATGGAATACTGACGCAACATTGGGGTGCCGGATCTGGGCGGCCGAGCGGGCTTCACGCACGAAGCGGCGTCGCGCCGCCTCACTATCCAGGTAACGAGCGTTAATGACCTTTAACGCGACAGGACAACGAAGATTGGTGTCAAACGCCTTGTAGGTCACTCCCATCGCGCCGCGGCCCAGCTCAATCGGCGTGCCATTTTCGCTCAGCAATAGCTCATAATGATCAAATCCGGTCGAAAGTGCCATCGGCGCACTTTCCGGCGACAGAACGCCCGCGTGGCCCGAGGCATTTTTCACGTCTGACTCAGTTTCCGCTTCCAGAGCTCCGCGCAGTTGGCAAACCGGGCATCGGTCGCTAGGACGAGAACCGGGTATTTTCGTGCCGCACTTCGGACATTGAGAAATCGCACTTTCATCATTCGACGCCGGAGCTTCTGCGCGAACGTCAGCTCCTCCATCTTCGGCACGGCGACTCATAGCCGGCCTTCGGCGACGATCAGGGCGTCGCACAGCGCATGGATTTCCTGATCGATGGCCGCCGGGTCAGAGACCGTGCGGCCAATCTCTTGACGCAGAATCACGGAGTATTGTTTGCGGAACCGATGAATCAAAGTTTTTGCCGCACCCACGCTGACACGGAGCGACTGTGCAACTTGCTCGTACGATGGCGGGTTCCTCCCTTCTTCAACACCGACGAAAACCTTTAGGATTTCGAACCGAGGCTCCTCTCCACGGGCGACATGTTCCTGGCGCAAACGTTCGACTGCATGGCCAATCAAGGTCATCGCCCAGCGGGCATCGAAGATTTTCTCCGCTGTCAGATGATCGGCAGGTTCGAGCCGATAGCGACTTTCGGCGTCCTCCGAATCGAGGAAGACAAATTCGCGATCTCCTCCCCTTTTCAGGCAACGGCCACGGGCCGCCTCATCCGAGGCGAAATTCTGGAATGAAGCAAGCAAAAAGGAGCGAAACTTGCCTTTTAATGGATGGGCGTGCTTCAATCCCCGGTTTTCCAGGAGGTGCAGGAAAAAACCCTGGGTAAGATCCTGCGCATCGTGCGGCCCGGACCCGCGTCGACGAGCGAAAGCGTATAATGGGTACCAATAGAGCCGGCAGAGCTCGGCCAGCGCGGCGTGACTTCCCGGCATCCGGCTTTCAGCGGCAACAAGAATGGCGCTCCACCGCGTCGTGCGAAAGCGCGCGGGATCATCCGTTACCGAAACATGCTTCGGATTCACGTAGAACTTTTAGACTAGCTCCCTTCGATTAACGGATAATCTTGAACTTCAAACGAAAGGCGGTCAAATGACAATGGCTAACCCGTTCGGGTAATTGTCGAAAGTCATTTGCTTGGGGATTTGAGGCTGTCATCACGCGCAACGGGTTATAGTTACCGCGGCATATTTCCAGAGAGTCGAACAACATGGTCAAGGGCCTCCTGAGCTTGTGCCACAACAGGGGAGTCTCCCAGATAATAGCGCGCCAATGGACGCAAACTCTCGTTAAGCTCATAGACGAGAGGTATCCCGGTGGGAATTTCCAGCTCGGGGATATCCGCATCAGAAATCCCATCAAGGTATTTGACCAATGCGCGCAACGTGTTGCCGTGAGCAGCAATGATCGACCTGCGGCCGGCATTGAGGGAAGGCGCGAGAGCTTCCGTCCAAAACGGTAAGAATCGTGTCACGGTGTCTTTCAAGCACTCGGTAGAGGGCAGGTCTCCTTCAGGCAAACTTTTGTACCGTGGGTCATAAATGGGATGGCGCTGGTCGTCCATCGTTAAAGCCGGCGGCTGAACATCATAACTTCTGCGCCAAAGATGAACCTGTTCGTCGCTGTATCGTTTTGCCGTTGCCGCTTTATTGAGCCCTTGCAAAGCACCATAGTGGCGCTCGTTAAGCCGCCACGATTTCTCGACCGGGATCCACATCAGATCGAGTTCATCGAGAACAATCCAGAGCGTTCGAATAGCTCGTTTCAGAAGGGAGGTATAGGCACAATCGAAAGAATATTCGTGCGATTTCAGGAGTCGGCCGGCTTCCAAGGCTTCCTCCCGCCCGCGCCGGGAGAGATCAACGTCTGTCCAGCCGGTAAACCGATTTTCCTCGTTCCACGCGCTTTGGCCATGCCGTATTAGAACTATTTTTATCATAGTGAGTTTTCCGAATCGAGTTGCCGCGCTCCTGCTACTTGGGGGACAGGACACTAGGCCGCTCCTTATTGTCTTCGCCCTGAATCAACTTAACATTGGCCTCTTTTCGGGATAGATCAGCTGCGGGATAGCCAAGGCGGTTCCGATCGCCGCCAACGTTAAAGTGACCTCTAACAGATTTCTCATTCCGTTAGTTGCCGCGGCTATTTCCTCGCCGGGACGTGCGTGAAGGAGCGTGAAAAGATTTGTCAACCCCTTGGCGGCCATGCTTCCAGGAATCATCGGAATACACCCAACCAGTGCAACAATCGATCCTCGCGTTTGCTGAAAAGGTTGCAACATTCGCTCTACAGTGGCCACTGCGAGCGCAGCAAAAAACGCCGATTCCGGCATATTCAGGCCGGCGGCTTGGCAAGCCGTTCGAATTGCCAGGGCCACAGCGCCTGAACCAATACATTGCCAGATGATCCGCGGAGCGCAATTGAAGAGAATCGCGAAACCGGCGGCGGCAATACCGCCAAAAACGGACTGGTGAATAATATGGATCCAAAAGCTGTTCATATGCCTGGTAGAATTAAACGCTGTGCCGCGACAAGTCCCAAGGTCATAAAGAGCAATATATAGATCACGCGCAGGCCGCGAGCGGCGGCAAGATTTGGTTTTCCTTCGATTACATCGGTCTGAGTATTTAACACCGCAACACCCGGAACAAGTAAGAGAACCGCTGAGACCGTGGCGATTTCAAGACGTGGACTCCCTAAAAGCCGGGCGCCGGCGCCTGCTAAGAATGCGGAGACAAAACTCACACTGCCTGTAGTGATAAAAAGATTTTTCTTTCGGACCATCATGACACGGCGTACCCACTGACCAATCGCCGATGCAACTAACACAGGGAAGAAAGAGAGCCAATCGGCTCCGAGCAGTCGCCCAAACGCACTACACGCCAAGCCCGTGCAAAGACAAACCAGCCACACCGGATATGAGGGGATTGAATGTGCAATATTATCCAACTCGGTTTCCCCAACTGAGCACTCAAGATCACCGCGAGAGACGCGGCGTACAATATCTCTGACCGCTTCCGATCCCCTTAAATTGACGCCGTGCTCTCCCACTTTTCCCATCTGAACGCAAAACTCCTCACCGCGCCGCAATGTAACGATAATAGCGGCATGCTGGCAGTAAACCTCTGCCGAATCGCAACCCAGGCAACGAGCCACGGCAAAGATTTCTTCGTGTATTATCCTGGCGCTTTCACCGAATTCCATGAAGAGGCGCCCGATAGAAAGCGACAAGCGGGCCACGTCCGACAAGGAGGGCAAGGAGGCGCCAACGCCGAGGTTGCTACGCTCCAGTCGGCTCTTCTGTGTTCTGTCGGTCAAGTCTTGGAAAATGCGCGCACCAACCATTAATACGGCCACTTCCAGTTGACGACGTCGGGTTTGTCGATGCCGTTTTCGTAGGCGTAGCTGCAGCAGGCAATCTGCGCCTTCTTGAATTTGTCCTTGGCATGAGCGCCCGCCACTTTCAGTCTGGGCACGCGATCGATGACATCGATGGCGATGCTGAAGCGATCGACTTGGTTGCGAATCGCCAACTCAAACGGGGTGTTGATGCTGCCCTGCTCTTTGTAGCCGCGCACGTGCAAATTGTGGTGGTTGTGCCGGCGGTAAGTCAGGCGGTGAATCATCCAGGGATATCCGTGGAAATTAAAGATGATCGGCTTATCAAGTGTGAACAAACTGTCAAAATCGCGTTCGGACAAACCATGCGGATGCTCGGTGTCAGGGTGCAGCCTAAATAAATCCACGACATTGATGAACCGGAGCTTCAGATCAGGGAATTCTTCGCGCAGAATTGCCGTTGCCGCGAGAGCTTCGAGCGTCGGCACATCTCCGGCTGCGGCAATCACGGCATCCGGTTCTACACCCTGGTCGTTGCTTGCCCAATCCCAAAGCCCGACCCCCTTCGTGCAGTGAACAGCCGCAGATTCCACGTCCAGATACTGAAAGTGGCGCTGCTTATCGCACACAATAACGTTCACATAATTCTTGCTCCGTAGACAATGATCGGCGACCGACAACAACGAGTTAACATCAGGCGGCAGGTAGAGGCGCGTGACTTCTGGACTCTTGTTTGCAACGATCTCCAGAAAACCAGGATCCTGGTGAGTAAATCCATTATGGTCTTGCCGCCAAACGGTAGAAGTGATTAGCAGGTTGAGCGACGGAATAGGCGCGCGCCAAGAGATTTCATTGCATTTGTCGAGCCACTTCGCGTGCTGGTTGACCATGGAGTCAATGACGTGCGCAAAGGACTCGTAAGTGGAGAAGAACGCGTGCCGTCCGGTCAGAATATAGCCTTCAATCCAACCTTCTAGAGTGTGCTCACTGAGCATCTCCATTACCCGACCGCCCGGTCCGAGTTCGCCACCGTCAAGATCTTCGGGAAGGTACGCTTCCAACCAGGTCTTCTTCGTGACTTCGTAGATGGCGTTGAGTTTGTTGGATGTATTCTCGTCGGGACCGAAAACCCGGAAGCTGTCCATGTTCTCCTTCATCACATCTCTGAGGAAAACTCCCAGAGGAGGGGTGTTTTCCACTTCAATTTGGCCAGGCTTAGGAACCTCAACACCATAACGGCGGAAATCCGGCATTCGCAGCTCTTTGCTCAGGATTCCCCCGTTTGCGTGAGGGTTGGCGCCCATCCGGCGAGTGCCCTTGGGAGCTAGCTCCTTTAACTGAAGAATCAATTTTCCAGCTTCGTCAAACAGTTCCTCTGGTTTATAGCTACGCATCCAGTCTTCCAGCAGCTTCAGGTGAGCGGGATTCTTAGCCACATCCGCAATTGGAACCTGGTGCGCTCGCCAGGAACCTTCCAGTTTATGTCCGTCGACTTCTGCCGGAGAGGTCCACCCCTTAGGAGTACGCAAGATAACCATTGGCCAGCGAGCCAGATGGGCAAGCCCAGTGCTTCGCGCTTCCTGCTGTATCGCCTTGATGTCTTCAATGCATCGATCCAATGTCGCTGCAAAGGCCTGGTGCATACTCTCATATTTAGATCCTTCCACAAAATAAGGTCTGTATCCATAGCCCACGAACAGATGTTCAAGATCTTCATGGTGGATGCGGGACAGGATAGTGGGATTGTTAATTTTATACCCGTTGAGATGCAGGATTGGCAGGACCGCTCCGTCTGTGATCGGGTTGAGAAATTTATTGGCGTGCCAGGACGTCGCCAGGGGCCCTGTTTCGGATTCCCCGTCGCCGACCACGCAAGCACTAATCAGGCCTGGATTGTCAAACACCGTTCCGTAGGCATGAGAGAGGCTGTAGCCGAGTTCGCCGCCCTCATGAATGGAGCCGGGAGTTTCGGGGGTGCAGTGGCTACCGATACCGCCAGGGAACGAAAATTGTTTGAAAAACTTTTTCATTCCCTCTGCATCTTCGCTCTTGTCAGGATAAATTTCCGAATAGGTTCCCTCCAAATAAACCGGAGCAAGTACGCCCGGCGCGCCATGCCCGGGACCTGACACATAGATCATGCCAAGATCATACTTCTTGATCACCCGGTTCAGATGTGCCCAGACAAAAGACTGCCCGGAGCTCGATCCCCAATGTCCCAACAGACGCTGCTTAATATGCTCAACTTTGAGTGGCTCCCGCAGCAACGGGTTCTCTCGCAGATAGAGCATTCCAAGGATTAAATAGCAACACGCGCGCCAGTAAGCGTGTATCTCGCGCAGTTCTTCAGGGCTCAATGGCGTACCTTCAACGGTAGCCCTCGCAGGACCAAATGCGCTAATTCTAGCTAAGTTAGTGGAATCAGTGATCATACTCTCGTTTTCGCTTTATTTGGAGAATTGGGCTCCGACCGATGCTGTCCAGTTCCTCCTTCGTGGGCCGGATGAGCATGGTGTGCATGAAGAGTGCGTGGTACGGCCGCGAACAGATGACACGGACCTTGATGCGATACTTTGGGTTCCACCCGGCGAATCCTTCGAAACAATAGAGGCGCTCGCGGCTGTCGAGGTAATCGCGAGCACGCTCGCGGTTAATCGCGAATGCGTGCGGATTGAGCGGGATGTTGATCGTGCCCCGCCAGGCCTCGTTCTTAGAAGAGCCTTGTTTGACGAGGCGTTTCTCCTTGGGCAAACGCCCGGTCTTGACGCCGGAGTAGGCTACGAACGCGCCGTTCTCGGCGATATGGGCATCTTTCTCCTCGTAGGCTTCCATGTATTTCTCCAAAAGCGCTCGCGGAATCCGCGGATCAGAATTTCAGTTATTCGTCAAACTGTAAAATCTTTTCGGAGATGCTAACCCTCTCTTGGCTAATACTTGACGCCGTTTGTGAGGATCCGCGAGCTTCAAATTGATAATTAAAGATTGCCGAGCGCCGAAAGCGAGGCGAACTCCAATCTTATTCATGGTGCGTAATATCAATCACAACGTTTTATAAAATCACGGTTTAGAAAAAGCGCAGGAGCGGGTTTTGCCGGGTTCGGTCTGAGCGAGGGAGCGCCAGGAAATTTTTCTATTTTGATCTTTCGCCTGGAATGCGGGAAAATAAAACACGATATGCAAGTCACCGGCACAGTCAGCGCAATCCTGGCGCGAAAGGGCCCCCACGTCTGGTCAATTGCTCCAAATTCGACAGTTTTTAACGCCATCCAGCTAATGGCTGAAAAAAACGTCGGAGCACTGACGGTTGTGGACAACGCCACTCTGCTTGGAATTATTTCCGAGCGCGACTACATACGGAAAGTCATCTTGAAGGGGAAGTCCTCCAAAGAAACGCCCGTAAGGGATATAATGACCGAGCAGCTCCTAACCGTCAACCCGAGCGACAGTGTTACTGAGTGCATGCGGGTAATGACCGAGAAACGCGTGCGCCATCTTCCGGTTCTGGAAGAAGCCAAGCTGGTTGGGATTCTCTCGATTGGCGACCTGCTGAACTGGGTCATCTCGGCACAGACGGCGACAATTGATAACCTGGAGCGGTTTATCACGGGCGATTACCCATCGGGATACTGATGTCTCAAATCCACCTGGCAACCAATCAACTGCCCAGCAAAACCCGGATAGCCAAACCGTCCTGAAAGCGGCCGAGTCGAACGCTAACATTCGAGTATACTTCGACAAAATCCGGTTGGATAATGTCTGGCGATCGTGAGAACCATGGGAAGGTTTGGCATTCAAAAAGATTAAAAGAGTATTGCCATGGCTACCGACGCTTTTTCTTCGTCGTTTGACAGAAGGTGTTGATTGTTCCCTGAACCAAATCAAATGGCTGGCCATCAAACTGGGATATCGCCGATTTTAGTGGGCTACTCCGAGATTCTCGCCATCATCGGAGACATCGTTCGAGTCCATGTTCCCGAGGAGGAAAATGGTAACAGGGTCTCTCCCCGCTTGGAAGACCTGGCGGTGGTGGAAGCAATTGATGGCAGCCTGTCCCTGGCGCAGGTCATCAGCCTCAAGCGCGATGTCGTGGCGCTGCAGGTCTTTCGTGGGACGCGAGGAATCTCGACCGATTCAATAATACGTTTCCTGGGACACCCGATGCAGGTCAATTATTCCGGCAATATCTTCGGCCGGGTGTTCCGCGGCACCGGGGAACCGATCGACGGCGGTCCGGATCTTTCTAACGATCCGAAGGTGACCATCGGCGGTCCTTCGGTTAACCCGATGCGACGGATCCTGGCCTCCAAGATGATCCGCACCAACGTGCCGATGATCGACGTTTTTAACTGTCTGGTGGAGAGCCAGAAAATTCCGATCTTCTCCGTCTCAGGCGAGCCTTTCAATCAGTTGCTGGCGCGAATTGGAATCCAGGCTGATGCCGATGTCATCGTCTTCGGAGGCATGGGATTGATTTTTGATGATTACTATTTTTTCCGAAAGGCATTCGAAGAAGCCGCCATGTTCACCCGCACGGTGATGTTTGTCAATCAGGCATCAGATCCGGTGGTGGAACGACTCCTGATCCCAGACCTGGCATTGGCCATCGCGGAGAATATAGCGGTGGATGAGCGGAAGCGCGTGCTGGTTCTGCTGAGCGACATGACAGCCTTTGCAGATGCTCTCAAAGAGGTCAGTATCGCGATGGATCACGTGCCGGCGAACCGCGGCTATCCAGGTGACCTTTACTCGCAGCTTGCAAGCAGGTACGAGAAGGCTTGCGATTACGCGCAGGGCGGGTCAGTCACGATTCTCACAGTGACCACCATGCCGGGCGATGATGTGACTCACCCAGTGCCGGACAACACCGGATACATTACGGAGGGACAATTTTATCTGCATAACGGCGTGATCGACCCATTCGGGTCGCTATCGAGATTGAAGCAGCATGTTATCGGCAAGGTCACTCGTGAAGATCACAACCAGATCATGAACACGATGATCCGCTTTTACTCGCAAGCCAAGGACGCAGAGCAGAAGCAGGCCATGGCGTTCGAACTCTCCGCATTCGATCAAAAGCTGCTGAAGTTCGGCAAGTTATTCAGAGATCGCTTCATGGATATCAACGTCTCGCTGCCGTTGGAACAGGCGCTCGATCTTTCCTGGCAAAGCCTGAGCGAATGTTTCGAGCCACAGGAATTGCTCATGAAACAAGGGCTTGTCGATAAGTACTATCCGCGAAGCAAACCAGCGGCGAACACCACCCCCTGACAATGGCCAGGCTCTCCCTTAACAAATCGACGCTCAGCGAGTTTGTTAAACAGCTCAAGACATACCGAAACTTTTTGCCATCGCTTGACCTGAAGCGAAGGCAACTCTTATCGGAGCAGGAAAAGGCCCGTCGGGAGCTGCTAGAACTGGATCGGCGCGAGCAAACGCTTCGTCCAATGGTCGACAAGCAGATCCCGATGCTGGGCTACACACATGTCAATGTGCGCGGAATCGTCCGAGTAACCAACGCGGAAGTTGTCGAGGAAAATGTCATGGGCATACGCCTCCCAAAGTTAGGACGTCTCGATGTCAAAGTCAGTGAGTATCCGTTTCTTGCGAAGCCTCATTGGGTTGACCGTGTCGTCCGGTTGCTTCAGGAAGCGATCGAAATTCGCATGCACCGTCAGGTCATGGAACGACGGCTGGAGCTACTGGCGTCTTCGGCAAAAGTAATCTCTCAACGAGTTAACCTGTTTGAAAAAGTGCTGATTCCAAAGACGGAGGCCAACATCCAACGCATTCGAGTTTATCTGTCAGACTCGGAGCGCGCCAGCATCGTCCGGGCGAAGATTGCTAAGCGCGAGAAAGGGGTTGCATGAGCGTCGCCAGGCTGACCAAGGTCACATTAATTGGCACAAACGCAGAGCAGAAAGCCGCTCTGAGCGAATTGCAGAACCTCGGCTGCGTTCATCTCATCTCGATGCGCGAAGAATCGAGGCCCGTCGCGCTGACAGCTCCAGAGTGGGATGAATCCGTTTCCGGGGCGCTGCGGCATCTCATCGCCGCTTCGCGACGGCGACATCAGGAGATCGATCCGCAGAATTTCAACATCGAGGAGATAGTCAAAGCGGCACTTAAAAACAAGGAACAGCAAAGGGACGCAACCGATCGGCGAATTTCCCTGCGGAACCGAATCAGCCAGTTGAGCCCCTGGGGAAATTTTGCGTTGCCCTCCCTTGATGAGTTGGCCGGGCATCGATTGTGGTTTTACCGTATTCCGCATCATGAACTCAATAGGGTGAACAAGCTGACAGAGCCGTGGGAGGTGGTTGCCAAGGATCACCGGTTCGCTCACGTCATCGTTATTTCGAAGGACGAACCGCCGCCGGGAATTTTTCCCGTTCCGCGCACCCATGCTGGAGAAGTGGCTCTGGACGAGCTGAAACGCAACTTGCGGCGTGTCGAACTGGAGATGGAAGATCTGGTGGCTGAACAAAACGCTTTGAGCCGCTGGATATATCTGCTTTCCAGGAAGCTCGCTGTCGTCGAAGACGAGCGAGTTCTCGAGAGAGCGGGCCGCCAAAGCCGCGAAATCGATACTATGTTTGTGGTTCAGGGCTGGAGCCCGGCTCCCGGGTTGGCAGCACTCCAGCGCCTCGCGCAGGCAAAAAGTTTAGCGCTCCTGCAGGAAGAACCGGGTCTCGATGAAATGCCGCCGACGCTGATGGATAACCCCGCTCCATTCCAGGGTGGACAGGATCTGGTCACATTCTATGAGACACCAGGATATCGCTCGTCGGATCCGTCTTTGATCGTAGCGTTTTCATTTGCGGTTTTTTTTGCGATGATCCTCTCCGATGCCGGCTACGCTCTTGTGTTGGCGGCAATCCTTTTCCTGGCCCGCAACACACTTGGGCGCAGCGCAGGGGGGAGACGTTTTCGCTTATTGATGTTCGGAGTCTTGTCTGTGGCCTTGGTGTACGGCGTTTTGGCTGGCAGCTACTTCGGGTTCGAGCCGCCCCGGAACAGTTTGTTAGGTGCGTTATATGTGCTTCATCTGCAAGACACGGGCTCGATGATGGAGCTCTCATTGGTTATAGGTTGCGCGCATCTGATCCTGGCGAATTTCGCATCGTCTTTTCACGCGAACGATCTGGCCGGCAAATTGAAGCCGATTGGATGGATCGCTGTCATCATAGGCAGCCTGTTACTATTCTTGTCGCGGGGCACAAACGTCGAGCCGGTCATGCGGCAACTTGGCTTCGGGTTTATTGCGGGAGGCCTCGCACTGGTGGTTCTTTTTGGCAGCAATCGGCACGTCAAATCGCTCAGCTCAGCTCTGCTGAGGCTTCTGGGCGGCCTCGGTTCCCTGTTTGACATCACAAAGCTCTTTGGCGACGCGTTAAGCTATTTGCGGCTGTTCGCCCTCGGCCTGGCGAGCGCAACCCTGGCCATCACATTCAACCAAATTGCAAGTCAGATCGGTAAGAATATTCCCGGGTTGGGTCTCTTATTGGCGATTCTCATTTTGCTCGTGGGCCACGCATTGAACCTGATGCTCGGGATCGTCAACGGCTTTGTGCACGGGTTGCGCCTGAACTATATCGAATTTTTTAAGTGGGCAATTTCTGAAGAAGGCTATGCGTTCAAAGCCTTTCGAAAAAAGGAGGTTCAATCTTGAATGATCTGGTAATTATACTTGGATGGCTTGGTTTGTACGCGCCCGTGTGTCTGGGTGCCATTGGAAGCGCGATTGGTTGTACCGTGGCAGGACAAGCCGCCATCGGGGCGATGCTTGAGACAGAAGGAGGTCATGGACGCTATGTCGGGGTGGCGGCACTGCCCTCTTCTATGGTGATTTACGGAATTGTGGTGATGTTCACGTTGAATCGTCCCGTTACTGCAGGAACTGCTGGAGGCTTGTTCGGAATCGGACTGTCAACAGGTATCGCCTTTCTCTTGCTAGGGTTCTATCAAGGAAACTGCTGCGCTTCTGCGATCGCGGCATCAAAAGAAAAGCCGGCGATTTTTGGGCTCTCAATTGCGCCTGCCGCCATCGTTGAAGGGTTCGCCGTGTTCGCGTTCATTTTTGCGCTGGTGTTAGCAGGTGGTCTCCCGAAGTGAGGAGGGTGGAAATGGCGGAAAAAGAAAACTCGGATACGACTTCGCAAAATGCGAAGGTCGCTTTCGGTGTCGAAGCCTTAATTGAGCGGCTGCGCAACGAGGGCGTGGGCAGCGGCAGAGCCGAAGCCGAAAGGATCGTCAAGGAGGCCCGCGCCGATGCCCAGGCGATTCTGGGCAAAGCGAAGGAGGAAGCAGAGCGAGTTGTCAGCCGAGCCCGGACAGAGGCCGCAAACCTTGAGAAAGCGGGCCGTCAGGCACTGGAAGTTGCAGCACGGGACACTGTGCTCGATCTACAAAATCGGCTCTCGCAACGGTTCGCGCGGGAAGTAAAACATCTGGTCCGCGAAGAGGTACAACGACAAGAGATTTTGGAAAAGCTCATTCTTGAAATCGCCGGCAAGGCAAGGGAACAGACAATTGGGGCCGGCGCGGTGGAGATTCTCCTACCGGAGAAGCTAGTCAACCTGGACGATATAGCCAGAGATCCGGCTCACCTGCAAAGCAGCCCCATTGGATGCTTCGCCAGGCTTTTAGCCGGGAACCTGCTCCGCCAGGGCGTGACTCTGACTAGCAGCTCGAACGTCAAAGCGGGTATCAAAGTCCGTCTTACGGATAAAGGCATCGATCTCGACCTGAGCGAGCAGGCAATCGCTGCACTTTTGATGGAACATCTGCAACCACGATTTCGGGCGCTGTTAGAAGGGATCGTGTAACAGCTTCAAGCCTGATGACGAATTCTTCTCGATATGTTATGCTGATGGCCAGCCTTCCACCGCTTGGTGATCTTTTCGGCCAACAGCAGACGCCGCTCACGGAAATACAGCTGCAGCATCGACTCAGGTTTTTGAGAGAGGAAGACAGCAAAACGCTTTCACTCATAGAACAGCTCGTACGGCGGTCGAAGCAGCCGCCGGATTGGACCGATGCGCAGCTGGTCATATCGGCGAAGGCTTTACTTGCGCAGTTGAGATCCAGGACTTTGAAACAGGCTGTCGAATTCGTGATAAACCTGCGAACGATCGTGGCTGCACTGCGTCGGCGGAGACTTGGGCAAAATGCACCGCCGGCACAGAGCGATTGGGGTTACAGCCCATGGATCAAACGCATTGAACGTCATTGGACCGAGCCCGATTTCGGTTTAGGTTCAGTCGTGCCCTGGCTCCCTGAGGCCCGTCGTTTTTGGGACGACGACGATTCAGTTGAGCTTGAGCGGGTGATTTTGGTTGAATCCTGGAAGCAATTCAGCCGGCTGAGCAACGGGCATTACTTCGATTTTCCCGCTGTCGTTCTTTACGTGCTGCGATGGAGTCTGATTAATCGGCGCGTGAACTACGATCGCGAAATTGCACATAAACGCTTCAACTCACTCATCGACGATGGAATCGGAAAATTTAACCAACTCTTCTCAGAGAGAACAAAGTAAGACCGAACCATCCGCGGGCGCTCGAGTGATCGCTGTTCAGGCAAATCTCGTAACCATAGAAGCCGTCGAGGTTGGCCACCATCCTCTGACAAAGAATGAAGTCGTATGCATCCTTCCGCAGCGGGAAACGACTCCATACCAGGAGCGCCTCAAGGCTGAGGTGCTGCGGGTGCGAGGAAGAGAAGCCGACGCTCAGGTCTTCGAAAGTACGCGGGGCGTCGGCATCGGTGATCGAGTGGAACAGACTGGCGAATTGCTGTCCGTGACGCTTGGACCTGGACTGCTGGGTCGAGTTTATGATGGATTGCAAAATTCCCTTCCCGATCTCTCGGCCGCTTACGGCAATTTCCTGCCGCGGGGAGTGATCGCGCCGGCTCTGGATCTGCAAAAAAAATGGTCTTTCACCCCTAAAGCTCACGTCGCCGACCTCATGAGAGCCGGCGACACGATCGGAACAGTGCCGGAAGGCCGGTACACTCACAAGATCATGGTTCCTTTCGATACAGCAGGCGAGGTAGAATTGATTTGGGTCCAAGCGGGCAATTTTACCGTCGACTCACCGGTCGCGCGCGTTCGTGATCATCACGGCGACGAAAAGGCCCTGACCATGCAACAGACCTGGCCAGTGCGTCGTGCTTTACCGCAAACGCTTCTCGAACAGCGGCATTCCGAACGGCTCTATCCCGACCGGCCCTTGGTTACGACCCAGCGGATCATTGACACCTTCTTTCCGATCGCTCTCGGCGGGACGGGATGTATCCCCGGACCGTTCGGTGCCGGCAAGACCGTCCTGCAGAATCTGATTTCCCGGCACTCTGCAGTCGACATCGTGGTCGTGGTGGCGTGTGGCGAACGCGCGGGTGAGGTAGTAGAAACCATTTCCGAATTTCCGAAACTCAAGGATCCCAAGACAGGTGGCTCGTTGATGGAACGCACCATCATCATCTGCAACACTTCTTCAATGCCTGTGGCAGCACGGGAAGCTTCCATCTATACGGGCATCACACTGGGCGAATACTACCGGCAGATGGGATATGACGTGCTCCTTATCGCTGATTCCACATCCCGGTGGGCCCAAGCGATGCGGGAGACTTCCGGAAGATTAGAAGAAATTCCCGGCGAAGAAGCATATCCTGCATATCTGGATTCCGCGATCAAAGGGGTGTATGAACGGGCTGGAGTCATCCGAACAAACGATGAAACCACCGGCTCGTTGACTATGATCGGCACCGTATCGCCGGCGGGAGGCAACTTTGAGGAACCGGTGACACAATCGACCCTGGCGACGGTTAAAGACTTTCTGGGCTTGAGTTATGAACGAGCTTACAAACGGTTCTACCCTGCCGTAGATCCGCTTCTTTCGTGGTCCCGGTACCTCGGCCAATTAAGCTCATGGTTCGACAAAAACGTCGCGCCGGGTTGGTGTGACCGGGTGCTCACCATGCTGGAGCTTCTGCGGCGCGGCAACGACGTTTTCCAAATGATGCAAGTAACAGGCGAAGAGGGTGTCAATCTGGAAGATCATCTGATCCACCAGAAATCACTTTTCCTTGATATGGTCTATTTGCAGCAAGACGCCTTCGATGAGGTCGACGCCAGTGCACCTCTCCCGCGACAGAAACGGACATTCGATCTGGTGTTTGATCTCGTCAATCGGCGGTATCAGTTCAAGGATAAATCGGCAATTCGCGATTATTTCGTACGCCTTACAGGCCTGTTCAAGAACCTGAACTATTCTCAAGAAGAGACTTCACAGTACCAAGAATTCCTCAACAAGATTCGTGAACTCGCCGATTCTCCCGCGAACCAGAACCGCGGGTAAATCACTCAAAAGACTGGCGCATTGCCGGCTTCAGATACCAGCGCCAACACGATATGTGGGAGCGCCCAACCGGGCACCAGGCTCTAGCCCGCCTCTAGACCGGGCTATGTATCGTGGGAAACGCCCGTCAGCTCAATAGTTGAACCACCCAATCGAGGTTGTCGGGCACGACGAGCTGTTTCTGGCCGATACGATCATGGATTAGCTTCGTCAGCCATTCTCGTGAGGTGTCGATCTTTCTACCGTCGATCACGAGAACGGATTTTCCTTCTGCGGTGGAAAATGTGTAATCGTGCACATGAATGTCGATTGGAGTATCCTCTCCCTTCAGCAGGAGTTTCAGGGAGAGAGACCGATCCGCCGTATTCGATTGCAAGTCGAGCACGGTTCCATATTGCTCGATGAGTTTATTGCAATGTGTTTTTGCACCCTTCGCAAGCAGCCGGTCTTTGGCGTTATTTAACGCTTGACCGCCAGGCAACCCTCGCAGAAATGAATTTACATCCATTGTTCGGCTCCAACCATCCAGCGCTTTTCTCGAGCGCGCAATGAGCGTTTAACCTGCCTTTCAATGACCAACAGAGACCGTGACGTTTCAACGTTCCGCTTCCCACACGCACGTAAGATTTCAAGATCGAGCGCGCTGTTCGGTGTCGTGTTGACCGTAATTCTGCTGTTTCAATTTTCCGGCCACGCCGAGGACGTTGTCAGCTTCGGACAGAATGCCGCTGCCCTGCTGGCGAGTCAGGATGACAAAACGCCGATAATTCAGCCTGAGAATCCGGGTGAGCACCAGAACTGGGCGATCCACTTTGATGCGGTGGAGGTCTTCCAAGGACAACCGGGATTTCATTCGCCCTACAGCGGAGCCCAAAGCCTTAATTCGAATGACAACTTCCGTCAGACGTCCGAGGCCGATTTGTTTCTGGCAACTCGCCTTTGGCCAGGCGGCGAAATTTATTTTAATGCCGAGTATTACCAGGGATTCGGCTTTGGAGAAACGCACGGGTTGGCCGCCTTTCCAAATTCCCAAGCCTACAAGACTGGCCAGTTTCGCGGCGACGTCAACATCCCACGCATTTTTATCCGGCAAGTATGGGGATTTGGAGGCGAGCAGGAGCAACTCGATGCGGACGAATTACAGCTTGCCGAGAAAGTGAACATATCTCGGCTGACTCTGCAAGTCGGCAGGTTCGCCGTTACCGATGTGTTTGACAACAATGCCTACGCACATGATTCCCGGGGAGATTTCTTGAATTGGGCCGCAGTCGACGCTTTGGCTTTCGACTACGCCGCGGATGCTCTGGGGTACGAAGAGGGCCTGACCTTGGAACTGAACCAAAAACCCTGGGCGGCGCGCTGGGGTATCTTTACGATTCCGCACGTACCAAATGTGAATGGAACGGACGGTCAGTACCTCAGGGCGTGGCAACAGGTAGCGGAACTGGAAGGACGCTACAACCTATGGAATCACCCAGGAAAAGTGCGTCTCCTCGGGTACCTCGAAAGTGCTCGAATGGGCAGTTATAAAGCCGCCATAGTGAACTACCCGACAGGAATGCCGGATATGGCCGCGACTCGACGGTACCGGTACACCTATGGAATAGAGCTCAACGCTGAACAAGAAATTACCAAGGATCTGGGCGGCTTCCTCCGACTTGCTATTCGGGACCCGAATTACGAGGTCTACCAATTCGCCGATGTTTCGCGTAGCCTGGAGGTTGGGCTCTCACTCAAAGGGACCGGTTGGAACCGTTCGAATGACACGGTAGGTCTGGCTGAGATGTTGGACGGGCTCGGCCATGCACAAAAAAGATTCTTCAACGACGGCGGCCTTGGAATTCTGATCGGGGATGGCAAATTGCCCCATTACGGCCCGGAAAACGTCATCGAGATGTACTATAATTGCGAGCTTTTCAAAGGCTTCAACCTTACACTCGATTATCAATTCGCAGCTAATCCCGCGTACAACAAGGACCGCGGTCCCATCAATATCTTTTCCGCGCGGCTACGCGTTAAGTTTTAGAGCGCGAGCTTTATGATATCTATGATCGTCAGCGGTCTTCTTGTCGCTTTTGTGCCGGTCGCCTGGGCGCAATCCGCCCTGCCGGACTCCGCTGGCACTGCAGAGGTATCGTCTCCCAAGCAGATCAATAGAAGCCGGTACGATCTCTTCAACCCGACTCCCACCGACGCGATGCGAGACTTCATGCCGGATCGTCCAAGTGTCACGAACGGCCCCTACACGGTCGATCCTGGTCATTGGTTACTGGAAGTCGGGATATTCGAGTACACGCGCGATCGCTACAACAATGAGGGCCTCCGATTTGATAGCTTTGCGGCTGGCGACACGAACATTCGGCTGGGTGTGACAAGGTATGCCGAGGTGGACCTCTCGTTTACCGCCTACAATTATATCTTTATCACGGACAAAAATACCGGCGTACGCCTCACGCAAAGCGGATTCAGCGATCTGACGTTGCGGTCCAAAATAAACATTTTCGGCGATGATGGCGGCTACTTCGCGGTTGGGCTTATTCCATTTGTCACGTTTCCGAGCGGCGCAGACGGGGTAGGTGAGCGAGGTTTTGCAGGCGGCGTTGGACTCCCCGTGCAGTTTGCACTTCCTGCCGACTTTCAGTTAGGAATCGAGAGCACTATTCAGACGGTCCACGAACCGGGGGGTGGTTCACATTTCGACTATCTCAATTCCATCAGCCTCGGGCATCCGATTACCAAGAAACTGAGCACCTACCTCGAATTCGCTACCGATACCAGCACGGCGACGCACAGTAGTTGGATTGGCACCGTCGATACAGCCTTGGTTTATCAACCGGCAAATAATTGGCAGTTGGATGCCGGTGTTAACATTGGAGTGACGAAAGCCGCAAACGACCTGTTTACCTTTGTTGGAGCGGCCTGGCGGTACTAGGGGAAGTTGTCAGTGGTCAGTGTCAGTGTCAGTGTCAGTGTCGGCGTGCGGGCGTCTTTGCGAAGAGGCAGGAAGGCAGGTAATTTGGTATTATGCGCAACCCTTTGGATTTACCCGCCGGTTTGCCCGTGCCGCAAGATGACGGCGCTTGCAATCATCTGCAGGGGACGCGGATTCCGGAGCTTTGGCTCGCTTCAACCGCCGACAACCCGATCAATTTAGCTCAGATTCGCGGCCTGACGGTCCTCTTTTGCTATCCTCGCACCGGGCAACCCGATCAACCTGTTCCGGAAGGTTGGAATGCGATACCAGGCGCGAGAGGTTGCACCCCTCAATGCTGCGCTTTCCGAGATCGCTATCTCGAGATAACTGAAGCGGGCGCGTCGCACATATTAGGATTGAGTACCCAAGACACGGATCACCAACGTGAAGCAGTCAAACGGCTCGAGCTTCCCTATCCTCTGTTGAGTGATCAAGAATTGAATTTCGCCCATGCGCTCAAACTTCCGACATTTCAATTCAATGCCATGACTCTGATTAAACGTTTGACACTCATTATCGATGACGGCTGCATCGCAAAGGTTTTTTATCCGGTGTTTCCACCCAATAAAAGCGCAGAACAAACGTTGGAATGGTTGATTCAAAATTAGCCCGCAAATTAAATGGAGCCGCAAAGCGGTGTCGACTCGGATTATCACGCTTCTCACCGACTTCGGAACTGAGGATTATTTCGTCGGAGCTATGAAGGGAGTCATCCTGACGCGGAGTGCAAAATCTGTTCTGGTCGACATCACTCACGCGATTTCGCCACAGGACGTGGAGGCAGCGGCATTCACGCTGAACGCCGCGTATCCATATTTTCCGGCGGGTTCAATCCATCTGGCGGTTGTCGACCCCGGGGTTGGCTCCGAGCGCCGGGCTGTTTTGGTCGAGGCCGCGGGTCACCTGTTCGTTGGTCCGGACAACGGCCTATTTACCCTCGTTCTGGACCAGGTTCCAACAGCCCGAGTCCGGCACCTGACGAACGCCGCATACTTCCTGCCGAATCCCAGCTCAACTTTTCACGGCAGAGATATATTTGCCCCGGTGGCTGCCGCACTGGCGGAGGGCGTATCGCCTGAGGATCTCGGTCCGACGATTCAGGACCTTGTTCGATTTGCGATCACCCGATGCGAATCGATGGCGGACGGCACACTGGCCGGGAAGATCATGCACATTGATCATTTTGGAAATTGCGTCACGAATCTTCCATCAGATTGCTTGCTGCCTCCATCCGCGACACGTTCCTTCTGTCTGCGGGTCCAGGAATTCAAAATCCGAAAGCTTGCGGGATCCTATAGTGAAGGCGTGGCGCGAGCTGGTATGCCGTTCTTAATCTGCGGCAGCGCAGGCTTTCTGGAAATCTCGGTACAGTCGTCCTCCGCGGCCAGGGAATTGAGAATCAAGGTCGGCGAGCCGGTTCTGCTGGTTTGGGAAGATGGCCGCTAATAATTCAGGAGTTGCACGCACCCAGCAGCTGCCGAACTTACCCTGCAGCTCCTCTATTTTATTGTTATGGCCTCTGTCTCTAACCAGATTACTTCCGTTGAACAGCTTCGCGCTTTCCTGCCAAAGACTGCGCCGGAAGCTCTGGGTGTTGAGATCATTTCGGCCGATGCCGAAGGAATCCTTCTCCGGATGCCGATGTCCGATCGCGCCCGCCAACCTTTGGGGCTCTTGCATGGCGGCATCAGCATGGTTCTCGCAGAAACCGCTGCCAGTCTCCACGCCTGCTGGGATGTCGATTTGTCTCGCTCCGTTCCAGTGGGTATTGAGATTAATGGAAGCCATATCCGATCCGCCTCCGACGGTCATATCGTGGCGAAGGCAAGCATCATCCGCCGCTCGTCTCACCTGGTTGTGCACCAAGTTGAAATTGCCCACGAAGAGTCAGGGCGCGCTCTTTGTATCGCTCGCGTAACAAATTTTTATAAAAAAGCCTCATGAGAATACTACTCTATGCGTCGGCGTTTCTCGCATTTTTTGGCTGTCGGAATCTGGATGCGTCGGACAAAGCGCCGCCTGTTTCGCCGGCTCCATCCGGGAGCGCAGTGGAGACTATTGTATTCGTAAGGCACGGCGAGAAGCCGGACAAAGAATTCGGCCAACTGAACTGCCAGGGTCTTAATCGAGCGTTGGCCTTACCTCGAGTCTTGACCGCGAAATTCGGAAAACCCGACTACATTTTCGCCCCTGCCCCCAACCGCAGGTCTGCGACAGGAGGAAGCGAATTCAACTATCTTCGGCCTCTTGCGACAATTGAACCAACTGCCATCGAATTCGCCGTGCCCGTCAACACCGACTTCAGTTACACGGATGTCGATGGTTTGCGTTCAGAGTTGACTCGCCAGAAATACCAGAACTCGCTGATCTTTGTGGCGTGGGAACACCGCGAATTGGAAAGCGTTGTGAAGCAGCTTGTCGGCCAATTCGGGGGAGATCCGAAAGAGGTCCCCAAATGGGAGGACCAGGATTTTGACAGCATCTACATCGTAAGGGTCAACAACGGCAAGCCTGCGAAATCCGTATCTTTTACGCGGGACCACGAAGGACTTGACAATCTGAGTACCGACTGTCCGGACGCCAAACTGCAATAGGCAGTTCCCGCTAATTCAGGAGCTCAGCGTAATGTTCCCGCGCCACCTCTTCGCACCGGGCCAGAATATCGGTGGCTGAAGCTAGTCCCCGCGTCTCTTCCAGCAAACGGCTGCATTCCTTGGTGTCCAAAGTCTGAACTGCTTTCTTGACTCGGGGGACCAAGCCCGCGCTCACGCTTAATTCATCCACCCCGAGTGCCAGGAGCAGCGGTGTCAGGGTGATTTCCCCGGCCATCTCACCGCACACGCCGACCCAGATTCCCTGGGCGTGAGCCGCTGATACCGTCATTTCGATCAGCCGCAGGATTGCCGGATGAGTCGGTTCGTACAAGTGCGCGATCCGTTCGTTCACCCGATCCACGGCGATTGTGTATTGGATCAGGTCATTTGTCCCGATGCTGAAAAAAGCCACCTCGCGCGCCAAGGCTTCTGCGACCAACGCGGCACTAGGCACCTCAATCATGATCCCCAATTCAATCTCCTCGCTGAATGCTATGCCCTCTTCACGGAGCTCCGTTTTGCAGGTTTCCAGGATCTCTTTCGCCTGCAGCAGCTCGGAAAGGCCGGAGATCATCGGAAACATGATTCGAACATTGCCAAGGGCGCTGACCCTGAGAATCGCTCGCAGCTGCACCTTGAAAATGTCGGGGCGCTCGAGACAGAACCGAATCGCACGGCAACCCAGAAACGGGTTAATCTCCGTCGGCAGGTGCGAATGGCTCAGAAATTTGTCGCCGCCAAGATCGAGCGTACGAATGATAACCGATTGTGGCAAAATAGCCTCCGCTACGGCTCGGTAAGCAGCGTATTGTTCTTCCTCACTTGGCAGGTCGTTTTTGTTCAGAAAGAAGAACTCAGTTCTGTACAAACCGATACCCTCCGCTCCGGCTTCAACAACCGATGGTATGTCTTCGGGAAGTTCAATGTTTGCCGAGAGGATAACATGCCGGCCATCCGCCGTGGTGCTGACCGTGTCGCGCAGGCTCGTCAGAACTTCCTCGACATGTTCCAGCTTTATTTCGATTTCGCCGTATTCCCAAAGGGTCTGGTCAGTCGGATTGAGAATGACAACGCCGTTTGTCCCATCCAGCAGAACATGTTCGCCCGGATGCAAGCGTTGCGAGATATCTTTCAGACCAACCACCGCCGGAATATTCAGCGAACGCGCCATGATCGCGGTATGTGAAGTCCGACTCCCGACGTCAGTGGCGAATCCGAGGACCAGTTGACGATTCAATGTCGCCGTATCGGAAGGAGTAATATTATGAGCAACAACGATTTGTGGAAGATCGATGTTGCCCAGCGTCTTGGTCGACCGCCCGAGCAGGTTGCGAATTACCCGCCGGGTGACATCATGAATGTCAAAGGCCCGTTCTCGAAGATAGGGATCATCTATTTCACTCAGGGTACGAGCGTACCGATTGGCGACCTCCGCAAAGATGAATTCGACGTTAAATTTTTCTCTCTCGAGGTTGCGGAGTACTTCGTCGATCAACGTGCGATCCTCCACCACCAGCAGATGGGCATCAAAGATGCTCGCATCCTTGGCCCCAATGGCTTCGGCGATCCGTTGTTGCATCTCCAGGATTTGCGCCCGGGTGGCAATCAGGGCCGACTCGAACCGGACGATCTCTTTGGCAACTTCCGAATCTTCGACCCTTCTTTTTGGTGGCTCTTCGTCGTCGGGATGATGGAGAAACACCACCCCCCGGGCAATCCCCGGAGCAACGCCGACTCCGTGAAATCTCTCTTCCTGACCGCTCATTCAGGTACTATTCCTCATCGAACCGTTTCTCGATCAGGAGTTCGAGTTCATGAATGGCCTTCTCGGCATCAACGCCATCCGCAGAAAGCATTAGTTTTGTTCCCTGGCCGGCAGCCAGCATCATGAGGCCCATAATGCTTTTCCCGTTCACCTGCTCCCCATCTTTCTCGACCCAGATGTCGGCTCTGTGTTTGTTGGCTGTACGGACGAACATGGCCGCCGGGCGGGCGTGTAAGCCCAGCTTGTTCAAAATCGTGACCTCCTTTTGAACCTTTCCGGAAGCTGATCGCTTACCCAACAAACCCATCACATCTCCTTGCTCGTTTGCATTAAATTCAACAACCGCTGATTAAATTCCACCGCGCTGTTCTGACCAAGGCTTTTCAGTTTTTGGTCGAGCGCCGCCACCTCCACTAATCGAGCCAAATCGCGTCCCGTCCGGACCGGAATGGTAATGTGCGGAATACGAATCCCAAGTATTTCGTAAAACTCTTGCTCGAGTCCAATCCTGTCAACCTCTTCAAGCTCCTGCCAGTCCCTAAGCGTGACGACCAGATCGAGTCGCTTTTCTATCCGAATACTGCCAACCCCGAAAATAGAGGCTACATTGATGATGCCGAGACCGCGAACTTCCATGTGATAGCGAGTCAGGTCGGGAGCAGTTCCGACGAGTTCGCGTCCGTCGAGAACACGGAACCGGGTGACATCGTCGCTGACCAGACTGTAACCACGTTCGATCAATCCAAGAACGCACTCGCTTTTTCCGACGCCGCTCGAGCCGCGTACCAACGTCCCGACTCCCATGATGTCGACCATGCTTCCATGCTCGGTGGTGGCCGGTGCAAAATCCATTTCCAGGCCAATTGTCGCGGCATTGATAAACCGCATGGTGACCATTGGGGTGCGAAAGATCGCGATTTCCAGGCGAGCGGAGGCGTCCGCAAGCGCTTTCGGGACAGGCAAATGCCGGGATACGACAACGCAAGGGATGTGCTGTTCGCAAAGCTGAAGGCAACGAGCCTGCTGTTCGGATTCAGACAAGCTCTTCAAATAGCTTGATTCGGCATTTCCAAAAACTTGAATTCGTTTGCCCGCAAAATAACTAAAAAATCCGGAGAGGGCGAGGCCTGGACGGTTAATGGTAGGTTCGCGGATTTTACGCTCAAAGCCCAGAGCAGGCCCAACCAGTTTGAGCTGTAGTGCGTCCGCGTGCCGCGTGTAGAATTCGCCGACCGGGATAAAAGGTAATTTCCCTCGTCTCATTCTGGCGTCATGGCAATTTGGCGGGTCACGTCGGCTCGGCTCGATCACACGAACTCAACGTGGGTTTTTCAGTATTCACCGGCAAGATAGTAGCAAACTTCTCTGGAGCATCCATTTCAAATTGTTGTATTGGCCATGTATTGTCTTGCGGTCAGTACATAAAAAGTGCCCGGGCTGGCGCGTTCCGGCACGCCCCGTTCCCCGGGCACAAATCTCCTTCCGCTCGACTTAGTTAAACGTCGGCTCGATTAGCCCAAAGTCCCCGTTCTTACGCCGATAAATAACGTTCACTTTCTCCGTTTTAGCGTTCAGGAAGACCAGAAACTGTTTTGGCGACATCTCGATCTGCAGTACAGCCTCATCGATGAACATCGGTTTCAGGGGGTATTTTTCGCTGTGGATGACAGACGGCTCGGAAAAATTCGCTTCGGTTTCCGGTTTCCTTTTTGCGGCGATTTCCGTCTCCTGTGCCTCTTCCATCCCGTCAACCCATTCCCAACGCAGCACTGTTTCTTCGAGGTGTCTAATTGTATGTTTTCGGGGTCGGTGCTTCCGCATGAGGCGCGTTTTATACTTGCGCATCTGCCGGGCGATTTTGTCTACGACCTCATCGACGGAAACGTACATATCATCACTCTCGGCACTAGCCTCGAGCGTAATATGGTTGCTACAGTGCAAAATCACCTCTGCCGTGTGACGATATTTCTGAACGTCCAGAATTATCTGTACCTCGATAATTTTTGGATAATCAAGGTGGAGGCATGCCAACCTGCGTCGGCAATACTCTTTCATCGCTTCCGTGACGCTGACATGCCTCCCAGTCACCTGAATTGGTGGATTTGCATTCCGTACCTGCATATTTGGGCGCTTTCTGTTTGGGTTAAATGACCGCTAAATGATCCGCTATCAGCAAGGTAAAGCAGAAAACGTACCCGCAGAGCCAAGAAGAACATCTCCTTGGGCTTGACTACGGGAACAAGCGGCCGACAACATGGTTCTAGGATTACATTCGAAAACGTTCACCGAGGTAGAGTTGCCGACTAATTGGGTCATTAATCAGAAACTCCCGGGTGCCCTGGCTTTCGACTCTTCCATCAAAAATGAGATAGGCACGGTCTACAATCTCCAAGGTCTCTCGGACGTTGTGATCGGTTATCAAAATCGCCAAACCCGATTTTCTGAGGTTGGAGATATGCTGCTGAATTTCTGAGACAGCGATCGGGTCGACGCCACTAAACGGCTCATCAAGCATCATGAGCTTCGGATTGGTGACAAGCGACCTGGCGATCGTCAAACGACGCTTTTCACCGCCGCTCAACGTCAGAGCCTGATTTTTGGCAAGGTTTTCGATCCCAAACTGCCGAAGCAATTCGTCGCAACGGCGGTGTCGTTCTCGGCGAGAGATTCGAAGCGTTTCCAGGATAGCCAGAATATTTTGTTCGACGGTGAGTTTTCGGAAGATGGACTCTTCCTGGGGAAGGTAACCCATTCCCATTCGGGCTCTCCGATGCATCGCAAACCCTGTCACGTCACGATCCTGGAAATAAACTCGGCCACTGTTGGGCCGAACTAACCCCACTATAAGATAGAACGTAGTCGTTTTTCCAGCACCATTTGGCCCCAGCAAGCCGACGATCTCACCTTCGTTGACGTGGATATCGATCCCATTCACCACCGACCGGCCACCATAGATCTTGACCAGTTTATCCGTACGAAGAATCGGCTTTTCGATTCGCCGTCTTGTTTCCAGGACAGGTGACTCAATTTCTAGTCTAATGGGCGCCATTGGCATTGGGATTGTTCGTAGCGGTTCTGTCCTCAATTAACGTCCTTGTGCTGCCATAGGTTTGCATTCGTCCGTCTCTGAAAAGCACCATCTTAACCCCGGGTGCAGTCGCGATATGCGTATTGGCGCCCTGCGTCACTTGCGGCCAGCCGGTTAATGTAATTGAACCATCCTTTGCCTCGTAGAGGGCGTTATCCGCCTTCCCGGTTGAGGTCGTGGGTTGTTGAGCCTGAGCGGGAGTGGGACCCGCTGCTGCGGTCCGCGCGGCTGGCGTTGGCGCACCGGCCGTCTGGGCAGACTGCGGCGGAGTCTTGGGCTGATTGATGTGGACGATTACCACATTTCCTTGAGCGTTGGCCTCATTCAAGCCACCGCCCTCTTCGTCCTTGTTCAGGTGAACCGTCAATCGATCAGATGTCAGCGTGAACTGAGGGTCGACAACCTTGACGTTGCCAATGAAAACTCCAGTCCGGGTCTTGGTGTCGAACTGCGCTTCCTTTGTTGCGGTAATCTCTGTCGGCCCTTTTGGACGGCCACTGGTGTCCCCGAATACATCGCCCGATTGCCTTCCAGCCGCAGAACCTCCAGGAGCCTGCTTGGAATTTGCGGAAGATTGTTTCGACGCCGGAGATCTTGCCGCTGCAGCCTGCGCCACAGGCGGCTTCGCAGGAGAAGCGGATTTTTGCTGTGCCACGCCCAGGACCGTACCAAAACAGACCATAGCTCCGAATAAGATGACTAATTTCTTCACTGACTTTATTATTGTTGACCCTCGGAGCCAGACTTCGTTTGAAATTCATTCCGATTATAAATCACCAGATGGATATTTCCGAACACCGTCCCGTGGCGAGTTTTTGAATTGAAGTCTCCGCTATCTGCGGTGAGAAAAAAATCATCTCGCGTGATACGGACCGGTTCCTTGGTCGTAATAACCTCGGTATCCAGATTCATCGTCGACGATTTCAAATCGATCTTCGCGTCCGGCTTGAACGTCTGCTGATTGTACGTTTGGATGGTGACGGTGTGCATTTCGACGTTCTGGTCATCCAGGCGCCTGGCGGACTCCATGTCGAATTGCATCTCTACCTTTCCTTGATCGTTCCGGACTGGAAGGCGCAGCCCTTTGACGTCATGCCCGATCGGCACCGGCAGATCGATTCTGCGACTCTGCCCGTTGTCGTCGGCCAGCAGCGTCGCCGCGACACTCCCAAAGAGCCAGATCACAGCAAGTGCTTTACCGGCTGATTTCATGGATTTGCTGAAGCTTTCCCAGCAGAGCCGAAAGATCCTGAAGCGGGATTTGATTCGGCCCATCGGAAAGCGCCTGACTGGGATCATAATGCGTCTCGATAAATATTCCGTCACATCCCGCAGCCGCCGCAGCCCGCGCCAAGACCGGTGCCAGCACCCCATCACCGCCGCTTCGGTCTCCCGCACCGCTCGGACGTTGAACGGAATGCGTGGCGTCAAAGATGACGGGATAGCCCAGTTCCCGGATCCAATACAACGAACGCATATCCGCAACCAGATTATTATAACCAAAACTGACGCCTCTTTCGGTAAAGACGTACGATGAGCATCCGTAGGTGGCTAATTTCTCCGCAATATTTTGAACATCCCACGGGGCGAGAAATTGCCCCTTCTTCACGTTCACGGCTCTCCCCGTTTCCGCTGCGGCTCGAATCAGATCGGTCTGGCGACTGAGGAAAGCCGGTATTTGCAAAAGATCAATGAACTGGCCGGCCGCACGCGCATCGTCGGGCGAATGGATGTCAGTGGTAACAGGCACCCCCAGCTCATCCCCGATCTTGCGCAGCAACCGGCAACCCACCTCCAGTCCAACGCCGCGAAACGACTTGACGGACGTCCGATTCGCCTTGTCGTAGGAAGCCTTGAAGACCCATGAAACACCCAATGGATCACAAATCCTTTTGAGATCGTCGGCGATTGAGAGGACGAATTTCTCGGATTCGATCACACACGGGCCGAGAATATAAACAGGCTTTCCTCCCCCAATCTCGACGCCCCGAATGTCGAATCTTTTCACTATTCAAAGGCTGGCCTGGAAAACGCCTGAACAAAATTTTTTAAAGGTCTCCGACCGTGCCAACAGACCTATCAGGAACCGTAGCTCTTGACGAACTTCCTTTTACCGTCCGGGTCAGTTTGTTCCGAGCCCGCATCGTCCCGCGGTTTCTGCTCAACCTGCGGCGGTGTTTCAGGTCGAATGGCCGCCTTGTTCGACGGCTCCTCCCGGACTGCCTCGACGAACGCCATCTGCAAGTTCGAAATGGCCCCGGCGAGTATTCGCGACTCGTCGGAATTCAAGTTCCCTTTTGTTTTTTCCTGGATCATCACTAGTTGGTCAATCAGTAGCTGGGCCATGTCCAGGTTAACTTCCGCTTTCCCTGTTTGAGGGTGCGGTATCTGGCCCAACATGAAGGCTGCGTTCTGGGCCTGCATCATCACGAACTCAATAAAACGCTGTGCCATCTCGCCCGAAGAAACAGTCGTATTCTGGTATTCTGCCATATCGGATCTTCCGTATCACTCAGGGTCTAACAATGACCGTTATCGACGGTTTATCCATCAAATATTTCCGGGCTGCTTCATTGACGCAATCGATCGTCAGACTTTCGATCGTCTTCCTGCGCCGGTGCACGTAATCGTATCCCAAGCTGTATAACTCATTGAGCGCTACGCTGTGCGCATACGCGTCCATGTTTTGCAGCTGAAAAGCGAGTTGCGACAACGTCCTCGTTTTCGCCCGCTCAAACTCCTGCGGTTCGAGCCCTTGCCTGCAGAGGACCCCCAGTTCGCTGTGCAGTATTTGCGCGACCCGTTCTACTTTCTCGGGAGCGGTTGCCGCGTGCAGGCTAAAAATTCCTGGAGCAATTCCCAAAAACAACGAGCTCCCAACGGAGTAGGCCAATCCGAGTTCCTCGCGCACCTTTACAAAAAACCGCGAGCTCGAATCACCCGTCGCCTCGTCCAGTATTTCCAGACTGATTCGATCCGGACTTTCCACGGTGCAGGCAAGATAACCGACGCAAACGACAGCCTGATGTCTGCCTTCGTATGAGGTGACCAGCCTGGCTTTGAAATCGCTCCGCACCGAGGATAACGGCCGATTCAAAGTTGGTTCCTCCGGTTGATCCTGCGGCCCTTGTTCGATCATCTCGAGGATCCGCTGAGAATCGAAATCGCCGCAAAATCCAAAAACTCCACTTGACCAGCCAAAACAGGCTCGATGCTTGCGGATTAAATCGACCTGCCTGATTTGGAGCACCGTTTCCTCGCGACCGAGCGGATTCAGGCCGTACGGATGATCCCCGTAGATCTCGGCTCTCAACAGGTTGCGCGCGACGAGCTGTGGCTGCGCCTTCTCCGCCCGGATGGCTGCGATCTGACTTTCTCGTTCACGTTCCATCGACTCGGCTGGAAAAATTGGTTCGACTGCGACGTCCATCATCGCGGCAAATGCCTTGCTGAAATCGTCGGATAGCGAACTGGCCGCAATCCGTATCGTGTTAAATCCGGACTCAACGAACAGCATTCCGCCGATTCCCTCGATCTGCTCGGCAATCTGCTCCGCCGACCTGGTCTTCGTGCCCTTTGGCATGGTCTGAGTGAGCAACCGGTGGATTCCACTGTCTGCGGCGGTCTCAAAAAGTGAGCCGCCTCGAAACACCGCTGAAGCGTAAATCATCGGAAGACGTCGATCAGGAATCAGGATGACTTTGGTTCCGCCGCGCAGCAGGTGAAGTTGTGGGTCTGCGGTCCTCTTTTCCCAAATCGAAACTCGCTTGGATTCATTACCAGGGCGAAGCACCGCAACGGTGAGGTTTGAATCCGTCAGATAACGGGAAACGACGCGCTCGATATCCTCCGGCGCTACCGCCTGCAGGCGTTCCAAGTAATGACGGCTAAAATCAAGATTCCTGGCATACAACCAGTTCAAGCCGAGATCGGACGCCAGCCCTTTGACGGTCTGATATTGCTCGATCGCGTTCACTGTGATAATGCGCTTCGCCTTGCTTAGCTCCTCCTTTGAGAATCGGCGCTCCCGTCGATCATTGACGCACTCCACAATCCGATTCGGAACCAGGTCTGCGACTTCCTTGGCACATTGGCCCGATACCGTTAGCAAACCCGGAAAACCAGGGGTGTACGCATACGCTCCGACTCCGTAGACAAGGCCTTCCTTCTCTCGCAGCTGTTGATAAAGCCGCGAACTTGCGCCTCCGCCCAGGACCACGGAAGCCGCATCGACCGCCGCCATGTCATCATGCGCAACACCGGGCACGTGCCAGCCGAGATTGAAATAAGCGAGTTCAGTTTCAAAGCTTTGCGAAGTCTCACGCCGGCCCAACTGGGGAGGTTCTTCTGGCAGAATGACCGGCTCCAACGGCCCGCGTTGGGCGAATCCAAGAAGTTCTTCCGCATCGGATCGGACACGCTCCGGTTCGACATCCCCTACCACCACAAGAAACAGATTATTCGGCAGGTAACGTCGCCGGTAATACCGAAGGACGTCCGCGTGAGCCAGTTGATCAAACACTGCCCGGATTCCGATCACCGGATAGCGGCAAGGGTGCACCTGAAAAGCCGTTCCGAAAATGAGATAGCTTAAAACACGGTCCGGATCATCGAGTCCCATGTCGAATTCGCGCCGGATAATATCCATCTCCCTTTGCAGAGGTTCAGGTTCGACAAGCGACCGAAACAGCATATCGCCTAAGATATCGATCGATTGCCGGACCGCTTCGGACGGGCAATCAACCCAGAAGACCGTTCGGTCGAACGAGGTGTAGGCATTCACATAACCGCCAATGCCATGAATCTCGTCGCTGATCTGCTTTGAAGTGCGGCGCTCCGTCCCATTGAAAAGCACGTGCTCAAGTAAGTGGGTCAGCCCGCCACCGAGCCACTCGCCTTCATGAATGCTGCCTGTCTGACACCAGACCTGAATACTGGCGACCGGCGCTGAATGTTGCTCAGCGACAATAACAGTCAAACCGTTCGAGAGTTCGAAAAGCGTAGGATGAACCTCCGGAATCCCCATTGAAATCCTTTCGAGGTTCAAGAGTTTGCTGGATTTGAACTGCGACGCTCAAACGGTGCAACAAACGCGACATGAAAATCTAAAGCTTGATCAAAATCGTCGACCGAATCGGATTCCGTCTTCCCGAAAACACCCGCCCCGATCAAATTAAACACCATCTGACCGACATCAGACGAAGCCCGTACACCCCAGTATTCCAACACCGTCACCACCATCGGTCCGAACTCCTTCAATGCGAGTTGTCGGAATCCATCGAGCAACTCACCGGCATTCACATGTGATCCAGCCTCGGTTTTTCCACGCTTTTTCTGTTTGATCGTGAATTCAAGGGCTTCTTTGAGGAAGATGTAGGCTTCTTTCCCGTATCGCGGATCCCTTTCGATGATTTGTTCTACAACTTCGTTAAAAGATCTCTGCATTTTTTTACCTGGACTCGACCTGCTGTTGCTGGACGACGGTTGCCCGAACGTGTTTTACCACTGCTCCCAGGAGCAGCGCCAAGCCAAACGCGACAACCAGCCACTGCTCACCCCGAGTCAACCTGAACATCCGATAACTATATGCGATCGAATTGCTTTGTCATCTGGCCAACGTGTTCCGACGCCGTAGCCCTCAACTGCTCGCGGATGGCGTCGACCCAGAAGACCCGCTCGCCTTATCCGAGCCGCCCTTGGCTCCGTCGCCTTTGCCGCTGTCGCTCTTTGCCCCATCACCTTTGGGTGACCCGCTTTCTTTTGCCTTATCCGAGCTGCCCTTGGCTTCATCGCCTTTAGACGACCCACTTTCCTTTTTGGCGCTCTCCTTGTAATTGGAGCTGCGGTAGTCGGTAGTATAAAATCCGGAACCTTTGAAAATCAGTCCTGCACCCGTCCCAATCAGACGCTTCACCTTCCCTTGGCCCCAAACTTCCTGCCGGCACAATTTCTTCGGGCAAACAAGATACGGCTCGTCCTTCATGGACTGGAAAGTCTCAAATGTCTGATTGCACTTTTCGCATTTATATTCGTAGGTGGGCATAGGTGACGCTCACGATATAGCAGAGGCTGCCGGCTCCGGCAAACGGTGCCTGCATCCTTCCGTCGACCCCAATCGTAAATGGAGCCTACTTGACGATTCGTGGAATCGAGCTTATTCGAGCTGATTTCCGGTCTATGAGTATACGACGGTTTCCAATAATTCTGGCAGCTTTGCTCCTTGCCGCCTGCGGCGAGAGCGAAAAATCGCGCCTGGCGAATCCGAACACTTCGTATATACCGTCGACGGGCGGTTTGGCTGCGAACTCTCCAGAACCGGGTTCAAGTTACGACCCGATCTCCTATTGGGACGGAGACGGCGTCCAGGGACCGCCCTCCGTCAAAATTTATCTTAAAGAACAGCGAGCCTATTTCTACAAGGCCGACGTGCTCGTTGGCGTATCCCAGGTGTCGGCCGGCCGGGAAGGCCACAACACACCGGTTGGCAACTACAAGATCATTCAAAAAGACAAGGATCATGCATCGAGCCTGTACGGAGATTATGTCGATGCTGTCGGAAACGTCGTGCAAAAGGACGTTGAATTGGGCAAGGACGCCAAACCGGCGGGAGCCATATTCAAAGGTGCCCCAATGCCGTTTTTCATGCGCATCACCGGAGGCGTTGGAATGCACGAAGGCTACTTGCCCGGTTACCCCGCATCGCACGGATGTATCCGGATGCCTGGGAAGATGGCGGAAATTTTCTTCAATAACGTCGATTTGCGCACCCCGGTCCAGATCGTGGACTGAGGCTGGGCGCCTATGCTTACCTCCTCCGGCGCCGGATCAGGTGATAGATCAGTAAGAGGATAATTGCGCCAATCACGGACGGTATGAACCCGACTGGCCGCAAACTGTCAGGATGCCCGGAGGTCCACCCAAGCAATCTCCCGAGATAAAAGGCGACAAACGAGCCGGCGACGCCGATGGCCATAGTGATAAGGCAGCCACCCGGTTCTTGTCCCCGGACGATCAGCTTCGCGATCGCGCCGACGATTAGCCCAATAATTAATGTGCCAAGCAGACTGAACATGATTTGCTCTTTCCTTTCGCACCTCCATCTAGCCCGAAAATCTCACCAGCCCAAGCGCTCATGAGGTTTTCGCGCTGTAGTATAGAGTTTAAAAAGCGGCCCAGGAGGAAGATTGGATTTAGTTTGGATTTAAATAGGAAGTAAATAACGTGGGGCTGCCTTTCCAGGTTTTCTGAGCAACGCAGGCTAGTCGTTTGAGCCGATCTTCGCAAGCCTAGTGAACTGATCGTCCGATAGGGCTGTCCATTTCTTGATGGGAGTCCTCGATTTTAGTGTACTCGGCGACCGGTTTTTCGTAGGAATATGGAATGAGCCACGCCCCCAGCTCCACGTCGATATCTGTCAGACGAAAAAGAGATTCACGGGAATCAATTCTCCAAGCTGCCGAAGAAATCGTTGCCAAACGCGGTCCGGCTCATCTGACGCTCGAGACGGCCGCAAACGAAGCCAAGGTCAGCAAGGGCGGCCTCTTTTATCATTTCCGATCCAAAGAAGCCCTGCTCGAAGCGATGATCCGTCGTTCCATGGAACTGTTGGAAAGCGAGCAGAGGAAAGTCGCAGAATCGCTCACCGGGGAACGAAACGGAAAATTGAAAGCGAATATCATCGGAACTCTCCGTCACCTGGAGGGCCAACGCCCAGTTCTGACGGCCGTTATCGCGGCGATTGCCAACGACCCGAAGCTGGTCGAACCGATGAGGGAATCCATCCGGAAAGAATTTCAGGATCTCTCCAAGGAACTCACTCTGCGGACTGAGGATATCGCGATTCTCTTTCTCGCTTCGCAGGGACTATTACTCATGGAATTGCTGAACCTCTCGTTCTTGACACCCAGCCAGGTTCGCAAAGCCACCCAACGGATGCTGGAGCTGGTCGAAGAACTGGACCAAACACGTCCAGCCTGATGCGCCAATGACACATGTACCGGTCGGCTGGTTTATATAACAGAGTTCAGCGGCGGTTTTCTTGATTGCCGGCCCTGAATTACTGAATTATTCAGGTTCTTCTTTTCTTTTCTATACTTTTATTCAATAGAATCCTGATAAATTGTTCCGCTGCAGTTCCTGTCCCCCCAAAACATGAAAAAGCTAATTAACTCCCCCGAGAACGTGGTTCTCGAATCAATTACCGGCCTTGGGGCCGCGTTTAGCGACCTGATCAAAGTTCACACCGATCCAATTTACATCACTCGTGCTGACGCTCCCGTAAAGGATAAGGTCGCGTTGGTTTCTGGTGGTGGTAGCGGCCATGAACCGATGCACGGGGGGTTCGTCGGCCGGGGAATGCTGGATGCTGCTTGTCCGGGCGCCGTGTTCACGAGCCCGACGCCGGATCAGATGTTCGAGGCGACCAAAGCAGTCAATGGCGGCAAGGGTGTTCTTCATATCGTGAAGAATTATACCGGTGACGTGTTGAACTTTGAGATGGCCGCGGATCTGGCCAGGGCTGAGGGCATTGAGGTCGAGGCAGTCGTTATCGATGATGATGTGGCGGTGAAAGACAGCCTCTGGACTGCCGGCAGGCGCGGTGTCGGCACCACCGTCCTCGCAGAGAAAATTTGTGGCGCAGCAGCCGAAGCCGGGCATTCACTCAAAGAGGTCGCCGCCCTTTGTAATCAAGTGAATGCCAACGGGCGGAGCATGGGGATGGCTCTGACTTCCTGTACCGTACCACATGTCGGCAAGCCCACGTTCGAACTGCCGGAGGATGAAATGGAGATCGGTATCGGCATTCACGGTGAACCTGGACGGACTCGGACGAAACTGAAGAGCGCGGACGAGATCACCGAAATGCTCCTTTCGCCGATCGTCGAGGATTTGCCCTTCAAAGCAGGTGACGAGGTCTTGCTTTTCGTGAACAGCATGGGCGGTACACCGCTGCTCGAACTGTTTATCGTTTATGGAAAGGCGCACGAAATCCTCACCAAGGCCGGAATCAAGGTAAACAGGAGTCTGGTCGGACCCTACATTACGAGTCTTGAGATGGCCGGCGCTTCGATTACTGTGCTGAAGCTGGATGATGGATGGACCGAACTGTGGGACGCGCCGGTTCTGACGCCAGGGCTCCGTTGGGGTATTTGAGACTGGACCGAAATTTCCAGCTTTAGCTCGTATCGCGGCGGACCCCGGGATCCTCTGACCCTCTATGTCAAACATCTCTTCAAACCAGATTTTCGCCTGGATCGAGCGGTACGCCGCACATATCGCTGAACAAAAAGACTATCTGACCCAATTGGATGCAGCGATTGGTGATGCAGACCACGGAGCAAATATGCACCGTGGTTTGAAGGCGGTGCTCGCCAAAAAGGCTGACCTCCAAAACAACGATATCGGCGCACTTCTCAAAGGGGTCGCTATGACTCTGATCTCTACGGTCGGCGGCGCCAGCGGCGCCCTCTATGGGACCTTCTTCTTGCAAGCCAGCGTCAGCGCAGGAAGCAAGACCGAACTGTCGCCGAGCGAATTTGGATCCTTACTTGAGAAAGGCTTGGCGGGAATTGTCTTGCGGGGCAAAGCCGCTATCGGCGACAAGACGATGATAGACGGCTTGCAACCGGCGATCAAGGCGTACAAGAGTTCAGTCGAGTCCGGAGAGAGTCTTGAGCAGGCGTTATCCAAGGCGGTTAGCGCCGCCGAGGTAGGTCTGAAATCGACTGTGCCGCTCGTAGCGCGTAAGGGTCGGGCAAGTTATTTGGGTGAGAGGAGCGCCGGTCATCCCGATCCGGGGGCTGCTTCCACCCTCCTCCTTTTCCGTTCGGCAGCTGAAACCCTCGTTTAAACCGACAAATCGAAAATTACACCAATTCCACAGAGGTTGCGTACCAATGGCCTATCGCTCGGGGCGACAATTCGTTGTGGGACAAAAGCGTCTGTGGCGTAGAACTTTGTGTGATTCTCTCCGGATCTGCGAAATCAGCGTAATCTGCGGTTTCAAATTCGGAATCTAGACATTTCATGGTAGGCCTCGTTCTAGTGTCTCACAGTCGCCCCTTGGCCGAAGCAGTCGGTGAGTTGTTGCGCCGCGTGGTCAGTGCAGAGCTGCCCCTCACCTGTTCTGGTGGCGTAGGCGACGATCGGGCAGTGCTGGGCACCGATGCGATAGAAATTCAGGAGGCGATTAGCACCGTTTATTCCGACGACGGGGTGCTCGTTCTCATGGACATGGGGAGCGCCATCCTAAGCGCCGAGACGGCGAAAGAATTCTTGAATGCTGAGCAACAAGAAAAAGTGCGTCTCACGTCCGCGCCTCTTGTGGAAGGCGGGATCGCCGCGGCGGTCCAAGCGCAGATGGGAGCTTCTCTCGATGAGGTGGCCAACGCCGCGTTGCAAAGCCTGCTGCCCAAGCAGGATCAGGTTCAGGATGTTCCGCAAAGAGCTTCGGCGGCTTCTCCCGCCCCGGACCTCTCAGTACATGTGGTTCTGGATCTCACGATCCAGAATCCCCACGGTTTGCATTTGCGCCCAGCCGCGATGCTCATCAAAACCTTGGCCGGTTTTCCCGGCGAAGTGCTCATCGAGAATCGAAGCGCCGGTCGCGGACCGGTTCTCGCGCGGAGCCTTGTCGATGTGACCCGTCTACAAATTCGCGAGGGCGATTCGGTGCGATTTTCTATTGCGTCGCCAGACCCGAAACCTGTGATCGATTCGATCCGATCCTTGGTTGAGAGCCAATTTGGCGAATCCGCTCGCCCGGTTCCTCCAAGCGAAGAGAATGGTGCGCCGGATATCTCTCAGCCTTTCGGCGTTTCACGTGGGATTGCCATCGGTCGTCCTCTGCTGCTGGACGCAATCGTAGCGTCGGTGCCGACCTACACGGTGGAGTCTGCACCTGATATCAAGCGAGAAGTGGAGAAGCTCCGCTCGGCGGTCGCGGCGGCCATAGCGGAGTTTGACAGGCGTATTGATCGCCTCAGAGCTTCGTTGCATCAGTATGAGTTGGATATTTTCGATGCTCAGCGAATGATCTTCACAGATCCGACCATCCTTAAGGAGGTCCAGGTAAAAATCCAAGAGCTGCACCTGAACGCGGCCGCCGCATGGCATGAGATCCTTTCTCGCTACGCAGTCGACCAGGAAAAGGCGGACGATCCCTACCTTCGGGCTCGAGCAGCGGACTTCCGGGAGGTGGAACGAACCGTTTTGGCAAGCCTGACCGACGAGAATAAGGGCTCTGCCTTGCCAGACTGCGCGTTCACTGATCCCACTATACTGATTTGCGAGGAACTCACGCCGACACTCGCCGAACAGCTTCGTCAACTTTCGATTGCCGGAGTCATTCAGCTCGGAGGCGGCCCGACCTCCCATGGAGCCATTCTGGCTCGAGCGCTCGGCCTTCCGGCGATTGGCGGAACTAGGAAGAGTCTCGAGCGGCTTCGGACAGCTCAACAGGTCGCAATCAGCGGTTCTGAAGGCACTCTCTGGATCGATCCTCCGCCGGACGTCCTCGCTAACCTGGTCAGGCGGCAACAGCTCGAGCATTCTGAAGCCGGGCGGGCCCTCCAAGAGAGTCAAGAACCCGCGATCACGAAAGACGGGATCCCGGTCCAAGTCGGTGGCAACGCCGGTTCGGCGAAAGACATTTCCAGCGCGCGAGCAAACGGCGCCAGTTTTATCGGTCTTTTTCGGTCGGAATTTCTTTTCCAGGATTTCGATCGGGAGCCTGACGAGGAACAACAGCTCGCAGCATACCGGGAAGCTCTTGCACCCGGAGGCTCGTTTCCGGTCACCATTCGATTGTTGGACGTAGGAGGTGATAAACCGCTAAAATTCCTGCCGCAACCGAAGGAAGCAAATCCGTTTCTCGGAGTCCGCGGAATCAGACTGCTGATGGCGAATCCACGGTTTTTTCGGGCTCATCTGCGAGCTATTTTGCGGCTGGCAGATTCGTTTCGAGTTCGCCTGCTGATCCCGATGATCACTGACGTGTCTGAAATTCTTGCGACAAGAAGAATGCTCGCCGAAATCGCCGGCGAACTGACAGAGGCCAGCTTGGCTCACCAATGGCCAATCCCCGTGGGGGCAATGATCGAGACACCGTCGGCCGGGATTCTCATCGACCAACTTTTGCCGCACCTCGACTTCGTGAGCATTGGCACCAACGATCTCACCCAATACGTCCTGTGTGCCGAACGAGGAAGCGCCTCGTTATCCTCGTTCTCCGACGCGCTTCACCCAGCGGTCCTCCGAATTTGCGAGCAGGTGATCCACTCGGCTCGGGAACGGGAGGTCAAAGCCTCGATTTGTGGGGAGATTGCCTCCGATCCCGAAGCACTCCCAATTTGGCTCGGTATCGGGCTTCGTGAGTTCAGTGTCACAGCTGCCGCAATCCCCGCCACTAAGGCTATGATCCGGAAGTTGGATATCTCCGGGATTGCCTCTCAATGGGCCTCCAAGCGTCTCTCTTTCGAAGGACCATCGGACGTCCGAAAGTTTTCAAGAAGCTTCGTCGAATGAAGTGAACGGCCAGTCTTTGAGAGGGCGGGATGAATTGACAGCCAAGTTACCTGCTGAATGGTACTTCTTTAAATTTTGCCAGATTTTTCTTGCTACCTGACAGGGTGAAATCTAGAACACTCTGACTCTTACAGAAATTTGGTCGTAAGAGTTCACAGCGTAAAGCTGGTCAGTATTCCCCCCATCAAACGTTATCCATGAATGATTAAATCATCGGCACGATGTTGCTCGTAGTCTTCGGGAGTCTGCATCGTTCCTTCCACCACCATAAAGCCATTCATTTGATCGCTCGAAAATAAGCGTTACCCCAGAAAGCAATTCACACAATGAAATTCACTAGAGGTCAAGAGTTCCTAGCAGAGTTCTTCGGAACGATGGTCCTGATTCTGTTCGGTGACGGTGTTGTCGCGATGGTTGTTCTTTTCGCCAGCCATCCGGCGATTCCAGGAGAAGTCGTAAAGGGCGGCTACACCAATGTCGTTCTTGGGTGGGGTTTGGCCGTCACCTTTGGTATTTACATTGCCGGGACTATAAGTGGCGCCCACCTTAATCCGGCAGTCACCCTCGCCTTGGCCGCCACCAAACGGTTCCCATGGGCAAAAGTTCCCCATTACATCCTGGGTGAATTCGCCGGCGCGTTTGCCGGAGCATTGCTGCTGTTTATCGTTTATCACGCCAAATGGATTCAGGTAGATCCTGGTCTTGATCACACGACCGGAGTTTTCTCGACTTTTCCAGCGGTCCCAGGGTTCTGGCCAGGTTTTTTTGACCAGGTCGTCGGTACGGCCCTGCTGGTCGGCCTGATTTTCGCCGTCGTCGACAAGCTTAACGTGCTGCCAGGAGCTAATCTGGCCCCCATCGTAATCGGGCTAATTGTGGTCGCGATCGGTATCTCGTTCGGCGGTATGAACGGCTACGCGATTAATCCTGCGCGCGATTTGGGTCCACGTTTGTTTGCTGTCGTAGCCGGATTTAAAAATAACGGGCTGACCGATGGAACGGGTGCCTGGTTACCGCCGGTCATCGGACCAATCGTCGGCGGCCTCTTGGGAGGGATCGCCTATGACCTGTTCATCGGCAATGCCTTGCTCAAGGCACATGCTGTCATTGAAGGTGAGCGTGCGAGCGGCGAAGATCCTACTCATCACGAAGCCAAAAAACAATAACATCAGCTTTCTAACCCCAAAAACGTTACCCCTATGTCAAAGTATCTCTTAGCGTTGGATCAAGGAACAACGAGTTCCCGAGCCCTGGTGATCGATTACTCAGGTAAGGTAATCGCCGTCGCACAAAAAGAATTTACGCAGTTTTTCCCGCAGCCAGGATGGGTCGAACACGATGTGGACGAAATATGGGCAAGCCAGATTGGTGTCGCAGCCGACGCACTCGCCCGTGCAGAAATCAGCCACAAAGATATTGCCGCGATCGGCATCACGAACCAGCGCGAGACCGCCGTCGTTTGGGACCGTAATTCGGGTGAACCCATCGGCCATGCCATTGTTTGGCAGGACCGGCGAACCGCTCCGATTTGCGATCAGATGCGAGCAGACGGCCTGGTGCCGCTCGTCCAGAAGAAAACGGGCTTGGTGATCGACGCTTACTTTTCCGGAACCAAAGTACGTTGGATTCTCGAAAACGTGCCCGGGGCCCGCGAAAAGGCCGAGCGCGGCGAACTGGCTTTTGGGACGGTCGATTCGTGGCTGATCTGGAAACTGACCAAAGGCAAGGTGCACGTGACCGATGAGACCAATGCGTCGCGCACAATGCTCTTCAACATTCATACTCGCGACTGGGACGACGAGCTGCTAAGCGCTCTGCATGTCCCTCGCTCGATGCTGCCGACGGTCAAAAGTTCCAGCGAAGTGTACGGAGAGGCCGCAGTGGGCACTCTGGAGGGGCTCCCGATCGCCGGGATTGCCGGTGACCAGCAGGCCGCTTTGTTCGGACAGATGTGCAGCAAACCAGGAATGGCCAAGAACACCTACGGGACCGGGTGCTTCATGTTGATGAACACTGGCACCGAAGCTGTCCCATCCAAAAATAATCTGCTTACCACCATTGCCTGGCGAAAGAACGATACGACCGAGTACGCGCTGGAAGGGAGCATCTTCGTCGCAGGGGCGGTGGTGCAGTGGCTGCGCGACAGCCTCGGAATTATCAAGACCGCGCCGGAGGTTGAAGCCTTGGCTGCCAGCGTCCCCGACAACGGTGGTGTGTATCTGGTGCCCGCTTTTGTCGGGCTCGGAGCTCCACACTGGGATGCGTACGCCCGGGGCTCCATTCTCGGGCTGACCCGCGGAAGTACGTCTGCGCACATCGCTCGAGCTGCTCTGGAAGGCATCGCTTTCCAGGTGGCCGACCTCATGACCGCAATGGAATCTGATTCGTCCATCAAACTTGCGGAGTTGCGGGTCGACGGTGGCGCCTGCGCCAACAACCTCCTGATGCAGACTCAAGCGGATCTCCTGGGTGTTCCAGTGGTCCGCGCAGCAAATACAGAGACCACGGCCATGGGGGCAGCATACCTGGCAGGATTGGCTGTCGGTTTTTACAAATCGACGGACGAAATCTCCTCGCAATGGGCTTCCGATCGTACCTTCGAGCCAAAAATCGGCGGCCAGGAGCGTCAAAAACTGCGCGAGGGCTGGAATAAAGCACTCGGCCGAGCCAAAGCCTGGATCTAGGGTATACGGCACCGAGAGAGGAAGGATTGAAGAAGTAGCCATATCGGAGGCTCGCCTTGGCGACCCACTCCATGCTCGCCTTCCCTGCTTAAAGGCGGAGGTCGTTTCGGCCGCCTGTCGGGAAATGGCGCGCACGATCGAAGATGTATTGGCCAGGCAAACCCGCGCTGGCTGGTAAGAGTTTTTGGCTAGCAGCTTTTTGCTTCCGATGCTCGCCTCCCTAGGTCTCAGCTCATCACAGCTCGAAGTTCTCAGAGCAATGGCTATTCAACTTTCTGAGATACCGGGAATAGCAGCCATCGTTTTGGGCGGTTCCTTACGTCGCTAAAATGATCGGCCATTTTGAAGACGCCGATAAGCCGCGCCGACCCGTTTCTGCGGAATGGTCGGAATCGGACGGGTATTCTACCGCACGCTCCCGTTGCGCCGATGCTTGATTCCGTACTAGAACCTCTAGACATGCTTCCCCCTTGGCAACCTCTCGATCAAACGCGCGTTTCAATCACCGGCGGCTTCTGGGCCAAACTGCAGCAGCAAGTAGGGCAAGTCACTCTTGGCCACATCTACAATGAAATGCGGCACGAAGGCCATTTGGATGCCCTGCGGCTTGATCAACGTATGCACCGCGGCCGGCAGGAGTCGAGCACATGGTACTGGGGAGGTAGCATCTTCTGGGACTCAGACGTAGCCAAATGGCTCGAGGCAGCGAGCGCCTATCTGCAGCACTATAAAGATGCTAAGCTCGAAACACTTGTAGACGGGACTATCGAGCTCCTTGCGGGCGCCCAGCAATCGGACGGCTACCTGAACAGCCATATCCTGACCTGGCGCCCGCGTCACCGTTTCAAAAACCTTCGCGACCTGCATGAACTCTATTGCGCCGGTCACTTGATCGAAGCAGCAGTCGTCCATCGGCAGGCGACTGGTAAAGAGACCTTGCTCAATATCGCCATTCGTCTGGCAGATCATTTGGCGGCGGTATTTGGCACCGGATCTCATCAACTGCCGGGGTATTGCGGACATCCTGAAATCGAACTGGCTCTGATTCGCCTTTATCGTCTGACGCACGAACAGCGTTACCTGGATCTAAGTCGATTTTTCGTCGAACAGCGAGGAACGAAACCTCATTATTTCGACCGGGAGGCGGTCGAAAGGTTGGACGAAATACCATTTCGTCCAACGCACCCGGTATCCCCATACGCCTACATGCAGGCGCACGTGCCGGTCCGGGAACAACGGGAAGTGGTCGGACATGCCGTGCGCGCGATGTACCTCTACAGCGCGGTTGCTGATCTAGCGTATGAACTCAGAGACGAAGAACTCGTTGCCCTCTGCAAAGGCTTCTGGCAAGACCTCTGTCGGAGCAAGCTCTATTTAACCGGGGGCATCGGCTCAGACGCCGAGAACGAGGGTTTCACAAAAAATTACGATCTGCCGAATCTCGAGAGCTACGCAGAGACCTGCGCTGCAATCGGCCTCCTGCAATGGGCCCACCGCATGGTTCATATCAATTTCGACAGCCGATACACCGATGCGATGGAGAGAACCCTTTATAACGGCGTACTGGCTGGACTCGGAAGCGACGGTAAATCATTCTTTTACCATAACCCGCTTGCGAGCGATGGTTCGCATCACCGGTTGAGTTGGCCGTGGTGGTGTCCCTGCTGCCCGGCGAATCTGGCTCGCCTGATCCTGTCGTTTGCCGGCTACCTCTATTCTTCGGGTTCTAAAGCAATAGCGATTCATCATTACGTTTCAAGCGAAGCCAGTTTCTCCATCGACGGCCAGGAAGGCCGCCTGGTCGCTGTTTCGGATTTCCCGTTCGACGGTATCGCTTCGATTCGATTCGAGAGCGTACCCGGCACTCCGTTCGACGTTCTGCTCCGGGTTCCCGGATGGGCCGGTGAGCACCAGTTCGCGGTGAATGGCCATAAAGCCGTTCCGGAGATTGTTGCCGGATATGCAATGATCTCGCGCACCTGGATATCGGGGGACGAAGTGACAGCCCAATTCGAAATGCCGGTTCAAGCGCACTTTTCCAACTACGAAATAATCGGCAACCGAGGCAGAGTCGCGATCAGTCGCGGGCCGTTGATCTACTGCGCAGAAGAAACTGACAATGCCGATCATCTCGACCGATTTGCTATCTATCCGGAGAAGGGCGCCGAAGTCCAACGCGAGGGTTGCGAACTGGGTGAGATCGTTTCACTCTCAGTGCCAGGCTCCAGGGAGGAACAGGAGGAAAGCCCACTCTATTCACTCTCTGCGCCGCCGACAAAACCTTGCGAGATTAAAATGATTCCCTACTACGCTTGGGATAACCGCGCTCCGGGCGAAATGTTAGTATGGCTACGGCGCGGACGCTAAGCCGGTAACACTGCAAAGAGAGCTCAGGATGTGTAGATACCTTCGCGTCTCCGCAAAACCGATTTCCCCCTACAACCCCAAGTCAAATCCAATGAAAAGCCATACCAAATTAAAACTGCGGTTCCGCTGGTTGATCCTGCTCGGTTCCGCCCTCGCCGGTCTCGGGCTGGTCAATGCGCCGGCCGAAGTGACCACCGTCGAAATCGTGCACTACTTCAACGTGCAAGGTCAGATCGACGCTTTAAATGGTCTGCAGAAGGACTTTGAAACAGCCAACCCCGACGTGAAACTTCATTACACGTATGTACCTTTTGGGGAGCTGGTCAGCCGGACTCTGCAGATGGCTGCTGTGCACAAACCACCGGCCATTTCCGCGGTCGATAACCCCGACGTGCTGCGGGTCGCCAAAGCCGGCGTCCTCAAGGACATCTCCGCTGATGTCGCTAAAATCCAGGTCTGGAGTGATATCTATCCGGGTCCCAAGGCCGCGGTGACCGACGGCAGCAAGGTCTACGGTGTGCCGATCGGCAGCAATAGCCTCGCCCTATATTACAATAAAAAGTTGCTCACCGATGGCGGCGTCTCGACTCCGCCCCAGACTTGGGAACAGCTCACCGATGCCGCCTCCAAAACCACCAAAAGCCCGGTCTACGGGATCGCCTTCTCGGCGGTGAATACCGAGGAAGCCACCTGGCAATGGGAACCGTTCCTTTGGAGTAACGGCGGCACCTTAAGCGATCTCAGTTCGAAGAACGCACAGGCCGCCCTGGAGCTTTGGGTTGATTGGGTGAAAAAGGGGTACGCTTCCAAAGACGTAGTTAATTGGAATCAAGGCGACGTTCCCAATCAGTTCATCAGCGCGCGCGCGGCCACAATGGTGATGGGACCCTGGCAGCTCGCGAACGTCAAGAAGAGCGGCGTCGACTTCGGCATCGTGACGATTCCCGTACCAAAAGAAGGTGCGAAGCCGGTTGTTCCGCTCGGTGGCGAGGTCTGGTGCGTTCTGAAGGGTGACCCAAAAGTTGAAGCGGCGGCGGTCAAGTTCATTCAATTCACGCAGGACCCGGAACGTCTGCGCAAGATCTGCGATACGTTCAACTACATTTCGTCGATCCAGAGTGTCGCCAAGCAGCAGGGCGAAGCTAATCCCGAGTTGAAGCCTTTCGTCGACCAAATGGCTACCGCCCGGGCTAGATCGCAAGACGGTGGCGCGAAGTACCCCGAGATCTCTTTGGCAGCTCGAACTGCGATTCAGCGCGCGCTAACGGGTCAGGCTTCCGTCGAAGAGGCGCTAAGGGACGCCGCCGCTAAGATTAAGACAATTCTACCAGCAAAATAGGCTACTCTAATAGTCGATAGTTCAGGAGTTCAGGAGCCCGCAGAAATAGGTCGGATTTCCGGTCTGTCGATGTTGATTCGTCCGTTTTTCAGGCCAGCAGTGAATTCGAACGCTAGTATTTGCTCCCAGCGATAGATGTCTGGCTCCTGAACTTCCGGTGTTTTGCTTTGCTCGTCTTTTGAAGCTCATTTTCGCTGTAGGAGCAGTTGCACGAGGTTGAGCAAAAGCACCAGGAGCACCATGAGGGTAGCGATCGCGGCGGCCTCCCCGAAGTTCAAAATCGAGAATCCCACTTGGTAGGCGTAGGTGGACAAGAGCTGCGTTCCATTCGCAGGACCGCCGCCCGTCATAATGAACACCAGGTCAAAAACCTTAACGGTGTAGATGGTCCCAAGCGTCAGGACTGCTACGGAAACCGGTTTCAGCAGCGGCAACGTGATATATGCCACCCGCTTCCAGAAACGTGCGCCGTCAATTCTTGCTGCCTCATAGACCTCAATCGGGATGCTTCGCATCCCCGCGTATAAAAGAATGAAGTTGAAGGGAAAACCGATCCAGATGTTCGCCACGATGGTGGCGGGAAATGCATATCTGGGATCTGCCAGCCACGGGAATGGGCCCAAACCGATCAGATGAAAGATCTGATTGACCGGGCCAATCTCATTGAACAACCCTTTAAAAATATTCGCCGCCGTCAGCACTGGCGAGACCCACGGGATAAGCAGCAGCGCCAAGCAAAAGTTTTTAAGAGGAAAATTTGCCTGGAAAAGGAGCGCCAGGAGAAAACCGATCGTGAATTGGAAGAGGATGCTGAAAAACGCAAAAAGGACGGTGTTAACGACCGCTCTCCAGAAAACTGGGTCGGCCACGGCGGCCTGGTACTGCACAAGACCGTTAAACGGCATGTCTCCGCTGACAAAAGTGTCGACCGTGGCTTGCCGAAAGCTCAACGTCAAACTATACACGACCGGGTAAAGTAGCAACGCCAGGCAGAAAAGAACGAAGGGCAGAATGAACAGGTAAGGAGAGGCGTCGAATCGGGCTCTTTTTACCGTTGGCCGGGACTGTTCCGAGACTACAGCTTTCTTCTCCTTTCTTGGCGGCGCTTTCGCATTGGTTCTCATCTTCAATTCCCGATCATTTGATGGCGCCGCTGGTCACACCCGACACGATGAACCGACTGGCCGCGATGACGAAAACCACGGCTGGAATGGCGGTCAGAACGCTTCCGGGCAATAGGAATCCCCAATCAATTCCATACTGGCCCATTGCCTTGTAGAGCTCGAGGGTTAATGGTTGTAATCCGGCATCAGTGATAAGACTCAAGGCAAAAATGAGGTCGCCCCAGGGAATCAGGAAACTGAAAACCCCGACCGTGATGAGTCCGGGAAGCGTCATGGGCAGGACGATCATCAGAAACGCTCGCAATTGGCCCGCTCCATCCACGAGAGCAGCCTCAACCAGCTCGTAAGGCAAGTCCTTCATGTATGCCGACAGCATGATCAGGGCGAAGGGAATCGTAAAGGTCATGTCGGCCAGAATCAGGCCGGCCAGCGTGTTCACGACGTTGATCTTGGTGAACACGATGAACAACGGGATCACAAAGACGATCGCCGGCAGCATCTGGGTCATCAACATGAACGCCATCAACGTTCGGCGCCCCCGTGGCCTTCTCCACACCAGCCCGTAAGCCGCCGGCGCGGTAATCAGGAGCGTGCCGATGGACGTTACCGCGCTCACTAGCAGGCTATTTTGAATGTGCGGCCACAGGCGGCTCAAGGCTACAGACCAGTTCTCGATCGCAAAGTGCCTCGGCCAAATGGACATGTGACCGCCAAAGAGCTCTGCCGGGGTCATGAAACTACCGACCAGCACCCAGTAGAAAGGGGAGAGCAAGACGGCCGAAACGATGAGCGCAGCGGCCGTAATCCACCAACGTGGCAGGGTTGCAAACGTAGTCATATAGGGGAGAACGAGTTACTTGTTCGATGCCGTCTTTTACGATAGGGTCAGATCTAAATATTCAACAGATGATTAGAGATTTGTTGAAGATTAAATTTGAGCCCGTGCCTTCTGACTGCCGCGGCTTCCCTGACTCTTCTCAGCTCATCCTTATCCAGTCAAGATTGTCGGCTGACTCGTTGGAACACCGATTAGGATCTCTGAACCTTCGGCGACCTTTAAACAAGGCCCGTTCAACCTAAAAAAGGGAGGGCTACATTTTTCAGGCCGACTGAGGAGGCTGGAGTCAGACATCGCGAGGCTGAAAATTTCCGCATCGAGCCCGGCAATGATCGCAAAAATACTCCGCCACTCGTCTTACTCTCGCGAGGTTTCCTGACTTGCCACTTTCTCTTTCGCGGCCTCAAGAATCTTCTCGACACCCGACATTTGGTACTTTTCCGCCAGCATCGAAATCCGTCGGCAAAAAGTCCCCAGCGCCGGGTGCTCTTCCGAGAGTCTCCGGATCGCGGCTCGAAGGGCCATCACGTCACCGAGTTTCGCATGTGGGAGGAGTTGGTCCAGTTGCGCGACGCCTGGAAGCGCTTCTGCCAAAGGCCGGTTCATCGCGTCTTCGGTTCCCTGGAATTCCGGCTGAGCACCGTCTGCCGTCCCATAGACTGGTTTTAATCCGAGTAATTCTTCAAAGAGCCCAAACAATACCGATTCGTTCACCGGCTTTGGCACAAACCCGTTAAATCCGGCAGCCAGAGCTGATTCCCTGTCATCCACGTAAACGCTCGCCGATGAAGCAATCATCACCAGCGACGCTAATTCCGGGTCCTTCCTGATTTCGTGGCAGAAGGCGATCCCGTTCGTTTCGGCCATGTGTATATCCGAAAGCACGGCGTTAAAAGGCTCGGACCGAATCAAGCTCAGCGCCTCTTCGACGGACGACGCGACCTTTGGGTCGAGGCCGACTTCTCGCAACAGTTCCAGCATGTATTGTCGATTGAAGAAATCGTCATCGACCACAAGCAGCCTTCTGTTTTCGCCGATGAAGCTCACCACTCGTTGCAGCGGAGTATTCGCCGGCGCTACCTTGAATTCGCCGGCCGGAAGTTCAAACCAGAAGACGCTCCCCCTGCCTTCGGTGCTGGAGACCCTCAGCTCGCTGCCGAGTAGACGCACGATGCGCTGACTAATATGAAGGCCGAGTCCGACTCCCCCACTCGCCTGGTCGTTGTTACTCGCCTGGTAGAAGGGCTTGAACAAGTGCGGGAGATCAGCGGCGGGTATCCCTTTCCCAGTGTCCCTGACCTCCAGGCGGATCCGATCCCCGACGCGATGAACAGCCAGTGAGACTTCGCCGCTATCTGTGAATTTAATTGAATTCCCAACTAAATTGTATAGGACCTGCCGGAGGCGAACCGGATCAGCGGAGATCCAATCGTGAATGGACTGATCCGCGGAGTAGGTGAACCGAAGCCGCTTTTGGCTCGCCCGAAGCTGTAACTCGTCCGCAACCGCGTTTAGCAACGGTTTGAGCTGCAACGGCTGTGGGTTGATAACGATTGTCCCAGACTCAACTTTGGCCAAGTCGAGAATTTCATTGATCATGTTAAGCAAATGCTCCCCACTCGACTGGATCGTGGTCAACCGGCGGCGCTCTTCCGACGGCTCATGATGATCCCGCAGCATCAGCTGTGTGTAGCCGAGAATCGAGTTTAGCGGGGTTCTCAGTTCGTGGCTCACGTTGGCCAGGAAGGCGCTCTTCGCGCGATTGGCCGCCTCGGCTGCTTCCTTGGCATCCATAAGTCGCGCCTGGCTCTCTTCCAGTGCCTTGGTGCGCTCAGCTACGATTTCAACGAGTTCTTTTTCCCTCATCCGAAGACGCCAGACTCTCAAGCGCACAAAACCGAAAAAAGCCGCCAGTCCCAGGAACGTGTAAACCAGGTACATCCACCAGGCCCGATACCAAGGGGGTAAAATTTTGAGTGCCAAGGTTGCTTCACGGCTTTTCTCTTCATCTTCATTCTTTGCGATTACACGGAGCGTGTAACTCCCTTCATGCAAGGATCCTGAATGCCATACCGGATCAACTACTAAAAATTGGTAAAGCGGATGACCCAATTCGAACAGTTTCTGACCGTTGGAGCTGTGGACCAGCAGCAAAGTGAGGGCCAGAAACGCCTGCGTACAGCGCGCACGATCCGTCAGAGGCGACTTCGAGCGCTTCACACAAGCGCCCCGCGAAGAGCTGTGCTGCAGCTCTCCCACTTCTCTCCAGGGTCGATCATCTCCGCGGAAAAATCGAAGGCAGGAATAACCGCAAAGGCGAATTCGACTCGGAATGTGATTCCCAATCCAGTCAGGGAGCCAATGCATGTCGCAAATTAGGCAACGCTCCGAAGACTAATATCACCCGAATGGAGTATAGCTCCCCAACGACACGGCAGAATCCGAGGCGATCATCTCCTGTCCTGCGGCGGAGCTAGTACACCCAGCGCCTGGCGCGCCGCGGCGGTCCGGGTTTCAACGCCGAGTTTTGCGAACAGGTTAATGGCATGTTTTTTCACGGTATTCAAAGAGGCGTCGATAATGATCGCGATCTCTGGATTCGTTTTGCCCTCGGTAATCCAGTAAAGCACCTCCGCTTCGCGCGCCGTGACGCCAAGGGCCAGTAAAGCTTTCGGACCGTTGTCCCCATTTCGATGTTCCATCCGAAGCAGAGAAACGTTGCCGGTCTTCGAAATGGCAAAATGGTCAACCTCAATTTCTCCACGCTTCTTGTGAATGACGACTTTGGGTCTCTGACTGTCCGGCCCTCGCAGCCAGCTTTGTAATTCGTCCGGAAGCCTCTTGTCGGAGCCTTGGGCGAAGAAGGAATTGAGCAATATGCGGGCCTGCCCGGTCGCAAAGACGATCTGCCCTTGTTGATTGGCAATCAGAAGAGCCTGTTCCAGAGAGGCTTCCAACTGTTTTTCTGCATCAAGTCGCAATTCGATTTCTTCGGCCAGTTCCTGATTCTTCCGTTCCAGGGCTTTCTGCAGTTCGCGAAGCTGCAAATGGATCTGGACACGAGCCTGGACTTCTTCCGGTTGCACCGGCTTGGTAACAAAGTCGACCGCTCCTGCTTTGAACGCAGCCAACTTTTTGCTCAATTCATCGGCAGCGGTCATCATGATAACCGGGATATGGCTCCATTCCTCGTTCGCCTTGATCCGCTGGCAAGTCTCTATCCCGTCCAATCCGGGCATCATCAAATCGAGGAGAATGATGTCAGGCAGCGTTCGTGCGAGCTGTTCGAGCGCGCGATGGCCGCTATCCGAAACCCGTACCCGGTACCCGGCTTCGGCAAGGCATCCAAGAACGACGTCAATGTTTGCCGGGACGTCATCGACGATCAGTACGGTTTTCATTGAAGTTTCGGTTTTTGTATTGGGCGATCTGAAAGCGCGGTAGACCTCCAGATGCGTTTCGGACCAGCTAGCGCGAAAATCTCTAAAGCCAAAGCGCTTCTGAGATTTTCACGCTCTCAACGGGCTTGCAGCCTTTTGATAGCCATCGCCTGATAACGCTTATCCTGGGCATAGATCGGTTTGAGTTCTGTTACTTTCGTCCATTGTTGGCGCGCTTCGCTCTTATCCCCCATGACATCCAGCGCCTTGGCAAATTCGGCGTGATGAACGATCCGCTCGGGTGCAAGTTGAATTGCTTTTTCGTACTGGGAGATCGCTTCTTCTTTCGAGGCCGGAGGAAATTGTCCGTACATCAGCTCGGTGAAAGCCTTCAGGAATGGGTTCAGAAACACCATTTGAAAATTCCATTGTGCCAGAATCAGGTGGCCGAAGTCGCTACCAGGATCCAAATGTAGCGCTTTTCTGGCGTCAATGTAAACCTGCTTCGAGTACTCGACTTTCGTCTTTCCATCGACCAGATCGCAGAGTTTTCCATAGGCGGCCGCCAATGCAACTTGGGCTTCCGCATCATTCGGCAGTTTGTCAGCCGCCTTCCGAGCAAGATCGAGAGCCATTTCTGCGAACCTCTTCTTTGCCGTCGGATCGATGGCGTCGTCGACTTTGACCACATACTGGCGGGCCAACAACTTCGTGACCTCTATGTTTTCAGGAGACAATCGATCCGCAGTCTTCAGAACAATGATGGCGGAATCCGTATCACCGTTTTTCTCCAATTGCTGAGCGTCGATGATCAGATGGTCGACATCCTCCGCCGCAAGCGCCAAGGAGAGAGTGAGCAAATACAAAGAAACGGAGATCCACTTCATACCCGAAAGTCGTCCTTGTTCCTACTACGACAGGCCCAGTCACTCTTTGAACCTCCGTTCGAAAAAAAGCTTGTCGGACCTGAGAAAAGCCTATCTGACCTGTCCCCAAATAGCAGGCCCTCGAATAGCAGGCTCGCCGACACGGCGTCCTCAGCCGTGATTGGGAGACTCAGTGATGGCCCGGCGAATCGCGGCAAGCGGCGCGGAATCGTCGAAAACGACGGTTTTGCCCCGACGCTCAATGCCGAGATCTTTCCAGAGCTGATCGAGATCCGGAGAAACGGGAGTCGCTTTCATGCGGTCGTACAGTTCTTCCAGGACAGGTACGCCGACGGCTTGATCAGCGACCTTCAGGGCACGCGCGAGCGGCCATTCGACCTCAATGCTTCCTCCGGATTTCAGAATCCCGCGCATCGCGTTCTCGAGCCCGAACCGGTTCCCGGTGCGCTTGCGGATTTCGATGTCGGCCAGCAGACAGTATAAGGCGCCGCCCCAATAGGTCCTACCCCAGGTGTGCGTAAAATCCAGGCCACGATCGCCGGACTTCGGCAGCCCCTGGGCCATCGCGTCAACCATGTCACCCCAGACCTTCTGAGGGAGTAAATCTCCCGCACGCACCCGAGCGATCGGCTCGACGTAGGTGGCTAAACCCTCCTCGATCCAGTGGTGGTTCTCAGGCACCGATGGAAACGCCAGGTGCACCATCTCATGGGTTATCGTCCAGTCGTCCGCAAAATCCGCAGCGGTTGTCGATCGACCCACCGCAATCGAAATATGGGCATGTTCCCAACCAAACGCCCGTCCCGAATCGACGCCTTCTCCATCATGGAAATGGACGGCAATCGCGACATGCGGAACGGGAAATTTTGCGTAATAAGTGGTGACCGCTCGTGCGGCGGTGGCGATCCAATCGAGGACGAGCTTATTGAGATCCGCGGACGGAGCCGGATCAAGGGAGACATCGATCGTCGCCCCACCGATCCGGAGCTGTGCGTTGTCCTGGGCACATGCCAGGGTTAAAAGACCGCACCAGATCAGAGCGAAAAAGAAGGCTGAACGCATAAGGATAGCGCCTAAAGTAGAGACGTCCAAAATTAGAGAAAGTTCTTAAAAGAAAATTCCATTGAATAGCCCCTTTGATCTCACGAGGATAACTCATGCCGCGGGAACACAGATACTCTGTCAACGTCGCATGGACCGGTAACACCGGCAGAGGCACCTCTGACTATCGCTCTTACACGCGAGATCACGAGGTCAACGTGCCGGGGAAATTACCGATACACGGTTCATCCGATCCAAAATTCCGCGGAGATCCTGTTCGATATAATCCGGAAGAACTATTGGTTGCGGCGCTCTCGTCCTGTCACATGCTCTGGTACCTTCACCTGTGCGCCGACGCCGGAATCGTTGTCGTGTCCTATGAAGACCGGGCCGAGGGTACGATGGAAGAGTCGGGCGAAGGAGCCGGTCGCTTCGTTCGCGTGATGCTTCGTCCGCATGTTCGGGTCACAGAATCAGTGGAGCAGGCCGAGGCTCTACACCAGCGCGCCCACGAACTTTGCTTTATCGCGAATTCTGTGAATTTCCCGGTCCTGCACCAGGCCGTCACTGAAGAGCAAATTAATTAGCGAAGCTGCAGCTGAAAAGAACCTATCGGCTGCAATGATCTGTGGTGTAGTCTACGGTTCACCTGTTATCTCACCCATTCAACCCGATGAGTTCTCTTCTTGGTATTGACCTTGGAACCTCCAGCGTTAAAGTCGTCGTCTTCGCGCTGGATGGATCTATCGCCGGCATTGGTTCCGCCGAGTATCCAATTCTTACTCCCTCGGTTGGGTATGCCGAGCAGGATCCGGAAGACTGGTGGCGCGCGACCGCATTTGCTGTGCGCCAGGCAATGGACAAAGCCGGACGACCCGACATTTCCGGGATCGGGTTCTCCGGGCAGATGCATGGTTTCGTACTGATCGGCACCGACCGAAGGACCCTAAGTCCCGCCATCATTTGGGCAGACCAAAGGAGTGCCGACCTACTGCCGGAGATCGCGTCAATTGTTGGCCCGGATCTAAAAAAATGTGGAACCGCGCCGGCTGCCGGATTTCTTATCTCGACGTTGTTCTGGCTTCAAAGGCATCAACCGGAGCTGCTCGACCGAGCGCTCACGTTACTGATGCCCAAGGACTATATCCGATTGAAAATCACCGGAAGCCTTGGGACGGACGAGAGCGACGCTTCTGCTACGGGTATCTTCGACGTCGAGCGGCGAACCTGGGCCGATGATCTGATCACACGGTTGAAGCTGCCACGCTCGATTTTTCCCGCTACGAATGAGTCAATCGAAGTCGTCGGAAAGCTGACAAAGGATGCCGCAGCGGAACTGGGTCTTGTTCCGGGCATCCCGGTCTCGGCAGGAAGTTCCGATCAGCCTGCCCAGGCTGTCGGAAACGGGATGATCGACCCGCCGCTTGGTTCAGTGACAATCGGAACCGGAGGACAGGTTTTTGTGCCGCTGAGCCAGCCGCTCCTCGATCCTAAACTCCGGCTCCACACCTTTTGTCACGCACCGCGCGCCCGGTGGTACCTGTTGGGCGCAATGCTTTCCGCCGGGATGGCCCTGAGATGGTTCAGAGCAATGGTGGGAAGCGACCGCTTTTCCTATGCGGAATTGGATCGAGTTGCCGGTGAGGTCGAGCCGGGTTGCGAAGGGCTAACATTTCTCCCGTATATTGTGGGAGAACGCTCGCCGATCATGGACCCGCGAGCGAAAGGCGCCTTTGTCGGTCTGGCGTTGCGACACGGCCCGGCGCACCTGGCAAGAGCCCTTTTGGAAGGCGTTACTTTTGCGCTTCGGCAGATCATCGAAGCCATGGAAGATTGCGGCGCGAACCTGCCCAAGCTTGTTGCTTCCGGTAATGGTCTCGGGAGCCCGCTCTGGCGCCAAATGCTCGCGGACGTCATAAAACGGCCGCTTTTACAAGGTCAAGATGCCTATGCCGCCGAACGTGCCGGTGTAGGAGCGGCAATGATCGGCGGGATCGGCGCCGGCGTATTCAAAGACTACGAGGAAACGCGAGGCTTAGCTCCGGTTTTTGACGTGATCACGGCCCCCACTCCAGACCGAGGAGAGCGTTACGAAGCCGCTTATCGCCGTTTTCTGGACCTTTATCCGAGGTTGAAGTCCTGGTTCTGACTGCTGCGCTTCACAATGAACGCACGGGCCGCCTGCTCTGCTGCGTAGCGGCTCTGCTCATGATGGCTCGATTAACTCCGCCCGCGCGGAATCTGCGGAGTCTAGCCAGACATACACGGTTCGAACTGAAACCCATTGAAACTGCGATCTATGCACCCACTAATTCGAATCGTTTTATTTATTAGCTTGGTTTTGGTTTCCAGCGGCGGCACGGCGCCAGGCCAACAAGCTTCTGCCTCACTGGCGAAACCGAATCCGGCTCCCACACCGATCCCACTAGCCAAGGTAGCTTTGGAAGCGCAGTCCGCGCTTGCCTCTCTCCAAGCGATCAACGCGAGCGTGTCGAAAGATCAGTCAAGCGCGGACAGCATCGCCCGCACTCTCTTGGACTTAACAAATGAAATCGATGCAAGAATCGTCGGCGACACGAGGCTCCTGACGACGAGTCTGTCCATCGACCTGCGTTACTGGCTCAAGCTTACCTGGCAAAATTTTGACGATAGTCTGTTGGTATCAGCTCGCGAGCTGACACAGCATTCTACAAGTCTGGAAGAGCAACTCGCGCGTCTCGATCAGTTAACCAAGACCTGGCAGGCAACACTCCAATTGGCGAAACAGCCCGACACGCCCCCTCTAGTCTTGCAGAGCGTTCAGAGTGTAGTCGACTCCGTTGAGCGGACGCGACAGGCGGCCGAATTCGTCCTAGCGCATGTTTTGACCTTGCAGAGCCGCCTTTCCGAGGAGGAAGCCCATGTGCGAACAGTTCTGTCTTCAATCGAGCAGGTAGAAATCCGGTCATTTAGAATTCTTTTTGTCAGAGACAGCCCACCTATTTGGAGGCTTGAAACTAGCCTGGGCACAGAGTGGGAGAAGCAGAGTCGTGAGGCGTTTTCTTCGCAACTGAAAGCAGCAACTGCGTTCACTAAACGACTCCCTTTTACCTTCCTGATCCATGGTCTTTTCATTGTGCTGATTGCTACCGCGCTTCAATGGATGCGGCGCCGATTTCGAGAATTAGCGGAGGAAAAACCGGATCTGCAGCGTGCTCTGCCGATCCTCGATCTCCCCGTTTCAACTGCGGCCGCGCTTTCAATGCTGCTCATACCCTCAATCTATGCGCAAGCTCCGCGCTTGATAATTTCAATCGTGGGAACCGTAACCCTTATCCCAACCCTGGTGATTCTTCGGCGGCTACTGGAACGCAATTGGTATCCGATCCTCAATGCGATCCTCATCATGTATTTCTTGGTCCAACTCAGAGTGCTCGCGGCGCCTCTGCCGGTGTTGGCCAGGTTCATATTTCTCGGCCAAATGCTGGGCTTCACTCTCTTTCTTGTCTGGGTGCTTCGGAGTTGGCATTTACTAACAGGAACTGCTGAAACCCACGGTCGCGATTGGCGAATAATCCGAGCGATTGCCAAAACCGGCCTTATTTTTTTGCCGGCGGCGTTCCTGGCAGATATTTTCGGATACGTCAATTTGGGAGACCTTTTGGGAATCATTTTTCTCAGGAGCGTCTTCGTCGCGGTCGTGCTCTACAGCGTCATTCGGATCATTGAAGGGTTGGTCACCATTGCGCTGCAGGTCCGACCACTTGGCTCGTTGCGAGTCATTAGTCTGCATCGGCCGATGTTTGAGCGTCGGACGTGCCGCGTACTCGAGTTTTTGGCTTTTTTGTTGTGGTTGAATATGGTTCTGAACTTTTTCGGTCTACTAACCCCGTTGATCGCAACGATTGAAGCGGTGCTGCGGGCGAACCTCGCAATCGGCTCCCTCAACATTTCTTTGGGCCAGGTCTTGTTGTTTACGGTCACAGTTTGGGCTTCGTTCCTAGCCTCGAGGTTTTTGCGCTTTCTTCTCGAAGAAGACGTTTACTACCATTGGCACTTTGGGCGAGGTATTCCGCAGGCGATTTCAACGATCATTCACTACGCTGTCCTGCTCGTAGGATTCTTCGTCGCCCTGGCAGTGCTCGGCGTCGATTTCACGAAGGTTACAATTCTGAGCCGATTGCTTAGCAACCGAACGCAATTCCAAAAACCAGGCAAACAGGGGCGCGGTGAGCAGCTGACGGATTACTAAAGCAGAGGTGATCGGCTCAACAACATGTCCCTGACATGTGTCTGTGCGATGATCCAGGCCGAAAAGCTGACAAAAAGGACCGTCCTCCATCCCCATCGTTGAGCTGCCCCGAAAGCAGCAGGTGTGAGAAAAGAGAATAGGATGTACATCGGCAGGATGTCCATCAAGGGCGGACGGAAAAGCAGCGCCAGTGATCCACCAATCGCCGGCCATGGATCCATCAGATAGCGGTCTAACAAATTTCTGATGCCAGGAAACTCGGATAAGAAGAAGCTGCCGAGAATAAATGCGAAGGAAAGAGTGACGAGGTGTGCCCGGTAGATGCGTTCGGCCCGATGAATCGAAGACGAGCGAGCAGCGGCGAACCCGAGCTTTTCGGTGCGTTTGCGAAAGAGCATACCGGCAAGAAATGCTGAGACGAACACAAAGCATTCAGCAGTGGAGAAGAACCCCAGTGGCTGGTTGGTAAAGCGGCGAAGCGATGAGGGCGAATGATCGACGCTCATCATCAACAGCAAGACGCCTCGAAGCACGTCGAACTCGACAAAGCGTTTCATTAGCTATAAAACTTGCGCTCCTTTCAGGATTGTATAATTCATTCTATCTATGGTTATCGGGACGTTATTATCTTCCCTCCATCAATAGCTAACCAACCATTTGCTCCGGTTAACGCACGCACCATTACGGACTAGATTTCGTCGCCGTCGGATAGAGCGTAAATTAAAACGCCACGGTCCGGACGCGCCGCACAACGACTGCGCCAACGATAGCAATGACCGACCCCGAAATGATTCCCACCCGCGACGGGCCTCTTGTGCTTCCGGACGGGGCAGGGCGAACGGCGCGACTCAGCGCCACTGGCAGCCCAGCCATGGCGGCGATAAAACCGATCAACGGAGGTCCCGACAAAAAGCCGAAATAACCCATCGTCGCGACCGCCGCGATGCTGGCGCTCGTGCCACGCCCTTCGAGCCTGCCTGTCGTGCTATAAATGACGGGCACAATGTTCGCCGTGCCGAAGCCCGTCAGGGCAAATCCGAGAGCGATGGCCAGCCAATGATGCGCCACCACCGCCACGCCGATTCCCCCGGCCAAAAACAATCCGCTGATGCGCAGCGTGTTCACCGGCCCTGCCTTGAGCGCAAGTCGGTCACCCGCAAAACGGCCTGCCGCCATGCACAGCGCAAACGCCGCAAATCCCATCGGTGCGAGCGCCACCGAAAGCCCGCCAACGGTCCGGATATAAACAGCGCTCCAGTCAAACATGACCCCTTCGCTGAACAGCGCTAAAAACGCAAGCCCGCCCAGCAGCCAAAGCATGTTTGATTTTCTCGATGTTCGGCCCTCCGCCAACTCCTCCTTCCACGCCGAATCCGACAACAATCGTCCAAATGACCAAATCGCGGGCACCAGCAGCAGCGCCACCATGCCGATAATCAAGGTCGTGGGCGAAAAGCCTCTGTGCATCAATAGTCCCAAAGACGATGCGGCGCAGAGACTGCCCAGGCTCCAGAAACCCTGAAAGCTGCTGTTAATAGGGCGCCCCATTGCCTCTTCCACAGTGATGGCCTGCGAGTTAACCGAGACACTCAGCGCTCCTTTCCAAACGCCAAAAACCACCGCCGCCAGGATGAGCGTGGCATAACTGGGCGCGAAGGCCAGCAGCAGGAGCGCCGTCGCAAACCCAACCGCCGCCGGACTTGCTACGCGGCGGATTCCCCATCGCTCAATAAGTTTCCCGGCCAGTGGCATCGAAACCATCGCCCCGCCAATCAACCCCAACAGCACGACACTGAGCTTTGCGGGCAATAACTGGAATTTCTGTTGGAACGACGGTATGAGCGCGGCCCACGTCCCGAAGGCCATGCCATCCATCAAAAACAAAAGTGAGGCAAAGATCCTTGCATTTTGGACAAGGCTTCGCTGCTCACGTTGGGTGGCCCCTGCCACTATTCCGTTTAAACGTTGCAATGTAGTAGTCGCTTGCACGGTCCAATCTTCACGCCTGGAGCACGATTAATCCAATGGCATTATTTCATTACGGTGATAACTTTTGGCTATGGATATCCGCGAGGTCCGTTCCTTTTTGGCTCTGGCCGGGCAATCGCATTTCGGCCGCACCGCCCGCCTGCTAAACCTCAGCCAGCCCGCCCTGACTAAACAAATCCGGCGGCTGGAAGAAGACTTGGGCGGTCCATTATTAGTGCGCGGCCGTCACGGCGCGCAGCTAACATCCCTCGGCCGTCTATTTCAGGCCAAGGCACTCGATGTCGTCCGCGATTGGGATGATCTGCTGGCGCACACCCGACGCGTCGCTCGCGGTGAAGCCGGACGTCTGCGCCTGGGTTTCGGCATGCACACGTTCGAGCTGGTTCCCAGGGCGATTGTCCGGTTCCGCAAAAGCCTGCCGGACGTCGATGTCTCTCTGCGCGACATGTCCACGTTCGAACAGATGGAGGCGCTGCACGCGGAAAAAATGGACCTTGGATTCATTCGCCTTGGCCCGGTCAAAAAGCTCTCCATTTTGCCGCTCACGCAGGATCGGATGATGCTCGTCACCAGTCAGGCCGCCGGCTACTCGGTGACAGATGATCTTTCTGCGGTACGTCACGAACCCTTCGTGCTGATATCCCGCCAACGTTCACCCACTTTTCATCAGCACGCGTTGAATCTCTGCTCCAAATACGGTTTCCGCCCGCGAATAGTGCAGGAGGTTCCCGAAGTGACCACCGTGCTGGCCCTGGTGAAAGCCGGCCTCGGTGTTTCCGTGATCCCTGAATCTTTTGGCATCAACCGTTTCCAGGGCATCCGCGCCCATCATTTAACTGACAAAGCCGCCGCCTGGACAGCAGCAGCCGCCTGGCGCAAAGACGACCCCAACCCCCTGATCCAAAGGTTCCTCGCCCTCTTGAAAACAGAATTGGTCTCCCACGGCGCTTGAAACGATCTCAGCTTAGAACTGAACGCCTCCGCTATGCTCGTTGCTACCGCAACGCCTTCAACGCGCTGCTCCAAGCAATAACCTGGTCAAACAGTTCGTTGACAGACTTCTCGTGCTGGGGAGCAGGCTTGAAGACGCTGAAGTTCTCGAAGTCGGTAAATAAGGAAAGCAAGACTTGATTGCGGATCGTGGCGATTTGCACTTCGGCCATCACAAGGCGTAGCTGTTCAACCGCGCGTGCTCCACCGGCGCTGCCATAGCTGACGAAGCCCGCAGCCTTGTTGTTCCACTCGCGAAATAGAAAATCCATCGCGTTCTTGAGCGCACCGGGGATGCCTTGGCGGTGGATCAGGCTTTGACCCGAGAGAATATCACGATTGCATGATGCCACTGTAGCGGCAGGAATCCCGCTGCCAGCTATTCTCATTAATGTGGTCCAGCCCGGATGTTATCGGTCTGTCGGTTCGAGGCCGATTATGTTCTCAGTTCGCCACACTAAAAGGATATTTTTACACCAATCTGGTCGGGACCCTGATAAAGGGCATCGCGACACTGTCCGCTTCGGAGATCGGGCGCTGGCAGATCACACGACCGGGCCATGAGGCCCGGTCGAGCGCGTGCGGCTTAAGCCGCTAGCAACGTGTGCGGGTCCATCACGAATTTTTTCGCGGTACCCTTGTCGAAGTCGACATAACCTTTTGGAGCGTCGTCGAGCCTGATCACAGTTACGTTTACTGCCTTTGCGATCTGAATCTTGTCATGGAGAATCGCCTGCATCAGTTGGCGGTTGTACTTCAAAACCGGTGTCTGACCCGTGTGCAATGAGTGGCTTTTAGCCCAGCCGAGTCCAAGTCGAATGGACAGTGACCCTGTCTTTGCCGCCTGGTCGGCGGCGCCGGGATCTTCCGTAACATACAAACCTGGAATCCCAATTGATCCTCCAGCTCGGGTGAGAGTCATCAGCGAGTTCAGGACCGTGGCTGGGGCCTCTGTTTTTGCTTCCGCGCCGTGCCCGTGAGCTTCAAAACCGACGCAATCGACTGCGCAATCGACTTCGGGAGCGCCGAGGATCTGATCGATCTGATCTGCTAGGGAAGTCTGAAGCGAGACGTCAACGGTTTCGCAACCGAATGAGCGAGCTTGCTCCAGACGATCCTTATTCAAATCGCCGACGATGACGGCCCCAGCGCCAAGGAGTTGGCAAGCCGCAGCACATGCTAACCCAACGGGCCCTGCGCCAGCTACATAGACGGTGGTCCCCGGACCAACGCCCGCCGTGACTGCGCCATGGTAGCCGGTCGGAAAAATATCCGACAGACACGTCAGATCCCGAATCTTCTCCATTGCCTGGTTTTTGTCCGGGAACTTCAAGAGATTGAAGTCGGCATACGGAACCATCACGTATTCAGCCTGTCCGCCGACCCACCCGCCCATGTCAACGTAACCGTACGCGCCTCCGGCGCGAGCTGGGTTTACGTTGAGGCAGATGCCGGTTTTTTGTTCCCGACAGTTTCGGCAACGTCCACAGGCGACGTTGAAAGGAACGGATACAAGATCCCCGATTTCCAAAAACTCGACTCCGCGTCCTTTCTCGATGACCTCTCCGGTGATTTCATGGCCGAGAACCAGACCGGCCGGAGCGGTTGTGCGTCCGCGCACCATGTGCTGATCGCTCCCGCAAATATTGGTGGATACGATGCGAAGAATAACGCCGTGGTCGATTTCTTTACCGTTCGGCGCAACGAATTTCGGATAGTCGATCCCCTGGACTTCGACCTTTCCCGGCCCGATGTAAACGACACCACGATTCGTGGACATAGGATGGATTCTCTCTCGATTTTGAGGCTCTTCAGAACCTTTAAGCTAATAACCCGGCGGTTCATCACGCCTCGAATTAAAGATTCGCTCCCGCAGAGAGCTCAACCGTCTGGGTAACCTCTCCGCTCCAAAAACGTTAAGGCGTCATGGTCGAAAGTAAACCGGAAAATGCTTTGGCCCAGGAAGTGCTTTCGACAGGAGGTCCTTAAGCCGGAAAGGCATTGACCGATATACTGAGCCTGAAGCGAGCAAATGCAAATAAACGTTGTCCAAGATGACGGGCAAAGTCCACTTGACCTCAATTGGGACCATCAACCCCACGGATCGTTCATTCGAGGATCAAATATGGAAGTGTCCCTCTTGTTCGACTCCACCGCACGGTGTTGGACGCTCAGAATCTACAAGAAACAAACCTCATTCGGCCACCCGGTAACATACGAAATCGCCTTCAAAGAGAGGTACAGTCCCACGATCGATCAAGCCATCGCGATGGCGAACAGGATCCTCAGCGTCGAGCTCCAAACGCCAATTTCCGAACCGAGCTGCGCGTGAGAGGCTGGTTTTCGCGAGCGGTGAAGAGGCGCCAATGGGGGACGCGCTCAACGCCATAAGGCTACAGCCACTGCTGCAGTACGATCCGAAAGCGGGTGCAGAGATTAGCATGCAGTACTGGCTAACTTCGAAAAGCGGATTCAATGCCGACTTTGCGACGTTAAGACGTTAAAATGAAGGCCGAATGAATAATTGCCGGCCGAAAAATCTCACGGGGTGCAAGAGATTCGTTCACAGTCCGAACTGCAAATCAATGCTGCAAGGAATCCATCAAGCTCCTCCAGATTATTCATCGCGTAGTCGTTACGAAACCGGGAAAGCATGGCGTTCATGCGAGCACATTCGGCATCATTCAGTGATCGATCTCGTTTTTGGCGGAACGGTAATTACCAAAGACTTAGAACGCGGGAAGCGAATCGCACGCCAGATCGATGCGGGCATGGTCTTCATCAATCAAGCGACCTGGACCGCTCCTGATCTTCCGTTTGGCGGCGTAGAGAACTCCGGTTTCGGTCGTGAACTGTCCGAGCTTGGCATTGGAGAGTTCGTCAATAAGAAGCTGATCAGGACAGCCTGAAACACTCAGCGCCAGGTAGCGTTCCTCCGGCGTCCACGCCCATCCCGGATGGCGTAAGAAGCACAGTTGCACCGCTATTCCAAGCCGGTTGCTATTGGTCCTGTGAGTGCCGATGAATTCCAAGTCGCCTGGCGTGAAGCTCTAGCGTTCCTCGAGCTCACGAAGACCGGTCGGTAACGCTAGCAACTGCACTCTTTGATTTGAGCCCCGGAGAGAAGCTCGCGCCGTTTGCTCGTGTTTGCCTCCAAGATGCCATCTTATTCCAGCAACGGGGTTTTCCCCACAAAAGGTACCAAATTCCCACAGGATTTTTGCCAAGTACCGTTTCGTAAAGGATTTTCGGCTATTTTGTAACTCCCAAGGCGAGGGCTTGTTTAGTCGGTCAGTTTTGGGGGCTTGATACGGAATCAAAAAGATGCGAGTTTGATAGCCCCCACAACAACATTAAAAGAGGTCGAAACCATGCCCTACCAAACCGTCAACCCATACGATGGCAAAACCTTGCAGACATTCGAGCAGCTCACCGACGAACAACTTGAGACTGCACTTAGAACCGCTGAAGCCTGCTTCGAGACATGGCGGCGCACGACGTTCGCCGAGCGAGCGGCCGTAGCTGGAAAAGCCGCCGCTATTATGCGTGCACGTGTGGACGAGTTCGCCCGGCTGCTGACGCTCGAGATGGGCAAGCTCATCGACGAGGCTCGGGGCGAAGTCGCGCTAAGCGCGGACATCATCGACTACTATGCCAAGAACGCCGAGCGTTTCCTTGCACCTGAACCCCTCAAGCCGAGCTCGGGCGAAGCCCAAATCGAAAGTGTCCCCTTCGGCGTGCTCTTCGGCGTCCAGCCTTGGAACTTTCCCTACTACCAACTCGCCCGCTTTGCCGCCCCCAATCTGATGGCTGGCAATGTCGTTATGGTGAAGCACGCGGCGTGCGTTCCACAATGCGCCATCGCTTTCGAGAAACTTTGGTTGGAGGCGGGTGCGCCAGCGGGCGCCTACACCAACCTTCTGATCTCGCATCAGCAGGTGAACCGCGTGATTGACGACTCCCGGATCAAGGGCGTGACATTAACCGGCAGCGTGCAAGCCGGAAAGGTCGTTGCCGGGAGGGCTGGCCAAAACCTCAAGAAGTCGACGATGGAGCTTGGCGGCAGCGACGCTTTCATCGTGCTCGAGGATGCCGACCTCGACAAGACGGTCGAGTGGGCGTTATGGGCCAAGATGAACAATGCCGGCCAGTGCTGCGTCGCGGCGAAGCGTTTCATCGTCGTCGAAGCATTGGCTGATCGCTTTCTCGACAAGTTCCAGACAGCGCTAGCGGCACTCAAACCAGGAGATCCGATGGACAAGGCGACGACGCTCGGACCTCTGTCCACGGAAGCGGCCCTGGTGCAACTGCTGGACCAAGTCAAACAAGCGGTCGCCAAAGGGGCCACCGTTGTGATGGGTGGCAAACGGATCGACCGACCGGGCTCTTTCATGCAGCCCACGATCTTGACGGATATCAGCCCCGGCAATCCTGCTTTTAGAGAGGAATTCTTCGGGCCGGTCGCGCTTTTCTTCCGAGTCAAGAATGAGGACGAGGCGGTGGCGCTCGCCAATGACTCGGAATTCGGTTTGGGCGGCTCGGTCTTTACCGAGGATGTTGTACGCGGCAAACGCGTGGCGAGCCGCATCGATACGGGCATGGTGTTCGTCAATCACCCCACCTGGACGACACCGGACTTGCCGTTCGGTGGAATTAAGAACTCCGGCTACGGACGCGAGCTTTCCCGCATGGGCATCCAGGAGTTCGTGAACAAAAAGCTGGTTTGTGTTACTCCGATCGATGCGCCGGCATAAGTATCGCTTTTCGTCTGACCAACGGTGAGCTCTTGGTGAGGAATTCCGTTCGAGCGGAATCCTGGCGTCAACTGCCCGGACCACTTGCGACGGCCCAAACTTCCGCAGCCCTACCTGGCGAGACGGTACGCTAGATTGCGACCTGCCGTCCGATCAAAACGACGCTATCGTTCGGCAGCCGGAAGAAGTCGTTGGCGTGTACGGCGTTTCGCGCCATGGCGATATCCAGAGCGGCCTGCCATTTAGCCAGTCCTCGTCCATCATCGCGGGGGACGATTGTGTCGTGGCCAACGTAGTAGACCACATCACCTAGGTTTAGGGATTGGTTTTGCGAGCACGCCTGTTTGAGCACTGCCGGAATATCCGGCTTTTCCAGAAAGCCGAACCGCGCCGTCGCGCGCCAATATTTTGGCTGCAGTTCAGTCACGAGAACGCGCTCCGAATTCTTGATCCACGGGATCGGTTCGGTAACGGCGTTCAGGACGAACAGATTTTCTTGCAAGGCCCGATTGTGTTTTTACATGCCAGATCATGACGGGCGGGGCATCTTGCCCGGTTCGGGTGAGGAAGACTCCGGTGCCGGGAACACGCGGAATATTTTGCGATTTGATCGAACGCAAGAACTCGTCAACCGGGATGATCTTCTCGCCGAGACGTTTCGCAACCGTACCATAGCACCATACTATCGCTTGCTGCATCGAAGTCATGATCCAGCAGCTTGTAATGAATGTCATGGGTCACTAAAAACGTGGCTTCAACTGCCCAACGCGCCGTATAGTGCATTTCCTGCACGGGTGCCGCCATCTCAATAAGGATCCCATCAATCGCCTTGCGTCCTTCCTTGCGACAGGCGACCGCGTAACGCTTGTTTAGGTATGGCCGCCGCGTTGCCAAATCAAGACCACCCTCAAGGCGCAAATTGAGCGGATGAATCCCTAAATCGACAAGCTCAACATCCTTGAAAGGAGAAATCAGCCGAGGCCGGATGTGAAAGAGCATAAAAATCCGCTTTCCGCTCAAATCATGCCAGTTCTACGTTTATAATTTCATCGACCGAACGGTGTGATTTTGCAGGTTGCGCTGGTTTAGCTCGGCAGCGAGTTTCTCGCGCTTGAGCTCGACAACCGCTTGGTCCCGCGTGGCAACCAACAGAGGCGCGGTTCTTTCCAGGTTTTTTCGGTCTTCAGGGCTTTTCACGAGCACGTCATAGGCTTTAATGAGCGCCTCGCGGTTAACCCCATGATTATCCAGCTGCCAACTGTTACGCTTGGCATCGATTCTCACGGTTTGCCTTGAGCCGTCCGGCTGCTCCTGGATTTCCTCAATTGTCACAGGTTTGCTTGCAACCCGAGTTGCAGTTATGCAGTCACCTACTTTTGCCCCGGCCTCGTCGAGCGCTCGTGGCAAGTCCTTACCCCAGTAGAACCTTTCGTGTCCGGCATCATCCACCGTGCGGAGGAAATAACTCAGCTTATTTTCTTTTTCGAAGTCGAATGGAGCCTCTCCATGCTCGATCAAAACCTCATTTTGCCGCTCTGCTGCTGTGGCAACCTGCACATCGAGTCGTGTAGCGATGGCATCCGTTCGTTCGTCGATTCTGTCTTTCCGCCAAATGCCGAGCAAGGACGTCCTGTAGTGCAAAAGCCTTCTGTAGTGCTTGCCCAAGCTCTTTAGCGGACCAGGCCCTTACGCACCTCGTCATTGCTGGCTAAGTCGTTCCAGTCACTGAATCCGGCCTCAAGTTCCTCTTCGGAAAAAGAAGGCGCCATCAGCACCGCTCCGTTTGCCGAGGCCGCCCGCTGGCCCTTGATGAGACCTGGATTGCGACCAACCTCTTGGCCTTCCATCGCCCGATCAATTGTCCGCCGCAATGACCATCGCCGCGCTGAGGTGCCGCTCGCGAAGCACCCGGGCGACGTGCGGCACATTGCCGGCATCAAAGGCCGCAACGAATGCTACGCAAAAGGCGCTCTTCAACCCCAATTCTTGAGTTTCGGCCAGATCTCCTTTAGGGGCCATTTGAGGCCCCTACAATAAAAAATATCAAAGTGCTCGGCGGGCATGGAATAGGGATGATAAACAGTTGCTACTTTCACCACGCTTGCAAAAAGGCTCTCGAGTCGCTCTTGCTGCCCTTGCAAGACGATGACACTCTCGCCGGTAAAGCCGCGGCGTCCCCAGAGAAAGTAACTCTGGTGGCCGCTGATCGCCTTTGTAGTCCAAATTTAGGACCAGACAGATCAATTGCTCCAGCCTGGCCGTAGTTCTGCGCGAAGATCGCGGTCTTAGAACGAACGTCGACCGGCAGTCCGTTGTATACGCGCGCCATTCTTCCCATCCGAACTGGTCGGCATAAACCTGAGGTAGTGGCCCGAGCTTCTTATTTTCAATTGCAGGCTGCTCAAAGTGCAACGCTTTCGAATATCGAATGTAGGTTTTGACCGGGAGCACCGGGATAGCGAATGGAGCGACCAAAGCGCCAGAGAGCACCATCAAGACCGGATAATAAAACTTTATCCCCTTCAGCCGCCACCGGGCCAGCCACGATTCCCACATGACACCTCCAGCCGCAAACAAGACCGGATAGGCTGGAAATAGGTAGTATACTCGCGGGTCTAAAGCCAGAATGACGCCAGCAGTGAAAATCCAGGCCCAACCGAGTGCGCGAAACGGCTTGCCGATTTCGCTGAATAGATAGAACCAAAGCCCTGCCAGATGCTCGCTGCAAGCGATGTAATACAATTCGTCAAACCGTATTTTCGACTTGCGTACAAGTGGACAAGTAGCTTGGCCATTGCAATGGCAAGAAGAACAACGATGCCAACGTCAGCCACCCGGCGGGTTTGCCTTCCAGTTACTTCCATCGGATAGTTTTCCATTGGCGAGTCTTTTGCGACTCCGGCCCAGCTTATCGATGCACGTTTTGCCAGAGCCCATCAATGCGCGGGGCGTTTCTCTTGGCCGTTTAACGTCCGCACCGGTTTTAGTCGTGACATTGCCGACTCTTCAGGCACCCAGTGTTGAATGCCGAGGTGGCGCTTAGGCCTTGGCGGGTCCGCACCGATGTGGAGCGTCCAAAGCTCAGACCACAGTGCGTGCTCGTCCCGCGTGATTCGTCGATCGAGTCGCTCGACCCCCGCCCAAGAGCTGTACATGGCATGTAAACGGAAACGATTTGGGTTATCCATATCTTGATCCAGTCGAGCGCTAGATGCGCCATTCCGGAGAAAGACCAGTCTGATCTTTTTCATCAGCCCGAAGAACCGGATCTGGTTCTCCGGCGCCACCTCAATCTCCATCGCCGTTGTGATCGGCCCATCGTCGGCTCCCGGCAGGTAAAGATGGGGAGGTTCGAAGGCCAATGGGTCAGGCTCCAGGTTGATCTCGGTGGAGAAATCGATCGACCATCGCTTCGCGGTGAGTGCGCCAACGATCCCCAAAGCACTGGCCGAAAACAAGGCCCAATCTAACCCCACTGTTGTCGCCAGTGTCCCCCACACAAGGCCAGCTAACGAAATACCGGCCTGCGATACCATCATATGGGTGGCATTCATCCGGCCCGAATCCAATCCGGTAGGATCCGTTGGCCTGCCACCCGAAGCTCCGAGGCAGAAACTGTCCAGGCAACTCCGGCCAACGCGGAAACAATAAAGAAAACCTGCGAATGGCGCACGATGGCCATCAACGCATAGCTCGCGGCGAGAACAATACCGCTCAGCATGTATCGGAGTGCGCCAGCAAGTGAATCGAAAAAGCTTTCCAGTGGTATGCCAAGCCCTTCGCTTTTGCGTTGCCAGGTCCGTATTGCGAACAGCACTAGAACAAACGCCAACGCGTTCATGGCAAACACGCTGCTCACACCGATCAACGGGACTAAGAAGCCACCGATTGCCGGACCGATAATACCCGCCAAATTCATCTGAATTCCGCCGAGTGCGATTGCGGAAGGCAGCTGTTCTTGACCAACGATCTCGGGTATCGAGGCTGAAGCGACCGGCGCTTGAAAAGCAAAGCCGGTTCCCAGGACAAAGACGCCAACGAGGATGATCTCGGGACTCAATCCGCCCAAGAAAGAACAGACAGCTAGAAGACCTGCGCTGCCAGCCAGCCAGCAGTTAAAAAGGCGCAACTACCGGCGCCGGTCAGCGAGGTCGGCCAGTGCGCCGGCCGGTAAAGTAAACAGGAAAAAAGGGAGTGTGCCGGCGGACGACATTAACGAGAGCCAAAGAGTTGGCGCCCCGAGAGAATTCATCGCCCAAGTTGCGGCCATTTCAATCGACTAAAAACACGTTACGGGTGTTTTACAGTTCGTTGGGGTGGGCGGTTCTTTCTTTGCCGACTCTTTGCGTTTCTGCAAGAGAGCTTGGCCTCCGGTGAATTCTTCGAACACCTATTTGGATGTAACACTGCGGAGCTGCCGTTCGACTTCAGCGAGCTTCGCCGCAACGTCGCGGTGGTCGTCTGGGAATTCAATTTTCTTTGTAAACTCTCTACGCTGACTCGAAACACGCCTTCGCCCTTTTCAGATTCTCCGCCCGCTTCCCGTCGGGAATGATGATGTAAAGCGCCCTTGGATCCGTTGGTACTCAAGCAATCGCCGCGGTATCTCGGCTACCGGCAGCACCCAATCCACCAGTCCGGTCTCAATCGCAGAGCGCGGCATCCCTTCGTGCTCCGCCTCATTTGGATCCTGTGCGACAGTGAGTCCGCCATTCTCTTTGATTCGCTTGATTCCGACGGTGCCGTCGCCATCTAAACCCGAAAGTACTATAGCGGTCGAGCGGGACCCATGCGTATCGGCTAAGGTGCGAAAGAAAATGTCCACCGCCGCGCGCATGCCGTACTCATGTGGCAGATCATTAAGTATTAATTGTCCCTCGGCCATTAAAAGGTGCTTGCCGGGCGGGATCACGTAGACGCAATTTGCCTCAACACTTACCGCCTCGGAGACCTGAGTCACCGTCATCGGGGTCGATTTCTGCAGCAATGCCGCTAAACTGCTTTCGTACTGCGGCGAAAGATGAAGAACCACCACAAAAGCCAGTCCACTATCCCCGGGCATCCGGGAGAAAAACGTCTGTAAAGCCCTGATACTCCCCGCTGAGCCGCCCAAACCGACAACTGCTTGCATCTGGTCTCCTTAGCCCGCTTCTTTGCACAATGTGACCGGGAGAGAGCTTGGATCATTAATTTAAACTATTGATCGCAGCGGCCCCACGCCTTCCGTTTCCGCCGGCACAGGTTTGAGCCAGGATGTCGATGAATCGAGAAACGACTGGAGCGGAGACTGCGTCCGGCTTCCAGGCAGCCCCCACAGGCACCCACGCGCTGTCCTCGGGAGTCAGATCGCGGAAAATGATATCCTTGGCGGGTATCTTCTGCAGCGGCTCGCTGACCACCGCCACCCCAAACCCCGCCGCGACAAAGGCCAGCGCGCTCGCGGCGCCGTCCGCTTCCTTGACGATTCGCGGCACCATAGCTCTGCTATGGCCGAATGCAACGGGAACTCTTCCGGGACGGATATTGGAGAGTACCATTGCTTTTCGGCATGACGAAAGTTGGTCGCAGGCTCGAGCTGCACTTTGGCCTGTTGCGTTTGAGTAATGCTCGGGCGATTACTTCAGGTCCGGAGACGAGTTACATTGGCGCTATACTGCTGTGAGAGGCGATGATTTTCCAGCCGCCGTCAAACTTTTGGAGGTTCATCGTGAACCCATCACCAGCTACCTGGAACTGGAGAAGGAGGCGGACCACCACGTGAGGGCAAGTGCGAGATCCGGCTTCAGCAGCTTGACTTGGATGCGTGTGGGTCGGATGAAGCCCATCGCATCACGATCCGGATACCCATTGATGTAGGAATCGTGAAGTTGCTGCCATCCATTAAACTCCTCAGAATCCACCACAACCAACAATTCAGGCGAGTTCCAATACACCTCCAGATGTCCTTCGATGTCGTGGGCATTCCAGCGATCGAGCATTTTAAGTAAGACTTCATAAACCTGTTGGGCATCGGGCTTGGAAATGCTTGAATTCGCTTGGAGCGAGTCTAGTTGCCACCCGTTCTGTTCCTGCGCCATTGCGCTCGGGCAGAAGACCAATGCCGACATTTACTGACCCAATCAGAATGCAACAGGCCGCTGAACCAATGAACCAATCACTTCAACAAGGATGCGCCCGTCCCCGATACACAACCTGTGACAAAATCTCCAGTCCACCACCTTCGAGGATTTCTTCTCCGAGTTCGTATGCATCGATCTGAATGCTATCGCCGACAGCAACATGAGGCTCAGAGAACATCTCGAATTCAGCGAGCCCGTTTAATCCCACGGTGTACTTTTTCGAGGCTAAGCCCTTAAGAGGCTCACGAAGTTCCACTTCATAAAGCGTCTCCGGCCCGAGATATGAAACACGCATCCGCCAAAAATTAATAATGGTGTTTCTGCTTTGGTCGTCCGATTTATCTTTCATTCGGTAAGGCTGCCATTCCAGGATACCTAAGACTCTGGCCTTGAGAGTTTTCATTTGGATTTTATGGATTTATGCTTTGTCGAACACTTCGCGGCCTTTGCCATTTCTCCTCGGACCTCAATCGGAGCGGATTTAACGCTAGGCCATTTAGGCAGCTAAGAGAAACGCGTAGAATCGAGATTCTATAATAGGTTAAGTAAGCATAGCCTATCTCACCCATAAGTCGCCTACTATCCGCTACCCCGGTGCCGATATTCCATTCCACAGCCCCCAAGCGCCGTTTCAATAAACGCTTCTTCGTTTCTGGGATAGCATTCAAGCCCGGTTTGCATCGATGGTGAGCCTGTAAGCTCATATTCGCTGTCCATCTTGCCGAGAGACGCCAGGTGGGCGACGATCATCACGTCGCCGGCGCTTCTTTCGTTGTGGCAACCTGGTCACAATGGCGTGACACTGCATTGTAAAGGAGCATGCTTCCAAGTCATGGGAACCATGAAAGCTAAAGTTGTGGACATCTACAACAAGCGTCATCATGATTGGGTCGTATTACTTAAAAGTAATTTCGATAGCTATAAAGGGTCCCTTCCAACAACTACCTCAATTTATCTTGCCCAATGTAGTTTCACCCTAATTCCCCAGATGGCCTGGACGGCTACTTTTTGCCTTGGATCCGGTTCCTTCGACGTGACCGTATCTGTCACAATGAGGAGCTGCCACGACATGGTCGTAAATCTCTGATAAGGTCGTGAGCTTGACTCCTTTAGGATGACCATACCGATCAGTGCCGACGGCTGCGACGGTACATTCCGGAGACTTCTCTTTCGCCGTGTCAGGAATGATGATACCTTCCTTCTCTTCGAGAGGCTGAACCAGCACACGATCGCCGAGAGGTTTCACATTGATTGCCATATGTTCTGTATCCTCCTGGGTCAGGACCCGAACGCTGTATCCGATAGCGCTCTTGAATGCTTTGGTCGAGAAAACAGCTTGCTCTGGCCCACTGGTGCGCCCTCACTGATCATTCGATCGATGCCGTTGGCAACCTCCAGGGCCTCTCCGCGTTGTGTAAGAGTCATACAGGCTTTCCGTTTCCAGCCACCACACTGGAATTTTTAAGAATTCCGAAACAAAGTATCGCTCTTGCTGCTTGTTAACCAAGCCAATACGTTAGGCTTAACACCTATTGCTCTGCAGGCGTAAAGAAAGGTCTGTTCATTTTCGTCTATGAATGCGTTCATGTTGTACATGCTAGGCGTAAGGACGCCACTTCAATCCTTTCTGCTTATTCGAACACTTTCGCCGCCTTTTGGCCCTTTCAGTTCTCGGGATTTCGATTCGGCGTGGATTTGACGCTAGGCCACTTAGAAGCAGCTTCGAAGAGAACCGCGTAGAATCGAGATTCCAGGCAAAGAAAGCATAGCACATTTTCAGTCACTGGTCGCCTAGTATCGATGACTTTATTGATCCGTTCTTCAGGAAGAACGGGCAACCCCTCCGCAGACTTTTGCCACCCGCAGGAACAGTGGGGGCTGCATTGGAACATAACATCAGCGACTACTCCGATAGTAGTCAACAGGACTGAGCCTCCACATCGAGAGGATATGAATATGCCAGCGAAGACGGGCGACAGAGGCGGGGGCGGTGGCTTTCTTGCGCAAGCCTGTGAGCGAAACCGCGCGAGAGCATCACAAGCATTTTGTCGCGCATCACGGCGACGATCTCGTGGTCTTTTCCGACGGCCTCTCATTGGCGGCTGCCGCACAAAAGCGGATGCGCGCATTATTCGAGAAACGAGCCGAGGGGATGGTCACGGATGTGATGAGGCGCCGCGGTCTACGCAACCCGTGGCCAAGACTCAAGTTTCCTGATGCCTTCCTCAAACACCGCGATGGCATCGGCGCGTTCTTCAACCCCGACGAAGGCGAAGAATACATGCTCAGTTTCAATCAGCTCCGCTCACATTGCGAAAGCAAGAGGACTCCCTCACCGATGACGAAGCCGAAACCGTCCGCGCGCTGATCGAAAATCAAGCCATCAGCCCGGCGTTTGTGGAGCGGTTGGTGCGGGAGCATGGCTGCGGAGCGATTGGCCGCGCCTACCTGATCCGCAGTTTTCAGCAGACGCCGCATCTCGCGTGGCTCCTGCGGCGGTTCAAAGGGGAGTTCTATCGCACGCGTTACCCTGCGATAGCATTCTCGCCAGGCATCGTCGCCGAGACAGTCTCTGCCTGAGCTGCTCCCCTGTCGCAATTTGCTAGATCTAGACCTTACTTTGTACCGCAGCGGCTCTGCCACGACGGATCGAGCGGCTGGTCCCGACAAATTGCATCGATGATCGCCCGTGTGAGCGGCATGTGCTTACTTGGTAGCGATCCTGTCGCCATCATGGCATCAAGCGTGGGTCCAAGGGCGAGAGCGAGATCGGCGCCCTCGACGGTGTCGGCTGCCATATGATCCGCCTTAGCGCGAGAATAGGTTAGTCCGAGGCCAAGCAGTCGCCCCATTCGGCAGTTGCGACCCGCTTGACAAGTCACGTAAAGGTCTCCCGTCCCCGGCAGTCCGGCCACGCTCGCCTGGTCCCCGCCGAGATAAGCCACAAGAATCGATAGCTCGGTTAGTGCCTGAGCGAAAAGACCGGCGGCGACGTTATGCATGAGGGCTCCGTTTGGTGCTTTGCCTATGCGTTCGAGCATACCGTTTGCTGACCCGACGCCGATCGCATAAAGGTTCTTGAAGGCTGCGCACACCTCTACTCCGACCACGTCTTCCGACGCGCGCGGGTGATAGTAAGGCGCGTCTAGAAAACCGATGGTGCGGTCGAGAAGGTGGCGGTTGTGTCCGGTGATTACGACGCTGGTGTCACGTTTTGCCGCCAGTTCGCCCGCAATGCAGGGGCCGCCGACCGCCATAACGGATAGCCGCACACCGGTCCGCGCCTCGACCTCTCGGGCTACCAGGACGGGCAATACCTCGATCGATCCGTCCTTCGGCAGAAGACCCTTGGTGATCATTAGGACGGGCAGCGCACCGCCGATGACCTCGGCAATCCGGTCGATCGCCCAGCCTACGCCGGCTGAGGACACTCCCAAAATCAATAGATCGGCACCGCCCCTCATCGCTTGGTCAAAGCCATCGCACGGATACGCCATCAGGGTCGAGCTCAGCATCACCCCGAGCTTCGGATGTAGCCTCGTCTCTGCGACCGAGCGTATGATCCCTTCGTCGAGGTGCGTACCAACCAGGCGGACCATGTGGCCCTGATCGCCGGCCACTACCGCCATCGCCGAACCCATCACCCCAGCGCCGAGGATGACCACCTTAGCCATCTTCGATTCTCCTTTCCATGGCCATGCCTAACAAGGTACACGGGTAAGAACTTAGTCGCCCGGTTTCATTGGCTCAAAGGTTTCAAACAGAGAAACCAGATCGATCACCTCGTTTGCTGCGCCCTTCAGTCCAGTGCCCAGCGTTTGAGCGGTAGCGGCCACTTCCACCCGAATTCCACGCCGCCGTAGCTGCAGCGCCAGGTGTGCAAAATCCGCATCGCCCGTCACGAGAACGACGACATCGGGACGCATCCCGACGGAAAGCTCGACGGCGTCGATCGCCATCAAGACGTCGACGTTCGCTTTGTAATGCTTACCATCCCCTGGCGAGCCATCTTTCACCACCACGAGGAATCCGTTGGAGCGAAGCCAATGCAGGAACTTGTTCTTTTTATCTCGTTCGGTTTGCCACTCCGGTATTGGAGGAGGTAAACCAGCGTAGATCACCATCTCGATTAACTCCCGTCCCCGATCGGCACTTGCCAGGTGGTCGCGGAGCTTCAGCCAGTCTAGTTTTCGACCGAGTGCTCGCACTGAGCCGACGACATTGGATTCATCCACAAAGACTAACACTCTGGGCGTTCGCACAGGATTTAGAAGTGATTAATAAACCAGATTTTTCAGCTCCCGCAGGGCGACGGAGAGCATCGAAAGATCTAGCTTGCCCGCGGACAAGAGGTCGGCGAGCAACTGCCGGCTGCGTTCCAATTCGCTTTTGTTTTGCGCTTCCCACTGGTCGACAAGTGCGTCCGGCACTGTCACTTCGGGGCTGAGTTTCAAAATAAGGCTGGTAAGCTCTCTTTGCAGGCGGAAGACATCCTCTCTGAGCCCCGTTATTGCCAGGGTCTGCCAGTGCGATTCGGCAGGCAAGCCGTCGATTTGCTTGCGCAGCCACGAAAGATTAAGTCTCCCGCCCACAATAAAGTACGCACCGGCCACTTCCTGGACGCTGCGCTTTGTTTCAATCGCGATCTCGACGATATCGAGTGATGAGTAAAGCGGTTCGAAGTTTACCAGCCGCTTGGCCAGATCTTCTGGAACGTTGCTTTGCGACAGGCGCTCCGCTGCCAACGCCAGGCTAACGCTTTCCTTCGAAGGCAAGAATTTATGGAGATCCGCTACGATGGCTTTGACGCCGGAGGCAAAATGCTCAACGGTTTTGGCGATGTCATCTTTCAAATTCCTATAGCGCAGAAACCACACGGTTGAGCGCGTGATCAATTTCTCCGAGTCGATTAGCATGTCGGACTGCACAGCATCCGGTACTCTGTTGTCGAGTGCTTCGAGCGCCTGCCAGAAGGACACAAAGTCGAATATCTCGCGCGTGAGCAGATAGGCGCGCACTACATCCGGGGACCTTGCCCCGGTTTCCTCCTGCATGCGGTGGACGTAGGTGCTGCCCACCCGGTTGATCATCTCGTTGGTAATGTGCGTCGCGATAATCTCACGCCTGAGCGGGTGGCGCTCCATTTGCTCGCGAAAGCGCTCACGAAGCGGCGCAGGAAAATAGCGGAGCAGCGCAGTGGAAATGTAAGGATCATTCGGCACTCTGGACGCGAGCAGCTCGTCGTAGAGCATGATCTTGCTGTAGCCGAGCAATACCGCACGTTCCGGCGAAGTGAGGCCGATCTTCGCCGCCTTGCGCGCAGCCAATTCCTCGTCGGAGGGCAGAAATTCGATCGCTCGGTGGAGCTTGCCGGCCTTTTCCAGGTGTTTGATGAAACGCATTTGGGGGTCAAGCGGCATCTTTTCACGGACGCTCAACGACTGCGTCTGAAAATAGTTGTCGCGCAGAACCAGCCCTCCGACTTCGTCGGTCATTTCTCCCAGCAGCTTGTTGCGCTGCTCTCCGCTCATGCTCCCTTCGGCGACTACTGAATTGAGCAATATCTTGATGTTGACCTCGTGGTCCGAACAGTCAACACCGGCGGAATTGTCAATCGCGTCGGTATTGATCTTGCCGCCGCTCAGCGCGTATTCGATGCGCCCGAGCTGGGTGAGACCGAGATTTCCGCCTTCCGCAACTACCTTGCAGCGGAGTTCCCCTCCATTCACCCTGATTGCATCGTTGGCGCGATCGCCTACCTCGGTGTGCGTTTGATTAGTTGCCTTCACATAGGTGCCGATTCCGCCGTTATAGAGCAGATCAACCGGCGCCTTGAGGAGCGCGCGGATCAAATCGGTCGGGGTAAGTGTATTGGCGTCAATTCCGAGGACTTGCTTTACTTCAGGGGCCAACCTAACCGATTTGGCACTCCGCGAGTATATACCGCCGCCTGTTGATATCAGCTTGAGATCATAATCCGCCCATGAAGAACGCGGGAGGTTGAATAACCGCTCCCGTTCCTGAAAACTTGCTTCCGGATCAGGATCGGGATCGAGAAAAACGTGGCGGTGATCGAAAGCGCCGAGGAGTTTGATGTGCCGGGAGAGCAGCATGCCGTTTCCGAACACGTCGCCAGACATGTCGCCGATCCCAACCACCGTGAAATCGGTGGTCTGGGTGTTGACACCCAGTTTGCGGAAGTGTCGCTTGACCGATTCCCACGCGCCGCGCGCAGTAATCCCCATCTTCTTGTGGTCGTAACCGACGGAGCCGCCCGAGGCAAACGCATCATCCAGCCAGAAGCCGTACTCCTTTGAAACGCCATTCGCTATATCGGAGAACGTCGCGGTGCCCTTGTCCGCAGCAACCACCAGGTAAGGATCGTCGACGTCGTGACGCACTACGTCTTTTGGCGGAACAACTTCGCCCATGACCAGGTTGTCGGTCAAATCCAGCAGCCCCCGCAGGAAAGTCTGGTAGCACTCGATCCCTTCTCTCATGAAGGCTTCGCGGTCAGGGGGAGGCTGCTTCACCACGAATCCGCCCTTCGAGCCAACTGGGACAATCACGGTGTTTTTGACCATCTGCGCTTTCATGAGGCCGAGGACTTCGGTTCGGAAGTCTTCCATCCGGTCGGACCAGCGCAATCCTCCGCGCGCCACCTTGCCGCCTCTTAAATGCACGCCCTCGACGCGGGGCGAGTAAACGAAGATTTCGAACGTCGGTTTTGGCTCAGGCAATCCCGGCACCAGTGCCGGATTGAACTTGAAGGAAAGGTAAGGCTTGGGCACCCCGTCGGCGGCTTTCTGGAAGTAATTGGTGCGGAGCGTCGCTTGGATTACGGCGAGGAAACGCCGCAGGATGCGGTCTTCGTCCAGGTTTTCGACCGCGTCGAGCGCTTTTTCGATTTCAACCGTCAATGCCGATGTTTTGACTTCGGCTTTGACGGTATTCGCGGGATCGAAACGCGCAACAAAGAGTTCGACCAGCTTCTTGGCGATTGCCGGGTTGCCACACAGCGCCTGTTCCATATACGCCTGACTGAAAGTGAGCCCGGTCTGCCGTAGGTATTTACAGTAAGCGCGCAAAATCGTGACTTCGCGCCAGACGAGATTTGCTCGCAACACCAACCGATTGAAGTCGTCATTTTCAATTTCGCCGCGCCACGCACGCGCGAACGCTTGCTCGAACCCGCTTTTCACCTGGCTAATCTCGAACTTGATGTCGTCTGGGTGGCTCATGCCGAAATCGTGCACATAGACCGGCGGGGTTCCGTTGGGCTCAATCTTGTAGTTGAGCTCTTCAAGCACTTTCACACCCATGTGCTCGAGCATGGGCAGGCTTGAGGACAGGGGGATAGGTTCACCTGAGTGGAAGGCTTTCAGGCGCAACGGAGTGGCGCTCGCTCGATCGCCAGCGTAAAGATTCATCGCGAGTTTTTTCCCTGCCCCGACGGTGTCCATGATCGCAGCGTCGGTGACAGCTTCGGCGACCGAACAGTCTTCAGAGTAGCCGGCGGGGAAGGCGTGTCCGAAACGATGATACAGCTGGTTGCCGCGCTCTTCGCCGAAGCGGGCGATGAGCACGTCGTGCAGGTCGTCCTGCCAGCGACGCGCCGCCTTGACAATCTCTTTCTCGATCTCGCGAGCGTCGAATTCAGGGACGCTTCCCGGCTTGGTTCGAACGATGATGAGCACCCGCGCTAAGACCGACTCGGATAGATGCACCGTAAACTCTGAGCTGATGCCGTTGAACGCCCGCATTAGGATCCGCTGCATTCGCTCGGCCAAATCAGTGTCGAAGTTTTCACGCGGCACATAAATCAGGCATGAAAGGAAGCGGCCGTAAACGTCGCGCTGCACGAAAAGCCGGGTCCGCTGGCGTTCGCCCAGGCGCAGGATTCCCATGGCATTTTCAAAAAGGTCATCTTCGGATATCTGGAAAAGCTCATCGCGCGGGTACTCTGCCAGAATCGTGACCAGCGCCTTTCCCATGTGACCATTTGGATCGAACCCTGCGCGCATCACGATGTTTCTCACCTTACGGCGCAGCAGCGGGATCTCGGCTGGATTTGAGTTATAGGCGGTGGAAGTAAAAAGCCCCAGAAATCGATGCTCGCCTAAAACCCGGCCCGTCGCGTCGAAACGCTTCACACCCACGTAATCAAGATATCCGGGGCGGTGCACCGTGGCCCGCGAATTCGCCTTGGTCAGCACGAGCAGTTCGGGAGCACGCGCGAGCTTCCTTACTTCCGGAGTGACCGTGGCGAAGCTTTTCGAAACCTTGGTCTGGATTGACTCCCGCAATATACCGAGGCCGGAACCCGGCACGACATGCAAAACGTCTTCGTCACCTTCTTTGACCAGATCGTAGTTGCGATAACCCAAAAAGATAAAATGGCCGTCTGCGAGCCAGGCCAATAAAGCCCTGTCCTCGTCAATCGTTTCGGGATCGAGCGCCTCCGGACAGAGCTCGCTGCCGGTGGCGGTCAAACGATTCATGTTCTCCCTTATCTTCGGATAATCCTCAACCGCCTTGCGCACGTCGCCGAGAATGCGCAGAATTCCTCCTTCCAATTCAACCAGCTTTTGAGGATCGGTTTGCCGGTCAACTTCCACATGCATAACCGACTCGGAAGCACCGCTTTTGCCGGCTTCGCGGGGCAGAATTTCACTCAGGCCGCCCTCCGCGTCCCGTTTCGTCTTCATGACCGGCTGAATGATGAGATGCAGAGTTAGTCCTTGGCGGTTGACCTCCATCGTCACCGAGTCCACCAGGAACGGCATGTCGTCATTGACGATCTCGATGACCGTGTGCGTGGATTCCCATCCGTCTTTTTGCCTCTGCGGATTGTAAACGCGCAGTTTGGGACCACCGGATTTGAACTCCCGCATGAAATCGAGGTGCGCCAGCGCAGCGCCGCAGAGATCGTCGATAGAGCGTTCCGCGAGGTCTACTGGATCAACCTGGCTGAAATACTGGCGGATGAACGTTTCGGCCTGGATTTTTCCCTTCGCCTCCCTGGTTGGAACCCGCTCCAATACCTTTTTGGTGATTTCTGCGTTTTCTTCTTGCGCCTTGTGTAACATGCAAGCCTCCTGGCGATTCCCCTCTCTCCCTCGAAGCGAGGAGATCCGCCGTCCAAAAAGGGGGGAGGAGAAAGTGATGCATCATAAGCCTTTTGTGAGCGCTCGATAAGTCATATTTACACCGTTTTAGTGTCTCTCTTCTCGGCTATCGCTCTCGTTATCGTCCTTCGTCGTCGTTATCGATCTTTGACCGTTGCCGGCCAAAACAGCGCCGTAAAATCCGGGAAACCCTACTCGGCAGTACCGCGTGCCTGCGTTGCTGGCGCTGGAAGGAAATCGAATCGAGGACGAGCACGACAGCGATAACGATAACGATCTGGGAAAGGGAGAGGGACGATTGAGGGATCGACCGAGAAGATGCACCGTTGGCTAGTGCACCGTCTCGCATATAATGGTGATGGCGTTGCGTTCAAAATGGGTCGTCGGCAAGGCGCGAGGAGGGCGCATCCCGCACCAGTTTTTGCGATTGTGCCGCTCCGGTTTTCCCCGGCGGTTATCAAAAACTGGTGCGGGACGTAACCGACGAGCAACGCGGCCGCCGGCCCATTTTCAACGCAACCCTCCGGGCCGCGGCCGGTTGGCTGTTTTTCCGCGTTGCTCGCTCGACCCGTATGACTCAGATATGGGCGCTTCGCTCGCGCCTTGAAAAACAGCCAACTGACCTGCGGCGACATCACCATTATATGCGAGACGGTGCACTAGATCCCGTGCTCTGCGGGTAATCGCCCGGACTTGACGGCCTGCTGGAGCGCCCGGTGGTCGGCTTCCGTTTGGTCTGCGTAGGCGCGTGCGAAGCGCGCGAATGCCCGGTCGGCAACGTCTCCCTTGCCGAGATAGCCGGACAGCATTGTGGCGCCCGTTGAACGGGCGTGGCCCTTTGCGAGGAGGGCGCCGCAGATGCGACCGTAGTCCATGAGTGCGGAGCCGTCCATGCTTTCCACGGTAACTGCGCCCTTCATGTCGCGGAACTGGCGGACATAGTAGTCGCGGTTGTCCACTGTGGTCCAGCCTAGCAGGGGGTCGCTGACGGTTTGCAGGGTTTGCTGGTATTCTACGACCCGCTGCCCCTGATGCGTGTGCCACGCGGTGTCCCCGTGCACGAACGATGCCACGCACGATCTCCTGGCCTGTTTCAACTGGAGGAAGAGGGTGTCGTGTGCACCGTTGCCTTGCAGCAGCGCGACGAACGCTCGCAGTCCCACACTGCCCACGCCCACCACCTTATGGGCCAGGTCGACCACCACATACGAGCTAAGCACCCGGCGCCAGTGCGGCGGCAAAGTATTCAGATACGCCTCTAACCCGTCGATGAAGCGTTCCTTCTCCTCATCGGACCCGTGCATCACGACCGGTGGTTGGTCGACGATGTGGCGCACACCATCATGCTCGCGGGTGAGCTTGGGTAGCGCACGGTCGCTGGTCCGCAGGCGTGCCACGTTCGCCGATCGCTCGATCTCCGCTCGCAGCGACCAGTCCGCCATCTCGTGGCGCATCCTGTCGATGTCCATCCGGTCGAACGAGCGGGCCAGCAGCGGCTGACCGGCGAGCCGGACAATCTGGCGGCGGTACGCCGCCGCGCACCAGAGCGTGGCGTCTTCGCAGGTCGCTTCGGCCAGACCATTCTGCCGGCCGGCCACCCAAATGCTCGTAGTCAGCCGCCATAAGTCCCATTCCCATGGACCTGGGTGTGCCTCGTCGAAGTCGTTGAGATCGAAGACCAGGTCGCGTTCCGGTGAGGCGTAAAAGCCGAAGTTGCCCAGGTGTGCGTCGCCACAAATCACCGGCGCCATCCCGGTTCTGGGCATGCTCGCAAAGTCCTCTGCCATCAGGGAGGCCGAACCGCGCAGAAAGGCATACGGGGACGCCACCATCCGGCCGACTCGTACGGGAATCAAGCGTTCCAGGCGCCCCGAGTGCGCCTCCTCGATGAGATCGATCGGGTCGGGCCTGTCCTCTTTAGGTCTCCAGTGCCCCAGATCGCCGCGCTTCACCTGGTCTCGCAGCGCGCGGCCTGCAGCCTTTCGCTCTTTGTCCGTTGGCAACGCGGTGCGCAGTTCGTTTGGCATCTAAATTCCTTGGATGTTCAGGCGTCACTCATTACCAACCTGGCGCTCCGAGATTGGCTAATTCAGCGAAGAACGTTGAGCACCTCGTAGCAGGCGCCCATGGTGTGATAATCGACCTTGCCGGCCGGGCTCTTTTCATCGCTGTACCGGAGATTGTTCCGCTTCAGAATTCGGAACCAGGCGCCGTACCGATGGTCCACGAAGTGTTCCCAACTGTAAGACCAAATGCGTTCGTACCAATCCCAGTACTGTTGTTCCCCAGTACCGGCAGCAAGCAGCGCCGCGGCGGCAAGTGACTCGGCCTGGACCCAGAAATATTTGTCGCTATCGCAGATGGCGCCGTCAGGAGCGAAACCATAATATATGCCTCCGTATTGATCATCCCAAGCTTTGGCCATCGCGGCTGAGAATAGCTCGCGAGCGCGAATCACTAACCAGCCCGTATCGCCTTCAAGATGATCTTTGTGACGTTCCAGGATTAGAAGCAGCTTCGCCCATTCGGTGAGATGGCCCGACTGATAGCCCCAAGGCCGAAAAATGTTGGTTTTGTCATCGCGATTATATTCCCAATCCACGGACCAGTCGGAATGGTAATGTTCCCAGACAAGCCCGCCGGCGAGTTGTGCCTGACGCAGGGTGATATTGCGAGCGATGAGATGGGCGCGCTCCAGGTAGCGACGCTCTCCTGTTGCTTCGAACGCGGCGATCAAGGCTTCACAGCCATGCATGTTAGCGTTCTGGCCCCGGTAGGGAGACAACGTTTTCCAATCGCCGGTCGCCTCATCCGCGTACAGCCCGTGTTCCTTTGACCAAAAGCGCTGTTCCATGAGATCGAACGTCTCTTTGACGTGTTCCTTCCCCTCGCCCAAACCTGCACGGAGGGCGTAGCAGTAGGCGAGAAGAACAAAGGCCAGTCCATAGCAATGGTTGGTGGCATCTTCGATCTCGGCTTTGCCATCCAGGAACTTCAGTACCCACGCATAGCCGCCGGTGGCTGGATTGCGATGCACGTTGCGAACGAACGCTGCGCCGTGTTTCACCCCCTCAAGGTACTCCTGTCCGTGAAAGTGTTGATAGGCCATCGAATAGTTAAACACAAACCGGGTACTGCTGACCAAGTGGCGCGTAACGGTGTCATAGATAGTCCCGTCATCTTTGAAATAATGGTAAAACCCCCCTCGAGGATCGACGGCACGAGGGTGATAGAACCCCATGGTATGCTGGACATGGCCCAGCAAAAAGTCGCGGTTGCGGAAGTCGGGTGTGGCGGTGGACATAAGAACCTAGATTCGTTGAGAAGGCGATTAGAGAGTGCGAGAGTTAGAGGGTACCTTAACGGTTCGCAAAGTTCACGAAAATAACCCGGGCCAAGCGCACAACTTTAGTTCTGTGGCAACGATTTCCTTATCAATCTTGTGGCCTCTTTTTGGGCGTTTTGCCAGGATCAGCAAATGCGGCGTGACCTGATCATTCTAGGTGAATACAATCCAGACTCCGAAACGCACCGCGCAACCGATGCAGCGATTCGCCACTCACTGGTTGCGCTGAATGCTGATCTGGCGGCAAGCTGGATCTCTACTGCGGCAATCACGGAAGTCGACATTCTTCCGGTTATTTGATCATCACGGTCTTGCTTCTGTCGAACGACGAATGGCAGTCCACCTGGGTGATCATCAAAGGAGGCAGTCCACCGCAGAGCCCTCCAACGCTCAACGAAATGATCAGGATGGTCGCTTCCTTCGGTGGCTTCCTGGGACGCAAACGCGATGGGCACCCCGGACCACAGACACTCTGGATCGGACTAAGCCGGGTCCAGGATTTTGCTCTCTGCTGCAGTATACGGCCCATCTGCGCGCAGCAAGCGGCTAGCAAACCCGGCAATGGCGCTCTAAAGTTAGTTAGCAAAAATTTTCCCGCTTCTGCTTCTCAGAGTAGCCAACCAGCCCGAAACTGGCTCAGTGGCCAACTCAGGTGCCCCTTTTTCCGCGGGGCCAGCTTTTCACATTGCGCCAGCCGCCCTTAGTGATCCGGCCCTCTGGCTCCGCCCACAACCCTCCCGCGCGATCACCGTACAAGCCTAGGCCCAATTCCTGCACCTCCTCTTTCGATGCGTTGTGTATAATGATCAGGGTTGAAACCCTGGGCTGATATGAGTTTGATTCTTCGTTAGCACCCGTGTTGGTTCAACGGTGTACAATAGGTTTACATTTCGGAACAAGGACAGCTCGACGCGTCCCGGTAAAGGGGGGAACCACGCAAACGTTGCCATTCTGGACAGATTTTTCGGGTTGCCAAGAAAAATGTTCTTCCAGCAGGTATCGGGGAGCGAAAGAGATCTTTTGTCATCTTCGCCTCTTCCGCCTAGGTTAATCTCCTTTCATACGGAACATGAAAGTCATCGCGATCAACGAATTCGGAGCGCCCCAAAAATTTTTCGAGGACCAGAGAGATATTCCGCGGCCGCGTGCGGATGAAGTGTTGATGCGGATTCGAGCCGGCTCATTTAATCCGGTTGACTATAAAATCCGGCAGGGCAGTTTTGGAGGCAGTCTTCCGACTGTGCTTGGTCATGATGCGGCCGGTGTCGTGGAAGAGGTGGGGAGCGGCGTCAGCCGGTTGCGAGTTGGCGATGAAGTCTGGGCCTACCTGGGCGGTCCATGCAGTAACGGAGCTTATGCGGAATATGTCAGCGTACCACACGAATTTGTGACGGTTAGACCTCGAGTATTGTCGTTGGAAGAAGCCGCTTCTGTCCCTGTGACCGGTTTAACCGCAAATCAATCTATACGCCTCAAAGCAAAACCGACTCCGAACGATTCGGTGTTTGTTGCGGGTGGTGCCGGAGGACTCGGTTCGGCGGCAATCCAGATTCTGCAAATGATCGGTGTGGAGAAAATTGTGACGACATCCGGCCGGGAAGCCAGCACCAGGTTCATCGTGGATCAACTGCGGTTGAGTCCCGAACAGGTGATTGATTACCGGGGCAAAGGACTGAAACAGTTGACCGAGGAGGCGATCGCGGCAAACGGCGGCGCTTTTTTTGATAAGACGCTGGATTTCGTCGGTGGGGAGATGAAGCGCCTTTGTTTCGAACTGGTGGACTTCGACGGTGACATCGTCTCCACGGTCTCAGAGGTTGACCCGTTTACGGTGCCGGTGTGGCACGGGAGGTCCAGCCCGCTTTTCCGCAAGTCGGCCTCTCTCCATTTCCATTTGCTTGGAGCAAAATGCCTATTCGGTTCGAGAGACACTTGGCCCGGGTACACACAGCAACTCCATGAATTAACGTTCCTGTACGAAGCCCAGAGACTATGGCCGGTGGGAGTGCAACATGTCGGCGAACTCTCCGTGGAGACCATCCGGCGGGGTCATGAGATGCTCGAAGCCGGCGGTATTCAAGGGAAGCTGGTTTTCTCGGTCCCCTGAAGCAGGAACCCATTTCGGAGGGCTAAACTCAGTCCGAGTAAGGGCCGAATGGCCATGGTGGTTCGAAGCCTTTGGAGTAGGAATTGTAATGTGCGGTGCCGATCTGCACATTCCCACTTTCAGGATTCTCGACCTTGCGTTCAATCCTGCTTTGAAGTGATCCGTTGTTGCTAGCGCATGCAGACAAACTAAGAACGAGGACGGATCCGGCAACGACGAGCAATCGAAAGAAAAGAATTCTCATATTTTTTGGGATCGGTGAGACAAAAGCTTCGCGGTCTTTCGAATCAAACGGCGTGCGACGATTCTGCCGCGGTAGCGTCCGCGTCGTGGATCCTCAGCCGGCAGGTTCTTGACAAAACCCACTTCGAGAGCACGCATCTGCGTCGAAGCGACCAGTTCCGCGATGGCATCTCGTCCGCGGGCCTCGATTCTGGAACGGGCTCGGCTCAGGGCCATGAGCGGGAAGTAATGCCGGTACAGATTGTAGTTGATCATGAATCCCCTGCCCACCTCAAGACCCTGTTGAATCGAAACGGTTCGATCGTGCGACTCGCCGCGGAGCCGAGAGCCGAATCCGTACCCGGGAAATCCAGTGCCCGTATACTGAGGTTCGTGCCAAGTCCCGTCGTACTGCATGGACAAGAGATATTCGATTCCCGCCTGGATAGATAGATCGTAGCGAGAAGTCGGAATCGCCAGAAGCGCCATCAAAGCCCATGCGGTCTGGGAAGCCGTGCTGTCTCCCACTCCGCGCAGAGAATCATCCACATAGGAGGCGGGCGTTTCGCCCCACCCGCCGTCCGCGTTCTGGTGATCAGCGATCCAGTTGCCGGCCAAGCAGACGTACTTTGCCGAGAGATCCTCTCCGATGGCGGCAAGAGCCGGCAATACCGCCGCGGTACCGTAAATGTGGTTTACACCCCAGCGCCCGAACCAACTGCCATCTTTTTCCTGCTGATATTTAATAAAAGCCAAGGCCCGCGCAATCGCTCTGTCCTGAACGGTCCAACCCAAATGAGCCAGGGCTTCCACTACGTGAGCGGTGACATCGACCGTCGGCGGGTCAAGTACTTCGCCAAAATCGCAGAATGGCAACTTTGTCAGCAGCGAATTCGTGTTGTCCCGATCAAAGGAGGCCCAGCCTCCGTTTGAAGACTGGAGCGCGAGGATCCAAAGTACCGCGCGTTGCATCGCATAGTCGATCGCAGTCGGATCGCTATGCGCTCTTCGGGCCCGAGCCAGGACCAGAATTGCGACCGCGGTGTCGTCGATATCCGGGTAAGAATCGTTCGCCCGTTCAAAAGACCACCCACCGGGCAGGACCGAGGATACCTTCACTTGCCAATCCCCTGGTGCCGTCACCTGCTTCTCCACAATCCAAGCGATCGCTCGCGTCATCGACTCGCAGTCGGCTGGCGATCGTCCGCTATCCAACAGCGCCTGAAGGGTCAGCACAGTGTCCCAGACCGGAGATTCACTCGCCTGAATGTAAAGTCCGCCATCCCGCTCGTAAGACCAATGGGCGTCGAGCGCTTTGATACCGTTCGCGACGACAGGATGATTTATCCCGTACCCCTCAGTGTGAAGCGCCATCAGGGAGTAGATCCAGGGCGGTTGAATGCCGCCCCAGGCCCCGTCCGCATCCTGATGTTTGATGACCCACTCAATACAAAGACGAATAGCTAGTTCCCTGCCCGGTTGAATCGGAAATTCGACATATCGACTCAAAAGCCGGTCTGCCATCAAAAAGAAGCTTTCCCAGGAAAAAAACCGTCTTTTGGGCGTCAGGCGATAATCAAAATTGTCTCTCTCCTGGAGAAACAGCTCATCGAGTCTCGCGCCGGCGGGCAGCGGTTTGACCGGCCGGCGGGCCGATAAAACGCTTAAGGGAATGATGGTCGCACGCGCCCACGAAGCGAAGTGATAAATGTTGAATGGAAACCAGAGCGGCGTGCAGATCAATTCCGGTGGCAGCGTAGGCGTCGCTTGCCACGGCCATTCTCCGATCAACGCAAGCCAGTAGCGCGTAAATACGCGCGTCTGACTCAATCCGCCTCGCGCAAAAATCCATTCCCGGGCTCGGCAAAGCACCTCGGCGTCGGGCGGATAGCCGATGCATCGGAGCGCTGCGTAACATTCGACGGTCGTATTAATATCGCCCGCCGGAGCATTGTGGTAGACCTCCCAAGACCCGTCGGCACGTTGCTCGTTGAGGATGGAAGCCACCATTCCAGCCAGCTTTTTTTTGTCTTCGATGCCCAGAAAATACATCGCAAGAATCCATTGAGCTTCCATGCAGGAGTTCGATTCCAGCATTCCCACCCAGAATCCTTCCGCTTGCTGCCGATCCAGCAGCCAGTCTACCCCCTTCGATATCGCGTCGCTCAAGCGATACGTAACCGGGATAGTACGGATCGGCGTCGCGTCCATATTTGGATTATGCATCATGCGGATGTCTGCGAGCTTTCCTTCTCTGGTTCAACGGACCCACCGAGGCTCTTTTTTCTACCAGCGACTAAACGGGACTTCGGTGCGCTCGAACGGCGACTCGCCGCCAACGTCCCCCGTAGGAATACTTCGGTCATAACCTCCAAAACTTTCTCATCCAGATTTTCGCTTTCGGGCATTCCTTCATACAGACGCACATAGTTGTCCCGGTATTCCCACCAGGAAAACATGAATCCCTCGACCAAAATTGTCAGCAGCGTCGGGTTCAGATTCGATCGCATGCTGCCATCAGCCTGGGCGGCGGAAAAGACGCACGATACCCGGTCCAAAGCCTCTAATTCCCCTGGCCACGGTGCGTTATCACCTTCCAGTTGAGACCAGGCCCCGACTCGCAGAACAGTCGGGTTATCTTTCATGAATTCGAAAATCCGCCTGAGCACGGCACCCGGAACACATTCATCATTCGCCAATTCCCTCACGGTGTCAGTCCAATAAGCATCAAAGCGGCGGATCATCTGCCGTTTGATTTCGTTGTAGAGATCGCGCTTTGTCCTGAAGTAATGATGGATGAGCGGCTGAGAAACACCAGAAGCCCGGGAAATATCTCGCATCGAAGTTCCCGCGAAACCCTGTTTTGCGAAGACTCGTTCCGCCGCTCGAAGCACAGCCGTCGGAGTCTTTTTTGCACCGGCCTGGATCCTCTTCGAGGACAGAAAGTTACGCCCCATGTTTGACTGATCGATCAATAAACGGGATCCGCGTACGAGTCAAGCGCCCTGGCTGCGGAGCGTGTCAGCCTCCATGGTGGGCGTTGGCGACTGGGGCACTCTTCGAACGGATGAACTATTTTCTTCCGCTCTCGGACAAAATTCAATCAAGAGCTTGGAATTCAGCGATCGTAGGACTCAAATGGTGCGGTGGGAAGTGATTCAGACACCGATTCTAAAGAAGCGATCACCACCGTATCGGTTGTGGCCAGCGGCAGCTTGGCTGCTCTTAAGCTTCTGGTTGGCTGGTTGTCCGGCAGTCTGGGTCTTTTAGCTGAGGCGGCCCATTCACTGCTGGATCTGATCTCCACCCTGATCACGCTTCTGGTCGTTCGGGTCGCAGCGGTACCACCAGACAGCAACCACCCCTACGGTCACGAACGCGCTGAGCAGCTCGGCGCGCTAGCAGGAATGACTTTGCTGGCCGGCACCGGGGCGCTGATTCTATACCACGCGTTTGAGACAATTTTTATTCATCCCAGAGCTCCGGCAGTCAGCGTCTGGGCGTTCGGCGTCCTGATCGTCTCGGTGGTGGTCGACTATTTTCGGGCGCGCGCTTTGCGAAGAGCCGCGGCCAGCCATGCAAGCAGCGCCCTGGCTTCTGACGCCGAGCATTTCGCCAACGACATGCTCGGCGCGATTTCAGTACTTGTCGGCCTGGCTGTCATCGCACTCCGCCATCCGCTGCATCTGCCGGAGTGGTTGGTTACACGCGCCGATGCCGTCGCGGCTCTGCTCGTTGCTGCAATCGCGTTCCGGTCCGTTTGGAATCTGGGATCGAGGGCCGTGCGAGCCCTCATGGACGATGTCCCGATCGGTCTCACGGACCGCTTGAGGAAGCGGGTGGAATCGGTCGACGGTGTCGTCAGCGGGACCGTCATGATTCGCACTCGTTTTGTCGGGAATCGGCCTTTCATCGAAGTAAAACTCGGCACCGGCCGAGGTGCTTCCCTGGAGTCCGCGCATCAACTCAGTGAGGTCGTCGAGAAGGAACTCACTGCAGAATTGGGAAACGCCGAGGCGATTGTGCATGTAGAACCCGCAACTACGCCGGATGAACCCCGGGCGGCAGGCGTTCGTGCGATTGCGGATCGACTCGGTTTGCGAGTGCATAACCTGAACATTTACCTGGTTGCGAAGGAGACTCGTATTGAGCTCGACCTGGAGCTTCCGGACAGTCTGACCTTGGCCGAGGCGCACAGACACTCGGAGACGCTGGAAGCCGCCATCATGAAAGAGCTGCCGGGAACGGTCCTTGTGACGGTGCATCTGGAACCACGGAGCGACGAACCGAAGCCGGCGGTGCGACACCAGCCGTCAACACGTCGCGTCGAGGAGGCTCTTTCGAACCTGCCTGAAGCCCGGAATGTCAGAGTTCAGGATGTGCTCGTGACGGACGAAGGATTGGTTCTAACGCTGGAGAAGACCTTTAAGGGGACCACCTCTCTGGCGCAGACCCATGAGCTGATGGCTGGCCTGGAGCGGGCGATACACACCTCGCTACCCGAGGTCATTCGGGTTCACATCAATCCTGAGATCGAATCGTAAAAAGACCTTGCGTGCAAAATATCTTGATATAAAGATAACGTCGTGAGCGACGCTGAGGCCGGCCCGATCAACACTTCCGGTATTCATGTTTGGCTGATTCTGATGAAAGCCTATCGAGCCCTCGCTCAAGTCGACGCCCGAAGCATAGCCGATTCTGGACTCGGTCTGTCGGATTTCGCCGTCCTGGAAATCCTCCTGCATAAAGGGCCCCTGCCGGTCAATACGATCGGACGGCAAGTGCTGCTCACCAGTGGTTCGATTACCACCGCGATCGACCGGCTCGAGGAAAAGCAACTCGTCCGCCGGCAGGCCTGTCCGAACGATCGTCGCGTCACCTACGTAACGCTCACGACGCCAGGTCGAACATTGATCCGGCGGGTTTTCAAGGTACACGCAGACCGGTTAGAGGCGGTGTTCGAACCGTTCTCCGCAGCGGAACGATCGGCGCTGGCCACCCTGCTGAAAAAGCTCGGAAAGCATGGAGAATCATTGCTTGAGCAAGGCGCCTGATTCATTTTGCACAAATACCTCTACATCATGATACTTGATAGAGAGATAAAATCGATTTTTCCTCCGATCCTGAACCTCAAAATACCGAATTCATCTCATGTCTAAACTGCTCTACATCGAAGCGTCTCCCAGAAAATCCCGCTCAAAATCGATCGAAGTCTCGCAGGTCTTCCTCTCTCAACTAAAGAAGACCCACCCGTCTGTCGAGATCGACAAGTTGGACCTCTGGACGACGGAATTGCCCGCGTTTGATGGAGACACCGTCGACGCCAAGTATGCCATCTTGCACGGCCAACCGCATACTCCAGATCAGGCGAAAGCTTGGAATCGGGTCGAAAGTGTGATCGACCGTTTCAAGTCAGCCGATTGGTACTTGGTTTCCCTGCCAATGTGGAACTTTGGAATTCCGTACGTCTTGAAGCACTTGATTGACGTCATTGTACAGCCCGGATTGACTTTTAGTTTTAGTCCGGCCGAAGGCTACAAAGGTCTTGTCACCAATAAGAAAGCTGTCGCAGTCTACGCTCGCGGAGGCGCTTACGGTTCCGGCACCGGCGCGGAGGATTACGATCTGCAGAGTAAAACCCTCAGTGGCATTTTGGGATTCATCGGCATCACAGATCTTACCAGTATCTTCATTGAGCCAACGCTCGCGGCGCCTGCCGAAGTCGAGGCGACGATCACGAAAGCCAAAGAGCTCGCGGCTTCGACGGCGAAATCCTGGCAATAGCCGAGCTAACGCCGCGTCGTGCGGGTTCTTCTCCTCTTCGTCGGACCGCAGCTCGCACCGCCGGAATTATTATTGGGCCGACGGAAAAGACTTGCGCTGTTGCCGGTCGCGCCGAAAAAAGCTTGTATGGTCGCATTCGTAACTGGAGCATCCTCAGGATTTGGCGCGGCAACCGCCCGCCGATTTGCAAAAGATGGAATTAGAGTCGTCGCTGCCGCTCGTCGCATCGACAGGCTAAAACCGCTTAAAGAGGAGTTTGGTGATTTGATATTGCCGGTCACCCTCGATGTACGGGACAGGCTTCAGGTCGAATCGGTCGTAGCAGGGTTGCCTTCGGAATTCGCTTCGATTGACATACTGGTGAACAACGCCGGGCTCTCTCTCAATCTGGAACCGGCCTATAAAGTGCCGCTCGAAGACTGGGAAATGATGGTCGATACAAACATCAAAGGCCTCCTCTACTGCACTCGACTAATACTTCCGGGCATGGTCGCCCGCGACCGCGGCCATGTCGTGAATATTGGATCAGTTGCGGCGATGTATCCTTACCCTGGAGGAAACGTTTACGGAGCAACGAAAGCATTCGTTAAACAGTTCTCGCATAACCTGCGAGCTGATCTATTGGGGACGGCGGTTCGTGTCACAGATATTGAACCCGGTTTGGCCGAAACAGAATTTTCCATTGTTCGCTTCAAAGGCGATGAGCAGCGCGCTGCGTCGATCTACGCGGGAACCAAGCCTCTGACAGCCGACGACATCGCCGATGCGGTACACTGGGTGGCGACCCGGGCTGCGCATGTGAATATCGATACGATCTCGATGATGCCGGTTTGTCAGGCGTTTTCGCCTTTGTCGATCTATCGCCAAAAGACGTGAGAAATTCCGAGTGATTACTCGTCGTCATCTATCCCGTTTTCACCGGTCTCGAAGATGTTGATGATGTCGGCGGGATGTTGGGCATGAAGCAGTTTCCGCTGCAGTTTTTCATTCCGAAATACCCGCATCAGAGTACCGACCAGGCGAAGGTATTCGGAGTCCATGGGTCGGGGAATGCCGACCAGCACCACGAACTGAAGGGGACCATCCTTCTGTTGTGGGGGATCCGTTAACCGCCCAAACGCCATTAGCATCTTTGTCACTGCCGACGTGCGGACATGGATAAGAGTGAGACGGCACTGGAAGTTCACTTTGCCGGTAGCCTCGCACTCGCGCAGAGCCCGCAAAAAATCCTGCCAATCGGAAATCCTCGTATCGGAACGGAGCGATTGGGAGAGCTGCTCAATGGCTTCTTCCCGAGATTTGGCGTTCATAGTGAGCAGAATATGCTCAGAGAGCAGCGTTTCTCGGATCCGAATCATAGGGCGCTCCCGCTCCACCGAAGCTTGGCACCCAGAATATCCGCAAAGGTAAGCTTTTTCGGAAAGAGCAGCGGGAGCTTCTCGTCAGCAGGCCGAACTGTGACGGCATCCCTGGGGTACAGCTGCATCGATTCCTGCCCATCGACACTTACGGAAAGCTGTTGCTCGCCGCTGCTCGGCAGGAGCCGGATCGCCGATTTATTGGAGACAATGACAGAACGATTGGTCAGGACATGCGGGCAGATAGGGGTCACCACGAACACGCCCGAGTTCGGCATGACGATCGGTCCTCCGGCCGAAAGCGAGTAAGCGGTTGAGCCTGTTGGTGTTGCAATAATTAATCCGTCGGCGTTGTATTCTGTTAGGTGTGTCTGATCGATAAACACATCTAGCCGGACCAATCGCGAACGTTCACCTCGGGTGACAACAACGTCGTTCAGGCCGATCTGCGAATGAATCGTCTTCCCTTTCCGTTCGATCGATGCTTCCAACAGAGTTCGCTCATCGACTCGGTAATCTCCCATTGCCAAGGACTTGGCCGCCACTGCGTATTCCGGTCCGCCAAAGCAAGTGAGGAATCCGAGTGAACCGAAGTTAATCCCCATAATGGGCTTCATCTTGCCCCGCAGATCGCGCACCAGACGGAGGAGCGTTCCATCGCCCCCCAAAGCGACGAACAGGTCCGCTCGACGGTAAACCTCATCGAGTGAATGGCCCGGCCAGCCTACGAGTTTGGCTGCTTGCTCTTCAACCAGCACAGTGACCTCGTGCGAGGAAAGCTCATGCAAAAGGGCTTTGAGAGAAGCCGCGGCGCCTGGTTTTCGCCAGTGCGCATAAATGCCGAGGCTTAGCGAAGACATGCTAAAAATTCCCGATTGCCTTTTGCGCCGGTGATTGGCGACTCGATGACCCCTAACCATTTCCGCTGCAGCTGTTCGGTCACAAAGAGCTGGATCTTGCTGACACTGCGTAGACGCAACTGCTCTTCTCGGACTATGCCCCCTTTCCCGACCTGGTACGGTTCCAATTCGAACTGAGGTTTAATCAATGCGATCGCCATTCCTCCCATTTCCACACAGGCAAAGATAGGAGGCAAAATGAGGGTGAGCGAGATAAAAGAGACGTCGACCACTGCCAGTTGCACGCGTGTCCCGATCAACTCGGGGCTCAGAAAACGGGCATTTAATCCCTCCAGCACTTCGACCCGGGTGTCGTTGCGGACCTTCCAAGCCAATTGGTTGTGTCCGACGTCGACTGCGATTACTTTTCTGGCGCCGCGCTGAAGCAGGCAATCGGTGAAGCCGCCGGTTGAGGCCCCTACATCCAAGCAGACCAGATCGGTCGCATTAATACAGAAATGTTCCAACGCCGCTTCCAGCTTATAACCTCCGCGCCCGACGTACTTTTCCTCGGCAAGGACTCGAATCACTGCGTTGGATCTGACAAGCGTCCCAGGCTTGTCTATCACCTGTTCTTCGACCAGGACATGACCGGCCAGAATCGATCGTTGCGCACGCTCCCTCGAATTGAAGTAGCCATGATCCACGAGAAACTTGTCGATCCTGATCCGCTTCGGCTTGTCCATTTTTGACTGAATGCATTTCGACCTTCGCCAATTTAGGGCTTGATAAACAGCCAATTCAGCCAAATCTCTATGCGGTTCTTGTTGTCAGAATTCGTCTATGTCGTCTGAAGAACTGAAACAGCAAATAAAAGAAATGCTCGTCACGAACCTGATGCTGCGTACGCCGAAGGAGGAGATCTCCAATGATTTGCCGCTTTTTAGCGCTGATGGTCTTGGGTTGGACTCAATCGACGCGTTGCAATTGGTGGTCAGCATGGAGAAAACCTTTGGCGTCGGAGTCCCAAATTCGGACGTCGCCCGCGTTGCTCTCGCGACGGTGAACACCATCCATGACTACATCGTCGAACAAGTTGGAAAGTCTGGGCCTTAGACGGAACGTCTCGGCGTGTCTGCGGAGGCTCTAGTGTCCGTGCTCGAGCGCCGATAAGCCCCGCCTCACTGCCCAATTGTTTCGGCCTGGTTAATGGCATCGATCAATTGCCGAAGCCGGCCGAAGTTCCGGCGGTGTGAACCCGCCAAGAGGCGTGGCATATTCGACAACTCGGGTTCATTCCTTTCCTGTTTCAGTGCGCGGCTTGCCCGAAGAGGAGCGCCCTCAAACAAGTCAGAAAAAGAGTTGCCGAGGGCTTGGATGGCGCGGGGGCTCAGTTGCCGTTGCAATCGAATGACTAGGTCTTGCCCAACCCATCGGTAGGAATGGAAATTCCGGTAGAAGTGGAGGATCTTGGCGATGGCATCGTCCACATCCTCGGTGATGGAAAAGAGACTGAAATCATCCGGCGAAATCAGGCCTTGACCCAGCAGATGGGTTCTGAGGAATTCGGTCCAGCTCTTCCAATAGGTTCCTCCGATTTTATCGACCAGGATGACCGGAATAATTCTCGCTTTGCCGGTCTGCATCAGTGTCAGACATTCAAAGCCTTCATCCATCGTTCCGAAGCCGCCTGGAAACAGGGCGATGGCGTGGGTTTCTTTAATGAAATTTACTTTTCGAGTGAAAAAATAGTTAAAAATTACCAATTTCGGATCGCCTTCGATGGTCTCGTTGGCTTTTTGCTCGAATGGCAGCCGGATGTTCAGCCCAAAACTATGCTCCCTACCGGCTCCGCGCTGAGCAGCGCCCATGATCCCGTCGCCGCCTCCTGTGATAATCATGAATCCGCGTTCGCGCATCTGCCGTGCGAAGCGTTCTGCGGCTTGGTAGACTTCGACGTTCGGGCTGGTGCGCGCAGAACCGAAGATAGCGATCTTGCGGATCCCCTGATAAGGGGCGAAGACCTTGGCAGCCTGTCTTAGTTCTTTGAGTGAACGATTAATTAATTTCAGGTCCGGCACCAGCACCGAATCGCTTCCCATCCGCAGGGCGGTGACAATCATTTCGGCGATCAGTTCCTGCGATTCGCGCACTCCCCAGTCATTGACCATTTCCCGGATACGTCGGTCGAATTCGGGGTCGCCCGACGACGCAAACGATGTGTGCAGCGCATGGATGCCGCCACCTGTGAAATCTTGCACGAGCAGATCTAGAACGAGAAGGTGAGGTTGTCCAGCGGGTTCGGGGCCAAGAAGTCGGACGGGAAAGCCACCTTCCGTTCTGCCACTCCTTGCGGCCTGGCGCGCTTTTCTAATTTGCCTCTCAGACGGGATGTGATATTTGCTCCGCTTCCCATGATTGTCATCCTCAAGCCCAAAACATCCAAGGAACAGGTCGAAGAAGTCGCCCAAGAAGTTCAAAAACTAGGTTACACACCGCACCCGATCTACGGAGAGCTGCAGACAGTCATCGCTGCGATTGGTGATGAACGCACGCATCATACGTTAGAGTCTCTCACCGTCTTTCCTCAGGTCGAAAGAGTTTTGCCGGTTCAGAAACGCTATAAACTGGTCAGCAGAGAGTCAAAATTCGAGGAGACAGTCGTGAATGTGGACGGAATCAAGATCGGAGGCGGCAACTTTGTGGTCATGGCCGGTCCCTGCAGTGTGGAATCGGAGGAGCAACTGATTTCGACCGCCAGAGCCGTAAAAGCGCGCGGCGCGAAGATCTTGCGTGGAGGCGCTTACAAACCACGAACTTCACCGTACGAATTTCAGGGGCTGGGTCGCGAAGGATTGCGGATACTCGCTGCCGCAAGGGAGGAAACCGGACTCAAAATTATCACCGAAGTGCTGAGTGAGCGCGACGTACAACACGTTTGCGAGTCTACTGATATCCTCCAGGTGGGCGCGAGAAACGCGCAGAATTTCCAATTGCTGGTGGAGTGCGCAAAGAGCCGGAAACCGATTCTGCTGAAACGCGGAATGAGCGAGCGTATCGAGGAGTGGCTGCTTGCGGCAGAATATATCCTCTCGAACGGTAACCCGAACGTCCTGCTGTGCGAACGCGGCATCCGGACCTTCGAAACATACACGCGCAATACGCTGGATCTTGCGGCGGTCGCAATTGCGAAGAAAGAATCCCACCTGCCGGTTATTGTAGATCCAAGCCAGGGGTGCGGCAGGGCCGATCTTGTCCCAATGTTGTGCCGAGGCGCTGTGGCCATCGGTGCGGACGGACTTTTGATTGAGGTGCACCCATTTCCAGCGGAAGCATTGAGCGATGGCCAGCAACAAATTGATTTTGAGGTATTTTCTCGATTAATTTCGGAATTGGAACCGTTTCTGAATGCAACGAAAAGAAAACTCGTCTAGGGAAACAGGCAAGTGCCAGTTAATATGAGTCTTGTTATTCTCTCCAGCGCATGAACGAGGCGTTTGATGTCGCGATCATTGGCGGCGGTCCAGCCGGAAGTTCAGCGGGGACTCTGCTCGCAAAGGCAGGCCGGCGCGTGGTCATCTTTGAGAAGGAAAAATTTCCCCGCTTCAGTGTCGGGGAGTCGACACTGCCGGCCATTCTGAACACCCTGGAGCGAATGGGAGTCAGGGAGAAGATCGATCAGGGAAACTTCCTGATCAAATATGGGGGCGAAATTATTTCTGCCTGCGGAAAGCGCGTTCGATTTTATTTTCGTAATGGCTTTAGGGCAAAGCGGCCAACAGCTTACCAGGTCCTCCGATCCGAATTCGACAGAATCCTCCTGGATCATGCGGCTGAAACCGGGTGCGACGTCAGACAACGAACACCGGTCGATTCGTTTGAAATTGACGACGATGGCGTCACGCTGCGCGCAGGTCAGGACAGACTTGTTGTGCGGGCTAAGTACCTGATCGATTGCTCGGGACGGAACTGCCTGATTGGTAATCGGTTCCAATTGAAGCGCCCGTTCCCGAATTTACGCAAATTTTCGGTGTACGCCTACTACGACGACGTCCGTCGGGACGCTGGACCCGATGGAACCCTCACAAGAATGGTCAGGGCCAAAGATTCCTGGTTCTGGATGATCCCTCTTCAAGGGAAGACGACCAGCATCGGCGTCGTCATGGATACGGAAAAGTTCAGAAGCATGAAGATGAGCCCTGAGGGAGCTCTGGCTCACTGCATCGCGGAACAACCAGTGGTGAATGAATGCATGAAGAAAGCCCGGCGCGTGACGGGGGTCTACGCTACCGGAGATTTCTCTTATCGAAACAAGCGGCTATTCGGTGATCGTTGGTTGTTGGCGGGCGACGCGGCGGGATTTATTGATCCGGTCTTCAGCAGCGGCGTTTATCTTGCTCTGCTGTCGGGAGAGCAAGCGGCCGATGCTCTCAACCTGGTTCTGGAGCAGCCGCAGAAAAGAGCAAAGGCGTTCCGCTCTTACGAACGGCGGATCGGCCGGGTGCTGGATATCTATTTGGGTTGGGCCTCGGCCTGGTACACCCAGGAGTTTGTGGAAGTGTTCCTCTTTCCAAAGGAGATTTTTGAACTCGTGCCGACTGTCAGCGCAGTGCTGTCCGGGAACGAGGTACGCGATTTCAGCATCCGCTGGAGGCTTTGCATTTTTCACATGCTTGTCGCGCTCCAAAAGCGAACATCAAAGATAGCTCCAAAGCTGACATTGACCCCAAAAGCTACATGACGAGCCGAATCTTCATCCTTCTATTCGCATTTTTGTTGGCGGGTTGTCAGTCTGCGAAGGAGATATCCGGACTCGGTCCCGAGGCAAAAACCCGCATTGGGCAGTTGCAGTACTCCTACGGTGGTCGTTCAATCGTGGGCGACATTATTCTGCGCAGCCTCACAGGCGGCGATTATGACCTTTTTTTTTCCAAGGGCGGCATAACTGTTCTTGAGTTTCAAACCCGTGGTTCGCACATGGCCGCGACCGGTATGCTGGCGAGAAACGGATGGTCGGGTGAAACAGAGGAGGCCCGTGGTCCGCTGAAACCGTGGGCCCTGCTCAGGGAGGTACTCCCTTATTTTGATTCCAACGCCCCAAGCGCACAAAGCCCGCACCGATGGTCCGCGTCCTTCGAGCGGACAGGTGGGGTTCTATCGCGCGCCGAGGTTCAATTTTCGGGGAGAAAGTCGATGGTTTTCACCTTCGGCCAATAATCGAATGAATCAGACCGCGCCTCAAATCGTCCCTCAAGTTCAGTCACCGGACCTGGACCTGACGTTGACGCGCAACACTTGGTACACCCCGTTTAGCTTTGAGACCGCCAGTTGGATTATCAAGCATCTGCCGCGGCCATTGACTCGGTCGATGAGTGTGGGGTTGGGCGAATTGGGATTTCGCTTGTGCAACGACCGGCGAGAAGCGCTGCGGCGAAACCTGACGGCGATGGAGTTAAACCAGAGACAGCGTGAAGAGCTCTCCCGAAGCTGCTTCCATAATTTTTTACGGATGTTGCATGATTTTTGTGATTGTGCAGAAAATGGTATCAATCGGCTGAATTCGTTGATGGTTGAGCGGCGCGGTTTCGAGTTTCTGGAAGCGGCTCGCTGCAAAGGCAAAGGGACACTTCTGATTACCGGCCATCTTGGTGCATGGGAACTTGGCGGGATGGTTCTCGCCTCGGATGGTTTCCCGGTGAACGTCGTAACCATGGCAGAGCCGACTAATGAACTCAATGAATGGCGTCAAAAATATCGACAACGTTTTGGAATCAAGACCGTTACGGTGGGCGCAGACAAATTCGCTTTTGTAGAGATCATCCAGGCGCTCCGCCGAAATGAACTGGTTGCCATGCTGGTTGACCGGCCTTACCTAAACAGCGGAATCGAGGTGCAATTTTTTGGCCGTCCGACGCTCTTTTCGGCTGCTGCGGTACGCGTTTGGCAGCATACGCAGGCGGCGGTGATCCCCGCCTTCGTATTACAACTGGAACCAGGACAGTACGGGTGCTACGCGTATTCGCCCATCGACATGACCGCGGATCAAACACTCGAACAGAACAGCCAACGCATCGCCAATGTGTTCCAGGCGATCATCCGGGAATTTCCGGAGCAATGGTTCAATTTCGTACCAATCTGGAATCACTAATTCGCCATGAGAAAACTCATCCTCTCCATTCTATTAGGAATCGCTCCGCTCGCCTACGCAAGCCCGATGACGCAGAGCGACATCGATCAACTGATTCAAAAGCTTCAGACTCTTCACAATACGCAGCCCTCTTTACAGGCGAACTTCAGGGAGGAACGTCGCTTGGCAATGCTGAAAGACCCGGTGGTGAACGAGGGAAAGGTTTGGTTCACACTGCCCGACAAAATCCGCCGTGAAATCGGTGGGAAGACTCCAAGTACCACCGTCATCGATGGCAAAAAGATGTCGATCTATTATCCGAACTACCAGCAACTGGAAGTCTACGATCTGGAAAAGCGCCCCGTGATCAAGGATTCTTTGCACGCGCTGACTGCCGGACTGAATTTCCGTGAGGTCACCAGTTATTACGACATGAAAGGATCGAAAAATGGGAGCGAATACCAGATCACCCTGTCTCCGAAAACTGCGGCGGTCAGAAAGCTGGTGAAAACCGTCGATTTGACAATCGATGAAAACCTCACGCCTGTGCGGGTAGTTGTTCACGACAACAAGGGCCAGGTTTTTACTATTACCTACACGAATGTTCGGCGTGAAACGCTTCCGGAGTCGACCTTCGAGTTCTCGGCGCCACCCGGAACAAAGGTTTCGACTCCCTTAGGTAATTGACATCTCGGCGTTTTGCGGTAACCAATTGCTCCCGGATCATCCGGTCAGTCATTGCCTCGTGGTGTAACGGTAGCACAAGCGACTCTGGATCGCTTTGTCATGGTTCGAATCCATGCGAGGCAGCCAATATTCCAACTGGCGCGAGAAAGAGAATTTGTTAATTTTGTAGAATGCCCGATGGAGTTCTAACGCCAAGCGGCGAACACTTGCCACTACAGCATCTTTTGGCGGAGCGCGGCGGCTGCATTCGCCAGATCGAAGTTGTTAATATGATGGGATTGGAAGACGCGTCGATCGTTGATCGATGGCGCAATCACCGGCAAATTGTATCTGTACGAAACGAGGCGGGCCAGTGGGTTTATCCCATCTGGCAGTTTGCGCGCAAACACAAACGCGTTATGCTCGGGATTCGAGACTGCCTGGCTGAACTATCTTTTGAAAGCGAATGGGAGCCCCTCGTCTTCTTCCTGAGTTGTCAGGAAAGTTTAGGAGGTCATAGCCCTTTGGATAGCCTGCGTGCCGGAAAGATCGAGGCAGCCATCAAGGCGGCCAGACAATATAGTCCGCGGAAGAGCGGTTGACCGCAAGCAATCCCCGCGGGGCTGAAGCCGAATGCCGCAAACCAGGAGCGGGAACTGAAAGGTCCAAATTCTTGTTTTTCTTCGAGGATTCTGCCTCAAAATAATCGGCGAAATCGGCGTAATCAGCGGTTAGAAACTTCGGTTGCGGCAGCTTCGCCATAAGTCCATTTCGGTTTACCTGTCATCTTCGCTTTTTTTTTAAGCGGAAGATATTCGTAGGGTTAGGGGAATTAGAAGCGTCTGAGCGGCATCTCATTGGAAACGTCAACCGAGAAATCTCAGTCGAAAGCAAAACAAATCATGTTCCCATCCAAAGCAATAATAACTGGGGCGGCTGTTGCCGGCCTCTTAACCGGATCCTTCGCTGTGAGGTCATACGCCAGGAGCGTTCCTGGAACAACAGTACCTTCCGTGCACAACCTGGCTGATCAGGACAAAGGTAAACATGGGTGCAAAGGCCAAAATTCATGCAAAGGACAGGGTGGATGCAAAGCCGGGGATAACGGCTGCAAAGGCAAAAATTCCTGCAAAGGCAAAGGTGGTTGCAAGACTACCGAGAACAGCTGCAAAGGAAAGAACGGCTGCGCTGCCGGTGGAAGAATCTAGTGTCCTGTCCCCTCTGCTACCTCTGCTATGAAAATAATCTTCGGTCTTTTATTGAGCTTCGCGTTGAGTATTCTGGCCGGAAGCTATTTGTTGGCAGGTATGGCAAAAACTCAAGAATCCTCCTCGAGTTCCACGGTCAAGGTCCGGCTGATTGGCACAAACGGCTTGCTCACCGAGCCGGTCGCTGTTCCCAGGGTTAAGAAGACGGATGCTGAATGGCGTAAGCAATTGACTGCGGAACAATATGAGATAGCCCGCGCTCAAGGAACCGAACCGGCCTTTTGCGGCACGCTGCTCGATAACCATCGTGAAGGCATATACCACTGTGTCTGTTGCGGACTGCCGCTTTTTGCTTCAGACTCAAAGTTCAATTCACAAACAGGCTGGCCCAGCTTTTTCCAGCCGCTGGCAAAGGAAAATGTCGTCACTAGAACCGACGACAGCTTTGGCATGCGTCGCACCGAAATTCTGTGCGCTCGATGTGGCGCCCATCTAGGGCATGTGTTTGACGACGGACCGGCTCCAACCGGGTTACGTTTCTGCCTCAATTCGGCTGCGCTGACTTTTGTCGATAAAGGCAAGGAGGTGCCGGAAATCATTCAGTCAACTCCAGCGAAGTGATTATCTAGTCTAGTGTCCTGGTCCCTTATGAACGGTCGTTGCTGCGCACGCGCGTCCAGATGTCCGTGCGTCCGATGAGCGAAATCCCGATGAAACCTCTCACTTTGATCTTTTCCGAGCCGTCAAGCTCCAAAAAACAGGAGTAGGTACTGCCACTCTTCGGGTCGTAGATAGAGCCGTTTTCCCAGCGCGTGTCGCTTTTTTTGGAGAATCCGGACATGAACACCAATCCGATAATTGGTCTCTCTCTTTTCGAGGCATCGGGATTGTGGATGTCCGTTTTGTCCTTTCCTTCCGGAGTTAACGGCTCTTTCAGCGCGATGATCTTGCCGCTCAGCTTCCCTTGATTTTCGAATAGCTCAAAAGTGGCGTCTTCATTTTTCCAAAACCCGGCTGCGGAGGCCGTGTCGGCTGCCAAGGATAAGCTCGCCGACACTAGGATCGAAATGAGAGCTGCAACCGGGACCTGAATTCGGAAGCGGGTCATGGGATTGGAAATCGGTCGGCAGGTCACTTCCAAAGTGCCGCAGTCATAGGCGAATTGTCTCTTGCGCTGAACGCCTTGTTTTGAACGATGATGACAAGTTCCGGAGGAGTTGCCGTAATCGCTGCCCGCGTTGTTCCATCCCGAGGAGCTTTCATGAGTTCACAGTTATCGACCTTCTTCAAGTCTGCCGTGGCAACCGCTACTATTGCATCAACCGGCAGATCGCTGCCAGCACAGAAACGTACGCGGAGTGCCAAGGCAAACGAAAGCCCTGCTGTACTCGTCGTAAGCAGGGCTCCGTTGAATGACACTATTTTAAGGTAGTCCCAACCAAAGGAAGCAGGCTAACTTGTCGGTTGACTCAATTTGTTTATCAGATTCTGCATCCGCGCCGCACGTTGCTGCTTGAAATTATTCAAGGTTGTTTGTTGCTCCGGGGTAAGGACTCCGTTGATTTGGGCGAACTCCTTGGCACGGATAGGTGCAAGTTGGGTCTCTGCGCTTGCGAGCGCCGAGACATCGTTGGCAATCGCCCCCACATTGTTCGCATCGATATCCTGATGCAGCTGCACTTTGGCCTTCAGGACAGCCAATAATGCAGGACGCATCTCACCTTTCAAGGATTGCCGGATTGATTTGATCTGCCCCTTTTGGACGTCTGTGAGATTCAGTTTTTTCCAGATCCATGCGTGATGACGGCGCCAGTGGTCATGATAGAGGTGTTCACCGGATCCAGGGCTCGGCGAAGCAGTCGCATCCACACTCTGCGCCCGGAGCGCGCCGCAACCAAGAATTGCGAGAACTGGAACAAGAAAGTATTTAAATTTCATATGTAGTTGTGACGTTGGAAACGGTGAGCGGTTACGATTACTAGATTTTTGCCAAGAGAAGACCCGGTTTTCAGCCCAAGGTTAGTCCGTCGCTGCGCCCCCTTTTCCGAGATGGCCGGCAGCCATTTGTCGAGCTCTGGTGAGATTTGACCAGATCCGAGAGAATGTTCATTGTCTCGTGCGTTATTGCTTCGTTTTCCGTCATGGGGTCGAAATCGCTCTTGTTCGGGACACCGGCAGGAGGTTCGAGGATTGATCGCAGCGTGCCGTCCCCTGCCGCAGTTTGCTCGGATGCATCCGGTTCGCTCTGGTACTTAATTAGCTTTAGCTCAGTCTTATCAACGTCAGCCAACGTCAACTGGTAGTACTTGTTCCGGTCTTGCGCACGGGCAATTTTCCGATCGGAATCTGACTTATCACGCAGCTGCGTCATTTGAGCTAGCTCGTTCTTCCTAACTTTTTCATTCAGTGAAACACGATTTTTTTCAGTGCTTTCGTTCGCCAAGGCAATTTCATTGGTGAGATCCTGAAACAGAGGACTCTCCTTAATCCGGGCAATCGATCTGCTCCGCAATTCGTCCAGAAAGAGCGGTTTGCCGTTCCCCGGGACGTCAAGCACAGCCGGCGCGACCGCATCGTACGCGAGTCGATGCTCCTGTTCATTTTCGCCTAACACCGCGGTTTCATTCAGCGACGGAATTATTAAATCCGAGAGCACGCCTTTGACTTGGGTGGATTCGCCTGTCACTCGATAGATCTTTTCAATCGTGATCTTCAGCGCACCGCTGACGTCTGGAAGATCGCCGATTCTATCGATGAAACGATTGAGTTCGACGACTGCCTGCACCGTCCCTTTTCCAAAGGTGCTCGAGTCCCCAACGATCGCAGCTCGCCGATAGTCCTGCATCGCGGCCGAAAAGATCTCGCTTGCGGACGCAGTCAATTTGTTGTCTAGCACAACCATTGGGCCCTCATACAACGCCTTCCCCTGCTGTTCTTTTACGACATGGATCCGCCGTTCGGATCTTTTAATTGGAAGATCGGTCCTTGGTTGATAAAAAGGCCGGTCATCTGGACGGCTTCATCGACGGAGCCCCCGCCGTTATTTCGCAAATCGATGACCAGGCCTTGAATGCCTTCCCTTTCGAGACGGCCGAGCAGCCTCGCAACGTCACGTGTTACGCTGGTGCCCCTGGCCGGTTTGTCGGGTTCCCCATAGAAAGCCGGCACTGTCACCCAGCCAAGCTTCTGGAAAAAATCCGGTCGATTGTTGCGTAGCCATCTTTCATCCTTATCTCCGCACCAATGCCCGAAATCGTTAGTCGAGTATCAATCTTGAATTGGTTCAAATCAGACGGCCCCAAATATTCTGAATGCGGGTCGTACGTTTGCGCTACGGCTTCGAGAAAGATGCGAAGCACACCCGCGTCATCCTGTCCATCGATCTGGTTCTGTAGTTCGCGATATCATCGTCGAGGCTCGAACTGTACTCGTTCTCGATCTGATCGATATCTTCCTCAGTAAAAAACAGCTTGTTCAAGTCCAGACTTCAGAGGTAAACCTCCAGGATCTGACGCCCCATGCCGGAATCGAGTTTGTGCCGCGTATAGTGGGATTGTTCCAAGAGCTGGCCGACAGTTGCCATCACCAGTTGCGAGTCACCGATCCCGGGGCGGTCGCGTGCATCCGACGCTATCGCAGCCAGAAAGCAAAAAACCGCCGCCAGTACGATGCGACTGCCTTTCATAAGTGATGAAAATTGAACAAATCTCGGGTGGGATAGCCAGGATCCAAGCGCCTAGCGGCAACCGGGACCAGCAGAGAATAGACGATCGATTGGATTCGACGGTTACACGGACTTTGTTGTGGCCGTCAGCGACCGGGAAGTTTTCCGAGGATCCGCTGCAGCGATCAGCAACTCCGCTTATTGGCGCTGGGCGCCGCTGTCGAGGCTATCCGTTTTGGACACCAGTAACGTCCGCGCGTTGGCGACTCATAAATTCCTCAAGCGCGTCTCGGACGGTATCGCCAAAACGAGCTTCGGTAAAACGATATTCCCGATGCTCGCTTACCCACTCGAATAGTGCTTGCCGGAGAATTTGCAGTTTTTTGCGGCCAACGACGGTGGATTGCCTGCTGAGCCACTCAAGTTGCGCCGGTGTAAGCCCATCAGCAACCGCAGGATTAATTTGGTCGGTCTCCTCGTCCCCTAGCGGGTGTGTCTGGTCGCTGTCGGTCATCTGTCAAAACTCCTAATATCCCTCAATGCTTGGCGGCAGCCCACTGGAGCGCTTACGCCAAATCTATATCAGCAAAGTCTATATAAAACGTCGCGTCCACCGAGTTATCACCCGAGTGTTTCCAATTCCGTCGAAGCGTGCCATTTTTCGTGTTTTCTATAAATTCCAATAAATTGAGATTCGCCCCGTCAGCGCCGGTGCGAAATCGCAGCCGACAACACAGCGGTGGGGTAAAACAGCCCAACTCGGCGATCTCGCTGCGGCTTATTCCGGCCGTGCCCGAAGCGACCGACAGTCGAATTCTGATGACTCGCGACCGCGATCTTTCCCACTAGCTCGTCGGCCTGTCCTCCGGACTTGTCAGACTAAGCGGATTGGCAGTAAGAACCGCGCTCTTGCTTTGCCCCTTGTTTTTGCTATGCAGTTCCTTGTTGACGCACAGAAACATCTGCTCAGTTAGAGGACAGTTTCCTACATGGAAATTCCTGGCACGTTCGAGGATGATTTTCTCGGCCTTGGTCAAACGCGCGGCCTGTAACAGATACTGGTTCCAAGAGGGAACCATTACTTCGATCCGATAGGTGTTAATCTGGCCCAGATCTTCGTGCAGACGCCAACTGAAGGCGCCGTTTCGGAGGTAGACCATTCGGACATGCTTCATGGTTTGCAGAAACTCGCGGTCACGCGCAGGATCCACTTCGATGTCATAGTGAATGGCAATCGGCCCATCGTCAGCCTTTGGAATGTAAAGTATCTTGTGGGAGAAACCGGTCACCGGAACCACGGAGAGATCAAGGGTTTTGGTGAAATTGATAGAAAGCGGGATGGCGGCAATCAGGCTCAAAAACAACAGGATGGCTCCCCCGATCAGCGTCCGGTTCGGTCCATAGATTGTCGTGAGAGCTCCCCAAAAAATTCCCCCGAGAACCATCGCACCTTGTGTCACTGCAAAAAAGGTTGCGTTCATCCGGGCGCGCGCCCAATTTGGCATCGCGCGCTGTCCGGCGATCCAAAGCTCCGAGGCGCATAAGGTCCAGCCGATGCCGGCAAGGCCGGCTACGAAGATGAAAAGCGTCCGATCCCGGACGAACGCCATCGACACAAAAACAATCCCCAACACAAGATTGGCCGAGACAGTCAGAACGTTTGGCGAAAATCGTGTCTGCATCCATCCCAACAGAAGTAACGCAGCGATCACAGATCCGGCACCGATCGCGCTAAACATGAGTCCGCAGCCAAGGGCGTTCAGGCCGATTTCCTTGAGGCCAAGGACCGGGATCAACGCAGGGATCAGGGAAATAAAAAAGGCAAAGAGCCCGTTCCTGATCAAGACTATTTGAACACCTGAGGAGTGCCGAACATACCGGATCGCGGTCAAGACCGACTCCAATATGTTTTCCAACGGCAGCTTCGCCGGCGGGACCGCAGGTTGCCACTGCGTTACGGCAAGGGCGACCATCAGAAAGCAGGCCGAATTCAGACAAAAAATCCATTTGGCGCCGATGAGAGGCAGCAGCAACCCGCCGATCGTTGGTCCGAGAATAGCCGCAATATTGAGTTGCAAGCCGCCGAGCGTGGTGGCCGAGGCCAGTTCTTCCTTGGAAACAACTTCAGGCAGAATCGCGGGCCATACCGGGGCCGTAAATGCGAAACCCACCCCAAGAAGAAAAACACAAAGGAGAACGAGATAAGAGTTGAGTAATCCCAGGGAGCCCAAAGCGGCGAGCAACCCGGCGGCCACAGCCAGCCAAAGATTCATTACCCAGAGTAGTTTTCGCCGGTCCACAATGTCTGCCAAGGCGCCGGCCGGCAAAATAAAGAGAAAGAAGGGCAACGATGCGGCGGCGGACATCAGCGCGAGTAGAAAAGGGGACGAGTTGAGTTTGTACATTGCCCAGACGGCGGCACAATCATGAGCTGCGACGCAGATTCCGGAAATCACGCTGGCAAACCAGAGCCGGCGAAACGCACCGTTCCGTAGAGCGATTAGTGATGAATTTTCCATGGTGCCGGTCAGGCCGGCGTTCGATTAGCCTATCTGACCGCAACCGCTTCGAACATCGGAATCCTGCCTCTCGGTACGATTCCTTGCTCAGTTAAAGGAACAGGAAATCCTGAAAGGCTCGTCGCTACGCGTAATAGGGCCGCAGCCTGGGCGGCATGCTTCCGATCCGGAGAGCGTTTTCGATCGAACGGTCCGGTTCCATCGTCTGACGCTCCAACGCGACGACTTGTCCTGCCTTCAGGGCAGCGATCGGTACTCCATCGCGCAGGAGGATACGGTGGGCCGTGAGAGCGGCGATACGCGGCCCGGGCGTGAGGATGCCGACAAGATTCAGCGGATCCGCGGCGCTGATCGCCATCAAGTCGCCTTTGGCTGTCATTTTCCGGACCGAACGCAATAATCCGATGGCCTCGGGCCTGGCGAATTGTTCGCCACTAAAGCCGCCGACGAAATAGCCGCCTCGAATTTCCCCGCGTGCTTCAAGCCGCCGGAAAACACGGATGAGTTCGAACCAGGGAGCATGCAAGGATTCCTTTTCCGCGATTCGCCGTGAGACCACCCCGTACCGCCTTAGCAAAACGCGCGCGAACGCCTCAATAGATTCTTCGCGTCCGGCATTTTCCGGTGCTTCCGCTCCGAAGTCCGCGGAAATCATTCTCCGGAGCACCGACCATCTTCCGCCAAACTCCACACTCGTAACGCTCTTGTGATGTCTGCGCCGCGGGGCGACTCCAAACGGCGCGCGTTTGTCTTCGGGCAGAAGCAGAGCGCGCAAGCCCTCAAAGCCGTCGGCGGTCACGCAACCCTGGACCGCCAACTCAGCCAGTGCTTGTTCAGCCCGCGACGGCAACAGGCGCGTGAGCTTGACAATCTCGCCGAAAAATAGCGCACCGCCTTGCGACAAAACTTCAAGCGTTTTTCGCGCGTCCGGTGAAAATTCCGAAGGAGCCGGTACCATGGAGAGCGCAAGCCAATGCTGCAGGTTCTCGCGTGCAAACAGCGCCATTGGACTCGATCGCAGCGGGCCAATGGACCGCACACTCTGCGTCTCTGGCAAAGTGAACCTACCCCAACCGATCCGACCGGTGAAGCAAAGCTGATCGAGGAACGTCGGAACATAATCGTTCACGCGGAGTGCGAGCACTTCGGGTTCCCACGCGGCTGCGGGCAGTTCGCACCCGTCCAGCAACTCCAGCACGGCTTCGAGCCCATCAAGACCGAGGGCGCGATGCTCCGCATCGACTCTCTGCCATGCCAGCAAGAAACGCTGATACTCGGCAATCGAAACGGCCTGGATCTCCGCGCGCAGTTTGTTAATCGTGAGCCGGTGAATCCGCGCCAGCAATCGCCGGTCGCACCATTCGGTCTCCGCAACGCCGGGATGAAACTTGCCTCGCAGGATGAAACCTTCGGCCTCAAGGGCGAGGAGGGCACCCTCAATTTCGAAGAAGGGCAACTGGAAGAGGTCTCTCAACCCATTCGCCGTGATCGGGCCTGTAACTTCCATTCGTCCCCGAACCAGCTCGCGCACAGCATCGGCACGTTCCCATTGCCGTGCTCGTTCCGACTGCGGGGCAACCAGCGGAGGGTCGATATCGCAGCCGGGGTAGACCGTCTGAATCATCGGCAACCGCTCAGCCGCTACCCAAAAGACGCGAGGTGACGCGAGTCTCCCGGCACGCATCCGGCTGCCGAGCAAATCGAGCCAGTCTGTTGAAGGACCCGCCAGATTTCTCGCTTCATCCTCCGTCAGCGCACCCAGGAGAAGCAAAGCCTCGTGAAGCTCGTCGGGGTTGGTTGCTCGCGGCCAGGCTTCCTCGCACACTTTTTTAATGGCGGCCAAGTCGAGCACACCAAGACCGCCGTCCGCAGATGGATCGCCTGCCCGTCTCGTGTAGACAGCTTGTGTTCTGCGCTCTTCCAAAGGCGCGTTGTCGAGAAACGCGTACGGCTTGGCATTAAGAATCTCGTGGGCCAGCGGCGAAGGTTCCGGGAGATCGAGGCCGACGCAATGAACTGCGCGGTTCTCGATCCTTTGGAGCAGATCGATCAAGCCATTGATGTCCATAGCCTCGGTAAGACAGTCTTCGATGGTCTGCTGGACCAATGGATGACGAGGAATCACACGGTCGCCCTGGATATTTTCAAGGCACGCGAGCTGGTCGGGAAAAACAGCAGCCAAAAGGTTTTCTGATTCCATGCGCTGCAGCGGCGCAGGGATCTTGCGCCCTCCCCGTTGCCTCGGAAGAGCAAGGGCTCGTGCCGCATTCCATCGCCACCGGATAGCAAACATCGGCGCATCCAGTAGCGCTTGCACCAGTACGTCGCGCACAGTTTTGCTGTTCAGAAAGGCGAAAACCTGATCGAGCGGAAAGGAGTGCTGAGTGCCCAGCGAAAGCACGATCGCATCATCGGTGGCCGCCGCCTGCAACTCAAAGTTAAACGAACGACAGAATCGTTTGCGCAACGCCAGCCCCCAAGCCCGATTCAGCCGCATCCCGAACGGCGAGTGAATGACCAATTGCATTCCTCCAGACTCATCAAAAAAGCGCTCCAGCACGAGTTTGTCCTGAGATGGAATCATTCCCAGGGCCCGATAAGTTGCCCCAAAATAATCGGCAAGCTGACGCGCCCCCGCCTGAGAAAGGCCAGGCTCCGTCCTTAACCAGTCGGCGAGATCTTGCTCCACTCCCCTGATTCCCGACTCGCTGCATTCGAGCGTCGCCTCGAGCTTCCTTTCAATTTCCGAGCGCAATGCGGAAACTGCCCGCGACAACTCCGCGGTGCGGCCCGGCGCCTCACCTAACCAGAAAGGGATCCCGGGGGGTTGGCCTCGCGCGTCCTCGACGCGCACCGCACCGGAATTAATTTGTAGGATCCGCCATGAAGTATTGCCGAGTTGGAAGATCTCGCCAGCCATGCTTTCGATGGCAAAATCTTCGTTGACCGTACCGATCAAGGTTTCACCCGGCTCCAGCAGGACCCGGTATTCTGCATTGTCCGGAATCGCGCCACCGGAAGTCAGCGCCGTTAGCGGGGCGCCGCGCCTCGCGCGGACACGATGATTCACGGCATCGTGATGGACTAAAGCGGCCCGGCGCCCTCGCCGGGTGCTGAACCCGTCCGCTAACATTCGCAAGACGTCATCGAACTCTTCTCGCGAGAGATGGCGGTAGGGATATGCCGAGCACATCAGCTCGTACAGCCTACCTTCATCCCACTCCTCGCAGGCGACACAGGCAACCATCTGCTGAGCAAGCAGATCGAGCGGTTTCTGCTGCATCTCGATGGCGTCGAGTTTCCGATCGCGAATGCTGCGCAAAATGGCCAGGCTCTCGACTAGCTCGTCGCGGCTAAGCGGGAACAGCCGTCCCTTTGGCATTCCCAAGCGTCGATGGTCCGCTCGACCCACTCGCTGCAGGAATGTTCCAATGGAGCGTGCCGACCCGATCTGGCAAACGAGATCAACCGAACCAATATCGATGCCAAGTTCCAGCGAGGCGGTGGCAACAAGGGCCTTTAGCTCGCCCGCTTTCAACCGGCGCTCTGCTTCAAGCCGCAGTGTGGCCGCGAGGCTCCCATGGTGAGACATGACCTTGTCTTTGCCGAGCCGGTCGCACAGGTGACCGGTGACACGTTCTGCCAGACGACGCGTATTCACAAATACGAGCGTCGTCTGGTGAGCCTCGATCAGTTCCGCCAACCGGCCATAGACCTCTGCCCAGACTTCGTTGGACATCACCGCCTCGAGCGGCGCATCTGGCAGTTCGATGGCCAAATCCAGTTCCCGCAAATAGCCGCAATCGACGATCGCGCAGCGCGTGTTTCCCGTCTGATCGACATTTGGCGTTCCAACAAGGAAACGCGCTACCTCCTCAATTGGCTTTTGCGTCGCCGACAACCCGATTCGTTGAAACGGGACGTTCACGAGGGCTGCCAATCGTTCCATGCTTAACGCCAGGTGCGAACCGCGGCGGTTGCCCGCAAGCGCGTGAATCTCATCCACAATCAAGGTCCGCACGGTTGCCAGAAGCTTGCGGCCAAGCGGCGAAGTCAATAACAGGTAGAACGACTCTGGCGTGGTCGCCAAAATATGCGGCGGCCTCCGAATAATGGCTTGCCGTTTTGCCGCCGACGTATCACCGGTGCGCACTTCCGCGCGCACATCCACATCTCGACCCTCGCTGGTGCGCAGCGCAGCCCGGATGGCGGCGAGCGGTCCTTCGAGATTTTTATGAATATCGTTGCTAAGCGCCTTGAGCGGCGAAACATAAATCACTCGTGTCTCATCGTTGAGTTTTCCGGCAAGCCCTTCGCGGAATAGCTGGTCGAGCGAAGCCAGGAACGCAGCCAGAGTTTTGCCCGTACCAGTTGGCGCGGCAATGAGCGTGTGAGCGCCGGATTGAATGGATGGCCATCCCTGCTCCTGCGGCGGGCTCGGGGTGCCGAACTTCTCTTCGAACCATTGCTCGATCACGGGATGGAATCGGAACGACTGCCTCATTATGACAGCCTAGCCCGAAAACCCCTTGCCTGCATCGCTCACAAATCCTTACGGATTGGGATTTGCTGCTTCCTGGTCGCCAAACGTTTGCTACGGGAGCGAATTTGAGGCATTCGAAACAAATGCACGTGGAATGGATCTTGATCCTTGTTGTCAGCAGCGGCCTTCTCTGCAAAGGCATTCCGGCGCAACCTGAGAGGGAAGTACGCAGCGAAGCGGATCTTCCCCGAATGACCTACTCCATGAACAGGTCCGTCAGCAATTTGCTGCAGTCGGACAAAGCCGCCTTTGCGCCGCTGCTGCAAAAGGCACTCGTCGATATTCACTCTCTTCTTACCGACTATGACATTAAAGATCGGGCAACTTTGATCTCCGTCCTCTCTGCGAAACTGGCCACGCAAGAATTGCAAGGAGAAACCGAAGAGGCCCTGCAAACCATTGGCGCGCTCCGAGCACTGCAACAGAAGCCTGACCTCAAGCTTACCATGGGCCTTTTTGATGAAGCAATTCTGAGGGCTCAGAAGACAACCAACGCCAGCCTCGGACCAGCTTACGAGCATGCGCTCGAGTCGATCTATAGAGCAGCGGTATGCGCGCTCCCCTGGGACGTCGTTCAAGACGCCGTGAAATCAGCGCGAAATACCTCGACCCTTCTCTCAGAAGCATTCCTGCTGGGCAAGGCGCAGGAAGAATTGCAACCGCAGGTCGACAAATCTGCAGGGTTGGATCGGCAGTCTTTCTTTCGCTTGCTTGATTATCGGGCAGCCATTCGGCTCAGACTTCCTGTGAACGGGATTCGATCTGGAGTTTTGGAGGCTTACGTTGCCGCCCATGACACCCGGAAGCCGGATATTTGGCAAACTCAGGATGTCACCCTCTCTGAAGGCGATCATTTGACGGAAGTGCGTGTCGGCATTTTCGATTCCGGTGTCGACACCAGCCTTTACCCGGGTCAGCTCTATAGTGGTCCGAATTCATCACCATACCCTTCTCAAGGGTTGGCATTTACCGACGATGGTTACCCTTCCAATGAAGCTCTGGTGCCGCTCTCTCCGGACCGAAGAAAGCAGTATTTGACCGTGGAAGACGATCTCGAGGCGCTCTCTGATCTACAGGCAGGAATCGACAGTCCGGCTGGCGCCGCGTTTAAGCAGCGGTTGCCGCAACTTTCAAAAAATGACGTCGAGAAGATGTATGAAGGCCTCGATTTTTTCAGGATCTATGTGCATGGAACCCACGTCGCTGGGATCGCAGTCCGGGGAAACCCGGCAGCGCGGATTGTCGTATTTCGCTTCAATGACAGCCTGAACAGGGAACTTCATTTTCCACCGACCGGAGAATGGGCTGAACGAATGGCCGCCGACTTCAGAACAATCGGCGCATTTTGCCGGGACCAGAATGTTAGAGTGGTGAACATGAGTTGGGGCGACGACCTGCACGAGTTTGAGGAATGGCTGGCACGCACCAAGGCCGGCCAAGACGCCGATCAGAGAAAAGAAGAAGCCTCTAAGCTTTTTGCAATCTGGAAGCAGGCGATTTACGACACGATCAAAAGCGCGCCCAAGACGCTCTTTGTCACGGCAGCCGGAAACACCGATAGCGACACAGGATTTCTACAGGAGGTCCCGGCTTCTTTGGACCTTCCTAACTTAATCACGGTCGGCGCGACTAATCAGGCGGGTGATGCGACAACTTTTACCAGCTACGGGAAAACGGTCATAATTTACGCGGACGGATTTCACGTCGACAGCTCTATTCCGGGCGGCAGGCGCATTAAATTCTCGGGTACATCGATGGCTTCACCGGCCATCGCTAACCTCGCCGCGAAACTCTTCGCGATCGATCCAACGTTAACACCCGAAAAGGTAAGGGCTCTGATCCTTGATGGTTCAACTTCAAGCGAAGATGGACGTCGAAAATTGATGAATGAGAAGCGTTCGATCGAACTCGCTCGGCTCAAGATGGGAAAGGCTCAGAATTGAACGCTTAGTGAATGGCGCAAAAAACGAAATCTTGCCAAATGCAAGCGTCTATTCTAAGAAAACCTTTTATGCGTTCCCTAGCCATTCTAATCCTCATCACCGCGTTCGCGGCGGCTCCCCTGCTTCGAGCCGCTGATACGACTCCGAGCCCCAGTCCGGAAGCTTCAGCTTCTCCGGCCAAGAAGCACTCCAAGAAACCCAAAGCCGCCGCAACCGCGACGGCAACTCCTGCCGCTGCTTCCAACCCCGCGGCCACTCCTGCGACGACACCAGCCCCGACCTCTGTCGCCAAGAAACACAAAGCGCCAGAACCTGAGGCAGCACAGGCTCCTGGCGGCGGAAATGGCCAAGTTTGGGTGAACACCGAGACTCATGTCTATCACAAGGAAGACTCCAAGTGGTATGGCAAGACTAAGCACGGCAAGTACATGAGCGAAGCCGACGCCATGAAGGAAGGCGATAAAGCCGCAAAAAACGAGAAGCATTAGCCTTTGATTCAGGCGTTTCGACGATTAACTGGCGGTATCGGCGTTGGTAGTAGACGTAAGGTTCGAGAAATTTCGGCTGGACTGGCGAGAGTCAGTTCAGCCTGTTTTTGTCCGGTCTTGGATCCAAATGAATCGGCCGGTGCTGCGTTCTCCCTGATGAGAGTGATGGCCAAATACACGCCTATGGCGGTGCTACTCTTTTGCGCTTGGTCCGCTACCCAAGCAAGCGAAAAGATACCCATCTCAACCGTTCCAGGTCGCGTCAGAGCAGCGGTCCAGTATTATGCCCCAGGAGCCCAACTTATCCAGGCCAAGGTCAGCGAGAACCGGAGGTATCGAAAGGTTTACAACTGCACTTATTTTCGAAATGTGCATTTAGGTACGATCAAGTTGAGCGACCGAGGCCAGCTCCTTGACATCGATGAGAGCTTGGTCATTAAGGACGTTCCCCCCGCAGTCCAAAGAACGATCCGCACAGAAACAAAGAGAGGACTAATCACGAAGATCCAACTGGATGCCCTTTACGGTCGTGAGGTTTACAGGGTTAAATCGTATTATGCGGATTCAACCAAAATCAAGATATCACTCACCATTACGCGCTCAGGCCGGATCGTTGAGCGAAAAGTCAGTCACGGGTTATCGATCTTCTGACTTGGAACATTGATTACCGGGCAACAAGCACCGGCGCAATCAAGCCCTTCTCGAGTTTCGGTCGACAGAACGGCAAATTCGCGGATAGTTGATTGCGAGTCTACTCCTTGACGTGGTTTGTCCCCGGAACTATTCTCGGCGTTTTATGAATAGAACGCTGCGGTTTGTCCTCCCGCTGACGATGCTGGCATTGCTTTGTTTCCCGCATCGCGCCCCCGCCCCCATCATTTATCGGGCGGGTGAAGGTTTTAGCTCGGGAGACCTGAGCGATATCGAGATCAAGAAAAATGCCGAAGAGCAGTTCAAACTAGCAGAGCGGTACGAAGAAGCGGGCGACTACAAGCGCGCAGGCGCCTCCTATCGGCTTGTGGTACGTCGGTTCCCGCGCGCTGACATCGCGGCAGAGGCCCAGTTCAGATCAGGTCAAATGCTCGAGAAGCTTGGCAAATTGCAGCTGGCCTTTTCAGAATATCAGGCCTTGGTCCAGAAATTTCCGAGGAGCCCGAACTTCGAGGCTGCGCTTCAGGCTCAATACAATATTGGCAAGGCCTACCTGGACGGCAAACGGGTCGATATCTATGGAGTGCCCACGCTTCCCTCGATGGCGAAGGCCCAGGAGATGTTCCGGAAGATCGTGACCAACGCACCTTACAGCAGGATCGCACCATTAGCCCAATACGGAATCGGCCAGGCTCTTGAAAAAAGCGGTTCTATCACCGCCAGCGTCAATGCCTACCAGCAGGTTGTGGATCGATACCCGAATAGCGACATCGCCCCGAATGCGATGTATCAAATCGGATACGTTTACTTTCTCGCCAGCCGGCAGACCGGTTACGATCAAACCGCCGCAGTGCGCTCGCAGGAGGCATTCGACGACTTTCTCCTCCGCTATCCGAATAGCGAAAAGGTACCTCAGGCCCAGGATAACCTGAAGGCCTTGCAAAGTCGAAAAACGGAGAATTCGTATACCATCGCTAAATTTTACGATAAGCAAAAAAACTACAAGGCCGCATACGTTTACTATAATGAGGTCGTCCAGCAGCAACCTGACTCCCCCGAAGCAGAAAGAGCAAAGCAGCGGATGGACCAGATCCGCTCCAAAGTGGGAGACCAATCTCTGCAGATCGGAGCCAAGGCTACGGGCACAGCACAGGGCGCAGCTGGGAAACTTCAGGCACAAGCGGATACGGCTGGACGAGCGGATTTTGTGGGGCCGCCCCCTCCGGCACCCACACCTTCACCGAGTCCCGTCGCTTCTCCAGCGCTAAACCCGGACCAGGCCGCTCCCCAACCGACGCCTGAGCAGAAGCCAATGCGGACCACCCCAAACGATGTGACGCCTGCCCCTGTCGAACCCGCCCTTCCCTCCCAGTGATTGGCCGCTCGATAAGCAGGCAGTTTCTTTGCTTTTTGCTTGGATGCTTTGCCGGCTGTGCAGGCTACACTCTGGGCCCCATTCCGCCAACGTACATGAAAGGGGTCCATCGGGTTGCCGTTCCTGTTTTTAAAAACATTACCATCGCCTCGGATATCCAAGCCATAGCCACCACGACGGTGATCAGACAGATCCAGACAGAGGGAACTTATGAGGTCACGGGGGTCGATCAGGCCGATGCAATCGTCGTCGGAACGATCGAATCCGTGGAGCGCACCAAAGCGCGGTCTCTCCGGGGGAATGTGCTCGCCTCTTCCGAATTTAATTTGCGGATAACGATCGATTTCCGGATTGAACGACCTAACACCGGTCAGCTGATGGCTCAGAGGAGCATTGAAGGGGACACAAGTTTCTTTGTCGGGAACGATATAGCTACCCAGGAACGCCAGGCGATACCGCTTGCCGTCAATGACGCCGCCGTTCAATTCGTGAGCTTTCTTTCCGAAGGGTGGTGAGTTTTTCCGATGCTCTTTCTAGTCGGATCGCCGATCGGTAATTTGAACGATATTACGTTGCGAGCGCTCGCGGTCCTTAAGGACGTCGCCATTGTTGCCGCCGAGGACACGCGGCGTTCTTCCATCCTGCTGAAACGCTTTGAAATCAGCAAACCGCTGGTCAGTTTTCATGAGCACAATGAAGCCAGGCGGACCAGTGAACTGATCGAAAAAATGCGCGGCGGCGAAAAAGTTGCTCTCATCACGGACGCCGGCATGCCCTCAATTTCGGACCCTGGGTATCGCATCGTTCGGGCCTGCATTGAAAACGGGATTCGAGTGGAGGTCATACCGGGTCCCTCCGCCTTGCTGACTGCGCTTGTCGGCTCCGGCCTGCCGACAGACAGATTTTATTTTGGCGGCTTTCTTCCGGTCAAAAGCGGCCAACGCGAAAAGGAGATTCTTGCCGCATTGGCTCGAGAAGTGACGTCGATCTATTTTGAATCACCGCACCGAATTATTCGATCTCTGGAAGCCATTGCCAGAGGGGATCCGACACGTCTGATATGCGTTGCTCGAGAGCTAACCAAAAAATTTGAGGAATACCGCCGCGGCGAAGCGAGCGCAGTCCTTTCGCACTACGCAACGCATCCGCCCAAAGGTGAGATTACCCTCTTAATATCTGGCGCTAGGACATAATATCCTTTAAATAAACAGCTTACAATGTTTCTTACGTAATGCATATATGATCTAGGGGGGGTCGTCTCGTTTTGTGATGAGGTGGCTCGAACGCTTTTTCTCAGTCCGGCGTGGCAACCATTCTCTTTCCGGCTGACATGTCAGTTAAGGGTTCATGTCGCCTGGCCGCGACGCGGTCGCTCGCCGAATGCGATTCATGATCGCTTTCCCGAATCCAATTTCCGGGACAGGCTCAATAAAAATTTGCTGGACGTCTAATCTGTCCACCTCTCTCAACAAACTAAACAATCTTTGGGCGGCCACCCGCAGATCTCGCGTTTCGCTAAGGGACCGAACGACGGAAAAATCCTCATCGTGCCGAATCGGTCCCCAACAAATAAACGCATCCCGGTGTGAATTCGGTCCAACGGCCCCTGGTTCAAACAAATGGACGAGTTTGTCCGGAGCGTAATGACTTGCTGTTTGCCCGGGAGCCACGATTTTTGGCGACGGGGCTGATTCTTCTGTGGGCGCGATCTTGGCCAGATCCTCTTGACTCACGGCGCCTTGACGCAGGATTTCAATCTTATTCTCGTTGATACGAACGATGGTGGATTCGACCCCCACAAGGGTTGGGCCGGCATCCAGAACCAGCGGAATCCGTCCCTCCAATTCCTCCAAAACATGTTCCGCGCGAGTCGGACTGACTCGTCCGAAACGATTTGCGCTTGGGGCCGCCAGGGGCTTTCCGAAGGCCCTTAGAACCTTGACAAAAACCGGGTGGCGCGGCATTCGGATCGCCACCTGCTCAAGTCCGGCAGTAACGAGGTCAGGCACTAGATCGGATTTGGGAAATAGGATCGTTAACGGTCCCGGCCAAAATCGTTCCATCAGCATTTGCAAAACGGGTCTCGACTTGCCGGAAGAGCGAGTAAGCTTGGCGAGCCACTTCTTGTTCTCTAGATGAATGATCAGTGGATCGAATAAGGGGCGGTCTTTTGCCTCAAAGATTTTTACTACGGTTTCCGGTTCGAGTGCATCGCCTGCGAGTCCGTAGACAGTTTCCGTAGGAAGGGCCACGAGGTCTTTTCGATTTAGAATTTCGACTGCGGCCGCAATGGATTTGGAGAAATCCGTTCGAGCATCAAGAATCACCGTCTTCATGTTAGTGGACCGGTCCCTGATACGGTAATGATCGCCTCGCTGCGAAATTCATTCGAGCCTGGCATTTAACACCTGTTCTGTCTGTTTGCGGCGAAATTCGATGAGCTTTTCTCGCAATTTAATATTTTTCAGGGCCAGGATACTGACGGCAGACAAAGCAGCATTCTTCGCACCGGCTTCGCCGATCGCCAGGGTGGGAACTGGGATCCCTGCAGGCATTTGAACTATGGAGAGGAGCGAATCGATTCCTTTTAGCACTTTGCTTTCGATTGGGACCCCGAGAACTGGGAGATGGGTGTGCGCGGCAAGCATGCCGGGTAGATGCGCAGCACCGCCGGCTCCGGCAATAATTACCTGCAGACCCTGATCCGCGGCACGCTTAGCAAACTCGACTAACAGGTCGGGGGTCCGATGAGCGGAAACAATTTTTGACTCGCTCTCGATTCTAAATTCCCGCAGCAGATCCGACGCATGATGCATGGTAGACCAATCGGATTTGCTTCCCATGACAACGGCAACCAAGCACGTATCAGACATAGCGAAAACAAAGCGATCCCAGAAGAAGAACGCAAGACGTATCCTACTGGAAATAATAGTGTTGCATTCCTCTTGACGTTTTTCACGGGACCTCGATATAATTGCGGCCTTTTCGAGCCGAGCGCTTAGTTGGATGAAATTTCTGCTGATTTTGCAGAGGTCCGGATCCGGGTGGTTGGCTCGTTCTGTCGATTCTATGGCTAAAGGCACAGTGAAGTGGTTTAACGAGAAAAAAGGTTTTGGGTTCATTGTGGACCCAGAAGTTCCTACCGACATCTTTGTTCATTTTTCCGTGATCCAAGCCGATGGATTTAGGACCCTGAACGAAGGCGAGACCGTAGAGTACGAATTGTATCAGGACGAAAAAGGAGCAAAGGCGAGAAACGTCGTAAGGGTTTAAGTATCAAAAATTTATTCATTGCTCGTTGCCGCTGGTTGCGTCGAAGCTGTGGCGGCTATGCATCTCCCTGGATCCGTCCGCAATCTAGTTCTGGTCGGTTTCATGGGGTCAGGAAAGTCTTCGGTCGGAAGGGAGATCGCTCGCCGTTGGGGATTACGGTTTTTCGATACCGACACCACCATCCGACAGAAATACAGAAGATCGATTCCTGATATCTTTGCCTCGTTCGGGGAACCGGTCTTCCGAGACGAAGAAAATAAGGCGCTGCAAGATTTGCAGACTTCTCATCATGCCGTGATCGCCACGGGTGGAGGGATCGTACTGCAGCCTCGCAACCATTCCCTGCTCCGTTCACTCGGTGTCGTCATCTGGCTTACAGCCAGCGAAGAGATAATTTGGGAGCGTGTCTCTCGGAACCAGAATCGTCCATTGCTCAGGACTAAGGATCCGCGGGCTACGATCAGGAATCTGATGTCTACGCGCTACCCATTGTATGGTTCGATTTCCGACATTACCGTAGAGACGTCTGGCTTGACACACCAGGAGGTCGCGGATCGAGCCATTGCGGCTATACACGTTTGGTCGACCAACCGAAATGAAGACCACCATTAAAGCGCTCGCGATCAAACACGGATTTGATGATTGTCGATTCGCGAGAGCTGTTCAGGCCCCCCACGCAATCGAATATTTTTCCTGGCTGCAAACCGGTAAAAATGGCGACATGACCTGGTTAGCTCGCGATCCGGCAAGACGCGCTGATCCTGCTCTGGTTCTGGTTGACGCCAAGACGGTCCTCGTGCTGGCAACTAACTACTTTCAGGGGCATAATCCTCGCCGGCCAAAGGGAAAGATCGCCCGATATGCATGGGGAGCCGACTATCACAAAATCATGTTACAGAACATGGTTCCGATCGACTCATTCCTTCGGGAAAACGGCGGACGCCAAAAGTGTTACGTCGATACGGGGCCAATCCTGGAGCGCGACTTTGCCGCGACCGCCGGCCTCTCCTGGCAAGGCAAGAGCGCCATGTGTCTGAACGAGCGTCTGGGGACCTGGTTTTTCATCGGCGTCATTTTGACCACGCTCGAATTTGCAGCAGATCCGCCCGTCAAAAACCGGTGCGGCTCCTGTACCCGATGTATCGATATCTGCCCAACTCGGGCGATTACCCTTCCCTATCAATTAGATGCTCGCCGATGCATCTCCTACCTCACGATTGAGAACAAGGGTCCTATCCCAACTGAATTCCGGTCTGCCATAGGTGATCGAATTTACGGTTGTGACGATTGCCTGGAAGTCTGCCCGTGGAACCGTTTTGCCGAGCAAACGCGTGAGACCAGGTTCCAGCTCCCGACCCAGCTAGAGACCTTGACCTTGCGTCAACTCGCGATTCTCACCGACGATGAGTTCCGTGCTCTTTTCCGCAACTCACCGGTGAGACGCATCAAAAGGGCGCGATTCGTGCGGAACGTCTGTGTCGCCTTGGGGAATGTCGGAACGCATGAAGATCTGGCGGTCTTGAATCAGCTCTCCCGTGATACCGATCCGCTCATTGCAGAACACGCTTCCTGGGCAGTGGAGCAAATCCGGAAGCGAGAAATCGAGAGTCAAGAAGACAGGAGACAGGTCGCGTCAAGAAAACCCAGAATGTGAGGAAGAGCATGTAATCGGAAAGAAAACAAGACCCGGAAAACACAATACAATACAGGGACCCAGTGGGGAAAACAACCCCACCCGGCAAAGGCTAGCCACCGACCGGAAGCGAACATTGCGTAGTCGTCAGCGATGGCGGCACGAAGCGTATGGAGCGGTGCGAAAGCCGTGTGATTGAGCCTCGAAATAATGTTAAACGTTGGAGCCTTCGTAGTCCTGACCGCGGGGGCAGAATCGAAGCGCCGCAAAAGGCTTGGCGTGGAGATCCGACCGGGGTCTAAGAGCAGGGCAAAAGCACGAAAGGGTACCCTGGGAACTTGAGAGAACCGACTGAGTTCCTCCAAGAGAGAAAGAACCGGAGCAAGGGGCGAGACCGGTCGACCAACGCCCAGGCGCAGCGGGAGGGACTCCAGGAGCCCGAGGCGAGCGAAAGAGCTGGGAGTCAAGGAGGTAACCCCCGTTCGAAGGAGAACGAAGAGCGAGGGAACGAGCAGCCGGAAGTCTTAGCATCCTCATAGTACCGCAAGAAAAGTGGCGAACCGACCCGAGGGAGCCACCGAGTAGGGAAGGGGGATGCCGGGCATAGGAAACTGTGGGTGGGAAACATGAGACGGGAGGACGCAGAGCCGAAATGGGAGTGCCAACGAAACAGCTACAGATAGCTACGCAGCGAAATCCTAGCCTGAAGAACCGTATGCCTTAATTGGGCTCGTACGGGACTGTGGGGGCGCCAGTCGGCAACGGCTGGCTCTACCCGGAAAACAGGAGTTGCAGGAGTTCAGAAGGATAAACGAGAATAAGTGCTTGCCAGAAACGCCCAGCTGCGCCCCTGGGTCTCCCTGACTCTGAAACTTGACGTTTGGGGTGGCTCGCTCCTTGCACCGGTGTCAAGCCGGCCTCGACTTCCGATGCTCCTCCGCGCAACGCTATCTTGCCGCGTGAACCCGTCGAGCGCTCCGCAACGCCCAGGCCCGCCGGATGAGAAACGGCAAATCAAACAGAGTGATGTTGAAACCGAAACTACAATCTTCACGCGCGCTCGCCCGCCGGCTGCGCTCCTGCCCTCCTATCCTCTGTCTTCGGTCTCCACTTGCGTTTCGTGGTAAACAGTTTACTTATTGCCTCCTCAGGAAAGCCGACGTGGCGGAATTGGCAGACGCGCTGGACTCAAAATCCAGTTCACGCAAGTGAGTGTGGGTTCGATCCCCTCCGTCGGCAGAGCGAATGTCGAACTTGAGTCGCTTCGCGTCGCAAACAACCGCAAAAAAATGGCAAGCCGCGGTTAGCGGCGGTTTCTGGACCATGGCACCTTCTGCGCCAATGAACTCCGTAATTCAGCACATCGATCATCACATGGTCGGCCATTGCGACTGTTGTGGTGGCTACCGAGCGCTCGAATACTATGACAGCGAGCTAGGTTACCTCTGTTTCAGATGCATCGACCATTCGATGGTCGCGGACATTGAACTGAACCATGGCGGTTATACTTTGTGTCGACCGGACGTTAAATCCCTTCGGCTTTAGCACAACGCTAGCCTGGTCTTAGTCTAGTGTACCGTCTCGCATATAATGGGGATTTCGCCGCAGGTCAGCTGGCTGTTTTCAAGGCGAGGGCGCAATGACAACTTTTTTACGGCAAGATTTTTATTCAATACTACTGGTTGAGCTCGGGAGACTTGCGATTTAAGATCTCAACAGTGAAGCTCTCCAAAAGGGGTGAATACGCCCTGCGCGCTTTGATTGATTTCGGTGTGGCTCAGGCTATCGGGCGTCCGTTGCTCCAAGTGAGTGAACTAGCTGCAAAGGAAGGGCTACCGATTAAGTTCCTGGAACAGATACTAATGCAGCTCAAGGCTGCAGGCTACCTTGAGAGCCGGCGCGGAAAGCACGGCGGTTACCTGTTGGCTCGGCCACCCGAAAACATTTCTGTCGGTCAGGTGGCCCGACTCATTGATGGTCCGCTGGCGCCCATTGCCTGTGTCAGTCAAACCGCTTACGAGCGTTGCAGCTGTCCAGACGAAGAACATTGCGGTCTGCGGATGCTGATGCTGGATGTTCGAAACGCCATCTCAAATATTCTTGATCGGTTTACCTTAGCCGACGTCGTCGAGGTGACGATGCGGAAGTTACGCAAGGACAAGGTAGCAATTCCTTTTGTACTCGATCCATTGCTGGCCCGGCCGATTTCAGATCCGAAGTCGCGGAAGAGACCGAAGAAAGTCAACGGCCAAACCGTGGCCTGAAGCGCGATTCTGAGGTTTTCGCGCACCGGTCGGCAAGAGCGGTTGCTCAAAAATCACTTTACTCCACCGTGTTAGTGTGTTTTAGAGCCCTATTATATTAATCGTGTTTACCAGCGGCTGGAGCAAAGCGCAAAAGACCTATTTCGATGACGATGGCGTTTTCGATCAGATTTACCAACCGTAAACAGCTCAGGCGACGATGGACTGCCGGTTGGGTGATCGGGGATCCAACTATTTCGCGCAGAACTAAGAAAGCACATTGAACACGCACGCCAGCGCGATCTCATCGCTCCAGCTTTGGTGGAGGAGGCGAATCTTACCCGGCTTCGGCCTGACGCTCGGCTTCACGCTCGTCTACCTGTCCTTGATCGTTCTCATCCCACTTTCGTCCGTCTTTCTGAAGGCATCCGGGCTGGGATGGGAAGCCTTTTTTCGCGCAGTCTCAGCTCCTCGCGTTATTGCCTCCTATCAAGTCAGCTTTGGCATCTCACTTTTGGCCGCAGCGATCAATGCGCTGTTTGGCGTGGTCGTAGCCTAGGTCCTGGTTCGATACCGTTTCCCGGGGAAAAGAGTACTGGATGCAATGGTCGATCTCCCCTTCGCATTGCCAACCGCTGTGGCTGGAATTTCCCTCGCTTTACGGTCCTAACGGATGGTTCGGGTTTCCGATTCTGGCCTTGACGGGAATTAAGGTCGCCTGCACACAACTCGGGATCCTGATCGCCCTGGTTTTTGTCGGACTGCCATTTGTGGTCAGGACCCTTCAACCGGTTCTTGAAGATCTGGATATCGAATACGAGGAGGCGGCCGCCAGTCTCGGCGCTTCCAGGCTGCAAACGATTCTTCGAGTTGTTGGTCCTGAACTATTTCCGTCGCTCGCCACAGGGTTCGCTTTGGCTTTCGCCAGGGCCGTGGGGGAGTACGGCTCGGTGGTCTTCATTGCGGGTTCAACGATTTGGCTGCGATCGCCGCCATCAAGCTAACCCTTGCGGTGACTGCTATCGCGGTGCCCGCAAACTTAGTATTTGGGGTCTCTGCCGCGTGGGCCATCGCCAAATTCGATTTTCCCGGCAAGAGCCTCTTAATCACACTTATTGACCTGCCGTTTGCCGTATCGCCGGTGGTTGCGGGTCTGATTTACGTGCTGATTTTCGGCGCCCAAGGCTGGTTCGGTCCATTTCTGCAAGAGCATAACCTCAAGATCATCTTTGCGGTTCCCGGGATTGTCCTCGCGACGATCTTCGTCACTTTTCCATTTAATGGCAGGGAACTGATTCCGCTGATGCAGGCGCAGGGCGGCGAGGAAGAACAAGTGGCGCTGTCGCTTGGGGCAAACGGTTGGCAGACCTTCTGGCGGGTAACGCTGCCAAACGTGCGCTGGGGCCTCATTTACGGAACTAATTACCTGGCTCTGGACAAGGTATCGCTCAAAATCGAAGAGAGCGAACTCATAGCTCTGGTCGGCCCCTCCGGCTCGGGCAAAACGACTCTGCTGCGTATCATTGCCGGTTTGGACTTACCCGACTCCGGCACTGTTCTATTCGACGATCGAGATGCGAGTGGACACGCCCTCGCATAAGTTGATCCCGCTCCGCAACTCCTGAATTCTTCCCTTAGTATTTCAGGATCTTCGCCAGAAATTGCCGGGTGGTCTCCGACTGCGGGTTGTCGAGCACTTGCTTCGGCGGACCGCACTCGACGATTTGGCCGCCGCTGAGAAGCGCAATCTGGTCAGCGATGTGATGCGCAAATCCCATTTGGTGCGTCACCAGAACCAGGTCCCGTCCTTCTTCCCGAAGCTCTTCGATCACTTCCAGCACTTCGGCAGTCATCTCCGGATCAAGAGCAGAAGTTGGTTCGTCGAACAGGAGCAGGTTCGGTTTAATGGAGATTGCCCGGGCGATCGCGACACGCTGTCGTTGTCCCCCGGACAATAACGCCGGCGGCTTATGACCATGCTCCGACAGTCCGAAACGTTCGAGAATGACCTCCGCGACTTGGCGAGCCTCGGCCGAATTGTATTGATGCACTTTCTCGAGCGGCAGCGTGATGTTCTGCAGCGCCGTCAAATGAGGAAAGAGGTTAAATGCCTGAAACACGGTGCCAACCGTTCGGCGGTGTGCCATCAATTCACTTTCCCTGTAAATGATCTCGCGATCGTTCAGGTAAAGAGCCCCGCTATCCGGTTTCTCCAAGCCGGCTATGATGCGCAGAAGCGTCGACTTCCCACCGCCTGAAGGGCCGATGAGCGCAAGCGTGTGAACCTGATCCAAGTCGAGATTTACATTCTTCAGGACGCTCTGTCCGCCGAATGATTTGCACAGATTCGTGGCTCTAAGTTTCATACCGCGTCCGTTTTTCGAGCCATTGAGTCCAAAGTGTGATTGGCAGAGTCAGGACGAGATACCCGATGGCCAACGGAATATAACATTCAAAATTACTGTATGTCAGCGCGGAAACCTGTTGCGCGTTCCAGGTAAATTCCTCAATCGAAATCACGGAGAGTAACGAAGAATCCTTGATCAGATTTGCGAACATTCCGGCTAGTGCCGGCAGTATCAACCGGATGGCCTGCGGAAATATTACATATTGATAAGTCTGGAATCTGGTCAGCCCAATTGCTCGCGCGGACTCGAGCTGGGAACCTCCAACACTCTCAATGCCACCGCGGATAATTTCGCTGATGAACGCGCCGGAAAACAGAGACAAGGTCAACAATCCAACCGTAAAACGATCCTGGAAGTGAAACGCATCCGCTATCACATAAAAAGCAAAAGAAATCTGAACCAGAAGCGGAGTGCCCCGGACCAGCTCCACATAGAGCCGGCTCAACGCTCGTAAAGCAAGAAAACCTGATCTCCTGGCCAGGGCGGCGATCAATCCGATAAAAGTACTCAGAACCAGCGCCAGCGAGGAAATCTTGAGGGTATTGCACCAACCGCGCCAGAAAAAGTTACTATATCCTCCGACCGTCCCCCAATTCCAGTTATAGCGGAGCTGGCTGAACGAGAAAAAGCAGAGGAGTGCCAGCAGGAAAAAGGCTAACACCCAGTTCAGACATAAGATTTGCCACGGGACCGGTCTGCCTCGCTCGTCCGGTGCAATCCAGAACCAACTTCGTACGGTGCCTCTACTCACGAGTCAGGAGACAGTCGCACTGACTTTGTGCAGACAATCCAACAGGTAGGGGACGAGCTGCTTTTTTCTTGAGACGACATTGTTAAGCTCAAAAAGGTTTGGCGCCAGTCTCGGGTAGGTGATTGTATCCATAAACTCAGGCGGCGCAGAAATCAGGAGAAGCGAGTTCTGGGTGTTCACATCGGTGACTAGCAGCGCGGCGAAATAGCTTCCCTGTTTTGAGCGATAAGCGTCTGACGCCTCGAGGAGGCTTTCCCGCTTCTCGTAAAAATGCGAGAAGCCCAACTCTTCGATCTGCGAAACGCTGAACCCGTAACCCTCTTCGGAGTAATCCTTGCAATCAGCCAGAATGACTTCATTTGGGGCTAAGGTCAGCAATGGTGAACCTACCGCAAAGATGCTTTCGGCAAGCTTGGCGGGTTCAACACCAGCGATGGCACTGAGATTCTCGAGCACCTTCGCGTCGATCGGAGTCGCTGTCGGCGAGGAGAGGTTGAGGGTGTCCGAGATGAGGCCGGCCATCAGCAAGCCCGCGATCGATGGTTCGATTTTGATCCCGTGCTGATTGTATGACAAGGCGACCAATGTGCTCGTGGAGCCGAGCGGATTATTCCAGAATAAGATCGGGATATCGGTGTTGAAGTTTGCCAACCGGTGATGGTCGAGCACCTCAACGATCTGGAGCTCCTCTGCGCCTTTCACCGCTTGCGAGAGTTCGTTGTGGTCCACGAGAATCAATTGCCGCGGGATCGGTTTGATAAAATCGCTTTTGGTCAGAATGCCGACCAGACGTTTGTCGCCCTCCAGAATCGGGAAAACATATTCCGAGGAGTCTGCAACCACATGGCGAGCGGATCTCAAGGATGTTTCGGGCGACAAACTCGTATACTGCGGTTCGATCATCGAATCGATTTTCGCGGCCCCGCGCGCCAGCAAAACCGTCGTCGCCGTATCATGTCTGCTCGACAAAAGCCGCACTCCTGCATCTTTTGCCGCCGCCCGGGTCCTCGCAGAAAGTCCCATCCCGCCGGTGATAACCACAGCGAGAGCTTTATTCGCGATAGCCTCCAGTTGAATTTCTTCTCGGTCCCCAACAAACACGACCGTTTTTTCAAGCGGATAGCTCCTCAGTCTTTCGCCGAACGAGGCCAGACTCATCGCCGCTACCATCAGCACGACCTTTTGCCGGCTGTCTTTGGGTTCACCGACGACGAATTCGCCGTCGAAAGAATCGGCGATATCCGAAATCGATGCGAGAATATCCCGCGACGCAGGCACCTCCTCACGCCGCGGGAAGAGGTATTGGCTAACATCCCAACCGGAGAGCAACCCCAGGCAACGATTGTCCGCATCGACGACGGGCAAACCACGGATGCGCTTTTTCTCAATCGAATTCATCGCGTGATAAATCGAAGAATCGTAGGCCACGGAAATAATCTGCGTCTCCATCACGTCAGCGACTCTCGGTGAGACGTCGCTCATGAATTCCGGAGGCGGTACCCCAAACTTTTGCAGGACCAGGTCAATTCGTTCATTCGTATTTCCGGCTCTTGCCGCAACGACGTTTTGTACTCCAAGTTTTCTCTTTAGTTCCGCGTAAGCGATTGCTGAACAGATTGAATCCATGTCGGGATTTCTGTGACCGATGACTATAGTTTGCATATGCTCTGCCTTGTTAAGGGATATCGACGCCTGTCCGCAATTGGGCCCTGAAACCGTCGGAGGTTCAATACAAATTCAACTCCGGCTCAATCGATGCGTAGCAGACAAGCATAGGAGACAGGCCGGGAGGCACGATTGGCGGTTTTTAAAATATTGACCGACCGGTTAAATCGCCAAAATTATTATTTGAATTCCCCGTTACCTTGGGGAATTATCTGATTGTCTATTTTTACGGATTGTTCTGGGGGGAACAGCAGCCCTTCGCATCCAGCGGATGCGGGGGGCTGTAACTTTCATGGAGATGCACCGCAGACCGTATTTGGTACCCTTGATTGTCTTGCTGGTCTTTCTGCTTCTCGGTTTCACCGGCAAACTGATCGTCGACCAAGTGGCTTCCTGGCCGACGCGGTGGATCAATGCCGCCTCGAATCAGGCTACCGTCGATGCTGGCAAGATCCGGGACGCTTTCGTCGACCTTTTTCAACTGCAGCCAAAGATTTCTGTGAACCAAACGGCTGTATTTGACCAAACCAAGACGGCGCTCGAGCTGGTGGTGATGGACCAGGACACCGAAGTCACGCGCGACTCTACCGAGACTTGGTTTGGCAGCACCAAGACCATTCGAATCCACGCCACCTATCGCGTGAAAGCGGGATTTGATTTGTCCAAAAAGCTCGAAGTCAATGTCGTGGGTCAGGAAGTCAACATCAAGGTCCCTAAGGCCACGATTCTCAGCGTCGAGCCTCTTTCCATTACGGTCGATGAACTTAACAACGGCCTTTGGAACAAAATTCAGCCGCAGGACATTGATCGCGAGTTACAGAAAATGCCCGAGCTGGCTCGCGCAAAGGCCGCTGCCCTGCCGGATGAAGCGGAACAAACCTTCGAACGGCTGTTATCGGAAAGACTGGGTGACCTCCATCTCCACGTTCAAAGGCAATTGGATGCCGGACCTGAAAATTGAATTTCACCGGGTCGCGCACGGAGGCCTTCCAGAATCTTCCACCGTGAGGATCGATGGCTAACTTACCGAGCGTGGCGATTGTTGGTCGCCCTAACGTGGGGAAATCCGCGATTTTCAACTGCCTGGTGCAGAAGCGGATCGCCATCGTCCACGATCAACCGGGCGTGACACGCGACCGGCTGGTCGCGGATTGCCTTCTCGGTTCTCGTCCATTCACCGTCGTGGATACCGGAGGAATCGAGAGCTTCGTCGACCACGATTATGACGAAAAAGTCCGTTCGGAGGCTAACCTGGCAATGGAAATGGCTGACGTGATCGTTCTCGTCGGGGATTCCAGGGATGGCGTCACGCCTGTTGATCGATCTCTCGCCAAAGACCTTCGCTCTGCCAGGAAGCCGGTGATTGTCGCCGTCAACAAGATCGACCACCCGAAGCACGAGCTGACGGATACTCAATTTGCCGAACTCGGGTTCCCTGACATCATATCGATCAGCGCCGCCCATGCGCGCGGAATCAGCGATCTCGTCGAACAGATCGAGCGACATTTGCCGGAGCCCACTCCCGACGAGTTAAAGGCAGAACCCAACGAGTCAAAAGCAGAGCCCGGCGTCCCGATTAAACTCGCGATTATCGGACGACCGAATGTTGGCAAATCATCTCTGATCAACGCGATTTTACACCACCAGCGCACGATCGTCAGTGACGTTGCCGGAACAACGCGTGATTCGGTCGACGTGCCGTACGAGCGAGATGGCAAGCACTACGTCCTGATCGACACCGCCGGAATTCGCGCGCGGCGCAAACACAATACTTCTGTCGAAGTTTTCAGCGTGATGCGTTCGGAAAAAAGCGTTGCCCGGGCGGATATTTGCGCGTTGGTCCTCGACGCGGTGACCGGTGTCACCGCGCAGGACAAAAAGATTGCCGGGTTGATCCAAGAGAAACACAAACCATGCATCGTCATCGTGAACAAGCTGGATTTGGTCAAGCCGCTTACCCGAGTCCGCGATTTTTTTGACGCGCTCCTTGGCCAGATCCGGGCGAACCTTTTTTTCTCAGTTACGCCCCGATTGACTTCGTCTCCGCGCATACCGGCGAAAATCTCGATCGTCTTTTTGGAAGCATTGAAAGGATCCAAAAACATGCCACTCGCTCGATAGGAACCGGTTCATTGAACCGGCTCCTCCAGGAAGCCATGGCCGCAGCTCCTCCACCGATAAGGGGAAACAAGAGATTCAAACTGCTCTATGCGACACAGATCGACAAAACATCGAACCATCTGGTTGCTCCGCCAACATTCGTGTTTTTTGTGAATGATCCGGAGTTGCTGACAGATGACTATAGGCGTTTCCTGGAGGCCAGAATACGTAAACGGAATCGCTACGACGGTTTGCCGATTATCATTCGCCTCAAGTCCAGACATTGAGGGCACGGACAGCGGCTGCGGCTTACTGCGGGGTAGGTCCCGCGGGCGGCGCCTGGGAGACAGCCGGATAAGCTGGTCTTTGGTCGACACGAGAAGCGAGGAGACTGACCAACGTCTCCGTGGTTTGATCTGGAATCAGCGTGATCTCCGCATTCGCTTTGATCAATCGTTCCACTTCCAGAGTCGCGAACACTGCGTCTAAAACGTCCGGATCCTGCCCAATTTCCCGCAGAGCCTGACCTATCATCTGAGGCCGAACTGAGCGTGCTTTGGCAAACTCCGTCGCGGCTTGTCGTTCGGCCGAGCTGGTAATGATGTCTACCTGGTTAGTTCCTGCCTGCCGAATCGCCGAAGTCACCTGGCGCAATCGGTTCACGACTTTCTGCTCGATCTGACGAATCATCAGGTTATCGCGAAAATGGACTTTCCGAACGTAAACGGAACCCAACTGGTATCCCCACTCTTCCGCTTTTGGTGAAACCTCTCCCCGTACCGTTCGGCTCATTGAATGCCGGCTTTCGAGCATTTCCTGCAACGGCAAATTGCTCAGATTCCGTACGGTGGCGTTGGCGACATTCGCCCGCAAAGACCCCCGAGGATCAACATTCTTAAAAAGGTAATCTGCGGGATGCCTGACACGCATTTCGTACCAAATACCCAAACCCATCGGCGTGCCTTCTTCCGTGTTGACCGTATTGCTTCGCAGGTACTCCTGATCCAGACGTGTATCGATCTCGTGCACCTGGCCGAAGAATCGAACCAGCGCGGCTTGCGGTCCCAGCCGCAGCCACAAGAGATGGAGTCCCGGCTCAGAAACGACGCCGAGCACACGTCCGAATAATATGTACAACTTGGCTCTGCCTTCCATGACCGTGGTGTAAAAGTTAATCGCCCCTAGCAACACCAAAAGTATGGGCCCCGCGATCCAGCAAACGATCAATGTGCCGATAAATGCGAACAGGAAATTCATTGGATCAGTTTCTTGCTCGGAGAATAACCCGTCTCGCGTTCGAAAAGAGGTCGAGCCGGACGTTACGAATATAGGCCGGGAGCGCTTGTTCCCCGCTTTGTTTCAATTCGCTTAACTGTTGAGCCATCCACCGCAACGGCTGAACTTCGGCCTCAGCGCGGTTTGTTTCGATTTCCACCGCTCTCCTGGATTGTTCGATGCGCTGATCGGCGTTGGCCTGGGCCAGACTGATGTTTGACGAAACTTCGTTGTGCACCGTGTTAATCGCTGCCAACGCCGATTCAATATCCGCCGGTGGATCAATCCCGGTAATCAGTGAAGCATCCAGGATCATCCCATATCGGGCGGCAGAGGAAATGCATTGTTGATCCATTTGGATATTGAGGTGGTTGAGATTCTTCCGAAGATCGTTGATCGACACTCCGGCCTTGGCCAGACTTTCATTCGCTTTTTCAATCAGCGACTGATCGGTCTCAGGCGGCTGTGTCGCTTCGTAATTGGCAATCCGTTCTCTCAAGATGGAGACGAAATACCCTATGACATGGGCAATTGGTTTCTTTACGCCAAAAAGATAGGCATAGAGGTTCTGTTCACACACCCGATAACGGATTTGCCCTGTTAAACCGATGTTAAGCTGATCCTTGGTCACAGCGTCGAGGATCGTCCCTTTTTGGTTCGCTTCAGGCACGTCCGGGTCAAAAGCGACGTTCACAGTCTGGATCGATACGGATACCCTAAACACTCGTTGCCACGGCATCCGGAGATAAGGACCGCCTGGTCCGATCACGCGAACCTGCGGATAAACGTAGCGCTCCTTTTCTTCCGGACGAAGCGTATCGGCTATTGGGAGATCGAGATTTGTCGCCTTCCCGATTCGTTCCGCCTTGCCAAAGTTCGTGACCACAGCGCGTTCGTTTTGGTTGATCGTGTAAAGCCCGCCAAGCAAACAGTAGCAAAAGAGAAAACCAAACAACCCGGCGATCACGCCGATAATAATCTCCATGGGTGGCGGTTTATAAAGAGGTTGCGGCCATTGAGCAAGACGGAATAGGGTCAACCCATGTCGTCTGCCGCTTACCTGCAACTCTGTGAAAGGTCCCGCGAAGTTTATTTGCTGAAGTCTGTCGCAGGGGTGCTTTCATGGGATTTCGAAACTTATATTCCTTCTAAGGCCATACCTTACCGAGCGGACCAGCTAAGCTACCTTGAGGCAAGAGCTCACACGCTGTTTACCGAAACTTGTGTGGGCGATTGGCTCAACGCGGCCGAACAGTTCGACTTCGACCCTGGGTCAGAAGAAGGCGCAAATATCCGCGAGTGGCGGCGATCATACGATCGCGCAACCAAAATCCCAGTTGCCCTGGTCGAAGAATTTGAGAAGACGCGGACGATCGCCCGCGAAGCTTGGGTTAAGGCACGAGCGGAGTCCAAGTTTTCTTTGTTTAAACCGCATCTGGAGAAGATCGTCGAGCTCACGCGTCAGAAGGCGGATCTCTGGGGATACGAAGAATCTCCTTACGACGCATTGATCGATGACTACGAGCCGGGCATTACGGCCCGCCAGGTCCAACCCGTCCTGGAACAATTGCGCGCGGCTCTCGTAGACCTTCTGGGTCAGATCGCAGAGAGCTCTGTTCAGGTGAACTTTTTGGATGGTCATTATCCTATCGACGGCCAGCAAGCGTTTTCCAGGGAGATAGCAACTGCCTTTGGCTATGATTTTGCAGCGGGACGCATTGACACGACGATGCATCCCTTCGCGACCTCCCTCGGTCCGTTCGATCAGCGAATCACCACTCGGTATAACCCCAAGCGCTTCGAGGTTTCTCTATACGGCGTCATGCACGAGACCGGTCATGCCCTTTATGAGCAAGGCCTTCGCGCGGATCGAATCGGCTTACCCTCCGGTGACGCTGTTTCCCTCGGAATCCATGAATCCCAGTCAAGGCTCTGGGAGAATCATGTTGGACGGACGGCCCAGTTCTGGCGTCTCTGGCATGCGACGGCGTGCAAGTATCTACCGGACATTGCCCGCTATTCACCGGCAGATCTAGCGAGCGCCGTGCAACGTGTCGCCCCTTCTTTTATCCGTGTCGAAGCGGACGAAGTGACTTACGACCTGCACATTTTGCTCCGGTTCGAGATGGAACTAGCGCTGGTTGAGGGACGTCTGAAAGTCAAGGATCTACCTGAAGCGTGGAATACCCGCTTCCACGAACTCTTCGGATTGATCGTCCCTGACGACACGCGCGGCGTCCTTCAGGATATCCACTGGAGCCTCGGTTCAATGGGATACTTCCCGACCTACACCCTCGGTAACCTTAATGCTGCGCAGCTGATGTTTGCGGCTGAAAAAAAGATTTCGGGTTTACCTGATCAACTTGCGCGGGGAAGTTATGCGCCGTTACTCCATTGGCTGCGCGAAAACGTCCATCAACACGGCCGAAGATATCTTCCTGCCGAACTGATGCGCAGTGCCACAGGCGAGCCGACACAGGCCCGCTATCGTATCGAGTATCTGCGAAACAAGTATTTGAATTGATCCACAGAAACCGAGTTGTTGGCTGCGGAGAACTAACGTATCCTCCCCCGCGTGTACCGCCGAGTCGGAGTTGCGACAACTTTTTCGCCTCGCTTCATGGCAGTTCTTGCCGAAGCAGGTCGTGTCAGCTGCTCTCTCTCCGCGCCTCTATGCCTGATCCACGCCGACGAGTTCACACCGGAAAAGGAAAAGCGATTCCGTTCCGCTTTACGCGACCTGCAACTCGATAGCGGCGCCGCGATTCGCTTCGAGCCTGGAGAGCCGGCCGAAGCCATTCTGAAGGTACAGCGTGAAGAAAATATAGACCTGTTAGTCGCAGGGGCGATGGAAACGGAAAGTGTGCACCGCAACTTTACCGGTGATGTCGCCCGCGAGCTTCTAAGACGCGCCCGCTGCGATCTTTTGCTATATACGGAGCCGAAAGAAAATCCGAAACCCCCTGAGGGTATCCTGGTGGTGGTTCCGGATTTCTTGGAGCCGAGTCGTCAGGTCGTTTGTGCGGCGGTCAATCTCGCAGAGCGAAGCGGCAGCCGCCAAATTACTATCCTCCACGTTCAAACGACATTCGCCGAGGCCAAAGAAAAAGCTCTCGGAGTCAGCAATGGCACCTTGTCAACGGAGGAAACGCTCGAATCCTGGGTACAAGTCCACGCACGGCCCGATTTGGAGCTGGACTACCATCTTTTGCGTGGAAACACCGGATTTACGGCCTGCGAGTTCATCCAGTCCAGCGGCACAGACCTGGTGGTCATGCCGTCGCAAATGCCCACCTCGGATCAGCCCGTATTCGCCCCTGCCCTCGACTGGATTATTCAGGTCATCCCAGGCAATCTGTGGGTCATCCGTCAGGCCCAAAAGTAAGCCGCCCTCTTCTTCCTGTTACCCCCTCAATCGTTCTCGTTCTCGTCGTCGTTATCGTCCTCGACCCCCGCCCGCCAAAATAAGCTCCTGCATCTGATTAGTTCTTCCTGTTCTCCCCTGAATCGTTCTCGTTCTCGTCGTCGTTATCGAAGTCTTTGGCAGCGAACCTCGCACCCGTCGCTTCCTTCCTTCGTTCGGGTGCCTTCTCTCATTGCAAGCCGCTTTTGCCGTCAACGATCAGAGATCGATAACGACTACGAGGACGATAACGATTTAGGTGGGAATCAAGCCTTCCGATCGAGGGGATCTCCCCGGTTCGAAGCGGTCGAGACTAAGCGCCCTCATGCGAGCTCCCCTGCTATCGTCCCACGCCATGATCAATTCTTGCGCAGAAGCTCTCTTAACACGAAGGGCAGAATACCGCCGTGGCGATAGTAATCGACCTCGATCGGGGTATCGATTCTCAGTATCAATAAAACCTTTTCGATCCGTCCATCTTTCCGCCGTATCTCCCAAGTCACCTCCTGACGCGGCCGGATACTGTCGCCCAGGCCAAGAGCACTGTAGGTTTCTGAACCATCCAGATTCAACGTCTGCGCGTTAACCCCATCCGAGAACTGCAATGGCAAGACCCCCATTCCCACAAGATTGCTCCGATGGATTCTCTCGAAGCTGGCGGCAACGACCATTTTTACTCCGAGCAATCGGGTACCCTTTGCAGCCCAATCCCGGCTCGAGCCGGTGCCGTATTCGTGTCCGGCAACAACGACTAAAGGAATCTGCTCTTTCTGGTATCGAGCCGCAGCGTCGAAAATCGACAGCTGTTCCCCGCTTGGGTAATGGATTGTCACTCCACCTTCCACCCCCGGGACCATCAAATTCTTGATCCGCACATTCGCGAACGTTCCGCGTGTCATCACGCGGTCGTTCCCTCGCCGGCTGCCATAGCTATTGAAATCGAGCGGTCGAACTCCGCGATCGATCAGGTATCTCCCAGCGGGCGAAGTCGGCTTAATCGCGCCGGCCGGTGAGATGTGATCTGTCGTTACCGAGTCTCCAAAGATGCCCAAGGGCCGAGCATCCCGAATTTCTTCGATCTCGCCGATCTGCATTGAGAAATTTTCGAAGAACGGTGGTTCCTGGATGTAATCACTCTGCTCGTCCCACGCATATAGGTCCCCTGTCGACGAAGGGATCTCATTCCATTTCGGGTTTTGGCTGGCAAAATCCGCGTATAGCCGACGAAATACTTCGGGTTTAAGCGCGGCCGCCATCGCTTGATGAATCTCCTCCAACGTCGGCCAGAGGTCCTTAAGAAAGACCTCTTTCCCTTCGCGATCAGTGCCGATCGGTTCCTGTGCCAAGTCGATGTTCACTCGTCCGGCCAACGCAAAGGCAACAACCAGCGGTGGCGACATCAGAAAGTTCGCTTTGATATTCTGATGGATTCGCGCCTCGAAGTTGCGGTTGCCCGAAAGAACTGCCGCGGCGACGAAATCGTTCTCGACTACCGCCTGTTCGATGTTCGGATGAAGCGGACCTGAGTTGCCGATACAGGTTGTGCAACCGTATCCGACAATGTTGAATCCGAGCTGATCCAGGTAAGGCTGCAGCCCGGTTTTCGCAAGATAGTCGGTCACTACGCGTGAACCCGGCGCCATCGATGTCTTTACGGTCGGGTTCACCGTCAACCCCTTTTCCACCGCCTTCTTTGCGAGCAATCCGGCACCTAGCATCACACTCGGGTTACTGGTGTTCGTACAGCTGGTGATTGCCGCGATCAAAACACTGCCGTGCCCCACCTCGCCGGATTTGCCGCTTGCTGCCGCAGCAGGCTCCGAACCGTTCACCGAAACCGTTGTTCGCTTTGACAAAACTTCCTCGCTTTTTCCGTACCCTCCTTCCTTGACCGGTTTGACGAAAAGACCGCGGAACGTCTGGCCCAGCTCCGCGAGGTTGATCCGGTCTTGTGGACGTTTCGGACCCGAAACACTCGGCTGCACCGTTGCCAGGTCGAGATCGATATCCACGCTATATTCAATCTCTCCTTTCTTGGGCATGCCAAACATTCGCTGTGCCTTGAAGTAATTTTCAAATCGTTCGCATGCTTCCTCCGACCGCCCGGTCATTCGAAGATACTGGACCGATTCGCTGTCTACCGGAAAGAAACCCATCGTCGCTCCATACTCCGGAGCCATATTTCCAATCGTCGCGCGATCAAAAAGAGGCAACGTCCCTGCTCCTTCCCCATAAAACTCGACAAACTTGCCAACCACCTTCCGTGCGCGGAGCAACTGGGTCACGTGCAGCGCCAGATCGGTTGCGGTGACCCCTTCGCGCAGGCGCCCACTCATGTGAACCCCGACCACTTCCGGCGTCAAAAAATAGACCGGCTGCCCTAGCATTCCCGCCTCAGCCTCAATTCCGCCAACTCCCCATCCGACAATGCCAAGGCCATTGATCATCGTGGTGTGCGAATCGGTTCCGACCAGCGTATCGGGGTAAAAAACTTCCCCTCGTTCGGTTTTGGAGCTTAACACCCCCTTTGCGAGGTACTCCAAATTGACCTGGTGCACGATCCCAATGCCCGGTGGCACGACACCGAATGTCTTGAAGGCTTGTTGACCCCATTTCAAAAATTCGTAACGCTCCCGGTTACGCTTAAACTCCATGTCCAGATTCAAGCCCAGTGCTTCGGGTGAACCAGCGAAATCGACCTGCACCGAGTGATCAACGACAAGATCGACCGGAACTAAAGGCTCGATGATCTTCGGATCAGCGCCCAGTTTTGCCACTGCCGCGCGCATCGCCGCCAGATCCACCAGAAGCGGGACACCCGTAAAATCCTGAAGCACAATTCGTGCAACAACAAATGGAATCTCTTCCTTCGCCGGCTCTTTCGCCTTCCAATTCGCCAGCGCCACCACATCTTTCTCAGCAACCTTTTTCCCGTCACAGTTCCTGAGCACCGATTCGAGGACAATCCGAATGCTGACAGGTAACTGAGAGACTTTTCCGATACCGGCTTCCTCTAACGCCGGCAGCGAATAGTAAATACCTTTTTTACCTCCACCTGCGTCAAAGGATCTAATCGCATTATTCGGGATCATAGGTTTTGGATTAAGCTAATTCATTGAGTTTCGCTTTAATGGCGTCGAAATTCGGCAGCTGTCTCGGATTGTCGGAGCTTTCTGCATACTGAATCACTCCGTTCCGATCGATAATGAACGCCGAGCGCTTTGCCACACCTCCCATCGGCAGATTACGATCCGGCGCAAAGCTATCGTAGGCGACTCCGTAAGCCTCGGCCACTGCGTGGTCGTAGTCGCTTAAGAGCGGGACATTGATCTTTTCCTTTTGTGCCCAGACTTCCAGTGAAAACGGGCTATCGCCGCTGATTCCGTACACTTGGGTGTTCACTTCGTCGTAGGCTTCCAGGCCGGCGCTGGTCTCGCACAACTCGGCCGTACAAACTCCGGTAAAGGCCATCGGGAAGAAGAGCAACAATACATTTTTCTTTCCAACATTGTCGCTGAGCTTGACCAACTTGAGACCTTCCGAGGTCTTGGTGCTGAGCAAAAAATCCGGAGCCTTCGTTCCGATTAAAAGAGCCATATGACTTGCCATTTAAAATACCCGCGACTTGTTCTCCGGCGGGGAAATTCACTATAGGAATACGAGGAATCCGGGTCAATGAGGATACCGCGAAAATCTCTTCGAGCCAGCGCCAATTCATGAGAGTCGTTTGAGGTTGGGATATTTGCTCAAGGCTAGGCAGAGTGCCGGACGGTGGTGGTCTTCGGACAAGGCGGATTGGAAATCGGTGGTGGTGACATGGTCTGGGCGTCGCTTGTACCCACTCCATTGCATGAAGAGGCTATTGCTCAAGCGCAGGATCATTCCGAGAACCAACATAGCGTTGTCGTTGCGCACCCGGCAGCGGTCGTCGTTGTGGGAGATATCCAAGCGCTGATGCAAACCGCTCTCGATGCCCCAGGCATCCCGGTTCAGACGCATCCAGTTTGTCGCATGGAGTCGTGAGGCCTCGACACTGGTGATCAGCGCCACCAGTTCGTCTTTGCGTCCTTCGGTCTGGCGCAACAGCAGAGCAGCCTGCTCGGCCAATGGGAAGCAGACCTGTTCACCGGTGACTGGCGCGGTGACAATACTGCGGCTTTCTTTGCGGCTTTTGTTGATTTCCTGCACGCGAGCCTTGGTGGGCGTCGGCTCATGAGGGGGGAAAATCGCCCTGAGGGGCGGCAACGAGGGTTTCGATCTGTTCGCGCACGGTGGGTTGATTCCCTTTGACTGTTAGCAGATAATCGGCCCCGTGTTCCAAGACCAGCGCGCGCGCGGTTTCGTCCTGGGTGTGTAAGGCGTCCAACGAGACCAACCGGCCTTCGAGCTCCAGGCGATTAAATAACTCTCGCGCCACGGGAATCTCGTTGGTCTTTTGGTCGACCAGTGCACTGCCCAAGTAATGCTGGCTCGGTACGGTGACCGCGCTCAAAATCGAGGCGCCGCTGCCGTGCCTGGGTTCCTTGCCATCCAGTACGATCAATTGATCTTTGGGCGCCGAGCCGCGCATTTGCTCCTGGATGGCTAAAATGACTTCCTCCACCCTACGGGCATCGACCCGCTGGAGCAGACGGCAAAAGGTCGGCTGTGTCGGAGCAGGATACTTGCCTTTTGGGTTACGCCGGATGCCAAGAGCCCGGCGTTGCGCTTGGCTCAAGCCCCGCGCAAACTTGGCGATATCCTTTTGCCCGCGCGGAGCACCGCAGAGAGTGGCTAAAAGAAGGATCGTTAACATCGACCACAGCGGATAGGACTCGAAGCGCCCGCGAAAGTCTGGCACGGCCTTGAAGTGTTCGACCATCGAGCGGATTTCCTTCACCGTACGCGTGCAGGGTGACGACACCTTTTGTTCGACCACCGCCAACGCTGGCTTGAGATGTTCGGCCTGAAGACTGCGGCGGGCGTTTTTGAACAGTTGGCGGCAGAAGAGGCGTTTGGGCTGGTCGTGTTTAACGTAGTAATCGCGCCGATGACGGCCCCAGCCGTCGGTCTGGCCCAGTTCGCTCCAGCCGCTGGCCGAATAAACTGTACCGCAAAACTGGGCAACATCGACGAAGGTTTCGACCACCAACACCGGATGGCCGTAAGAGCTCTGCCAATCGGTGGGAAGGCGATCCAGGGTCAGGCGCAGCACCTTGCTCGCCAGGTTGGGCACGGAGCGCTCGGGCAGGATAAGGAAGCGGCTGTTGTTAGTCACCAGGCTCAGGCGACGGTGGCGTTGAGCAGCGCTCCATCCGATCCATTGGTCGCGATGCTTGAGGTGCTTGGCTGGAGCGCTGAAGACCAGCAAGGCCAGCCATTGACCTTGGGCATCGGTGGCCACGTAGTGGAGGCGTTCGCCCACCGCTTTGAGGCTTCCCAGATAGTGATGCTCATCGAGCAATTGTTTGAAACGCTCCAGTTCGGCGCGCTCCACAAGCCGCACTTGGACTTGGTCTAATAAGGCTTGTTGGTCGCAGTTAGGCAGTCGCAGAGTTTTACTCACGCCCGCGAGGATAAAAAATTGCTAAACAAATGTCCCGCAAAAAGATTCTTCTTCCTCTCACTAAACGACATACCCACCGCCAGGCATTGGCCCTGTCTTCGAGCGCTTCGGCTGGTGAGATTTTCGGGCTACCGGGCGATGAATACGATCGCCGCTGCGCTCATTGCCAACAAAAAATATTCCATACAAACTACTTCCTTAAGGCTTGCATAGAGCACATTCCGTGCCGATCTTTGAGCTGATCCGGGTTCGCAGCTTCTACTTCATTTCAACGTTTTTTGCAGACGATCCCATGCAAGCAGATACTCAAGTTCACCCAAAATCGTCCGTACCATACTGCAGGTGCAAGCCATTCAGGGAACGACGACGAACTCGCATTCAACTCCAGATTTTTGCTCCAATCCGGATCCGGAATGACCAATTGGTATGACTCGTATCCCAGCAAAAGTGCTTTCCAGCGAGTACCGAGGCGACCAATACTGCATCACTGTTCTTATCGAGCTTGCGCATTTTCGACGTTCGTTTAACAGCCTCCGCTTCGGTGAGAAAATCCCGTTCAGCGGGTCATGCGAAGATGGAACGCTCGATCTTCGCTATTACCAGGATCCCGGCCTGACGGTTGGGCAACAGTTTCCGCTCTGGTCAATCGAGTTCCGGCCCAAGGATAAGCGAAAGATCTAACAGCGCGTGCCCGGACATTCTAAGCTCGGGTCAGCCGCCGGGTCGGGGCGTAAGCAAATATTTCTTCGCTCCTACCGCCGGAGAGCGCGCTTAAATTTGGGAATGTACTCTCCTAGACAATTCTAAACTGCAAGGACGACGCAGGGACGATCCGCTCCAACCCCTCGTGGCGTTTTGGTCGACGGAAAAAATGGAGGTGAATTGAACTGATTGAACCCGCGCTCAATGATTTATGGGTAAGCAGGAGGTGTCCTCTTAAAGAGTTGCAGGAAACAGCCGATAGACAAAATAACGATGCATAAGGCAAGGCGAAACATCACACGCGCCGCGTGGCGTCTCGCCAAGTGTTATTGGACGTCAGAAGAAAAGTGGTCTGCGTGGGCGCTCCTGGTGGGAGTGATAGGTCTCAATCTGTGCAACGTTTATATCAGCGTGCGGATCAATGAATGGAACCGCTCCTTCTACAACGCGCTGCAGGCCTTCGATAGCGCGGAGTTATTCGGTCAGCTTGGCTTTTTCGGCATTTTGGTGTTTTTCGCCATTTCGATGTCCGTCTATGGCCTTTACCTCAACCAGATGCTCCAGATACGCTGGCGCCGCTGGTTGACCAGCAGGTACCTGGGGGCCTGGCTTTCTGAGCGGGCTTATTATCAATTGGAGTTGGGCGGCAGGACCGACAACCCCGACCAGCGCATCGCAGAGGATCTGAACCAATTCACTACCTATGTGCTGAGCCTCTCGATTGGCCTGATCAGTTCGGTGGTTTCCTTAATTTCATTTCTCGTGATCCTGTGGGGATTGTCCGGGCCGGCCGATATTGCCATCGGCAAGTGGGTAACCCTGCATATTCCTGCCTATCTGGTCTGGGCGGCATTGCTCTATGCGGGTATCGGGACCTGGTTGACGGTCAAAATCGGTCGACCTCTTGTGCCGTTGAATTATGCACGTCAGCGTTTTGAGGCGGATTTCCGGTTCAGTCTGGTGCGATTTAGAGAAAACGCTGAGAGTGTCGCGCTCTACGGAGGCGAACCGGTCGAGCTCAAGCTTTTCAAGGAGCGCTTTGGCAGCGTGTTTGAAAATTTCTGCCAGATCATGAAGCGCCAAAAGCGCCTGACCTGGTTTACCTTGGGCTACGCCCAGGTGGCGGTGATCTTTCCGGTCGTCGTGATTTCGCCGCGTTACTTTCTTAAGCAGATCGGCCTGGGCGGCCTGATGCAGGCGGTCAATGCATTTTCTTTTGTACAGAACGCCCTTTCCTTCATCATCAATTCTTACGCTGATATTGCTGCATGGCAGGCGGTGACGGAACGGCTGGACGGTTTCGAGGAGCGGTTGCATGCGATCCATCAAGTGATGCGAGCACCCCGACAGATTGTGCTTCGTCGTGGGGGTCTTGGCGTGGCGCTCAAAGAACTCGACATTGATATGCCCGATGGCACGCCGCTCTTGCGCGGGGTAAGCTTTGCTCCTGGCCGTGGCGGGACGGTTTTGATTGCCGGTGCCAGCGGCCTAGGCAAGAGCACCTTGTTGCGTGCAATTGCCGGGATCTGGCCCTACGGCCGAGGCGAAATCAGGCTTGGCAAAGGGTCAATGCTCTTTGTGCCCCAGCGGCCTTATCTGCCCCTGGGCACTCTTGCCAGTGCGCTGCGTTACCCGCGCAGCGAAAAAAATGCCTTCTCCATCCCCAAGCTCGCGGCAGTTCTCGAGGAGGTCGGCCTCCGCTCTCTTGCCGCCGAACTCGATGATGTCCAGAACTGGTCTCAACGCCTCTCGCTGGGTGAACAGCAGCGGCTTGCCTTTGCTCGCATTTTGCTTTTAAAGCCGTCGCTCCTGTTTCTGGACGAGGCTACCTCGGCTCTCGACGAAGACGCCGAGGCCAGGCTTTACGGCTTGCTGCGCGCCGCCCCATGGCGGCCCACCATCGTCAGCGTCGGTCACAGAAGCACACTACGCGGATTCCACGACCAGATCCTGGATGTGGCCGCCTTCAGCCCCTCGCCGGAGCCCTCTGTCTATGTTCCCAATCTCTTCCTCGCCCCGCGTTCAGCCTTTGTTGTGCCTCCTCTGCCCGGCTTTGTTGAGCATCCAGCGCAGGTGCCGGTTCTCTAGTGTACACTAGTGTCTTATCCAGGATGGCGCTGCAACAAGGTAAAGACAGAGTTCCATGCTCTTGATTCCCTATGATCCGACCTCGGCTCGCTCCGGGGTCGAAGTAAGCTAAGCAAGATCTTCAATTTGGATATTCCACCGTCGATTCGGCGGCTCTGGAAACTGTTTGCTAAAATTGTCGTTAGTCCGGCGTTACTTCCTGGTAATGATTAGCCGTGGAACAGCCAAATACTTCGGAACAAACTCCGACAACCGATGAACAGCTTTTGGAGGAACTGCAGCGGCGCGCCCTTCTCTATTTTTGGCAAAAGGCCGATCCAGGCACCGGATTAGTTAACGACCGCGCCAATAACTTTGGGGCGGATGACTATACAGCTGCGTCCAGCGCGGCCACAGGTTACGGGCTGGCGGCGCTGCCGATCGGCGTGGAACATGGCTGGCTAACGCGAGATGACGCCGCCGCTCGTGCGCGCACTACCCTTCGCTTCTTGCTGACGATGCCGCACGAACACGGATGGATGCTTCACTTCCTCGACAAGCGGAACGGCCAACGTCTTTGGGACAGTGAATTTTCCAGCATAGACACTGCCCTCCTTGTGGCCGGCGCCATCGTATGTGGCCAATATTTTGCTCGCGAGACGGCGACCATCGATATTTCAGTGCTAGCCGATGCCCTTTATCGAAGAATTGACTGGTGGTGGATGCTGACGAACAATGGCGCCCAACCAGCTAAGCGTGTGCTGTCGCACGGTTGGAGGCCTGAAACAGGTTTCATAAGTTATGATTATGGTGCCTACAGCGAGGCCATCCTTCTCTATTTGCTCGGCCTCGGCGCACCGGTCAATCCCTTGCCCAAGAGCACATGGGAAGCGATCGCTCGTCCCCTGCAAACCTATGCTGGAAGCGAGTCCCTCAAGGGAGGTCCCATTTTCATTCATCAAATGCCGTCCGGATTTTTCTATTTCCATGGCCAGCGCGACGAGCTTGGCTTCGACTATTGGATATCTTCAACCAACGCGATGAAAATAAATCGCCAATATTGCCTGGACCGCGCTGCAAAAGTTCAAACCTATGCACAGGGTTTCTGGGGACTCAACGCCAGTGATGGCCCAGACGGTTACGCCGTCTACAGCGCAGTCGACGGTCCCGAGGACGGAACCGTCTCACCCACCGGGGCCATTTCATCGATAACCTTTGTCCCGACGCTGGCCCTTTCAATTGCGCGCTTGCTCTATGACAAGTTTGAACGCCCTCTCTGGGGCAACTACGGATTCGCCAACGCATTCAACATCGACCGGAATTGGTTCGATCGCGATGTTATCGGCATCGACCTCGGTATGGAGCTGATGTCAATCGAGAACCACCGCAGCGGTTTAATATGGACACTAATGAATAGTTTCTATTCTACGGCTCCCGCGCATCAGGCGGCCGGATTCCATCCAACGCTCGAACCGGAACCTCGACCCGTTCACCGGCAGGATGAGAATGCCACTGTAGGGTAGATCGTTAGAGCGCCCTCGCGTGAGCGATTTTTATCATTATTGCAATAATTTGGCCTGATTTTATTTAGATCGCAGTGAAAATCAGTATTCTTGCTTATTGGTGTTTCTATGGGCGGCCATTGCTATTCGGTCTCGCCACTTGGCAGGGTCCGTTTAGTATTACCGATGACCATAGACGTAGGAATATTTTTGTTTTTGGCAAATTCAGCCTTAACGGAATGCCTATAGCTTTTATTCCTAGCCAAATAACTAAAAGTTTTTGCGTGCTTGCGAGAACTGTGTAGTTTCACGTACTAAATCCTAAGTAATTAATCAGCCCAGTGACCCTTTCATCCAAGACCTTTGCGCAGGCCGCCGAAATAGCGGAACAAATTGAATCACTCGAAAACCAACTCAGCGTTTTGCTCCGGGGAGAAGAGCTGGCTGCGGCAAAGCAGAGCACTCCCAAGGTAGGACCGAAGCGCAGAGTCTCAGGGCCAAAAAATGACGGCTCTGCAGCTCCTAAGGCTGTTGAAGAAGGAAGAGGAACGCTACGGCCGGCCGTGGTCGCGATCCTGAAAAAGAACAAAAAACCCCTCAAGACTGCGGATATATACGATGCGCTGGTCGCCCAAGGATATAATTTTACGTTTAAAGAAGCGAAAAAAGTTCTTGGAATTCGCCTCTACAAAATGCTAGGTGTTCAGCCCCTCGGCGGTGGACTCTTTAAGGCAAAGTAAAACAGACTCCGGGAGCCCGTGGCTATCCGTTGCAGATTTCGCTCGGAGGGGGAACCGGCTCCTGTGAAGCAGATTCAATTGGCTAAGCTATCTGCTTCTTGATGATCGGTTTTTTCCGAGTTGCGGGCAGCGGCACTAATCTTTATCCGTCCACCTGCACCAGCGCGTCGTGCAGAATCTCTGCGGGATGCTGTGCGATACGTCCAGTACAATCTTTTATTTGGTGCCGGCAGCTGGTACCGGGCGCAGCAATGACAGCCTCTGCCGGGGCAGAGCGCACGGCAGGCATCAGCACCAGTTCAGCCACCTGCATCGAGAGGTCGTAGTGCTCCTGTTCGTAACCGAAAGACCCCGCCATCCCACAACAACCGGAGGGGATGAGCTTGACCCTGTAATTCGCTGGCAACTGGAGCGCTTTCACTGTCGGGGTGAGCGACGCCAGGGATTTCTGATGACAGTGACCGTGTAGCCTGATCTCGAGGAATTCTTGGGTGAACGCCTCGCGCCGAATCCGGTCGCGGCCGGCCTCTCGCGCGATGAATTCGTCGATCAACAGCGAGCGCTTGGTAAGTTCCTTTGCGGCGCCCACCAGGCGGGCCGGAACGAGGTCCGGCACTTCATCCCGAAACCCCAGAACCGCCGATGGCTCGATGCCAATCATCGGCGCCTCGTCCGTGATAACATCCTTTAGCAACTCTACGTTTCGAATTGCCAACCGTTGTGCATCTCGCAGCAGACCCTTGGAAATCTGAGCACGACCGCTGTCAACATGTTTCGGGATAATGATCTCATAGCCCAACCGGTTCAACAGTCGAACCGCTTTGATGCCGGCTTCGACGTCATTGAAGTTTGTAAACTCGTCGCAAAAGAGGAAAACGCGCCCATTGGGAAACGATCCCTCTTTGTTTGCATGAGCCCGGTGCCAGCGACGGAGCGTTGTCGCATGCAATTTAGGCATTGAACGCCCCTGCGCAAAGCCCGCAAACTGCTTGAACAAACGGGCCGTCACCTGATTTGTCACTAGGAAATTATAGATTCCGGGAGCGAGTTGAGCTGCCGCCATGGCGCCGGAAAATCCGGCTATAAGCTTCGAACGGAACGGTACGCCGCGCGCGTCGTAATACTGCTGGAGCCATTCAGCCTTCAGGCGAGCGACGTCAACGTTAGACGGGCACTCGGACTTGCACCCTTTGCACGAAAGGCAAAGATCCATGACCGCGGCGACCTCGTCACTATCGAACGGGTTGGACTTCATCGAACGGGTCAGCACCTCTCGCAGAATATTTGCGCGGGCGCGCGTGGTATCACGTTCGTTGTGTGTGGCCATGAAGCTCGGACACATGGTACCGCCCATCAGGTGGGATTTGCGACAGTCGCCTGAACCATTGCACTGCTCTGCCGCGCGGAGGATACCCCGGGAGTCCGCAAAATTGAACACCGTACGGAATTCGCGCACCGCCTGGCCAGGTTCGTAACGCAAGCTTGCGTCCATGGGCGGTGTGTCAGTGATCTTGCCCGGATTAAAGATGCCGGAGGGATCCCATGCATGTTTGATTTCACGGAAAAGAGCGTAATTCTTCTTTCCAACCATGGAGGGCAGAAATTCCCCGCGCAATCGTCCGTCCCCATGTTCCCCGCTGAGCGACCCCCCAAATCGCTTTACCAGGCGAGCAACCTCCGTCGCGATCACCCGGAAAAGCCGGCGGTGCTCTTCCATTTTCAGGTTCAGGATAGGTCGCAGATGCAGTTCGCCCGAACCCGCGTGCGCGTAGTGAACAGCAGAGAGGCCGTGAGTGCCAAGAATAGAGTCGAATTCCCGAACGAAGGCCGGCAAATCCTCCGGATCGATCGCGGTATCTTCAATCACTGCCACTGGTTTCGCATCTCCCGGGATATTGGAAAGCAACCCCAGGGCCGCTTTGCGAAGATTCCAAACCCGGTTCTGGTCCGCGCCCCAGATGACCGGATAATGGTAGCCAAGACCGGCATCCCGCAACCCGGTTTCAAGGCTTGTGGCGAGGGCGACGACCTCCTCGCGAGTTTCGGCAGCTAATTCGACAGCCAAAACGGCGCCCGGATCCCCCTGAACAAAGAAGCGGTTTTGACGTTGCTCAATATTTGCCTTGGTACATTCAAGAATATTGTCATCCATCAGTTCGCACGCCCGAGCCGAGTGTCGCAACGCCACCAGGTTGGCACGCAAAGCCTCGTCAATTGTGGCGCAGTGCACGCAAACCAGTGCAGACTCCCGGGGGGGTAGCGGTTCGCACGACAGGGTGATCTCGGTCAGGAATCCGAGTGTCCCTTCCGATCCGGCGAGCAGGCGGCAGAAGTTGAAGGGCGGACCGTCGGGCACGAACGGTGAACACTCCGCTAGCAAGTCGACCGCGTACCCGGTATTCCGGCGATGGATGGATTTCTTGGGAAACTCGCGCGCAATCTCCGCGCGGTTCGTTGCGTCACCGAGTAGGTCGTTGATCTTGCGGTAGAGTAAGGCCTCAAGCGTGTCGCTGCGAGATTTTGCCGCAAACTCCTCCTGCGAGAGTGCTCCAAACTCCGCGAGGGAACCGTCGCTTAGCACTGCCCGCACCGAAATAACGTGATCCCGCGTGCTGCCGTAGACAACAGAGTTCGCGCCGCAGGCATTGTTGCCTACCATACCCCCGATCATGCAGCGATTCTGAGTGGAAGTTTCTGGTGCGAAGAAAAGTCGATAAGGCGCCAGCGCGAGGTTAAGCTCGTTGCGCACGACACCAGGTTGCACTCGGACACGGCGGGCGGCTGCGTCGATTTCCACGATGCGAGTCAAGTACCGCGAAATATCCACGACGATGCCCCCCCCAACGACCTGGCCGGCCAATGATGTGCCGGCTGCCCTTGGGATAAGAGATGTTCCATGATTTCGCGCGAATCGGACGAGTTTACAAATGTCGTTCTCCGTCCTGGGCAGCGCGACGGCTTGCGGCATTTCGCGATAAACGGATGCGTCGGTCGCATAGAGCGTCCGCATCGTTGCGTCGAAATGAAGATCGCCTTCGAGTTCAGTAGCCAGGCGCTCCAAGTCGGAGGGGCTCGGTAGCGTCATTTGTTGATACATACTATTCCCGGAATAGTGCGTCGACTGAAAAGCAGGACACTACTGCATTTGCTGTAAAAAAGATCTCGTTTCCAGGATGACCGAGACGCTATTCAATACCTGGATGCTCGGAGCGTCTTCGAGATCCGGCCAATGAGCACGACTTCAAACTCCATCTGGGTAGCGCTTCGGAACCCCGTGTTTCGCAAGCTTTGGCTGGCGAGCGTTGTCTCCGGGTGTTGTGTCTCAGCGCATGACATGGCCGCAACCTGGGTCATGAACACGATGTCGCCGTCGCCCTTTTTTCTCTCGCTGTTGTCCACCGCTGCTTCTCTTCCTTTTTTCCTGTTTACATTTCCCGCGGGCGCACTGGCAGACATGCTCAATCGCAAGAAGCTTTTGTCCGTGATGCATGTCTGGCTTGTCGTGGCGGCTGCCGGGCTTGCGGTCTTGGGGTCGCTCAGAATGCTGAATCCATCTCTCATACTGATCGCAGTGTTCCTCCTGGGGATCGGATTTGCATGCAACGCACCGGCCTGGACCTCCCTGATTCCGGATGTCGTAACAAAGGAGGAACTGCCTTCGGCAGTTACGCTCGGCGGCGTGCAGATGAATATCTCCGGGGTTATCGGACCTGCCCTAGGCGGCTTGCTTCTTCCGGTGATCGGGGCAAATGCGGTGTTCGCTGTGAATGCCGCCGGGTTTTTTTTGGTGCTTACCGCCATCCTGAGCTGGCACAATCCGCGCAAGCGATCGAGAGCACCCGCAGAGAGCATGCTCGAGTCGTTCGTTGGCGCGGTGCGCTACGTCCGATACAGCCGGGGAATCCAGGTCGTGCTGATCCGCGCTCTGCTCTTCTCCCTGTTGATCTCGGTTATCCCGGCCCTGCTTCCGGCAGTGGGACTCAAGGCACTCCACCTGAGCTCCTCGCGTCTGGGGATTCTTTTCACCAGCATGGCAATCGGTTCGCTCTTGGGCGCGGTCTTCGTCGTGCCCTGGGCCAGAGCGCGCTTCAGTTCGAACGAGGTCACGATGCTGGCGAGCCTCCTGCTGGCGGCTGTCTATATCTTGATGGCCGCGGTTCGCCACCTCGAAACCTTTATGGCGGTGGCTGCCCTTGCGGGTCTGGGATGGACGCTGGCAGCTTCCGAGCTTTGGGTTGTGGCTCAGCTCGCCATGCCAGGTTGGACACGTGGGCGCCTGAATGCTGCAACGATCATGGTCTCCCAAGGCGGGATTGCAATTGGTGGTCTAGCCTGGGGCGCAGCCGCCGCTTTTACCGGTTTTGAATACACGCTGCTCCTCGCCACCTTGCTTGTCTGCTTCAATCTTTCCATGGCCGGCCCATTGTCGATCGATTTCATCAAGTCGCTCGATGCGGAGCCGGCGCTCCCGCCCCGCATCCCGACCTTCCCCGAGGCTCCGAGCGCCGACGATGGACCGATCGCAGTGGTCGCAGAAGTGACCGTCGATGAAGAAGATCGCAAACAGTTCCTGGAATTGATGCGCGAGCTCCGTCTCGCCTATTTGCGCAACGGAGCATCCAGCGTGCGACTCTACGAGAGTCTCTCAAACCATTCTGTCTTCCGGATGGAAGCGGTATCGCCGACATGGCAAGAGCACTTGCTCCTGCATCGTCGCATGACCAAGACCGAACGCGATATTCTCGATCGCGTTTTGCAATTGCACACCGGTGAAACGGCCGCAGTTTTTCATTATGTCTTGATCACTAAGGATATCGCCACTCCAAAACCTCGTGTCTGAAGCCTGGAAATCTCGCAAGCGCTTTTGCCGTATTCAGCTCCTCCCTCGAGTCTTGAAAATCGACCAAATCGCCGACGGCGGTATGCTTCCCACTTACCAGACGATGCACGGGGCATTTGCTTTCGGAAACGTGAACGTCCTAAACTGCCTATTGCTCGCTGGGGACCAACTCTTGCTCGATTGGCACAGGGAAAACACCTTGAGCTGAATCCGGATAGTCCCCGCGAACTCGCCGTTTTCTTATCTCTTTTCGGTCAACCATCTTCTCATCCGGTCCTTGCGATTCCTGAACCCGGACATTACAAAAATCATGCCTCGCTACGACGTCCAAGACCTGCAGCATCTGCTCGACGGCCTTCCGTTGAGCTTCGATCGCACCGACCAGATCATTGACAATCTGCTTGTTTTCCACACTTTTGATGTGCCGGATGCTCCCTTTGACGTACGCGAGATGACGATCGGCATCTTTCAAACGGTCCTTGGCAGGCCACAATTCTGTTTTAGACAACATAATGCCAGCACTCTACACACAACCGGCAGCCCATAGCAAGGTAAAGTACCCCTACTGATTGTGGTTTTCCGGAGATCAACTTGCAAATATATAACACGAAACCCCTTTTATCCCAGTATGTCCCGCCTATCTGCCGTAAGTAAGGCGTCCCGCCTTACCCTTCCCGGGTTGAAACCTTCACCCGCATTATCAGCCTCGTCGAAAACGCCCGCATCGACACTGCTCCCTGGATAACACATCGTGCCTCCTTTTCGGACGCGGTCACCGAATTTCCCCGTTGGACCAAGCCTGAGACCGGCGTCATCAAAGCGATGATTGAAGTCTAGCGATGCTTTGTCCCCTGAAGCTTTTTAGCTCTGGCCGCGCAGAATGCTTTCATACATCCATCGGCGGCCCGACGCCGGCTTCAAGCGTCTCTATCCAGCGTGTCACGCACCAGCGGTCACCGGGCGCGAGACCCGCGCGTCAGCATGAACTCATTTCCCTCCGGATCGATGCACATTGCCAGATGCGGCGGCTCATTTCCTTCCGGCTGAGGATCTCGGCTCAACCGACCGCCCCCGGCGACCACTTCCTGCGCGCCGGCCACCACGTCCGGGACCTGAAAGGTCAGCCCAGTCCAAGTCCGTTTGCCTTCTCCGCCACTGTGGATACCGATCGTCGCTCCGCTCACGACTACCTCACTGAGCACCTCTGATTCCTTCACCACATCGCCGCCTAGTACGCCGCTGTAGAACTGCACCGCGCGCTGCAGGTCCACCGCCCAGATTACATATTTCACACGCTCCACTTTCATCTTTTAAGTGCTTACCAGAACGTTGGGTCCTCGCAAATCCTTAGGACGCTAATGCCGCGTCCGCGCCGGGAGCCTGCTCGTTCCCAGGGACAGCGCCGGTCATAATGGCGACTACTTCGCCCATCGAATGCTGTTTCGGAGTTGTCAGGGCAACGCGCCGCCCGAGCCGCATGATATGGATGCGGTCTGCCAGCTCGAACACGTGCGGCATATTGTGGCTGATGAGGAGCACTGGAAGTCCTCGATCCCGGATGGTCCGGATCAGGTTTAGCACTTCCCCGGACTCGCGGACACCAAGAGCAGCTGTCGGCTCGTCCATGATGACTAACCGACGGGCGAAAATGGCCGCGCGAGCGACTGCAACCCCCTGGCGCTGGCCGCCGGAGAGATCTTCAACAGCGCTATCGATCGACGGAAGGCGGAACTTGAGCTCTGCCATTTCTCTTTGTGCCTCGCTCTTCATTCTGCGCTTGTCCAGTAACCGAAACCAAGAACCCAGAATCCCGCGGCACCGCACCTCTCTGCCCAGAAAAAGGTTCGTCGCGATATCGAGGGCAGGAGCGACAGCAAGATCTTGGTACACAGTTTCGATGCCGCGCTTTCGCGGGTCCATCGGGCTGGCGAAGTGAACCGGAACCCCATCCAACAAAACCTGGCCTTCATCAGGCACCACCGCGCCACACAGCACCTTGACCATCGTGCTTTTGCCAGCGCCGTTATCGCCGATCACAGCGAGCACTTCTCCCGCGCGGAGCTCTAAGTTGGCGCCGTCGAGTGCCGTAACATGGCCATAACGTTTAATGATGTTACGCGCCTCCAGGACAATTTCGCCCTTGGCCGGTGGCTTGAGACTCTCAGCATGAGCGCTCATCGTTGCTTCCCTCGGGAGATCTGGTCAACAGCGACCGCGCTGATCACCAAAACGCCGGTCACCAGATCTTGCCAAAGCGGGTCAAAACCGGAAAGCGTCAGACCATTGCGTAACACGGAGACTATCAAGGTTCCGACGAGAGTACCCCAGATACTTCCGCGTCCACCGAAGAGGCTGGTGCCGCCGATTACGACTGCTGTAATGCTATCAAGATTGGCGCTTTGCAACGCATTCGGGTCAGCGTTGGGGATCCGCCCTAATGCGAGCCACGCCCCAACTCCGTACAGGAAGGCGGCGAAGATATAGACGGAGAGAAGTCTGTTCTGCACCGGAATGCCGACAAGCCGGGCAGCCAGGCGGTTGTTGCCTATCGCATAAACATGTCGCCCCCAAGCCGTCTGCGTCAGCAAGTACCAGACAATCGCGTAGAGGCCGAACATGATCAGCATCCCGTAGGTGACGCCGCTGCCATCCACAATGAAGCTATTTCCCGTCCAGCCCAGCAAGTCGTCGGTCACTGGGAAGGAGCCACCCTGCGCAATCAGGCGCGTCGCAGCGGTTACGATCCCAAGCAAACCGAGCGTCACGATGAAGGGCGGCAGCATCAGCCTGCTCACCAGCAATCCGGCAACAAGACCAACGAACGTGCACAGGAAGAATGCGAGTAGAAGGCATAGGGCCGGATTGTGAGCGTCGTTGACCAATCGACCAGCGACAATCGTCCCAAGCACTGCGACGGCCCCGTTGGCGAGATCTATCCCGCCCGTGAGAATGATCATTGTCTGGCCAACCGCCAAGGTTCCGACAATAACGCTTTGCTGGATGATCAGCGATAGGTTCCCGACTGCAAAGAAGGTATGTGTGCTGAGCGAGAATATTGCGCAGAAGAGGACCAGGACTACCAGCGGACCAACCGCTGGGGTCGCAATGGCACGGCCGAGCGAGACCGTGCCACGATTCAAGGATGCAACGGCGTTTTGGGGCATAGGCGATTACAAAGCGGGATGCATCGGTGGAACCGGAATTAATCGCGTTTCGGCCTAGCCCCAGCAGTTCTCGATCCCGAACTTCGTGTCCTTGGAAGGCAGGTCCGAAAACGGCTTGTCAGTGATCAAGGTCGCGCCGGTATTAATAAAACCGCTCGGTTTCTTTCCGGTCTTGGCGAAATCGATGACGTAGTCGACTCCGCGCGTGGCCATCGCTTTAGGGAACTGCATGACTGTGGCGGCTATCCTGCCGTCTTTAACGTACTGGACTCCAAGGCGACCACCGTCAATAGATGTCAAAACGATGTCCTTCTGCTTGCCGGCTTTCTTGATTGCGGCGTAGGCGCCTTCCGCTGCCGGCTCGTTAATCGTGTAGACGACGTTAATATCGGGGTGAGCCGTTAGAAGGTTCTCCATGGCCGTCTGGCCCTCATCCAATGCGCCGTGCGTATTCTGCTTCCCGACAATCGCCGGATCGCCTTCTTTGATGCCGAAACCCTTGAGGAATCCGTCGTGCCGCTGGGTATCTACCGTGCCCCCCGGCGTTCCGTCGAGCATTGCGAGCTTCGGCGTCTTGTTCCCGAGTGCCTTCCTCGCATATTGCCCTTGGAGAACGCCCGCTTGGAAGTTGTCTGTTGCAAGGGTCGCGTCAACCGCATCCGCAGGATCGGTGGCTGTGTCGAGGCCGATCACCAGAATGCCTTTGTCGCGAGCTTTCTTGACCGCACCCAGTACTCCCGTGGAGTTAGACGGCGTGATCAGAATACCCTTGACCCCGGCGCTGATGAAATTTTCGATTGCCGCGACCTGCCCTTCGTTATCGCCGTCAAACTTGCCGAACCGAGCGAGGAGCTTTGCGCCGTGCTTTTCAGCCTCAGCCGTAGCCGCCTGCCGAAGTTTGACGAAATAGGGGTTGACCTCGGTTTTGGTGACTAATCCGATCAATATCTCGCCGCCGGCTTCGGCGGAACTCGCAGAGGTCGTAAGGCCGGCGAAGGTTGCGATCGTCGATAGCGCGAGAGCGCCGAAAGCAAATCGCAAACCCGTCCGGGCCTCGTGTCGGGAGCGAGCAGAAGCCTTCGATCTTATCGGTAGCTCGGTTATTTTGTTTGTTTCACCGGCGTTCAGTTCGTCAGTGTCCGCAACGCGAGAGGTCGCAATACGCATGTGATTAGCCTTTAGTTGGGTGTTGTTTTTCGGTGTGGGGAAGCGAAGTAAAGAGATTCATCACCGCAGAAGAAAAGCGGCCCGCAGCCTCGAGAACTCCATGTTCCTAAGGCGGATAACGCTGAACAATCCTGGGGGGAATAGCATAAAAAGATTCCCGACTTTACACAACCCCCAAGGGAAAACCGGAAGGTCTGGTTCCTTGATTGCAGGAGGATAAAGGCAGGAAAGCGGGCCAACCGTCTGCTAGGATTCTGGAAGTGTCAATATGTAAATCGGAATGATTTATTATTAGAATTTGACTAACGCCTCCCATCCTTTGAAATTCGTTTACCCCTGCCGAGATCGCCCATTTGTTGCAGCCGATGGCAACGACCAATCCGTCGATCATCCACAGCTGTGATTTGCCCCGGAGCCGAATTGAAGAGAATGCCCCTCCCCAGCCGCTTCTTTTTTCAGACTCATCCGCAAACGGTCGATACCAGCCGGGGAACGGACCAGTCAGGTGTCAAGCTCTACAACCAACGGTTAGTTCTTTCGCTCATTCGCAGCCACGGAAGCTTGTCGAAAACAGAGATTGCCCGGCGCACCGGTCTTTCAACCCAGACCAGTTCGGTGATCATGAAGCACCTGGAGAGAGATGGCCTGCTGGTGCGTGAAAAACCGATGCGCGGCAAGGTCGGCCAGCCTTCTATCCCTATGTCGCTGAATCCGGAAGGCGCATTCTCGATTGGTATCAAATTCGGCCGCCGCAGCGCAACTTGCGTGCTGATGGACTTGATCGGAAACGTTCGTCGGCTCCGGCGTACCACTTACGCCTATCCAGTCCCGGATGAACTGGAGCGGTTCGTCCGCTCGGGTGTGGCCGAGATCAAAGAGCATCTGGATGAGGCTCAGGCCACCAGGATCTGCGGTCTTGGAATAGCGGTCCCTTTTCAAATGTGGAGCTGGGAGACTGAAGTCGGAACACCTCACGAAGTGGTGGACACATGGCGGAGCTACGACATCAAGAGCGAGGTCGAGAAACTCGTTCCCTGGCCCGTTCATCTCTGCAACGACGCTACGGCGGCCTGCGCGGCCGAACTCGCCTTTGGTAACCGCGCACGGTATGCAAATTTCCTCTACGTATTTTTCGCAACCCTAATTGGAGGAGGCGTTGTTCTCGACGGCAGCCTCTATCCGGGACGTGCTGGATACGCAGGCTCCATCGGCTCAATGTTAGTACCCGACTCCGGATCAGCGAAAGACTTCGTGCAGCGCCTCATTCGCCGGGCATCGATCTATATCCTCGAGAATCGATTGAAGTTCGAAGGCCAGGACCCCTCGGTGTTGAGACAGTCGCCGGATGATTGGAAAGGACTCGGCACGCCTTTGGACGCCTGGATTGAACAGGCAACCCAAAGCCTCAGTATGGCAATAGGTTCAGCCATTTCGGTGATCGACTTCGAAGCGATTGTCATCGACGGGGCTTTTCCGGATTCGGTCCGGTCCGTGGTGGTCGAGCGGACTCGGGAAAAGTTTGGGCGGATGGAAATGCAAGGCGTCGCGCCGGTGGAGATCGTCGAGGGACGCATCGGGAGCGAGGCCAGCGTGCTTGGAGCGGCGAGCCTGCCCTTCCTGGCCGGGTTCTCCCGGAATCTCCTCTTTCGCGTGGGTGCATAAATCGAAGCGGGCCGGACAACACCAAAGAGAGAAAAACCTCTTATGCTTATTGGAATCGACTGGGGCGGCACAAAAATTGAAGGGATCGCCCTCACAAACGAAGGAAAGGAAATCGTTCGCCTGCGCGAAAAGACGCCCCGCCACGATTACGATGGCTGCATCCAAATCATCGTCAACCTGGTCAGCCGCATCGAGCAGGAAACGGGACAAAGTTGTCCTGTCGGAATCGGCATTCCTGGCTCACTTGAACCGAGATCTCGCCTTGGCAAAGGCGCCAGCTCCACGTGGTTGCTCGGTCGCCCGGTCGAGCGCGATTTGCGCGCCGCGCTCGGGCGCGAAATCCGAGTCGAAAATGATGCCGACTGTCTTGCTGCCTCGGAGTCGGTTGACGGCGCCGGCACGGGCTACCAAGTCGTTTTTGCGGTGATCCTGGGAAGCGGTGCGGGGGCCGGCATCGCCATTGCCGGTCGTGCGCATCACGGCCCCAACAATAGCGCCGGTGAATGGGGGCACAACCCCTTGCCTCTGCCTGACGTCACGGAGATTCCGGGAGAGCCTTGCTATTGTGGTAAGCGAGGCTGCCTCGAGACCTGGGTCTCGGGGCGTGCCTTCGAGGCTGACTACGCCCGGCATACCCACTCGGATCTGACCGCCACGGAAATTATTGCCAAAATGCGGAATGGAGATCGCCTCGCTCGCCTGGTCTGGCGTCGATATCTCAACCGTGTCGCACGTGGATTGTCCGTGGTGGTCAATACGCTTGATCCGGACATTTTGGTGATAGGGGGTGGCATGTCCAACGTGGACGAACTCTATACCGATCTACCGCCAGAACTGGCGCGTCAGATTTTTTCGACGGTGTTCGAAACGCCGATTCGCAAAGCGGTCCACGGGGACTCGAGCGGCGTACGCGGCGCCGCCTGGCTTTGGAAGGAAAATTAAGGCAGTCTCTTTGATCCTCTATCTTCACCGACGAAACCGGATCCTTTTTTTATGGGCTCTTCAGCAACCGACGAACGCTTCAAATTTGCATCCGGTCTCATCCAGGAAGCCGGCAATCTGGCACTGGACTATTTTCGGCGCCTCGACACCTTGCACGTGAAGAGCAAAGGTCCTCAGGACATGGCAAGCGAGGCGGACCTTCACACCGAATTGCTGATTCGCGATCGCCTCAAAGAAAAGTTTCCAGAAGACGCTTTTCTCGGCGAAGAAACCGGGCGCACCGAGTTCGCTTCCGGCCAAGGCATCTGGGTCGTAGATCCCATCGACGGCACACAGCCTTTCATCAGCGGCCTGACTGGATGGTGCGTGTCAATCGCCTTCATGCTCAATGGGACGCTGGAGATCGGCCTGGTTGGTAGCCCGGCCCGTGGGGAGTTGTTTGCTGGGCACCGTGGTGCCGGGGCCACGCTGAATGGCAAGCCGATTAGAGTCAGCGCAGCAACGCGTTTGACGGATGGCGTTGTGGGGGTCGGTTACTCGCCCCGAGTGAAGCCCGACGAATTTTTGCCGGTTTTCTCCCGGCTGCTCGGCCGAGGGGCGATGTTCTATCGAGATGGGTCCGGGGCTCTAGCGCTCTGTTATGTTGCCTGCGGACGCCTTATTGGGTATGTCGAGCAGCACATTAATTCCTGGGACTGCCTCGGCGCCCTTACGATCATTCAGGCCGCAGGGGGCACAATCAATGATTTCCTCTCGAATGACGGGCTCTGGAAAGGGAATCGCCTCATCGCCGGACCGCCCGCCCTCTATCCCGCCCTGAGTCTCTTGTTCACACCGTAAAGGATGATTCACCGGTCTGCGGAAGTGACCTGACAGCGATGAGGTGCCCACGTGCCTCCGATGGCTCTTAAAGACAGTCACTCTTTGTGATCTTTGCGATCTTCTGTTCAAAAATGACTTTTGCTTTTTCATCCGTCTTAGTGCCGGGGGGACGAAGAAAAATCATTTGCACAGAAGTTTCACAAAGGTCTCAAAGACAGTCCCTTCGATAGAAACGGCCTACGCCTGTAGCCACATTTAGCCTAGCCTGCATTTTTCGCAAACCCTGGAAACGTCACTACAGCGTGTTTGCTCCCCATTTAAGTCCAACCGTCCTCCGAGCCGCTTCCCAAGCGGCTCTACAGCGCGAAAATCTCACAAGCGCTTGGGCTTGTGAGATTCGGCTAGATAGATCAGCGCAGTCGAACCGGAGTTCGAGTTCCAAGTTCTTCTTCTCTCGCACTCGTTCTGAAATCGTAATCGTCTCGTCCCCGATCGCTGAACGCTGAACGCTGAACGTTGAACGTTGAACGTTGAACGCTGAACGTTGAACGTTGAACGTTGAACGCTGAACGCTGAACGTTGAACGTTGAACGTTATAGGCTCTTCACGCGTCACGGTACCAATCGGCGCGGCTCAGCGGCAGTCCGCTGCGGCCTCCATCGGGCTTGACTAACAGGGTTTGGTAGACATTCAACAATCCCGCCGCGAACCCATACGCTGACCCTCGCAGAAAAAGACGCCACACGCGATAGGTCGGCTCGTCGACCACCTGCAACGTCTCGGCTCGGTGCATCTCCAGCCGTCGCGCCCAGTGGCGCAAAGTGAGCGTATAGTGTTCGCGCAGACTTTCCACATCGCGCACTTCAAACCCGGTCTCTTCGGCGTAACGTAGTGTCACGTTGATCGGAACAAGCTCGCCATCCGGAAAGACGTAGCGATTTTTAAAACTCGGCCCCTTCGGATCCGGGTCGATTGGGCGATTGGCTATCCCATGATTGAGGAAAACCCCTCCTGGGCGCAACAGGCGCCAAGCGTGTTGGAAGTAGAGCGGCAGATGGCTCTTGCCGACGTGCTCAACCATGCCAACGCTCACAATTTTCTCAAAACCGCTTGTTTGGTTCACCTCGCGGTAATCGCGCACTTCCACACGGCACTGCTTTTGCAAGCCGGCTCGCTCGATTCGCTCGTTGGCCAACACCGCTTGATTCTTGCTAAGAGTAATGCCAAGCGCGTCAACTCCGTACTTCCGGGCGGCGTGAATGACCAGGGCACCCCAGCCGCAACCAATGTCGAGCAGACGGTCCCCAGGACACAAACGCAGCTTGCGGCACAGATAGTCGAGCTTGCGCGCCTGGGCCGCGTCAAGGTCGTCGTCAGCGGTTTCAAAATAGGCGCAGGAATAGACCATTTGCTGGTCCAACCATAGCGCGTAGAAATCGGTCGACACATTGTAATGATAGGTCACGGCCTGCCGATCGCGCTCGATTGAATGAAGTTCGCCTGATAGCTCGGCCGGCTGTCGATTTTTTCGCCGAAGTCGATCCAGGCGAGGCATCCTGAGCAAATTCTTTCCGATCCGCAGCACCGTAAGAGGGGGCCAGGTGCGACCCACCAAATAGTTGGCCAAAGGCATTGCCGCCTCCAGGTCTCCCTCCACATCAAGATCCCCGCTGATATACGCCTCGCTCAACGAAAGATCATTTGTCCTGGTCTTTAACATGCGTCGCAATGCATTCGGATGCCTGACCTTCAGTGTAAAGCGAGGCGAGCCGCTTTCCGGCAGCCACCGACTGCCGTCCCAAAAGGAGATTGCGAAGTCGCGAGGATGATAGTCGTGCAGCAACAAGCGAAAAATCGCCAGTGCCCTGGTCGCCGCACCGTCCGCGGCGTGCACCTGCTTCGTGATTTGGGTGATCATGAGTGGTCGTGTCGTGGGAACGATTTCCGGCACACCAGGAGATATATAGATAGACGCAAAACGTGTCCAGATTCGAAGACGAAACCACTCCTTGAATTTGTTCACACCCGGCTCACAGAGAAGCGCCACTGGAGACACCGGCAAACAAAGAATCAATTCTCTCGATCCGCTGAATCCGAAACAAAAGCATCATCTTCGTCTGACTTTCACTTTCATCTTTGGCGACCCTCGCTTATACCCGTCTAAGAGGTAATCGATTCTGCCTGCCGTATTGGGATGACCGCTCGCCGGCGGCAAACTGATAACTCCCGCTTATCTCCGCAAGTATGGAAATCCCACGAGAAGCCGTTCTGCTTCGCATTTTCATTGGCGAAAATGACCGCTATCACCGTCTGCCTCTCTACGAAGCAATCGTTCTGAAAGCTCGCGAGATGCATTTGGCTGGCGCAACGGTTCTCCGGGGCCCCTTGGGCTTTGGAAAAGCAAGCCGCCTTCATACGGCTAAGCGGTTCAATATTTCCACCGACTTACCCATCGTCGTCGAGTTGGTCGACAGCCGCGAAAAAATTGAGGCTTTTCTACCTGTCATTGACGTCATGATCGAGAGCGGCCTTGCCACGCTCGAGCGCGCGGAAGTGGTCTATTACAGCGGCGATCCACTGAAGCCTTGTTAGTGTATACTGAAGTTGGTAATCGACTTCTCCTGCCGGAGATTATTAATATTGTTCGCGTTAGTTCTTCCGATTCCGTTATGACTCCAGCCGTAGATCCCTTCTCCCGAGGGTCACTTCCTGCCCCAAAGATCAGGGATCTGCCAGAAGAGTGTTCCCTTCTCCGGATATTCCTTGGGGAAGCCGATGAATATATGCATCGCCCCCTCTACCGAGCAATCGTGCTGAGAGCACGAGAGCTCCAGCTCGCCGGTGCTACGGTGCTGCGCGGCCCAATGGGCTACGGCCGATCAACTCACCTCCATAACGCGCATATCCTGCGACTTTCCCTGGATTTGCCAATGGTCATAGAGATCGTGGACGAGACAAAAAAGATCACAGCCTTTCTACCGGAATTGCAAAAGATGATGCGAGGCGGGCTCATCACCATGGAACGGGCGCAGGTCTTCCGTTATCGCCACTAAACCGTTCCGCTGCCGACGCCTGGAAGCTTTTAACCGGGCAGATTCGATCGCTGTCGGTTCCGTTGTCGACCACACGCGATCGGCGATTGGGCCTTGTAAAAATTGCCGGCACCTTTTCCCAAGTGATCAGCCCGGGCCGCGCAATGGCTCCACTGCCAAAGGAACTCCTGAATCTTTGGGGAGCTCCATAGAACACGGTTGCCATTAAAATTTTATCCCTTGCGCGAGTTGCCAACCAAGCGCAACACCTCCAAGGCAAAGTCCGGTTGAAAAGACAATATTAGATAACGCCGATAACCACCTGCCGTCGACGATCAAGTTATACGTTTGCAGGCTAAAAGACGAGAACGTCGTCAATCCCCCGCAAATTCCGACCACCAGCAATTGCTGAAGTGCGCTGGCAAGAATGCTGTTCGACACGTGCATGAGAAGACCGGAAAAGATGCCGATAATCGCTGAGCCCACAATATTTACTACGAGTGTCCCAAATGGAAATGTTTCACCGAAGCGTTGCGCAACAAGACCCGACCACCAATAGCGCCACATGCTACCGACAGCTCCACCTAAAAATACCAGCAATATAGCTAGTGCACCGTCTCGCATGGGGATTTAGCTGCGCAGTGCCCGTAACACGGCACGGACCGCGCGGGGAAAGGGCGCGGCAACTATCGCTCCTACCCAGACGCCGAACAGGCATAGCAAGTGCGAAAGCCCGATATTTAACCAAAGATCCGCCAGGGCTCCGTGGCGAGCCGCATTAAATGAGATCAGGCTGAAGGAACTGAAGGTGGTGTAGCCGCCACAAACACCGACGAGGAGGAAGAGGCGGCTGCGCGGACCTAAATAAATGTCTCCGGTTGGATCCGAGACGAAGTTTAAGAAAGAGATGGCAAAGCAACCACTTACGTTAATGATGAGAATCGAAAGTGGTGTCCACACCGGCATCCACGATACCCATTGTGCGATCGCAAAGCGCATAAGGCTACCAATCCCCCCACCCGATGCCACCAAAAAGTACCTTCTCATCAAAGCGATATGACGCACGCAGAGCATTGAGCGGAGTCGGTAAAAAAGGAAGCAAAAAGTCCTTCATAATGTATCGTACAGAAGCTGCCCGCCATGTCATCTGATCGATGCACCTTCCATGAATAAAATCACTTCCTCTCTGGATAAGACCGCGGAAAGCTTTCGCGAGAAAATCATCCGCAAGTGCGGAGAAAGCATTGAAACGAAGGAGACGTTTTTCCGGACATATGCCGAGCCGCTCGAGACCATGGCACGCGCAATGGCTGAACGCTTTCAAAAAGGGGGACGGCTTTTCGTTATGGGAAACGGGGGAAGCTTGTGCGATGCGCTCCATCTATGCGTCGAATTCAATCATCCGATCATCGAAAAGCGGTCTGCCTACCCGGTTATTGCGTTGATGACTGACATCGCCACGATGACGGCCATCGGCAACGATATCGATTTCACCCGCGTGTTTCTCAACCAGTTGCGCCTCCTCGGCACGTCTGGCGATATGGTTGTCGCGTTCAGCACCAGCGGCAAATCGCCTAATCTGATCTACGCCCTGCAAACGGCTCGCGAAAAACAGATCTTGACCGTGGCCTTCGCCGGTAAGGACGGCGGGCGTCTTCCAGAATTAGCAGATTACTGTTTTATCGTGCCATCCTACAGCATCCACCGGATTCAGGAGGTGCACGCAACCGCTGTCCATGTCGTTTGGGACTTGGTTCATATCGCGCTGGGAGCTGAAGATGTTACTTGAAAGTGTCCGAACGCTAAGATATTCGGGTCGGAGACAGCAGCTAGTGCACCGTCTCGCATATAATGGTGATGTCGCCGCAGGTCTGTTGGCTGGTTGGCATTGGCCTAACATAGCTGCTTGGCCACCAACGAGTCCACAGCCTTACCCATTCCCTCAAGCCGTTGGCGCAATGCTGCGGTGCGCCGCTCGGCAAACGACGAATAACGGTGCGGAAATAACTCGTGCCCCGAGTTCGTGAGGCCGAAGAGCTGGAACAGGCGCCAGCCGCTGGACCGCGTGTCTCTCCCTTACTGACCACCCCATCGCGCTCGAGCGCCGTAAGGTGCTGTCGCGCGCCGTTGGGTGTGTGAGGCTCTTGGGAGCGAGGACGATGAGCTGCTTCCGCTGCCGAGAACCCGATTGCATATGCCGGCTGGTTACAATAGACTTCGTCGCCAGGGTCATCGCAGGGACGGCAGCGAAAAAAATCTCAGAGAGCGAAGCGTGATGAAACCCGAAGCCGTTAAATCGGTCGTCTGGGCATTGATTGTAGGGATTCTACTCGGTCTGGCTATCGTGGTTGGATCCCGAAATCTCTCCCGGTTCGATAGTGCGCTCGTAGCCTACACATTCGCATCGTTGTTTGCTGCTTTCGGTCTCACCTATCGTTACGCCATGTGGCTTCAACGGCCGCCGACGGCACTATATTGGCGCCGCGGTTGGGAGGCCTTCTTTAAACGGCCTTACCGAAAACAGAACGCGGTCAATTGGTTCAAGCGAGTGACCGCAGATTTTGCGTTGAATCGTTTCATCTGGTTGAGGGGAAAATACCGGTGGCTAGCGCATTGGTTAATCATGTGGGGCTGTATTATTGCCGCCTTAATCACCTTTCCGCTGGTATTTGGCTGGCTCATGTTCGAATCCGTACCGGGCGATCTGGACAGCTACCGAATCTATGTGTTCGGTTTCCCAACCTCTGACTTCAAAGTAGAATCTGTCTTCGGATTCCTCCTTTTTCACGGACTCGTCTGGGCAGCGTTCCTGGTCATTGCGGGTGTGATGATCGCGATGCGCCGCCGAATGCGTGATGAAGGAGCCGCCACTCTTCAATCTTTCCGGGAAGATATCCTGCCGCTGGTTCTGCTTTTCGCCGTGAGTCTCACGGGTCTACTGCTAACGGTGAGCTCCACCTGGCTGCGCGGCTACGGATATGAGTTCATGTCACTCATTCACGCCGTAACGGTCATTATCACGCTGCTCTGGCTCCCGTTTGGAAAGTTTTTCCACATTTTTCAGCGGCCCGCGCAGATTGGAGTCAGTTTTTACAAGGAGGTGGCGCGAGCTGAAGAAGCTGCAAAATGCCGAAGATGCGGACATGCATTCTCTTCGCGGATGCACGTGGAAGATTTAATCAAGGTTCAACGCGAATTGGGTTACAAGTATGAAGTCCCTCAAGACAAAGTTGAACATTATCAGTGGATTTGTCCCCGATGCCGCCGCGCGCTGTTAGCGTTGGCCCAGGGCAAGCTTCGGTTTCCGCGTGCTTCGACGATCGAAAATGTGGTGCTGCCGACTGCCATGCCCTCACCGGTTAATCCGGGGCTGGGCGAAGGGCCACTCGACATCGAAGATCGCGAAAATTTCCATCCCTAGAGAGAGGGTTTGAACGGAGATCTATGTCCACACCTGCTGTGCAGCCGGAATCGATTGCCGAACAATTCGGCCCGCATCTTTCAAAGTCGACCGGTATGCGGTTGGATCCGGGTGTTGTGCCGGATAAGGTAGTAGAGACACATTGCTGTTTTTGCGGTCAGCAATGCGGGATCCAACTCCTGGTGAAGGACAATCAGGTGATCGGGTTTGAGCCTTGGTACGAATTCCCGTTCAACCAAGGGAAACTATGTCCAAAAGGAGTGAAACGCTATTTGCAGGGAGCGCATGTGGATCGTTTGCTACATGCCTATAGACGGGACTCGGGAAATGCGCACGGGTTTAGTCCCATGCCCTATGAGGAGGCTATCCGAAAGGTTGCCGATGAGATCGATCGCCTCCAGAAAACGTATGGACCATCGGCATTTGCGAGTCTGAGCGGAGCGAGTCTCACGAACGAAAAGTGTTATCTGATGGGAAAGTTCGCTCGCGTCTGCCTCAAGACGCCCTATACCGATTACAACGGCCGGCTTTGCATGGTGAGCGCAGGCGCCGGAAATAAGAAGGCTTTTGGCATCGATCGCGCAGCCAATCCATGGACCGACATCTTAAAGACGGAGGTCGTATGGATTAGTGGAGCGAATGTCGCTGAATGTGCTCCAATCACCACTGACTATGTTTGGCAGGCCCGCGAGAGCGGCGCCAAAATTATTGTCGTCGATCCTCGAATTACCCCAATCGGGAGAACCTGTGACCTTCTCCTTCCGATCAAGCCAGGGAGAGATGTCGCTCTGTTTAACGGCATCCTTCATCTAATGATAAAAAACGATTGGATCGATCGTCCGTTTATCGAGAACTACACGATCGGTTTTGACGAGTTGGCGGCCAGCGTCGAGGAATGGACTCTGGAACGAACTGCAAAGATCACGGGAATTGCAGAAAAGGGTATTCTCCAGGCGGCGGAATGGTGGGGAACAGCTAAAACCAGCTTCCTCATGCACGCCCGCGGTATCGAACACAGCAGCCATGGGGTTCAGAATGTTTTGGGGGCAATTAACATAGTCTTGGCATCAGGACGGATTGGCCGAGAAAGCTGTGGTTACGGAACGATCACCGGGCAAGGAAACGGTCAAGGTGGACGTGAACATGGCCAGAAGTGCGATCAGTTGCCAGGGATGCGCGACATCAGCAACCCTGAGCACCGCGCCTACGTTGCCAGCGTTTGGGGCGTGGATCCCGACGAACTGCCGCAAGCCGGCGTGGACGCTTATGAGATCTTCCGGAAGATCGATCGCGGCGAAATTCGCGGACTGCTTTCCATTTCTTTCAATCCGATTGTCTCTTTGCCTGATAACAACTTTGTCCGGCGCGCGCTCGAGAAGCTCGAGTTTTATGTAGCAATAGATTTCTTTCTTAACGATACGGCACGTTACGCGGACATTGTTCTTCCTGGTTCGCTGCAAGAGGAAGACGAGGGGATCGTGGCGACTACAGAAGGCCGCGTTATCAAGATCAACAAAGCAATCGATTGTCCTGGGGAGGCCCGTGAGGATTGGAGGATTATCCAGGATATTGCGCATGCGTTGAAACGCCCTCAGGGATTCAATTTTCGGTCGCCACGCGAAATCTTTGACGAACTCCGAATCGCATCCAAAGGTGGAATCGCGGACTATTCCGGCATTACCTACGAGAAGATTGAGAAACAGTACGGGGTCTTCTGGCCGTGCACTTCCGACGAGCATCCGGGGACTCCGCGACTGTTCGAGCCGGATTCCTGGAACGTGATCGCCAGAGGGAAAGGACCGTTCTACTTTCCGGACGGAAAGGCGCGTTTCAACGTTTCGAAGTACAGCCCGCCTGCCGAAGACGTCGACGCTGGGTACCCCTTGATGCTCACTACCGGGCGCGTGATCAGCCAGTTTCTCTCAGGCACACAGACGCGGCGGATTGGTCCGCTGGTCGACCAGTGCCCAAACCCATTCATTGAAGTTCATCCGATGCTTGCTCGAAAACTTGGGCTTAAAGAGGGCGACTGGGCTACCGTCGAGTCACGGCGTGGCACAGTCACCCTTGAAGTTCGGGTGGTGAGAACGATTCGTCCGGATACGATTTTTATTCCCTATCACTGGGCAGGGAAGCAAAGCGCTAACCAGTTGACGATCTCCGCCCAAGATCCGATCTCGCACATTCCGGAGTACAAAGTATGTGCGGTACGTCTGTGCAAAGCTGAAGTGCCGCCGGTAAAGGCACCACGAAAAGGACAGTAGCATATGCCAGCAATCCAAACCCGTTATTTTTACGTCGATCCGAGTCGGTGCATCGGATGCAACTCCTGTGTGCAAGCTTGCTCTGAGTGCGATACCCACAAGGGGTTCTCGATGATTCAGCTTGATTACATCGATCGGGCCGATTCGACGCAGACCGTGCCGGTGGTTTGCATGCACTGCGACTCGCCAACCTGCGCGGAGGTTTGTCCCGCTCATGCGATCAAGCGCACCGGCGACGGCGTGGTACAATCGGCAAGGAAACCGCGTTGCATCGCCTGCAACAACTGTGTTCTGGCTTGTCCCTTCGGTATCCCAAAGATGAACACTCGCATGGAGCTGATGATGAAGTGCGATCAATGCTACGATCGTACTTCGATCGGCAAACTGCCGATGTGCGCATCGGTCTGCCCGAGCCAGGCTCTGTTCTTCGGTACGGAGGAAGAAATCGCCCGCTTGCGCCCGAACTCCGCTCCGATCAACACCTTTCAGTTCGGAAAGCAAACAATTACCACGCGCACCCGAATGCTCGTGCCCAAAAATAATGTTCCAGAACAACTCGATGTGCTGTCCGCGATGTATCAACCGACGATTGGGAACGTCATCGAGGAGGATCTGCTGCTGGACGGAATGAACTCAGAGGATGCCTATGCCTGAAGAAGATTCTGAGATTGTCTCAGTCGCCCCGGATGGCCGGCCGGCACAAGATCAGCCGGCTTGGCGTAAGGATTTTCCCCTCGATTGGCCGGAGGACGAATACCGTTCGCGACGTGAGTTCGTCGCCTTTCTCATGTTGACAAGCGCAGCCTTTTGCGCTGGTCAGTTCTGGATCCTGCTGATTCAAGGCTGGAGGAAAGCCGCCGGCCAACCTCCAGTACAGGAGATTGCCGCGGTGAATGAGCTGGCGGTCGGGCAATCAAAGCTCTTTGAATATCCGAAACAAGGGAACCATTGCATCCTTGTCCGGCTTTCTGACACGAATTTTGTCGCCTACGGGCAAAAGTGTACTCATCTTTCTTGCCCTGTCCTGCCGCGGCCCGATTTAGGGCGAATGCACTGTCCCTGCCACGAGGGCTGGTTCGACATTCGCAGCGGCGAACCTGTGGCTGGTCCTCCACGGCGCCCACTGCCGAGAGTAGGTCTGGAAGTGCGCAAAGGTAAAGTGTTCGCGAATGGTTACGTAGAGGGCGTGATATGAGAATGACCCAGTTCGCTCGCAAGCAGCGGGTAACGATCATCTCGGGTATTGCCGCTTTCCAGATGATCATTGTCCTGCTGCAGCTATGGCTTTTTACCACCACCATGGAAACGTTTCTTGCCGGCTATCCAGAGACTGCCATGCCGGCGGCGTTGGCAAGTGTCGTTTGTTTTGCGCTCAACGGCGGCCTGTTTTTCTATCTGCGGGGTCTCGAAAGGTGAACCAATATGATTTCACCGCCTCAGGCGGATAAGCCTTCGTTTCTGGAGGATTTTTTCCCAGGTTATTTCGCTCTTGTCATGGCGACGGGCATTGTGTCGTTGGCGATGCACTTTGAGGGTTTCCCTGGACTCCCGGAGGCACTCCTTTGGTTGAACGTGATTTTCTATGTCGTCCTCTGGGGTATCACCGTTCTTCGAATCGCCTTGTTCAGGTCCGCGTTAATCTCTGATTTAACTCATCATGCCCGCGGAGTTACCTTCTTGACCGCCGTCGCGGGAACCGCCGTGCTCGGCGTACAATTTGCCACGCTTACCCCGCTCATGGCAGTTGCGGCGAGTCTGTGGGTGTTTGCAGTTTTGCTCTGGGTTATTCTGATCTACACATTTTTTGCCGCTGTGACCGTGGCCGAACCTAAGCCTTCGATCGAGGTTGCGCTCAATGGATCCTGGCTTTTGCTGACGGTCGCGACGGAATCGTTAACTGTTCTCGGCACCCTGGTCGCTCAGAGACTCGCAGCAGTCCGCCCAATTCTATTTGGGGCGCTCTGCGCCTATTTGCTCGGTGCGATGTTCTATATCCTGTTCATCGCGCTGATCGTTTATCGTTGGATCTTTATTCGTATGGAGCCAGCGAAGCTTACACCCCCGTATTGGATCAATATGGGCGCACTCGCGATTACCACCTTGGCCGGCGCACGGTTGATCCTCAGCTCCAAAAATTGGGAAGTCCTGAGCGATTTCCAGCCTTTCATTGGCGGATTTACACTGTTTTTCTGGGCCACTGGGACGTGGTGGATTCCGCTCTTAGTCATTGTTGGCTTCTGGAGGCATCTGGTCGAGCGCGTACCGGTCACCTACGACCCACAGTACTGGTCGCTGGTTTTTCCGCTCGGGATGTACTCTGTGGCCACGTTTACTTTTGCCAATGCCACTGGAATGACGTTTCTGCTGATCATTCCGCATATTGCTGTTTACATCGCGATGTTAGCCTGGTTCATCACGTTCACTGCTATGCTTTTCAAACTTGGAAAGTTCTCTCTTACCTATGCACGGCGAAAAGCCCCGCTCTCGCCGCGAGTAGATTAGTTAGCGTCGTTCCTTGAATTTGAACCGGCAAACATTGCCGCCGCGGACCATGCACTCATCGTGGATTACGTTGCTGCCGACGACTTCGGACATCATGGCGAGATCGAAATAACAAACTTCCAGATAACTTTGGGTGAGACTATGAAACACGAGGCCTGCGTGAAGACGGGGGTAAATACGTGCTGTTCGAGGGATCGTCGAAAGCGGTCTACCAGCTGGACGACCAAACGAAACCCAAACCGTTCGCCGGATAAGGGCACCAAGATGATCCACGTCACGGATATCAAAGCGGCATCATAGGTCTGTCGTAGAGGGCCGAGCGCACAACCGGTCCTTTCTTGCTTCCGGATAACTTCCAGCTCAAGGCTTGTTAGATGAAGCGCTGGGCTTTCATTGTCCTCATCGTCCTTGTCTTGGCTGCCATGGTGGCGGTCGTGGGTTTAATCAAATTAATATTGGCGCGCTTCAAGAGCCCGGCCCTCTCGAAACCATTCTGGCAACTCGAGCAAAACATCTTCTAGTTCATCGGAGCAGCCGCGCGAGAGCGAAGGAGCTGCCCATTGAGTCCTCACGGCATGCCAGCCGAGAATCCGAAAAACTCAAGGCGATGGAACGCTTTTTCTCAACCCTCCGAGACCACAAAATTGTGCGGCCACAAAGGCCACAGCTCGAACGCAGTCATAGAGGCACGCCTCCGCAGCCTTTTCCTGGTGGCCTTAAAAGTATCCTTATCGAGACGGCGTGTCGTCCCTAGAAAACTGGCCTCGTTCTTCAGAAGCCCGATAAGCCTTCTTAAATTGGTCTGAGCCAAAACCAAATCCGCGCGTGAATTCCGGCCCTGCCGGATCATTCGCTGGACTCCTACAGCTATCCATCCGCGCAAGTAGTTTGCGCAAGCATGGTCCATCTCCGTCGTACCGATGGCTTCCAAAGCGGTTTCCCACAACTCTTCGGCGAGCATTTTCTCACTTAAAAATTCCATTATCTATATCCTCGGTCGGTTAAACGCTCCTTTTCTAGTACGCAGTCCGAGGGGAACGCAGTAATGTAGCGCACTTTTATATATCGTACAACGATATATCTGCCCTCTCGTTCTCGATCTTTGATCGTGGCTGGTGCAAAACGCTTCGCGATGAAAGGCGAGACGGTACACTAGGTTTGTTCCGCACCACCCATGCGAGTCGCTTCGACAAAGGCCTCGGTCGCATTGTCGATGTGCCGGCCTTTGCGACCACCAGCGGCGTGCACATACAGCGCACCGCGAGCGATTCGTTCCTCCCTGGGGGGCGGCGGCGAAATTTCGTAGCGCACAGGTTGCTGGTGATCAGCAATTTGGAGCTTGGGATCGTAAACGCTGTTAAATTTCCACAACATCCGGACAAAGTTGGTCTGACCTCGCAACAGGCGTCCCACCGCCAGACCGGCAGCCTCCCGAAGCGCCGCAAAACCGAGATGTTTCATGCTCAATATCCGCTGGGTGTCGACCAACTCCTCATAAAACTCCGCCAGGCTCAAGCGCGTTGGCAAGACCGCATGCTGGATGTCAAACAGCCGGTAGTCGCGCGTGGTAATCCGACGCGCTTCGGTGAGCCAACTCTCGGTACCCGGATACGGCGTGTTGATGCTGATGTTGACGATCTCAGGGATCTCCTGGCAAAACTCACGGATTACCCGAAAACGCTCCCGATCCCAGGAGGGGTCGGCAATCAGATTGATGGCCACCGTCACTCCCAAGGAACGGGCGAACTCGAGCGCTTCGAAGTTTTGGCTAAGAGTTACCCGTTTGCGAAACTGTTTCAACCCTTCCTCGTCAATGGCCTCGATGCCCAGAAACATGTACTCGAGTCCAATTTTCCGCCAGAACTTGAAAACCTCCTTGTTGCGTAGGAGGACGTCGCCTCGGGTTTCCAGGTAGTACTTCTTTTTGATGCCGCGTTTGGCGATCATCTCGCCGATGCTCATGCCATGCTCTGCCTGAATAAAGGCGACGTCATCCAGGAGGAACACGCCCGATTCTTTGATCTGGCTCAGTTCTTCCACCGCGCACCCCGGCGATTTGGTTCGGTAACTTCGCCCGTAGAAAGTCCACGCGCTACAGAACACGCAGTCCCAAGGGCAACCGCGGCTGAGCTCGATGGAGGCGCAAGGGTCAAGCACGCCAATAAAGTACTTGCGACGGTGCCGGAGCAGATCTCGGGCGGGCAACACGGTATCGAGATTTTGCACGAAGGCCGGCCGAGGTCCCTCCCCGGCCGCCGTTTGGACGCCGGGTACCCGTTGCAGATTAGCACGGTCGTGGCAGGCCGCCTCCAAGACGGCAACGATCACTGGCTCGCCTTCACCTTTGAGTACCGCGTCGACGCTACCCTTTCCATGTTGCAGGATCTCGGCAGCGGTAAAGGAGGCACTGTGGCCACCAACCATAATCAGGGCTTCCGGCAGGAGCGTGCGAGTCAGCTGCGCCAGATCGATGATTTCCGGCACATTGGCCAGATAATTGCAGGAGAAAACCACCGCATCGGGTGACCACGACCGGATCCAGCGAAAATAGTCCTTGTGAGTCTCTGCTTGCAGATCAATCAAACGCACGTCGTGTCCTGCGAGTCGGGCGGCGGAAGCGACCAATTCGAGCCCCAAGGGTTCCAGGCGCAGGTAGATCTTGGAGTACATCAAGCAGCCTGGGTGCACAGCGAGCAGTTTCATGACGCAAGTGGTGGAGGCTGTTTTTCTATATCAACCCGTACCTCAACATATAGAACGTCAAAGCCCAATGTTATTAGTGTCCCCGATAAGAATTCTACCGGCGCTCCATGGTAAAAGTGCTGAGCGCCTTCGCCTTCCGACGAAAATAACGTTAAACGGTTTTCTTACTTCAGGGCGGTGAGAAGTGCAAGGCAACGGTGATATATTTTCCGAAATTGCTGATTATGCGAAACCGGGCTGCTCGCCACCCAGCAGACGATCAATTCCGAGATGTTCGACCTCATTCGGAATGCCCTCGAGGGCGCGCCGATACCCATACTTTTCTGCGCAATTGCTCGGATCAGTCCGGAAGGCTTTTTGCCGGTCCAAGGTTTTCAAATCATTGGTTGCACTCTGAATGTGTAGCGGCTAAACGATTCATGACGATCTGCACCGACCTATTTCATCTCGCCATAGCCGCTTTTTCCTGGTCCTAAACACTGACGCCCCGCACCCAATGAAAATCTCTCTGCTCTCCGCCTTTCTCCTGACTGTTGCTTCCGCTTTTGCCGCAGACGCGACGAAATTCGTTTCGCCGGATAAATCGAGCACCCTGGTGGTAGATAAATCGGGAAAACGAGACATTATCGAGCTGCGGACCGGGAAGAGAGTGCATCGCCTCTTCTACGAGGATCTAGATTCGATTTTTAAACCTAAAATCGCGGAAGCTTTTAATGCATCTTTGAACAAGGTTGGCAAAATTGTGCTCCCCACGTTTACCAGCGCCCGATGGACCTCTGCGGACGAAGTCGAAATCAAAGGCGAATCCGTAGCGATCATCAACAATGATCAAGGTGATGAATTCACATTTTCCGCTCTGGTCTCAAGTTCAGGGAGCGTAAAAGATTTGACGGTGGTTCCGAAGAAATAGCACTCCGCCGCTTTCAGTGCGGCCGCAGAGAAGCAGTAGTTTTCCTGCCTTTCTCATCAGGCACTAGCTCTTTGGATATAGCCCCAGATGATTCGCGTATCCTCCGGTCCTTCGAAAACACCTCCGACGCACGCACCAAAGAATTATTGACTGCAGCTGTTAAGCACCTCCACGCCTTCGCGACGGAGGTAAAACTCACCTCATCCGGCTGGCCGAAATTTTGACCAAAGCCGGGCAGATATCCGACCCCAGCCGTCACGAATTTCTCCTGATGAGGGCTCACGATGGTTGTCGACTATAACAATATCAAGATTGCAGAAAGGCGCCCATTTCCTTAGTGTGCCGAGGATGACTTATGTTCGCTCAATTTATTTGGCGTTGTTGGTCCTCTTTTTTTCAGCTTGCAGCGTGACGGAGCAGACGCCCAGCGACGTCGGCCAGAAATTCCAGGAGGGAATAGAGGGGAACGGTAAAATTGTGCCCAATGATAAGGACCACTCACAAACAAGTCCCTCCAACAACTCGCCAGTGACCAAACCCGCAGGTGCGCCGCAGTCATAAAATTCGAATTCCTCTTAGAAATGCCGCCGCCCATCTGATAACTTCCGAGACTGAATATGCTCCCTGAAGTTTTACTTTTTCCGCGACCTTCTTTGTCAGATAGGCGGCCAAAAGCGGCTTTGTAATTGACCACATTCCCTCCCCGACAGGTTTTAGGAGTCCGCCACCTCCCCGCCTTTTCTCGGCCTTCTTCGAATCCGGTGATTGGATGTAAATCTTTTGTTTCCTTGCCGGCAATCTAGAGAGGATCCAACCAACAATCGCCGCCGCGCTCATCCAAACCCACAGATGTCTTTCCCGGGATTCCAATAGATATCGGCGAATATCTAGATTGCCCCGCACTAACAAAGAGAGGGTACTCAATTCGGTTCTGCTGGCCGCCAACGCCACCGTTATCCGCCGTTTGTCGTCGTGTAAGTCAGCCATTCACGATCCTTCGAAATTCGGCATCAGCCGAGCCCGACAGGAAGTCTCATCCACCAGGTAAGGAGGTTACCCAAGAAGACACCGAAACAGGTCAACGGGAGCTTGCCGCGTCGGTCTATGCGCGAGATGTTCAGCTGTGACTTAGAAACCGAAAACCAACTTTCTGCACCGTTCCCTGCTTTTGCAGAACTATCCATGGTCGATCATTGGTTTCACGAAGAGCATTCGCAAGTCGGGCGGGTTCTGGTTCTTTATGATTGGGTTTTAAGGGGCCTTTCCGCGACCCGTTTTTGCTTGGAGTTCGTCGATTTTCTTCGAGGCCTCCGCTTTGGTCAGGTTCTCGTCAAACTCCTCGCCAGCCTCACGGCAAAGGGTCCGGAGATAGGAAATTTGCGGCCCCGTCATCGGTTCTTGACCGGTGACCCATTGCTCGGGCGGCTTTTCGGGATTTGGAGTGGCATCGGTATTCATGCCTCTAAATTCGCACCCCGCTGCTGCAAAGGTCTTCAAGCTTTGGAACTAGCAATAAGCACGAGGCGAGCGACCGACCGCACTAGCCGCCCGCAAGGATGATCTTTGCGTCGATGAATTCTGGGGGACCGCCGGTAAGGCACGTCCGAGAAGATGGGCGATGCGCGAACCATGTCCATACGTGGGGAAACAATTGAAACAATTCCGATCCTGGACGACAGCAGTTTAACCAATGCATCTAGAGATCCATCCACCGCTCCCGCCGATGGAAGCGCGATCCGTAGAAACCATTCCGGTAGGCGATGAATGGCAATATGAGCCGAAGTGGGACGGTTTCCGCTGTCTGGCGTTCCGCGAAAGTTCAAACATTGAGCTTCAGTCCAGGTCGGTACAACCGCTTGCCCGTTATTTTCCCGAACTAGTCGCCGCGCTGAAGCGCCTTAAAGCGAACACCTTCGCTCTCGACGGAGAAATCGCCATTCCCGCAGGACGCGGCTTTTCCTTTGACGCGTTATTGCAACGCATCCATCCGGCGGCGTCCCGCGTGCAGCGACTGGCCGCAGAAGCACCAGCGATCTACGTGGTCTTTGATCTTCTCGCTGCGAAAGACGGACGTTCGTTATTGACATGGCCACTCAGCAAGCGGCGGAGTGGCTTGGAAGAATTCGCCGCGGCATATTTCGGCCGGGGAAGCATTCGCCTGTCGCCGGCGACGCCCAAGCTGGCGCAAGGCAGAAAATGGCTCGCGAAAACGGGTGCGACGCTCGACGGCATCATCGCCAAGCGGCTCGACATGGACTACCGATCTGGAGAGCGCGACGGGATGCAAAAGATTAAAAACTTCCGCAGTGCCGATTGTGTGGCGGGCGGATTTCGCTATGGTACCGGCAGCAAATTGGTCGGTTCCCTCTTGCTGGGTCTGTACGACTCGGAAGGATTGCTTCATCACGTTGGCTTCACCTCCAGCATTGCCGCAGCTGATCGACCCGGGTTGACCAAAAAGCTCGAGCCACTGATCGAGCCACCGGGATTCACTGGAAACACTCCCGGCGGGCCCAGTCGTTGGAACCGCGAGAAGGAAAACATCTGGCAACCGCTCAAGCCGGAGCTCGTGGTCGAGGTGTGCTTCGACCACGTGACCGCCAACCGCTTCCGCCACGGTACGAAGTTGCTCCGGTGGCGACCGGATAAGGCGCCCGAACAGTGCACGATGGATCAACTCGCCCAAAAACAGTCCAATCTGCTGCGGCTTCTGAAATGAGATCTCGAGGTTTGACCGAGCCAGCTTCTTTCCTCCGACTTCGATCTCAACTTTTTTAGTTATGGTGCGCCTCGCTTATGTCTTCGCTTCGGGGACCGCCATCGCGGCGATGGATGCCTGATGAAGCGAATATTTTTCCTCTCTCCGGCGCACGCCGGCGGAAAGCGCGCGGCCATGTTGACCCGGCCGGGCGCGACCTTCGAGCTAGCGCGGCAGGTGCAAATCGGAGCGGCCAGCCTTGGCGAAGTGTTCGCCTTCTGCAGCGGCCTCTATTTCAGGGGCAAGCTTGCTTACGCGCGCCATTTCGCCGAGCCGCCGGACGGTGTTCCCGGAGTGCAAATCATCACGCCCAGTCGAGGGTTGATCGCTGCCGAAACTTTGATCGGCCTCCGCGAACTTTCCGAGTTTGCAATGGTTCCCGTTGATACGAAAGAGACGCGTTTCACCGGGCCTCTAAAACAATCTATGCAAGCACTGTCGACATTTACTTCATCCGAAATCGTCTTGTTGGGAAGCGTGGCAAGCGGGAAATACACGGACACGCTTCTTCCGATCCTGGGTGAGCGATTGTTGTTTCCGGCGGATTTCGCGGGCCGAGGTGATATGAGCCGCGGAGCTCTTCTGCTTCGCTCTGTGGCAGCAAACCAAGAACTTCATTACGTGCCGGTCGCCCCCACACGCCCGCGCGCGCACACGTCCGGGTCGGAAGAAGGAACCGGCAAACAGAGATCATAGCAGTGTGGAATAATTCTATGAGCCTGACCTTAAAGCGCAAAGAGGGTTTAAGAGAAGGATTACACCGCGTCTCGGAACGACGACTTCAAGAAGTGTTGCGGGTCTTGGGCCAACACGGACTTACGGCCGAGCCGGTGCATGAAGCCCGCAAAGCCATCAAAAGCCTGCGAGCGACCTTGCGGCTCACGCGCGGGGCGCTGAGCGTCGAGGAGCGTAGGGCGCGCAACCAAGCCTTGCGGGATCTTGCGGGCCGGCTCTCGGGGCCGCGGGATGCGGCGGTCACCTTGGCCGCTTTTGAGAAGGCCTATCGGGAAAGCCTGGATGGCAACCGCCGACACGAAATCGAGCCGCGCTGGGCAGTGCAATTGCAGAAGTCCTTGACGGCCCAAGCCCGTGCCGTAATACCCGAGGAAGGTTATCGCGACGCCACCAGGGGGGTGCGCCGGCTCAGCGGCCAGCTGTTACCTTTCCAGGATGCCCAACGCGAGACCGATTGGCGCGACACGGTCGGCTATGGCTTGTGCAGAACGTATCGTGAGGGCCGACGGCTCTTGAGCGATGTTGCAGACGCGCCGGAGCCGCCCGAGGAGCAGTGGCACGCGCTGCGCAAACGCGCCAAGGATCTTGGTTACCAAATGGCGCTCCTCAAGAAAGTTAAGGGAGTCAAGCCGCTTTTGGCGAAACTCGAAGAGGTGGGCAGCACGCTTGGCGACGCACGCGACCTGAGTCTGCTTCGGGACTATTTAGACAAGGTGCAGAAAACAAATGAACTGACCCCGGCAGAACGACAGAGCTACCAACGCCTGTTAGCGCACATCGACCAACAACGCCAAGGATTGCACACCCGCGCGTTGCACGCCGCTCGGTGCGTGTACCACCGCGGCAGCAAGCGCTTTACGGACCGCATGGCGGAACGTTGGCGCCGGTGGAAAGAGAGATAGCAAATGGATACTCGACCAGCGCTGGTCAGGGACAGAGTTGCCGAACAATGGGCTAAACTGCCGCTTCTGCGTTCAAGGGCGATCATCCAAATGCTAGGAGAATAAAAGTATTTCAGGACCTTGTACGACCAATCTCAGAAGTTGTAGCGAACGCTATTCAGTTAATCTATTGATCTATTTATCTCCGGCTCTCTTCAGGGAGCTTGGCGCAAGAGGTCTAAAACGTTAGAGGAAAAAACTATGTTACACTACGCGATAGTCTTTCTAATCGTTGCCATTATTGCAGGGATATTCGGATTTACCGGCATAGCAGGGACTTCGGCATGGATCGCCCATGTACTGTTTGTTCTTTTTTTAATCCTGTTTATCGTGTCACTGATATTCAGAGGAAGGCCCTCAGTCTGACCGGTTGCTTATGAGAGAACCTTCTGGATGGTAGCAGTCAGTAGCGACCTGAAATCCGGGGAGGACGCTGAGTATAGGGAACGAACTTCCGCGCCGGCGACTCGTGACCTTGGCAAACTCCGGGCAGCCGCTGCCAACTGTCGGGCATGTCCGTTGTATCGGGATGCGACCCAAACGGTGTTCGGCGAAGGCGGATCAGACGTCAACGTAGTCTTTATTGGCGAACAACCGGGCGACCAGGAAGACAAGGTCGGCAGACCGTTTGTCGGACCGGCCGGCGGCGTTTTGGATCAGGCCTTGCAGGTGGTCGGGATCGACCGGTCAAACTGCTACGTCACTAACGCCGTCAAACACTTCAAGTGGAAAGCGCGTGGCAAGCGTCGTATTCACGAAAAACCTGGTTCCCGCGAAATTGAAGCCTGTCGTCCATGGTTAGATGCGGAGCTACGATCTCTGGAACCGGAGATCATTGTTTGCCTCGGCGCTACCGCAGTCCGCTCCGCCTTTGGCAAAGATCTTCCCATCTTGAAGAACCGAGGCCGCTGGATGTCCTCTCTTTTCGATTCAAGAACGTTGATCACGGTCCACCCCTCTTCCGTTCTCCGGGCGCCCGATCCAGCGGCCAAAGAAAAGGCATTTGCTGATTTTGTCGCTGATCTAAAAGTGGTGGCGCAAGCCTTGCGCTCGAAGCGGTCTTAGATCGATCGATGGCGGTCTCTTAGGTCAGCCCCCCGGCCAGGAACATGCCCTTACGCTCAGATCCTCAACCGTCTTCAATACCGCCCCCCGATGGTGGCAGGATAGACGCCCCGGGGTAGGACAAACAGCGGCTCGGACCAATTGTGCCACTCAGCACGAGATCCGAACCGCTCGCGTTTGGTTGGGAACGTTGAAGGTTTCGCGCGTGTAACGGGGTGTGGATGGCGGTCCTTTTGAGTGTGGATGGTCCCGCAGCCGAGTTTCCGCTCAGAATTCCTCGCCGAAACCGGGAGCTAAAGCTTTGTCCGGCTTGAAAGCAAATTCGTCCGCAAGGTATCGCTCGGCTTCGGTTAGATCGAATTGGTCAATCAGGAAGAATTTTCGACTGCGGCCCTGTTCAATCTCTCCGATCAGAAGCGGGTCCAGAGCCCGCGGCCTCGGATCCGGCAGGAGAGTGCTCTTCCACCGATGTTCCTGGTCGATTATGAGGTAAAGACGGTCGAAATGTTTTTTGGCAGCGCGTGCTTTTTCCCGTACTTCTTTCGGAAGGAGACCGTCAAATTCCGCGGTAAGTACCAGTTTCTTCCAAGGACAAAGTCGATCCAGCACAAACAAGCTCAATAAGTATATCAGGAAAGTGCCAAGGACCCATCCTCCCAAAAGGATGTTGGCCTCCGCAACGCCGGACATAGGCCGGATGCCGGAAAAAAAATAAGCTAACGCAGGGATAATCCCCAGGAACACAGAGATTCGGGTCGCCACCCGTTCACTCTTCGTTCTGGGTTTGTTGATTTCCCTTACGGTGGCCTGGGCCGACTGAAATGGAATGTACGAGGGAAGGCTCTTGGGCTCGGCCATTGGTTCAATCGAATCCGTTGTAATTTCGAACGCGAGTTGATGTTTGCCTTCAAGGTCGAAGACGGCAAAAACCGGTAAATCCATCCCGGTAGCCTCGTCTCGATACGTCTGGTGGAGACCATACGGACTGAACTCTTGAAGGTGAAGAAGCGTCTTTGGTACGTTAGCGAGCAGGTTTCTCCCCTGCGCGCTCTCTTTCTCTAAGGGAAAGAGGTAGTGCTTTGCTTTGCCGGTTGCGGTAGAGGGTCGACAATAATTTTGTCGGAGCAAATTGAGGTTCGGGTTCATACAAGTTCCTGATTTTGCATCCTCCTTTCTCTGGAAATACTTTTCCGGAAAGGTTTCCAGATAAGGAAGAACGGTTTGCCTTTTAGATCGTCGCAGAAACCTTGCCAGGACGCAAATGGTTGACACATTTCAATAAGTTGGTTCTTGAGCGCTGCGATTTTGATCCTGCCGCAGTCGGTGACCCGCCTACGGAGATTATCTAGTTTACCGTCTCGCAGGTGATGTCGCCATTATCTGTGAGACGGTAAACTAGGACGTGCGTGGATCGCCGATCCTGAGAAGCCTCGCGGACACGGGCCCTTCGATGAATAGAATCAAAAATGAATTCAAGTGAATCGGATCAATTGTCTCAGACACGCCCCGCCGAATTAACGAGAGCAAGCCTGATCATGCGGTTCACGGCGATCGGAGTGGTGATCGCGGGAATTGCGGGTTTGTTTGCGTATACGGGCGGCTGGTTGAGGCCGCAAAGACTCTCGCCGGCATCGTTGATAAATACGTTTGAACAAGTGAACGGATCGCATCCCGGTTTTCGCCGCAATCATGCCAAAGGCGTCTGCGTCAGCGGTCATTTCGAGAGCAATGGTCGCGGCGTTGCGCTGTCCAAAGCTTCTGTTTTTCTCCCTGGCCGTGTGCCAATAATTGGACGGTTTGCACTGGCGGGAGGACAACCATATGTCGCTGATGCACCGCACACGGTGCGCAGCATGGCGATTCTGTTCGAATTGCCGGATGGCGAAGAGTGGCGGACGGGAATAAACAACATTCCGGTCTTTTCCGTGAACACGGCTCAAGGGTTTCATGATCAGTTGTTGGCTTCAGCGTTAGATCCGGCAACGGGCAAACCAGATCCAGCCAGGGTGAACGATTTTCTGGCCAGGCATCCTGAAACCGCCAAAGCGATGCAGTTGATCCGCAGCCATCAAGTCTCGTCCGGGTTTGAAAACAGCACGTACAACAGCCTGAACACATTCCGTTTCATCAACGCCGCGGGTGCGGTCGTGCCGGTTCGTTGGGCGATGGCCCCAGTCCAACCGTTCGAGCCGATTGCCACTTCACCCCCTGGACGGGATGATAAGAACTATTTATTCGATGCGTTGATAGCGAGCATTCATAGCCACCCACTGGAATGGCATCTGGTCATCACTGTAGGTCAGGCGGGAGATCCGACCAATGACGCGACCATCCCCTGGCCACCCGACCGGCAGCAGATCGAGGTCGGAACGTTGACGATTGACCATGTCGAAAGCGAGGATACCAGTCCGGCACGAGACATCAATTTCGATCCCCTGGTGCTGCCGAACGGAATCGCCGCGTCGGACGATCCACTGCTGAGCGCTCGATCGGCGGCTTATTCGCAGTCGTTCACCCGGCGTGAAGGCGAGCACAAAGACCCTAGCGCGGTTTCAGCCGCCGAAACCGAAAACTGAGTCATGGCGACTACGAACAATCCAACGCAATTCGCCCTCTTGTCGCGCATCCTGCACTGGTTGATGGCCGCAATGATTCTAGCCATGCTTTTTATCGGCGTGTCCATGGTAACCTCGTTGGGAAATTACCACCGGCTCGTTGCGATCCATCGGCCGTTGGGCATCATGATTCTGATTTTGGCGGCTGTCAGGGTGATAAACCGGAAGTTCACTAAGCTGCCACCGTTTCCGCCAACGATGTCCCCGCAGGAACGATTTGCAGCCACGACATCAGAGAAGTTGCTCTACACCCTGATGTTTGCCCTGCCGTTAGTGGGTTGGGGCATGTTGTCAGCGGGCCATTATCCGATCGTTATGTTCGGCCCAGTTCATCTGCCGCCGATTCTCCCCGCAAACCCGACATTTTACGCTGTATTGCGAAAAGCACACACCATTCTCGCGTATCTTCTGTTCTTGACGTTTCTCGCCCACCTCAGCGCGGTACTGTTCCACACGCTAATCGTTCGTGACCGGCTCCTGGACCGTATGGCCCTGTGGCCCATCCGTTCCCGCAAAAAACAAAGCTGATCTCTGGAAAGCATCGCTATATCATCAGCTACGAACCATATCACTTTAAGCGGGACCTTGCTGATTTTCCGTTAACTGTTGACTATGGAACAAAAGTCGATGCATTCCGATCTCGCTATTCCGACTACCTCAGGAAGGGAGAATTTCGCGATTCGGTTGGCGTCAAAGTCAATTCAGTTGGCAGTTGCACATTCACTTCTTCAACTGGGCGGCGCGGTAGCTTAGGTAAGCGTCGCGCATGGCAATGTATGGATCGACGGCTTCGGATTTCATCTGGTCGTAGGCTTCGACGGATTTCGGGAGCCCGTTGATATAGCGTGCGGCTGAGAGCGCGATGCTGGCTGCGTCGCTGATGAACGCGCAGTGAATGATGCCAAGGGTATGCCAGTTGAGTGGGGAGATGACGTAGTCGCCGGCGAAACCGACCATATCGCGGCAATCCGAGGGGCCAAGGACGGGGACGACGAGGTAGGGGCCGGGAGGAATTCCCCAAGTGCCAAGAGTTTGCCCGAAGTCTTCGGCAGGGACGTCGGCGAGGCCTGAGATGTGGTCAGAAACGCGAATCAAGCCCCCGACACCTGCGGTGCTGTTGACGACGAACTTGCCGGCTTCCTGAGCAGAACGCGTGAGTTTACCCTGAAGCACCGAGTTAACGAAGCGGACGGGAAATTGAAGGTTGTCGAAGAAGTTGGTGACGCTCGTGCGGACGGGGAGAGGAACGATGACAGCGTATCCGTGCGCGAAGGGACGTAATGCGTACGTATTGAGCTTGTCGTTGAAACCGAACACGGTTCGATTGAACCCCTGAAAGGGATCATTCACTTTTTGTACCTGGACGTTCGCGAAATCGCCACCGACGGCTGAAGGAGGCGCGCGAACGGGTTGGGTGGCGGAATGTTTCCCCGTCACTGCGCAGCCCGACAGACAAAGCAGGAGGGCAAGGAGACTAAAAATCGAGTGCTTCACGAGTGCGAATCCGCGGGTGCGGCGAGTTTCGTTTCAAGGGTTCGGATCACGGCGGGAGCGCCGCCTCGTTGAATAATTTCGTCAAATTGCGCGCGGTAATTGGCGACGAAACTGACGCCTTCAATAAGAACGTCGTAGATGCGCCAGCCTGCCGGAAGTTTTATCAGGCGATAAACAACCGCAATGGGCTCGTTACTCGTGGAGGTGCTGACGCGGGTGGGAATTTCACGGCGGTCAGCCGCGAGTTCGACGGGCGTTCCATAAACGACTTTCGGCCGCGCCGTGCCGACGACGCGGCCGGAGTAGGTCCGGATCAGCAGTTCGCTGAAGAGATCGGTCACACGTTTTTGGTCAGTTGCGGAAAATTGTCGCCAGCCCGGACCCATGGCTTGGCGGGTGACGAGGTCAAAGGCGAAACATTTTTCCAGAGCCGGTCGAACTCTCGCGGCCAAATTTTCGTTTCCGTGGCCGGAGTATGCGACCGAGAGAACTTCGTCAACGGCATTGCGGAGCATGGTCGCAGAATCATCAACGGATACGCCGCCGGCGAGGCACACGGTTCCAAGGACGAGCAACATCAATGTGGATTTCAGGATGGGCTGGCACAGGTCGAGACGCATAATTATTTGGGCGTTGATGGAGCAGGTGCAGGTGATGATGAAACGTTGCCGAAGGCGAAACGGCCGATGATTGATTCCAGATCCACAGCGGACTCGGTGTCGGTGATCGTGCCGTTGGGAGGCAGGTCCTTGCTGTCGGCGCCAGGCGCAAGCGCGACGTATTTGTCCCCGATCAGCCCGCTGGTCTTGATCGAGGCGATCGTGTCGGAGGGAAGGTGTACCTCTTTATTTACCTTCAGGTGAACGATAGCGGCGTATTGGGAATCGAGGACGATCTTTTCTACGCGTCCGACCGGCACGCCGGCGATGAAAACCTGGCTCCCGGGCTTAAGTCCGCCGATGTTCGTGAATCTTGCGTTCACTTCGTAGGTGGAACCACCAATGGTCACGCCCGCGCCAGCCTGGACCGCGAACCAGACAATGGCAGCAATACCCAGGAGTACGAACGCGCCGACCGACAGTTCGATGTTGGTTTGCTTCATGTAAAAACGAGCTATTTGTCGAGTCTGGTCTCGCGTGTGACGATATTGTCGCCAAAGCTGCGGACAATGCAATCGTCCGACGCGGCGAACTCGACCGGTGTTCCCTCGAAATGTATGCGGCCCTCTTCGAGCAAGGCGACGCGATCGCTGGCGCCGAGCGCTTCAGGAATATCATGCGTCACCACGACGGCGGTGAAGTCGAATTTCTCCCTGTAGCGGACGATCATGTCGAAAACGGCGTGGCGGGCCGGCGGGTCGAGGCCGGCCGTCGGTTCGTCGAATAGCACCAGTTCGGGACGAGTGACCAGCGCCCGGGCGAGCGCGAGGCGCTTTTGCATTCCGCCGGACATCTGTGCCGGAAAATGGTCTCCAAATTTATCCAATCCGAGGTTTTTCAATGCGTCGCGAGCGGCTTGGGCTATTTCGCTCCGACCCAGCCGGGTCGTTTGTTCCAAGGGTAGCGCCACGTTTTCGAACGCGGTCAGCGAGTCGAACAGAGCGTTGCCTTGAAACAAATAGCTGCAGCGCCGGCGAAAGCGATCGTGCAGCCCATCTTCAAAGCGAACCTCGCCGGCGTCGGGCGTCAGCAGGCCGGCCAGACATTTCAAAAAAACTGACTTTCCCGTTCCGCTCCGTCCGAGCACGGAGACGATACCGCCACGAGGCACCACCAGGTTTACTGAGGCCAGGACAACATGCTCGCCGAATTGCTTGCGCAGACCGGTTACCGCCAGAATAGGTGGAAGCGACGCGCCGGTCATACAAGAAAAGAGGTGATCAAATAGTCTGCTGCGAGCGTGGCAATACTCGCGAGAACAACTCCCCTGGTGGTCGAGACGCTCACCGCGCGCGATCCCGAGACTCCGGTCCGTCGATGCGTGGTGAAGCCGCTGTGGCAGCAGATCGTAATGGTGAACACCCCAAAAACAAGAGCCTTTAAAAGACATTCGCGGACGTCTGTGAACCGAACCGCCGAATGGACCGCCGACCAGTAAACGCCGCCATCCAAACCGAGCAACACCGAGCCCGAGAGATATCCTCCGGCCAAGCCGACCAAGGTAAAGGCCACCGTCAGGATCGGGAAAACGATCAACGCGGCGAGCAGACGCGGCGTGATCAAATAACCGAGCGGATCGATCCCCATAGTGGTAAGAGCATCGATTTGTTCAGTGTTGCGATGAATACCGATTTCCGCGGCGATGGCAGAGCCGGCTTGGCCAACGATCATGAGAGCGCCGAGCACCGGAGCCAGTTCCCGCGTCAGCGTCAGCGAGACAAATGTCCCCAGCATCCCCGCCGATCCGAAGCGTGCGAGAACGTAATAACCCTGAAGCCCGAGCACCAGTCCGGCAAATAGTCCCACAACGGTGACCACCGGCACACAGCGGACACCCTGTTCGTGGACTGCCCGTATCCACCGGCGTCCCAATTGTCGCGTAGTCAGTGCCGCGGCGACGGCGCGCGACGCGAAAGTGGCAAAGTCGCCAAGACCGGCGACGGTCGCCAGACTGTTTTGGCCGACCGATTGCAGCAGACGCATCATTTGGACGACTCCATAGTTGAGCCCTCAGCCTTTTGCAAGCGGTGTGCGGTGAAGCAAACCTCAATGCTCCAGCAACGCCAGACTCAAATGATTGTACTGAGTGAATCCTCGATCAAATGTCACGAATGCAAGGCTCTCTGCGATCGCGAACCCGGCCAGGTACGCATCTGTCCAGGTTCCCGCGTCTGATCTCGCCGATCGGGTCAGTTTTTTCCAAGTCGATTCGATTGATGCCGGCTCATCCAGAAAAATGACTCGGTCGTCCGAACGAAATTTCTCATAGCAACTCCAGGATTCGCGCTGACTGAGCACAGAACCTCTCATCACTGAGCGGTTGGTCAATAGCCGCAGAAAGCCGAGTTGCGTGACCCGGCAAAAGCCTGCCTTTCGTGGAGGTGCCTGATCGAGCCACGCGATGGCCGCTGAATGGTGCACATGACCTTCGTAGGCAAGAGCAAGCCAGACGTTGACATCGACTAACGCAGTGGAGTTAATCCCAGATGGCGGCATCGAGCTCTTCGCGGGTCGGATTGATCCGATGTTTTCCGGTGCTTCGAATCAGCGGAAGCTGGACGCGTCGCACTTTCTTCCCGGTATGTCCCTCCTCCAATGAGCGTTCCAACGATTGCGCAATGAACTCGCGCAAGCGCAATCCACGCAACGCGGCTTCGGCTTTCACGCGTTTGAAGAGAGGATCCGGCAAATCAACCGTTGTTCGCATAAAAGCATATTCGCATAAATCCGTTCGAAGGAAAATCCCTTGACGGCCGGCCAAGCGGGACGCTTGGCTTCCCCTGCAGATCGGTGAACCGTCTCGGTTTGCGACGCGCTGAAGAGAAGGAAAACCGGAACGCTTCGACTCCTGAAACCGCCGGCGATTTTCCAACTATCGCTTGTGACTTCCAGTGAAAGGGTGTATTACAGCGGCGCCGTAGTGAACAGATTGAGGGTTCATTGCTCTACTTCGCAAGTCGAGACTGCGGTGAGCTTTGACAGCCCAACGATATTATGTTCGCACGGATCCCATTCGAAAAAGTCAACTGGCTGATCAGCTCGTTTCTTATTGGAACGTTATTTCTCTCACTGACAGCCGTGCCGGCTTACCTCTTTTTCTTCGGGCTCGATTTGTTTCAGATCGTGCTTTTCTTTGTGATGTTCTGCGCCTGTGGGTTTTCCATTACGGTTGGCTATCACCGGCTTTTTTCGCATCTTACTTTCCAGGCGCACTGGTCAGTACGGCTTTTGACGCTGATTTTTGGAGCAGGAGCCTTTGAAAACTCCGCACTGCTGTGGGCTTGCGAGCACCGGAGTCACCACAAGCACGTCGATCACGAGGAGGACCCTTACTGCATCTCGAAAGGGCTTTTCCACGCCCACATCGGCTGGCTGCTGTTCAAGCTCGATCCGCCGCCGCCGTTCGACAATGTGACCGACTTGCAAAAAGATCCTTTGGTGAGGTGGCAGAATCGCCACATTCATTTGATCGCCGCGTTTGTCGCCTTTGTTCTGCCAGCCACTATCGGCTTTGTCTGGGGCGGCTGGATTTCGGCTCTTGGCGCGTTCCTGATTGCGGGCGTTGCCCGCGTGGTCATTCTTCAGCACTGTACCTTTTGCATCAATTCGCTCTGTCATTACCTGGGTACGCGCCCGTATTCCTCCAAATGCAGCGCCCGCGATTCGTGGTTGATGGCGCTTGTGACTTTTGGAGAGGGGTACCATAACTATCATCACGAGTTTCAGCACGACTATCGCAATGGGGTAAAGCCATGGCAGTTCGATCCAACGAAGTGGATCATCTGGACCTTGTCAAAGTTGGGTCTGGCCGGAAAGCTCCGGCGTGTGCCCACAGAAAAGATTGTTCTTAGCGAGCTCAACGAAGCCCAGCGGCGTCTTGCGTCGAAGCTCGCGGATCCCGGCCTGACGGAGCTGGCTGTCATCTATTTGACCAACGCCCGTCAGCGTTTGGAGGCAGTCGCGCAACATTGGACACTGCTCAGAGCCCAGCAACTGGAGGTGACTCGTGAAATGCTTGTCGACCTCCGTAGAGAGATTCGGGCCGCGACAAGCGTCCTTCGGCTGCCAGGAATGCGCAATGGTCAGCTGGCCTAATTAAGAGTCGCCCCGGAATAAGTAGATGGGTTGATTGAAGATCTCCGATCATCGCACGGATTGATCCAAAAGCGAACCAACTCGAACGGGGAAAACAGTTAGATCTGAATGGATGCGTGTCCTATGGAAACTGGTTCCACCATTAAACAAATAGCCTTCGTCGGGGATCATCTTCCTCGTCGATGCGGAATTGCCACCTTCACCTCAGACATCTGTGAAGCCATCGCCACTAGATTCCCGAACTGCCAATGCATTGTCGGGGCCGTGAATGATCGACCGGAAGGCTATGAATACCCACCCTCGATACGATTTGAGATCGACGAAAAGGAGCTCGATTCGTACCGCCGCGCGGCCGATTTTCTGAATATCAACAACGTCGAAGTGGTGTCGGTGGAACATGAATTCGGCATCTACGGCGGGCCTGCGGGTAGCCACCTGCTGGCTCTTTTGCGTGACCTGCATATGCCGGTGGTGACGACATTGCACACCGTATTGCGCGAGCCCAATCCAGATCAGCGCGCCGTCATGAAGCAGCTCGATGAACTCTCAAACCGCTTTATTGTGATGACCGACCGCGGCGAAGCTTACCTTAAGGAAATTTATGGTATCGCGCGGGAGAAGATTGACGTGATTCCCCATGGCATACCGGACATGCCATTCATTGATCCGAACTACAATAAGGATCAGTTTGGTGTCGAAGGAAAGATAGTGCTCCTAACTTTTGGACTGTTGTCTCCTAACAAAGGGATAGAAAACGTGATCGAGGCCTTGCCATCGATTCTCGCGCAACACCCAAATGTCGTTTATATCATTCTGGGTGCCACCCACCCCAATCTGATTGCCCGCGACGGAGAGTCGTATCGGCTCAAGCTTGAACGCCTCGCAGAGGATCGTCGCGTTACGGCAAACGTTATTTTCTACAATCGTTTCGTCACCCAGGAAGAACTGAAGGAATTCATAGGCGCAGCGGATATCTATATCACGCCGTACCTCAACGAATCCCAAATCACCTCCGGCACCTTGGCCTACGCATTTGGCGCCGGCAAAGCAGTCATTTCCACACCGTATTGGCATGCCAAGGAGTTGCTTGCCGACCGACGCGGGATCCTGGTCCCGTTTTCCGACCCGAAAGCAATTGCTGAGGGTGTGAATCGATTTCTGTGCGATCCGATCCTCATGACGGCAACACGTAAACGAGCATGGAAATTAGGGCGGGGGATGATCTGGCCGGCGGTCGCACAGCAGCAAATGGAGAGCTTCCAACGTGCCCGGACAAATTTGAGCGAAACTCCCCGGAAAGCATTCGCAGTTCGAACCCTGGATAACCGGCCTTACGCATTGCCGCCATTGAAGCTCGATCACCTGGTTCGCATGACCGATAACACCGGCATTTTTCAACATGCGATATTCACGGTGCCGAACTTTGCAGAAGGTTACTGCACGGATGACAATGCCCGCGCCTTTATCCTGACCCTGTTACTACAGGAAACTACCAGTGGTGTTACGCAACAGCAGCTCGAGGGACTATCTAGCATTTACCTGGCGTTTTTGTGGCACGCCTTCGACCAGGAAAGCTGCCGGTTTCGAAATTTTATGAGTCATCAACGTCAATGGCTCGATCGCGCAGGATCGGAGGACAGCCATGCACGCGCTCTTTGGGCTGCGGGCACCGCCTTGGGTCGATCCCAAAACGACGGTTATCGAAATCTCTGCGCATTGTTATTTCAACGCGGACTTCCGGCGGTCGAGAAATTCAGTTCACCACGGGCATGGGCATTTGCCCTGCTTGCCATCCACGAATATCTGCGGGCTTTCTCCGGTGATCGAATGGCCAATCAACTGCGAGATGAACTGACCGACCGCCTGGTCGATCTTTTTCGACAACACTCCTCGGACGAATGGGTTTGGTTCGAGCCCGTAGCAACCTACGATAATGCTAAAATTTCTCACGCAATGATCCTGAGTGGGTACTGGACCTCACGAGGTGATGTCGTCGAGATAGGATTGAAATCGCTGCGCTGGCTGGTGGAGGAGCAGAAATCAAGTTCCGACCATTTCACACCCATTGGCAGTGATGGTTTCTGGACACGCGGCTACCAGTCCGCCCGCTTTGATCAGCAACCGCTGGAGGCCCATGCCATGATCTGCGCATGTTTGGAAGCGTACGCGTTAACTCGAGACGTGACTTGGTACCGGGCTGCGCGCCGCTGCTTTGACTGGTTTCTCGGACGCAACGATCTTGGGCTGCCGCTCTACGATCCTACCACGGGCGGATGTCGTGACGCACTGCACTCGGATCGGGTAAACCAAAACCAAGGAGCCGAATCCAGTCTTGCTTTTCAGTTGTCACTCGCCGAGATGCATCACGCAGAAGCGCTGCTCTTTAGCGAAACCCAAGAGATATCAAAACACTGAACCTTATTCCTGCGGGAATCGACTTCCGGCCGTGTGCCAGCCGCGTCATCAATCGATCGTTTATCCCTGCCGGTCCCGGCCGAGTGAGAGGCATTAGATGGCGGTGTCAGTTGTCAGTGCAGTTATCAGTGCCAGTTATCAGTTGTCAGTGTCAGTGGAAGACCATACCGATGTACGCGGCTATTCCTGTGCTACGCTTCGCGCGCTTGCCGGCGGCGACGGCCGCTCAGCAAATAGATCGCGGCGCGCAACTCAAGCAGAGGATCATCGGATGGCTCGATTCCGTCAACACGGGGGATGGGATCGAAGATAATCTTCTTCTGTTCATGCGCGTTGTCTGGGACCGCATTCGCGAGAACGATCTTGCCGAGATGGACCAAGGGTCGCTCCTCGGGCCAGTGAACCGTCGCGTCGTCAGCGACATCGTCATTGTTCGCCACTTGAGCCAGAAGCTGAAAGCTTATCGGGCCACTCGCGATTCTTTCTGTGAGCTCGTCAAAAAGGAAATTTGCAGCCTTGCTCTTGGTTGTGGCGTCATCCAGATGGTCATTCCCAGCGTCCGGCGTGATCCGGTAGCGTCCGTAGCGGCTCACCCCCTCTTTGTTGATGAACCGCATCGCGGTCACACCGTAGTACGTTTCCCTTGCAAAGCTGGATGGGCAAGGCTTGGGCGTTTGCACGAATTCGAGCGCCTTCGGATGACTACCGAGGAAGATTTCGATCGGCGATGGCGATGGCTGGGACGGATCGGTCGCAGCAACAGCTCGCAGGAATTCCAGAAACTCCTGGCCGGTTCTGGTAGGGAATCCGTCTGTCGAATGGCTAACGATATCGGTATGCACATGTTCAGCAAGATTGAACCGGATGGCCAATCCGCGGGGATTTGCGTTGGGATCAGTATCTGGAATCAGCGGAAGGCCTGTGGAGTTCGAAAACCGGACGGTCACTGGTGTGGTGTCGCGGGTGATGTGAGGCGCCCGTGTTAAGGAAGCAGCTTCGGGCGCTGACGAAAACGTCCCCGTGAGCATGAACCCTTTTGCGTGAGCGGGTCGAAAGCCCGGGTGCAGTCCAAAAATCGTATCGAACTGCTTGAGGAGGTCCTGGCTTAGCGCAATAAGTTTTTCGTCAGAAGGTAATGGCATGGAGATCTCCTGCGACACCCTTGCAGAGCTGTCAAGAGCGGAAAGAAGAAGCCAGGAGTCAGGAGCACCCAACGTGCGAGCTCGCGTGAAGATTCTGTCTCCTGGCTCCTGTCTCCGGTCATTCATACACGCTAGGCCCGCTCATATGGTTGGTAGACAGGTTCCCAGACATTAGCGGCGAGTTCCTGCTCAAACTGAGCTTCATCTACGGTTGCGAGTCCCTCCTGGATCGCTTGGTTTCCCACTGCCTTTGCGATCGCGAGACTGACGGAACGAATGTTGTCAAGCGGAGGCAGGAGATTGGCGTTTTTATTTTGTCTGGTAGGCGCCAGCTCCGCGAGCGCTTTGGCGGAAGTCTTGATCATCGCGTCCGAGACATAACGAGCTTTTGAAGAGACAGTGCCGAGGGCCAATCCCGGGAAAATGTAGGAGTTATTTGTCTGATCGATGTGGATTTCCTTACCATTGAATTTCGCTGGTCCAAAAGGGCTTCCCGTTCCGATCAAAGCCCGTCCATCTGTCCAATCAAGCACTTGCTGCGGCGTTGCTTCACAACGCGAAGTTGGGTTGGAGAGCGGAAAGATGATGGGGCGCTCGGTATTTTTTGCCATCGTGCGGATGGCCTCTTCCGTAAAAGCGCCTGCTTGACCAGAAACGCCTATCAATACGGTTGGCTTGACATTCCGAATCACGTCGAGCAGCCCGATTTCCTTTGGATTGGAAATCTGCCAATCCGTCACGTCGGACATCTTGCGTGCGAAGGGTGCCTGTTCAGAGCGGAGGCCCTGATAGCCTTCGATAAGAAGACCGTAGCGATCTACGGCATAGAAACGTCGATACGCTTCCTGCTCACTTAAGCCCGCATCGCACATCACTGACCAGATTAACTGCGCAATGCCCAAGCCGGCTCCGCCGAAACCGAGAAAGACCACCCGCTGGTCGGAGAGAGGAATTCCCGTCACGGTAATGGCGGAAAGCAGCGTACCCGTTGCTACGGCCGCTGTTCCCTGGATATCGTCGTTAAACGTACAAAGCTGATCGCGATAGCGTTGCAAGAATCGTGCAGCGTTGACGCCGGCGAAGTCTTCCCATTGGAGGAGAACGTGAGGCCAGCGACGTTTGACCGCGGAGACGAAACTGTCGACAAAGTCGTCATACTGCGGACCCCGAATGCGCCTATTACACCAGCCGACATAGAGTGGGTCTTGTAGTCGTTCTTCGTTTTCGGTTCCGACATCGAGCAAAATGGGCAGGCAACATTCCGGCGCAATGCCCGCCAGGGCCGTATAGAGCGCCATCTTACCAATAGGTATGCCCATGCCTCCGGCGCCCTGGTCGCCCAGGCCCAGGATGCGTTCGCCGTCGCTCACGACGATGCATTTGATTCCGGAATAGCGGGGATGGGAAAAGATCTGATCGATCAGGTGGACGTTCGGGTAGCTAACAAAAAGACCTCGTGGTTTACGCCAGATTTCACTGAACTGCTGGCAGGCTTCGCCTACCGTCGGGGTATAAACAATCGGCAGAGTTTCCTCGATATAGTGCGTGATCAACGAATAGAACAGCGTTTCGTTGGTATCCTGGAGATCTCGTATGAAGGTGTACTTCTGCAGAGGGGTGGCTTCGTTGTCGAAGCCCTTCTTCCGTCGTTTCCGCTGCTCTTCGATTGTGCCCACATGGGGCGGTAACAGTCCATGGAGACCGAACGCGTTCCGTTCGGTCTCGGTAAAAGCCGTACCCTTGTTGAGCCGCGGATGGATGAGCAGATCGTATCCGGTGAGAGTCGTTTTCATATGAGTGTAGGAGTGCGTGCGCCGCAAAATAGCACTGGCTGCCTGCCTGTCCGAGACAATCTTCCTGGCACCATCCTCAGAGACGCACCAACCAGGCACTCTTCCATTACTCCATCCCGTCGGGCCCGCCGAAAAGCCCCAAATCACTTGACAGCCGCCGTTTCCTAAGGCAAAAAGGCGATTCACATGCCTCTATCCTCGGCAGCGTCCATCATGATCATTGCGATCATTATTGCCTCCCACTTGGGGCAGGGATAGACGCGCGCCGATTTGCTGCGACTCTAAATTCCGAAGCCCTGAGTTGACCGCTCAGGGTTTTTATTTGCCCGCATCTCCAAATGAAAATCGACTCACTTTCCGAAGTTTCGCTTTCGCAAATCGTGGAAGCTCGTTCGCGCTTGAATGGCGCGATCGTCCGCACGCCATGTACTGAATCAGCAGCGCTGAGCGAGTTGATCGGTGCGCGCGTTTTCTGCAAGCAAGAGCATCTTCAGCGGACCGGGAGCTTCAAGGAACGTGGAGCACGCAACGCCCTGGCGCAATTGACACCGGAGCAAGCGCAGCTGGGGGCGATTGCGGCTTCTGCGGGCAATCATGCCCTGGGGTTGGCATGGCACGGGCGCTCGCTGGGCGTGCCAGTGACAGTCGTGATGCCACGTTTCGCGCCGTTGGTGAAAGTAGCGCGCTGCCGCCAATTCGGTGCTACAGTGGTGCTGCACGGCGACTCGTTCGACGAGTCTCGGAGCGAAGCCAGGAGACTGGCCGAGGAGCGTAAGCTTACCTATATTCATCCGTTTGACGATACTCAGGTTATCGCGGGTCAAGGCACGCTGGCCTTCGAAATCCTGGAGCAAGTGCCGGATGCCGAGGCCATTCTCGTCCCGGTAGGAGGCGGCGGGCTGTTAGCCGGAGTGGCCACCGTATTGCAAGCGCTGAAACCGAGTTTGCAAATCATCGGGGTGGAGCCTGCAAATGCCGCATCTTTCGCGGCGGGACTGGCCGCTGAGGCGCCGGTTCGCGTTTCGACCAGGTTCACACTCGCGGACGGCTTGGCAGTGGCGGAAGCAGGCCGGCACACCCTGGCCATCGTCGCGTCATTGAGATATCGGATGGTGACTGTGGAAGAGGAGGCGCTGGCCCTGGCGATGCTGCGATTGGCGGAGTTGGAGAAGTGCGTAATCGAAGGAGCGGGCGCTGCCGGTTTGGCGGCGTTGCTGGGCGGGAGCCTCCCCGAGCTTGAGGGCCGACAGGTGGTGTTGGTGCTATCGGGGGGCAATATCGATCCGCTGGCTCATAGCCGAGTGATCGAGCGCGGGCTGGCGGCGGACGGACGAATTTACCGGTTTGACGCACTGATCAGCGACCGGCCAGGCGGGCTGGCGCATCTCTCCGGGGTACTGGCCTCCGCCGAAGCCAATGTCACCGAAATTGTGCATAACCGAACCTTTGCCGGCCCGGATCTATCGCGGGTTCACGTGCTCTGCACAGTGGAAACGCGCGATCGCGCGCACATTGCCGAGATCAAGCAAAGGCTGGCGAAAAATGGCGTGGAATTGGTGCACGGCGGGACCTCGCTCCCGTGCTCATGACCAGCGTGAAGAAACGGTTCACGGGCGGGCAGTTTAAAGAACCTCTGACAACATTGTCAATGGCTGGTTTTTTGTGCTGCGGTCAGATGGGAAGCGGGCGTGAAATTTCACTTTCCTACAAATGCAAACACTCGTATTCTAAGGACGGCAATGGAGTTTGCCATCTCCTGTGGATCAGGGAAAATTGTCTTTTGAATGGGCTGATGACTCCTACCTGACAATGCAATGGGTGGAGGTAAAGAGACATGGCCTCAGTCAAGAGTTTTCCTGCGTGTGCCAAAAGCATTACCGAACTGCCGTCACCGTTTCGTCAAGCACTCGTGGAGAGCCTGAGCGAGACAGAAGATCTAAAACACTTAATCTTCAGTCCTGCTTACAGTACGGCTAACTTTCAAACCTTAGCGTCAGTACTTTGTGTCACCAATCAACGTTGGCTGGTCGCGCTTTGTCAAGACGACGGAAACGTCACCGTGTCGGAGTGTTCGTACGATTCAACGTTGTTAGTCGAGCTAACCCTCATCCTATTGTACGGCCAAATAAAAATTGACTTTGTCCAGGACGGCGAAGCGAGATCAACGGCGCTCCACTTCAACTCTGTGATGCAACATCTGTACTCTGAGGCGATTCAATACATTCTGGACGCGATTGACGGGCTAGAGAATATTACCGTGAGCTCGGCAAGGCCCGGGAGCGCGATTATCGGCGGCTGGCCTTTGAAGTTTCGCAATTTTTCAATTATTTACATGCCGAAAAAATCGCGATTGTTGGACGGTGTCTGCTGGAAGGAGATGCGCGGAGGTTTTGGCCGGGAGTTGGCACCTGCGGCGGCGGTGTTGGTTACGAACCGGCACATCGTGGTGATTGCTGAAGAAAAGACATTGCGCTGGTTTCAATTTCGCCATCACTCGAAATACGGGGCAATCATGACCTATTTCCCATTGAATCGGCTCGCCGATTTTTGTATTGAGCCACATCCTCGCTTTTGCATTTTGCAGCTTGAGGGCTACGAAGGGCACGGCGGCGAAAAGCTAGACATAATTTTCCCACCGGACAAGCACGAGGAAGTCTCTCGAGTCATGCGGAAATCCAGGCCTGATCGAGCGCCGGTGTGAACTTGAAAGCGTTGGAAACGGAATTCCGCTTTGTCAGGCTTCCGCTTCACACCTAACAACCATCCAGACAAATCCTCGCCATAACTGGTTTGCAGTGGTTCGCCTTCAATTAATTTAAAAGTTCGTCCCCCGTCGGAGTGCCTTTCAGCCCGCAGAAAAATGGCGTTCTCTTTCCTTTTCTCATAAAAATTATGCGCAAATTCATATAAGTGCGTCACGAAAAAGACTGGCTCTCCGCTATTTCCTGTGGGTAACTTAGATACCTGGTATAGCCAGGCGTTCGATAGCCCCGTAGCTCGTTCCTCGCTGTATCTGTTTAGCGCGGTGTAGGACCTCTCCCAATCGTCCGAACTGTGAATAAATTTGTAAAAAAAGTTTACGGACCACCTCAGATGTCTCGATCTTTGAACGTTGTCGGCAATCGGCGCGTTTCCCCCGTCCATAGAAGTCGAGAACGACGACGATTACGATTTCAGAACAAGAGGACGAGTGGGGATTAAGGGGTGTTTCGTTCGTTGCTGATCGAGATTTAGACAATGCAGGCCCACGTGTCTCCGATGGCTCTTAAAGACAGTGACTCTTTGTGATCTTTGCGATCTTCTGTTCAAAAATGACGTTTGCTTTTTTTCTGTCTTAGTGCCGGGGGGACGAAGAAAAATCATTTGCACAGAAGATCACAAAGGTCACAAAGACAATCCTTTCGATAGAAACGGCCTACGCCCGGAGCCACATCTAAGCCCCCGATCAGTGCCAAGGCCCAGTTTCGAGGGTGTACGCCATTTCCGACACGATTGATGGGGAGTAGAAGAAACTGGACAAATACTCGTGTTTCTGGATCTGCATTTCTTGCGATTTAGGAATGAAAAGATTTTCGAAGAAGTCGCGAACACGAAAAATCAAGAAATGGAAAAGCTGTTCGCGCCGGTGGTATTACCGATCCTGCGAGCTAAGGTCCCAGGGCTGATTTGTTAGCAACCGCACAATATCTTGACAGAATTCGCTCATCGAACGCCTTTTCTCATATCTTTTTATAAGAGCGCATGTCCGGCGGTTTGCGATTGTATCTCAAGGAGAAATATATAATGAGCGAGACTAGAAAGGTCCGGGTAGCGGCGTTGGCCGATTGCCACTACACGAGAGCTTCAGCCGGACATCTCAAAGATCTGTTCGTGCGAGCTTCCGAGACAGCGGACGTTTTAGCCGTGTGCGGCGACATGACTGACTACGGGCTCCCTGAGGAAGCGGCAATCCTTGCCCAGGATATTCGGGCCTACCTCAGAATTCCATGCGTCGGCGTCGTCGGCAATCATGATTTTGAGTCGGGTAAAATTCAGGAGGTTCAAAGCATCCTAGCGGAGGCCGGGATTCATTTTCTTGACGGAGAAGCGATCGAAATCCTCGGCGCCGGCTTTGCTGGTGTGTGCGGTTTCGGCGGAGGGTTTGACCGGCAGATGCTCAATCCATGGGGTGAGCCGATGATCAAAGCGTTCGTTCAGGAAGCACTCGATCATTCCCTGCGGCTCGAAAAAGCGCTGAATCGTCTCACGACGGATCGCCGAGCGGTGCTCCTGCACCGCCCTTCTTGCGCCTTGCCGACGGCCCATTTTGAACGCAACGCCATCATCATTATATGCGAGACGGTGCACTAGCTACCAATGATACGCTTGAGAAGATTGAACGCCGCCACTTGCTTGCCTTCCTCAAGCGCCTTCATTGCGTGGCGTACCTGGTCCTTTATATCCTCTACATCCACCTTGGACTCTTCTTCATCTTCATCTTCATCCTTCGGATTCGGGAACTTTAAAACCCTGGCTGGTGCCATCTCTTCGGCTGCATTTCGCTTGGGTGTTACAGCAGGAAGCTTGGCCTTCTGCGGTTTGGCGTTCGCCGGACTTTTGGGCGGCCTGACCTTCGGCGCTTCTTGGTCTTTTGGAACTTCCGGCCATTCCAGGAGGTCGTATTTCACCCCTACTACCCGCTTGTCAGCAAATTGTTTCAACGATTTTGGAAACATCAGGATCTGGCCCGAAACGTTTTTCTCGAATCCTACCGTCCCATAGTCAGCCTTCGTAGCACCGGGCCGTTGATGCACGGTCAACACCCGATTGGCCTTAATGGCCTTTTGCAAAACTGTGTCCTTTGCCGGGTCCATCCATAACAGGTGAACGGTTGGTTTCCCCGCAGCTTCAACCAGCTTAGAAAACCGAACGGCGGCCGTCATGCCTTTCATCCCGCGCAACGCTTTGTCAATGACCGCATTCTCTCTCTTCGCTGCTGCTGCCGGACCGGACACATCGGTTCCCATCTCACGGATGACAGCTACACTCCGAGTTCAAGTCAAACAAGAAAGTGGAGTACTGCGCCAGCTTTCCATTGGTTGGCGCGGGCGCAGATCCGGAACTACTTGCTGGTGGCAACCACTTCGTGGCGGCCCTCGGCAAACTCTTCGATCATCTTCCGGTTGAAGGCAGCTCGAATCACGATGCGCGATCGGATTGCCGCCTCGGGCCAAATCTTCGGCGGATGATACTTGACAGAATCTGAGAACCGCTCCCAGGTTCCCGTGCGATCTTGAAGGAAACTAATGCCTATGGCTGCCGCACCCTTTTTTTTTCAAATTCTCTTGGCGGGATTGAAAGGCGTTCCATCCACTGTCGCGCATCGGTCGATTATCGTCGAAGTGTCTCCCAGTATGATGTCGGGGGCAAATTTGGGCGGCGAGAAGGAAAAGACGGAGCGGGAATTCGCGAAAGGAACCGCGCGTCGTGTTGCCAAGGAAGTCATTGAAAACGAATTCGGATCCAAATCGGAACCATCTGATTCCATTGCGCAAATCGGGTCATTGCCGGACGAAATAGGATTACAACCTCCGACTCTTCAGCGAACCGGCGTCCGCGCATGGTTGCTTTGAGATTTTTTTGGCAATGGAACAAGCCAGCGAGTTCAACGATCAAACGTCCTTCTCAAGGAAGGAGGCGCCCGCTTTATTACATTTTTCGGGCCGTTTGTGACGGAAGTTTTGGAAGCCTAGGGAAGTAAATGAAACGGTGGTGGTGTCGTGACAACCTCCTCGCTTGTGCAGGCGCCGAAACAAGCCGCGGCACTTAGAGTCACGATGAGGCGAGATAGCATTTTCATGTTTCAAATATTCGCGCGAGTGTCACGTGCCGGATCTATCTGGCAAGCTCGCGCCGGTCTTCATCTGCAGTGATGCGTACCGAGTCCCGAGGCCGGCTCGCCGTCAGTGTCCTGTCCCCGAAACGAGGTGTGAAGGCATCCTGTCTCGGGGACAGGTCAAATATGGAGGCAAGTGTCTCGGGGACAGGTCAGGCATCCTTCTGACCTGTCCCCGATCCTCACATTATCTGGCCTGGGCGGGCCCAAGGAGAGAGTAGGTCGCTTATTTGTCGCGTCGCCATCTGGCCTGTCCCCGATCTCACCCACGGGCGGTGTCAGCGTCTTCCTCGATCGCGGTGCCGCGATGCAGGGCGTCGTGGTAGATCGACTCGAGTCGGATCGCGCGCGAGACGTGGTAAGCAGCGAGGCAGGCCAGCATCAGCGCCGGCACCAATTGATACTCCAGTGTCATCTCAAACACGATCAGGAAGGACATCAGCGGCGCGTGCGTGGTGGCGGCCAGAAATGCGCCCATGCCGATCACCGCGTAGACGATGGGCAGCGACGAGCCGGGCCACAGCGCATGCGCAGCCCTGCCCGCGAGCAGGCCGAGCAGGGTGCCGACGAAGATGGTTGGCGTGAACACGCCGCCGACCGCGCCGGAGCCGGCGGTGGCCGCAGTGGCGAAGATCTTAGCGAGCAGGACCGAGAGTACCAGCAACAGCGGCAAGGGCGCATGCAGCACGTCGTTGACCACGCTGTAGCCGTTACCCCACACCTCGGGCCGCCAGACTGAGATTGCACCCACCACCAGCCCGCCTAGTGCAAGCTTCAAGGGGAGGCCCAGCGGAAGACGCTTAGCTAGTCGACGTGCGCCATCCAGGATGCCCATGAAAAGCGGTGCCAGAGCGCCTAGCAGCAGTCCCGTCAGCAGGAATAGCGGCAGCTCCCACAGCGAAGCCACGTGCAGCGGCGGAATCTTATAAACTGGCTCGTAACCCAATACCTGATGCACGGTGACGTTGGCCGTCACCGAGGCCACCATCAGCGGCCCCAACCGGCGGATCACCAACGTCCCGTAAACGATCTCGGCGATGAAGATTGCACCGGAGAGCGCCGCATCGTAAGCCGAAGCGAAGCCCGCCGCTGCACCGCAGGCCAGCAGCAGGCGCAAAACGTCGCCATTGAAACGGCCCAATTGGCCGATCCAGGATCCGGTCGCGGCGGCCAGCTGCACCATCGCACCCTCGCGGCCGATCGAGCCCCCGGAGGCGATAGTGCAAAGTGACGAGGCGATGCGCAGTAGTGTGCCGCGTACTTCCTGGCGGCCGTCGCCGACCGCGATGGCTTCAAGGTAATCGGACTGTTTTTTGCCGTGGGCGATACGCCGCGCCCACCACAGAAACGCGCCTGCGGCGATTCCGCCCAGTGCTGGAGTGATCGCGCGACGCCACAGCGGCAGCGCCTCGGCCGCGGCCACCAGGCCACCCGGATGGCCGGTGGCCAGATTCTCGGTGAACGCCATGGCTTCATGGAAGGCGACTGTGGCGAGCGCCCCAACCACGCCGATTAGCGCGGCCCACAGCAGGAGCCAGCGGTCGTCGCCGTGGTAGCCCGCAGCATGCGATGCCGGTTGCGTGCTCGCGGAAGTTTCGAGATTGAGCGAGTCTTTCATGGGTTGAGGATGCTGGCTTTGTTATACGTTGGGGTACTGGCTAAGTCATAACATCCACACTGATCCAAAGTCTTTGTATTGTGGTGCCATCCGGGCGTCCTAGCTAAGTAAGGCCGTTCCTCTCGTTAAGCCGAAAGAAATTTTTGATACGGGACAAGAGATCCGGCTGCCCGATCACGACAGCCTGAATCGCAGCTTGGTCGAACATTGCAAGATATTGTTGCAGCCGCGAAAGCGAGTGGCTGGGTAATTCTACTACTTTCTCAGCGACAAAGAAGATCGGCTGGCAACCGAACTGTGTTACCTGCGCGGATGAAATGATCAGCGAGTCTACGTCTCCCAGCTCCCCAGGATCAAACGGATCTGTTACAGACAGGTGCAACCCATACGAGATCAAGAAAGCCGTCGCTTGGATCTACGCCCACCGAAGACCACATAAACATCGACCACATCGGGGTCGATCGAAGCGGCGTCCAAACGCTCCAGGGCGGACTGAACCAATCGAGCCGCACCCTTTTCCTTTGCGTCCAGAGCCTTGGCCCGTTCTTGGGCCGTTCTCGGAAATTTCTGCCTCAGCTCGGGCAATTCTCCTGCGCGGCTGACGACGTGGTAGCCGAAGCTCTCGAGCTGTTCGTAAAATTTTTGATTCTTGGGAATGAGGTTGAACATGTTTGCCGCTGCCTATTACATGATCGAAAATCGACGATTGCTTGGGCCGGGTCAATTTGTGACAAAGTCGTAACCCAGTGTCCTGTCCCCGAAGTAACATCGAGCGAAGCACCTATATCAGTTATACGCCTCGAAAATAATTGCAGAATTTAATTGCGGATGATCTTTACCTTCTCGCAGATCAGACCAAGGTCGATCTGTCTTGCGAACGTAAAACAAGTTCAGCTGTGTTTTGGAGCTTTGAGTATGCGCATTCTTATTTCAAACGATGACGGAATCTACAGCCCGGGTATCGTGGCGCTGGCGGAAGCGGCAGCCCGATTTGGAAACGTGCGAATCGTTGCGCCTGACGTTGAGCAATCTTCGATGGGCGCCGCCATCACCGCTAGTCGACCACTTTTATTCCGGAAAACGCCGATTAAAAAATTTGACGCTTATCGAGTCAATGGAACGCCTTCTGACTGTGTCGCCTTGGGATTGCATCTTTGGGGAGGCGCGGATCTCGTACTTTCCGGGATCAATCTCGGGTCCAATCTGGGAAACTCCACTTGGCATTCCGGCATCTTAGCGGCGGCTAAACAGGCGGTTTTGCTAGGCACACGCGGAATTGCTTTGAGCACTCCGGTGGAAGACAACGAACCGGAGTTTACGGCATTGGAACTAGTTATCTTTGCGCCCGGACGCCGGATCAGTCATACGATCATTTCCCATTTCGGAGTGACCCGCGATACGTCGCAGAAAGCTAATCGCCTCTAATGGGCTCAAGGCAGCGGACGCTGTTGAATCCATAAGGTGCTTGTGTTACGGAAACGTTGCAGGTTTCTTTTTGTTTTCTTCCGGTGCTCCGTGAAATGGTTTCGGCATCGCTGCCTGAATCAACGGTGTAACCCACCGAGTGGCTAGTGAGATCGTCTGTTTCAACGACGCGAAGCCGAAAACCGTACTGAGATGACAACAATGCAAACCATTTGTTTCGCGGCAATCACGATTGCCGCTTCTGTTGCCGATATAGCTTCAGGACAAGAGACCGCACTAAACACCCAGGACACCTCCAAAACAGCCTATCCGATTGAACACCTCGTGGTCATTTTCCAGGAGAATATCTCGTTCGATCATTATTTTGCCACCTATCCAGTGGCTGCGAATCCGCCTGGAGAACCGCTTTTCATGGCCAAGCCGGGGACTCCCACCGTGAACGGGCTCACTCCCGACCTTCTGACCAGAAATCAAAACTCGCTGCAGCCGCAGCGCCTTGATCGTTCGCATGCCGCGACGCAGGATCAGAACCACGATTACCCGAATGAACAAGAGGCCATGGATCATGGTTTGATGGACAAGTTCGTCGAGTTTACCGGAACGCCGGAATCCTCCACCAGCCCGACGTTGGTAATGGATTACTTTGATGGGAACACGGTCACCGCATACTGGAACTACGCTCAGAATTTTGCGATGAATGATAATTCTTTTGGATCAGTACCAGGTCCTTCGACGCCGGGGGCGATTAACGTGGTGTCCGGCCAGACTCATGGCGCTGTGCCGACCCAGATTACCGGTACGGTCGAGCAAGGCTCTGTCATCTCCGATGACGATCCGGCGGGCGATATCGCTTCGGGTGGGACAACCTTCAGCATGACCGGCACGAACATTGGCGACTTGCTCAATGCAGAAAACGTGACTTGGGGCTGGTTTCAAGGGGGCTTCGACAATCCGGCCCGATCTCATATCGGAGCCAACGGCGTCGCGAAAATCGACTACATCCCTCATCATCAACCGTTTCAATACTATCCGCAGACCGCGAACCCGACGCACAAACCGCCGACATCGGTCGCGGTGATTGGAAAGACCGATCAAGCCAATCACCAGTATGATATCACACGTTTCTGGCAAGCGTTGGATGCTCACAATCTGCCCTCGGTCTCCTATTTGAAGGCGCCCGGCTATCAGGATGGCCATCCCGGATATTCCGATCCGCTCCTCGAACAGGAATTTGTCGTCGAAACCATAGATCGTTTGATGCTTTCGCCCGAATGGCAAACCATGGCAATCATTATTGCCTATGATGATTCCGATGGTTGGTACGACCACGTCATGCCTCCGGTGGTGAATGAATCCCAGACTGCCTATGACTTCCTCAGCGCTCCCGATACTTCTGGAGGACAATCCGGAACCAACGCCCCCCTTGGGGGCTATCAAGGGCGATTTTCGTTCGGCCCTCGGATGCCGTTGATCGTTATTTCTCCCTTCGCGAAGGAAAACTACGTGGATCACACCGTGACTGACCAATCTTCGATCGTGCGCTTTATCGAAGATAACTGGAACCTCGGCAGAATCGGAGATTCCTCGTTCGATCAGTATTCAGGGAGTCTGCTCAACCTGTTCGATTTCTATGGCAGCTGTGATCACTATCGCGTGCGCCGCCTGATTCTGGACCCGCAAACCGGCCAGCCTGTCGACGATCGAGGGCGGTAGCTGCCGGAAAGGGGCCGACTCTTTGCGCGTGATCCGCCAGTATTCAAGGCCCCGGCGGTTTCTTTATTGGATAAAAAATAACCGAACCAGGAGATAGCCTGACGAACTCTGGTCAGAAAGATAGAGGCCACACCTCGCTAAATTCTTAAATGTCTATTCCATTAGCCGAAAAGCCTGGATCTTTCTCCTTTTGTCCGGTCTGGCCACAGGGCTATCCTGGCTTTGCTATTTTCGCGCGCTTCAGATTGGTGAGTTATCCAAGGTGGCGCCGGTCGACAAGCTCAGCGTGGTCATGGCGATGGCCTTTGGAACGCTGTTTCTTCACGAGCGCCTGACGGCTCGAGAAGGGATAGTTGGATTCTTCATCGCAGCTGGTGCGCTCATTCTTGCGTGGAAGTGTGCCAAAAGTGGCGGCATTAACTCGGTTCGAACCCGATTTTTAGCTTCCCTCAAACCAGAAAAGTTCGAGATCGAAAGCTTGCTGTCCTTTCTTCCCTAGCCGGCCATAAGCCGCGGCTTTCAGAAACACACCCGTCGACCCAATGTTTCCGGCCGGCCCAGTCGAAATGTTAAGAAATTGTCACCGAATTCTCGTTGGCGAAAATACGCATCCCTTTTTAAATGTGCACTTGCTGATCCAGCAAGGTTTTCAGTCATTCAAAAAGAAAACGATTAAAATGATTAAAAGAACGTTCTATTCGATTGTGCTGCTGGGATTGTCCTTCATGGCGTCTCGGGCGTTCGCGGACGATTCGGCGCTAATCGATGCGCTTGTTCGCAAGGGCATTCTGAGTCAGAAAGAAGCCGAAACGATTCAGACCGAAGTGAATAAGGAAGCCTCACAGGCCCAGCAAAATTCTAATCCTCTTAATGGCGTTCTGAAGATTGGGGACTGGGTCAATGAGTTGGACCTTTACGGAGACCTGCGCATCCGAAACTATTACCAGAACACTCAACAGCAACTGCCTGCGCCGCCCAACTCGAAAAATTACGACAACCAGATCGTGCGGGACCGCTGGCGCTTCCGTCTGCGATTGAACGCGGATTTTAAACTGGCGGAAAACTTCTTCGGCGGCGTTCAGCTCAGTACTTCGGACAATCGTAATGCCGCCACGGGAAACGCCACCTACACGGGAGGATACGATAATTACAATATCTACATCAGTCGTGCGTTCATGGGCTGGGCACCTCTTGACGGGCTCACTTTTGTCCTGGGTCGCCAAGATAACCCCTTCTTTGCGACCGAGATGTTTTGGGCTCCCGATATAGCACCAAATGGCGTGGTGGAACGCATCGACTTCCACAAGCTCTTGGGATGGCAACTCTCCGGTGGTGAACCGGGCGGCTATAGCAAGGAGGGGAAGGAGCCGCCTCCGCCTGCAGCACCAGCGTCGCCCGTCTACCCGTTCGAGCTCAGTCTGATCGCGGGACAATTCGTCTTTTTTAATAACAACGCAGACTCAGGCAATACGCAGTTGAAGTGGGACGCTTACCAGTTTGAAACCCAACTTCAAGGTAAGTTGAACCTGTTTCAAAACCGCGTTTCGATTACTTTGGCCCCTGGGGTATTCGCCGCCACCTCAGGTGCTCTTGGCCCGACCGGGTTCCTTGCGAACGGCCAACCGAACCCGGCTACCGCGCCTCAGGGCGGTAGCGGAGTCCTGGGAAGCCTAAACAATGCGAATCCCTTCCCGGTGACGCAGCGGGACGAACTCTTCCTGCTTGCGCCTGGCGAGATCGCCTTCAAGCTGGGCAAGATCCCGGCCTCGCTCTACTGGGACTTCTCTTACAACCTGTCGGGAAACGACCGATTTAACCAAGTCTACGGTCCTCTTTTTAGCAATGTCACTTTTAACAGCAAGGGAACCCCGGCGTTTTCCCATCGCGTTCAGCCGTCGTTTTCGGACAATCTCGGCTGGCTGATTGGGCTGCGAGTCGGGCAGAACAAGAAAGCGGGCGACCTCGGCGGCCTCGTTGATTTTCGCCAGATTGGGATCGATGCCGTCGACCCAAACATCAACTCTGACGATTTCGGTAACAGCTTCTTAAATATGCAAGGCTTTCGTGTGAGCCTGGCCTATAACTTGACCGATTTTGCGGTCCTTTCTTTTACAGGTTGGTTCGCCTGGAACTTAACCTCCAACCTGTACGGCGGTTTCGCAACGAGCCCCTCACTATACCCCATTGCCAATGCCAACGCCACGCAGACCATCGCGGTAGATTTGCTACTTAAGTTCTGACAGTTGCCCAAATCCGAATCCAGAGCTAACACGATGGCATGGCGATGAATATCAGAATCTTCGCGGTGTCACCTATTCAGGCGTCAATGTATATCCTATCATAGCAGTAGCACGTTGAATTCGTACACGATGGATTTGAACCGAGCTGGCTATTCGGTCCGGCGCCCCAAGAGTGGCCCTTTTTGTCCGGACCAAGGCAGGGGCAACCAAACACTTCACGACGAACCAAAAGGTACCTAGATACTAATGCACAACACCAATTTGAAGACGCTTAAGTTTGTTAAACGAACTTTCCTTGCAGCGTTGACCTTTCCGCCAATCCTCTTCTCCGGATGCGCACAAAGCGGGAGGACAGGAAATCAGTCTATCCCCGCCGATAACCCGGCGATGTATCATTACAATCCCGCCACGCGTGGATTTGAGACGCGCTGGCCGTTTGGACCTGCCAACTACCATTGAGGCAGTCGTTTCCTTTTTTTTGCGCCCGGCAGGGCGCACAAACCGACTTATGAGGCCAGAATGGCACTAAGTTAAGGAGGGTTTTGGGAATGTTTCTTCATCCCGAAGGGGTCGAGAGGTCTCAGCCCGGGGTTTCGTATCTGTCCAACTTTTTGACATAACGAACGGTTAGCGCGGTGTAGGATCCCTCCCAATCGTCCTCGATCTTTGAACGTTGTCGGCAATCGGCGCGTTTCCCCCGTCCATAGAAGTCGAGAACGACGAGGACAATTACGACTTCGAAACAAGAGGACGAGTGGGGATTAAGGAGCGTTTGGTTCGTTGCTGATCGCGATTTAGACAACGCAGGCCCACGTGCCTCCGATGGCTCTTAAAGACGGTCCTTTCGATAAAAACGGCCTAGGCCTGGAGCAGCACCAGTATCCAAGTCCGCTGACGCGCCGATACAGCGACACCGTGTCCTTCGCTATACGAAAAGGTAATGGCAAGACATCTTGAAGAGTATGGGAGGAGTTGATCGAGCGGGACTATACTCATCGTATCAGTTAGTTGGGTCTTGCGACGCCAGATTGGAGCGAACTTCTCAATTCGATTCAGAAACCGCGTCGCAAACGGCCCTTGGTTGAAGGTTATAGTATGGGCAAAATGGTACTTGTTAGCATCTTTCTGGGGTCGCTAGCCACAGGGTGCGCCTACCACGAGCGCGCCGCGGCGGTTACGTCTCCGCGGGCTGTCATCGGCTCAATCTACGCGTCTAATATGGGCTCGGGAACAAGAGTGATCATCAACCTCTCAGAGCAGAGAGCGTACCTGATAGAAGGCGGCAAAGTCAGTTTGATTTCTCCCATCGCTTCAGGTAAACCAGGTTGGTCGACACCAACGGGTAGATTCTCGATCATGAGCAAGGATATTGACCATCGGTCTCAGAGCTTCGGATCGGTTGTCGATGATTCGGGCAGGATTGCCACGTCCAATGCAACTCCCGGCAGCTACGTACCACCTGGTTTTCATTATCGACCCGCGCCAATGCCATACTACATGGAATTCAGCGAGGCAATTGGCATGCACGCCGGCTATCTTCCCGGGTATCCCGCATCACACGGATGCGTCCGGATGCCTCGAGACCTCGCGGAACAGTTTTTCGAACGGGTCAAGATCCGGACTCCGGTGACGGTCGACGGCAGCACGCAGGACCTGAGCTCGGTCCGAACGGCCATCCCACTTCTCTAGGGCGTGTTTGTAAATCATCTATGTGAGGCGAAGTGTGAGCAGGATGCCAAGGCAGACGAAGCCCAGGAAAGTTTCGGCGAGTTTGTCATAGCGAGTGGCGACTCGCCGGTAGCGCTTGATTCTTTGGAAGAAGTTTTCTACTCGATGACGACGCCGGTAGAGCTTTGCGGAGAATGGTACAGTCGTAGTGCGGTTAGCGCGACCAGGAATGCAGGTTTTAAACCCCTTAGCGGTCGCTGTCTCTCTGAGGGCGGAGCTATCATAGGCTTTGTCGCCAATAAGGGTAGAATCCTTTGGCAGGCACTCCGTGAGCTCTTCTGCCAAAGAGATGTCGGCTTCGTTCCCACTGGACAAGGCAATGACGATAGCTTGCGAGCGGGCATTGACGACAGCATGAATCTTGGTGTTTAGCCCTCCCTTGGTGCGTCCCATGGCTTGTGGAGCTTGTCCGCCGGCCGGATTGGACCCGTCAGCATGAACCTTGACGTGAGTACTGTCTACAAAGTACCACCCCGGAGCCAGCTCCGGTCCGAATTGAGTCAGCACTTTTTGTAGCGTGCCGCGGCGACACCAGCGGCGGAAATACTGGTACACAGAGTTCCAGCGGGCCTGCGGCCGATCGATAGCTCTCCAGCTACATCCTTCTGTTAGCACAAAGAGAACACTTTCAAGCACAACGTACATTGACAAAGCAGGCCGACCAGCTTTACTATCTTTATTGCCGCTCCAGGGAGTCGATTTCTATGGAAATTATAGCTTCCACTATCTTCGGCAGGAGCGCCTTCACTTTTGGTCGTATTCGCATCTTCCCTTTTACCTCCAGGTAGGCGCGTTGTCCATTCAACAGGATTTACAAACACGCCCTAGTGTCCTGTCCCCGAAATAGGTAGATTCAGTCCCGAAAACGCCTTTTTTTCGTGCGACACTCATTGCAAGACATAACAGTGCGAGGACGAGTAATCACTAACTCGAACGCTTTATGTTATGACAATATTCCGTTATGTAAAGAGCTAATAAAGCGCTCACTAGGCGACGCTGAGAGACACCTCGGGCGTGTAGCTATATGATGGCTTTGTTTTGCTACGTTACTTAGGCCGCTTTCCTAAGCTTTTGCTCCCGGATCTTTCGCTGCTCGCGCAGTTTCTCCGCCAGCACCCATAAATTGTGCGTGAGCACGCCCCACGCCACTTGCAAGGCCCGGTTCTCAAAGCCTTCCGCGCGCATGGGGCGTCCGAGAAATTCATTTTTAAAGATCGCGATGCGCGCTTCAGTCTGTGCTCGCCGGCGCTGCGCTTGGGCAAAGTCTGCATCCTTCATGGCCTCACGCAGAGCGCGCGGATCACGGGGACAGAGCCCGGCAAAAATTCCGCGCTCCTCTAGCCACCTGACGTTGGTTTTGTTATCAAATCCACGATCCGTTATCAGGCCCTTCAGTGAGAGCGCCAGGCTGTTTTCCACCCTCTCAACGCTCGGACGCACTAAGCGCGGATCAGCAGGTACCTGCTCTTTGAACAGTTCCCAATCCATGATCAACCCGTCGATCTGTTCGCCCAATACTAATAAGTTGCCAAACTCAACTTCCTCGCCCGCCTTGCCGCGAACGATCACATGGATGTCGGGTTCAAAGAGGCTCAGAATTTTTTCATCATTGGCCACTGGACGCTCTCCGATGATGCGTTCATGCGCCTGCTTAACCGCCGCCGGCAGAGCTTCGATAATCGATTTAAGGCGCTTTAGAACCTGCTCGGCCTGCGGGCGGGTCCAATCAGTGGCTTGCCAGTTTTCATCGAGCAGCGTGTAGTAACGCTGGGCATGGGCGCGCACCACTGTCACGATCCTTTTCATCTCTCGCAACACCCGCTTGCGCTCCTTGTTGCCATTTTTCTTGCGCCGGGTATGGGTCATTTCCATTGAGAGGCGGTTGATCTTGGTGATGAATTCTTGCGGCTCGCACATCCGTGATTTCAACCCGTGCGAGCGGATCAGTTCCACCGACTGCATCAGGCTCTTGACTCCGTCGCGCATAAGCACCCAATCGACCGGAAAATGAATGTTAGCTTTCAGACAGGTGGTGTCCAAAAACATCCTGCTCAGGTCCAGGGGTGCCTCCAGATCAAGCACCTGTTTGCCCTCGCTAATCGCGGCCCCCGCTTTGCGCAATAACCCATTTATTACCTCCCGCATCTCTTCTTCAGGCAACCAGGTTGCATAACGTTGGATGGTGCTTTTGGCCGGCACCTTGACCCGATCAAGCTGCCCGACCTGGCAGAACCATTGCAGCAGCGGACTATCAGCCATCCGCGCCGCGAAATCACGGAAGCTTCCCCACAACAACGTGCGAGCAATCGTACATCGCAATGCCCGGATAGAATGTTCTTGGAATCGTGCCTGCTGCTTTCCACCTATGAGATCTTCTAGCCGGATCACACCGCATTTGCCTTCGCCCGAGAGCTCTATCTGTTCCACCTTGCTCTGGCTTAGCGTCTTGACCCAATGCTTCAAGCTGCGCGTGACGAACTCATTTTCTACGCCGCTTGTACGCAATAACTCATCCATGGTTGTTAGCTGTCCGCGCAAGGTAAGGTAATCGACATTGCCTTCGATGGTCGGCAATACCGGACGAAAATGCTCTTCGCAGGGGATAAACGTGATCGGGGGAGGCTCGCAATGCATGGGAAATCTTTATAAGGCATTGCTTTCGCACAAATCGAGAAAATTCGACCTATAAATACAACTAATTGTGCCCAAACCTACGATTGAACACAATATGTGGGACTAGTTGTAGGTAGTTTGTTGCGATCAAAATGGGCCGCCGGCAAGGCGGTCCGAGCCGGACTGGCGGTACAGGGAGCATCCAGCACCAGTTTGACGTTCGTAGGTAGCGAGTTGGTTTGCGCGGCGAGCCGTCAAACTGGTGCTGGACGTGACGGACGAGCAACGCAGCCGCCCGCCCATTTTCATCGCAACCCTCTGGGCCGGGACCAGTTGGCTGTTTTTCCGCGTTGCTCGCTCGACCCGTATGATTCAGATATGGGCGCTTTACCGCCAGTCCGGGGGAACAATGAGTGATCATTCTCCCCCGCTGGAAGCAACCTGGCGGCCCTTCTGGCGCGCCAAATATTCCTCCACTCGGAGCAGGTTGCCCTCGCCCGCGCGCTGGACAACTCGCAACAACTGTTCCATCGAGGAGACCTCCTCGAGCTGCTCTTTAATAAACCACTGAAGGAAATTGTCCGTCGTGTAATCCGAGTCAGCCTTGGCCATGGATAAAAGCGCCCTGATCTGGGTCGTGACCTGCTCTTCCTGTTCGAGCGAAAGCTTGACCGCGGCTTCGGCGACCTCGAAGGCCCCCTGTGGAGCGGGCACAGCGGGAATGCTCACACGCGCTCCGACGTCGATGACGAACCGAATGAAGCGGAGCGCGTGCTCCTTTTCCTCCTCGGCCTGCTGGTGAAAATGTGCGGATAGCTCGGGCAGCGCTTCGGCGCCAAAATAAGCACCAATGGCATAATATTGCAGCATCGCGCTAAACTCATAGCCAATCTGTTCGTTGATCGCGGCGATGATGTTTTGATCAGGCGGCATGTGAAAACTTTCACCCCGATACTCTGCTATTGCAATCGGGAACCGCTCAGCGCGGCTTGCCCCAAACTCCTACCCAAAAAAGCTGGTGGGCGGAAGCGGCCGCAAACCCGGCAACCACCTCCGAAGGGGAGATGAGACTGTTGCCAGCGGCTAGGTATTCTGATAAGGACCAGATAGATTCAGCCTCGGTCGAAAAGCGTGTTAAGAGATGAAGCTTTTTTTTTCATCGGTCACCCTTGGACTTTTGAGCTTCCTCCTTTGGAGTGCGCTTAAGCCCTCAAGGCCTCAGGAAAGTAGTCTTCAACAGCCGTGGCATCAAACCACGGAAGAGTCTTGGGATAGCATGGACGACCCGAACCTGCCACCGTTGCGAGATCCCTGGGATCGAAAGTGGAAAATCTGATCCGCGGTCTAACAAAGAAGCATTCAGCGCTGGGAGTTTTTAAACTCAGTGTCCCTTAGTCAAAAATCCAGACAGGGATTAAAGATATCGGCACCCATAGCCACCAGAATCGCCAAATGCCGGTGCTTAAGAACTCTCGAATTCGGAAGTAATCCCGTTCGGTAAGGAGCAACTTCCTCTTCTGCAGCTCATCAACCTTTCCTTTAAGTGCCAACTCTTTCGAGGCCAGATGGCTGATCCGCTTCCGCGCTTCTTCGAGTTGGACGCGGGTATCGTTCTCGGCCAGGGTCCGCAAAAGCAAACCTGCAGAGTCGCGGAAGCGATCCATCAATTCATCACAACGCTCTTCAATTTGATTGTCGGGAAGCCGGTCAGCGTCTCTGAGTGTTTCATAAACCTCTTCAATCAGATTGCATCCAATATCTGGAGATCCACAACGGACCGCTTCCGGCCGTTGCAGCCGGCCCTTTACGATAAATTTTTCGACGTCGCCCGCGGCCCGGTCGAAGCTCCGGACCGGGCTTAAATCTAACTGCCGAAATGCGTCTTCCAACGAGCCTCTCCAATTACGCAGAAGATCTTCATAATTGATGAAGCAACGATTCAAACCGCGAGTGAAAAACTCGGCATTGAGGTTTTGCAAGAACCATAACAAGAGACCGCGTTCCCTGAGGAAGCCATCTCTACGCTGTAGCGAATTGGCGACTTCGATGGGGTGGCGGACGACGTGGATAAAGGAAGCATTTCGCTCACGAAAATACGGTAACCAGAAGTTGATTAGCATTGATAAACGCGGGTCCTTTAAGACCCAGGTCCGTCTCTCAGAGAATCCTTTATCCAGGAGAGCTCTGGCTTCCGGCTCAAAGACCTCGCGTAAATCAGTACGATCCAAGTGGTAGGGAAGCAAAAAGAAATCCGACCAACTCGCACCCAAATGCGAAAGGATCCTTTCGTTGAGCCGTACGACCGATTGATTTTCCCAGTATCCCGTCGGATTAAATTCGTTTGGCCTCAGGAGATCGGCACCCAAGTCGAAGCCAAGCAATCGGAGGATGCCGCTGAGGGCGGAGGTGCCACCACGATGCATTCCGAGAACCACGATCCCACGGCTGCGAACTGATTTTCCCACGAGTGGTTGGGTTTAAGCAGTTTTCGCGACGACTTGTCAAATATTTTCGGCTTTTTGCCGGGAAGCCCGACGGTTTGCACTGCGACAAAACAGTGAGTTCATGTCACAATAAAATGTCAAACCCCCGGGTTGCATTCCATCAATGCTCTTTCGACCGATATCCCCATTCTGTTTGTGTCCAGTCGCTGTGGTCAGCCCACCGGTTGAGAAATATCGATTGTTCCATGGCTAATATTCTTGTCCTCAACGCCGGATCGGGCAGCCAGAAGATCACTTTATATGCAATCAACTCCGATTCGAAGACGGCGTCGCCTCCTATCTGGCAGGCCGCGATCAATTCCACAACGCCGGGTCAACCCGAAGGCTATTTTGTCGCTCAAATTTCCTCGGATCGAGGCCAAGAAGAGATCCGTATCCCAAGGGATTCCACACTGCCGAAGAAGCTTGAAACGCTGATCCGCTCATCCTGGGAAGGTCACTCCGCGGTTCTGGAAATGCCGGACCAGATCGACTTGGTCGGACATCGTGTAGTGCACGGCGGTCTGGAATTCAGCTGTGCGACACTGGTCGATCCAGAGGTTGAATCGAGTATTGAAAGACTGGGTGAACTCGCTCCGCTCCACAATCCGCACAGTCTCGCCGGAATCTCGGCCTGCCGAGAAATCCTGGGTCACAAGGTGCCGCAGTTCGCGGTCTTTGACACTGCCTTTCATCGCACCCTGCCCGAGGCCGCGGCGACCTATGCCGGACCTTTCGATTGGATTGAGAAAGGATTCGTGCGCTACGGTTTTCATGGAACCAGTTTTCGCTACGCCAACCGGAGAGCGGCGGAGATTATCGGCCGCCAGGATGACGAGCATCTCTGTCAAATCCTGTGCCACTTGGGAGGCGGCTGTTCTCTGGCCGCGGTGCGTGGAACCCGCTCTGTAGACACCACGATGGGATTTACGCCTATGGACGGGATCGCCATGTGCACTCGTTCCGGGGTAATCGACCCCGGTCTGCTGCTTTATCTCTTACGACACGGAACCGACCTCGATTCGCTTGAGCAGACACTCAATAAGAATTCCGGGCTTGCCGGACTGTCAGGTATGCCGGGCGATACCAGGATTATCTTTCCGAAGGCGCGCGAGCATAATCGTCGAGCAAAACTGGCGATGGATGTCTTCATTCATCGGCTGCGAGCGGGTGTCGGATCGATGCTGGCCACCTTGGGACATCTCGATGCTTTGACATTTACCGATGTGATTGGAGAAACCGAACCCCTTGTTCGAGAACGCCTCTGCGCGGCTTTTGGTTTTCTGGATCTGCGCCTGAACCCCAAGCTAAACGCCGCTTCGCCGCCTGACACAGATATCGCCGACGCGGATTCTTCTGTTCGTGTGATCATTGTTCAGGGTCAAGAGAATTGGCAGATCGCCGCGGAGTCGTTCGAAGCGTGGCGCGACCTAGCTTAGTGCACCGTCTCGCATATAATGGTGATGTTGCAACTTCCAAGAAGCAGAACAGACACCACCCAGAAGAAAAGCGATACTCTCCGGTTAAGCATTCAAGGTCTTCCTGTCCAAGGCGTTGCGCGATCGTCTATTCCCAATGGATCCCCGAGGAACCGACGGGGTCACGGTCGTTGCAAAATCGTTGGCTCATTCCGCCGTGAACTGGAAAACATATCACTTAGTTTAATAACACCCATTAGTAGAACGACAGGTCCCAACAACCAGGAAACGATTCTTACCACCACCAGAAAAAGCATTCTGGCTGGAAGTGTATTCGAGACGAAGCCTGCGATGAAGGCGATCGCCAGGCAGAGAAAGGGTCGTTTCGCCACGTCGGCTTTAAGCTCCTTTAAACAATCTTCAAACTGCTGTCGGAATCGCAGATCAGCAGATTGCCGATTCTCTTCTGGTCTCAACGGTACGTCGGATTGCATTATCTCCATATCTTTAAAAGAGGTGTAGAAATGAACGTTTTAGGTCCTCGAAAAATGGATGAACTTGCCGCCCAGCCCGGGCACCGGAATTTGCGACTTCTTGGACCGCAGATTTCGTCGCTTCGAGACTCCCTCTAATTGGAGCCGCAATTTTCCGACCATGCCGTCCAATCCAATTCGTCACCTCTTGCATCCAATCTTCCACTAAGCGCTGCCGCCTCGCCTCTTCCTGGATTCGGGAGATGCGGTACCCGGCCAGCAACGCGATCAGGACGGATCCTGCGAGAATTATTGAGAAAGTCTTGGCCGGTTCTTGCTTTACCTGTGCTAATAACCGTTCTTTTGCTCGTGTGCCCAACGCGGAGATCGTCCTCGAAGAGTTAACGGCTGTTTCGTAAATCTCACTCATACAATTTTACTCCTTCTGTCTGCCGAAGGCGCCCTGGCGGTCCAACGGTGGTTCACACCGGAGCACTCGACACATTGCTTAAACAGTCATCCTCGATTCGCCTCTCGGTACTTCGACGGACGTATTTCAACCGCAGGAAACAATTCGCGAACTGAAGATAATCATGAATCTGCTCATCAAACCAAAGAAGGACTTGCAAGAGATCGTCTCCGTGACTCCAAAATCAGCCGGATGGCGTTATGTCAGCTTCTCTGCCCACCAATTGGCTCCTGGCGAAACCCTTACTCTTTCCGAAGACTCTAATGAGCTTTGCGTGGTCGTTCTAAGCGGGGTCGTTTCCGCTCAGACCGCAGCCTGTGATTGGAAGGAAATCGGCAGCCGCATGAGCGTTTTCGAAGACGCCTCGCCCTATGCGGTCTACCTTCCGCCTCGCACAAAGCTCACCATAACCGCGAAGACCGATGCCGAACTCGGAGTGGCCGGCGGTCCCGCAAAGGGTGAACTTCCCGTCCGGCTCATCGAACCGGCAACCATGCGACGCAGCGCGCGCGGCAAGGGCTCCAATACCCGCTATGTCTGCGACATCCTGCCCCAGGATGAACCCGCCGAGTCCGTCTTGGTCGTCGAAGTTAAGACACCGAGTGGAAACTCCTCGAGCTATCCTCCCCACAAACACGACAGGGACAATGTCCCCAGAGAGAGCCTGCTGGAGGAAACCTACTACCACCGCCTCAATCCGCCGCAAGGCTTTGTCTTCCAGCGCGTCTACAGCGATTCACGCGATCTTGACGAGTCCATGGCCGTCGAGGATCGCGATGTCGTTCTCGTTCCGCGCGGCTATCATCCCGTCGTCGTTCCTCACGGCTACGAATCCTATTACTTCAACGTCATGGCGGGTCCCAAGCGCGTTTGGCACTTCTACAACGACCCGGCGCACGAATGGATCCTACAGAATGGTCTCAACTTGTGATCACCCGGCAGTTGGTGAATATAGGAGAATGCCCCTCGAAAACCATTATTACAAGGTTGTCCTTAACGAAAATATGCCCGTCGACGACTCACTTTCAGGTCGTGAAATCCAGGTCATCGTCGGTAGCCCGGCAAAATTGGCAGAGTCCACTTTGGTTGATTTTGCCACGGAATTCACGAAACATATCCGAATGAATCAAGGTTGGCGTACTCTGCAGGTAAATGTTGAACCGATGGAATTCCAAGAGTTGCCACCACTTGGAAAGCCGACGCATACCGAGGGCGACCTGAATGCTTGGATGGTGGAATAGAGGAACTCCCGAACACCGTGCCCTTCGGTGCAAGCTTTCCTCCTTCTGATTAAAAACCTGGGTTGCGCTCTTTTTGCCCCTTCGGCTTCGGTTCGGAGACCTTTTGCAAGGAGGGGTTGGGATGTTTTAGGCCCCGAAGCCGACCCCTCAACTCCTCCTGAACTTAGCGCCGTTCACGGCTGACCAATGGTTCCTCGGATCAATCCGGAACAGGATGCAACTTTTGCAGCTCGTGTTGGCTTGGTAATTGGGAAGTGTCCCAACCTCCTCCGAGGGCTTGCACGAGCGCGACACTGGCGATCAGCCGGCTCTCCTGGACCAGGAGAGCCGTCTCTTGGTCAGCCAGAAGAGTCACTTGGGCAGTAATTACTGTCGTATAGGCTACCGTTCCAGCCTGATACTCATTCAATGTAATTTCCACAGCCTGTTGCGCGGCCTGCACGGCGGCTTGGTCCACGCCGATTTGTCGACCAAGGATTCGCAAGCTGGCCACTTCATCTTCGACGTTCTGGAACGCGGCGAGGATAATCTCCCGATAGTTGGCGACGCTCTGATCGTAAGCCGCACGAGCCGCCGCCACTGCCGCAGAGCGTTGTCCGCCCGACAGCGCAGTTTGACTCGCGCTAGCCAATAGAGACCAGATCTGATTGGAAGCAGAGAATAGTGCCGTCGCGGGATTTCCCGCATAACCCAAAGTCGCAGACAGATCGATAGTTGGATAATAGGCAGCCACCTGGACACCGATCAACGCGTTCTCCTGCTGCATCTGTCGCTCGGCTTCAGCAATGTCAGGTCTCCGCTCAAGCAGAGTTGAAGGGATATTGGTCGGCACAATGGGAACACGCTCGGCCAACGGCGCTGGTGGAATCGAAACCTCCGCCGGCGGTTTGCCGACCAGTAACGCGATGGCATGTTCGTCCTGCGCTCGTTGAACTCCCACATTGATCGCTGCAGCCTGCGCTGCTAACAATTGGGCCTGAGCATTGATCACATCCGAGCGTGCCGCCGTTCCAGCAGCGTACTGGTTTTTGGTTATCTCCAGAGACCTTTGATAACCTCGCACTGTATCATCCAGTAACTTCTTGAGGGAATCGGCGTAGCGTAGTTCGAAGTAAGTCGGTAGCAAGGAGTGCCTGCGCTGATAATCTGGCCGCGGCAAGTTGTGCGGCAGCCACTTGCGCGTTTGCTACACTACTCTCTACACTTCGGCGGATTTTTCCCCATACATCTGGTTCCCAGGTGGCGGCGCCTTCCAATGAATAGGAAGTGATCGCCACCCCACCGCCGGAAGCGATCCCTCCCCCTCCAGATCTTTGACGTTGGATTTGCGGTGTGACCGTCAGGGAAGGGAAAAAACTGGATTGTTGTTCGCGGACTTCGGCACGCGCTTCCTGATAGGCTGCTTCGTCTTGTTTCAAGGTTTGATTGGCAATGTTAATTTGCCTTACGAGGCCATCCAGAGTCGCATCCCGATAAATCGACCACCAAGCGCCTCGGTTAATCGTGTCGTTAGGGGCAGCGACCTTCCATCCCTTGAATTCTTTATATACAGTTGGAACCGGCGCGGACGGACGGCGATAATTCGGTCCCACCGAACAGGCGGCCAAAACCAGGAGGCTAATACAGGCGAATGCCCGTGCTGTAGGTCCGATTAACCTCATTGCTTAGAATGTTCAACCCGTGCCCTGAATTTGCGAGCGCGTGCGATCCTCCGTCGTCCGAATCTCGTGATGGAACGAAATGCCATCCACTGTCTTGACCCATTTCGCGGCTGAAACCAAAGACGGAACCGATCGAGATAAAGGTAAATCACGGGCGTCGTATAGAGCGTCAAGATCTGACTAATGACCAAACCTCCGATGATCGACACCCCCAGAGGCCGTCGAAGTTCTGATCCATTTCCGCTGGCGATCACCAGCGGCAGCGCCCCGAGGATCGCCGCGAAGGTGGTCATCATGATCGGACGAAACCGAACCAGGCTGGCTTTGCAAATCGCCTCGTACGAACTCAAATGTTCCTCCCGCTCGGCCTGCAGCGCAAAATCGACCATCATGATCGCGTTCTTCTTAACAATGCCAATCAAGAGAATCATTCCGAGCATGGCGATAATGCTGAATTCCATGTTGAACAGGATAAGCGCGATCAATGCGCCCAAGGTCGCCGAAGGCAACGTGGAGAGAATGGTAAGCGGATGAATATAGCTCTCATACAGAATGCCGAGAATCACATAAACGGCGGCCAAGGCGGCCAGGATTAGAATCGGTTCGTCTTTCAGCGACGACTGAAACGCGTTCGCTGTTCCGGCGAATGTGCCGTGGATTGAACCAGGCATTTGAATTTGGTCAATCGTCCTTCGAATCGCAGTCATGGCATCACTTAACGAATATTGCGGCTCCAGATTGAACGAGATTGTTGAGGCAACAAAAAGTCCCTGATGATTTACCGAAAGCGGAGCATGATCGAACACATAGTGAGTGAACGCCGCGAGCGGAATCATTGATTCGACCTGTGTGGTCACCGCAGCACCGCTTGACGCACTAGATCTTCCTGTAGCGGCAATCGCATTCGTTGCCTGGTTCTTGGCTGAATTGCTGCTCGCAGTACTTGCGGTGCTGGCGGCGCTTCCGGAGCCTGCTGACGAGGTCGAACTACTGATGACCGTGCCGGAAACTGCGTTCGAGGATTGTGTACCGCTGGCAACCTGTCCGTAAGTGCTGACGTACAACTTTTTTAAAGTGTCAGGATTTTGCCAATATTCCGGCGCCACTTCCATAACGACGGAGTATTGATTCATGGCATTATAGATGGTGGAAACCTGGCGTTCTCCAAACGCGTCGTACAATGTGTTATCGACAGCGCTCGGGAGCAAACCGAAGCGGCCCATCGTGAGGCGATCAATCTTGAGATCGGCCTGCAATCCATTTTGTTGCTGGTCGGAATTCAGATCCGTCAATTCGGGACACTTTCTGAGTGCTTCGACGAGTTTTGGGGTCCAGGTAATGACCTGGCTGGTGTCATCGGCTTGCAGGGTGAACTGATATTGCGACAGGCTTTGACGCCCCCCGATGTGGATATCCTGCATCGGCTGGAGATACAATCTGGCGCCTGAAACCTGGGCCAGTCTTTGGCGCAGGCGTCCCGTCACGACTGCAACGGAATCCCTCTCCTGCAGCGGCTTCAGAGTCACCCAGACGTTACCGGAATTGGTTTGACGGCCGCCGGTATTCGCCACCACGCTATCAACTGCCGGGTCGTCTTGCACAATGGTCTGAATTTGTTCCAGCTTTTTCCGCATGAGCTGAAACGAAATCGTGGGATCAGCCTGGACGCCGCCTAGCAGCGTTCCAGAATCCTGCTGCGGGAAAAAGCCTTTTGGCACCACGTTGAAGAGATAAAAATTCAGCGCCGTACTGCCAAGCAGCACGAGAAATATCAGGAGCGAATGTCTCAACGACCAGCGCAAGGTCGCATCGTAAAAACCTAACATTCGCTGGAAGAAGCGCTCAGTGATCCGGGAGAACCAGTTGGTTCGCACTGTCTTCTCTCTCCGAAGCAGTCTCGAACACATCATCGGCGTTGCCGTCAAAGAGAGTACCAGTGAAATTATCACGGCAACTGAAAGCGTGATCGTGAACTCGCGAAATAGCCGACCGATAATTCCGCCCATCAAAAGAATCGGCGAAAAGACACCAATGAGCGACAAACTGATCGAGAATACCGTAAACGCCACCTCCTTGGTTCCTTCCAGAGCCGCTTGCAGCCGCGATCGGCCCATTTCCATGTGGCGCGCGATATTCTCCAGAACCACGACCGCGTCGTCTACGACAAAACCTGTCGCAATCGTCAACGCCATCAGAGAAAAATTGTTCAAGGAGTAACCGAACAGATACATCGCAGCGAACGTCCCAATAATCGAGATCGGCACCATGACTCCAGGGATCAACATGGCCCTCTCATCTCGCAAGAACACGAACACGACCAAAATGACAAGGACCACCGCAATCACCAACGTTTGCTCCGTATCGGCAAGAGATGCGCGAATTGTCGATGTCCGATCACCCGTGACAATCATTTCCGTACCGCCCGGCATCGACGCCTTTAAGACAGGTAGGATCGCCTTGATACGATCCACTGTCTGGATCACGTTCGCGCCCGGCTGCTTGTAGATTACCAGCGTCACGGCGGACTTGCCGTTGATTGAACCGGCGTTACGCAAGCTCTGCACCGAATCGTTCACCTCGGCAATGTCCGTTAGCAGGGTCGCTCGATTGTTGCGATAGGCGACGACCAATCCACGGTAATCGGATGCATGAGTTGCTTGATCGTTGGTGTAGATCTGAAAATGGCGGCTCCCTTCTTCAATCGCGCCTTTCGGACTGTTGGCATTCGCGGCAGCAAGAGCAGCCCTCACATCCTCCAAACCAATGCCGTAGTGCGCGAGTGCATCCGGATTCAACTCGACGCGGACAGCCGGCAACGAGCTTCCTCCGACGTCCACGTTCCCTACCCCTTCGATTTGAGATAATTTCTGCTGGAGCATCGTCGCCGCAGAATCGTAAAGTTGACCTGAAGTCCGTGTCGAAGAGGTCAGCACCATTAACAGGATCGGCGAGTCCGATGGATTGTATTTCCGGTAAGTCGGGTTGCTCCTCAGATTCGCGGGAAGATCCGCGCGGGCGGCGTTGATGGCCGCTTCGACATCTCGGGCTGCGCCATCGATATCGCGATTAAGGGCAAATTGAAGAGTAATCTGGGTGCTGCCAAGCGAACTGCGCGACGTCATTTCAGTGACGTCAGCAATAAAGCCGAGGTGACGTTCCAGCGGGGCGGCAACGGTAGCCGCCATCACATCCGGACTGGCTCCCGACATGGAGGCTTGGATCATTAAGGTCGGAAAATCGACCTGGGGCAGCGGAGCTACAGAAAGGCGCAGAAAAGCCAGGACGCCGGCAAAGGCAATACCAATCGTTAACAAAGTTGTCGCTACGGGACGTGAAATGAAAATTCCGCTAAAGTTCATTCCCGTAGTTCGTTTGCTTCACGCGGAAAGAATCGACGGCCCAGACGATCCAGAGCGAGGTAAATCACTGGCGTGGTAAATAACGTCAGAATCTGGCTCAAGAGAAGGCCGCCGACAATCGAGATCCCGAGCGGTCGCCGAAGTTCCGATCCAGTACCCATTCCAAGCATCAGTGGCAACGCTCCAAACAGAGCCGCCAGCGTCGTCATCAAGATCGGACGGAACCGTAGAAGGCATGCTTCGTAAATCGCCTCTCGCGGCGGCTTGCCATAATCACGCTCCGCCTCCAGGGCAAAATCCACCATCATGATGGCGTTCTTTTTAACGATACCGATTAGAAGAAGGATGCCGATAATACCCATCACGTCCAGCCCGCATCCGGTCAGCATTAGCGCGAGCAACGCTCCCACACCCGCGGAAGGCAGTGTGGAGAGAATGGTAATCGGATGGATGAAACTCTCATAAAGAACACCCAGAATGATGTACATGGTGACAATAGCCGCCACTAGCAGCAAGACTTCGTTGGTCAGGGAAGATTCGAACGCGGAACTCGCGCCACGAAAGTTTGCGATAAAGCTAGCAGGAAGCTTTATCTCCTGCTGCACCGCCCGAATCTCTCGTACGGCGTCTCCAAGCGCCGCTCCCGGCGCCAAGTTAAACGAAATCGTCGCAGCCGGAAATTGACCAAGATGCCCAATCCGCAGCGGCGTTTGTTTGATTGTGACAGTTGAAATAGCCGATAGCGGCACTTGGCCCGCCCCGGAAGTTGAGCTCGTTGAGACGGCGGAGCTTGGCACGTAAATCGAGCCGATCGAGTCCAAGCTATGCTGAAGATTTGGAGTCGCCTCGAGGATGACCCGGTATTGATTGGATTGCGTAAAAATCGTCGACGCGATCCGTTGGCCAAACGCGTCGTATAACGCATTGTCCACCGTAGCCGGTGTAACTCCAAAACGCGCGGCGGTTTTTCTATCGATGGTGATATTGGCCGATAAGCCGCTCTGCTCGAGATCACTGGCAAGGTCCGTAATCTCTGGCACGTTTTGCAGCCGGCTGACCAATTTTGGAACCCAGGTATTCAGTTCGTCCAGATTCGCATTTTCAAGAACAAATTGATATTGTGTTGCGCTAACGGTGGTGTCAGTGGTCAGATCTTGAACCGGCTGCAGAAACAGCATGATCCCTTCTACTCCCTGGGCCTCCCTCTCGATGCGACGCACAATTTCCTGAGAGGTTAGTTTCCGCTCGTCGTGCGGTTTCAAGCCAATCAGGAATCGCCCACTATTCAACGTGGTGTTGCTCCCGTCGACACCAACGAATGAGGAGAGATTGACCACATCGTCATCCTGCAAAATCTTCTTCGCCAATTCTCCCTGCCGTTTGACCATCGCGGCATAAGAGGTCGACTGAGGAGCTTGGGTGACGCCTTGGATAAGCCCGGTGTCCTGCACCGGAAAAAATCCCTTTGGGATTATCACGTAAAGCCAGATCGTAAGGATCAACGTACCTATCGCGACAAAGAGCGTTAACCCTTGATGACGCAGCACCCATGTCAGTAGCCGTCCATATTGCTTAATCATCCCGTCGACGGTCTGTTGACTCAGCCGTTCAAATCGGCCGACCCTCTTTTGATGACGAAGCATCTTGGCGCACAGCATTGGTACCAGCGTCAACGATACGACAGCCGATAAAACGATTGTTACCACCGAGGTGACGGAAAATTCGTGGAACAATCGCCCGATGACGTCCCCCATAAACAAGAGCGGAAAGTGGACAGCGATCAGCGAAATGGTGAGCGAGACGATGGTGAAACCGATCTGTTTTGAGCCTTTGAGCGCCGCCTCCAAAGGGCTTTCGCCCATCTCGATGTATCGGCTGATGTTTTCGATCACCACGATCGCGTCGTCGACAACAAAACCGGTCGCGATCGTGAAAGCCATGAGCGAAAGATTGTCGAGGTTAAACCCGAGAAGGTACATGGCCGACAGCGTGCCCACGAGGGAAAGCGGCACGGATAAGCTCGGAATGATGGTGGCACGCAGATTGCGCAAGAATAAGAAGACGACCAGGACAACCAGCGCCACGGACAGACAAAGCTCAAACTCTACGTCTTTGACGGAAGCACGGATCGTCACCGTCCGATCGGTCAGCACTGAAACCTGAACAGCTCCGGGAAGGGTCGCTTCGAGCGTCGGAAGCAACGTCTTGAGATTATCCACGACACTGATCACATTGGCGCTCGGTTGACGCTGCACTTCCAGGATGATTGCCGGTGTCAGGTTCATCCAGGATCCGAGCTTGCTGTTTTCAGCTGCCTCCGTCACCTCGGCGACATCGCGCAGTCGAACCGGGCGACCGTTTTTGTAGGCGACGATCGAGTCCAGGTACTCATCCGGACTATGCAATTGGTCGTTCGCATTGATCGTGTAGGACTGGGAAGGACCATCAAAATTTCCCTTGGGCGTATTGACGTTTAAGTTACTGATCGTTGTTCGCAGATCGTCGATGTTCAGACCATAGGCGGCCAAGGCATGCAGGTTCGCCCGGATTCGTACAGAGGGTCGATGACCGGTGCTGATCCGAACAAGGCCGACCCCTGGAATTTGAGACATTTTTTGCGCCAATCGCGTATCGGCCATATCAGCCACTTCAGGAAGCGGTAACGTCTTCGAGGTGAGCGCGAGGGTCAGGATTGGGGCATCTGCCGGATTCACCTTTGCGTAAATCGGCGGTGCCGGCAGATCGGATGGAAGAAGGTTATTGGCAGCGTTGATCGCGGCCTGGACCTCTTGTTCCGCGATGTCCAGATTGAGATTCAGATTAAATCTCAAGGTGATAATCGAAGCCCCAGCCGAACTCGAAGAAGACATTTCTTCGAGGCTCGGCATCTGACCAAGCTGCCGTTCGAGCGGAGCCGTGACCGAAGTCGTCATCACCTCCGCGCTCGCACCGGGATAAAAGGTCTGAATCTGAATCGTCGGATAGTCCACTTCCGGCAGGGCGGAGATGGGAAGAAATTTGTAAGAAACCACCCCAGCAAGCAGGATGGCAGTCATCAAGAGCGAAGTGGCAACCGGCCGGACAATGAACGCGCGGGACGGATTCATCAGTGGCTGGCAGAAGCGAGCGTTCTACTGATTGACCGAAGAACTGGCTGCATATCAGGACGCGTCCGGAGGATGTCTTCGTTGTTCGTTTCCATTCCCGTTCCCGCCATGATGATGTTCTCGTGGCGATCCGTCCGGCCTTCCGGAAAATCGATGCGGCCTCTCCGCACCATCATTCGACGGCCGCTTCTCGGGAAGCTGCACTTTCGCGCCGTCATACAACCGGTCGACACCGTCATTCACAACGGTTTCACCCAGCTCAAGCCCGGAAAGGATGGCGGCTCGCTCTCCATCGATCGGTCCGGGTTTGATCACCCGAACTGAAACAGTAGAATCGGGATTCACCACGTAGACATAAGATCCCGGTGCACCTATTTGGATGGCGGCAGTCGGGACGATGATCGCGTCCTGTAAAGTATCCACGAGCAGTTTGGCGTTGACAAACTGCTGGGGAAACAGTTTCCCATCCCGGTTGTCGAAGAGCGCTCTTAATTTCACTGTCCCGGTGGTCGTATCCACTTGGTTGTCCACCGAACCCAATTTGCCCTGGGTGATTTCGGCACTATTCGTTCGATCGTAGGCCGTAACAGGCAGAACCGCACCCGCCGTCAGCCGCGCAGTTACTTTCGAGATATCGTCTTCCGTGACAGTAAAAATCACCGTCATTGGATCGATCTGCGTAATCACTACCAAACCCGAGGTATCGCTCGTTTGCACATAGTTGCCCTCATCCACTTGCCGAAGCCCAACGACCCCATCGACGGGTGAAACAATGTGGCAGTAATCGAGATTCACCTGTGCACTTTCCACTTGGCCTTGATCCATCTTCACCGTCCCTTCGTACTGATGAACAAGCGCGACCTGCGTGTCCAGCGTTTGGTGTGAAACTGAATCCTGCGAATTTAACTTTTGATAGCGGACCAAGTCGACCCGCGCATTTTCAAGCAGCGCACGATCTCTTTGCAGTTGTCCCTCTTGCTGGTCCAGAACAGCCTGAAAAGGTCGCGGGTCGATTTGCGCCAGAAAGTCCCCTTTCCTGACGTGCTGTCCTTCTGTGAATGCGATCTTAGTCAATTGTCCGCTAACCTGCGTTTTGACCGTCACGGTAGCAGGTGAAGTCACCGTTCCGAGTCCGTTCAGAAAAATCTGAATGTCGCCCTTTTTTGCTACAGTAACGCCTACCGTCGTCGTCATCCTCGTACGGGTTGACGTTGCATCGGTATTAGCGGGCCTGTGAGTCAGCCAGAACCAGACGGCAATCGATATCAGCGCAAGGAACGCTACTCCGCCGATCCAGCGAATCAGTTTTCGTCCCCATCCGGACTTTGGCGTTGTGGGTTGTGCCATCAGCAACACAAGTTCCACCTCCCTCGAATTGCTTGCTCGCAGTCAATAGACTTCATTTCGTATGATGCATTTCCTCTTTCGTGGGGAGCGCCTCATTGACGTATGCGACGCGCTCAGGTTTCAATTTGCTTTCTTTTTTTGTTTCCGGCTTAGGCATTTAGGGGCGAATCCCCTAGTGCACCGTCTCGCATATAATGGTCACCATTATATGCGAGACCGTGCACTAGTATCCTGTCCGCGAATTGGCACGTATTTTGCTGCGATTCAAAATGGCCCGTCGGCTCCGCCAGCAAAGTCGGTTCAGTTGCCAGTGTCGGTTCAGTTGCCAGTGTCGGTTCAGTTGCCAGTGTCGGTTGTCAGTGTCAGTACGGAATTCGTCCCGTGGAAGTCTGGACAGTCGAAATTGGCGGCTTGACACGAATGGCACTAAGTGAGGGGCTGTTTGGGATGTTTTTTGCCCCAAATCTCCTTAACTTAGCGGCATTCCGGCTTGACACCTTTTATTGACGCAGCACCCCGCGCTGGCTCTGCGAACTGACACTGACAGAAACTGACACTGACAACTGACACTGGCAACTGCTCCCGACAACTGACACTGAGAACTGCCCCTGCACCCCGGATTCCTCGCTGACTCTGCCTAAAGCGGGATCCCATCCTGTCGATAGCGGTTAGTAGGGTGACGAAGAGCAGGAGGAACATTCGAATCCCTTTATGTTCAAAGCTTATAACGCCGAATTCGTTTTCTGCACCAAAGGCAAAGGCACCTATGAGATTACCGATAAGGTGACGGAACTGGTTCGTGCCAGTCAGGTGAAAACCGGCTTGGTGAATGTCTTTGTCCGGCACACCAGCGCCAGCCTGCTCCTTTTTGAAAATGCCGACGCGACCGCGCGGCGCGATCTCGAGAAATTTTTCGAGCGGTTGGTTCCGGAAGGTGAAGGATACTTTTCTCACACGCTGGAAGGTCCCGACGATATGCCTAGCCATATTCGCATGGCGCTCACGCGAACCTCGGAATCGATCCCGATCGCGGCTGGCCAACTGCGCCTGGGCACTTGGCAGGGCCTGTTTTTGTATGAGCACCGCGCACATGGTTCCGAGCGATCGGTGGTTGTCTCGGCGATCGGAACAACTATATGACGCTTAGTCCAACCGATCCCGTCCTCATCCTCTCGGACCTTCACCTGGGCCACCGGGCGTCGCGCATCGACGAAGCGTCGAACCTGGAACCGCTTATCCGCCCTTTCCGGACGGTAATTTTTAACGGTGACACGGCCGAACTTTGGCACGCCGCAGATCGGCCACGCGGCCGCAAACTGACCGCTGATCTGGCACGGTTGTGTCATCATGCCGGCTGTAAAGCGATTTTCGTGAACGGGAACCATGATCCGGACATCTCCGAGGTGAACCACCTGGACTTGCATGGCGGAGCGCTCCTGGTCACCCACGGCGACATCCTTTTCCAGGGCGTCGCGCCCTGGAGCAAGGAAGCGAAGCATTACCTTTCGGCTCATCGTCGCATTTTGGAGGAACTTGGAGAAGACGATTTCGGCAGCTTCGAACACCAGCTTCTCGCCACCAAACGCGCCTCGGTCGAGCTGCAAATGCGGGAGAATCCTCTCAGCCGCGGTAGCCTTCCCGGACTCAGCTTGTTGGCGCTCCAAGCCTGGCCTCCTAGCCGACCATTCAAGATCGTCCATGCGTGGTGGCAGACGCCCTCTCTGGCCGCAGAGCTGATGAAGCTGTTTCGGCCGCAAGCCCACTTTGTGCTGATCGGGCACACGCATCGCCCCGGGATATGGCGCCGATCCGGTCGCATCATTGTTAATACAGGCAGCTTCCTTGACTACATGGGCGCGCAAGCCGCGATCATTGAGGGCGAGCGTCTCGAAGTCCGTTTAGTGAACCAACGAAACGGCAATTTCTCGTTGGGCAAACTGAAAGAGGTGTTCAGAATTCCAAAGGCGGATGGAACCGGTACGCCCACAAAAACTGTAGCATTTTCCAGCCACAAGCCTGCATTGCTCCCGAGACCTGGGAAGGAATCCGCGCCCTCTTTCCTTCCTATTTAATTCCAGTCTTCCTCCCGGCCCTTGCGCGGTATGAGCGGGATTGTCATCAGCCGCAGGTCATGACCGCAGTTGACCGCGTGAGAACGATATGGTCTGGTGCGTTTGGGCTCTTCAGCTTCAGCATAAGTCCCGAACCCTCAAACGCGAACCTCTTCACATCATGACACAGTCACGCCCTTTCTCAGTGGCTAAATTCGACGCTTTGCTTGACCAATCCGGTGCCGATGCCCTCCTGGCGTCTTCTAAGCATAATGTTCAATACCTGCTAGGCGGATACCGTTACTTCTTTGGGAAATTCTGCGCACTCAACTGCCAGGTGCCACTTTCATCGACGCGACGGAAATTCTCGAAGAACTCCGTGCCGTAAAAACCGAAGTCGAGCTGAATCATCTGCGAAACGCCGCGGCCGGCATCGTCGACTCAATGCTGGCAACTTTCCGGTGGGTTAGACCAGGTGTTACAGAAACGGAAATCGTCCAACAATTACGCATTGAGCAAACGGCGCGAGGTTTGGACTACGAGTTTGCCCTCATAACAACCGGACCGACATTTGGACGGGGACCTTCACAGCGTAAGATAGCAAACCGGGAAGTCTTGTCGTTGGATATCGGGGGGCGCCATCAGGGTTATCTTGCCGACATGGCCCGAATGGCAGTTCTCAGTGAACGGGTATTGCTTTCCGTATCCCGAGGTGACGAAGGCGTGCGTCGTGTCGGGAACCAGGTTATACCATTCAAGCGGGCTCAGGGTCGTCACTAAGTACCCGAGCTGAATCGCGCCGGGAGTATCAAGGTTATTTTGCCAACCGGCAGGAAACGCATCGCTCCCGACGGAGCCGTAAAGTTGTCCGGCCGCACCGGAGCAAACCGTCCACCACTCTTGGCGTCGAACGTTTTCGACCGTGCCGGAATCGGTGGTTTCATGGTCTTCCTGTTCGTAGATACTTTCGCCGAGGATATAGGGTGTCGTAGGCGAGGCGGTGTAGCAACGGAGGTCTTCCGCATAGGCCGGGAAATAGGTGTAGGACCAATTAAGATCGAGAACCGGCGCGACCCATGCGGATCGTCGAAAGCCATGCTGTTGTTATAGTCTAGCTCCAAGGTATGGATGTGGTTAGTATCCACGGCCTTAATCCCGTTTACGATCGCGAGGAATACCGTATCCGCCGCAGGCCAGTCCTGGTAATCGTTAGCGTTTGACCAAACAATATTCGGGAAATTCTTATAGCGATTGCCTATATAGTTTCCAAAGGCTGCACATTGGGTCGCGCCGGAACTTTCGAACGTCGCTTCCCATCCATAATTTTCGATCGGATCAAGGAACACACACAAACCGAACGAAGCGGCTAAATTTATCATCTCGTCCACGCGCTGGAAATAAGCCGGACTCGGCGTAGAGATATCTCCGGGTGTCGTAAACGGAACTATACCGTCGTAGGTCGAAAAATCGGAACGACCGAAAATGTCAGCGCCGGCGAATAAGCTAAGTAACACGGTGTTGAATCCGTCCGCCTTTCGATCCGCGAAATAAGTCGCCGCTTGATCCTCAGTCAGGTTGACGATAAGACTCCACGCACTGTCTCCAGCCACCATAAAGGGAACGGAGTTCTGATCCACTAAATAACGGTTATTACCCGAAACCTTTAAAGGATACACCACCCCCGAAGCAGGTGCAGGAGTCGGAACAGGAGTAGACCCCGGTGAAGGAGAACCCGCCGCACGGAAAGCCGCCATCTGCATTATCCATGGGCCCGGATTGCTGAGAGAGGCGGTGGCGCTGTAGGAATCGAGCGCAGTCACGACACTATCTTCGGCAATGTCGCCATCCGGAGAAGTGAGGAGTCGCTGGGTGAATCTGGGTCCCGGGCTCTGTGTCAAAGTCCATACCATGTTGGCTCCCACCAAGAGGTCCATGCCATTGTTGGTGGTCACAGCGCCGCTGCTTCTGGTCCCACTGTTGCCCGCCGCGCCCGCGCTCACGTCCAGCGGACTCGATCAGGTAAGCCGGCCAAGCCCCGGTTTCGGATTCCCTGAGCAAGTCCGCCGTTGGAAGCCCGAGATCCCCAATTTCGCGGGCCACGCGAGGTTGATATTCACCGTAGCCGAAGGTAAATTTATTTTAGATCGGTCACGGTCTAACCTTCCCAACTTTTTCACCCAGTGGAAAAGATAGATTCCTACCTCCCCGAACAATGCTAAAACCAACCTCCCGCGGAAGAATGCTTCTGCTGTTTGCCCTCGGATTGATTACCGCGCTCGGCCTTGCGCCGGTTCGTGCCCAGCAAAAAACGAGTGTCTCAGACCAGTTATACGTCGAGGTTTCGGCACTCGGCAGCCTCGATTACTTTTACGACCACAAACTGGGTCTGCAAAAAGCAGGCGAAGCGATGGGCGTAAAAACCGAGTACGTCGGGCCTGCGGAATATGATATTTCCGCGATGGTCGCAGCTTTCGAACAAACGATCGCCCGGAAGCCCAACGGGATCATCGTTGTCGGGTTCGAGTCTTCTCTAAACGCGATTGTCGACAAGGCGACTCAGGCCGGGATTCCGGTCGTCACCGTGGATGCAGATCTGCCAGGCTCGACAAGAATGGCGTTTGTTGGGACAGGGAACCTGCAAGCAGGCTACGAAGGCGGCAAAAAACTTCGAGCCAGCGAATGAGCGCGGTTGGAAAGATTCTAACAAGTGCAAGTGACGCCTTCGATGATGCCCTCAAACCTTATCAGGATGATTCACGCGTCGCGGCCGCGGTGACTACTTTTTCGAACGAAGGCCACGCTCTTCAGGTCATAGCGCAACAATACACCAAATAGCGGATCCTCCGCTACACTCGCCAGCGTTGCTCTGCGCCACATGCCAGAAGCAGAAAAGCTCGCAACGGAGATGATGGTTCTCACGGAGGATTGATGGCTGCTAGAGAATTGAGCGCACCACGCCCCCGTCGGCGCGGATTGCGGCTCCATTCGTTGCGCTCGACAAGGGGCTGGAGTAATAGAGAACCAAATTCGAGACTTCTTCCGCTCTCGCAAAGCGTTGCAACAGCGACCCCGGACGTTCGTTCTTAAAAAAATTCGCTTCTATCTCAGCCTGGCTGACATTCGCCTTCTTTGCGAGGTTGACGAGAAACTTGTTCACTCCCTCCGTCAATGTTGGCCCTACCACGATCAGCGGTTCGAGCTTCGCATTCGAGTATTGACTAAGGATTAGTTTAATCGCGTCGTTCATTCGTTTTTTGGTGCGACCATTGATAATGACAGTCGCGCCTTCGCGGGCCAGATTCGCGGCGATGGCCAGGCCAATTCCGGCTGTCGAGCCGGTGACTAGGGCCGTTTTATTTTCCAGTTCAAGATTCATGTTTTTTAGACTGAAAGTGGGCGCTCGTTAGTTGTCGTCGCGCGGTTAGAATGCAGAGCTACGCATTCTTGCACCGGTTCAGCGCTTAATCAATGTACAGTCTGTTCCATTAGGGCCATGCATTCCGCACTTACACCATGACACCGAGTTAGTTGATTGCGTGCAGAACCAGAGTGCGAGCAAACTATCTTCACTCGGAGTACTTACGAGTTCTGGCGCGCCTATACGCCGCCCCGGAAATTTCCTCGAAGTGTCAGAACCAAGGCCAGGAACTAGGCTCGTTCGAGGCAAAAACGGGCGATGCGTGGAATCGCTATGCCTTTAACAAAGTGCTTGTCAAGAGCGAGAATAAAGTGGTCTAGTGAGCACGCATCTTCCCCCCATGTCGAAGCCGTTGGTTTCACGAAAGAATCAGAGGAGATCAGACCATGAAGAAGTTTTGGATCGCGTTCATCGTCCTGTGGGTGCTTGCGGCGTATCTGCCCGCAAGCGCAGCAGCTGGCACCACACACACTAAGCCATACAAGATCGCGGTGATCATCAAGGCCACAGACTCCGATTTCTGGCAGTATGTGATTATCGGCGCCGTCAACTACGGCTTGGACAATCCCGATAAGGCGAAAATCAGCTGGTCGGGGCCGAAGTCCGAGGCGGACATTGACAAGCAGGTGTCCCTCCTCGAGGACATCGTCTCGAAGAAACCCGACGCAATCGTTATCGCGTCCACAAGCTCGGATTCCACGGTGCCCGCCCTGGAACAGGCGATCGACCAGGGAATTGCCGTCGTCACCATTGACAACAAGGTCCACTCGGACAAAATCCCTGCTTTCCTGGCGACCAACAATAAGGTTGGAGGCGCTCTCTGCGCGGATCAGATGGTCGCCGGCCTGAAGACCAAGGGAGTACCGCTTAAGGGCACCATCGGCCTTGTCAGCGCCATGGCAGGCATCCAGGTGCTCACGGACCGTGACCAGGGGTTCCGCGACCGTATGAAGGAGATCGCTCCGGGCGTCAACGTGTTGGAGACGCGCTTCACGGATAATGACATAGCCAGGTCGCTTGCGGCCTCAGAGGACATCGGGACGTCCCAAGGCGACAAGTTGATCGGCATCTTCGCCGACAATAATCACACCGGAGACGGAGTTGCCCGCATGATCACCGAGCGCAACCTGGGGGATAAAGTTGTTGCGGTAGCCTACGATTCCGATCCGGAAGAGGTAAGCGCCCTGAAATCCGGCGCCCTGAAGGCCCTCATCCTGCAAGATCCCTACGGAATGGGGTACAAGGGCTGCGCGACAGCGGTAACGCTCCTCGATGGCGGAACAGTTCCAAAGTACGTTGACACCGGCGTCATCGCCGTCACCAAGGCGAACATGAACGACAAGAATATCCTGGATCTTCTGGATCCGACCCGACTGAAGAGGTAACCGGAGCAGAGCAGGGTCAATACGCGGCCCCCCCAAGCTACCGCGTGCATGCGGGAGCCATGGATGGACCGCGCTTTTGTTTTATCCGATCGGGAATCAACAGCATGGCAGAACAGTCCGGCGCAGCCATCGTCTCCATGACGGACATCCACAAGAGCTTCCCCGGGGTCCAGGCCCTGAAGGGGGTGAGCCTCAGCGTCAAGGCGGGCGAGGTCCATGGATTGGTCGGCGAGAATGGCGCGGGCAAATCCACTCTCATCAAGATCTTAATGGGAGCATACTCGAAGGACGCCGGCGCCATCACCATCGACGGGAAAGAGGTGGAGATCCATAATCCCGTGCAGGCCAAGGCACATGGAATGGCGGCTGTCTACCAAGACGTCATGCTGGCCCGTCACCTGTCGGTAGGCGAAAACTTCTTCCTGGGGAAGCTTCCCCGCACCCATCTCGGATTGATCGATTGGAAAAAAGTACACCAAGTGACTCGCAAGACTCTGGAAGACTTGGACCTATCCATTGATCCGCGGATGCTCGTGCGCCATCTCCCTCCCGCCGAGCAGGAGATGGTGACCATCGCCAAGGCTGTCTACGAGGAAAGCAAGCTCATCGTCTTCGATGAGCCGACCGCTATCCTGACGAACGAGCAAGTGAACGAGCTTTTTGGTCTGATCAGGAAGCTGAAGGAAAAAAACGTCGGCATCATCTACATATCGCACCGGCTGGAGGAGATTTTCGCCACCTGTGATCGGGTGACCATCCTGAAGGATGGAGAACGGGTGGACGGCCTCAAAGTGTCAGAAACTGACCAGGACACTATCATTACCAAGATGGTCGGCCGCAGCGTTGGAGAAATGTACTCAATCCATCACCCGAAGCTGGGGGAGAAAGTCCTGGAGGTGCGTGGACTCACGCGCGAGCCACGCTTTCGAAACGTCGACTTTGATCTCCACCAGAGCGAGATCTTGGGATTCTTTGGACTGGTGGGCGCCGGGCGGACCGAGATCCTTCGCTCCATCTTCGGCGCGGATCCTTTCGACCGCGGGGAGATTAGAATCAGGGGACGTCGGGCACCCATTCATTCACCCCGGCAGGGCATCCGCGCGGGCATCGGCCTGCTTCCCGAAAACCGCAAGATCGCGGGTCTGGCCATGTCCTTGGGGGTGGACATCAACGTCAACCTCGCCTCCTATGATCTGATCGCCCGGGCCGGATTCGTGAACCTGCGTCGGGAGGCCTCCCGCGCTCGACAATTCGTCTCGGACCTCACCATTCGCACGCCGTCGATCAAGCAGAAGGTGCGCAACTTAAGCGGAGGAAACCAACAGAAGGTGGTAGTGGCCAAGTGGCTGTCCCGCGACAGCGATATCTTCATCTTTGATGAGCCAACTGTGGGAGTCGATATCGGTGCGAAGGTGGAGATCTATAAACTCATCGAGGCGCTCCTTGCCAAGGGCAACGCTATCATCCTGGTTTCCTCGTACTTGCCCGAGGTCATGGGCCTCGCCGACCGGATCATCGTTGTCTACGAAGGGAACGTGACGGGTACTCCCCGGCGAAGCGAGTTTGACGAGGAAAAGATCCTGCGCCTGGCCTCAGGCATTGTGGACAGCGGCAATGGAGGGAAACCGTGAGTACGCTCAACCCGGGCTCAGATCGATCGCATACTTGGACTCTCCTGCTGTCGAGGGTCGTGAAGTTTTTCCGCACGGGCGTTGCGGAAGGAATCCTCATCCTCATCCTGTTCGCCTTTTTCGTCATTCTCTCCTTCACATCTCCGAGCTTTCTGACGTTCAACAACCTCTCGAACCTGGTGCGCCAAGTCGCAATCATCGGTGTGGTGGCTATCGGAATGACCATTGTCATCATCTCGGCGGGCATCGACCTCTCCGTTGGCTCCATAGTCGGGTTCAGCAACGTCCTGGTTGCTCTGCTGATGACCCACGGGGTGCCCATCATCCCCTCCATCCTTCTCGCCTTGGCGGCAGGCGCTGCCCTCGGGGTTCTCAACGGGGTGCTGATCCACGATGGGCGCGTGCCTCCCTTCATTGCCACCCTGGGCATGATGACGGCGGTTCGGGGACTCCTCATGCTTATCTCGGATGCCCGGATGATCGCCGGCCTGCCGAGGCCTTTCCTAAAATTCGCCCAGATCGACATCCTCTGGGTGCCCTCCCTGTTTTTCGTCTGGCTCGTTGTCATCGCCCTGTCGGTGGTGATGACCACCCTGACCCGATTCGGGAGGAACGTGTTCGCCCTCGGCAGCAACCCGGAGGCTGCCCGCTTGAGTGGCATCAACATCCGCGGCACCGTCTACGGCGTGTACGCGTTCTCGGCGCTGGCCGCTTCCATAGCTGGAATCCTTTACACCTCCCGCCTGGCAAACGGGATCCCAACCGCGGGAGAAGGCTACGAACTGGACGCCATCGCCGCCGCGGTGGTGGGTGGGGCCAGCCTCATGGGAGGAGAAGGGACCATCCTCGGAACGGTCCTGGGCGCGCTGATCATCGCAACCCTGAGGAACGGCGGAAACCTCCTCGGCATCAACCCCTTCATCCTCCAGATCGCTATCGGGATCCTTATCGTCGCAGCCGTCCTGATCGACCAGCTCAACAAGCGCGAGAACTCCTGATCTTGGGGTCAGCCGGGGTCAGCCGTGAATGGCGCGAAGATAAGGCTAGTTTTATTGCCCCGAAGCCGAAGGGGGTTGGAGAACTCAGCCCAAGGTTTGAACCCAGGAAGGTAAGGCGGGACGCCTTACCTACGGCGGATAGGCGGGACATAGTGCGATGGAAGGGGTAATCAAACAACCCCGGTTCGCCCGCCGTCGTAAGTAAGGCGTCCCGCCTTACCCTCTTCCGTAAGCAAACCCTCCCGGTTTGCCCGCAACAGTAAGTAAGGCGTCTCGCCTTACCCCGTGGCCTAAATAGCTCTTGTAATGGCCAAACTCCAGACTGCCTTCGGGGCGGTAAAACATCCTAAATCCGCCTTGACTTAGTGCCATTCGGGTCAGCCGTTTACTTATGACATAGACTGCTGCGAAATTCGCTTTCACTAGTCTTTCAATTTTCAGACCAAAAAGACAATCACGGCCTTTAAACGCCAGCGGACCCCGGCCTAAAGCGCGCAGGGCCGGTGCCGCTTATCGGACTCTGAGCGCCGACTCGACCCGCTCGATCACCATTGCTGCGCTCACCTGTGTCATGCATGCGTGACCGTGCGGGCATTGCGACAGCCGGCGGAAATTACACGGCGAACAAGGCAAATCGGCGCGCACGACGGCTTGGGGGCGATCATACGGACCGATATGAACTGGATTGGTCGGTCCGAATACGCTTACCACTGGACGGTCGAGGGCGACGGCCAGATGCATCGCGCCGGAATCGTTGGTCACGCATACTGTTGCTCGCTTCACAATGGCCGCCAGCTCGCCCGGAGTGGTCTGGCCCGAAAAATCGATCGCGCCAGGGCAGAGCTGTGTAATCTGCTCGCAACGCCTTCGATCGTGTTTCCTGCCCAAGACCACTACCTCGAACCCCTGTCTTTTAAGCCATCGCCCGACTTCCGCGAATCGCTCTGGATGCCAGTGCTTCGTCTCCCATAGAGTGCCGGGAACCAATGCGCCGAATTGTTGCAATCCAAATTGTTCAAGCAACTGTTCCGCGACCGCCTCACTCTCGACGGACAAATAGATTCGGGAATCAATCGGGGAATCGTCCAGACCGAGTATTGGTTTGAGCCATAAGTAGCGATCGATTGCGTGGATATCGAGCCTGGGAATCGGGATGCGATGTGAGTAAGCGACCCAGGATCCTTCGCGCGCGCCGGACCATCCGTGGCTGGGAAAATTACGAAGGGCATGATGCTCTGAAACAGGTCGCGTCCGGCGGATAGGCCGGTCAAAACCGACGCGCACGGGCGCACCGGTCGCGAGCGTTATGAGTGCGGAGCGCATTTGACCGTGCAAATCGATTACCAACTCATAGCGGGCCTGCCAGAGCTGTCTGAGCAGTCGTAGCGGTTCCGTCGTTGCATTCCAATTCCGGCCAAATTGCCCAATCTTCTGGCGGTCAAAAAGCACCACGCCCGAAAGGTCGGGGTGATGACGTACCAACCCGGCGTTCTGCGGCGTAATGAGCCAGTCGATCCGGGCAGTGGGGAAGCGAGCGCGCAATTTCGGTAACACCGGGATCGTGTCTACGACGTCGCCCAGTGCGGAGGGCTTGATCAGCAGGATCCGGGAGAAGTTTTGGGAACGAAGCAATTCAGTTTTCAATCCGAACCAGCTGACATTCTACAAAGACCAGCGGTCCCTACTTCATCGATGACGAGGCGAAAGCGGTCCAAAGATTTTTTTCATCGTCGCTGAGAAACGATGCCGCCCCTGCTCGCGGCGTACGACCTCCTCGTCCGTCACCCAGTTGAGCTGAATCACGCGCCGCTCGCCGGCAAATGGCTTGTGGCCGTGCCAAGAGTTATTGCTCCGCTTGAACGCGAGGAGAGTTCCTGCTACCGGCGGCAGCTCGACCACTACGTCATCAAGATTGGCCTCCGATCGCAGCAATCGCAGCCGTCCACCGTCGCTTTCCCATTTCGAGTTCAGATAAAGCAGCACCGTGATGAGTTTCGTCTTTGAGTCGGTGTGGATTTTTCCGTCCTTTTCCGAGCAACGGCCACGCACAGTGATCATTGTAGGCCGGTGGGTGAGATCGATTGAAAATTTGCGCCCAACCGCTGCACAGAACTCGGGGCCATTGAGATCGTCGGTCAATTCTTTAAACTTTGGACCAAATTTTAATTCGCTAAGCGGGAAACTGCCGGCCCTATTTACCTTCGGGTAGTCGTCGCTAATTCCTTCGCGCACCTGCGGCTTTACGAACTCGGGCACGACGAGGTACTCGAATGGCTCTCGGTTTAGTGGCGTTTGTTCGAATCGCTCCAAATCCAGTGTCATAGCTGTGTCTTCTTGGATGCACTTGTGCGCTCAAGCATTGGCCTCATGAAAAAGAGACGGTGATCAAAACTATTGGTTTCAACTTTCGCAACTCATTCAACACTTAACGCGCCATCACCCGAGATCCTCCCGTCGATGGGCTAATATCGACAGGATGGTGTCGAGAATATGATCGAGCCGCTTTCCTGCGTCTTCCGCCAGAAATCGCAGGACGAAGTATCCATGCTGCTGCAGCATTGCGTCTCTCCTCCGGTCGCGGCGGTAAGCTTCAGCGTCAGCCAAATGTTGTGCTCCGTCCAGTTCGACTACCAAGCGGGAATCCGCACAAAAGAGGTCCACCTCCATCCGCCCCCAGGCATCAAAGGGAATTGGCAGCTCCACGTTTAGTCGAAAGCGACCGGCCGTTTTCGGCAATGTTTCCAACCGGCGATACAGGAAAGCCTCGCTGGCGCTCCGGGCGCGATCGGCACCCTCTTCGTCTGGAGATGGCGAATGGGCGGCATGGACAAAAAGGTTCGCCAAGGGCGTCTCCACGCCGTCTCGAATGAGCCGGCGAACACTCGCGGCGTAATCTCGCTTCCACTCCGGATCAATCGGCAGGGGCACTTCGACCGGCCATCCGGGGACGGCGCTCGCCGGCAGTAGGATCGTGTAGCCGAGCGATTCGTAGCCACGGCATCTCCTATCGAACATCTTGGCGAGCATTGGAACGTCCAGGTCCGCGTAGTCATAAACACGGACTTCGCGCTTGCCTCCATGGAGACGATGCAAGCGGCCCACATACTGAGAGATCGTTCCTCGCCACGAAACAGGCAAAGTCAGAAACAAGGTGTCCAAACGGGGATCGTCGAATCCTTCGCCGATGTAGCGCCCCGTGGCCAGAATCACGCGGCCAACCGTGTCTGGAATGTGAGCGAGGCTATCCAGAGCGCCTCGCAAATCTTTCCGCCCCATGCCGCCCTGCAAAGTGATCACGTGTGGAATCTTGTCCGACAATCGTTGAGCGAGGCGCAGCACATGTTCAACCCGTTCAGTGAGCAGCAAAGGCGAGCGACCTTCGCGCACCGCGCCCAATACATCAGCGCAAATCATTTCGTTACGCGCATCTTCATTTCGCAGCGCCTCGCAGAGCCTGTGAAATTCCAGGCGAGGATCATCCTCCGGCTCACTCGTGGGGCGGAAGCCGGTCGGGCGGACAAATACCCGGTGACTGAAGGGCCTGGCTGCCGCTTGCTTTTTCGCATCAACACGATGCCGCACCGGCCCGCATTGCATAAAGATGATCGGGTGATGGCCGTCTTTGCGCGTAAGCGTGGCAGACAAACCAGTCACGAATCTTGCTTTAGCCCGGCGCGCGACCAGTTCGAAGCCCCGAGCGGAAAGGTGATGACATTCATCAACCACCAGGTGACCGTAATCTCCGATTCGATCATCGACTGTGCCCTTGTGGACGAGGCTTTGCAAGAGCGCCACATCCAGTATGCCGGTCAGCTTTTTTCGCCCGCCTCCGAGGCGTCCGATGGTCTTGGCTTCCACGCGGAGAAATTCGGACAAACGCCCGATCCATTGTTCCATGAGCTGGCGGCGATGCACAAGGACCATGGTGTTCACACGGCGTTGCGCGATGAGCCAGGCAGCCAACACGGTTTTACCGAAAGCCGTCGTAGCGGCCAGAACGCCGGTGTCGTGCCCGAGCATTGCCTCTGCAGCCTCTTGCTGTTCCGGCCGTAACACGCCGCAAAACGACACCTGCAGGGGAATCCCGCCGAAGCGCTCATCGCGAACAACCGTCTTGATCTTCAGTTCCTGAAGAGCGCGCCTCGCCTCATCAAGACAGCCACGTGGCAGAGCGAAATGCAGTGGGTGCTCCTCCGCGCAATGGATGATTCTCGGTTTTCCGTAGGTCGCAAGGCGCATCGATTGCGCCCGGTAGAATTCAGGGTTTTGAAACGCCGCCAGGCGAAGCAAACGGTTTCGCAGCGTGGGCGGCAGGTTCTTCCGAGCAATATAGATTTGATCCGCGAGAATCAGTTCCAGGCTCTCCGGCAGCGGCTCAAGGATAGATGGCTCATAACGGCGCGAGGGCGGCGCCGTCCACGGCCGATCGTCATCCTCATCGGTTACAGCCATCGGCACTCCGATGACTCGTCCCTTGGCTTCGGCATCGCGGACCAGGGTTTCGACTTGCACCCGGCTGATTCTTCGCAGCCGCGCCAGAAGTGACCATTGATCCGCATATGGCTCGAATTGTTCGTCGATAAAAACGGTATTTCCCCGTTGCCTCGCATGCTTTTGTAAAGGCAAGGCAATCAGATTCCCGAACCCTCCTTTGGGCAAAGTATCCTGATTCGGAAAAAGCCGATCATAGGAGCCGAAGCCAACCTCCGGGCGACGTTCCATCGTCTCGGTGAGAATATGTGAACCCAGTTTGCGCGCCAGGGTCGCAGAGACGGCCTCTTCAAAGAAAAGCCAGACGTGACCGCCGTTCCCGGAACGCGACCGTTCCAGGGCAGCCGGCAAGGAGAGCCGGCGGCAGGTGTCGAGGAAAGCGCCCGCGTCTTCCAGCCAGTGCTCTTTGTCGAAATCGGCTGCCAGGAAATGACACGTCTCGTCGTGAAGCATGGGATAAACGCCCATGACGAAATCCCGACCTTGACTATCTCGCCCTGAAAGATGCCATCGAATGACCTCATCGGTGACCGAAATAAAACGCTGGTTTGGACAATCGACACACCTGATTCTAGGCTTCTCACAGACACCCCGAACCCATTCGTTTGCACACGCCGGCGAATAACCGACCTTTCCGGTTCTTTGGCTCTCGAACCGGACGGGAAAAACGTCCGTTCTCCCACGAAACAGAGACCGGAACAGCTTGATCTTAGCCTCGGGCGAAGCATCCTGGGTGATCAATTGGCTGTTTTGATCCAAAGTCTCAACCTGGTCCCGCGCTCTCCGCTCCGAAATGGCAACGTCAATGGGCACACCGTCATGGTAGGTACAAACCCGTAGCGCGTCTACTTTGCAGTCGCCAGCGAATGTGGCAAAAAGCGGCGCGCTAAAAGCCATCAAAGCCTTCAGATTCGATTTTCATATGATCGGTTTTCGCCGTGAACCCTTTATGCGGGCCTCCGATCAATCAAGCGATCGAAGTTCAGGCTAGCCGGGGCGTTCCAGCAGCAAGTTCTCGGTTAACGCAAATCGCGGTCCTGGTTGAAAAGATCAATTGGCGAGGTCTTCAGCTCGACACGGAAGCAGCGCCAATTCATGAGAGTCGTTTGAGGTTGGGATATTTGCTCAAGGCTAGGCAGAGTGCCGGACGGTGGTGGTCTTCGGACAAGGCGGATTGGAAATCGGTGGTGGTGACATGGTCTGGGCGTCGCTTGTACCCACTCCATTGCATGAAGAGGCTATTGCTCAAGCGCAGGATCATTCCGAGAACCAACATAGCGTTGTCGTTGCGCACCCGGCAGCGGTCGTCGTTGTGGGAGATATCCAAGCGCTGATGCAAACCGCTCTCGATGCCCCAGGCATCCCGGTTCAGACGCATCCAGTTTGTCGCATGGAGTCGTGAGGCCTCGACACTGGTGATCAGCGCCACCAGTTCGTCTTTGCGTCCTTCGGTCTGGCGCAACAGCAGAGCAGCCTGCTCGGCCAATGGGAAGCAGACCTGTTCACCGGTGACTGGCGCGGTGACAATACTGCGGCTTTCTTTGCGGCTTTTGTTGATTTCCTGCACGCGAGCCTTGGTGGGCGTCGGCTCATGAGGGGGGAAAATCGCCCTGAGGGGCGGCAACGAGGGTTTCGATCTGTTCGCGCACGGTGGGTTGATTCCCTTTGACTGTTAGCAGATAATCGGCCCCGTGTTCCAAGACCAGCGCGCGCGCGGTTTCGTCCTGGGTGTGTAAGGCGTCCAACGAGACCAACCGGCCTTCGAGCTCCAGGCGATTAAATAACTCTCGCGCCACGGGAATCTCGTTGGTCTTTTGGTCGACCAGTGCACTGCCCAAGTAATGCTGGCTCGGTACGGTGACCGCGCTCAAAATCGAGGCGCCGCTGCCGTGCCTGGGTTCCTTGCCATCCAGTACGATCAATTGATCTTTGGGCGCCGAGCCGCGCATTTGCTCCTGGATGGCTAAAATGACTTCCTCCACCCTACGGGCATCGACCCGCTGGAGCAGACGGCAAAAGGTCGGCTGTGTCGGAGCAGGATACTTGCCTTTTGGGTTACGCCGGATGCCAAGAGCCCGGCGTTGCGCTTGGCTCAAGCCCCGCGCAAACTTGGCGATATCCTTTTGCCCGCGCGGAGCACCGCAGAGAGTGGCTAAAAGAAGGATCGTTAACATCGACCACAGCGGATAGGACTCGAAGCGCCCGCGAAAGTCTGGCACGGCCTTGAAGTGTTCGACCATCGAGCGGATTTCCTTCACCGTACGCGTGCAGGGTGACGACACCTTTTGTTCGACCACCGCCAACGCTGGCTTGAGATGTTCGGCCTGAAGACTGCGGCGGGCGTTTTTGAACAGTTGGCGGCAGAAGAGGCGTTTGGGCTGGTCGTGTTTAACGTAGTAATCGCGCCGATGACGGCCCCAGCCGTCGGTCTGGCCCAGTTCGCTCCAGCCGCTGGCCGAATAAACTGTACCGCAAAACTGGGCAACATCGACGAAGGTTTCGACCACCAACACCGGATGGCCGTAAGAGCTCTGCCAATCGGTGGGAAGGCGATCCAGGGTCAGGCGCAGCACCTTGCTCGCCAGGTTGGGCACGGAGCGCTCGGGCAGGATAAGGAAGCGGCTGTTGTTAGTCACCAGGCTCAGGCGACGGTGGCGTTGAGCAGCGCTCCATCCGATCCATTGGTCGCGATGCTTGAGGTGCTTGGCTGGAGCGCTGAAGACCAGCAAGGCCAGCCATTGACCTTGGGCATCGGTGGCCACGTAGTGGAGGCGTTCGCCCACCGCTTTGAGGCTTCCCAGATAGTGATGCTCATCGAGCAATTGTTTGAAACGCTCCAGTTCGGCGCGCTCCACAAGCCGCACTTGGACTTGGTCTAATAAGGCTTGTTGGTCGCAGTTAGGCAGTCGCAGAGTTTTACTCACGCCCGCGAGGATAAAAAATTGCTAAACAAATGCCCGCAAAAAGATTCTTCTTCCTCTCACTAAACGACATACCCACCGCCAGGCATTGGCCCTGACACGGAAGCGTTCCTCGCTTTCCTCCACCTGCCTTCTTCTTGTAATGTCCTGATAATTGCAGACGATCGTGTTCACTCCGGGCTCGGCCACCAGGTTCGTGGCTACTGCCTCGATCCAAAGCCATGAACCGTCCTTGTGGCGGATGCGATGCTCAATGATCACGTTCCTACCCGGATTCTTCGACAGCCGAGCGAACGCCTCCCGCACGGATTGCACGTCGTCGGGATGGATCACCGTGAACGCATTTCGCCCGACTAATTTCTTCGACGCCGAAGCCGAAAGCTCGAGTGACGCCCTGATTGATGTGATGGATCGTCGCGCCGGCGGAGAGTGTCGTGATGCATTCCAACTATTCTCCACGAGCGCTCGGAAGCGCTTTTCGCTCTCCCGTAGCGTTTGGCGCATTCTCTTCGCAAGCCTTCAAAGGTTGTGCTCTGGCGAGAAGGTAAATATATCGGAGATCCTCTAACCTGAACGGTTTTTGGGATTGACTGAAGGTTAAACCCCTGCCATAAGGTGCGCTCCCATGAACTTTCTGCTGAGCAACGACTGGCTAAGGGTTGCGAATGTATCTCGGCTCCGTCCAAATTTAAACGTCTGTTGCCTCCAGGCTATTATCTTCGGAACGCTTATTGTACTCGCTCCGGTGGTGAGCTTTGGCCAACTTGGCCGAGCTCGGCTAACGCACGAGAGTCAAGTCGGTAACGCTCTGCCAAAACCGGCAGCCATCTATATCACCGATTTCGTGTTGGATCCAAGCCAGGTGCAATCTTCAAATCCTTTGCAAGAGCGGATGCAGGAGGGAGGTCTCTTGCGACAGCGATTAGACAGTCTGCGTGGCCGTGACACCAGCTCGAAAGGTCGCGCTCAATCGCTGGTCAATCTCATGGCAGATTCGATCGTTCAGGATTTGCAGGCCAGGCAACTCAACGCGCAGCGGGCGTCGATAGGAGTTGCGCCGAAGACGGGATGGGTCGTGAAAGGCAGGTATAAGACGCTCGAACAGGGCAGTCGGGTCGCGAGTTCCGAGATTGGCTTCGGTGCCGGCTCGCCAGTAGTACAGGTCGAGGTAACTCTGGATGGAATCCAAAACGGTAGACAAAAACCAATTCTCTTGTTTGGAACCAATAAGGAAAACTCCAAAGCTCCCGGCGGAGTTGCGATCGCTGCGGCATCACACAATCCCTACGCTATGGCGATCAAGTTTGTTCGTTCGAGGAACGGCCTCGAAAGGAACGTTAAGCAAACGGCAAAGTTGATCGCGGATCAGATCGCTAGTGTACTGTCGCATAAATAACTATACATAGGATTCATGCGGCTTTCGTTAGCCCTCTTTTCGGTTTTGTGCATCCTGGAGAGATTTCCTCCAACCGCTGACGACACCTTTCAATCTTTGCCAAGATGTCCTCCGCTTTGGCTGTCCAGACGAATGGGCTCGGCTCTTCATTCCATTGTGCAATGAAGTCGAAGATAGCTTCAATTAAGTCAGGCACACTGGCAAAGCTGCCTCGCCGTACGGCCTTGCCGCTGAGTTCGGCAAACCAGCGTTCCACCAAGTTGAGCCAACTCGAACTGGTTGGGATGTAATGAACTTTGAAGCGCCGATGGCGATCCAGAAAGTGGCGCACCTTCTCATGTTTGTGTGTGCCGTAGTTGTCCATGATCAAGTGTAATTCCAGATCCGGCTCAAATTCGTTATCCAGCTGGCGCAAGAATTTGATGAACTCCTGATGGCGATGACGCGGATAACATTCGCCGCTTACCTTACCGCTGGCGGCATTGAGCGCCGCAAACAAGGTCGTTGTTCCGTGTCGGACGTAGTCGTGCGTCCAGGTGCCGCAGCGACCCTTTTTCAGCGGCAAGCCGGGCTGAGTGCGATCCAGGGCTTGAATCTGAGACTTTTCATCGACACAGAGCACGATGGCGTGTTGAGGAGGATTGAGATAGACCCGACGACGTCGAGGAGCTTTTCGACGAACTTTGCGTCACGCGAGAGTTTGAAGGTCTTTTGCCGATGTGGTTTGAGTTCGTGCTCCTGCCAGATTCGCGCCACAGTGCTGGCATGAACTCCCTGCTCCTTGGCCAGCTTTCGCGTGGTCCAATGTGTTTGCCCTGCAGGCTTGGAGTGAAGGGTGGCTTCGACGATTCTCTGAGCTAAACCAGCCTGCACTTTGCGCCCCCGACCGGCTTCTACATCCCACAGGCAGTCAACTCCGCACTCAACAAAACGCTCTCTCCAAAGCCGACAGGTGTGCCGGTTGATGTCCAAATCGATGGCAATCGCTCGATCTGGTTTTCCGCCGGCGCTTTGCAGAATGATTCGGCAGCGCTTGGCTACTTGCTGAGGCGTGCTGTGAGCGCGCACCCATTGTTCCAGTAATTGCCGTTGCGGTTCTTCCAGATTGACGCACTGACGCGACGTCTTCATTGAAGATCACAATATCGCGCCAACCCGTAATGTCTAGTTATTTGTGCAGCACTACACTAGAAAGGCCGGTGTTTAAATGCAACCAATTCGGCCTTAAATCTTAAGAAGCTGCTCGTCCTAACGGACTTTTTTGGAAACTCTGTTCACGGGTACAGAATCCGACAAGGCCGTTTGTTTGACTTTAGTCGCGATGACAAATCGTGGATTCGGCTTAGTGGCGGCGATTCGGCGGAATGGAACCAGAAACGACCTATGCCCGGTTGAAGGAGCTCGGATGCGCCAAAAAAAATCGCTCTCTATAATAAATTCCGCGCCCACACAAGGAGTGGCCGCAATCTGATTTATGAAAAGACCCGCAATTGACCCAGCAAAGCCAGCCCTGGAACGTGCCAGGCAGCTCAAGGCGGTAGCTTTCGCGGAGCGCGAGTGAGCCACCACTGCCCGCCTCAACTCCTGAAGAAGCTCCCTCAATGCCTGAATCTCTCGCGGTGGATGAATTCCGCAACGAAGTAACAATCGCGACCAAACCTGAAAAGCTCCCTCTCAGAAAGGAATCGCGGCGGACGAATTGCCATCGTATGGCCAGAATGGGCCTTTTACCGCCAGTCCGGCTCGGACCGCCAGTCCGGCTCGGACGCCTTGCAAAACAGCCAACTGACCCCCGGCAAAATACATGTTATTTCGGAGACCGGGCGCTGGCGCGTCGCCGATCAAGTTCGCACTTGAAGGCCAAAAGATCCTTCGCCGTCTAACCTTGTTGGTCAGCCGCCTCAAAGCTTGGGGGCCGCTGAATCGTCTTAAGCGACAATTGAAGCGACGGCCATTTTATAATCGGCCGCGTCGTCACAAATATTTGGGGAAGAGAACGGGATCGGGCATGTGATGGGTGACGCGCTGTCAGCCCTAAATGGGTCTAAACTTAAGAATAATAACTCAGAATCAGAATCATGATAAAATATCTACTCGCTGGTTGGATGGCCTTTCTGGCTTTTTTCACGCTGCAGAATACTTCCGCTTATGCGGGCAACGACAATCTCGACTTTTCCCTGGTGAATAAGACGGGGTATGGGATCAAAGAGGTATATGTTGCTCCGCATAGCACGGATACATGGAGTGAGAACCTCAGTAGCAGCCCGCTGGAGAATGGGGAGACGCTGAACATTAGCTTCAATGAGGGTGCGAAGGCGGCGAAGTGGGACATTAAGATTGTTTGGGTGGACGAAGGTGCGCCCGTGGTGTGGATGAATTGCAGGCTATCGGAGATTTCCAAGTTTATCCTGCATTACAATCGGGATACAGACGAGACGTCAGCCGAGACGGAGTAGATGGGCAACTCCCATCCAGGGCTTGCTCTCGCTTGCGGATGGTTTGCGTGGCCTTGTAGCCGTCGAGTTCCGGCATCTGACAGTCGATCATGACCAGGCCGAACTCCAAAGTGCAACCGAAGTAGCCGACTGGACTGCGCTTCGAGCCGAGAACGAGGCGGAGGCTGATTACCTGAAGCTTTTGGGAGATTTGATCGAGGAACACGAGAGTCCGTCAGCCTATTCGTGGTTTTGTTTCGAGGCTGGCGACCGGCAGGCAGCGCGGAAACTCTTGGCGAAAGGAACTTCTCCGGAGGCCAACGCCAGTCCTCGGTCTCCGAGATCGACCCGCTGTCGCGTAGAAGTTCAAGAACAGCACGGGGCTTGCGCATGCAGTTTTGGGCGCTATTTTTGCGAGAAACGTGATTATTGAAAGGAAACAATGATCTTCGTCATTTCACTGCTCGGGATTTTGTTTTTTAGGTTTGTATTTGGGATCATCCGAGGCCTATTGCTGATTTTCCTTTTCGTGTGGCTTTTGGTTGATGAGTCGCGGATTCATCCCCAATTCGGGAAAATGTTTTGGGAATCGGTGACGGCGACGGCACAGAAAGTGGCGGACTTCGGGCGCGATCAGCAGTTGCGGAATAGCAACGAAGCGGGCTGCAGCGTCCGATATGAAAATGATCAGACGCATGCGGCGCCACGGCCGCTTCCGGATCGCGCTTACGATCGATTAGGAGCTGGGTATCGTTGATTAAAAGTTGCGCCGCGACGTTCTAGCATTGATGCGGCTTGGCTCGGCCGCGACCTTTTCGGTTGATCGACGGATTGCACCAGCTACGTCTGGGCGAAAGTCGCCACCGTCCAGCGGTTTTTGCCTGCCGTCGCGATGCCGGAGGAGTTCTTCACCCAATATCGAGTATAGATGACGGCGGGATTTTGATCCTTGGTTGGTGCTGGCGCTCCTATGGCGCTGAAAATTCCTCAAAAGGTGATTCTGACTCCGCCGGTGGCGGCGTTTGAATCGTAGTTTCCACGCCCAAGCTGCCCGTCGTAGTTGACATACGTTGAAATAGCAGGCGTCAATTGAACCGAGACTCCGGCGCTCACGACCGCGCTATCGTGACCCTCGTCGGGGCCGAGGAAGGTCGCCGAGGGGCCGGAAATCCCGGCAAAACCAGCAGCGATCGGAACTGCGGAATACTTGTACTCATGTTCCCAAGCCGCTTTGATCGATGGCTCGATTAGCATCTTTCCGATCTGCCATTGGTAGAAGGCTCTGAAGCCCACGTCGCTCCGGAGCGACTCGGCAGAGCCCGAATGGATCGCTAAAGGCGCAAGCGAGCCTTTTTCGCTAAAATCGTCAATGCCCAGGTCGGTCTATTGAAGCGAGGCGATCGGACCTACGGTCAAAGGGCCAAAGTGGAAGTCATACCCACCGCTGATAAAGGTGCTCCACTCCGCTCCCTCAGTGCCGCCGGTGGCTAGTCCTCCAAGGCCGGCACGGCTCGAATCATAGGTATTGTGGCCGCCATAAATGGCTCCATTCAGATAGATCCCATGGTTGAACCAGGTCGCGTACAACCCGCCTCGTCCGCTATCGACATCGATATGACCACTCGGGTTGAGAGAGGTCCAGGTATGCGAGTAGGCTCCCAGCACCTTGATCGCCAGTTGATCGGTGAAACGGTAATCGATGCCCAGGCTGACTCCGCCAGTGGTGAAGTTGTAACCCTGCCCATTCCCATCGCCGTCCACATTGACAAAGTCACCGAATCCAGTCACCCACACCCCCCCAGCGGTTTTCGAGACCGGGCTGGAGGACCGGTTCCACGACGCCTTTTGAGGATTTCCCGTCTGCGCCGGCTTTGCCCTCCAGATTCACCGTAGCGCCGTTGACCTTTATGTTGGAAGTGAACCCGTTAGATCCGTTGCGGATATCGTCCAGTCGGCCTTCCAGGTTCAGCCTTTGAATGTTCGCGTTCGAAAAGCCGATCTCATAAAACGCCGTCAGACCATCTGGTGAGATTTTCTCGAAGTCACCTCGCAGATTAGATTGAAAAAAGGCTCCTGATTGAGGAAGGAAATCAGTTTCGCCGCCCCTGGATCTAGATGGACCGCATCAATCAGGTTCGCCGCCGCCAACTCATTAGGGGTAAGCGCGAATGAGGCAGCAGTGCGAAACTCCAGTAGAACCGAGCTCTGTCCGTAGATAAGGCCGGTTAAAGTAAATCCCGGCCCGGTAGCAAATGGATCTACAAATTGTGCGAAGCGCCCCGAGACCACCCCGCCGGTAATTACCAGAGTCAAATGGTCACCGGCCTTGGGCTGAAACCCAAGCGAGATCAGTTGCAATGTGCCACCAAGAGCGGCATTACCGTCGACGTTCAACGAGTCGTACTGGCCAGGGCTGGCGCCGGCCACGTGCAATTGCAAGGTCCCTCCGGCGTTTTGAGTGTAGTTACCCTTTACGTTGATCGGCTGTAGGTCGGCATTCAGAGTTCCTCCGTTTACCACGACATCGCCAAGGCCCAAGCCCTGAGCGCTCTTTCACCATCAGTGTCCCAGCGTTCAGTACCGTACCACCTGTGTAGGTGTTTGCGCCCGCCAGGGCCAATGTCCCGGCGCCATCCTTGATCAAAGAGCCCACTCCACCGATCGCTCCACTCAAGGTCGAGGCGATGCCGGCATCGACCAAAAACTCACCGCCTAGAGCATTGAAGGGTTCCTCCGTTGAAGCTGAGCCCTCCGGACCCCAAGTTGGCGTCGCTATCTACTGCAACGATGCCCCCGTTGAAGCTCGTTCCACCGGTGTAAGTATTGAGCCCCGTCAGCGTGAGCGTTCCCGTGCCGACCTTGATCAATGAACCGCCCGAGCCACCGTTAAACCCGCCGTCGACGATGGTCCCGATAACTACTGTGCTGAGATTGTTCAGGCCGACGGTGAGCGCCTTGGAACCCAGCTGGTAGGTGCCTGCGCCCTCAATTGAGCCGGCCGTCATCCTGCCTGGAGTCAGATTCGACACATCGAAGATGCCGCCAGCGTTAGTTATAAATCGGGCGTTACCTCCCGTGCTCGCATCGAAAAATAACGTGAGACCACCGGAGTTGGTGGTGATGGTGGCGTTGCCGGCCGTGCTCGTGTCTTCGAAGACCGTAGCCCCGCCAGAGTTATTGGTGATGGTGGAGTGGGCGGCCGTACTTGCGTTGAAAAATTCCGTCTCCCCACCGGCGTTATTGGTGATAGAGGCGTTGCCGGCCGTGCTCGCGTTGAAGAATGCCGTGAACCCGCCATTGTTAATAATGGCGGCTTTGCCGGCCGTGCTCGCATTAAAGAAATTAGTCGTTCCGAAGTTGTTAGTGATCGTCGTGATCCCCGCAGTGTTTGCATTGAAGATGTTGAAGGTATCGTTGTTGACCACCGCGCCGACGATTGAACCTGTTTCGCTCCCGTTGCCCAGCTCCAATGTACCCATCGAGATTCTTGTACCGCCGCTGTAGGTGTTCGCGCCGGTCAAGACCAACGTGCCGTTTTGGAGAACCAGATTGCCGAGGCCGATAATTGCAGGAGCGACGGTTAATGTCGTGAACGTATCGACCGTCACGTTCATCAACGAGCTTGCCATGGTGATAGTATTCCCCGGGATCAAAGCAATTCGGAGTGCGCTTCCGAGATTTCCACCCGTGTAGGTGAGATCTCCGACCCGTCACATTCGCAGCCAGAGTTACGGTATAGTTCCCTGTTGCGCCGAGATTGGTAGCAGAGAAAACGGCAGTCGATCCATTTAACCAGGTAGTCTGCCCCCCCAACCGAGCTTGCAGACCAAAATGCACTCGTCAAATGCCACGGACCGCTCGGGCCGCCAGCGGGAATATCCCAGTAGAGCTGCCCTCGCAGTGCCTGTGGAATTAGCCAAAGGCTCGATAAAATCGGAACAAGGACAACCCGCTTGAGAAAGTGTTTTGAAGCCATAGAAATGCAATTGGGTGAAGTTGCTGCCTGCCCGCTTGGTGGCCTTGGCCGAGGAAAACGGAGCCTCCAAAAATCCCGCCGAGTTATTACCGAATACGGTTTTGGGGTTCGCCTGTGGCCAGTTGGCGTAAAGAGCAGTCAACTCGCCGATGATCGCTTGGACAGCTTCCTCTGGAAGCTCCAATTGCCTGAGCACCCGCGCCCAGTCAGGAACAGTCGCTCGTTGCGCAATCTGGACGCCCGTGTTTCCCATCCCGCCCACTCCAAGAATCACGCTCGTGCGTGCGCGCTGTTCCGGCGTCGTTTCTTCGATCGAAAGACGAGCGTCAGCCAACGTCTGGTCCGCAACATAGAGCGCGTAAAGCTGAGCAGTACTGAGCGCCTCCAGGCTCTTGGGCGGAATGCCGAATCGCATCGCGTCAAACTCGATTTCCGGCAAAAAGCCTGCCTTTCGCGCGTAGGTCTTGTTATTGATAAGGGGTTCCGGATTCTAGGTAATCCCCGACCCTCCAATAATTCAGGTAATCTCGCGTCGTGATATCCTCGATGCAATCGACACGTTCGAGGATATTTTTCCAGAACTCCCGGACGGTTAGAGCCTTTGGAAATACCCCTCCAATACCGACGATGGCGATCGGTTCACTGATTTTCATATTTCTGGATTACACTTTTTTCGCCTCGGGAATTGTTACCTCGCTGCAGAACACGTTTTCCAGATCCAGCAGGCAAGTTGCCCAAGACAGCCCGACACCAAATCCGGAGAGGATGACCCGCCTGCGTCCTCGAACAATTTGATCACGCAACACTTCACAAATGGATACCGGGATTGAAGCCATGCTAAGGTTGCCATATTTTTCGATCACTTCGTAAGGAGTCTTGCTTAAGGGTAGTTGGAGGCTCCTCATAATCGTGGAGATGATGTACTTGTTCGCTGGAATAATTGCAAAGTATGCCCCGCGCTACGGTGGATTTTGTTCCTACGCGGCAACTCTCGGAATATTGGGCGATGTCGAAGGTCCGGATGCGTTTGCTGTCTATAAGGGCAGGCTTTACGTCTGTGGAAATCAGAGCTCGTTGAAGCAATTTAAGCCTAATATTGACGCCAACATTGGAAAGGCAGACGCGCACTGGCGACTGTTAGGGAGCATTTCGACAAACGCCCCATCTTCTCGCGCTGGGTCAATGTGAATGTTTTCGGTGTTGAGCCGTTGCAGATGTTCAGTGACGACTTTAAGGAGGGTGTGACCGGCTTTGAGCCAGTCTGTATTGTCGTTGTCTTTTTCGCTGACTTTCCGGGTGGCCGGCAGTCGTAAGGGTAAAGCACCTCTAGTGATTTGCCTGCAGCACTGCTCCACTTCTCTGTTCTGTCTGACACTTCTTTAGGCTTTCTGGGGGTGTAGACGTGAATTACGGGTCCGTTATCAGCCCAACTTAGCGTCGGCAGTATTGGCAGCAGACCCGGCGTTACTCGTCGGCGTTTCAGCTCCGCGATGGCTCGGGCATAGGAACGGGGACTTCGCTAACCGCGAATGTCAAAGCTTGGTGCGCCTTTTGCTGAAAGCCCACGAATGGAGACACTTTGGCTCTTCTTTACCCTCGTCCCCGAGTGACCATCAGATAAGCCGCTATTAATTATTGCGAAAGTGCTAGCATTATAACGTTAGGTTATGTTAGTCAGGAGCATGGATGTAGGAAAGGCAGCAGCTAAGTATGAGAAACGCAAGGATGCAGTAGAGGCTGTCATGCGAGGTGAACCAGTAAGTGTGGTAGCCAGAGTATATGCAGTGCCACAGCGAACTATCTTTGGTTGGCTTGCCAGATACCGTGCTGGAGGCTGGCACGCCTTAGAAGAGGGTCGACGCAGTGGGCGACCTAGGCTAGAAAGGTTAGTGCCGAAACAATGCAGTGGCTCTATGAGGCTATCACATTGGGAGATCCAAGGCAGTTTCAGTTGGTTTTCTGTCTGTGGACGCTCAACATCGTTCGAACAGTGTTGAAGAAAGAGAAGAAAGTGGAATTGAGTAAAAGTGCGGTCTGTCGCCTTCTGCAGTACATGGGCTTGACCCCGCAGCGGCCAATCTATCGTTCCTATAAGCGGGATCCGCAGGAATTGAAGGTCAGTCAAGGGGTCAGTCAATGGGTCAGTCAACAAATCTTGATAACGCTCCTTCTGAGCGCGCCTGGGACAAGGTAGTGTTGCGGTGTTTGCCTCGCTGACCGTCCGCATCATCATAGATGATCTGCTTCCCGCCGGTCGTCTCGAGCGATTTACTTGGTAGACCGCACCAGGATTCTTCAATGGGAATTTGTCGAGCCATTCCCCCTTCATTCCCTGGAAGTCATCTGTCAAGATTTGTTGACTGACCCCTTGACCTGAAACGAGCGCCCAGGCGGACTGAATCGCAGAAAAGCCAGACATGGCCCGGCCGAAAACCGCGCCGTAACCGTCGGGATTGGCACGCGCATGAGCGAACGCCATTTCTCCGTATTCGCGCATGAAGGCGTTCTGACGTCCGTCCCTGACCATCGCGGGCACATAATTCCAGATCGCCCAATGCTCTGGGCCCCCTTCCAGCATCGCCATGTATCGCAGCGAGCCGGGCGCATCGGTACGCAAAACGGCGCCTCGCTCAGTTAAGTTGAAATGGCGGCCCAGCCTCTCGTGCAAAGGACCGAGTGATGCGAGCGCCCGCAACAATCGGTAAAGCAGGGCTGGATCGAGGCCGGTTTCCGCTGCGATATCGCCGGCGGTGCGAGTGCCATCCCGGCTCAGACAATCGAATACACCGAGTTCCGCCCCGGCACAGAGGGTCTGACTACTCCACTTACTCAAGAAAATCATATCTGTCACTTCTTCAGCTGCCGTTTTCATACGAAATCCTCGCGGTAGGTTGGTTTGTTGAGGCTCTGGCGATGGCCGCGTCCATTGTGCCGCACCCGATTCGCTAGGAAAAAGAAGCTCAGCGCCTTACTCTTTGGTCGGCCTTCTCAGTCGCTCCCAACGACTGTTCGATCAGATCGGCCGCGAGCGAAAGTCCGTTGGTCTCGGCAATAGCCTTCTGAAGTTTGCGTGCGTTGTCGCGATAGGCGGAGTTGTTTAGCACCTCACTTAACAGTCTTGAGAGGTGGTCAGCGGTCAACTTGTCTAACGAGGTGACTACGCCGGTTTGCTTTTCCGCGATTCTGGCGGCCACGCCCGGTTGATCATAGGTCACCGGGACAGCGACTTGCGGGACACCTTGAGCCAGAGACTCCAGCACCGTGTTCAATCCCGCATGGGTGATACAGACCGAGGTCTGCTTCAGCAACTCCAATTGCGGCGCCCGCTTGACGATGATGGCATTGTTCGGAACCGGTCCGATCTGATTCGGATCGATCTGATCGCCCACGGAAAGCACCAGTTGAAAATCTTTATGCTTCGCCAGGGCAGCGACAATGGTGCGAAAGACATCCACCTGGCCATTCAGTATTGTCCCCATCGAGGCGTAGATAAGTGGCTCGCCGGTCAATCGTTTCCAGGGGAAGTCCAGCTTCTCCCGGCCTTCGCCATCATGGAACGGGCCGGTGTGGTGGAACTGCGAAGGCCAATGAGAGCTTTCAAAGTCAAAGCCTCTGGGAACTTGGGTGATTGATGCTAATGGGGAAAGAGTGGAACCGGGGTTCTCCCAGTCGATTTTTAACCCAGCGTTCTTCGCATGCGCCCTGATGCCCGCATTGCTCCCTTCCAGCATTTTTACAAACTTCGCTACACCCTCTCGGTTTCTGGCCAGAGCTGCAGGTGTAGTCTGATGAGGCCAACCATACATGCTAAGGGGAGTGTGACCAGAATAGTCGAAATGCAGGGCGGCTGACACGTGTACGTACGGCATGCCCAACTGCATCGCACCCAATTCCGCATACAGTTGCACGGTATCGAGTACGAGTGCGTCGATTCCAGCCGCCGTCACAGTTGCCGGTAGAGATTTCAATATCGTCTCCGTCTGGGCCAGCACCATGCGGACAGAAAATTGCAAAGCATCCTCCCCCTGCATTTTGCTTATTTCCGGCCTGTTTTCATTAATGTGATCCTTCTCGTCAGTGGGAACAAACGGTAAACCGACAGCACCTGACGAATAAAGGAAGACAACGTCATGATTGCGCGCCTGAAGTCGACGCGCCAGCGCAGTCATTGGATTAAGGTGGCCTGGTACGTTAAGACAGATAAATCCTAATTTCATAGATAGTACTCCAATTCCAGATCTGGCAGTGTTGATTGGTTAGTCTGGTTGTTCCGTAATAGAACCGAGTACTTTGGATGCCCGGCGTTCTTTGTTCCAACTGCCGTAATCATTGTCTAGTGCACCGATCTGGCGCAGATCGAATATGCAGACACTGTCAGAACGTTAGCGAGAAACGCTGTAATTTTACTTATGCGCAGATGGCGTATCCGGGGGAGACCGGAGACGCATCATCATTAGAAAATCGTCATTGCAAAGCATCTCTGATTCCACACTGGCGGCCCGGCCGTCTTGCACGACCGAGCCAAGCGGCAGTTCGCACAACGATTGCGGCATTTGGGCCAAAGAGAGGCCGAGCTCCCCAGTCCTGTGTCTATTCCGTCGAACTAACTATCCGGCGCGAAAGGATCTTCGATGACAGCGTTTATTTTCCTCAGCACGCTCATGCTCTTTCTCATGATGATCGCTGTATCGAGTTAGGACAGTTATTACGGATTACCATGCTAACGCTCCGTCCGCAACGAATCGGCGTCCTTAGCGTCTGTATATTGCCGTTTCCGGGAGTTTTACCTATGACCCGTGTTCATGGATCAGGGTAGATTGGCTGGAGAATGACGTTAAAAGCATGATCGCACTGGGTCTAACTAAAGACTAACGAAATCACAGCTCGGTGCAAGAGCCGCGCGCGTCCCCCTTTTCAGCGCTGCGTCTTCAAAACCGCAGCCAACCGGGCTGCGCCTGTGCGCGAGGCCGTGATTTCGGTCGCAACTCGGTCGCGCAGCCCTACGCGGTAAAGACGGTCGCCGTAATGCGTAACGCGTTCGATGGCTTGCAGGTTCACAATGGCATGTCTTCCGACCTGGATAAAAGGCTCGCCACCCAACCATCGCATGAGGTCAGCCAATGGATAATAAGTCGCAAACTCCTCTCGTACGGTATGAACCCAAGTGCGCCGTTCCCGTCGCAGCACCGCTACAACCTCGCGGCGGGCGAGCAGCCGGATCTGGTCGCGGTCCACATCCTTGACCGGCAGCAGCTCGTTGGCCAGGCCAGTAAAGCGCATTTTGTCCGGTGTCGGGTCTTCGTCTGCGTGACCGCGGGAACCCTGGGAAGAGCCAGACTCAAAGGGTCGCAGATAGGAAAGCAGTCGATTGACCGCTTCAGTGACTTGCTCCGGATCCAACGGTTTCAGCAGATAATCCACCGCCTCCAGCCGGAAGGCGTCGGTGGCGCGGTTCGCATTTCCAGTCGTAAAGACCAGGCGTGGCGGTTGCGGAAGCATGGCCAGTTGCCTCGCCAGCGAAACACCGTCTCTACCCGGCAGATTGATGTCGATAAAGACGACATCTGGCCGCAACTCGGCGCAAAGACGCAGCCCCGCCTCGCTCTCTGTGGCCGAACCGACGACCTCTACCTGGCAGGTATCGTCCAGCAGTGCCGCCAGGTACTGGGCAGCCAAGGGCTCGTCTTCAATAATAACAGCTCGAATCCGAATCCACATGAGAATAGATTCTTAGTGAGACGCCAGTTCGCGGAGATCCGAGGTGATAGCTCCCGCCAATTCTAAGCCAACGCCGAACGGCTTTCGCAAAGGAATGCGCATAGTCACCGTGGTGCCCTCTCCGATCTCGCTCCGCACCTCCAACTGAAACGAGCGCCCGAACAATCCTTGCAACCGCCGTCGCAGCAGCATCAACGCGTGAACCGGCTGGCGCTCTGCAAAGAAAAGTTGTTCGACTTCCGTCGAAGGCACACCTTGCCCGTCATCAGTAACGCTCATCTCTAGCCACGGCCCTGCCGGACGGACCACCAGACGCAGTCGCCCGGCCTCCGGCGGGGAACGGAGTCCGTGCCCCACGGCATTCTCCACCAGCGGCTGCAGTGAGAAAGGGGGCATTAAGACCTTCGATAGTCCCGGATCGATCGCCTCCTCCACGTTCAATCGGCTACCGAACCGCAGCATCTCGATGTCGAGATACACACGCACAATCGCCAACTCTTCCTCCAGTGGAACCAGCGCTCGTTCGTGTTGATCGAAACTAGCACGCAGAAAATGGCGCAATCGCCCCACCGCGCGTGGGACTTCACGAGGTGCGATCCTCGAAAGCGCCGCGAGAGTGTTCAGTGCGTTGAAGAGGAAATGTGGATTCATGCGCGCCTGCAGAGCACGCACCTCCGCCGAGGCCGCCGCCCGGGTTTGCTCATCACGGTCACGTACCTGTTCAACGATCGCCAGAATCAACGCCGTGCCCAAACCTTGCAACACAGGGGCCATTCCCAACTCCTCCAGCCTGTGCAGAGCCGCGCCCGAATCAGGAGCGCTCAATAGGATGAGACCGCTCCGGAGCAACGATATCCCCAAGGTCAGACAGAATCCCGTGAGTGGTTGTTGCGCCAGCTTTGGACGCCATCGATACAGCCAACCTCCGGCCAGCCCACCGCACAACATGGAAATTGCGATGGAGCCTAACGGCAGGCCGTCGTGCGCGACCGCCAACCAGGTGACAAACACACTGACAACCAGACCTACCCAAGGACCTGCTACCAGACCAGCGGCGCATACGGCTACGATCCGTTCGTTGAGCCAACCGGCGTGGGAAACAGTCACTTCTTCGACGAGGCCGAGGACCAAAAAGACCAGCAGAGCCGTTCCTTGATCGCGCCTCGACAGCAACGAACGTTCTGGCCGCCTGAAGCCCGGCACGAGGGTGAGCGCGAATGCTGCGGTTACTAACACGCAAACTTTATTGAATATAATACCCATTGCGGGAAGACTAGGATCACTCATAACGAACGGCTCAAGCGGAAGGACGCAAGGATTCCAGATGGAGAATCAGGATTCTCTTTCCTGCCCGAAGCACCCGGGCATCCTGCGAATTTTTTGCCAAAGAAAGGTAGCCCTCGTAGACGGCGACCAGGAAGATGGCTGTTTCTTTGGGATCGACATCGCTCCGCACCAGGCCACGTTTCTGCCCTTCCCGTAAGGCCGCGGCTATCCCGCCGTACCAACCACTGAAAAGCATCGCCAAACGTTTTCGGAATTCTTCATCCAGCGGGGACATCTCCTGCGCCAGATTATTGATCGGGCAGCCGCCAAAGAGCCATTCAGGCTTGGTGGAGGTGGACCGAACGATTCGGGCCAGGGCGTCAATAGGGTTTTTGGCTTCCTCCAACGGACGCAGCCATTTGTCGTGCATTCTGGCGGCAAGAACCTCATCCACCACCGCGTATCCCAGCGCTTCTTTGTTTTCGAAGTGATGGTAGAGTGCTCCTTTGGTGACTCCGGCCCGGTCCAGAATGGCTTCCAGGTCACTGCCTTGGAAGCCCGAGTGATAGACCTCTTGAAAGGCCGCCTGCAGCAAACGCTGCCGCGTGCGCACCGGATCGCGCGGTTCGGCCGCGCCGCGTCCCGGGTCCTTGTCAACCTTCAACATACCAACCGGTATGCATGTTGGTGCCTGGCGTCAAGGAAAATATTGTGCGGGCGTGCGCCGCAAAGCACATCGATAGCCACTCGAAGGGAAGTTGATCCTGCGGTTGTGGCGCCAGTCTGGACGACGATTACGGCAATTGGGACAAAAAAGGTCGGCCTCCCAAAAAATAGCGCTTATTGGAACGAATTCCGACATGCCTATTTCGCGCTCCCAGTAGAATTGGAAGCCATTTTTACCCGTAAGATCTCACCGGCCTATTACGAATAACAGATGGAAAAAATGAATTTATGAAAGTTTTTGCTCTGAAGAAGTCAGTATCAAAATTCAAGGCGCAGCATATCATTACCGGCGCCATTCCAGGTAAAACATTTATCTGGCTAACATTCACCGGAGGGATTTCTGCTTTTGCAGTGATCCTACCAAAGCCCCATGGCCAGCTTTAAACGGCTTTACGACGATGCCGACGCCCCCATGCTGCCCGTGGATGGCCTTTATCTCGGCGGCTTCCGTCCAGAGACTCTTTCTACGAGCGGACTCCGTCCAGACGAGGCCTTCCGGCCGCTGTTCTACCGTGTCTGGCCACGAAGCTAGCGCATGGACCAGCGTACGAACCCGAATACGACGACGCGATGCCCTGAACATTCGCGTCTCGCTACTCTCGCACCGGATTCGAGCCCCACTGCCGATGTCGCGTTCTCGACGCCGCGCAGCGCGGGCGTTTCTCCGGGTCCAGGCAGCAGGCCATTGGCAGCCTGAACTGCGATTACGGAAAATAGGCAAGAAACAGCCCTTCTTGCCAATCCTGCTCTCTATTCCCGCGAACTCTAGCCGGGAGCCACATGTTCCATCACTCAAATCAAACAATAGTCACCCTTCCATACTTTTTTGAATAAGGTAGTCATGAAAAACACGCACCTTCTAAACTCCATCTTTTTCATCCCCGGCCGAGACATGGTTAACAGTTTCCTGGCATTCTTTCGATTCACTGAGGCGGATGCATGCACCTTACTATCTGCATATGGACTTCATGCTTTCGAAGTCGATTCCCTCCAGAATGATCGCTCGAACGAGCGAAAGGAAACGGCTGAAAGTTTCGCGGAAGTAACCCATCGCAAGCGGCCAGGCGAGCCTCCCGGGCCTATTCCCATAGGTGTCCATCCAGATTTCACTCGGGCCCATTGGACGACCGCCTCGCGAAAACAGGTCGATCATGCAATCCGAAAAATCCGGTCGAGTCTCTCGCCTCTGCTAAGTCGGGAGCCAAACTCAGCTCCACCGTCCCAAAAGCTAGGCTTGGTCGAACCAACTAGACCAATCCCAGGCAAATGTCGCTTGAAAAGCACATCGTTGAACTATTTCAACAGCGCGTTCGACTGGTCGAGGAAGTAGGTGCCATCAAGCGCGCAGCGCATCTAGCGGTGACGGTTTCCAGCCGGGAAGAACAAGTGATGTTCGGCATTGTGATTCCGGACCGCTCAGACCGCGGCCGTTTCAATCACGACGTAGCCATTGTCGAGCGGGGTAGTTTTGATCCTGCGAAGTCCAACCATCTCAAACAGGACGCTGTACTCGGCGACGCTGCGCTCCTTTCCGTTCACTGCGAGCATCAGGTGCAGATCAAAGAGCGGGACTTGAGTATCGATCATATTAGCCGGTATCTGTTCGCCGGGCTCGGCGACGAAGGCCTCAATGACGACCAGACGGGCGGCGGGTTTCATCGCGCGGCGGCAGCTTTGCAAGATTCGTATCGCATCGGCGTCATCCCAGTCGTGGAGGATAAATCTCAGCAAATAGAGATCTCCCTCCGGCACCGACTTGAAGAAAGGACGAGGCATCGGAAGCGGCAATGGCTTCAGCTTGACCCGCCGTTAGTGGTACCTTTGGCCAACGCAGTTCGGATCTGGTCGAGGATGAGTGGATCAGCTTCGGCGAACGGGCGAACACTCCGGTTTGCGGACCGACATGGCCAGTCTTGACTATTTTCGAGCTGCAGGTTTGGCGCTCGTTCCGCGCAAAATCGCGGGTCCGACGATAGCGGTTGTGCCAAACAGTTTAGTCAGGTCGCGATGCCGCCACAAATTGTTGGAAGAATTCGTGAATCTCATTGTCTGGCGAGGTACATATGCGCCAATCCTAGGAATTGCCGGGTTTTATCGTTCTTTCGTTTTGGTGCAATCATCTAGAGGAGAGTAATGCCCTCTGATGCATTCTCTTCCGGGGGTCGCGAACCAGTAGCCGTAACGCTGCCCCGTCTTCAAGAGATGCTGAATTTCATCCGGAGCTGCTGGTTTAATGCCTTCCCCAGAGATCACTGGTTGGCCGATTTCCTGAAAGTAACGTCCGTGCTTGGAGGTCGTGAAAAGCAAATTAAGCACCGGATTTTTGGCCTGCACCGCGCTACGAATTGTCCGGATGGAGTTCCCTTCCCTGCTCCCTCCTACCCTGTCCTACGTGGCGGAGGGGCAATTTCTTTGACGAGGCAATGATTCGAAGGTAACAAATCGGAGTGAAAGAATCAGCGGTGCACGCCGCCGTTGCGTCAGAAAATGCGATCGCACTTTAGGTTTTGGATCGGCGACTCGCGGCCATATGCTCGAATTCGCAATGACTCAGACTCCGAACGTCAATTTTCCGAAATCCGTTTGCGGGCCAACGTCAGTCGTTGGAACGAAAGACCGGAACATCTAAAGGAACACATATGGTGTTAGCCAGAAGCTTCCTTTTGCCCTCGCTGCCGGGTGCACATGCGTGGTAAAGCCCAGCGAGCTTACTTCGGGCACTATGCTGCGGCTTGGAAAGATCTTGGCCGATGCTGGCTTGCCGGACGGAGCCGTTAACATCGTTAGTGGTTTTGGCGATCCGGTCGGAGCTCGACTTAGTTCTCACCCGGATGTGGACATGATGTCATTTACTGGGTCCACGAACGTCGGGAAAGCGGTGATTAGCGCCGCTCGTGAAAACGTAAAGAAAGTCGAACTTGAACTCGGTGGCAAAAATCCGCAGGTCATCTTCGCCGACGCCGACTTGCCGGCGGCCGCAGACGCCGCTGTGTTCGGTATTTGCTTTAATCAGGGAGAATGCTGCAACAGCGGCAGTCGTCTGATCGTTCAGCGGCCGGTTGTCGAAGAGTTTGTGAGCAGGCTCATCGAGTTGGTGAAGCAAGTGCCGATTGGGGACCCGCTGGATGAGAAAACCAAAATCGGAGCCATAGCCAGTGAGTCACAGTACGCTAAAATCCTGGGCTACATCGAAGAGGGTCAAAAAGCGGGCGCTAAACTTCGGCTCGGCGGTAAATCGCTCCCGATTCTGAATGGCCAGTTCATTGAACCAACGATTTTTGAAGGCGTTTCGCCCGATATGGCCATCGCAAGAGAGGAAATTTTCGGGCCGGTGCTTTCAGTCCTCGCCTTCGATACGGCCGAGGAAGCGATCGAAATCGCTAATGACACGAATTACGGCTTGTCAGCCAGTGTCTGGACGCGCGATTTCGACACGGCTTTGTCGGCTAGCCGACGCATTCGTGCTGGCACCGTTTGGGTGAACACGTTTTTGGAAGGTTACCCCGAACTCCCGTTCGGCGGATTCAAAGAAAGCGGACAGGGTCGTGAAGTCGGCCGCTTTGCCATCGAAGAATTTACTGAGCTTAAAACGATCCAACTCCACATCGGGAAAAAGACTTCCTGGTGGGCAAAGGCCGGTGAGGTTTTACCATGATAATACGATCGACAGATGCGTTTAATCAGCGAGCCCAAACGGCGCTGGAGTTTTCAGAAAAGCAATTGCGCCATCTGATTACCCAACATCCTGACTATTTTCCGCTGTATACGGTAAAGGGCAAATGGAAGCACGATTCGGAAGCTTGGACTAACTGGTGCGAAGGCTTCCTTGGAGGCATGCTCTGGATTATCTATCGACATACGAAGGACGCCCGGTGGCAGGAACGGGCCGAGCATTATTCACGACTGATCGAACATCGCAAGACCGATCGTAACGTTCATGACCTTGGCTTCCTCTTCCTGCCGACCTGGAAGGCGTGGTACGAGCTGACGGGCGACTCCGCCAAGAATCAGGTGGTCATCGATGCAGGCAAAACCTTAGCGCTCCGCTTTCAGCCGAAAGGCCGATACCTGCGCTCGTTCGTATCCCAAGACAGCATCTTCATCGACATTATGATGAACGTCGGGATTATCTTTTACGCGGCTCAACAAACCAAAGACGCATCCCTACTACAGGTCGCCGTCGACCATTGCCTCACCACCCGCCGTTTTTTGGTGCGCGGCGATGCTAGCACTTCGCACGAAGGGCTCTTTGATATCGAAACAGGCGAGTTTTTGAAGCAAAGAACCCACCAGGGATGGCGCAACGATTCGAGTTGGGCACGCGGACAAACGTGGGCCATCTATGGTTTCACGACGGCTTATCAATTTACCCGAGACGCCAGGTTCCTAAATACCGCCCAGCGTTGTGCCGATTGTTATATCGAGCGGACTCCAGCGCATGGGGATCCCCTAACGATTGGGAAGAACTCAAATCCAGCTACGCCCTGCGAAAGCTCCGCTGCTGCCATCGCCGCTGCAGGATTGCCGAGCTTTGCCAAACGTCATTGAACCCTCCAAGGCCGACCATTATCGAGAGTACGCTTTCGTAATTCTCAACACGCTGCTCACCCCAGAATTCCTAGCCAACGAAACCCCCGGTTGGGAAGGCATTCTCAAACACGGGATTTATCAGAACGCAAAAAGCTCGGTGTCGATGAAGCGTCATGTGGGGTGAATACTTTTTTCTGTCTGCTTTGGACAAAGCTTTGCGCCTGGCGCACTGAACAGATTGCAATCGTCGTTTCTGGAAATAAAAGACGCATCGTGATAGCAGCTCGACGAATGACCGCTAAAGCGCTCGGTCGATGCCGCCAGGGCGCCCAACTAGCAGATCTCTAATGAATCAAATTTCCATAAGCTCAATTGTCGATGAAGCGCCAATCGTGGCGATCGTTCGGCGTCCGAAAGTGGATCCTGTCCGCTGCATTGAACATCTTTTCCAACATGGCATTCGATTGGTCGAGATCACCATGGACACCGCGGGTGCGGTCGAAGTGTTGGAATCGCTTCGTTCACGTATCCCTGCAAATTGCCTTCTTGGCGCCGGTACGGTGACCGATGTGGCTCGCGCAGAAACCGCCCTCGCAGCGGGTGCGTCTTTCATTGTCACTCCGAACATCAATTTGGACGTTATTCGCACCGTGTGCGCCCGGGATTCCAGTGATGCCCGGAGCACTGACTCCCACTGAAATTTGGACCGCCACAAACGCCGGCGCTGATTTCGTTAAGGTGTTCCTGCCAGCGCAGTTGGGCCTCGCTATTTTCGCGAACTTCGCGGTCCCTTTGCACAGATTCCTTTTATGGCGTCGGGCGGTGTCAATTTGGAAAACGCCGCTGAGTTCATCAAATTCGGGGTTTATGCCTTAGGACTCGGCGGCGGACTAATTCCAAAGTCCAACGACGAGTTCGACCAGTGTGCAGCCCTAGCTCATCAACTGCTGGAGGTCGCTCTTAAAGCACGGGATTCACGATGAGCCCGACCTTGGATCTGGTAACTTTCGGTGAAACCATGGTTCTATTTGCTCCGCCTGAACGTGGGACGTTGGAATCTGCTCCGGCTTATCACGCTTCCATTGGAGGAGCCGAGTCCAATTGCGCAATCGGCTTGGCGCGGCTCGGATATTCAGTGTGCTGGGTCAGCCGTGTGGGCCGTGACCCATTTGGAGCGCGAGTACTCAAGACGATTCGTGGGGAGGGCGTCGATGTTAGTCGAGTCCAGATGTGCGACTCAGCGCCGACTGGCCTCATGTTTAAAGAACCGGGTCCCGGTAATACTACACGCGTTTTCTACTATCGTCGCCAATCGGCCGCGGCGGCGCTGCGGTCAGAACAATTTGATTCTCTCAGCGCTAAATATCTTTTCGTGACCGGGATCACACCGGCGCTAAGCGATTCGAATCGCAAGTTGACATTTGAGTTGGTGCAGCGTTTTCGCGCGGCGGGTACCAAGGTGGCGTTCGATCCAAACATGCGATTCCGTCTCTGGAGCCCCACCGAAGCACGAGTCGTCTTTCTAGAGCTCGCACGAAAATGCGACATCCTGATTCCCAGCTTAGCCGAGGCCGAAATTATGACAGGGCTTAATGAGGGCGAATCGATGCTGGACGCACTAATCTCACTTGGACCGCCTCAGGTCGTCTTGAAGGCGGGCGACAAAGGCGCTTGGTACGCGGACGGTGCGGAACGCGGTTTTTGCCCGTGCCACTCGGTCCCGGAAATTGATCCTGTTGGCGCTGGGGACGCTTTCTGCGCAGGGCTCCTTTCCGGACTGCTCGACAGCCAACCTCTCCGGGACGCTGTCAAACGGGGTGCCGCTCTTGGCGCGTTCTGCGTCTCCACATTCGGTGACTACCAGGGGTTGCCCGACCGGGCTGGGCTCCAAGCGTTCACGGAAGGGAGTTTGGTTCCCGGAAGATAAAGACGAACGCCTGGAGGGCTCCAACAGGACAAACCATTTACCGTTATCGAACTGATACGCCTTCCAAAATATTTCCAATTGAAGGTCCTTCCCATGGCGAATACAGAAATAACCCAATCAGAAGCCTCCGCAGCAAGCCCTCAACAGCTCGCACTGAAACTCCGGAGGATCCTGGTCTCCGTCTATTTGGAAAGTTCCGCCGCGATCGATTATGCACTCGAGTTGGCGAAAATCCCTGGAACGCATTTCGTGCTCCTGCACGTTATTGAGACGCCCAGGTCCGAAAGAAACCTGGGAGCTTTTGCATCCGAAGAGAACAAAGCAAAACTTGAGTTCCGGCGGGAGCAGGCACTGCATCATTTAGAAGCTGTATGTGAAAAATTTCAAGCGGCAGGTGCACCCTGTACGCCCAACGTCCGGATCGGCATTCCCCACGATGAGATCCTGAACGAGGCAGCCGTAATTGCTCCAGACTTGATAGTTGTCGGGAGCACGGCAACTGCGGTATTTACCCGATTCTTGCTGGGCAGCACCGCAGAACGCGTGGTCCGGCACGCTACCTGTTCGGTTTTCGTAGCCCGCCGCGAGCAGACGTGATCGGATGACGCGCTGTATCATAGAGAGAAATTGTTCCCGACCGGAAATGACCGGCGAGCTTATTGGCTTCCGCCAGACGGTCAACCTCACACATCGTCGGCTCCAGCAACGATACGAGCGCCATTGCAAGGGCCTTTAACGGCCGGATGGATTGACGAGAGTTGATTTCTGGCATTATTCACAGTCGCTTAGTCATGAAGTAGTGCTGGTGTCCTGCCGGATGATTATCGAGCACTCCAAAGACGCTATAACCGAGCTTTTCGTAGAAAGGTCGCGCTTGAAAACTGAAGGTGTCGAGGAACGCATCGGTGCAGCCACGCTCAACTGCATAAAATTCGGCACGCTTCATCAGTTCCTTGCCAAATCCATGTCCTCGCACAGGAGCAGCCACGGCAAGCATTTCAACGTGTAGCCAAGCCGCCCAGATATCTCCGAGCAAACCGCCCAATACCTCGCCATTTTCGCCCCTGAGAAAGAAAGCGACTCCGGGAGACGCTTCTTCGTTTCCAGCCAAATGCGCTCGAAAAGCGGACTGAAGGTCAGATAAACTTCCTGATTTTCCGCTCCCAATTAGGCGATCAGCTATCGCGAAGCGGCGTCATTTACTTTAATGTCGATCAATACGTATCGATGATTTTTATAGAGCCAATGAGCGCTTTTAGGATGCCAAAATCCCTTAGGGCGATAACTCCAGTAGGGCGGATCATAATAGCTACCAAGGTCATTCCCATCGTATACCTGAATCATAACCGCCTTGGGTTCAGATCCTTGTGAAATACAAGAAATACAAACTGATGTTGCGGCCAATCCCAAGACGGAGCTACTTATTTTCATACAACGAGATCATCGGCTATTTCTTGATTCGTGACGCGCAGGCGCTTTGAGCGTCGCTTCAGCAGAGGAATCGTCAAGTTTTTCGCGAAACCGTAGTCGGTCAGGCTACAGATATCCGACGCGTCTCAAAAAACCCGCTAAACGCGCCAGCACGCACTTTTGAGGCTGATCTTTGCCGCCAAGCCAGTCGTTTAACATCATGCGACTGATACCGAGCTGTGTCGCCGTCTTCCTGTCACTCTGCTTCGACTCTTTAGAGTATCGGCCCAACGCTTGCAAAACCTCATCCGTGGTCATAGGCGTTGTTCGCATAGTTGCGAAATATCAGCCGATTGTCTACTACTTACTCCGGAAGGAGTTTGCTTTCACCGACATGACTGAGGCCATCTTGAGCACCATCAGGATCTCTTCGCGACTTGCACCCGCATCGAGTGCGGCGCGAATGTGGCGACGCGTGTCGTCCGGGTCGAGGTTCGTACAAGCTGCGTTTAAAGCAACGCCGATCAGTTCAACGGTCTTGCGAGGAAGGACACCCGAAGCCCGCGGATTGGTGGACATGTTCACACATGTCTCAGCCCACTTTGGATCCCTCTGGCGCAGTTGGGCGAGCGCTGTGTCCCACGGTCCCGTTTCCTGCGGTTGGTCGCTTGCCAGTCCGAGTGTGTGTGATTCGAAAAAGCCAAGCCGCTATCGCCTTGGCCCAGAAAAAACTCAGGCGCAGAGCGAGCAAGAGAGGTACGGAGTTGCAGCCTGAAACGTTGTTCTATGCTTCGCAAGAATGATTCTTATTCACTCGCTCGAGCGAGTGAGGCGTCTCACAAACCATCCCTCTCCTGGAAGCACAAATGACCAAGCATCCATTACCTGCTCGCAACCGTTAGGACAACGAGTTTTTCGGATCAATTTAATTACCCTTTCGACGATAACTCCGAGAGCCGGAGTTTCGACAGATCATGGCCCTTGGGTTCGGAATCGACTTAACAATAGCCAGCAAAACGGACGAGCCGCGGACCCCTGTCAGAAATTCATCGGTACCTGAACGACAATAGTAGTACCGCGACCCGACGCAGTGCGAACTTTTAGTTGTGCACCGATATTTTCGGCACGAGCCCGCATGTTGGAAAATCCGAATCCTTCTCTGCTCGCTGCCTGAGAATCAGCCATGCCGGATCCGTTGTCAATAACCTCAAGCACGATATCAGGTGGATGGCAGTGAAGATTAACGCTGATGACTGTTGGCTTGGCATGGCGAACAGCATTACTCATCGCTTCCTGAGCGATTCGCAAGAGTTCCTGCTGCACCGAGGGCGGCAAGCTCTCTTCAGGTACGCCGGCTGAGTGAAAATTACAGCGCAATCTGCCGGAAATATTTGACCGCTCGACCAATTTTTGCAGCGCCTCGATCAATCCTGACTCCTCTATGATTGTCGGTTGAAGACTGAAAGCGGAACGGCGTGCCTCAGATAGTCCGAATTGCGCCAGGTCGGATGCCCGTTCGACGTAGCTAAGGATATTGTTGTCCCCCGCCTTAATAACCTCCTTAGCTGCACCCAGCTGCATCGAGATCCCGGTGAAAAACTGGGCCAGCGAGTCATGGATCTCGCCAGCTAACTGGTTTCGCTCCTCGAGAACGGCAGATCGTCTGGCGGTTTTCGCCAATCGGGTTAGCTGAATAGCCAAACTAGCTTGTGTGGCCAACGCTCGTGCAATCTCGAGCTCCTCTGGCTCAAAGCGACGTTCCTGGTTGAAATAAACCGCGAATAAACCATGCGCTTGCTCGCGCGAGCTCAACCGTATGATCAGTCCTGATCTTATTCCGATCCCTAGGAGATAGTTACGTAGTCCCTCTGGTGTTGGCGAGTGTGGATCAAGCAGATGCGTAACGGTGGTTGGTTGGGTCAGGAAGGCAGCGAAATTCTGCTCGTCCGGCGACCTGGATCGCCAACTTTCTGGAAATTCCGCTTCCTCTGGCGACAGTACCTGATCCTCTCGGAAGACGAGCTCTAGCGTCACTCTGTTTTGCTCGAGGTCAAGCATTCGCAAAGTGGAAAAGACGGTGCCCAGTTGCCGGGCAATAGCGGCCATTACTTGCCCAAGAAAATTATCCAGTTCAGGAACCTGCGCGAGCGTGTCGAGACACCCGCGAAGTGCTTCGTTCGCTCTTGCTAACTGAGCTAACTGCTGCTGCTCGCTCACCCGCAGCGCTTCCTGTGCCTGCTTCCGCTCGCTGACCTCGATCCGTAGTTCCTCGTTTGTCTGCCTCAGGCGAGCCTCGCTGCTGCGCAATTCCTTAACCGTCTTTTGTACGCGGGACAGCAACCCGGTGATCACGATCGCGGTAGTCACATATGCGAGCAGAGCCACCACGTCCAGACTTTCGGCCATGGACAATCGGAAAACCGGTTCAATAAAAAAATAGTCCAAGCACGCGACAGCGGCGACCGACACGAGGACAGCCGGAATCAAGCGACCCTGCAGAGAGATCAAAACGATAACGACCATATAGAGAAGACTCGCCACCGTGGCCAACGTATGGAGCTGAAAGCAAATAAAGGTCAGTGAGACCAGAACGGCGCAGCCAAACAAAAAGAGCACCAGCGATCGTTGGTGCCACGCTGGTGCTTCGGAGGTATGACTCTGGCTGTCATTCATTGGCTTCGGATAATCAGTAAAAGGATAGGGTAAAGCGAAAGTCTGAGCCGCCTTAGAATCGTCTCAAGCTTTCGCTCTACCAACGGTCGCGAGTCCAAGCTTTCGTTATTACGAAGTCATCGGCAAGCGAATGATGTTTTTGGCCATTGAAAATTTGTCCCTTCGCTAACAACGGGATGATCGTCTGCGATCAGGATCCTTAGTTCTTTCGTCGAAGACTTTCGCGGAAGAGCTCATAATTGATCGGCGCTCCTCTTTTTGAATGAACATTATACTGCCAGCACCGACGATCGCTGTCGAGCGCAAATTATCACACAGAACATCGCTCTTTAGAGCTATCCGAAAGCATCAGTTCGAGCGATAGCCGTGAGTATTCAATAGGGGTAATACTCTATTCAATTTACCTGAAGAGTGCTTTCATGAATGAAACCGTTACAGTGATTCGCTTCAACAAGACGGGCGGATCGGAGGTGCTAAGAATAGTCCAGGTTTGCTTCGTCGATCACATTTAAACCGAGCTTGTCGCAGAGGTCGAGTCAGTAGGATCGTAGTATTCAAGTTTTGCAGCACGCTAGCACCGAGCCAAGGCTCGTTCTATGATTCGCAAGAAGGATTTTTATTCACTCGATTGAGCTAGTGCACCGTTCGCATATAATGGTGATGTCGCCGCAGGTCAGTTGGCTGTTTTTCAAGGCGCGAGCGAAGCGCCCATATCTGAGTCATACGGGTCGAGCGAGCAACGCGGAAAAACAGCCAACCGGCCGCGGCCCGGAGGGTTGCGTTGAAAATGGGCCGGCGGCTGCGTTGCTCGTCGGTTACATATCGATTCAGATATGCGCCCTCCTTGCGCCTTGCCGACGGCCCATTTTGAACGCAACGCCATCACCATTATATGCGAGACGGTGCACTAGTGCGCCTGTCCTCACCCTCTCCGCGGTAAAAGGCTCTACTGGATTGAAACCGAGCAGAGCCTTTATGGTTTAAACTCTTACGCGCTACCCGATGCGCAGAGCTTGTATTGTCGCGCTGTCGATCTGGCCGGTTATCGGCAGGTGATCCACTGACTGGAACCAGCGGATTGCGTGTTCAGTTTCCGACCCGGCGATTCCGTCAATCGGACCGTGATAGTAACCGAGTTGGGCCAACCCTTTTTGTACTGACATAGTCA
>CAWAIK010000022.1:0-81522 GCA_963782115.1 uncultured Verrucomicrobiae bacterium
CTAGGATTGCATGACATTCTGCGCGCTAACAAGTGATTGAACCAACCTGCTCATTTCCGGGATTTGCGTGGTTAGCGAATGTTTTCATGGTCGATTGGTGGGGTTGGCACCCCAAAATCGAGATGAAAGCAGTTTGGGTTCAGAGTGAAAAGAGTTGTTTACGCATAAAAGGAGCTTGATACGTGCAGGGCACTTTGTGTCGGCAGCTCAAGATCGGTTGAGCGGCTATCCGTGATGAGGAAAATGGACCCGTCCGCGGCCGGCGAGTCGGCGCCGGTTGTCGGGAGGACTTCGGAGTTCATCTTTCGGGCCGCCTGATTTTGTCTTACACCCGCAATTAGATTTTAGGAAGCGACTTCGCGGGAGCTATTCTTGTCTATCGGAATGATGATCCGTTCCCTTTTGAGCAGATGCGCGAAACCCGAGACCGATCGCTGTTTGTTTTCCACGTAATGGCCGGCCGTCACTCCGATGTCCGCAAGGCGCAGCATTTCCTGAGCGGCCGTTAGCCTTTAGCGGGCATTTATCTGCGAGCCGTATTCTTTGCGCAAGCTGTGCAATGGCGTCTTTGAGTGACACCCTTCGAGCGAAGCCAGGCGATCAGATCCTGGATGTCACGACGGCAACGGTAGTGATCATAAAGCGCGGCAGGATCGGCCGGCACCGCGGATTCGATGACAAACTCGCCTTCGCGCGGGCGTGGTAACCTCGGAAGATTTCGAGCAACTCCGAATCGACCAGCACGTCGCCTTCTGAATCGTGGGGCTTCGGGCGAAAGAATTGCGTCGCCTCGATCCGGATGATGCCCTCATTCCAACGAAACGCAGTCCAGGGCAACTTGTCGATTTGGTTTCTTCTCAGGCCGGCCATCGCGCCTAAAAGGAAGATCTTGAACTGTTCAGGGTGAGCGGTTGCGAGTTCCTCCCTTGCGCTTTCCAGGAGCGCGGCTATGTCGAACGTCGCACGGTAACGGATCCAGCTAAAACTGAAGACCTAAAAATGTTGTTAGCCAATCGTTAGCCGTTTTTGGAAAAGCACCAGCAGCCGCACTAAGACAAATTTCGCCGCAGAAAGTCGCTTTTTCATGGTCCGCACAGGTATCGTCGATCTCTACAACCGGCACGCTAACGCCTGGGTTGGTGCGCGCCTACGAGAGGCGCACCTCTATGAGCGCGGATGGCTGGAAAAATTTTGCGGCCTTATCTGCGCTGGGGGATCGGTGCTGGACATTGGCTGTGCGGCCGGCGAGCCGATGGCAACTTATTTGGTCAAGCACGGCTATTCGGTGACCGGCGTAGATTCCTCGAGGGCGATGATCGAGCTCTTCCGGGAACGTCTTTCCGATCAGGAGGCGTTAGTCGCGGATATGAGAATGCTGTCTCTTAAGCGCGTCTTTCCCGGCATCCTCGCCTGGGACAGCTTCTTCCACTTAAATCATGATGATCAGAGGCGAATGTTCCCAATCTTTCGGGCTCACGCCGCGCCGCGCGCCGCGTTGATGTTCACAAGCGGGCCCGCTCACGGCGAAGCCATCGGGCAGCTTGAAGGGGAACCGCTTTATCACGCGAGTTTGGACCCCACTGAGTATAAGCAGTTGCTCGACAGCCACCGCTTTGACGTCGTCGCCACCGTTCCAGAGGACCAAAGCTGCGGTGGTCGCACAGTCTGGTTAGCCCAGCTACGTTAGTTAGTTAGGCCGCTTCCCACCCTCAGCACGCATTCTGAAGCACCGGCGCGGGTTGTCTGTCGGTGGTGCTCCTGGCGTCGGCGATATGCGAGACCCCGCAAGCCTGGCTCGAGCGAGCAGGGTGTGGCAACAGTTGGCCTCGTAATTTCAGACGTTAAGGATATGGAATCGCTCGGCTTGAACGCCGTAAATGCCGCGAAGTCCGCCGGTGTGCACCGGCTCCTTTGGTTCTCCAGCTTCGGTGCCAAACCGGACAACCAGGCTCGATTCAGTCGCCGTCACCCGGTGATCGATGAAGCAGTGCGCGCCTCGGGCATTCCCTACACTATTTTGCGCCCGAATTTCTTGATGCAGGACTTCAGCGCTTTTTACGGGGAGACAATCCGGACAACAGGCAATATTTTTCTGTCGCTTGGCGCCATCTGGGAGCAACAAGCCATCAAGCGGCTTGGAGAACCCCGGGATCTTACAGGCGCGGTTTTATTTTTAACAAGCGATGATGCGGCGTTTATCACTGGCCAGGCAATTGTTGTGGACGGCGGGCAGTATCGCATTAGCTAAGGGGAACCTTAGTGTACTAGCACTAGCAACCCGCGCCGTTGAAGAGACTTCACGCTAGCTCTCCAACTTCGCCATTGCTGCGGCAGCTTCCTTTGCGCATTGCCAAAACTTCTCGACCGCTGGACTAAGTCGTCCCTTTGGCGCGGCGATGCCGATTGAGATTGGTTTCGGCTCGGGCGTGAGACGCAAGAGCTTCACACGGTTTCCGAAACTGTAGCCGAACGCTTCCGCTCCGATAGCGATCCCAATACCGGCTTCGACGGATGACATTACACCGGATATGCTGTCGTGCTCCTCGATGAGGTGCGGCTTGGTCTTAACTGGACCAAAAATCACGGTTCTCCTCGTTGCTCCAGTCATGCAGTTTCACGTGCGCCTTCGGCATCACGCGTTGATATGCGCGCAGAATTGCTGGGAGAATGCGCGCCGTAGCCGCCGGTGAGTAACCCACTTTCAGCTCGGTGGGTTCTGCGCCTGCAATCGCTCGCGCCTTTTTGACGGCCTCATCGGCCTGTTGCAACAGCGCCCGCGCATCACTGAGAAACGCTCGCCCAGCATCAGTCAGTCGCACGGATTTGGCAGTGCGTTCGAGTAAACAGAATCCGATTTCAGCCTCCAGATCGCGAATCTGCCGGCTAAGCGCCGGTTGCGAAACGTGAAGCTTCAGCGCGGCGCGCGAAACGTTTTCTGTCTCCGCCGCCGCCACGAAGTAACGCAAATGCCGCAGTTCCACTCCAAGGAGCAGTATGCCTGTTGGTTATGCTGAGGCAAGAAACATAGTCTTTCTCAAACCCGCCGGTCCGGCGCAATCATGTTTCCATGAAAATATTAACTCACATCAGTCGGTTCCTTTTGAGTCTGATCTTTTTGGTCTTCAGCCTGAATGGATTTCTTCATTTCATTCCGATGCCTCCGCCCAGCGGAGTCGCGGGTCAATTCCTCGGATCGATGTTCGTCACGAAATATCTGCTGTTCGTTTTCGCGATCCAGTTCATCGGCGGCGTGTTGCTCCTGATCAATCGTTATGCGCCGATCGCGCTAACGATTCTCGGCCCCATCATCGTGAACATCTTGTTGTTTCACGGTCTGATGAATCCGGCCGGCTTCGGGCTCGCGCTTCTTGTCACAATCCTTTGGGGCGTCGTGTTCGTGAGTGTCAGATCGGCGTTCGCCGAAATCTTTCAGGCGCGGGTCGACATGAAAACCGCGCCGGCGCGCCAGCCTGTCGGCATTAGTTCCGCAACCGCCTAACAAATCATCCAAAGGGAACAAACATATGAAAAACATTCTGCTCATTCAAAGCAGCCCGAGAGGATCGGAGTCTTACTCTCAACGCGTCGCCGATTCGATCGTCAACGAGATCAAGGACCGCAATCCGAGTACAACAGTCACTTTTCGTGATCTGGCCGAAGACTCGCTGCCGCATGTTGGGCCAGCGTTTATCAGTGCGCTTTCGGCTAAGCTGGAAAAACTGACCGTCGAGCAGAGCGACGCGCTGGCGTTGTCCGATGCACTGATCGAAGAACTGCAGACTGCAGACATCGTTGTGCTCGCGGTGCCGATGCACAACTTCGGGATTCCCTCCGCGCTCAAGGCGTGGATAGATCACGTCGTGCGCGCCGGGCGCACGTTTACTTATTCGGAGGGTGCACCGGAGGGTTTACTTAAGGGCAAGCGCCTCATTTTGGTGCTCGCCAGCGGAGGCGTTTACTCCAACGGTCCGGCGAAGCAACTCGATTTTCAGGAGCCGTATCTCCGCGCCGTCCTGGGCTTCATCGGACTCACCGACATTGAAGTCGTGCGCGTTGAGGGAGTGGCGATGAGCGCCATCGGCGCGGACAAGGCCGTCGCTACCGCGACTGCCCACTCACGGGAGATCCTCGCGCGCGCCGCTTAAATCAAATGAACACGATTCAATCAATCAAATATCACAGGAGGAAAAGAAGATGAGCAGAACAATTGAAGCAATCCAGCGTCACATGACGCCGCCAAGTAAACGCGAAGCCGTTCAGCCTCACGCTCCGAAACTCGTCGGAGAATGGCAACAACGCGGACCGGAAACATTCTCTGGATATGCGCTAAGAAAATTGCGGTTGGCCTTCGCGCCTTCGCGATCGGCCAAACGTCGCAGGTGGACCGATTTACTTACTCTGAGTCTAAGCCACCAAGGTGATGTTGTCCCGGGCCGAAGAGATGACAAATGGAATGACGTGCGAGACACCCCAACCCATTCGCGGAGCGTTGGCCCTCAGCACATGAAATGGACAGCGTCTGACGTCGATCGACCGCAAACCAACTGTTAAGGAGGCTACCATGACACTGCCGAACAAGACTGAACATCGGGCAATCGTCGATACCCATCGGCACCCGATCGGACCCAAGCTCGCAGCCAAGATGGCGGAGGCAGGCCTGTACGACCCGAAACAAGCATTCCCGCAGGCCAACGATAAGGACTTGATCTGCTATCGCGAGTTTTTCGATCTGGACTACGCCATGCCCAAGCAGCGCGAGGAAGGCGTCACCCTCAGCCTTGCCAGCAATGGCGGCGAGGTGGAGTGGTTTGCGCGGGATATGCTTCAAGTCAGCACCGGCGAGGCCCTCAAGTTCTTGAACGACGAATACCTGGAGATCAGGGATCGCTATCCCGGCGAGTTCGCGCTGATGGCCAACGCGCACGCGCTCGAAGAGAGCTGTCGGCCGATCGTCGAGGAGATGATCAGCCATGGCGGCGCTAAGGCGATCGCGGTGGCTTCCAGCTACGGCGATGGAGCGGACCGCGCCTTCCTCGACAGCCCCAAGGCTGAATGGCTATGGGAGTTTGCTGAAGCGAACGACATCGTGGTCCATATTCATCCACCCATGCTGTCGGTCGGGCACGAGGTGCTCATGCAGTACCGCCTCAACGAGGCGGTTGGCCGACCCTTCGATTCGACCGTCAACGGTGCCCGGATGATCGGCTCCGGCCTGTTTGATCGCCACCCAAAGCTGCAGGTGCTGATCGTCCACATGGGCGGTGAACTCGCATCGATCCTTGGACGCCTCGAATTCAATTGGCACCTCAACTACAATGGGGTCCGCAACCCGCCGGCTGGCAGGCCTTACACGAACAAGCGGCCGCCATCCGACTACTTCAAGACCAACATCCTGGTCGACACCATGGGGTTCAACCCAATTGGACTGCGAGCGGCGGTTCAAATGTGCGGTGCGGACCGAGTGGTGTTCGGCTCCGATTACGGTCCGATTCCATACGGGATCTAAGAGCATGTGCAGATCGTCGAGGACGTGCTTCCAAGCCCGGTTGAGCGCCAACAGGTGTTCTGGAAGACAAGCAACAAAGTATTCCGCCTGGGCCTATCCGATACCGATCTGGTTACCAAAGACTTGAGGCTTCCCTCGCAAGACCGCTGTTCACCCATCTCGGCGGTGGCCTAGATGGATTTGTGAACCTGCTGCCGACTGTTGAGAGGGCCTGTCGCACGAATGTTGACACACAGCGCGCAGCGAATGCGACTGTTGTCGCTCTGCACTTAAATCGTAGACAGCCCCGGTCTTCCGGACGTGAAATCTCCTCGGCGAAGATCATTGGCAAGAAGCGGGTGGCATCTGCGAAAATGCGGATTGCTGGCGGCAATATCAGTCCGAAATCAACGGTGAAATCAGATCGATTACAAAAATTCTATGAAAAACATCCATAGAACTGCGTGGATGCCCCCAGCTTCGCACAGCGCAACAACGACCGCGCAGAAGATGAAAAGGATCCTGGACACGGGGACGCCCAGCAAGGTGCCGTTGCCCACCCATAAGATCGCCGCCGGAAAGCCGCCGATAACCCCACCGTTGGTGACATAAACTGAGATCCCTTTAACCGCCGTCATAGTGCCGAGCGTCACCAGGATCGGGTGCACATCAAAAAAAGCCACGATGCAACCGGTGAAGAATCCGATCAGCAAGGAGGTGCCATCCCGGCGAGCAGGGCGAACGCGATCACCCCGGCAACGGCCACCGGAGAACTTGATGAGTGAATAAGGCTCGTAACGATGGCTGCAGTTGCCAGTCCTGAAAGGTTAGAGGTGGCGATGATGGCAAGGTTAAGACCGCCACTCATCAACGGCACCATCATGAATGCGTGCCGGAAGTTGTCGACGCCGTGCGCGGGCGAATTCCGGTGATGATCGATGGCGGGATTCGCCGCGGCACGGACGTTTTTAAGGCGCTGGCGCTGGACGCGCGGCCGGCGGTGATCGGACGCCCATATTTGTGAGGCTTGGGCGCGTTCGGTCAGCCAGGAGTCGAGGCGGTGATCGATATCCTGCGGCGCGGGTTCACGCTCGCGATGCGGCAGTGCGGGACGCCGACGATCGCGCAGATTGCTCGATCGTTGATTGTGTAGCGGGTCGCGGCGATTGGCGGTTGGCGTTTGAATCGACGCGACAATTGCGGGTCTAAATCGTCACGACGATTTTGGCCTTTGCGGCGTTTGATTCCATCAACACGTGTGCTTCGGGTAGCTCGTTGAACGGGATAATGCGGGCCGGAGCGGCATCAAAGCGCCCGGCTTCGACATCCTTCACGATCGATTGCAGTGGGATGGCCGACATCGGATACTCCGGTTCACCAAATAAGATACTGACCAGAAACGAGACGTGAACTCCGGGCGCCACGTCGCGGATGAAAGAAATTGGCACCGGGTCGCCACCTCCGAGAAATCCGGCGACACAGACGCGGCCGTCGCGACGCGGCATCTTCATCGAATCGAGAAAGGTTGAATTTCCGAGCAGATCGAGGACGGCGTTGACTCCTTGGGGATGAAGCTGGCGGACTTCCTGACTGAGATTCGCCGATTCAAGGACGACGTGCTTTGCGCCAAAGCGGAACAACCTATCTTTTCCCTGTTCGCTGCGCGTCGCGGCGACGACTTCGGCTCCGGCTCCCACGGCGAGATTGATGGCAGCAAGGCCGAGTGCCGAAGTCGCGCCGCGGATCACGACGGTGTCACTGGAACGCAGGCACAGAGCCTGGAACAGGCAAGCCCAGGCGGTCGAGTAAGACTCGGGGATCGCGGCCAACTGCGCCCATGGAAGGCTGGTTTCGATCGGCACGACATTCTGAGATCGGGCGGTCAGGTATTCGGCGTACGCTCCATTGCGGGTGCGGCCCAAGCCGCCCATGAAGGCCGCGACGGTTGTGCCTTCGCGCAGATTGCCTTGCGGGTCATGAACCACTTCGCCGACGGCCTCGATTCCGTTCACCGGCGCGACATCGCCCCAGACGCCCGATCGAAAATACATTTCCGCGCGATTGATGCCGATGGCGCGGACACGAACCAGGACGTCGCCGGGCCCAGCGACCGGCATTGGCAGATCACGCAACTTCAATTGCTCGGGACCGCCGTAGTTTTCTCGTACCCATGCTTTCATTGTCATTTTCTGATTTTCCATTCTATAGCGTATGCTACAAAACAGCTTCATCACGATTCTCATTCGCGTCAAGCGTTTTCTGTAAAACATGCTACAATTGATTTAGCGATATGGGGCGGCCCCGTAAATTCGACAGCGATACGGCGATCGAGCAGGCGATGCGCCTGTTCTGGACGAAGGGCTACAACAACACCGGATTGCGCGATCTGCTGAAGGCGATGAAGATTGGCGAAGGCTCCTTTTACAACCTCTATCGCGGAAAGAAAGAGTTGTACTTGCGTTGTCTCGACCGCTACAACGATCTGGTTACGAAGCCCCGGCTGGCGATTCTTGATTCGACGCCGTCAATACAGGCCGCGATACGGAAGTTTTTCGACGTGGTGATCGAGGAGTGCAGCGATCCCGGGAATCCACCCGCATGCCTGATGGCCAACAGCCTGTTTGCCGATGTGCTGGTGGATCCCGATCTTCGCGCCACGGTGGAACGCGAGTTCCGGGCGTTTGAACAATATCTGGCCGACCGCTTGACGCGCGCGGTGAAAGCAGGCGAGCTGCCGAAGGGCTTCCCGGTTCAGTCAACCGCGGGGATTCTGATCACGTTCCTGCAGGGGTTCTTTCGAATGTACGGCTCGCTTCACGACAAGCGCGCGGTGAAGCGGCAGATCGATCAATTATTGGCCGACTTGAATCTGGAGGCGAGCCCTACACGTTTGAACGTAGGGGCGCGCCCTACATCGCCTGCGAGCCGTCGAGCTTCTGCCCGCTCACGAGCGCTCCCAGCAATTTGAAGTTGAATTTCACCAAGGCTCGAAAGATCGCGCCGAGGCGGAATCCGAAACCGCCGCCGCCGTACTTGCCAAGATATGCCGCGGCTCCCAGGATGCAATCGGCCAGAACGTCGCCCGCTGGCGCCGCTTTAAAGTCATGAAAAGGCTTACGATTCCAAGTCCGTCTGCACATAACTCTCGAGCTTGCTTGGAACGAAGAACATCAAGGGAAGAATGATATAAAGGGCAATCGAGAGCCGTGTATCGACGAAGGCGAGCAATACCGCAATGGAGTGAAGAACTGGGTTGATCACGCTTCTTATCATAGCCAGTTTGAGCAAGTATCGGTCGATTCTTTCGTCGACCAGTTTGCTAACATAGAATGCATAATAGCGCATCAGGCAGAAACTCACTCCAGCGAGAGTCGTCACTGTGCCGTACCCCATCACAGCGATTCGTGCGCCCGGAAAATCTCCCATCAGAGCTGTGGGAAACGGGATAAATGCGAGCCATAAAAGAAACAGGCTATTAAGCCACAACAATCCACGGTCAGATCTCTTGAGGATATGAAATAGATGGTGGTATGCGACCCACCAGATGCAAACGAGCACAAAACTCAGTATATAGCTGAGAAATTTTGGCGTCATCGCCAACAGGCTGTGTTCCAGAGCGGCGGAAATATTCTTGTCCTGCACTTGGGGAACGTGAATTTCCAATACGAGAAGAGTAATGATGATCGCGAAGACTCCATCGCTGAATGCCTCGATCCGCGAAGTCGGCATTTCACCGACTCTAAAAATTCTGGGAAACCGTTGGTGCAGATTTTTATAACAGCATGTATTCTGACGTTGTCGCCTGCGTACTCATTGTAGTCTTTCCTACTTGTTCGCTGCCCGATCAACCTCTCGTTCAGTTCTGCCAAGACCCCGATTCCTTGGTCAGCAACTTCTTGCGGGCCAAGAGCCACTCGGCTCGCGACACAGTTTTTGGATCTTCTATTTCAAAGTGCCATGATGGATCCTTTTTTGATCCGGATTAGGTATAATTGCGTTCGCGTCCCTCTTTCGGCGAAATTTTTTCGCCACCAAAGCAGTCAGGCCGCCTGTGGAGGCCGAACCGGCGACCAAAAGCGTCATTGTTGCGATACATGCGGGACACATTTTATTTCGCTCTATTGAAACAAGACTCGACGTTGTCCTCCACCTCTTGGGATCAGGAATTGATAAGAAATCTGGGTGGCTTCCGTACCCATCCTCGATGTGCGAAGAGATCATCGACCGTATTCATCATGGCGGCGCACCCAGGCCTGCGTGAATTCTAACTCGGCCTCGTCTCGGCCCTTGGGGACTAAATCGAGATAATGATAGCCCGTATTCAACATATCTATCCCGCGGGAATAAGAGGAATAGGTGTGGAATACATTTCCTACAATCAGTTGGCTTCTTTCCTCAAAGAGGTCCGCGAGGGTCTCCTTTCCCTTTGGACTGTCGAAGATATATTCCTTCTCCACCCTCACCCAAGGCAGGTCTCTTCGTTGTTGGCTCAAGCGATCTCGCAACCGCGTAAACTCTTTCTCTTTCGCTAAGTGCTCGGCGCGTGCAGCAAGCCACTCTGTTCGCGAAACGACTGGATGGTTTTTCATGTTTTTATCAGTCATACGTTCTTTCCTTGTGTTTGTGCTGTGGTGATTAATGAATTAATCGATGCCAACTCGTCCTCCGGAATCGTTAGGCCTCGTCGCAAATTCCGAGACAATTAGGAGAGGCAGAGTCAACCCTTTCTTCCTGAGCTTAGGAGGGCCTCCAGATGCATGAGGCAATTCGTCCAACCTTGCCGATGTGGCTCGATCATGTCCGAGGGCAATTCGTGTGTCAGCACGAGTTCGGTCCATCCGTCCCGTTCAAAAAGCTCGATGACAACTTTTGTGTCCTTAACAGAGCCCTACGACGTCCAAGTAAATACGACTCTTTCCGGAGGAACGATTTCCAAGTAGATGCCGTGCGGTTTGCACTCCTCCTCCCCCTTCTCGCTTAACATTACAAGTTCGAAATTACCGCCGGGACGAAGGTCAATGGGTCACCTTGGCCTGACCAGTTTCCATTCCGTAAAAACCACTTTGCCATCTTGGCTGGATCAGTCAGGGCGGAGAAAACCTGCGCCCGATCATTTTTGAGTAGTCGTCTGATTACGAGCTTGTTAGGGCTTATGTTCATTCGTTTTTCTTTGGTTTGGAAGTTAGCTCATGGTCGAGGTAATTCTCCAGTTGATCGATTCGCTGTTGCCAGAAAGTCGTCAGTTCATCCATCACCTGCTGGGCTTTCGTGAATGACCGGGTGTCCAGCCTGAAGCGATGGAACTTGCCGGTTTTAACCCGAAGAAGTATGCCAGCACGTTCCAGGACCTTGAGATGTTTGGAGATGGCTGCCGGAGAGAGAGTGAAGGGCCGCGATAGCTCAGAGACCGTGCAATCCGATCTAGCGACTTGGAACAGGATTCTCCGGCGGGTTGGATCAGCCAACGCATGGAATACGCGATCTAACTTCGGCGAACTACGATCAACCATTCGGTAAAGTAATAGGCGATCCGCACAGCATGTCAATGGACATTTTACCGTTGGGTGAACGGAGAATCATTTTTTCGCGCATCGGACTAGTACGCGGCGAGGATGGGCGACCGGAGGTCACGCGAATTCATCCAAATTTGTTCTTCGCAGGAGCACCATGTCGTCTTGGCGGACATTACACGTCGATGGAGAGACCAGACATGTCGTTTTCAGCTTCGAGCGAACGAGCGGCGAATGGAAGGCTAGTCTTCAGGCCCTCTTTCCAGGCGTCGAGCTTCCGCCGAAATCCTACGCCAGCGTGTGAAGGCTGGCATTTCGCAAGCCAGAGCACGAGGTCAGCCTCATGGCCGGACTACCGACCGTCAAAGCAAGCGGTGTCGAAATTAAAAGTTTCTTCGCCAGGGGACTCAGTAAACGCGAGATCGCCAAACGGCTAAAGGTCGGTCGCACCTCCGTACGCCGCGTCTTTACGCAAAAGGACCCTCGCCCTTAGCGTACCTTATTTCCCCATATTCCGAGTTGCGGAATATTCCGAGTTGTTGATCCGTGTCGGCATCCGGAGCTGATGGATTCAGGAACGTGGAGCGGCTCTACTCGGAATATTCCAGTCTGCCAATTTGATCCCGACGGTAGAAGTGTCGGATGATTGAACGTTATTTTGCACAGGCGAAAGTACTTATTCGTCTGCGATCTGGCTTAGTTGGACCGTATCTGCCGCTTTTCGTGAGCGCTCTGGAGCAGAGGCGGTTTTCACGGGATACTATTCGTCGCTATATTCGTGGAGCGGACAGTCTGTGTCGCTGGCTCGACGATCAAGGTGTCGCGGTGGTCGGAGCAAATCAAAGTCACATCGAGCGATACGTGCGTCAGCATGCGCGATTGCCCGACGTCCATTATGGGCAGGGGGCGTCTATGTAAAGCCGCGTTAAGCTTGCCTTTCATCGCGACGGTGCTTCGCGAGCAAGGCATCCTTTCCGGATCAGTACCGGTTTCGAAGGCTGATGCGTGGCTAGCTCGTTTCGATAATCATTTGATGCGAGTTCATGGCTTATCCCCAGAGTCCCGGCACCATTATCTTCGCTATGCGGGTCGACTGATCCAATCGCTCAAAATGAGTGAGCCGGACTTGACCACGCTCAATGCACAGCAAATTCGCGATTTTGTTTGTTGTGAAGCAAGCAAACGCAAGACCGGTAGTTGTCGGCTGGTAATTGCTGCAATCCGGGCATTGTTGCGCTTCTTGGCCGCCGAAGGAGCCGTACCTCCGAACCTGCACCGAGCCGTTCCTGTAGTCCGTGAGTGGCGACACGCCTCCCTACCACAATATATTTCAACCGAGGAGTTGGAGCGAGTTCTTCAGATCTGCCGTGCACCAGCGCTGGGTTGCTCGCGCGACGGTTGCATCATCCTCATGATGGCTAAGCTCTTGCCAAGGTCAGGGCCATCCAGGAACAAACGGCAGTGGTAACACAACAGCGCGAGAATGTGTTGCAATGGCGGCAGAGCCTTCTGGATAGTTGGGTCGAAACTGAGAACGAGGCGAGCGTGGAAGAGTTGGCCAAGGTCGGGAGCCGGGTGGAAATGTTTGATGCGAAGCTGGCAAATTTAGCGGCCCGGCTCGGTTTGGCGGAAACCGGGCTCAAGGCGGCCACGGCGCAGTTTGCGATCAGCTTTCGGAATCTCTACGCGACGTTGAGCACCTGGACACTCAACAACTCTCTGGAAGAGATCGCCGCGCTGGTGCATCCTGAGATTCGACCAACCTGCAAAGCGTCGATCATCGACGTCGCCAGGATGACGACCCCGGTCGTAGAGCTTCAATCCCTGGAGATCCGGGTTGAGCCCGGCCTTGACTCCTTCCAAAGCACGTTGCCCGCCGGCAATTTTCTACTGGGCGCGGAACGGATACTGGCTAAAACGGAAGCGTTACTCACCGAGGCCGGCAAACGATCAAACGACCGCGCAAAGTCGAAATCGAATGCGGGCGGCTGCTCGTGAGCGGATCCGATTTCACGGCCGAGCATTTCAAGTTCGTCGCCGCGGCTGCCTCGGACAACTCGACGAAGCCCGATCATCCACGCTGAGCACGGCACATCCCTACACCACCTCGGCGCCCCAGCGTGATCACCCTCGGAGCTCCATGCTGCCGCGTCATAAGCTGCTTAACATGAGTTATTTAGGCTTATCAACCGATCGAAAAATCGTCATGGTTTCTTTTGTAGTTTTTACGTTTCTGGCGGAAGCGCTTTAACTGCGTGGCCCGGCAGTCCAATGCTTGCGTATGCGGCACGGGCGCCCGATCGGCTTGGATAGCTTCTGAGGCTTCAGGAATTTTTTTTGAGCGATAGGTCAGTTTTCCTCGTTGAAGTCAGAGCTGCGAATCGAGCAGCTTATCCGGGTGCCGACGATTCTCACGGTAGGACCCTATCGCTTTTTCTTTTATTCAGCCGACGGGGGAGAAGCACCCCATGTGCACGTGGAACGAGAACGCAGTAGTGCAAAGTTCTGGATCCATCCGGTGGTCCTGGCGAGAAGCCACGGTTTCGGCAGATCGGAACTCCTGGACATCCAAAGGATTGTTGCAGAAAATGAACAAAAGTTCCGGAAAGCGTGGGATGACTACTTTGGTAATCGATGAATCGTCGTTGCGGGCCGTCGGAGCGCACCTGACTGACGAGGCTTTGGTTGTGGACCTGGTCGACGGACGAAGCGTCTCGGTTCCATTGGTTTGGTATCCTCGCCTCCTACGGGCATCTATGAAGGAGAGGCAGCAGTTTCGATTGATCGGCAGCGGAGAGGGAATTCACTGGGAACTCCTGGATGAAGACGTCAGCGTGGAGGGAATCGTGGCCGGCCGACGTTCAATGGAGTCTGCAGAATCTTTTCGGCGTTGGCTTGAAAATAGGAGAGAGCGAGACGAAGTCGAGCAATGATTGGAAGCCGTGCCTTGCACTTGAGTTTTGGAAAGCTGCTCTAGCCGGAGATCCGATGAAGGGTTGGATTACACGGCCGCGACCGGTGGCTCTGAAACGCTGTTCGCAATGTACGACGCCGAGGAAGAACAGAAGCGTGCCGAAAGTGAAGCGAGGTGAAATCTGGATGGCCGATCTTGGTCTAGCTCCAAAGGTTCGACTTCCGGGTTGATTGCGCGGAAGGTGCGGGCTGGGATTGCAGACCGATATGCGAGAGTCAGCACCCGCGCCCGCAACATAGAGCGAGAATTCGACGGACGGTGAGTAGCCAGGAAAATCCAAATCATAAACCAGAAAAAGGGCTACAAAATGAATTTTTCTGACAGGTTGGCGCCGGCTCGAGCCAGCGCCATTTCGTAATCCCCCCGGTCAAGCCGGGCGATCGGATCTCCCTTCTTCAGGAACTGGTTGTCATCAACCAGAACTTCAGAAATTGCTCCTGCTACCGCGCGGGAACGGCGAAAACTGCCGGGCCGCGTTGGCCGGCTGCGCCTGATCCTGCAGTCAATTTTCCTTTTTCTTACTGTGGTCTGGAAAGACGTGACCGGCAAGAGATGCTTCGCCTCGCGCGGGTCCCTGGCGGAAGCCAAAAGTTTCCAGACACAAAAAATCGCGGAACTAGAGCGGCACCGGGAAGGCAGGTTTAATCTCGATGATCGGGAAATGCTCAGCCAGGCGCGCGATCTAGCGTCCAGTCACGTATACACCGTCCTGCAAGCTCTCCAAGAATGGCATAGGGCGAAAGACTCTACCGACGGCCAACCCCTAGGCGAGGCCTGACATAGCAGGCAGGAAACAGGTTCGACTCCCCTCGTCTCCAAGTTGCTCGCAATCAAAAACTTATAGAATCAAGGCTCTGAAAACTAACAACATATCCATCGTTTTCCACAGTTTTTTAGCGCCCCGCGCTAAAGCTGCGGCAATTTAGGTGAGTTTGGAAATCATTTTGCGTGGCTTTCTCGTCGATACTTTGCGCCGCTGCTCCCAACAAGTTTGGTTTTTTTTATTCCCGGGCTTAAGATCTTAAGCCATGCAATTTCCTGAACTTGAAAGAATTACTCTCAATCCGATGATCATGGGCGGCAAACCATGTATTCGTGGTATGAGGATAACGGTCGGGACCATCGTTGGACTAGTCGCTTCAGGTGCTTCATTTGAGGAGATTTTGCAACTCTATCCCTATTTGGAATCCGAGGATATTCGGGCGGCGGTAGCATACGCTGCCTGGCGATCCGAGGAGCGCGAAACGCCCTTGCAGACCGCTTGAAGATTCTGCTGGACATGAATCTCTCTCCCAGCTGGATAGCCTCTCTAGAATCTGGCGGCCACTCCGCTGTGCATTGGAGTTCCATCGGTTCCCCTTCGGCCTTAGACACTGAGATCATGGCCTGAGCGCGTGAAAATCGTTATATCGTCTTCACAAACGACCTCGATTACGGGGCTTTATTGTTTGCCACAGCCGCTGCTTCCACAAGCGTGATTCAGATTCGCGCGGAGGATATCCGACCGGCAAGTGCTGAACATGCTGTCTTGTTCGCGCTCGAAGCCGCCGCAGAGGATTTATCGACGGGAGCTCTTGTCACAATTGATCCCCGCAGGCTGGCCGTGTCTGGGTGGCGGCGCTTCAGCGTTGATCTGCTTCTCGGTGTACTCGCAGCCCGGTTCGATGTCCTGGACGATGTGCTTGAGCACGGCCCCAAACTTCTTCCGCTGCATCGGAAGCTGCCGTAGCGAGCCGTCGCTGTTGAAAAAGTCCTTGAGCACTCTGCGGTCGTACTCGTCGTAGAAAACGCGGTTCGGGTAGAATTTGGTGTTATCGCCGCCTGGCGGCACCAGGAGTCCGGGGTCTTTGGCCTGCAGTTGTTGCGCAGTGGCGCGCACCGCGTCGAGACGTAGTGTATAAAACTTTTTGTGGCCCTCCGAGGTGGAAGTCACCAGTCCCGCATCGGCGAGCTTCGACAAGCGGTGCGACACCGTCGCCCCCTTAATGCTCAGCAGCTCCGCAAGCTGCTCCCCAGAGCGCGGCTTGGACGCCAGCAGAGCTGCCATCTTCAATCGAGTTTCGTCGGCGAGGGCTTTGAAGAAGCGCAGCAGATCGATGTTGCTTTCATTCGCCGAAAGATTAGACATTTGTCTAATCTTTACCCAGCTCTTGGCGGATGACAAGCTTCGCTGATCGCATCGGTGAAAACGAGCGCATGCGGCATGTCGCCGAGCGAGGCGAGCATTTGGCCGATCCCGGCGCGAAGGCGGTGGATGAAAACGTCGAGCGAGAGACGCGCGCGGTCGTCGCCGCGCTCAGCAGCGGGAACCAAAACCCGGATGTCGCCGTTGAGGCCGGAGAGGCCTTTCAATCCGCTTTGCTTGTTGAGCATCTTTTCCAATTCATCCGCGCTCGCGCCTTGTCGCAGCAGATAGAGCAGGATACCAGGATCGACCGCGCCGGAGCGCGTGCACATCGCCAGCCCATCGAGGGACAGATGCTGGAGTTAGAGGAATTCGCGATCGAGCACAATTGCCGGCTAATCGGTTTTGGGCAGAGGGAGACTAGTGGGGCTTCCCGTTCTTTAGTCTCAGCGCCAGCCGGTATTTCGGCGACAAAGAAACACTCTGTCTTTATTGGCCGCTTGGGACCGTCGTCATTGCAGGTCCGAAGGTGCTAGATTTCTACGCCGGGTTCTGCGCCCACCGGGCAACGTGTCTCAAGGCCGATGGAAAAGACATCAAAGTCCTGAATCTGATACTCAGTGGCGATTCGGAAGGGGTGGTTGGGGAATGGGAGCGATGACGAATCTTGGTCTGAGTGCTATCGGACTACGGATGAACCCGTACGGAGAAGCCCCCATGGCGAACCCTCTCAATATCCGTCAGGCAATGAACGGAATGGATCCTCGTCAAAGGGGGCTGTTCGCCGCGGCTTGGTCAGTGGGATTTGTGGCGCGCTTCGCAAAGGGCGGCGCATCCGCGTTGACATTGGGCGGAACAGTAGGCGAATTCGGTATCGCGTATGCGCAAACGGACTATCCGCAACCCTGGTTCGATGAAAATGGAGGACTCTACCCGGTTTATCAAGCGATCAAGGGATTGGCCGCGTTGGGCGGGTTACCCCTCATCGGGTTAGACATTTCCAAGCCTCGCGAGATTCAGGCGATCGCAGTTGCACGCGATCGTGACATCGAGGTTTGGCTCGCTAATCTGACGGAAACCCAGACTAGACTGTAGAGTTGACGCCGAAGCTAACCGGTAGCCTGTCCGTGCTATCCGCATCGGAGTTCGAGCGAGCGACCCGGGATTCTTCAGTGATGGACTCTTTGGAACGGCCCTTCTCAAGTGAAGCGATCACGCTTCCTCCTTACGCGATCGCGCGAGCCCGCGGGAAATTTCGCTGAGTATTTTTGAGTGCCCGCAACCGGAATTCTAACCCTGGATTTCGCAGATTACGGCTCTCAGGCGTAAAGGTTCGCCGCGCAATCTCATTCGATGTCGGGCATTACGTGAGAAGCAAAGGCGCTCTTCATGCGACGTCGTGCATTGAGGACGTGTTGTGCGGCCAAACGTGAAGCAAGATCCGCGTTTCGAGCTTCTATGGCCCGGAAAATCTCGCTGTGTTCACGCCGGACCTCTTCCATCATCTCGCTGGAATAGGATTCAAGCGTCCGGGTGAAGAGAATCCCGGCACGCAGGTGTTCCAGTAAAAACGTCTGGATCGCAACGAAGTATTCATTTCGCGTCGCCCGGACGATCGCCAAATGAAACGCCAGATCCGCTTCTACGGTTTCTGGGATGGTGAGATCCGACCGCGAGGCGGCTGTGTTCATTTCGTGAAGGAATTTGACCTCCTCGGCGGTCCGGCGAATCGCCGCGATCCGTGCCGCCGCTGCGTCGAGACCGGTACGGATTTCCAACAATTTGGCAGTACTGGCGAGATTGCTCGAATCCAGCCCTCGGAACTGCAGATTTCCAACGATTGGTGCGCGGACAAACATACCTGCGCCTTTTCGTATTTCCAGAAGACCAAGCGACTCCACACCGGAGACCGCTTCGCGAACTGCCGATCGACTGACCCCGAACTGCTTCGCCAGCTGATTTTCGGATGGAAGCTTTGAACCAGGAGCCAATTCTCGAGCCGTTGCCATCAGATACTCGGCAATCGTCTCGGGCAGCCGTCGGGCTCGCTTAGCAGAAGGGATCTTGTCAGACATCATTGGAATCATAGCCGAAAGAAACCAGACGGGAAAGGCGATAAAGCAGGCGCACCAGCTTGGAATGGGATCAGCGCCTCAACTAAAAACTTCCTAAAGAGCCGCCAACCTGTCTGACAAGTCTGCATTAAAGGTACAAGGTCGAACGTTCCGAAATCTAAGGGCCAAAAGCGCTCAGCCAGCATCGCTGAAAAATTTTTGAAGATTGGTGAGCGATGCCAGTCTCGTTGCCAACGATTGATACTCCTCCCCAATCTACTCGAGTTCTACTTCGCGGGAGATTGGTGAAAGGCACGCTGTAACGCGCTATCGGGGCGCCCGGCCGGACGCCCTGAACATTATACACAATTTTTCGGCCGGGAAGCAGTCGCCAGCGCCACTATCGATTGTCTGGAAAAGCATCGCTCGCGGTGCGAACAAAATACAGGCTGGAAGCCTATGCTACTTTACGCCGTCGCGTGGTTGCCGTGGGTTCGCGGAGATAGCGCCAGGATGTTTTCGAGAGATCGCTCGACACTCCGAAAAGCAATGTAGCATAGGCTTCCAGCCTGTATTGTTCGCACCATCGACCGATTCTTTCCAGGTATCCTCCGTTCTCCGAATTGTGTATAAAGATCAGGGCGGACGCCCCGGGGGAACAATTATTTTTTCTCGTAAGTGATCGCCGAGATCATCGCACCCTGCGGATCCTGAATTACCGTGAACCGGCCGACCGTTGGGATATCGGTCGGCGGAACGCAAATTTTGCCGCCCAACTTTTCCGCCAATGCGGCAGTCGCATCCACATCGTCCACCGTGACGTAAGCGCCCCAGGTCGGTGGCATGCCTTTGGCATCTGAGGGAATCGGCATAATGCCGCCGACGTCGGTGTCGCCCGCTTTCACAATCGTGTAATTAAAGTCTTTCATCGGCCACTCTTGAGTCGTCCAGCCGAAGAGTTGGCTATAAAACGCCTCGGCTCCTTTGGGATCGGTCGTTAAAAGTTCGTTCCAACTGAAGCTGCCGTGTTTGTTTCTTGGATCATCCATTTTAGCTACCTCTTAAGTGATGTTTGTTCACTGCCCCTTATCAAATGCCCAGATTCTTGTCCAGTTTGTCGAAACAACCACGCCGGCCATTTGACGATGATCTTCAGGTGCCTCGTCAATGGCAGGTTTTCGTGGTGAGCCGAATTTCTGTTGAGCCGCCGAACTCGATAAGCTCCACGGTTGCGAGCTAAACTCTCTTCAATGTCCCATTAACTTTGCGCGTCTTTCGGCCTGGAGCGCTTCAAGCTTTTTCACTTGGTCGGGGTTTAGATGTTTTGCCGCCTGATCACGAAAATTTTGCTGCAACTCAGACGCTTTGCGAAGTTTTTGCAGCTTGCCCATCGAGGTATCCGCTTTGAGAGCTTTGATCTGTTTGTCCCGCTGCTCAACGATCGGAGTCAGCTCCTTCTTCTGTTGATCAGTCAGTTGCAGCTTTTTGCTGAGCTCGGCCATTTGTAATTCCGGGCCGATCTGGGCGAGTGCCGGGAAAACGATGCCGAAAAGGAGTCCGGCAAAAAGTACGGAGAATCTGAATCTATTGTTGGCTTTCATTTTGTTCATTTCATTTTGGCGCTGTGACTTCGAAGCGCGTTTTTAAGGGGAGAAAATCGCACCCGACAGCTTGCTGCGTCAGCAAATGACCCTGAACGGCAACCGCTCTCTGGCACAACTCGGATCAACACCTATCGTAAATATAGTGTCCAGTCCCCGAAATAGCAGGTAGTTAGTGTCGTTTCTGGCCGATCTTTTCGACCAGGTAAAAGCTTACCGGAATCAGGAAGACAGCGATCAGGCTGGCCGACAACATTCCTCCGATCACGGTCGTTCCCATCACCTGGCGCGCAACGGCTCCGGAACCCGACGCGGTCCAGAGTGGAACACAACCAAGGATAAAGGCGAAAGAGGTCATAATGATAGGCCGCAGACGAAGGCGCGCGCCCGCCAGTGCCGCGTCCACGAGCGGCGTTCCACGTTCGTATTCGGCCTTGGCGAACTCGACGATCAGAATCGCGTTCTTTGCGACCAGTCCGATAATCATTACCAGTCCGATCTGTGCGAAAACGTTGTTTTCGACCTGCACCAGGAATGGTGAGACCAATGCGCCGGTCGTTACCCGCCGCAGATAGAGCATGCCGAACGCGCCGAAGATGGCAATCGGTGTGCTCAGCAGGACGCTAAACGGGAGGGACCAGCTTTCGTAGAGAGCAGCAAGGATCAAAAAAACAAACAACACGGAAAAGCCAAATATCGCTGCCGGAGGAACACCCTGTTGCGCCTGTTTCTCCTGAAATGACATTCCGAGATAGTCGTAGCCCATTCCAGCCGGCATGGTCTTGGCAAACACTTCTTCCAGTGCTTTCATCACCTGATCGGAAGTGTAGCCGGTCGCAGGCGTGGCATTTATCGGCGCGCAGCTATACAAGTTGTAGCGCATGATGAATTCCGGCCCGGTTCGCCGCTCGATTCGAGTGAGCGCACTGAGCGGCACCATCTGGTTGTTGGTATTCCGGACAAAGAACTTTCCGAGGTTAGAAAAATCCGTCCTGTACGTCCCTTCGGCTTGAACGTAGACCTGCCAATCGCGTCCGAAACGGTTGAAGTAATTGATAAAGGCGCCCCCCATAAACGTCTGGATGGTTTCGTAGACATCGCTTATGGCGACACCTTGCTTAAGCGTTCTTTCGAGGTCGACGTCGACATAAACCTGTGGAACATGCGGCAGGAACGTGGTGTTGATTTGGGCGAACTCCGGTCGTTGACGAGCCGTAGCGATGAACCCGTCGATATTGTTCGTCAAGAGTTCTGTGTCGCCGCCTGAACGGTCCTCCAGGACAAAGCTGATGTCCCCAGAGGCTCCTGCTCCGGGAATTGCAGGCGGCGAAAAAGCAAAGGCGACGGCTTCCGGCAGCACGGTCAACTCACGGTTCAGCCGAGCTTTGATTTCCTGGTAATGTTCATCTTTTTGCTTGCGCTCTTCCCATGGTGCAAGCGTGACAAACAAGAATCCGCTGTAAGTACTTTGTACGCCGCTCAGCAGACTTGAGCCGATGGTCGTTGTGACATACCGCACCCCCGGCGTCTGATTGAGAATCGATTCAATTTTCTGGCACGCCGCGTCAGTTCGCTGCAGGGAAGCCGCGTTGGGCAATTGCACGTTGACATAAAAAAACCCCTGATCTTCATCCGGCAGAAAACTGGTCGGAATCCGTTTTGCAAAAAGGAATGCGCCTGCAGCAAAAGCAAGCAGCAGGATCAAAGCGATGCCGCTGCGACGAATGAATAGGGCGGCGACGCGAACATATCCTTCGGTAGCCCGGCCAAAAAGGTGATTGAACCAGGCGAAGAACTTTCCCGCCCGTCCTTTGGTTTCCTCGCGCCGGCGCAACAGCAATGCGCAAAGCGCAGGACTCAACGTCAGCGCGTTGAACGCCGAGATGATGACTGAGACAGCGATTGTTACCGCAAACTGTTGATACAACCGGCCGGTGATCCCGGGAATGAACGCTGTTGGCACAAACACCGACGCCAGCACCAGCGCAACCCCGATCACCGGGCCGGTGATCTCTTTCATCGCCTTAAGCGTTGCCTCCTTTGGCTCCAGACCCTCCTGGATGTAGCGTTCTACTGCTTCAACAACCACAATCGCGTCGTCGACGACTAGCCCGATCGCCAGGACCAACCCAAAAAGTGAAAGTGTGTTGATCGAGAAACCAAGAACCGGAAACAGAATAAAGGTGCCAACCAACGAGACGGGGACAGCCAGAAGCGGTATCAGCGTCGCGCGCCAGCTTTGCAGGAACAGGTAGACCACGAGAATCACCAGCCCCAGCGCTTCAACCAGCGTCTTGACCATTTCCCGAATCCCTGCGGTCACAGGCTGCGTCGTGTCCAGCGAGATGACGTAATCCAATCCCTGCGGAAAACGCTGCTTCAATGTTTCCATCAGCTTCCTGACTCCATTCGCAGCGGCCAAGGCGTTTGTCCCGGGCAGCTGATAGACCGAGACGACGGCAGCAGGTTTTCCGTTTAGACGTCCCCTGCTGTTGTACGATTGCGCGCCTAATTCCGCGCGCGCAACATCCTTTAGCCGCACTGTCCCACCGTCCGCTTGTTGGCGGACGATGATTTCGCCAAACTCCTCCGGCGTAGTCAGGCGGCCTTGAGCCCGCGCGGTGTAGGTGTACTCCTGTCCGTTTGGAACCGGTTCACTTCCAATCTGACCCGCGGAATTGACGGTGTTCTGTGCCTGGACTGCATTGACGATATCCGGCACGGAAAGGCTCAAATTAGCGAGTTGATCGGGTTTCAGCCACAATCGCATTGCGTACTGTCCCGCGCCGGAGATCTGGACGTTGGAAATCCCTCGGACCCGAGTCAGAGCATCGTTGAGATTGATGTAGGCAAAGTTTGAAAGAAAGAGTGCGTCCCGACTCCCGTCCGGAGAGTACAGGGAAATCACCATCAACGGAGCAGAGAGAGATTTTTGTACGGTGACCCCAAGATTGTTGACGGCAGAGGGCAACTGAGACGAAGCCTGGGTCTGCCGCATCTGGACAAGGATCTGGTCGGTGTTCGGGTCCGTGTTTAAGTCAAAATCGATGGTCAGGACCATCTGTCCGCTATTCGCACTGACCGAGTACATGTAATTCATGTTGTCCACGCCGGTCATCTGCTGTTCGATCGGCGTTGCCACAGATTGTTCAACGGTTCGTGCATCGGCCCCGGTGTAGTTGGCCGTGACGACGGTCTGCGGTGTGACGATTTCAGGAAACAACGAGACGGGAAGAAAAGTTACAGAGATCGCGCCGGCAATCATAGTGACCAGGGAAATCACGATCGCGACAATTGGGCGATTGACGAAGAATCTAGACATTCTCGTTCGATCCCTCCCTTGAATCTGAAGCCCGGGGACCTCTTGCCTGCGTGACGTGACGGATTGAGGCCGTCAGACGTTCGACGATACAGAATCCCGCAGGAATCACGAAGATAGCAATGCCGCTGGCGGCAAGCATCCCGCCAATGACTCCGGTCCCAAGCACTTGTCGAGCCACCGCTCCCGAACCGGAAGCTAACGCCAGCGGCACGCAGCCGGCAATGAAAGCAAGCGACGTCATCAAAATCGGGCGGAGCCGAAGTCTGGCCCCTGAGAGAGCTGCCTCCGCGATGGTGGCACCACTCTCGTATTCCACCTTGGCAAATTCGACGATCAAAATCGCGTTCTTGGCGACGAGCCCGATGATCATCACCAGCCCGATCTGTGCAAAGACGTTGTTCTCGATTTGCACCAGGATCGGCGGAAGAATTGCGGACGCCGCGCTTCTGCGCAGGTAAAGAGCGCCTAACGTTCCGAAGACTGCTACGGGCGTGCTTAGAAGGACACTGAACGGGAGTGACCAACTCTCATAGAGGGCTGCCAGAATCAGGAAGACAAACAAGAGCGAAAAACCAAATATGGCGACCGGGGAGATTCCTTGCTGCGCCTTCTTTTCTTGAAAGGACATGCCAAGATAGTCGTATCCCATGTCGCGGGGCATCGTGCGCGCAAAGACTTCCTCGAGAGCGCGCATGGCTTGCCCCGAACTATATCCTGGCGCGGGCAGAACCTGGATTTGCGCGGACCGGTAGAGATTATACCGCATGGTAAACTCCGGCCCGAACCGTCTCTTGATACGCGTCACTGAAGAGAGCGGCACCGGGTTATTGTTCGTGTTGCGAACATAGAATTGTCCAATTTGTTCCGCGTTGGTACGAAACGCATCGTCGGCCTGTACGTAGACCTGCCATTGCCGGCCGAACCGGTTGAAGTAATTAACGAACGATCCCCCAAGGAAAGTTTGGAGAGTATTATAGATATCCTTCAGTGCGACACCCTGTTTGAGTGCCTTGTCTCGATCGACCTGGATGTCGACTTGGGGAACGTTGGGCAATAATGTCGTGGTCACTCGCGCCAGTTCACGCCGTTCGCGGGCGGCAGCGAGAAAGGTGTCGACGTTGTTGGCAAGGTACTGAACCCCTCGATCGGCCCGGTCTTCCAGAACAAAAGTAACTCCACCGGCAACGCCAAGGCCGGGAATTGCCGGCGGTGAAAAGGCAAACGCGGTGCCCTCGGGAAGCTGGATTAGCTTGAGATTCAATTGACCCTTCAGCGCTTGATAGCTTTCAGTCAGCTTTTTGCGCTCTTCCCAAGGATTCAGAGTGACAAAAAAAAATCCGCTGTAAGCGCTTTGCACGCCGCTCAATAAACTGAATCCGGCGACAGTCGTGGTGTACCGCACCCCGGGGGTCAGAGCGAGAATCGACTCAATTTTGCGGCAGATCGCGTCGGTTCGCTGCAGAGAAGCGGCGTTCGGCAACTGCAGATTAGCATAGAAGAACCCCTGGTCCTCATCCGGCAGAAAACCAGTCGGAATCCTCTTTCCGCACGCGTACGCGAGCAGACCGAAGAGCAGCAGCAAGATCAGAGTCATTCCACTTCGCCGAACAAATTTCTGCGAAATCCGAACGTAGGTTTCGGTAGCCTGCCCAAAGAGGCGATTGAACCAGGCGAAGAACTTTCTCGCCCGTCCTTTGGTTTCCTCGCGCCGGCGCAACAGCAATGCGCAAAGCGCAGGACTCAACGTCAGCGCGTTGAACGCCGAGATGATGACTGAGACAGCGATTGTTACCGCAAACTGTTGATACAACCGGCCGGTGATCCCGGGAATGAACGCTGTTGGCACAAACACCGACGCCAGCACCAGCGCAACCCCGATCACCGGGCCGGTGATCTCTTTCATCGCCTTAAGCGTTGCCTCCTTTGGCTCCAGACCCTCCTGGATGTAGCGTTCTACTGCTTCAACAACCACAATCGCGTCGTCGACGACTAACCCGATCGCCAGCACCAACCCAAAAAGCGAAAGTGTGTTGACCGAGAAACCAAGAACCGGAAACAGAATAAAGGTGCCAACCAACGAGACGGGGACAGCCAGAAGCGGTATCAGCGTCGCGCGCCAGCTTTGCAGGAACAGGTAGACCACGAGAATCACCAGCCCCAGCGCTTCAACCAGCGTCTTGACCATTTCCCGAATCCCTGCGGTCACAGGCTGCGTCGTGTCCAGCGAGATGACGTAATCCAATCCGCGCGGAAAACGCTGACTAAGCGTGGTCATCAACTTCTTCACTCCATCGGCTGCCGCGAGCGCATTCGTGCCTGGCAACTGATAGAGAGCGATGATCGCGCTGGGCTGACCATTTAACCGAGCTTCGGTTGTGTAAACCTGGGAACCGAGCTCTACCCTTGCCACATCACGGATCCGGACCGTCCCGCCATCCTGTTGTTCCCGGATGACGATGCCGCCAAACTGTTCAGGGGTCACCAACTGCCCCGTTGCGACCGCCATATAAGTGAACTCCTGACCTGGGGGGACAGGCTCACCGCCGGCCTGTCCGACAGGATTGACGGCGTTCTGCTGCTGAACCGCGTTCACGACGTCTGAAACAGTAATGTTTAGCCTTGCTAACTGGTCGGGTTTAACCCAGATACGAATCGCGTATTGGCCGGAACCAAACACTTGTACATTGGATATGCCCGGAACACGCGTAAGCTGATCATTCAGGTTGATAAAGGCATAGTTAGTCAGGAACGCAGAATCGTAGCGACCGTCTGCTGAACGAAGCGCGATCAGCATCAATGGAGCGGCAAAAGACTTTTGCACGCTGACACCTTGCGCTGTCACTTCGGGCGGCAGTTGGGCAGATGCTTGCGCCTGGCGCATCTGCGTGAGGACCTGGTCAGTTTTAGGATTTGTGGACTCATCAAAGTTCACCCTCAGCTTCATTTGACCGCTGTTCGCGTTGAGGGAGTACATGTAGTTCATGTTGTCCACACCGCTGATCTGCTGTTCGATCGGCGTCGCAACGGACTGTTCGACCGTCGTGGCGTCGGATCCCGGATCGGTCGCAGAGATAACAATTTCAGGGGGTGTAATATTCGGAAAGAGAGAGACTGGCAGAAACGCCAGCGAAACGATCCCGATGATTACCGTAATGAGCGAAACGACGATCGCCAGGATCGGCCGGTGAATGAAAAATCCGGACATCGCTATTGCGTTTTAGTGACTGGGGATGGTGTCCAAGGCATCGGTCTCACCAGTTGACCGTCGAGGACTTTTTGCGCCCCTTCCACGATGACGCGATCACCCGGTTTAATTCCCTCTTCGATCACCCAAAGCATGCCTACCCTGTCGCCCACTTTCACCGTTCGGATTTCAACCTTATTTTCTCCTCCCACCACCGCTACTTCATAACTTGTCTGCAACTCGTTTACAGCACGTTGCGGCACCAGAAGCGCACCTGGAATATTGCGAACCGCGACACGAACCCGAACAAAGCCACCCGGGCGCAAAATATTATCCGGATTAGAAAATAATGCAGCAAGCCGGATCGTGCCGGTCTGCTGATCCACTTCCCGGTCGACGGCGGAGAACTTTCCTTGATGAGGGTACAGCGTCCCGTCTGCAAGGATGATTTCTGCCGGAGGCGCCACCTCCCCCGCGCGGCGCGCTTGCTCAACTCTTCTGGCGAATTTGAGGTAATCCTGCTCGCTGATCTTCAGATAGGCTTTGATCGGATCGACTGTCGACATGGTCATCAGCGGTTGAGCATCGCTTGGTCCGACAAGATCCCCGATTCCGGGATTTGCGATTCCCGCGATGCCACTCACAGGAGCAGTTATCCTCGTAAACTCCAAATTAAGCTGAGCCTGGCGAAGCGCGGCTTGTTGCGCTTTCACCTCTGCTTTCGCCGCAACGTTCGCCTGAACTGCGTTATCGCGGTTTTGTGCGCTTTCAACTTTCTGTTCGAAAAGCTGGGTTTCGCGTTTTTCTGTCTGTTCCGCCTGAAGCTGGTTCGCTTCCGATTGTGCCAAGGCCGATTTTGCCTGTTCCACCGCTGCTTCATAGGTGCTCGAATCGATCTGAAACAATGGATCACCCTTGTGGACGAGAGTTCCCTCTTTGTAACTCTGCGAGACAAGGTAACCAGAGACGCGCGCCCTGATGTCGGCGTTCACCGAGCCATCTAACGATCCGATCCATTCTCTTACCACAGGCACATCCTGCTGGATAACCTCGGTGACAAGAACTTCCTGAGGACCGGAACCCGGCGCTTCCGAACCGGACTTCGAACACCCGGAGAGAAGCAGAGCAAGAGTGCAGCAAAGAAGTAAAATTTGCAAAGAGAACCGTAAGTAAGCGAAGCGGCTCGCTTTGTTCCAAATCTCTCCCCTCATAGCGAGGAAGCCGGGTCGGCGTACCGGCGGACCTGCGGATCCTCTACCTTGGAAGGGGACGAAATCTCAGCCCAGAGTTGGTAGGTATTTCGCGCGGTTGGAATGAAATTATCCACATGCTGTTCCGGAAAGAGGACACTAATCCCGGTGACGACTGCCTCCTCTGGAACCGGTCCAATGGCGTTCACCGGTTAAGCCGCGGGTGCGTTCTGTTCCCCTCTGTTGATACTTTTGCTGAAGATTAACATTTTGCGAACCGCGCTGACGGGCCGATGCCTCTCGATCGAGACCGCTCGTTAAGTCATTCGATCCTTCTCCTTTCGAGCCGGCAGCAGGAGTCCGCTTAGTTCCAGCCGACTCGTTACCCTGTTGCCGGTTGGTCTGGGTGGATTTCTTGTCGCTCGCTTGACCTTTCCGATTGTCAGCGTTGGTCTGGCCGTTGGCAGATGGCTGATTGGTCGCTCCCGATGTTCCCTGGTCCTGCGTTCCCCCTTTGGAATTCTGGCGCCTATCCTCTTTATTCTGTGAGGAGAGGTTTCCCTGCGTGTTAACAGGTTGCCAACCGCCATTGTTCCACTTTGACCAGTCGCCGTTATCGTCTTTTTTGTAAACGTTCCCGTCATGCCCGGCGTAGACGTTGTTGGGCCCTTTGGCGACCGCTGTCCTACCGTAGTTAGTGGCCACGTGGCCTGCCTGGTAAGTTTCGCCTCCGCGCGTCACCGTTGAACTGCCCCACTGGGAATAATACCCATGGCCTTGTTTCGTCGTCCATGCCGTGTCGGTGCTGGGATTGTAGCCCCACGCGGAGGTTCGTCCCCCATATGGATATTGGGTGGTGTAGGCCCGCCCGTATGCGCCGGTCTGAGGGTTATACCACGCGGCGCGCCCGGCACTCGCATACGGTCCATAAGCATAGCCTCCCACTGCGTAGGAGCCGCTGTACGGATAATAGCCGGCGGCAACACCATAGGTCGCATAGTAGGGGCGATAAATCGGCACGGATCCCGGATAAATATACGGAGGATAGTAATACCCGGTGCCCCAGACCAGAGCGGCGCCGGCGGCACTACCCGCGATATACGCTCCGGAGTAGCCGGCCGTGTAACTGCACGTCACTTCCTCCGGGGTCGACCCCTCAACTTTTACGTAAGTAACGTGGTAGACCGGACTGCTCGGCGGGATGGTGTAAATGACCTCCGGCACTGCCGACACCACTGTCCACGGCCCCGTTGGCGAAGAAGAGGAAAACCAGATAGCGTTGAGGCAAAGGTAATATATTTCCTCCACGCGAATCACATCCGCATCGGCGTTCGTCGCGTAACTCATGGTGGTCCCTTCGATCGGCGCAAATTGGGGAGCACCGTTGTATTCCACCCTTGCCTGCGCCTGCGCGCCGGCCCGTTTGACGACGGCGGTGGTCGGGACCTGGGCAAGTAGAACCGCATCTTCGGCCTCCGGGGTACCGGGAACTGCCGCAAGGACCTCTCCAAAGTCGTCGTTCTGAGGGATCTTTTGGAAGTCTTCAGGTAAATCATTCCCCGCATACGTCCATGGCCCCGTCAATTGCGGAGCGCGAAACCAGCGTCCCGCCACGAGGTAGTAAATCTGACTATCTGCCGAATCGGTAAAGACCCAGCTGTCCGTGTTGGTCGCGTACTGTAGTTGAGTGCTGGGGACGTTTTTGTAAACCGGACTACCCGCGAAGACAATCAGTTCAGCCGGCTGATCCGCATAGAACACCTTTGGCACCTTGGAACTCTTGTTAACCCCTGCAGCAGCCGCCTTCCGCACATGATCCCAGTTTTCGCCGCTGGGAAGCTTGCTCAGCTCCGAAGGAAGCTTTCCGGGCCTCGTCCATGAACCTGACAATGACTCCGTCGTGAGCCAGCTCTCGCCCGCGAGCAGATAATAACGCGATTCTGCGGGCGCTAAAAACAGATCCCAATTCGAGTTCACGACAAACTTGAGCTGCAGCCCTTTGATAGGCGCCAGGACCGGCACCCCCTGGACCGTCAATAGGATGGCCGGTTCCGTGCTGACGAAAATCGGTGGAGGATTCGTTTTGACCGCCACTGTTTTGGTATCTACCTGCCCGGCCTGGACACCCGCCATCAGGCGGTCGAGCGAGACTGTGATCGGTTTCCCGGGGAATGTCGATTTGAGCAGATTCTGCAGCTGCGTTTCGTCGGTACCGGATAACGAAGGAAACCGGATGTTAAGGATTTCGATGTTGTCAATCAGGACCGTACGGTTCTCGAGATCGGTATGGGTTTCTCCGCGTACCTCTTCGACCCCCACCACCGGCTTACCATTGTTCGGCGTCAAGACGAAAGCGAACCGAGCCCGCAATTCGCGCAGGTTTTTCCATTCGTCAACCTGCGGTTGATAATATACCAGACGTACTCCGTTCCTCGTGATTTCGCGCGGCCAACCGGGATCCTGAGCCTTTGATTGAGGCGTATTTGCAACGTCTCTGCTTACCGCGAATCCGCATTGGATCGTCGGCATCAAGGCAAGCGTTGTCAGAACGGTGAACAGGAGCGAGCAGTAAGATCTCATAGCGTTTAAGGGAGAACAGAGGCCGAACAGGGAATGGCAAAAGTTGATTCTAGCGTACCCGGTTGCAGTCGCAATGAAGAAGTTCTTCAGAAGAAGACAGGAGACAGAAGTCAGGAGACAGGAGGCGGAAGGATTACATCTTTCGCACCGCGATTGATTCTTCGACCCAATGCCGGATCAACCGGCGCGCGATCGTGTCCAAATGCGGAAATCTGCCCGCGAGTTTCTTGAGCATTTCTTTTGCCTCGGACATATTGAACCAACGAACGTCTTCCAGCTCAGCGCCTCGCGTAATCTCTTCCGACTCTGCCTCGGCGAAAAATCCGAGCATCAATGACTGCGGAAACGGCCAGGGTTGCGAAGCAAAATAGCGGATGTTCTTCACTTCGATGCCGCTTTCCTCCTTGACTTCGCGAAACACAGTTTCTTCGAGCCGCTCCCCGGGTTCTACGAACCCGGCCAAGGTCGAATACATTCCTTCCGGCCAGGAAGACTGGCGTCCGAGAAGACAAAGATCACCGGAGTGAACCAACATGATCGTCGCTGGATCCGTGCGCGGAAAATGCTTTGTCGCACAATCTGGATTAGTGCAGCCCATGACATGTCCGCCCTCTTCCGGTAGAGTTGGATTGCCACAGCGATGACAGAATTTCTGCTCATGGTGCCAGTGCGTCAGCGTGCGTGAATAAAAGAGCAGCGAGCGCTCCTCCGATGTCAGCAATCCGTCAAATTCCCGCAAAGGGATAAACCGGGCCAGATCCGTGTTGAGATTCAGAAAGACAAGCGCTTCCTCTTCCGACGGTCGAGCGCTCAGGTCCCCGGCGAACAATGAACCGCCCTGGCTGCGGGTGCCGAGAAAAATCGGATCGAGGACTTTTTCCGGTTCGGACATCTCCAGTAAAAGGGGACGCTTCTTCTCGCCGATGCTGAACAGGTTGCACCCCCTCCAGACAAAAACGAACTGCGGGGAATTTGACAGCTCCCGGCGAAGCCATTCGCTGTCTCTCCGCCGATGCGCCTCGCGTTCGAGTGATCCCGATGACAAGAAGTGACATGCTAGCAGGTTTGACATCAGTGAGCATTCTTATATCCCCTCCAGGTGGCTTGGCCTACCGAATTATTCGGAGTCTGACTTTTCCTTCTGTTAAGGTCGGCCAGGATGGCCTCAATTTTTCGGACTGCGTTGAGGCGATCCTTCAACCAATCCGGCGAAACAAATCGCTCCCGCAATTTGAGGTCCGTGCCGATGCCAATCAGCGCCAGATCATGAGTAAGGTGGAACCTGATCACCTGGACGAGAATGTCGCGCGGTTCTTCCTGGGTATCTTCCAAAACAACTCGCACCGTCAACGTCTCATCGAATCTCAACCGTTTGCAGACCTCTGCAAAACGACCAACATCGAGTCTCTGCCGCTGTCGCAATTGGGACATGGTTAGCCTTCAATTGAATCTGTGACGTTCGGCGTTACGTTCAACGTTCGGCGTTCAACGTTCGGCGTTCAACGTTGAACGCCCTCGTCCGACCGGATTTGTCAGCTCTCCACATCTGACTGTGCTTGGAAAAAGTTCACAGGGTTCTTCGCGTTTCCACCAAACCCCCGGCCTCCAGCCAGCCTGACAGCCCTCCCTTCAACGAGAACACGTTTTGGTATCCCATCTTTTGAATGCTGTCAGCTGCCAAGGCACCTCGATTCCCGGCTGCACAATAGACCAGGATCGAGCTGGACCGGTCCGGAGCTATCTCCGAAACCGTCTCCTCGAGTGAACCTCGACTGACATTCTTCGCCCCTTTGATATGCCCACTGAAGAATTCCTCTTCCTCGCGGACGTCAACGATCAACGGCAGCTCCCTGAACTTCGCCAGTTCACGCGGCGAAATCTCCCGGATCCGGCTCCGCAGATCATCCGCCGGAGTCATCGAGCCCTCGGCGCGACGCATCGGGTCAACGTCGTTTCGGCGCCGTCCGGCCAAAAATGGGGCAAGTTCGCGAAACAGATTCAGGAACGGAATCACGGTAATTCCTATTGTTTTAGTATTATTTCACGCAATGTCAAGGAGCCCGGATTCAAATGGCCCTTTGTCTCAGTTCCACTGTCACAAACTCCCATCGCTCCCCGGAAATTTCTGGATCGCGATTCACCCTAGACAGTCCGAGCCGTGGGTCTCAAACACGCAAAAAAATTTATCCTTGATTGACTTCGTAGAATTATTCCACCGATGATTCGCGGCGCATTTCTGTTTTTCTTTTCCAGTCTCTTGATATCCTGTTTTTACATGCCCTAACTATCCTTATGCCGCAATCTGCTCAATCCTCCAATTTCCGACAATCGCGCTTTCGGTGGACGACGGACCCGACCTTCTATCCAACTGCCCGGCTGGCCATGGAAGCGCCGCGCGAGCGTTTTGCCTACATCGCCGCACTCGCGCCAGATGGCAAATCGCGCAACGATGCTTTGCTCGTCGTCGACGTCGATTCAAACTCTCCATCCTATGGCAGCGTTGTCAGCCGCCTGGACCTCCCAAATGTCGGCGATGAATTGCATCACTTCGGCTGGAACGCGTGCAGTGCCGCCCTATGCCCGTATGCCCCTCACCCCCAGCTTGAAAGGCGCTACCTTGTCGTCCCGGGGTTGCGTTCTTCACGCATCCATATCATCGACACCAAGGCGGATGCTCAAAAGCTTGAGATCGTGAAGATAATTGAGCCGGAAGAACTGTTCGCACGAACCGGCTATTCACGTCCGCACACCGTACATTGTGGCCCGGAGGGCATTTATGTTAGCGCACTTGGCGCGCCGGACGGCAGTGGTCCGGGCGGAATTTTTATTCTCGATCACTTTGATTTTAACGTCTTAGGACGCTGGGAAGTCGATCGCGGGCCCCAGGAACTGGCCTACGATTTCTGGTGGCACCTCGGACATGACACGCTGATTTCCAGCGAATGGGGAACTCCGAACAAAATTGAAAACGGGCTCGATCCTGAAACCCTTCTCTCAAGCGGTTACGGCCACCAGATGCATATCTGGGATCTGCGGCGGAGAAAGCATCGACAAACAATTGACCTGGGCAAGGAACATCAGATGGTCTTGGAACTGCGCCCTTCTCATGATCCGACTCGGACATTTGGTTTTGTCGGTGTCGTCGTCTCACTTAAGGATCTCTCGGCATCGATCTTTTTGTGGAAGCGCGACAACGGGAGTTGGAGCGCCACGAAAGTAATTGAGATTCCAGCCGAACCAGCGGACCCGGATCGCCTGCCGCCCTTGTTGAAGGGGTTCAAAGCCGTTCCGCCACTGATAACAGACATCAATCTTTCTCTCGATGACAAGTGGCTATACGTTTCTTGCTGGGGCACCGGAGAACTCCGCCGGTACGATGTCTCTGTACCGGATCATCCCAAACTTGCATCGGTCATTCAGATCGGGGGGATCGTCCGCAGAGCGCCCCATCCGAAAGAGCCGGATGTCGCCCTCAACGGCGGACCGCAGATGGTGGAAATCAGCCGGGATGGTCAGCGCGTTTATTTTACCAACTCGCTCTATGCATCCTGGGACGAGCAATTTTATCCGGACGGTATCCGTACCTGGTTTGTTCAGGCAGCAGCAAAGTCGGATGGATCACTGAGACTCGATCCGAGCTTTCTTGTGACCTCGACAGAACATCGACTGCACCAGGTGCGACTGGAAGGAGGAGACACATCATCGGACTCATTTTGCTATCCATCGTGAATCGAGGAATCAGGAGTCAGGGGTTGCAGAATGGGACGGCTCCTTTCTGGTGTGGATGGTGATTGATCCGCTTCCATGCGATGAAAAATATATCTTGTTCCCGACCCTAGGGATTTACCTGCTGAACTCCTGACTCCTGACTCCTGACTCCTAGCATATGTTTGCTACAGCGTGGCCTTGGCTGGCTTTGATCCTGCTCGGCGCGTGGCACGGTCTGAACCCCGGCATGGGCTGGCTGTTTTCAGTCGCGCTCGGGCTGCAGCGACGGTCGAGAAGCGCTGTCTTCGCGGCGCTTGTGCCGATTGCCCTCGGCCACGCGCTAGCCATTGGGCTGGTCGTTTTTGTCGTGTACGTCATCGGCGCGGTTGTCCCTTTCCGATGGCTCTGGATCGTCTGCGCAGCGACGCTCTTCGGAATCGCATCGTGGAAACTTTACCGCTTCCGACACCCTTCCTGGGTGGGTATGTGCGTGAATTTCTGGGATCTGACTCTGTGGTCATGGCTCATGGCCAGCGCCCACGGTGCCGGGCTCATGGTCGTGCCCGTGCTCCTCGGGGCAAAATCGCTTTTCTGCGGAACCGCTGCCCCCGGCTTAAACTCAATTCTCTCAATTCAACCCCTCGTGGCAACCGCCGCAGTCGCCATTCACACGATCTCGCATTTGATCGTCTCCGGGTTCATTGCCTGGATTGTCTACGACTTCATCGGATTGGCGGTCCTGCGCCGTTCATGGATCAATCTTGATTTGATCTGGTGTTTTACTCTTCTTGGCGCGGCAATCATCCTCTTCTTTGCGCCTCTCGCGTGAGCCTCTGGCGGTCGCCGGTAGAGCGGTGGAGCGGTGGAGTAATGGAGTGATGGGAATCGAGATCCTACCAAAGTTATCGTCCTTAATAGTCGTCCTTCTCGATCTTTGACCGTTGCCACCCAACTCCACCACTCCACCACTCCATTACTCCACCGCTTCCACGCTCCACCGCGCGATCGAAAAAAAAACTCTTGCTAATGCCTACTGAATTAGTAGTGTTGATTATTCCTATGCAGGCTTACAGTCCTCAGATGTCAGGATCGGAGATATTGCAGACGGCCCGCGTATTTGACGCGTTCCCCTGTGCTCGCTGTTGTCGTTGCGACAGCTGAATAATCTTATCTGCCGTTTGCACCACCGGTGCTCTCCAGCAGGCGAATGATTCTCCCTGGTAAACGAGAGCACTCAACGAACAATCACTCACCAACAATCCAATTCTCGCTATGTCCCATTTTCTTGCACTCACTGGAAGCTCTACCAAATTTTCTAAGTCCGGCTTTTTACTTCGAAGCATCGGATCGATACTTCAACAACGAGCTTTTGAGTTTTACGCCGTTCACGCCTCGGATTTGCCTCCGAACGAACCCGCCACTCATCGTATCGCAACCCAATTCGTCGCCGACGCGATCGAGCAGATTGAACGCAGTTTAGCTGTGGTCATTGTCACACCCGCGACGAAGGAGAGTTCACCAACCCTGCTTACTTCGGTGCTTGACCTCCTTCCGGACAATGTCTTTGCCAAGAAACCGGTCCTGCTTTTTGCAACGGGGGGTTTGCCGGGCCACGTCGCGATTCTCGAACGTGCTTTAAGACAGACACTCCTTCGACTCGGCACCAAGACGGTCGCCGCTCGCGTCCACATCGGAACCGGGGGCTGGCTTATTGTCGGCGACGATCGGCCGCGTCTATCTCGAGGGGCCGAACGAGAAATTGCTCACGCCATCGATCTCGTTTTGCGAGTTATCAAACCTGAAGAGTCCAAAAAAACGATGCTCCAACTGGCGCACTGACCCTCGTCTAGCTGACATTAGCCGGCGTGTTGCTGGATCGATCAGGATGCCTGATCCTTTCGACAATGCGCCGGCATGAAGGGCGCCAGAGAAGAAATACCCTGGAAATCTCGGAAGCCGAAGCGCTCGCGAGATTTCCCGGCTCGTTTATTTACGAACTCGCACGAGGCCCGGTTCTGATTTAGTCTACAGGGCATCTACCATGCAGGACCACTTTACACCGCTCATCTCCAAGATCCTTGCGTCCTACAAGGAGATCGGCGGCATTAACAATATCGATGGCACGAATCTGCCGTCCAAACGGGCCATCACCCAAATCTGTGAAGATCTTCTTCAGATTTTGTTTCCTGGATTTCATGACGAAAAGCCGATTGCAACCGACAAGGTCCCGCAGATCACTTCCGGCCGAACCTTGAGCATCGTTGAGAGGCTTCGCGTGGAAGCATTTAAAAGTTTGCGCCTGAACGAACCGGAGTGCCCCAGTCGAAGGGCCGATCAAATCGTTTTACACCTGATTGCGGAGCTCCAGCCTGTCCGGGAACTATTGCAGACCGACGTCGAAGCCGCCTATGAGGGAGACCCCGCGAGCACGAGTTATAACGAGATTATTGTCAGCTATCCCTGTATCGAAGCGATCGCCATCCAGCGTCTGGCCCATATCCTCTATCGCGACCGGCTGCCCCTCATTCCACGAATCATGACGGAATGGGCCCATAGCAGGACGGGAATTGACATTCATCCAGGAGCAGAGATCGGGAGCCATTTTTTTATCGATCACGGGACCGGCGTGGTGATCGGCGAAACCTGCCGCATTGGTTCCCACGTGAAGCTCTACCACGGGGTGACACTCGGCGCGCGCAGCTTCCAGAGGGACGAAGAGGGAAAAATCAAAAAGGGCGGAAAGCGTCATCCGGATGTGGGAGACTGGGTGACGATCTATCCCAACGCAACGATCCTGGGGGGAGAGACCATCATCGGGTCCGGCACGACGATCGGTGCAAATGTTTTCCTGATGGAGAGCGTTCCACCCGACTCGCTGGTGAGAAACGAACGATCTTTTACTAATATCGTTGCGAAAAAGAATCGGACAAAGGGAGTCTCACACCCCCAAGGTGAGATTGAACCTCTCCTGAACTACGAGATCTAGTCTAGCTGCAGTGGATTTCGTCGGCCGAAAGTAGGAGATCCGTCACGGGTCCCACTGACCTATGACACTGGCAACCGCTCTTGACTCCCCATCCGAGGGATCGAGATTTCCCTCATGAAATCGGCGCACGATCAATCTGCGACTCTGCGGGACCCTGCGATCCTCGGTCTGATCGGAAATACGCCTGTGGTCGAGGTTAGCCGGATTGACACCGGTAGTTCTCGGCTGTTTGTGAAACTGGAAAACCAGAATCCGACCGGCTCGATCAAGGATCGGATGGCACTCGCGATGGTGGAAGCGGCTGAACGGGACGGTCATTTGCAAGCCGGAGGAACGATCGTGGAAGCAACTGCCGGAAACACCGGCCTGGGGTTGGCGCTCGTCGCGGCGGCCAAAGGTTACGAATTGATTCTTGTCATCCCTGACAAGATGTCTCAGGAGAAAATCTTACATCTCCGTGCTCTGGGCGCGAAAACTGTCATCACTCGCTCCGACGTGACGAAGGGTCACCCTGAGTATTACCAGGACCTGGCGAAAAAGATCGCCGGTGAGACTCCCAAGGCATTTTTTGTGAATCAATTCGGGAACCCGGCAAATCCCCTCGCTCACGAAACATCGACAGGTCCTGAGATCTGGGAACAAATGCAACACGACGTCGACGCAATTGTGGTGGGCGTGGGATCCAGCGGTACGCTGACCGGGCTGAGCCGTTTCTTTGCCAAGGTCCAACCCGATTGTGAAATCGTTTTGGCGGATCCGGAAGGTTCTGTGCTGGGTGGTTATATCCGGGAAAAACAAATCGGCACGGCAGGATCCTGGTTGGTCGAGGGGATAGGAGAAGATTTTGTTCCTGAAATTGCCGATCTGACTCGGGTTAAAAAGGCCTATTCGATCCCCGACAAGGAGAGCTTTGCGGCCGCTCGCGAATTTTTACGCAAAGAAGGCATCTTCGGCGGATCTTCGTCAGGCACCCTCTTTGCCGCGGCCCTCCATTACTGTCGAGAGGAAACGGGCTCTAAGCGCGTGGTGACCTTCGCGTGTGACAGCGGGAACAAATATCTCTCGAAGATGTACAACGACATCTGGATGGCTGAGCAGGGATTTATTGGTCGCACAAAATATGGTGACTTGCGCGATCTTGTCTCCCGGCGCTACCAGGACGGAAGCGTCGTCACCGTCGGTCCTTCGGACACATTGCTGACAGCGTACAACCGGATGCGTATCGCCGATGTCTCCCAGGTACCGGTTCTGGATCATGGCGAACTTGTCGGGCTACTTGACGAATCGGATCTTCTGGTCCGGGTCCAGGACGGAGTGGGTTCATTCCGGGAACCTGTATGCACCGCGATGACGGATCGCCTTGAGACATTGCAACCGTCCTCATCTCTTGAAGCCGTCCGCAAAATTCTCGATAGCGGCAAGGTGACAATCGTGATGGAGGGGACGGAATTTGTCGGACTCATCACTCGCGTTGATCTTCTGAACTATTTACGACGGAAGGTATAAAATCGCATGTCGAAGGAGAAACCCCACGGGTTCGCGACCAGAGCCATCCATGCCGGACAACCCCCAGACCCGACGACTGGGGCGATCATGACGCCGATCTATCAAACGTCGACCTACGTCCAGCAGAGTCCTGGCGTGCATAAGGGATTTGATTACGCCAGAAGCATTAATCCGACTCGGCTCGCCTACGAACGGTGCATCGCCGACCTGGAACAAGGCGCCCGCGGGTTCGCTTTCGCTTCGGGACTCGCGGCCATGGCCACCGCCTTAGAGTTGCTGGACTCGGGCGCGCACGTAATCGCCAGCGACGACTTGTACGGCGGCACTTTCCGTCTGTTCGAACGAGTCCGCAGGAGATCCGCTAACCTGGATTTCACTTTTGTCGATTTCACCGATGTTTCCCGTCTCAAACAGGCGATCAAAGAGAACACCAGAATGATTTGGGTCGAAACTCCATCCAACCCACTTTTGAAGCTGATCGACCTGGAAGGGGTTGCTCGATTCGCCCAGGAGAATCAGCTTCTGTCAATTTGTGATAATACATTCGCCAGTCCCTGGATCCAGCGCCCATTGGAACACGGATTCGACCTGGTGCTGCATTCGGCAACGAAGTATCTCAACGGACACTCTGACATCGTTGGCGGCGTCGCCGTGGTGAGCGACCGGCCTGACTTGGTGCCGGTCATCGACAGGCTGGCTTTTCTGCAGAACGCGGTAGGCGCTGTTGCCGGGCCATTCGACAGTTTCCTGGCCCTGCGCGGCCTCAAGACGTTGGCACTGCGAATGGAGCGACATTGTGCGAACGCACTCTCCCTCGCTTCCTGGCTTGAGCAACATCCTAAGATTCGGTTGGTCCGTTACCCGGGACTCCCCTCTCACCCGCAACACGACCTTGCGACTCGCCAAATGCATGGGTTCGGCGGCATGATCACGATTCAGCTTGATTCAGATCTTGCAGGCACCCGGAGATTCCTTGAACAAACGAAGCTCTTCTCACTCGCAGAAAGCCTCGGCGGGGTGGAGAGCCTTATCGAACATCCCGCTCTCATGACCCACGGGTCGATGCCGGCCGAGCAACGGGTCGCTCTTGGGATCGACGATACCCTCGTACGGCTCTCGGTCGGCGTAGAGGATCTCGACGATCTGCGAGAAGATCTCTCAATAGCGCTTGAACGAATTATTTAAACGCAGCGGGCCCAGGGAGAGAACGAGCCGGGTAAGGTGCGGTCTAAACTAACTCTTTTCTGAGCTATTGTTTACCGGAAGCCGCCGCCGGCGTGGCAGGGACTTCGGCGTTCAGCCATTGAAGGTAACTCCCGTTGACGGATTCCAGCGCGATCTCCCCAATAAAGTTTGTGTAGGAAACATGCCGGCGGATAACTTCCTCGATTGCGCCGCGATAGCCTTCCTGGGTTTTAATGATCAGGACCGTTTCTGCCTCTTCCACGATTCGCTCTTCCCAACGGTAGGTGGAGGTGATCGGAAACCAGTTTGTGCAAGCCGCCAATTGCTCCTCGACGAGAGCGCGACTGATCTGACGCGCCTGATCGGCGGTGCTAAGCGTAACATAGAAAATTCGCATGAATCTTCGCGGCAGGGTCGAGTCTTATTTCATGCGATCAAACGTTTTTTGGAGCAGCTCCAGATCGGTTGGTGCGCCCAGCTTGGCACGCGTTGTCTCGATCCACTTGCGCTCGAAAGCGTTTTTAGTAGGCCGATCGTTTTCAAAGAAAACACCAAAGAGTCCGGGAAAGGGCTCGTTCGCCAGCCGATATGCTGCAATCTCGTCGGTGACATCGTGGCGAGCTTCGTCCTCAGGAGTTCCGTCCCATTTCTTTTCCTCAATCAGTTTAAACTGACCCCCTTTGCGAGGATTGGCCGGATCGAACGCACCCGGGTAAAACTCAACGCATTCCGAAAGGCACTCAATCACCGAAAAACCGTCATGATCCATTGCGCGCTCGATCATCTGAATCATATGATTGATCTGCGTGGCGTGCGTGCGGGCGATAAAGGTCGCCCCAGCAGCCAGCAGTTTTTTAATGGGATTGACAGGTTGATCGATCGCCCCAGTTGGATCGGTCTTCGATTTATACCCGACTGGAGAGGTCGGCGAAGTCTGCTTTTTCGTCAAACCGTAAACAAAATTGTCCATGATGACGTAGGTCATCCGGATGTTCTTGCGGGCACCGTGATCAAGATGATTGCCGCCGATCGAGAATCCATCACCGTCGCCGCCGAAAAGAAAGACGTGCAGATCCGGACGCGCCAGGCTGACGCCCGAAGCGAGTGGGACGGCGCGGCCGTGGATAAAATGGGCGCCGTGAGAGTTAACAAAATAGGGAAAGCGGGATGAACAGCCGATACCCGCCAACGTCACGATGTTCTCATGCGGAAGTTGTCGTCGCTCCAGAACCTTGTAAAAAGCTGCAAGGACAGCGAAATCGCCGCAGCCCGGACACCAGGTTGGATGATCGGCCGTGAGGGCTTTCTTAGTCAGCTTCTCCGGCACGGGAGTAATTGTTATGGTAGTACTGTCGTTGGCGCTCATGGCAAAATTCCTTGGAGAATTTCTTTGACCCGGAAGGTCAGACCGTCGGTCTTCGTCAGGCTGTGGATTTTCGGATCGCAAAACCGGGCTCGGAGCAGGGTCGCAAGCTGACCGAATCCGTAAAGACCCTCATCGTTCATCTCGGCGACGATGATTCGGTTGAACCGGGCAAAGACGCTGTCGAGACCATTCGGAAGAGGATGCAAATGCCGCAGGTGCAGCGAAGAAACACTTTTACCACGTTCTTTCGCACGATCGACGGCTTCGCGGATTGGACCAAAAGTTGAGCCCCAACCGATGATCAGAGTATCACCTTCGGAGCTACCGTAGACCTCGGGGAGAGGGATTTCCTCGGCCAACTGCTTGAGTTTACGCCGGCGCTTCGCGGTCATTGCCATGTGCAGCGCCGGACGGCCGGTCGGGTGTCCCATTTCATCATGTTCGAGACCCGTGACAACAGGGTATTTCCCTCCGATCATCCGGGTTCCGGGAGCCGCGTGTTTTGTGATGCTATCAACTGGATACGGCTTGTATTCTTCGGACCGCGGCGTGAGGTCCGGTTTGGGGTCTTGCACGATCGATTTAAGATCAGGCTCGTCGAAGGCTTCGATCCGAGTGGCCAGGGAACTGTCGCTCAGAATAAAAACCGGCGTGCTGTATTTACGAGCGATTCGCGCGGCTTCGAGCGCGACGTAGAAGCAATCCTCCACATTCGCCGCGGCCAGCACCACGCGGGGGCTGTCGCCATGGCTGCCGAAGACCGCCTGATAGAGATCGCTTTGTTCCACGTTTGTTGGCAGGCCGGTACTCGGTCCTCCACGTTGGACATTCACGACGAGAAGTGGTATTTCGGCCATCGACGCCCAACCGATCGCCTCTGTTTTCAGCGAAATCCCCGGACCGGCGCTCCCGGTGACTGAGAGGTACCCGGCATAGGAAAAACCGAGCGCCAGCGACACGGCGGCCAATTCATCCTCTGCCTGGACGAACAACCCTCCATATTTGGGCAGCTCGGAACGCAAAATCTCCATAACGGTCGACCACGGAGTGATCGGGTAGCCGGCGCCGTAACGCACGCCCGCCGCGATTAAGCCATAGGCAAGCGCCTGGTTGCCATCCATCGTCACTTGACCCCGTCCGGCAGTCTTTGGTCGTACTTCGAACTCGTAGCGTTTTGACAGCAAGCTCCCGACCGGGTAGCTGTACCCAGCCTGAAATGCCATCAGCGCGGTGTTGACGATGCTCTCGTTTTTACCACCAAACCGCTCCCTGATCAGGCCCAAGAGCTTCTCGACATCGAGATGGAAAACCGCCGCGATAAGTCCCAGCACAAAGATATTCTTGCCCTTGTCCTTTGCGGTTCCGCCGAGTGCCTCGACGGTGAGGCCGGTAATTGCGACGCCGACGTAAACGAAGCGTTTGTCAGTGAGATCGGGTTGAACCTGGTCGGAATCGTAGAGCAGGATCCCCCCTTCTTTCAAAAAACAGACGTGTTCTTCGTAGCTGTGCTGATAAAAGGCCACCAGGAAATCGGCCTCGTCACCGGCCGAGAGTACTTCACCCGACCCGATTCGGACCTGAAAAATTGATGGTCCGCCAGAGATCGTGGAGGGGATGGTCATGTAGGTCATCACTTCCTGGTCGCTTCGGCCTGCCAACCGGGCGAGCATTGCCCCGGCAGTCTGAATGCCGTCTTGCGAATTTCCAGCCAAGCGAATAACTGCATCACTGATGTTTTGCGGCCGGAGGTCGGCCCTTCCAGCAACAGGGATAGGTGCGGAAGCCAATTCAGAAAAAGCGGAGGGAGTACTCACAACAAAGCTCTTCATGCAAGTATCGGGAGGGGACGCCGTTTGTCAATGAGGGTAACCGCGTTCACTCCGAATGGGCGTTTGCGCCCCAAAGCGTTTCGAAACGGCTGTTGAAGCTTGTGGCCGATATCGGTTAAGTTCTGAGTCGGCCGAAAAATCATGCGCATCTTTGTCCCCAAAGAACTCGATCCGACGGAAAAGCGTGTTCCGCTGTTACCGAGTGGAGCGGCAAAATTGGCCAGGCTCGGAGCTGAGATTGAAGTTGAGCAGGGACTCGGTGCGGCGCTCACCTGCGGGGATTCGGAGTACGAAGGCGCAGGAGCGAAAATCAGTACCGACCGCTTTCAGTCGCTGGCCGGAGCAGATATGCTGCTGCGGCTTCGGAAACCGCCTTCGGACGAAGTTGATCGATTGAAGAAGGGGTGCATTCACGCAAGTTTTCTGGATCCGTTCAACGAACGGGAACTGGTCCTTGGGCTGGCGGCGGCAGAGGTGACGGCGGTCAGCATGGAGATGATCCCTCGAACGGCAGTGGCTCAGAAGATGGACGTGCTAAGTTCGCAAGCGAATCTGAGCGGCTATGTCGCAGTAATCATTGCAGCAACCCGCGCCAGCCGGATTTTTCCCATGCTGATCACGCCGGCCGGAACGATTAAACCGCTCCGGGTATTCGTGATCGGTGTTGGTGTTGCAGGGCTGCAAGCCATCGCAACAGCGCGCCGGCTTGGGGCGGCTGTAGAAGCTTTTGATACCAGGCCGGTCGTGGAAGAGCAGGTCAGATCGCTCGGCGCAAAGTTCGTTAAGGCGGACCTCGGAGAAACCGGTGAAACAGTGGGCGGATATGCGAAGCCGCTGACACCGGAACAGCTTCAAAAACAACGGGAGATCATGGGGCAGCATGTCGTGCAGGCAGACGTGGTTATTACCGCGGCTCAGGTTTTTGGAAAAAAAGCGCCGGTCATCGTCACGATGGAGATGGTCAAGCGAATGAGACCGGGAAGCATGATCGTCGATACCGCAATTGAAACCGGCGGAAACGTCGAATGTTCGAAATACGACGAGGAGGTAGAGGTCAACGGCGTACGGATTATCGGATTCGCCAATCTGCCGGGCCGCGTGGCTGCAAATGCCAGCGAGATGTACTCAAACAATATCTCCGCATTCGTCGAACACTTCTGGGACAAAGGCGCCAGCACGTTCCGCCTGGATCTGACCAACGATATTTTGAAAACCTGCGTGATTACCCACGCAGGCCAGATCTGCAGCGAAATGATTCGATCTATTTATTTTAACAAATGACGGGTCAACTAAACAGAGCCTCCGAATTCCAGTAGAACAAAAAAACCAGTGCGGCGTGTTGCCTCGTGCTGAACTGTAGTAGGATCACAAATCCTTTGAAATGCTGGGAGAGCCCTGCCGTTATGAAGTCAACAGATCTTCCCACGCTAGCTCGGTCGCGAATACTTTTTCTAAGAATTGGTCCTCGTCCTTGATGATCGTAGCCGCCTCTCGTTGCTGCGGCAGGGTAATCGAATACCGAGTTATGTCGGTTCCATCCACGGTGGCGATAAACTGACCTCCGTGATGATACACGATAAAATAACAGGTCAGAAGATTGATTCCTGCATCTTTCGGATTGGTGTCCTGAACATAAAAAGGATCAAACACGTGGCGAAGAGACTCCTTGGGTAGTCTGAATCCGTCTGCCCAAAAGTCCAATTTGACGTCCCCGCTTTGACTATCTTCTGTGACCAAGACGTAGAGTACCGACTCCTTCGCTGTGACGGCGCCCAAGTTTTCAAACAACAAATCAAACAATCGGCAGAACATTTTCTTATCCACGTACATGGCGCGCTCAGAGGCGGAAGCCTGCACTTGTACTGCTCGATCTGCCCATCCTTGGTGCGCTTCCTTTGACTTCACAATTTCGCTCGCCAGTTCCGATAGTTTAAGGTGGTCATCAAATTTCGCCGGCGGCGTGATTGGAATTGATCCCAAGCTATCCAATATTCCAGTAATCTTGCGCATCTGAGCCTGCGCCGTCTTATACAACGCGAGCCAATAATCCGGATTATTAGCACGCTCAATATCAATATTTTTTACTTGAGCGAGGTCTAAAAATACCCTAACGGCTACCAGCGCATTACGGAGATGATGACCTAAACCGGAGGCGAGAAGCCCGAGGCTAATTAGGCGGTCGGTCATCATCAACTGATGCAAAGCGGAAATTTTTTCGCGCAGAAGCGCATCCCGCTCACCCTGGATGATGAAGAACTCCATGGCTCGCATAAGGCTGATTTCTAATTCCGGGATGTCCCATGGCTTGGAAATGTATTTGTAGATCGCTCCGGTATTTACCGCCGCAATCGCTGCATCCAGGTCGGTATAGGCGGTGGCCAGCATTCTAATCATCTTTGGGCGCTGTTGGCGCACCTTCTCGAGCAGTTCCACGCCTGTCATGGAGGGCATCCTTTGATCCGCGATAAGAATACCGATATCATCCTTATGCAATTCGAATAAGCGAAACGCCTCGGACGCACCAGGTGCGGTCATAATCCTAAATCTATCCTCAAAATTCGCCTTAAAATATTTAAGCGACATCGCTTCGTCATCAACATAAAGAATAGAATATAATTTATAGTCATATAAAAGCTTCATAGCGCTCCTTCACTTCCTCCGGTTTCTTTTCGTTCCTAGGCTTTGCAACGACCGGTAGGGTCACGATTACCTTGGTGCCTTTGCCAGCTACACTCCGCACATTCAAATGCCCGGCGTGAGACTTGGCAATAGCGGCACAAATACTTAAACCTAATCCCATTCCCTTCCCGACGTCTTTGGTTGTGAAAAATGGATCGAATATTTTGTCGATGATCTGCTCTGAAATGCCGATGCCAGAGTCTTCGATTGTTAGACTTACCTGTTCTTCTTGCACTGCGGCTTCAATATTAATTGCCGGCACGTAGTCTGAAGATTGGCGGCTGCTGCACGCGTCGTGTGCATTTTGAATGAGATTAATGAAGAGTTGGCTGATCTGGGTGGAATTTCCTTTGATCACGATGTCGGCATCTATATGAATCATCGGGCAAACGCCTGGTTCGTAGGTACCAGCCGCAAGACGACTGGCCTGTCGTACGCATTCCAAAAGGTTTATTGAATCAAAGTGGGTTGGATTTGGATGCGCAAACGCTCGAAGATTCGAGACCAAATCGGACACTCTCTTGAGGCCATGTTGAATATCATCAAAAATATCTGTAGATGAACTCGCCGCTGAAGAGCCATCCAGCCGTTTCCTGAGGATTTGCACGGCTCCATTGACGTAGTTTAGCGGATTGTTGATCTCATGAATTATACCTGCGCTCATGCGACCGAGCGAAATCATTTTAGCATGCTGAACCATCCGCACTTCGGATTCCTTTAGCTGTTCTATGCTATGCGATAGTTCCCGATTGCGATTTGCCAACTGCCTATTTAAAAAGGCGAGTGCCAACAGATTCTTGCAGCGAACCGATAGCTCAGTGGTGGAGAAAGGTTTCGTCAAAAAATCAGTCGCACCGTTGCGCAGTACCGTGACCTTCGTCTCTTCATCGGCGCGCGCTGTTAAGATCAAGATTGGTAAGCCTCTGGCTTGTACTTGGTCACGCAGTTCACGACATACCTGTAAGCCGTCCTTTTCGGGCATCATCATGTCGAGAACTAGAAGATCGGGCTGGTACTGGCGGGTCATGTCGATGGCATATTGGCCATCTGGCGCAACCAGGACATCGAACTGCCCTTTTAGTTGAGCAGCGATGAACGCTGCCATATCAGCCTGATCCTCACCTATCAGGATGAGAGGACGCTTACGTTTCGCCAGACATACCTGATCTACCGCCAGATCGGGAGCTGCGGTCTCAATAAACAGATCCGCACGCCGGTATAAAGCTATCAGCCAGTCATCTCCGGGTACGTCGTTCTGTAGAGGAAGCTCTGGAATATCGGCTTTTTGTTGCTTGGATTCATCGGCTATCGCTGCCGGAATAGTCACCCTGAACGTCGAACCCCGGCCTAGCTCGCTTTCCGCTGACACATTTCCATCCATTGCCGCCGCTAGTTCACTCACGAGCGCAAGCCCGATTCCAACCCCCTGAAACTGACGTGTCGATGAGGTATTGGCCTGCCAAAAGCGCGTAAAAACGTGGCCAAGATCTTCTTTGGAGATACCGATGCCCGTGTCTCTAACTTCCAGCGCTAATTTACCGTCCGAAACCCGCCACTTCAGGCAAATCAAGCCATCGGCAGGTGTAAATTTGATGGCATTCAGCAATAGGTTGAGTACAATTTTTTCCAGCTTATCACTGTCCACCCAAATTGGTGCGTGCAATGGACGGAATTGCTTTTCCAGATGGATTCCCTTTTGCCGCGCCAAGTGTTCAACCGAGGCCAGCAATCCGCTCAGCATCTCGTCCACCAAAACCGCAGTTTTCACTGACTCGTTTCCCTTGCTCACCGATCTGACTAGCGCGAGCAGATTATTAATCATTTTCAAGAGCCGTAACGAGTTGGCCTCCATAATGCTGACCAACTGCGAGAGCTCAGCATCTCTAGTGATGATGCTGTTCTGGCGAAGCTTCTCAATCGGGCCGGCGATCAGAGTCAACGGCGTCCGCAATTCATGACTAATATTGGCGAAAAAGCGACTTTTGGCTTCATCGAGCTCGCGAAGCTGGAGGTTGCTCGCTTCGAGCTGCCGCCGACTTTCGGCAAGTTGATGGCGAAGGACAAATTCCTGATAACGCAAACGATTATAGTTATAGTTTCCAGCCAACACAATAAGGGCGCTCAGCGTCAGAAAATAAATATTATTAACAATCGCGGAGACGCTGCCAAGGTCGCCGTGTAATAGACAGGCCGCCAGATACATGGAGAAAATCGAAACAATCGAGAACAGGCTCTCCCAGATGCTCGTCTGCATCACAGCGCAGACACCCAGGATGAGCAGATTAAGGCCTGCATAATAGGGAGAAGTTGCCCCTTCGGAGGACGCGATCATCAGGGATATGGCAAGCGAAGGCAGCAGGTAGCAAGCGCGGATGAGAAAAGGATAAAGCAGGTTCTGACAACGACTTTTGAGCATCACCCAAGTTGCAGCGGTTGCGACGGAACACGCAATCCTCAGGGCGAAAAAGGGTATGAGCAACTGAGGATAAACGAACCAATCCAGAAGCGATCCGATCGGCATCAGAACGATCACGAGCAACGAAGCGATTCTGGCATTGCGAATTCGGACTTGCCGATTGTATTGCTCGTACTGTACTTGGAGCCCAAGATCGCGCATTTTATTTGGCCTTTTCGGGTTTGCGTAGCTCGAGGAAGATGTTCATCGACGTTAGTTCACTAGTGACGCGGAATTCTCCTTCGGACGAAGGGCGAAGGGCAGCAAGTTGAAGAGCATCACGGTGAATCAAATTCCAGGCGCCCACATATTCCATCAAGTTTCGCACCGGGTTATGCGCGGCCACGTTGGTAGCGATTAGCAGTCCGCCGGGTGCAAGCAGATCGTAGAAGATTTCCATCATCTTACGACAAACTCGGTCGGAGAGATAGTCAAACAACCCTGCGCAGTAGACGAGGTCGTAGCTTTCGGAAATAAAGGCTTCGTGAGCGCGACGGGAATCCCGCAGAATTTGGCTGACCGATTTCGGCAGATAACTAAGTGATGTTCGTCGGTTATACCTTTTTTTCAATTCACTAAGGCGATTAGCCGTGTAATGGAGGGTTTCTTCATTGAAATCAAGGAGGGTGAATTCTGCCTGATCGCTAATGTTCTCTTGAATCAGAAAGTCCTGGATTTCCCTAGCGGGTCCACAGCCTAAGTCAAAGATGCGGGCTGGGCGCCCTAACCGAGCCATTCGCTTGGTTTCAGTGACGATTTGTTCCGTGAGATATTTTATCCGGTTCCGATGAGCCTCGGCCGGGGCCTGACTCAGAAAATAAGTATTGACCAGTTTGGCGAAAAGAGAGGAACCCTCGTAAGGGCTTCTTAGGATCATATTTACCATTTCATAATCGCCGGCGTATCCCAGGGGCTTTTGATAAGTTCGATATACGAAAGGCGCACACAGGAGTAGTGGATGGAGTTGGCGTCGAAGATAGAATTGATGGAGCGGTTGAAATTGCTCCGGAACGGAGACTGCGATTGCCTCAAAACGTTTAAAGAGGCTATGCACCTGCGGAAGAATGGCCGGCTGCAGATCTGAGATAACCTGCCCCTCAATAGCGGAACGCTTATCCGCGGGCGCCGAACGTATTCCCAGCTCGACCTGTTCCAACCATCCGCGAAATCCTCCCAAAAGGCTTTGCAGGTCGGAGATCACAATCTTGAAGTCCTGGTTGACCTGTTGAAGATTGGTCCACTCATTTAGAAATTCCTGAAACTCCGCTAACAACCGTTCGCCTTGGTTCACCGGAGAGAATAATAAGTCCGCGTTGAGCCAACCATCTTCCAGCCCGACTTCGGCAACCAGATATATCCCCGTATTTATAAGACTACGAACAATGGCACGCCCATCGTAAACTATGTGCGTGTTGATAAAGATTTGAAAGCCGGACAAGACCTCCGACGTCTGCAAAATGCTGTATGGATTATAGACTTCAAACGCAACGCTGTACCGGGTGAGCCGGAGAATAGTCGCCCGGATTTTATCACCCTGACTGTTTCGACAGACTAAGAATGATTCACGTTCCTTTTGGTCGAAATCCATGATGACGATTGAAGTTCCTGACTCGACGCAGTTTCGTTGATAACCGGCGCGGGCAACGTACCAAAATCCGGCCAGGGCTTTAGCGCGTCACAGGAAGAATTAGCTCGGCGGTTGTTCCAACTCCTTCCTGGCTAAAGAGCTGCAGCTTGCCTCCATGGTTCTTCAGAATCCAATCTGCGATAAAGAGGCCGAGACCGTGCGGCCCTCTGTTCGTTCGGTCGAATGGGTCATTGCGCATGAAATCAGCCAATCGTGCTGCTGGTATGCCGCTGCCATTGTCGGTTACACTAAACTTCACGCTGGATGAATCGGAATTGAGGGAGACCCGGACCTCACGTCCTTGGGTAGAGCTGGCATGGATAGCATTCGTGATCAGATTCACTAAAGCACGCAGAATTTGAACAAGATCGCCCTTCAGCATAACGGAACTAGAGAGGTGACTCTTGAGAAGCACCACTCTCTTGATTTCTGCGTAAGGGCGCGTTAAATCCAGAGCCTGTTCGATGATTTCTTCGGCTCTATGCGGCCCATCGCCAAATTCGCTAGAAGCATGGGCGTCCGCGAGACTCGCCCATTGGTGCGCTAAATTCGAGCACCAAGACACCAGTAGCTCGAGTCGCTTCAGTTTGTCTCGTAGGACCTCGACATGTCCGGGAAGGAGTTCATCTTCAGACGGCAATAACTCAATAGAGGAACGGGCTAAAATATCTAGGACTTGAAGAGGATTCGTTAGATCATGTGCGAAAGCGATTGAAGCTTTCCCCAACAATGAAGTGGGGTCGCGATCCAATTGACAGTCACGACCTCCAGTGACATTCGCGGTCGACGAATCAGGGCTCTGAAAATGTTTGGCTTTTTCAAGGTGCTTACGGACGGTTGTTCGTAACTGGTCGTAGCCGCAAGGCTTTTCCAGATAATCTGAAGCACCCGATCGCAAGGCCTCGCAAGCCGTATCAATGGAGCCGAAGCCCGTAATCATCACTACAGGCAAATCCTCGCTGCGCTCGCGAATGAGTCGAAGCCCCTCCAATCCATTCTTCTCGGGCATGCGAATATCAAGCGTAACCAAATCAGGACGTTCTCGGTCAATAATTGACAATGCTTCGTCCACTCCGGGGGCTTCAATAATCCGATACTGATCTTGGAGGATCCAACGAAATCCTTCTCGAACGCTGTCGTCGTCATCCACAATCAACAAGCATGGTCCCCTTGTGGTTTGAGAAATCATATTTTAAAAGGGTTTTAAGAGCTTCAGCATCAGCAGCAAACGCGCCTATGGAAATTCTCGTCTTATCTAACGTCAAATTCAAGCCCGCCTTGAATCGCGAACGGGGTAACACGCGAGCATCGTGGAAGTGCCGGAGGCATTCGGCGTTGAGACGAGCAACGCGTCGAAAAGGCGACGGCGAGCGCAAACCGTCCTGAGACAAGAATCATGGCCTCTAGTCGACGCGTTGTATCACTTGATTCCAAAGCGGGTTTAATGCGGTTGGAAGCATCTGGGGTTGGATTCCGGCGCGAGCCCAAACGCGAGCTACCCGACTGTGCGAAACGCCCAGATGCTCAGCCAGCTTTCGGGTGCTCCAATGGGTCGAGCCATCAGTTCGATAAGACTGCCCGGCCGCCAGCCGAAGGATATCGGAGGTCAATGCTACAATGCACTACGGCCGTGACAATGTTGCGATTTTTCAAGGTTTTTACGAATGCTTGTTAGCAACTGGTCGGGGCTGCAAGGCTTTTTCAAATAATCTGAAGCGCCCAATCGCAGGGCTTCGCAAGCCGTATCAATCGAGCCGAAGGCCGCAATCATCACTACAGGCAAATCCTCGCTGCGCTCGCGAATGAGCCGAAGTCCCTCTAGTCCATTCTTTTCGGGCATGCGAACATCGAGGGTTACCAAATCCGGACATTCTCGATCAATCAACGACAATGCTTCGTCCACTCCGGATGCTTCAATAATCCGGTACTGATTTTGGAGGATACAACGAAAGACTTCTCGAACGGAGTTGTCGTCATCTACGATCAACAAGCATGGCGCCACCGATGAAGACGGGGTCGTTTGAGGGATCATAGGGGTTAGTAATGTCAAGACTAGCAGGAAAGCTATCCTGCGCTAGCACGAAAGCTACCCTGAGCAATTTCGCCCTTGCGCGATATTCCATAGATACTCTGGGCCTTATAGTAATTTTCAAAACATCTTGCAGAGTTGATCGCAACCCCCGGTGCCACGCAGGTTGGCGAGGGTTTCGGTTTCCTCGTCCGCGCTAGAGAATTCCATCGTGGCGCCGTATCGGAGCCATGTTTGCGATTGTGGCCCACTCGGTGACGCTGAGGACAAGGCCGGTCGCGGTGAGGTCTCACTTCATGCCGGCCTCAGCCTCGATGCCCCCCCAACGCCAATCTGGACAATTTCTGGAGCGGACGCCGCGACCATCTGCTCTTTCTTTTTCTCTACAATACCGGAGTTCGCGTATTCGAAGCTCTCTCCGTCTCACATTGCTGGTCCGATAACCCGCTAAACTCGCCGGTTTGAAAGTCGGATGCATGTCAGATGAAATGATGTACTCGCGTCAACGATTCCTGCTTCCCCAGTGAAAATGCTTTGCAATGCGATGCTGGCGCACCCTTTGAATCTTGTAGCCTTTGTACAAGTTTAATTGCATGCATGTGGACGAGAACGCGTCCAGCAGGTCGTATAATTTCCGCCGAAACCTGGCTTAGCTGGCTCGATTGCGCGTGTCGAGCTAGGGTGCAGGTGTGATCAATCTCTTCGACGACCTTCCTCCTCAGGCAGATGAGGAGCTCTTCACGGAGCTTCTCTAGCGAAAGGGCGTGCGGATCGAGCGGATCGTCTCGACCGGCCAATCCACGCCAGCGGACAAACCCTACAATCAGGAATATGACGAGTGGGTCCTGCTCGTCTCCGGCTCAGCCGGTCTATGGATCGAGGGAGAAGGCGAGCGCGACCTTCGTCCGCGTGACAATGTCCTGATCCCCGCTCGTTGTCCCCATCGCGTAACGTGGACGGCGAAAGGAGAGCGTACCGTTCTGGCTTGCCGTACACTTCTCCTCTTCCGAAACAGCCCCGGAAGCAGGGAAGTGTGCTTTTCGGTCAGGCCGTAGCGGTGCCCCGCTGCGCGGTCTCAGATACCTAGATCAGTCAACAGCGGGTGAATTCGCTTCCTCATTCAAGTCACCCTGCTCTCGTGCTGAATCGTTTCAATTGCACGAAGCGAGCTCGAGTAACCCGCTCCCGGATGGAAGCGGTGGATTGAGCGGGAAGCCCAGCTTGATGCGTTCCGGCAGATCCGGATTGGCGATGAAGTGGCGCCAAAAGCGACAAAGTCGGCGTTGCCTGATTCGATGATCGCCTCCGCTGAGCGCGGGTCCCTGGTCCTGACCATCGCCCGCCAAGGCGATGCTGATCACCTCGCCGCGCGATTTGCGTCCTTTCAACACCACACCCGGATACTTCATCGTTAGCCGTGATCGATATTACGGTCGATCCACTTAATTTCGGCTTCCTCCAGATGTAGCTCCTTTTGACGTGCTGAAAGTTGATCGGCCGGGCCGGACCGGGAGGTGTAGCGTCGAAGAGCAGGCCGGTGAAAAGGTTCTTGGCAACATCGCTTCGTCGGTCCCCTCCCCGATACGTCCCGTTCTTGCGCTTAGCCTCAATTTGTTCTCGGGAGGCGTCGAACTCGCTCTGGGTTACGATCACCGGGTAATAATTCTGTTTCGCGTCTCCGTCCTGAATATTCTTGCCGTCCACCATTTTGCATGGCACGTATTCTCCCAACACGGCGCGGTTTTGAAGAGTGCGAATCGGCCAGCTTAACGAGAGACACCAATCGATTTGGCGAGCGATGTTTGCATCCAACCCCCAGAGAAGTGAGCCGGAACGCTTCACGGACGGAGGCAGCCCGCTCTGGGATCTTAACGATTTTGCCTGGGTCAACGAATTTGCTACCGTTGTACAACCGACCTTCGATCCGCAGCCACTCGGGAACGTTCTTGGTGATCGGAGCTCTGCTGTCGGCATTGCCTTTTTTACCGGCCCGGGATTTGCCGATACGATCGGATTTGTAGAGTGATTCCTTCCAGGCGCGTTGAAGTTCATTGTCAACAACCACCGATTGCCCGAATTCATTCTCCCAATTCCTCTTCAGGATCTGGTTGATGTTCACGATATGGATCTCAACCTCGTAGTCGGTGATTCGCGCAAGAATTTGACGAGCCAGCTTCGGACCCTGGCGACTGATTCGATCCAGGTTTTCGACAATCAAAATCGAGCCACGAAAGATGGTCCCGACTTTGATCTCATCGAGGATTTTGCGGAGAGCGCCGTCCTCCTGGAGATGCTTACCTTTAAAGGCGGATCGTCCTTTGTCACACCGCACATCGCTGTCCAGCGGCATCCCGGTCGGCACAATCAGCCGGTTGCAGTATTCGAGCCCGCGCTCGTCTTGACGATCAATCCCGCTCCCGTCGATTTGTCCGATGGAAGAGACTCGGGAGTAGAGGTAGGCTTTTTTCACTACCTCTCTAAATCGACCGGCAAGCATGAATCACCATCCACAGAGCGGAATCCCGCCATCCTGCAACTTCTGTCTCTTATCTTCTGCCTCCTGATTGCCTATGACCTCTGAAACATTGATTGCGACGTTTTACGTCTTCATCCTGGCGGCTTTCCTGGGCTACCAGGTGATCTCGAGGGTCCCGCCGCTCCTTCATACGCCGCTCATGTCGGCGACAAATGCCATCTCCGGCATCTCGCTCGTTGGCTCTCTGGTGACGGCGGGTGCGCATCAGACGACCGTGAGTTCGGTGCTGGGTTTCATCGCGGTCGTCTGTTCGACGACCAACGTGGTCGGCGGCTTCGTGATCACCGACCGAATGCTGAAGATGTTTAAGCGCAAGGACACGCCCGTGACGAAGAGGAACGAAGATTAGGCCCGGGTGAAGACATATTTCATCGAATTCAGCTATCTGCTCGCGTCTATCCTGTTTATTCTCGGGCTCCGCGGAATGAGCCATCCTGAAACGGCCCGGCGCGGTATGCATCTGGCAGAATTCGGGATGGTGACGGCGGTAATTGGAACTCTCCTGCAACGGGAGATTATCAGTTACGAATGGATAATCGCCGGATTGCTCTTGGGCTCTACGATTGGCTTGGCCATGGGTGTCTGGGTACCCATGACGGCGATGCCGCAACGGACGGCGCTCTCACACGCGTTTGGCGCTTTGGCCGCGTCGCTCGTCGGCGTTTCTGAATACTATCTTCACGGTGCGAAGCTCGGTGAATTCCGCATGGGCGCGCTGGGATTTGAAGTGCTTCTCGGCTCCTTGACTACCACGGGGAGCGTGGTGGCATTTGCGAAATTGCAGGGTTTGGTGCCAGGCACTCCCTTGATCTACAAGGGACAGAATATCTTCAATCTCTCCCTGCTCGCAGTAACGATCGGCTGCTTCGTTCTTCTTCTTTGCAAGCCGGGAGCGGCGGCACTGTTTTACTTGATGCTCGGGCTCGCCTTTATCTTCGGAATTCTGATGGTTTTGCCCATTGGCGCTGCGGACATGCCGGTTGTCATCTCGCTTCTCAATTCGTACGCCGGGCTGGCGTCTGCCGCGACCGGCTTTGCCATCTCGAACAACGTGCTGATCATTGCAGGAACACTAGACGGGGGTTCGGGGTTCATCCTGTCGATCGTGATGTGCAAGGCCATGAACCGTTCCATTACCAACGTCCTTTTTGGAGCCTTCGGGAGCGTCTCGCAAGTGGCGGCCACAACTGGTGGGGGTGAGATGCGTGAAGCAAACGCCGAGGACGTCGCTGTTCAACTGGCTTATGCGCGGCAGGCTGTCTTCGTTCCCGGCTACGGCATGGCGACCGCTCAAGCTCAACACGCACTGCGCGAACTCGCAAATGCATTGGAAAGCCGCGGAGTCACAGTGAAATATGCGATCCATCCCGTTGCCGGACGCATGCCAGGACACATGAACGTCCTGCTGGCTGAAGCGAATGTACCTTACTCTCAGCTTTACGAACTCGATCATATCAATCCGGAGTTTCCGGCCACGGACGTGGCGGTGGTTGTCGGAGCAAATGATGTGGTCAACCCGGACGCTCGTGATAATGTAAACAGTCCGATCTCAGGAATGCCAATTCTGGAGGTTGACAAAGCGAAGTTAGTCGTCGTACTCAAACGCGGCCGTGGGAAGGGCTTCTCGGGGCTCGAGAACCCCCTCTTCTACAAGGCTAACTGCGAAATGCTCTATGGAGACGCAAAAGACTCGATCACTCGTCTGACTCAAGCCGTGCATAAAGCATAGGGAAGCTGACCAACTCCTGATTCCTCTGAAAGCTTGATGAATGTTGAAGGCTCTGGCGCGGGATCAGAATCCAAATGGCGACGCGCTTGGCACGCATTCGTGGCATTGCAGTCAGAGACTGTATCCAGGGAGATTGAATGGGTGGAAGGCCTTCGAGCGGCGTTCGGGATAACGCTTCCGGCGGCGATTGGCCTGATAGAGAATCACCTGGTCTGGGGAATCCTCTGCTCTTTCGCCACCCTATGGGTGCTGATGTGCGACGTCGGCGGCGCGTACCGCCAAAAGGCGATCAACCTGGTTGCCTCGGGCATGGTCATCCTTTGCGCCTACATCTTCGGCGGGTGGATGATTCTATCCGTACCCAACTACATCATAGGAATGTTCCTTTGGGTCTCTGCGGCGGCGCTGATCGGGGTAGCTGGAAACGCCGCTGCACAGGCCGGAATGGTAAGTTCTACGATCGTAGTCACCTCAGTGGTGCTTTTTGTTCCCAGTGAGTTCTGGATTCGCCTGCTACTTTGCGCGATCGGCTTCGGCTGGGCGCTTCTGCTTTCCCTGGCGCTCTGGCCATTGGCGCCCTATGCGCCGATTCTCCAGGCGCTTTCAGCAAGTTTCGCGAGACTGGCCGATCTCAGCGCCACTTTCTGGTCAGGAGCAGCAGCTCCCGGGCGATCGCCGAACAACCTGGCCTTCGCCATCGCGTATGACGGTGTAATGACGAGCTTGGAACGTTCTCGCAGCATCTGGGGTGCATTCCGAGCGCGCCGGGCCGGGCCGACCCTGCGAAGCATGCGATTACTCGCGCTGATCGAGCAGCTCGACGACGTCGCGAGAATCCTGGTCACGCTTCGCGAAGAAGTGAACCTTCTCGGCCGGGAGAAATGGTTCGGCGAGCTTCGTGAGCGCTTCATGGAGTTGACAGACTCGCTATCGCACCTGAACCGGCAGATCGCTGAAGCAGTCGCTGTCTCCGGCCGACATGTTGATCCGACTCATCTTCAGAACGCCTTCCAGAGCCTCGAAAGAGCCATTGCGGAAATATCGCAGAAAGAGACTCTGTTCCAACGGAAAGAAATCTCTCGAACAACCAAACACCTGACTGAGCAGGCTTCTGCTCTTGCGGAAACTGTTTCGGATCTCAATTCAGGACATCAACGGTTTCGCGAGCCTCCAGAAGCACGGTTCGGACCGAGACCCAAGACGTTTGATCCACTTGCCGAAATCCGAAACAACATTTCCTTTCGTTCCAGCAGTTTTCGCCATGCTCTTCGGCTTGGTCTGGCGTCAGCCATCGGCGCCCTGCTGGCATCCGGCGAACACCTGGTCCGAGGATACTGGATCCCGATGACGGTCGTGATCGTGCTCAAACCAAATTTCGGAGGGACGCTGCAGCGTTCCGTACAACGAATCACAGGAACTGTTTTAGGCGCGCTGCTTGCAGCATTGCTGGTGTGGGCTTCAGCGGAACCATGGCTGCTATTGGTCGTCCTGCCTTTTTTTGTTTTTGCCACATTCGCTCTGAGGAACTTCAACTACACGCTGTTTTCGTTCGCCCTCACTCCAACGGTCCTTTTGATGCTCGATATAGCGCATCCGATCACTGTCACGGACAGCTTCTTGCGGGTACTTCATACGATCATTGGAAGTATCCTTGCCTTGTTGAGCGGCTATCTCCTTTTTCCATTGTGGGAGAGCCGCCGTCTGCCGCTTCATATTGCCGAAGCGCTTCGCGCCGAAGCATCCTTTCTGCGCGCTCTTGGCGATGCTATGCTCGGCAAAAACGAGCGACCCATCTCCGAGTTCCGTCGAGATGCGGCCGTAGCGGTATCGAACGCATCCACAGCCGGCCAACGTCTCTTAAGCGAGCCGGCCGATCGCCGCGGAGACGTCGAATCTTCGCTCGCGACAGTCAACAACTGCAGACGAATCCTGCATGCGCTGGCTGCAATCTCAGATTATCTAACCCGGAAATCGATCCAGCTCAAATCAGACGAGGTTATCGGGTTTTCCCAGGCTCTGGCTCAAGCTTTGGAGGATCTTGCGAACAGTTTAGTAAACGAAACCGAACCAAAGCCCCTGTCGAATCTCTCGACATTGCTGGAGCAGCTGGAAAGCCTTGCGCCGGCAGCATCCGACAGGCAGAACCCGTCGAAGACCTCCGCTGAAACCACGCAAGACCGCGCGACTGGCGCCTCACTCTTCTATCACCTCAAAAATGCTGTCGCTCTAACGCTAGCAACACGTGAAACAATTGCGCGCCTGCTGCGTTCAGCGAGACCCCCGCCATCCGCGGAAGCCGCCAAGTCTCTCCCTTGAAAGGTAACAGACGAACTAGTGTATGCGAGACGGTACACTAGTGTGAAAGAGCGGCATATTTTTCGTCGAGCGCTCGGAGCCGCCGCGAAATGTCGCGCGCAATGTTAAGGATCACAATCGCGTATTGCTCCGGATGACGCTGAAAAAGATGATAAAGATCGATGCCTTTTAACGCCAAGAGCGAGGTGTCTTCGACCGCTCGAACCGAGGCGGAACGAGCAACGCATTCGATGATGGACATTTCGCCTAGAAAATCCTTGGACCTCAAAACCGCAAGCACAGTCTCTCCGGATTGTGCCAGATACTTAACGACTTCCACCGATCCGGAACCAATAATAAACATCCGATTGCCGGGTTCGCCCTCCCTGACGATGATGTCGCCCCTGATGAAATACCGCTTCTTCGACAGCACTCCCAATTTGTGTTAACGCGGCCGGGGTAAGCCCGGCAAAGATCGGGATGGCTTTCAAAAAAGCCTGACGCGCAGCACGCGTGTCCGAGTCAAGGGAAGCCGTGTCTTGCATGAAGAAATCTTCACGACCCAGTGCGCAGAAGCAATAATAGAATTCAGGAGTCAGGAATTCAAGAGAACCTATGACTCCTGACCCGGGTTACTCGTGCCGGATATTTGCTTCGGCTTGCCGCAGAGCCGCGCTGGCGGAGAGCCGGCCATCCGCAGCAAGTTGAAGTGCGGCGGCCATTGAGCTGAAGAACCGACCCATTTGCGGAACGTTTGGCATGATCTGACCGATATCCACGGAGGCCTTCAGTTGGCGCAGATGCGGATTCTTCTCAGCCATCTTCGCATAGAGCGAAATTAACGCGGGGATACCGATCGGCTTAGCCCCGTCCATGGCGGCGAGCCCGTCATCCGTGAGCAAGTAGCGTTCGATGAATTCCTTCGCGAGGTCCTGGTTTGGACTCGAGCGATTAAGATATGCCACGGAGACACCGATAAAGGGCCGGCCAACCTTGCCATTGACGCCCGGGATCTGGCCCAAACCAAAATCGATCCCCTTCTGGATCAGATTCGACCACGCCCATGGTCCCGAGATCATCATCGCGAGCTTACCTTGGCCCATAAGCTCTTCGGTCTCGCTGTACGGGCAAATCTTCGGTATTATCCCGGCGCGCATCAAATTGACGATCTCAGTAAGCGCGTCGACGGCGCCGGGAGTTGCGACTCCGACGTTTTTCAAGTCATAGTCGGTGCCATTTCTTCCAAAGACGAAGCCTCCGCCGCTCGCCAGGATTGGCCAGGTGTAATAGGCGCTTCGCGGATCCCACAGGATCGTGATCACTCCGGGGTGGTCTCGTTTCATTGCCTGATCGATGGGCCCTAACTGGTTAAGCTGCAAAGGCGGCGGACCGTTCAAAAGCGCCTTGTTGTAAATCAGCGTGACTGTCTCCAGGGCAATCGGATATCCCCAGATCCCCTCTCTGTGCATGACAGCCCGCCAGGATTTCTGAAAAAACTTCTCAACAAACTTATGCGGAGCCTCCACCGGCGAAACTAATCCGGCGTCGGCCCATTCTCCGACTTTGTCGTGCGCCCAAATCACAAAATCAGGCCCCTTGCCGGCTTGAGCGGCAATCGGGAAACTGTCCGTGATCTTTTCAGGCGTCTCGATCGTGACTTTGAGACCCAGGTCGGCTTCGAACTTGTTGACAATTGGTTGCAAAGCTCGTCCGCGCTCGTTGTCCATCCAAATCAAAAGCTCACCGTTGGTCCATGCGAACAGGTTTAAGGGGACCAAACAGAGGGCCGACAATATCCACAACAACCTATTCATGGGGGGCGAAAAAACCTCGTGTTTTGAAACGCCTGGAAATGAGTTTACACGATCTCGGTCCGGATTGCTCAAGAATTTTGTTTCGAGGTTCCGGCACGGTATCGCCAGTTTCTATGAGAGATCGACGGCGGTTTAGACCCGACGCTCCGTGCCGTAAAGCGTCAAAAGAGCTTGCCGGTTTTCTCCAGGCTCTGGCTCAGGCTTTGGACGATCTTGCGAACAGCCTCGTGGACGGCTCACGATACGCCTATCGCCTAACCAGCAAAGGCTTCCAAGTCGCTCTGCTGTTTTTATTCTTCCACAAGCGTTTGTGCGGTCCACTTGCTAACAGTCGCTTTCACCACCAACCAGACACCGACCATCGGCCCAAGAGCAAACTTGAAGCTGCCTATTATAAGGCGGACAGGGCCATCCAAGACATTGTCAATCTCCTCGATGCTGCGTGATACTGCTGCTTGCAAATCTTCGACCAATTATGTCTATGATTTTGGAGGCAAGAATCTACACGCCGGAGCAGCTAATTCAACCGGAGCAAGTCGCTCGTGTGGTGCTGGGAGCACTGCTGTTAGGCCCTGAAGCGGAGATCACGGACGTGAGAATACGAGTGGCGCTCCAGCGAGCGAGCCAAAAGACTGGTTACGGAAACCGCCGGAGATTAGCGATTGGCGGCAAGCTCGTTCGGAACAGAGAACTTACCCTCAAGCTCGAATGTCATCGGACGATTCATTTTCGGACCAGTCGCGAAATCACTTCGCGTGTCGCCAATGTCAGATCGACAGCGTTCTTCAGGTGATAAAAGAGTGAGGCGCCTGTCACGCTGTCGCCGGTGGTTCCGGCGGCGGGTTTGGACGGATACTGCGCTTTGTTGGCGGCCCCTGGGAGAATATTTTCCAGCTGATCAAGGAGGATCGGCAGATCTGACAATGGCTTTGGATCAATTACCCGCGTAATAGACCGAGCCGGTGACGATCGGCAAGGCCATGCGCTGCAGCAGAGGAAAGTCCACGTGGACGTTTAACCACTGGGCCTGGAGTCGGGCGAACCGATCCGTGATCGCCAGGAACTTGGTGCGCACCGCGTTCAAATTCTGCAGGCCTTTCTTAAGGGCAAAGTCGGAGAGGTTATTTGAGCAAAGTTCATTGCGCAGCAAGGTGCAGAACTTTTCGTACTGCTTCAAAAATGCATTCTTCCAGTAAGCACGGAAGACATGATGACCATGTTCAATCTGATCGATGACGGTGCCCAGTTTACCGCCCAGTCGCTTATGGAGTCGCACGCCGAAGAGTTCCGAGATCCGGTTGGCAGTCAGTCGCCAAAGCCCGATCTCGCAGCTGCGCTCGAAAATCTTATGGATCGGGAAGTTGCGCTTGAAGATGAAGTTGCGGCAGTACTCTATCTGCCCGATGGCGTAAAAGCGCGACAGGTTGATCTGATTGCGCTCGGCGCGGGAGAACTTCGGTCCCAGGATCAGTGTCCAGTAGTCGAGCTGCTTTTGAATGATCTGGGGACTAAGCCGATCGGCGGCAGCCTGCAAATGCCGCGACATCGTCGATGGCTAGAAATGCGTTATCGTTCTTGCGGAAGGCGACCTGGGCTTTCTTGAGCTCCTGTTCGATAAAGGAGTGGCCGTTTAGATAATAGGTGACCTGAAAGGGCAAGAATGACGCTAAGCGCATGACCATCGCTCCAAGCACTTCATCGTAAATGTAGAAGTAGTAGTGCATGAAGCGGCTGCGTTGAGGCGCCAGGATCCGGTGGTTGGGGTCCTTGGTCGGATACTTCGGCACGCTGATCCGGAAGGTGGGCCCTTGTTCCATGCTCTTGAAAATGAAATAAACTCCGTAGGCGTTCTTCTTGCGCATTCGGCGCAACCAAGGCAGCACATAATCCTCTTTACGGACACCTTTTTCGGCCCACTGGATGGGGATCTGGTGGTTGGCGGCAAAGGCTTCCACCCACTTCTGGTAGTCATTGGTACGCTGAGCGATCACCATCCTTGCTCAGGATGGGAACTGCGATCACCTGGCGAAAGAAATGAACCACTTGCTCGGGCCGAGACAATCCGCTCAAATAGCCGTTGATGACGATCCGATCGAAGCAGTGGTATACAAAGAGCAGCAGCTCACCGAAAAGCTTTTCGAACAGTTCCATGGGAACTTGACTCTACTCCGAAACCGGAGGACAACGTGAACCCTAAAAAGATCAAGAGTGGACCAGCAAAACAATGGATGAAGGGCAAGGATTTTCGCCTGGCTAAGGAGATAAAATACATTCAGCGTCAGGCGGCTGAACACGACGGACGCTTTGTCACCACCGGACCGCTGGTATTCTTTTCGACCCAAACCGGGGATGCATGGATGCTGGACCCCTCATGTCAATTTGCTGCCCGACTCGCCCGCGATGGGGATCCGGAACCCATCGACTTCGAGGAAACAGACACTCACTACGCCATCGGCTGGAAAGGTAACTACCGCATTGAGGGCCGCGCATTTGTCTACATCGATCGCAAGTCCGGCCGGATCATCACGGTCCTTGGCTATCCCACTGCCAAAATTGCACAATTGGGCTAAATAGAAAAAACTGGTCCGCCGCCTGTCCGGCAAAACGCAAATCCCCGGGTCGCCTTCCGAACAAAGTCCCAAAAGCTTTTGCAGGTTGACAGCCGCAGCGAGGAACGAGCGAAGTGCTGTCGAACGCAAAATACCGTTACCTCCCAGCGCGGAGCGAAGCCTGATCAAGGGAGAAACGAAATAAATGTGCAGGGGCCCGCCTCCGGCGGGAAGGATGCCGTTTATGTCGGATTCGACCTTGAGCAGGCGTAGCGCAGCGCTACGAGGGCTGAAGCCGCTAACCAAGCTACCCACAGGGAATGGAGAGAATGTCAGAAAATTTCAAATATGTTTGGTTAGGATTTGCCTTCCCACTGATGGACTTGTGCCTGCATCGGAGTCGCCGTCCTGCCCAAGTAGACGCTTAACACCTTTACACCTTCTGGATTCACCTCGTCTCTTAGACTATCGGCCAAGGCTCTCAAGGCATGTTTAGTAGCGGAGTACTGCGAAACGCGCGGTGCCCCGACCAACCCAGCTGTAGAGTTAATGAAAACGATGTGGCCCTGTCTCTCTGTTAGGGTCGCTAAAAAGAGCTGCGTGAGAGCGAAGGGAGCAAGCACGTTACAGCGGTGTTGGAGCACGAAGTCTTTTAAAGAGGCCTTAGCGAAGTTTGACAACACGATCATGCCTGCGCTATGAACGAGGATGTCCACCCCGGCAAAATTGCTCAGCACCTGCTCTCTTGCTTCCTCCATTTCCTTCTCCTTAAGCAAATCCACTCTGTAGCATGCCACCCGCACTCCATGATCATTGCACTCTTGCTTCACGACCTCTAACAAACTCATTCTCCGACCGAGCAGCGCAAGATCAGCGCCCTGGGCCGCCAATGCCAGTGCAATGCTCCGGCCAACCCCGCTACTGGCGCCAGTGACAACAGCCACCTTCTGCGATAACTGCCTGTTTAGCTCTAAGCACATTGAAGTGCACCAGTACTAGTGTGAGATCGCGGAAAATCTTTCGTCGATTGCTCGGAGCCGCCGCGAAAGGTCGCGTGCGATGTTCAAGATTACAATCGCGTACTGGTCCGGATGTTTCTGGAAAAGGAGATCGATGCCTTTCAGCGCGAAGAGAAAGGTATCCTCCACGGCTCGAACCGAAGCGGATCGAGTCATTGTTCGATGCAACGGAGGACTCGAGTCAGTCGATTGCAGGCCAGTATTTGCTCCCGGCCTTAGTCAGTTGTCTCCTGAAGTCCTGCAACTCCTGTCTCCCGACTATTGCGGCTGTCTCCTTCCTCAATTACTCGTGCCGGATATTCGCTTCGGCTTGCCGCAGAGCCGCGTCGGCGGAAAGCCTGCCATCCGCCGCCAGTTGAAGTGCAGCACCCAATGAAGTGAAGAAACTGCCCATCTGAGGTACGTTTGACATGATCTGACCAATATCCATGGAAGCCTTCAACTGCCGCAGATGCGGGTTGTCTTTCGCCAGCTTCTCGTAAAGCGAAATTAATGCTGGGATATCGATCGGCATAGCGCTGAGGCCTTCATCGGTGAGCAAGTAGCGTTCAATAAACTCCTTGGCCACATCCTGATTTAGACTCGCGCGATTGCCACGGGATCTAAACCGGCCACCTTGCCATTGACGCCCGGGATCTGGCCACAATCCTTCACGTTCACTGTACGGGCAGACCTTCGGCAGTATCCCACTCCGGATTAAACCAATGATTTCCGAAAGGGCGTTGACGGCGCCGGGAGTTGGGATGCCGATGTTTCTCAAGTCATAGTCGCTGCCATTCCTACCAAAGACGAAGGCGCCACCGCTCGCCAGGATTGGCCAGGTGTAATATGCGCTTCGCAGATCCCAGAGGATCGTGATCATGCCGGGCTGGTTTCGTTTCATCGCCTGGTCTAGGACGCCAGCTCTGAAAGCTCCCTGGGCGGTGGCCCGTCCAGAAGCGCCTCATTGTAAATCAGTGTGGCTGTTTCCAGGGCGATCGGATATCCCCAGAGCCAGTCCTGGTGCATCACCGCCTGCCACGATTTGGCGAAAAATTTGTCGCTCAATTGTTTCAGGACATCCACCTGCGAAATTAATCCACCGTCAGCCCACTCACCAACCTTGTCGTGCGCCGAAATGACAAGATCCGGTCCTTTGCCGGCCTGAGCGGCAATTGGAAAACTGTCCGTAATCTTTTCAGGCGTCTCGATCGTGACTTTGAGCCCCAAATCGGACTCGAACTTTTTGACGATCGGCTGCAGGGATCGACCACGCTCGTTGTCCATCCAGATCAAAAGCTCGCCATTGATCCATGCGAAAAGGTTCATCGGGACCAAACAGAGTGCCAACAACATCAAAAACGGCCGATTCATGGGGGGGCGAAAAACCTCGTGGCTTGAAAACGCCTGGAAGAAAGCTACACGAACCCGGTCCGGATTGCTTAGAATTTTCTTTCGAGATTCCGGCATAAGCCACCGCGCCGCGATTGCTGTCCGGCGTGCCGCAAAAGCATTGGAGCGATCAATTGCTATCGATAATATCTCTCAAGAAACGCTGGATATCGAGATCCGGTTCTAGGCTGCCGGCGGCATGCTCGATAAATCCCTCGTCGAAAAGGTACAGGCGCGAGGCCTCTTTTTCTGCGTCACTCAGGACAACTTCCCGCCATGAGAGACCGACTGCGGTGTCGCTGTCGTCACGAGGTATGATTTGCACGATCCCGCCTACCGGGGTTTTGACGGCTAAAACCTTCTTCATGTGCCTCTGGGCCTTTCTATTGTTTCCAGATCGGACGATGTGATCAATTCTTAAGAAGCTTTGGCATCATCAAGGAGCAGTAATGCTTTAAGTGACCTTGCTAACCGCGCAAGCTTTTCCGGTGGGTGACGGGAACCAGGTCCATTCCGCAAATTGGGCATTTACCGGGACTACCGGAGTGCACCAAAGGATGCCTCGCACAGATCCAGTAATCGACTGCTTGAGGCCTGATAGAATTTCGGACCTACGCCGGACTCGCGAATTGCCTCTAGAATCCGGATCGTACCCACACCGGTGATGTCCGCGGTATATTCCAGTATTCCGGTATATCAAAACTCACGCGGACATGGCTTTGCGCGCCAAGATTGTAGACTTCGTCCGGCTGCAACTCGTAGAGGAGTTTTACGAGCTGAACGGAATCGGACAAGTCTCCATAAATGCAGGAACAGGTGTATGCCGTGCACGTGCGAATCTTGGTACAGATGATCGATTCGGGCCGTGTAAAAGTGCTGGATCGTCTGATGATGCCGTGGACTTCGTAGCTCTTGGATAGCAGCAAGTCCGCCAAGTACGAGCCATCCTGGCCGGTGATTCCGGTAATTAGCGCCTTTTTCATTTCGGATAACAGTTCCTGACCAGGATCGTCTGCCAAGCCCTGGTTTTCAGCAAAATCAAAATCGCGGCGCGCATCCGATCTCTGCAGGCGACCCTCATGGTGTCGTTATTTCTCGGCGAGCTATACCGTGCATCCAAGCTGCGGAGGGTTTTGGTTGTCCTCTGCGGGGCGCTAATCGCGTTCCTGTGCAACATTGGGCGCACTTTTTTTCTGGCAGCAACTGCCGCGAAAGATGGCATTGAGGCCATCTCAAATTGGCATGATCCCCTTGGTTTTACTGTTTTCGCTATCTGTCTCCTTCTCATTTGGAGGCTCGCTCGTCTCATTTCGAGACCGGTTCCGGAGCTTCTTTCTTCAAATGTACCCGCGCCGAGCCCTTTGCCTTGAGCCAGCAAACTTTGAATGCGGTTCTTGATGCATGTTTGATCGGCAACCAGTCCTGCGCGATGCGCGCACATCTGGCGCAGAAGCCAATAACCGACGCCTGCACAGCGCGCTGAAATACCAGACACCGCGCGACTATGAAACAAAGTTTGGACGAGTGATTGACATTGAAGCAACCAAGCCAAACGTCTCAATGTTGCAACGGAGGATAGAGCTCTGCGGGGACGCACCTCGAGCGCCGATGCAGCCTTGCAAACGGCGGGCGTGGCCGCGTACGGGTTGCCTCGGAACGAATCTCCCAAGCTTGCCGGCGCCCGATCGCTTCATGGGTGCCATGACCGGTCGCGACACGTCTCAACCGTTCGCCGCTCTTCAACCAATACCTCGCGTGTGGTGAGAAGCGAACCGTTTGGATCTGCACGAATGAAACGCGAACCAGTTTGCGCAATAATGCGCGCTGCTTCCACGCTCGCCGGACCGATCCCGCGGCGCAATAGCATGCCCGCCGCGTGCAACTCCCTGGCTACGCTTGAGCGCTCGAAAAGATGTTCTATAGCCAAATCCTTCGCAGGATCGATTTCAACGAGGTTTTCTGACGCTCCTTTACATTTTTGGCCATATCCGCAACGATTCACGCTCGTCTGGAGTCATCTGTGAGCGCCAATTAGCCAACTGCGCATCCGCCCTCGAGTGTCGCCGCGCTTTTCTTTTCCCGATTTCTGTTGTTTGCGGCAAGACCGATAACATCGTCTGGCGTCCGGAAATGAGATGCCCGACAGGGGAACAAGTTCAGGAATTCCTGAAGGAGAATGGCAGAAAATTGGCCTGACAATGGATCTCTGGGAGCGCGTCTCAGGGTTTCCGGCCCATTCGTTGCCCCCTCGTTATTTTGTGATAACTACCATACATGCAATATTGGTAGTAAATTGAACTTGCTGTATTGCCTAAACTACATGGGCAATGGGTCGCATTTATTTATATGCTTCCTATTCAATTGCATAAGCGCGTCGTCAGGTGCACTCTTGGCGCCGCAATCTTGGCTCTTCCGTCACTTGCGTGTGCCCGAGATTTTACCCCAACCTATACACTGACTGACTTAGGCGTCCTTCCCGGCTCCTCAGAGTCAATCAGTGTCGAGCTGAACGATCGTGGATGCGCCATTGGCATCGCAATTGGTCCAAACGACAAGGGCGTGCTATTCCAAAAAGGGAAGGTCATTGATGTGGATCCTAGCGCAGTAGCGAGCAGCGCGAGCGGCATTAACTCGGAAAGCCAAGTAACAGGCTATTTTTACAATGGGGCAAAGTGGGATGGGTTCATTTATGGTCAAGGAAAATTCACTGTCCTTCAAGCCCCTGGATCCATCGGGACATACCCTGAGTCCTTGAACGATATCGGCCAAACCGCCGGATCCTACGTGGACGCGGCTTTTAACGACCACATATTTGTGCGCCAACCCAACGGAAGCTTCCAGGATTTGGGGAGTACCTTCGGCATCGATCCTAGCGCGCTGGCTATAAACGATCAGGGTCGCGTCCTCATCGGCGCGTACGATCCGCAGGTCCATACTTACATAAGCCGTCCCGGGAGCGCCTCGCTAGAAGAGGTGCCTTCTTTAATTCCTAATGGCCCGGTTTCCCCCGGCGACATGAACGAGTGGGGGATGGTCGTCGGCTGGGCGGCCATAGACGCTTCGAATCAACGCCAGCATGCGTATGTTTACTTCGAAGGTAAAATCAAGGATCTGGGCGTACTGCCGGGTGGAGATACCACTTTAGGCAATGGAATCAATAACTTCGGACAAACAGTTGGATCGGCATATCAATTCCCAAAGCCCATCCTTGATTCCAAGGGGAACATCATCGGTTACACGCCGGAAATCGATCACGGTTGGGTAAGCCTCAATGGCACGACGCTGCTTGACCTGAACGGGTTGTTGAATACGGCCGCTACGGGATGGGAAATTATCGATGCACGCTCGATTAATGATAGGGGGGAGATTCTGGCAGATGCCGTATTTCAGGGCGTTCAGGGTACGCGCTCAGTATTGCTAAGGCCGAACGTCTTCCTTCCCTGAAATTGGATGGGTCTTTCCAAGGCAGGGAACACGCCAATCTCTGACTCGCATATAAAAACTGCGCCAGCCCGAAAATCTCGCAAGCCAAAAGCGCTCGTGGAGATTTTGGCGCTACGTGCTGGAGGACTTTAGTGACGCATTGAAAGGCATCCGCGCCCTATAAGTGCATTTTTTAAATTAACGATAGAAGCCACCGATGGCACCCCGTTCGTGCCCACAATAAAGAGCAGATAGTTGCCCGGCGGAGCGAGGTCGGCGTTCGCCGGAGCCGTAATAGTCAGCGAGCCGCTCCCCGCCGAAAATGATAGCGGAAGAAAGCGCTGACTCATGTTAATAGCAAGGGTCACGCTTCCAAATCGAATAAGAGAGACGGAAGCGATTTGAGCTGCGTTTGGTGCGGGGATAAGACATGTCCGGCGCCACGGTCCACGATTCGGTGGCCGGATTAAAGATATTGGCCGCCGGGATACCAGTGTGTTCCGTGCTGGGGAGGGTCCCTCCGACGACCATGATCTCGCCGTTCGCCATCTGTTCGTTGCCGGTACAGAACGTGTTCACGGCTGCCGGTGCATACTCAATGGTGTTGAGCGTAGGTTCCAGACGAATGCGTCATATCCGTCGGCTTGACCACCCCATAGCAAGATCTTGCCGGTGGACAGGAGCACCGAGTTAACGGTGACAATCGGCAACGGAGTTGTGCCGGACATTACCCCAGATTGAATCGGGTTCCCGGGATTGGAATTGGAGAAGGTCACCGAGACCGCTCTCGCGGTGGCCGAATTATGCGCCTGGTCCCACGCGGTCGCCGTGAGACTCGCTTCCAACTCTTAAGAGATATTGCCCGTAAGTACTCTTCTCGAACCTTTTGCCAAGCGCCGTGAACTCGTCATGCGTGATGAACCCTTGAAAATAAGCGATTTCCTCTGGACAGGCAATCCGCAGACCCTGCCGTTTTTCCAGAGTCTGAACAAAAGAAGATGCCTCAAGGAGACTGTCGTGCGTACCCATGTCAAACCACGCAAAGCCGCGTCCCATTCGCCTTACATCCAGTTGACCGCGCTCGAGGTATGCTCGAATCAAATCAGCGATCTCCAATTCACCCCGCGCGGAAGGTTTGAGACTGGCTGCGATCTCGACGACTTGCGCATCGCAAAAATAAAGCCCCGTGACAGCCCAATTCGAGCGAGGTGCACGCGGTTTTTCCTCAATCGAAATGGCAGTTCCGTGCTCATCAAATTCAACGATACCGTACCGATGAGGATCGTTGACATGATACGCGAAAACAGTCGCTCCGGTGAGTTTTATTTGGCCCGGCGCAAGCAGCCGGGCAATCCCACTGCCGTAGTAGATGTTGTCTCCGAGGATTAGTGCTGACGGCCCTCCTTTGACAAAGTCCGCCCCGATAATAAAGGCTTGTGCAAGACCGTCGGGACTTGGTTGCACAGCATACCTGAATGTTATTCCCCATTGGGAACCATCGCCCAGCAACCGTTCGAATAGGGGCAGGTCGTGTGGCGTGGAAATAATTAAGACCTCTTTGATTCCGGCGAGCATCAATACGCTCAAAGGATAATAGATCATCGGTTTGTCGTAGACCGGCATGAGCTGTTTGGAAATTGCTAAAGTCAACGGATAAAGCCGGGTCCCACTACCGCCGGCGAGAATAATACCTTTCATAAGAGATGTAATCTTCGCTACTATTCTTCTGAATGTTGTTTTTCCGCGAGGACTCTTATTTCGTCCTCGTACTCGTCGTCGTCCTCGAACTTTTGCGAAACTCCGGCTATATCCTCGCGCACCCGGTATTGCTCAGAAATTGGGTTACCCCAAGTGAGAAATTTCAATTCGAGTTGGTAACCATCCAGCGGTTTCACGTTGCGAAAAAGGATTGGAACCGACAGTCATGGTTATTAATGTTCGCCTGTCAGCCGTGAAAGTGTAGTTTCCCGACGAATCAGCCGTGGCAGTCGAGGTCGCCGCTCCGCTCAGCGCGACCGCTGCCCAGCACCGGCGGATGACGGGCTGATCGTTCCCGAAATGCTCCAGGTTTGCCCTCCCAAGCTGGCGGGAAGAACCTCGCAAATGCTAAGGTTGAATACGAAATAGACGCGAAGAGGCGAGTGGTCGTTAGGGTGAAAAAACCATCCCAAACCCCGTGGGGAGGAAATAATGAAAATACGCTTAGTTCTTCCAGGGAATCGACGGCGCGAGCTGGTACTGGAGAGTATTGACCCATCTTGTTAGACCTGGTGTCGCAGCAATAATTGTACGAGTAGGTGACCGATGTTGCGCACGTCGTTGAAAAGAGTGCCGGCCTGGTAGCTCGCGATGAATGCCACCGCATAGAAAGATGGAGAAGCATTCCGTTCCCAATCCAGAAGGCGAGAAACGAGTGTGGGTAAAGGAAACCTTTGGAACAAGATCACCATGAAAATACCCAGCGCCTCTCCGCCGAGAATATCGGTTGGATAGTGAAATCCCAGGTACACGCGTATAGTGCTGACGATCGCAGCCCAGAATAATGCGAACACTCCCAGATGACGATCGTTCATCCAGATCAAGGTTGCCAGACCGAAGAAAACGGCAGCATGATCGCTCGGAAAACAATTCCAATCGTTCACCGTTCCCCATTCGACACCTATTGGTGACGTCAATTTAAGATCAGCGTTTAAGAGCGGTCTATAGTGAAAAGCAAGGGAAATCTGTAATAATCTACTTAGAAGCCCCGCCAAAACGGATGCAACACCTCCCATCAACAGACGGATTCGAGATTCGTCACGCTTGTCCCTGAACCAAATAAACCAAAGGAGAGCTACAAACAAAACACCATTGAGAATAAATGTCTCTGAAATCAGGTCGATTGTTCGATCGATTAAGAAGCTTTTGCCGACAAATTTGTTCAGAAACAATATTGAGGTGGAGTCAAAGCTGTTCTGTACCGTCGCATATGCACCCAGGATAGTTCCGGTCGTTATGAGCGCTACGCTCAAGGCGCGACGCTTTACGGTCGCAATGCACAACAAGACAAAACAAGGCAGAAGGAGTGAAGCCGCGAGAAAACCGAATCCTGGTGAAACGAAGAGCAACCCAACACCGGCAATAAGGCACAGGAACGACCCAACAGCGGCAATCCAGTTCTTTTTTGGAGAAGTGGGCGAATCCTTGAGCGAGGAAGACTGAGCATCTTGCATGCAGGTCCTTAAATCGGCAGTAACCTGCATCAGTTTAGGTCGATGCCTTCGCGCCCTGAAGTCCTCTAGCGGCAGAAGTTTTGACACTCTGAAAAGTGCTTTGTGTTTATTGGACGTCACTGCAATAATTCCTCTGCGCGCTCAATCGCCTTCTTCATTTCTTGGACCGCAAGCGCATAATCTGAGCCTTGGAGCGTCAACGGTTTGACCTCGGTAATCTGGCGGTTTAGCCAAGCCAGTGGCGGTTTCTAGAGCAGCGAAGAGCGTCGTTGTACCATGTCTTTCGTATTCATGGGCAAAGTCCGAAACAGCCCGCCCGTTGGGGAGCCGGACGTAGCCTTGGACCCGCTCCAGAGCTTGAATGCTAGGCTTTTCATCGACGCTTAAATTAAACCGATGGCGTTTTCCGGCGGATTAAGATCGAGACCGACAATTTCGCTCGCCCTACGGGAAAACTCCGAATCGGTACTCACGGCACCAACTCTGGCGCCGATCCAAATGCAAGGCTTGCGCCAAGAAACTACTAGCCTAGATTCTGAGCAAGGTCATCTACTGCACGGCTCGAATAAATTCTCTGCCCTAACGGTCTTCCTCCAATACTCCATCACTCCACTACTGCATTTCCCCATGAAGACGTAATCGGTGGAGAGGTGGATGACAGGTATCTTCAGCGCACGCGCGGCCGCGGCCGCGGCGCCGGCGCCCCTTCCGTTGATCAGATTCGCTGCTTTGGGCTCTCGCTCAGCTTGATCCACAGCGGTGTAAGCTGCGGCATTGACGACAATATCGGGCGCTGCGGCCTTTAACACAGACTCTTCGGTTTCAGGCACCGCCAGATCCAATTGCGGACGACCTAAGCGAACGATCTCGACATTAAAGGCCGCACCGGCTTCCCCAAGCGCGCGAGCGACCTGACCTTGCCAACCTGTTACAGCGATGCGGATGAACATTCAACGTCTCCGTCGTAAGCGACCATCCCGGTTTGCTTCTGGCTGTCTGCGACGGCCTAGTAAATACAGAAGAAGGCGACAGGCGAGACGCCTATCCTACATTGACCAGACCAATTCTCTTGCCTGAGTAGACTTTCTCGCGCAGGGGGGACCACCACCACTTATTGTCGAGATACCACCGCACCGTCTTGGCGAGTCCGCTGGGGAAAGTCTCTTCGGCTCGCCAGCCGAGTTCGCGCTCGAGCTTCGTAGCATCGATCGCATATCGAAGGTCATGACCCGGACGGTCTGTCACGTACGTAATGTGTCGGTCGTGCGGCCGGCCATTCGGACTAAGCTCATCGAGTGCTGCACACATGCCTCGCACTACTTGCAGGTTCGTGCGCTCATTTCGCCCGCCGACGTTGTAGGTTTCACCTGGTAGTCCGTTCTTCAGGATTAGATAGAGGGCTTTGACGTGATCCTCGACATAAAGCCAGTCACGAACGTTTGAGCCATTCCCGTAAACCGGCAACGGCTTACCCTCCAATGCATTCAAAATCATCAACGGAATGAGCTTCTCCGGGAACTGATACGGGCCATAGTTATTGGAGCAGTTGGAGACAATAACCGGCAGACCGTACGTCCTGTGCCATGCAACCGCCAGATGGTCGGATGCCGCCTTGGAGGCCGCATAAGGAGAGGAGGGATCATACGCTGTCAACTCACTGAATAATCCGTCCGGGCCGAGCGAACCATAGACTTCGTCCGTCGAAACATGCAAGAATCGGAATTTGTCCTTTGCTGCTCCGGTCAAGCTCGACCAGTATCCACGCGCTGACTCGAGCATCGTGTAGGTGCCAACGATGTTTGTTTCTATGAAGCTGCGTGCGCCCGTAATCGAACGATCGACGTGACTCTCAGCGGCGAGATGTACGACCGCATCAGGAGAGAACTCCTCGAACACGTCCCTGACACTCGCCTCGTCGCAAATGTCCGTTTTCACAAAACGATAGCGACGATTGTGCCTCACGATGCGAAGTGACTCGAGATTGCCGGCATAGGTCAATTTGTCGAGATTGACGACTTCGACGTTGGCTTCCGTGATCAGATACCGAGATACCGCTGAGCCGATAAAGCCCGCGCCGCCAGTAACTATGATGCGCATAAATGTATTTTGAATCTGAGGAAGAAACTGAGGAAGAACGATTCATCCCTCATACACAAAGAAGTCCGGCAACTCACGTAGCCGGGGGAGCAGTTGATCTTTTTTGGAAAGTATGACGGATGCGACATCAATCGGCCAATTTATGCCCAGGTCCGGGTCGTTCCAGAGGACGCCCGAATCATGATTCGCACTGTAATAAGAGGTCACTTTGTAGAAGACCTCGGTTTCGTCTTCGAGCGTGCAAAAACCATGCAGGAATCCCGGCGGCACCCACAACTGCGCTCCTTCGAGCGCATCCAAAACAGTCGCGACATGCTGCCGATAGGTTGGCGATCCTTTACGAAAGTCTACAGCGACGTCAACAATCGATCCCCGCACTACCCTCACCAACTTTCCCTGGGCAAAAGGCGGTTTTTGGAAATGCATACCGCGCAATGTTCCTTTCTTTGCCGAAACCGACTGGTTGTCTTGGACGAAGGCCTCGTTTGCGACTTCTCGGCGAAACAAGCGTTCGCTCCAAGTCTCGGTGAAATATCCTCGCACGTCGGTGAATCGCTGCGGGACAACTAGCTTCACGCCCGGGACCTCAAACTCGCAAATTTTCATCGGATCTTCTCTCCTCATCAAAAGGTAGCGGTACCTCCTTCACCCGCGCAAAATCGGTGTCGGCCGCGAGGCGCCCCGCTGTCACTTGCTCTGCCGCAGACTCGGGCGAAACGTGTCTTATATAACTGCGTCCCTGATTGAGCGCCTCCACTTTCATTGGATCGATATCCAGACAAGGACCCAAGGACCTGCACGCCTGAGCGGGCAAATTGAAGCGACAGTGGCAGTCCAACATACCCGAGACCAATGACGGCGATTTTCGTGAGTGGAGAATTATCCATTTGATTACTGTTAGGGTTATTGCGGGATTCTCATCTTGCAGTCGAAACGATGGAGGTGCACTGGGTGCCTTAACGGGAAACATCAGAGAGCGCCGAGGACCAGCTTGCGGCAGTAGAACGCCTCCGCGCGGCCGGTGACCGAAGCGCATTCGACTCCTCGGATGCGAACCACCGCCTCGAAGGTATCGCTCGTGAACCAATGCTTCGTCGACTGAGTTTTGAAATGTTTCAGGAGCAATTCGGTCTTCCGACGGCAAAGCTGGTCGGAGAGAGGTACGAACACGTTGGGACTGCCAAGGTCGCCATCGTATTTGAGGATTTCGTACTCGAAAATCAAGTGATTCCTAAAGGTGTTCCAGGCCAGGTCTGATAAGACTCGGTGATCCTGATGCCGGTCATCTCGGTAATGGGTGAAGACAAGGTCCGGATCGAATTTTGCTTTGATCTCTTCAATCCACACTTTAATGGATGGCCACTCGCTCGGGAAGTAGCTCTCGCGAAATGATCCAACCCGAACCTCTTTGCGTGTTACGCCATCCAAAAAATCTTCCGCACTCAGGCGTGCTTCTTCGGCACGCAGCCTCGGGGCACTGAAGACGACCCAACAGATCTCCAAATCAGGAACCTGTCCTGCCAGCTTGAGCAAGGTTCCGCCGGCACCGATTTCGATATCATCCGAGTGAGCGCCAAGACAGAGAACACGACGCACTAATCCCAGGGGAATTTGCCACATAACATTAACTATTCGCTTTAGCCGTCGGCCTGGGTCCTTGTGAGAAGCAATACCCAGTCCTCGTTGTCGGCCGCCGTAGGAGAGGTCCAATAAGATTATTCTCCCGATCGAGCCGACTGAAGTAGCCGGAAACGTTGACCTAGATTTTGCAAGAGAGAGAGCACGCTGGGCAACACAAGGTTTCAAGTTTTGTCCGGCCGCGGCCTTCAGAGGGTCCCGACGCCACGGAACTCCGGGACGTCTTCTGCAATGACCCGCGCGATCTCGAGAGAGGCCGTGGCCGCCGGAGATGGGGCATTGCAGACATGGATCGCAAACGGACTATGCACAATCAGGAAGTCATCCACCAGGCCGCCGTCGGGGCGAAGGGCCTGGGCGCGCACACCTGCCTCTCCAGGGATGAGGTCCTCCTCACGGATTTCGGGGATCAGCTTCTGCAAGCTGCGAACGAACGCCTTTTTGCTGAAGGAGCGGTGCATTTCTTGGAGTCCTGATTTCGCATGCTTGGCCGCCAGTCGCCAGAATCCGGGGTAGGTCATGGTCTCCAGGAAATCCCGCAAATCGAATGAAGTGCAGTGATACCCCTCCCGCTTCAGGCTGAGTACGGCGTTGGGCCCGGCGTGAACGCTGCCATCAATCATGCGCGTGAAGTGGACTCCCAGGAACGGGAAATTAGGGTCGGGTACGGGGTAGATCAGGTTTCGCACCAGTGACCGGCGCTCAGACTTGAGTTCGTAGTATTCACCCCGGAACGGCACGATTTGCGCACCGGGTTCGGCGCCAGCCAGTTTTGCCAGGCGATCGCTTTGTAATCCGGCGCAATTGACGACCCAGCGGGCAGACAAGGTATCCGTTGCCGTTTCCAGGACCACCCTGCTGCCGTCCACCTCGAATCCCTGAACTCTAGTGTCCAATCGCAACTCGCCCCCTTGGGCTCCGATCAACTCCGCCAACTTCCGGCAGACGCCCACGAAGTCGACGATCCCGGTCGATGGAACCTGAATTCCAGCCAGACAACTCACGTGGGGCTCAACCTCATTGACTTCAGGAGCGCTAAGTTTCTGAGGTGCCAATCCGTTGGCGATGCCACGCTGGTAGAGATTCTCGAGCAAAGGAAGTTCTGACGTCGTCGTTGCGACAATCACCTTTCCGCAGGCTTCGTATGGGATCCCGTACTGTTGGCAGAACTCGACTAACCGGCGATTTCCCTCGCGACACAACTTCGCTTTCAGACTTCCGGGCTTATAATAAATGCCCGAGTGCATGACCCCGCTGTTACGACCGGTTTGATGCCGGGCCCAATCGGTCTCCTTTTCGAGGACCGCGATGCGGATCCCGGGTTTCTTTCCGAGAAGAGTCCAAGCCACCGAGAGCCCGACGATCCCTCCACCAATGACGACGCAGTCAAATTGTTGCATGGTTCAGACTAACGAGTTCCGGGCGTCATCACTCCACACAGCCCACGGAGCATGCTCGCGCGCGAACATGTCTTCAAGCTCCTGACGCTCTTTATAGGTATCCATACACGCCCAAAATCCGTCATGCCGATAAGCGACGAGCTGTTCCTCGGTGATCAGACGACGAAACGGCGCTTCGACCAGTTCCTCACCGTCTTTCATATACTGAAATATTTCGCGCCGAAATACGAAGTACCCGCCGTTGATGCGGGCGCCGGACTTCCGGATGTGTTCGATGCTTTTCACCACTCCTCGGTCATCCGATTCGATGAAGTGGAAGCTGGCCTTCGGCATCACACTCACAAAGGAGGCAATCTTTCCACTCTCTCGATGATAGGCGATCACGTCAGGCAAAGGCACATCCGCCAAGCCATCCGTATAATTGGCGAGGAATACCTCTTCCCCATCGAGCTGCTTCTCGACTGCTTTCAATCGTTGGCCGATATTGGATGCAAGTCCGGTATCCACAAATGTTATGCGCCAGTCATGGATATCCCGATTCAGGAGCTGTACATTTTTGCCGCCTCCGGAAAGGACAAAATCATTCGTGAGCCATTCATCGTATTCGAGGAAATACCTTTTGATGACGTCCCCTTTGTAACCCAGGCAAAGGATGAAATCATTGTGGCCGTAATGGGCATAGTATCTCATCACGTGCCAGAGAATCGGCCGGTAACCGATGGGAACGATTGGCTTGGGAATATTTTCGGAGTACTCCCGGATCCGCATCCCTAACCCGCCGCAAAAAAGAACGACCTTCAAAGCGCGACTCCTGTCACATCAATCATTTGTCTCATAAAAATCCAGAGCCGGGATCAAACCCGGCCAGCGACTAACTTTTCCAGCCATGTCTCGCCGCGGAAATGACGGTATTGCTCGGCCCGCAGCCGATCACCCAACCGACCGGCTGGGAGCTCGATGTCGTCATAAGTGATCACTTCGTCCTTTTTGATCGCCCGTTTCAGTTTGCATCCCTCGACGAGCCCTTCGGGAAGGTAGCGTTTGTTGCACATCTCCTCGGCATTGACAGCCTCGCCGTAAGTCATGTACATGCCATAGTCGTCGAGCATTTCACCCGCGTTAAGGGCGCATTTGGCAACAGCGCACACTTCGACGACCGGTCCTGCCAACGGCTTAGCGACTGAATCCCGTAACAACACCACGCGGGCAATTGCGTTGGGAACCTCAAAATGGACGAGATGGTAAGGAATGAAGAATGAATAAAGCGGACCATCGCCCATTTTGTAAAGGTTCAGATAATGTTGCTGCTTCGGGTCCGGATGTTCGGCGAGGCAGTACACCTTGGTGAGCGGCGTACCGACCGTGTAATCGACGATACCGCCGAGGGTGCGGAGTTCATCTATATCGTACAGCTTCCCTAACTTCATGACGTCGTCGCGATATTCCATACCGCGCGACATACCATGCGATTTAACGACGAACCCGGTCGCATTGGCGACGATCGCCTCTTCGAAATTGATCTTCGAACCATCGGCGAAGCTGGTAACCATGGCCGGGTTCTGGCCCCATTTCTCGGCGAAACCCTTCTGGGTGGCAGGGGTGCGATAGGGATCTTGCAAGCCTTTCACATTGCCGATCACGCGCGGGATAAGCCCGAGCCCCTTGACCCAGCGATAAAGGTTCACCTGGATCCCGGGTTCATCCCCCTCGCAGGCTGAAAGAACCACTCCTTCTTTGGCAGCGTAGGTTTGGAGAATCGGCCCGATGGTGGCATCGATTTCAGCGTTCATCAGAACGACATCCTTCTTATGTTCGAACGCCTCAAGAATGACTCGAGCACCGAACTCAACAGAGCCGGTCACATCCACCAGAACGTCGATTTGCTCGGACCGAGCAAGAAGCAAGGCGTCTTCGGTTGCGACCGGTTGGCCTGCGCGGATGGCCTCATCCAAATCAGTCTGCGTGAGGGCAAGGATCGGATTCGTCCGCCCAGAATAACTGAAAACGTCCAGGGCCCTTTGAGGCTTTCGGTTATACACGGCTACCAGGCGCATGCCTGGGACGCTGTTAGTGATCTGGTTAGTGAGACCTTGCCCCATAAAGCCGGCACCCAGCATCCCAACGCGAATGGGTTTTCCCTGCGCTTCACGAGCTTTCAGTAGTTCGTCGATAATGATCATTTGCAGTGAATAGTTAGTATCGGACTCAGAAGCGGTTCATCCACTAACACGCCACCGTGCGCGGCGAACCAGCTTTTGTCCTGTGGGTGACCAAAGTCAAATCGTCATTCGCCTTTTGAGTTCAGGTTCGATCTCATCAAGGAGGGCAAACTTCTGATCCTTGTCGGAGATCACTGTGACCGGAAGCGGCCACGAAAGTTTCAAACGAGGGTCGTTATGTCGCAGTCCACTCTCGGCGCTTGGGGTGTAGAACTCGCCGACTTGATAACTGGTGTCTGTGTTGTCCAGAAGGACCTGGTAACCGTGCGCAAAGCGCTCCGGCACATAAAGGGCCCTTTGATTCTCCTCGTTCAATTCGACGGAGATGTGTTGAAGATAGGTAGGGCTTTCCGGACGGAGATCGACAATGATGTCCAGAATCCCGCCGCGCGTACAGCGCACCACCTTGGTTTCCGGCGCTGGTGGAAATTGAAAATGCATTCCGCGCATGGTCCCTTTCCTGATATTGTGGGCGAGGTTCGCCTGCGCGATGGTCGGCTTCAGCCCGTGCGCCTCGAATTCCTTCTGACAAAAAGCACGGGCGAAAAAGCCCCGAGAGTCCTCCCGGCGTTCGAGGTCAATAATGTAAGCTCCTGCTAGCTGCGTCTCAATAAATACCATGGCACTTGGCTTGTTTTTGTTTGTTAAGAAAATTGTGAAAAGCCGATCAGAGATCACTCCTTCCAGAAGAAATGATCGTCGATCTGCTGGGTTTTCATCAGGTACTCGAGCTGCTTGAGGCGAGTAAAAGTTCGAAACTGGAAAGTGTCAGCCGTCATGTCGATTCGTTTGAAGAGTTCGTACAGCTCCTGGGCGCCCCGCTTGGCGTCCCAAGCGCACGCAAAACCCGGCAAATGCTTCCGAATTTTGTCGAACGACGCGCGATAGCTGCGATTATCCGAACCGGCAGGGCCAAAAGCCAAGGTGCAGCCTGGAAACGCCGCAGCGACGATCTCAGCGATTTCCCGCACCCTGTAATTGTGAGCGTTGTCTCCGACGTTGAAGATCTCGTTGTGCACGGCTTCGACTGGCGCCTCCAACACGGCTATGATGGATCGAGCAATATCCAAACCATGGACCAACGGTCGCCAAGGTGTGCCGTCACTGATCATTCGAATCTCTTTGGTCGTCCAGGCAAGGCCGGCGAGGTTGTTTAGCACGATGTCGAACCGCATCCTCGGCGATGCGCCGTACGCGGTGGCATTGCGCATGAACGTCGGCGAAAACCGGCTGTCGGCCAGGGGCCTCACATCACGCTCGACCAGGGTCTTGCATTCGGCGTAGGCAGTCTGCGGATTTACCGAAGATTCTTCGTCCACAAAATCCTTGTCGGCGACACCGTAGACGGAGCAGGAAGACATATAGACAAACCGCGTAACCCCGGCGCTCTTGGCTAATTTCGCCAAGTGAACCGAACCCTGGTGGTTGATCTCGTAGGTGATGGTCGGCGCGAGCTGCCCGGCGGGATCGTTGGATAGCTCGGCCATGTGAACGACCGCGTCCACTCCCTTGAGATCGGCCGCCTCGACCAGACGAAGGTCCTTGGCAATGGTGAACGGCGTTGTTCGACCGTCCCGATAAAGCATTCGCTCTTTGTAAAAACCGACGTCCAAGCCGATGACTTCATAACCGGACCGAACCAACTCCGGCGCCAACAATGAACCCAAATAACCCTCTGTTCCCGTTACCAATATACGCATAGAATTCCCCAGTCTTGCTGCGGTGTTTTTGTAGGCCGTTTAAGCTCTTTGCCGATCTCGAACGGCGCACTCGCCGATGGCCTCTCGAACCAGATTTCACGCCAATGCGAGAGAAACCCTTTGGGCGCAGGCATCCGAAATAACAGAGAGCATTCCCGGCTCAATTGAGTTGGAACGTTGCGGCGTAGCGAATTTGCCAATCGGGCCTCCGTTGGTCAAGCGGCTCAAGCCTCGACACTATACTTTCCAGCGTACGGCATCAACCCAGACCGACGACAAGCTTGCTTGCTCGCTTTTCGTCATTGTGGGGTATCGCACTTTCAGGTAAACTGAACACCAGATCCGGATAGACCCGGTCGCTGTTGGCCTGAAACCCAATGCCCTTCAAGTAGCCATGCTGGCATTGTCTCGATAGGACCGGAAGTCGGCCATAGAAAGTGCTGACTTAACAAAATATCTCCCGAGTTCTGTGCAAAACTTTACCATATAAATGTATTGGACTAAGATTGATAATGTTCGCGGGGACCTTGTTCCACAGCCACTGATTAATTCTTAGATACGCGCTGAGTGGCGATTTTCCAAAAATCCGTATTCTGACTAACCGCGTCCACCAAGATAGACCATCTGCTACAAAAGGTGAATCGCAGCTGAAGACATCCGGATTCCATTTGGTAAACTTATCGTTCCCACTGAACCAGCGTGGTATCGAAATCCCTAGCAGTGTCATTTTCCCCGAATACGAATATTCCACTTTTGGCGGCACCTCTACGAGAGCACCAGCGTCAACAGGGTATCGTTTATTGTCAATGGTGAAGTGCCCGCTTCCGGAATTTCACCGTGACAGCGGGAATTCAGAAGGTGATCTGACACTGAGCTGAGATTCTGTTGGGAGGATCGCGCCAATCAGCCGGGCGGTGAACACATATGGCGGGGTCGACCGCGGCTTTCGTTTAGTTTCGCCGCACAAATCGAGAAAATTCGACCTGCAAATACAACTGATTGTGCCCAAATCTACGATTGAACACAATATGTGGGACTAGTTGTAACTACGACCATGGTTTCAGGCGTTTACGGCATTCTGCAAATGCCGCTCGCGCCACATCACGTAAATGACCGGATAGAGCA
>CAWAIK010000023.1:0-169223 GCA_963782115.1 uncultured Verrucomicrobiae bacterium
CATCAATAGTGATGATGCAGCTCCGAGGCGGAACATTCTTTTCCCTCCTGCTGCCACGCCAAAAAATCTTTCATCGCTATAATTGCGATTCCGCTATCTTTTAGCGCCTGCATTTGCGCCCTAAACTCCGCAGGCGAGATCGGAGGCATGGCTGGGGTTAAAGCTCAATCGCGAAAAGACCCGGATAGTGAATCTACGCCGGAACGAGGCTGTCGTGCGGCCTATCCTCGAAACGGTGATAGCAAAGTATCATGACTCGAGCGTTTCGATCGATAGCCGGAGCCGGCGTGGGAGTTGTCGACGCCCCAGGCATTGGAGTAGCCGGCACTGTCGAACTGTCTGTGGTCCGAGTCGGGGTCGAGTTAATCTCTGCCTGTTTTTGTGACTTGTTGCATCCTGCTATCAGAGAGGTAAGACCACTACCAACGCGAGAAAACGACAACACATACTGGTTGGAATAAGGTGAGGATATCACGCTTAAAGAAAATTTCGAAATCAAATACCTTGTCAAAATGCCGCCCCTTGAATAGATCCTGCGCTCCGAGCTCGGTTCCGACACCGGGCCTTATCACCGTACAGCGGCCTTTTCAAGGATTTGCACCAGAACCCCGCCAGGTTCCTCCCAAGCGCGGGAGCCTTAGGATTCATGGTCACACCTGGTTACCGCATTCCCAGTCCGTTTCCGCGGAGGACGTAACCGGCGTGCTGATCTACTACCTGATTTTCTCAGCCGCTAAGGGTCTTGCAGAGAAAACGGCAATTTGATTTATCTGGCTGATCCGCAGCCGCTACCGCCGAACGACCAACAAAGAAGAACTGGCGAGGATGACGACATCCCTATTCCCCCGCGAGCTAAAGATTACCGATCAGCTTCCTTTCTGGCCGCCATTTTACGGGTTTAAGCTGTTGGCCAGAATGCGGACTTCGCGTGACGCATAACTCGTTAAAACGACACTAGCTTGCCCTCCTCGTTCCGTTCGCTGCCCATCGGAGGTTCGACCAACCCTGATTCGAATTTCATTCCAAGACTCAGACCCAGCTGTAGCAGTCTATCCTTAATCTCATTCAACGATTTTTTGCCGAAATTCCGGTACTTCAGCATGTCAGCCTCGGTCTTCATGGCTAACTGACCGACCGTGGTGAGGTTGGCGCTGTTCAGACAGTTTGCCGCACGGACCGAGAGCTCCATCTCGTTCACGCTCATGTTCAGGAGCTTCTTCAGCCGGATGTTTTCTTGGTTCACTTCCTCGGGCGTTTCATCGAACTCGATTTGGCCGTCGTCGTAGTTCACGAAGACGTCGAGATGATGGCGAAGGATGGCCGAAGCCTGAAACAATGCATCGTCCGGTGTGATCCGGCTGTCCGTCCAGATCTCCAAAATCAGCTTGTCGTAGTCGGTACGCTGGCCGACGCGGGTATTTTCGACGCTGTACTTGACACGGATTACGGGCGAAAAAATCGAATCAATCGGAATAACACCGAGCGGCATATCCGCGCGCTTGTTTTCGTCTCCGGTAAAAAATCCGCGGCCAATCCGAACGTCGAATTCCGCTTCAAATTTTTGCTTCTTGTCGACCGTGCAAATTATTTGGTTGGTATTCAGCACTTCGATCCCCTGGATCGTCTGAATATCCCCGGCCGTGATCTGACCCTCTTTGTTGACGTTAATTGTTACCGTGCGCGGTTCGTGGTCGACCGCTTTGAATTTTATCTTCTTCAGATTCAGGACGATGTCGGTTACGTCCTCAACGATCCCGGTGAGGGTAGCAAACTCGTGTTGCGCCCCAGTAATCCGAATGGATGTAATAGCAGCTCCTTCCAGAGACGACAAAAGAACTCGGCGCAGAGAATTGCCAACGATCTGGCCATACCCTGCCTCAAACGGTTCGCCGATGAATTTGGCGTAGGTTTCAGTTGCGCTAGCCTTATCTTTAGTGAGGCTTTTCGGCATCTCGAAACGTCCTAAACGAGCGGCATATGTACTTATTTAATCTTTGTCGGGTTCCCCCACGGGATCGCGAGAGGTTTCACATTGATTGCCATATGTTCTGTATCCCTCCTGGGTCAGGACCCGAACGCTGTATCCGACAGCGCGCTTAAATGCTTTGGTCGAGGAAACAACTTGCTCGGCCAACTGGTGCGCCCTCCTGGGCCTCTCCCGCGTTGTGTAAGAGTGCTACAGGCTTTCAGTTTCCAGCCACGACACTGGATTTTTTAAGAATTCCGAAACAAGGTATCGCTCTTTCTGCGTGTTAACCGTTGCGTCAGGCTTAACACCTATTGCTCCGCAGGCGTCAAGAAAGGCTTGTTCATTTTTGTCTGTGAATTCGTTCGTTATGTACCTGCCAGGCGTAAGAGCGCCATTTCGATCCTTCTGCTTATTCGAACACTTTCCCGGCCTTTTGGCCGTTTCGGTTCCGAGACTTCGATCGGCGTGGATTTGACGCTAGGCCACTTCAAGCAGCTTTCGAGAGAACCGCGTAGATCTAGGTCAAAAGAGAATAGCACATTTTTAGTCAAAGGTCGCCTAGTATCGACGTCTTAATGATCCGTTCTTCAGGAAGAACGGGGCAACCCTCGGAAAACTTTTGCCACCCGAACGAACAGCGTATTCAAACACCCTCTTGAGCCTTGCAGTGGCTCGAGCAAGGAGGCACCTTTTAGCCAATGCCTAAGAGTAAAGCCCGAAAGAACGTTGATGAGAACTTCAAGGTCGCCGCTGTGCAACGGTTGCAAACCGGCGGCGTATTGGCGAACGACCTCGCCAAGGAACTGGGCGTCAGCATTTGGTCGTTGCGCAAGTGGTCGAGACAATATCGTAAGACAACAGCGGCAGGAGCGGGCGCAGCAGGCGAACCCGCCGTGCCTGCGGCCGCACCTGAAGAGTTGCCGGCTAAGCCGAGCAGTGAACCACCAGTCGTCGACGGCGGATTAATCGCCGCGATCGCACGGATCGAATTGGAGATATCGTCGTTGGACAAGCAGCGGCAGGCGCTCAAAATTGCGGTCGAGATCTTGAGACAACGTTCGGGCGCCACGCCGGAATAGTTCCTCGGCTTACCACATCCGGAGCTGTGATGTGCTTCGGATTAGAATCACCGTTCGACAAATCCTTCCCAGGGATCCGGTCTGTTATTATCGCGTTCCACAACGATGAAGAACGCGTGCGTATTCTGATGCGCTAAACAGAATCACCCCCTATAGATGGTTCCAACCACCTCTGCACCCGGCGGCGCTTTTCCGAGCCAGCAAGGGCCAGAACTCGCTGTAGACGCGGCACGGATACCTTGCCAAATTTTGGAAATCGTCTCGACTCCGTCCCATCCTGGCGGCATTCGGACATCTACAAAGGCCAAGGCATAGGGCTGGTCCGCCCAGAGGCTTTTTTCAACCAGATCCAAGCCTTCCTGCCCCTGATACGCCGAAGCAATTTCAAATAATGGTGGGTTGAAACTTGACCTTCGTTTCCCCAAACAATGCCGCTTCATCTACACCCAAATTATTTGCACTTTGGCTGGAATTAGAATTTTCCGAAAATCCTCACTAATGGCGAGGGTATCATCAATCACCAGAATGCGATGGTTATTAAGCGGATTCATTGTCATATATCTTTTTTCTGCGAGTCGGGTAACTGAAGCGCCAAATTGAGGATGGTCTATACCGCTTTATGCTCGTAAGCGTTCTACCGTGGAGGCGTTCGCCACTATGGACCCTTGGTAACGGTCAAGTGAATGACCCTGGCCGATTCCCGTAATCGCCGAAGTACCAGCGTGCGCCATGACACTAATGGCGCACGCTGGTTTTTGTTCTCCATCCCTGGGGGGAAAAGCTTGGGCAGCGCAATGAAACTACCGTTTCGTTTCGTCGGACTCGTATTGTGTGTCGCGCAAACCGAGATGGAATAACTAAACGCCTGGTTGGCAGCTTGCAGTTGCGCCGAACGTACGACGACACGCTGTTTAAGATTTGCGTTGAGACTGCGTATTTCGTCTTGGACTTGCATTGAATCACTTTCTTGTCACCGGCTACGCAGGGCGGTCGTCCACCAAACCTAGTCTCGCGCCGCTGGCCCCCAGGTTGCCATTGGGCAATACCCGAATCGGCGGGGAGAAAAACCTTACCTCCCGCACGTACCAGGGCGTGATCATCGGCAAGCGGTGCGCGGTGCTCTCCTGAGCGTCAGCCACGGGACCGCAACGAAAGGCATGGACATGCGTGCCGCGACCCTGTCCTCGCGATCCGGTTCAATCCTGAAAACTAAGCAGCGTAGCTTGGGCGGAATGGAAAGATCCAGCGAATGATGAACGGCTGCATATCTGCACGATCATCACAGGCGAACCGAACGAGTTTGTGCGAGAGATCCATACCCGGGTGCCGGTGATCCTACCGGAAGAGCATCAAGGATTTTTGGTTAACGGTTGAAGCCGGGAAAGAAGTCTTGGTCCCGTACCCGGCAGACCGAATGAAAGCGTGGCCAGTCGATGCGAGGGTGAACTCGCCCAAGAACAACGACCCTCAGATAAATTGCCCAGAGCCACAGCCAGAATCCACTGGCGGGCAACAGCACATAAGCCGCCTGCCGATTGTAGTGCCGATCGTGCTTGAATCCGTGGCGCTACCGGAAAATCTTCCGCAACTGCTTTGATGCCTTCGGTCAGGTGAACTTCCCGAACGTACGCTGTTGCTGGACTCCAAATTCCAAATCCTTTACGGAGGCAACCGACCATTGGTCTTCTAACTTTACCAATGGCCGGGTAGAGCACAAGCTTTCGTCGTGGACCCCCAAAATTCTACCTGCACCATCTAATTCGCGATCGGGTGTTATGCTAGATTCCCGCACACTGCCCACAAGACAACCGGCCATTTCCCCCATACACGAAGACCAATGGCCCATCGGCTCTTGGTTCGAAGGCAATATCTGTTCGTCATTGCTTGCCATGCTGGACTTCGATGGGGACGGTTATTCTTTCTGACTGTCCTGAATTTCTTGCAAGTAGTGGCGAGCATTGCTCAAGGCAGCTCTGAGCATGTAGCAAATATAGGTCGCTTCCGCTTTGTCCGCTTTGCGGATCTTCGCAAGATCTTCAAGTGCTGTTTTCAATTCCTTTTCCAAAAGATCGCACCATACATCAAAAGACATTTTCTCTTCTTCGTTTGGCATAAGGGATATAGCGGGACGATTAGCAAATACCCTAACTCCACCCCCTTGGCGACTGTTCACCCCTCGATTCCGTGCTTGTCAAGTATCGCCCTTAGTCGGTTTCTAAACTCCACTTCAGCCTTATCCTGTACAATTCCTCCTGCAAGCTGCCGTTGCATAAACAGATCCATAAGCCGCACAAGGTTCAGCAGCTCCCATACATCGACCTTCAATTCCTTGATCTGCTTGACGTCTTCCGTTACCGCGTCCTCATGACGTTCCACGTCATGTATTAGATTGATAAAGTCTCTTTCGTTCATAGATGATTTGTGCCGCAAATGGATTCAAGCTTGACCTCGACACAGCATGTCAAACCTTTGGCAAACTTCCATTGACCACAGTTCCACGGGCCAATGGCCTCTAGAACCTTTTCACCATCGACGATTCAGCTCTCGATGACAAATCAGTTCGTTTTTATGGCCGTGGTGGATGGCGAGATAAAAGTTTTTAATCCCGGCCACCCCGAGTCGAAACAACAGACACGCGACGACCGGCAGAGGCCAGAGTCAATGATCGTAGGTGCTAGATCGGGCGGAGGATCTGATTCAGAATTGGGTCATGTGCGGACGATACAGACGGAGCGACTTCAGAGGAAGAACTAGCTCGCCGGTATCGCATCCCAAGAACCTGTCATGGTCGTCATCCTTCTGGACGTGCTTAACGATAGAGGAAGTGGGGAACATGATCCGAGTCTAGGCTTCGCTGAATTGTGAACAAATTTTTTTAACATTATTGAGACGGTGTGACCACGGTTGTTGTTGTACTTGAAGATTGAGGCTCCACGGGTTGACCAGTCGTTAGAATTTCGTCCTGAGCCATAAGGCGAAAATTTAGCGTCCCCTGGTCGCCAGCGGAAGCGTCGCTAAGCGAACCGAGCGAATTGAACCGGCGCGACATTGCAGTTGATCGTGGATCTCGCGGCGGTGGTACTTACCACGGGAAACGGCTCCGGTCCGGAAAGTGGTTCAGATTTCTACTATGGTCCACCCAGAGAAGGATTGGGCGTTTATCGCCCTGTGCGATGATGGGTCACTGTGGCTTTATCATGGCTCATGGTCGCGAATTGAGAGTATACCGCAGACTACTGATCGTTAGAGTGGTTTAAGTTGTCGTGGTGCGGCGTTCGACGGTAGTTGTTGAGGTTGGTGGCGGCTGTTGAACCTCCTCATGGGTAAAAGCTCCCAAAGAAAACGCCACGCCGATGAAAAGAAAAATCCGAGACATGGTTGTCATTCAAAAATCTCGCTCTCTTTAGTCAGCCTCTCCCATACTATTCTCCACAGATTAGCGTTGCCTTTAGGTATGACGAAGGATGCCGCGAATCATGAACAGCATTAAACTTCCTTACTGGAAACAAATTTATCGCCAGTTATGGAAAATGCGGCAGAATGCAAACGACACAGGGGGGAGCACAAAATGCTCTCGTGTATTGCAAACTGAGGCTCGCCTTACCATGTGCCGATTGTCTGCTATTATCGGTCTGCTGTTCTGCGTGATTGTAACACGCGCGGACGAATTGCCGGTAATCAAGGATTCGGATGCGGTTTATTACGTAGGCAAAAACGTCGAGGTGCGCGGTCTCGTCGTCTCCGTCACGACCAGCCCACTCGGGACCGCATTTATCAATTTCGAACGAGAATACCCCAATCAGACATTCGCTGCGCTTCATCGCCACCATCAAACTCAAGGAAACGACGGCGTCGTTTCATTGCAGCCGGTTCCTGGTTTGAAGGCGGTCGAAGCAGCGCAGCGTCGGAAGTCGGCAAACCAACGCCAAAGAAAAAATTACCCATCGAATCAAAGTCACTTATTGAGCTGCGCGATTGGTTAGACCAGAAACTCGAATTGCTCGGCAAAGAGATGGAAAGCTTGGCGGCTTCTCACGACTTACGATAACGATTGAGTCCAGCATGGCTGAGAACGCTCCAAATTTCAGTATCGCCCAATCAACCGAGTAACGATGTCTTTTCGTCTGCACGCACGGAATTCGCCAGTTGATTAGATAAAACCCACTTCATACGGGTAAAGGGCGGTTGATCGGACGGAAGGTTTGCTGTTGTAGTGAGCTGTGCGCCTATCGATCCTCGCAATTTTTTCTCAATGCTGAGCAAATTATTTTTGGACGCGGTGCCGCTTGGGTAATAACCGATCCATGGCGCGAAATCTCATTCTCCTGGTGGCGATCCTTGCCGCTGGGATGTTCGCGGCGTCGGCGCAAGCGAATCAACTTCAAGCATGGGCGTGATCCGCGCGCTCTGCGCGAGGCAATGAAGGATCAACGCTTTGCCCCAAGCGCAGCGCCGCAGAGCACAGACCGAAGTTTGTTCATCGTTCGAGCCCTTGAACATGTGCTTGGATCGTCACAGCGGACGAAATTGTCAGTGGGATGCCGCGTTAGTTCTGCGCCAGGTGATGTCGTTGCTCCGCTGTAATTGGCAAGACCAGGTGTTCCGTGCCATCCCTTTGGTGATTGTCCCGGGCAAGCCCGAGCTCGTGCTCAAGGAGTCCGCACAGTTTGGACCGGGTTTTATAATCGTAGCCCGGATTGTGGAGCGTCAAAGTCCTCGGGTGAATCTTATTGATCGCAACGTGAATATGCACGTTGTCGGTATCGTTATGAACGACGCTCACTCGCTGATGTTCAGCGTAGCCGAGCGCGTTGCAAAAACGTTCCTCGATCATCCGTAGCGTTTGAGCCTCGGGATTTGCGCCGTCCCTGAGCGAAATGATCAGATGATAGGTCCGAGGTGATTTGGCACGCGTGTTAAGCCACTGCGTCGCGGCGATTTCGCGCACGGCCCATGCCGTATCGGTCGAAACGCAGTTAGATACGGCGCAAATGTGGAACTTGCCACGCCCGTGGCCTTCTCCCAAGATCCCGTAGGCAGCAGGACCGCTGCCATGGTCCGCACCGGTGCCGCCCCTCGACCTCCGGTGCCTGGGAGAAACATTACATCTTGGATTTCATCGAGGAGAACAAATCCGATGTGCGGCCCGATACCATCCACGCCGAAACCGGCGAAATTCCTGAAGTTGACCGGGCTGGTAGTTGATAGTTTGCACCCAGATCCGAAGTCGAAGTCCTTTGCAACACGGTGTATATTTGTACAAGCGGCACGCGCCATGAAGACGACCATCACACTCACCCCCAAAAACTCGGACGCGATCGCGATTGACGTATTCCCACGGCTAAAACTTTTGGGACCTGGCACTGATCGTTGGGTGAATTCCGCGTTGGTTTGATGGACTAGCTCCTTCTTATGATCCTGTGGTGTAGGAAACTTCAGCAAGAGCGGGTACGCGCAGAACTGTGGCTGCGACTAATTTACGAGGATCTGATTTCGGAAGCCGGGGCAGCTGCTGTGTTCAGGCTACCCACTGATTTTCAAAAGGTTTCTCAAACGATCCGTCAATATCTAAGGCAATGAGTTTACGTCGTACCCAGTGAACTGCAGCAAGCCTCATCGTGTGGTTTTACAACACCGCTAGTCTCATGCGCTCGCCGCGCCCCGGAGGGTCCATTTCTATTTTATATTGTATAAATTGTATGATGTTATAATTACGTAATGGTAAAATGTTATGATAGTGCGCTCAAAAAGTCGACACTTTGCGTAAGCCGCCGCCCGCGAATGACATGCCAACGGTCCATTAGGTGGTTTCCCAGGGGTTGAGCAGTTGTACTCCACTTCGATGTACATGCTCAACGTTTCTAGTGACGAGCGTCATTCGGTGGTGGAGTGCGGTTGCGGCTATTAGGCCATCCGGTTCGGGCAACGGATCAGTTGGACAAAGAGTGCCCCAGAATTCAGCGATCTCTTCTGTAATGGATATTATCCTGTCTTGGTAATCGCTCTGAAATGTGCGCAGCCAGAGTTCGAGCTGGGAGGCAAAGACTGGATCGGCCGGTCGAACCTTCTCTATTCCCCGGCGGATTTCGCCAATGACAATGACACTGGTGAAGAGGTCGTCGCTGGAGACGGAGCTAAGCCAAGCTTGAACTTTAGGATCATTCCTACGCTTCTTTCGAAGTTCCGATACGACGTTTGTGTCGAGGAGGAACGCCATTAGAGCGACACCTCTCGAGGCCGGCTTCTGTGACGTTCGAAAATAGCGTCATCTCCGCCCTCCGGCATTTCGAGCAGGAACTCCTTGAAACTTTTTTTGGGTCTTTTCGAGAGCAGGGCGACGCGAAGAACACGTCGGTGAGCCTCTTCCACAGAGGTCCCCTCTTCAGCAGCCTTTTGCTTGAGAGCTTGGACTACTTCATCTTCGAGGTCCCTGTGCGGCATCCCCCGCCAGGACCCAACGCTGACCCGTAAAGTATTTGTTCCGAAAAGAGAAATCCCCGGTTGCGTGGACTTCGGTGACCCGATGTACCTGTAAAAGCTGCTCAGTTACCTGTGGGTTCTCCTGCAGAATCTGATGGTAAGCCTTTTCCGGCTCTAATTTCATCCGCTTGAATGTCTGTGCGTCGAGCACGACACCAATACTAGTCTTCTTCGCTGTAATCGGGATGATCCAAATCCATCGATCCTTACCTCGGACCATCTTGGTCAGTGTCCCGTCGATCCCTGGCTCACGATCGACGCCTTCAAGGTGAGCAAAGAGCGAAAATTTCCGCAGATGAGGATAATTCTGACGCAACTTGAAACGCGAGCCGATCAGACTGTTACGACCGGAACAATCGACTAGATATCTGGCGCGAAATCGCTTGTCGACGGTGTGGATCGTCACCCCGTCCGCGTCAAATGCGACATCGGCAACGTGGGCACCTTGGAAGACACGACAGCCGCTCTCGGCAGCATGATCCAGGAGCAGCTTGTCGAACATCGAGCGCTCGACTTGGTATGCGGTTGGATATTTGCAGCGAAAGACGTCACTGAAAAGAAAGCGATTGCTGCGAGTGCCACAGGCGGAAACGATTTTGCCGCCGTATTTCACGATGACATCAGCTTGATCGATTTTCTGCTTGACCCCCATTCGTGAGCGTCGCCCTCAGCGCCGAATATACTGAGGATCGGCTCGCCTTCTGCGACGGCCTCCCAGCGGAGATGACCTCCTCGATGCACCATGATCTGGAGCGCGGCCACCGACTGGAGGTTGATTGGCTTAGCGGCGCAGTGGGGTTATATCCCGCTGGGTTACCCCACGGTTCGCCCCCCTCCCGCCGGATAATCCATTTGGCGCGTCGAAGCTCGTTTCCGCTGGATCGACCTTCGGGGTATCCCCTCGGTTAGCGCAGCGAACCGCCAGAGCGACCTTTGCTCCACAGGGATCAAACCATCCAACGGAGACTCCTCGTCCCGTCCGGGAGGAATCCCTATTTTATCGAATGGTCGATGCTGGATCTCCCCGGGCTTTTGGTTTCTTCCACGGACCGTCGAAAGGATCGAGGCGCACTGACCCTGAATTCGAGAAAACGCAGAAACTTTGAAAGAGCGATCTCGTTGTAACGAGTTTGAAACGGACCAGAGGACAACAAAATGCCGCATTCAAACTCAAACAAACACGCAATTAAAATAAAGAAGTTGAAAACAAACACCACAGATCCAAACCAAACGCCTCCGGCGGCCACAGATCCAAACCAAACGCCTACGGTGGCTCGCGGTATTCGTAGTATTCTAGTCTTTTTGCTTTTAGCCGTCGTCGCGCTCTCGATATGGTTTGTTAATTCCAAACCTCAGCCGATCGAAATAACTGTTATTCGATCGTTCTTCCTATTCGTTGTCTGCCTGCTTCCGCCCGTGATTTATTACCTCTTCATCGCGACGCGAAAGATCAGTCTTTTGAATGATTATCTTCTCAACCTTGAGCGCTTGGGTCTGTTCCCATCTCAGCCTACAACGGGTGCTGCGACCTCACGCCTTAACTACCTTCGGAAATTTGAAACGTTCTATGGTCCATTGCCGCCGGACCTGACCAAAGAGATCATAAAAAAACCTAATCCACTTGCTGCCCTGATGGCTGAAAAGTGGCTCGAGTGGCCCTCTATTGAAAAGACTTTCAATCTACACGCGGTCATCCAAGTCTTTCTAGCCACGATGCTGATAACTTTGGGTTGGACGCTTGCCTTCAAGCCCGTCGTCGACCCGTTGAAAGACCTTTGGAGCGTCATATTCTCAATAAACGAAGACCCGATTATTTATGCTTTTCTGGGCGCATATTTTTTCTCCTTGCAGATGCTCTTCCGTCGTTATGTCAGAGAGGATCTTCGCAAATGCGCGTATCTCGCAATCTCGTTGCGGATTATCCTCGCAGTGATCGGCACTTGGGCTGTCGTGACGGCGATGGAAATCGCAGGATATACGGCGCCGAGCCATTCTTTTGCGCTGCTTGGCTTTGTGATCGGCGTTTTTCCGCAGAGCGCCTGGCAAATCATTCAGGGTGTAACGAAAAAACTGATGAAGAAATTTAAGGTTGACCTGTTTTTACCGGGCCTCGAAAGTCAGTTGCCGTTGGCTGATCTGGAAGGATTGACGGTTTGGCATGAATCCCGGCTGCAGGAAGAAGACATCGAAAATATTCCGAACATGGCCACTGCCGACATCGTTGACTTAATGATCAGCACGCGTTTTCCACAGAACCGAATAATCGATTGGGTGGATCAGGCAATCCTTTTCACGCATCTTGGTCCCGATAAGAAAACAGGCCCGAAGAAAAAAGGTCTTTCGAGAGACTCGCTCCGCCTGCAAGGAATTTACACAGCCACATCCCTGATCAAAGCGTTCAAAAACCCTCGCTCGCCACTACATAAAGACGTTGAGACTAGCGGTAATATTCGTTCGCTGATAGACGCACGCGATCGACCGCTCCGTTGAGCATTTTGGCGACGTGAAACTTGTCGTGGACAATGACCACGTGGGGAGCTTGCTGTGCTGTCGCCGCTGCAAAGCCGGCACTCATATCCATGGCCGCCGCTTCGATGTTTTCACGCTGCGTCTGGGGCAGGCTCTCCCAAAGTGCGCAGCCGCTTTGGGTGTCATTGCCAGGCACGACCTCTAAAACGCGGCTCTGGTCCAAGTCGCTCAACAGCGAGACATAGCGCTGGCCTAAGCCGAAACTCTTTTCGTCCAGACCGACCCGCCTGAGCCCCTCGAGTTGTCGTGCATCCAAGCCCCGTTGGACCGCTCGTTGCATCATTCGATGCGCCGAACGCCAATCCAAATCCAACAAGTTACAGGCTTGGCTCAGACTGCGGCAAGCTGCAACACTTCGACGGCCAGGCGCTCAAAAAGCATCGTCCATTGACTATGTTTGTCGGCCAAGGAACCTTGACAAATTCGGTATGTCCATCGGGATACTTCAATCGGGGGACCTGCGCCACAATGATGGTCTCAAACTGCATGGTCGGTAAATGCCGCCATCGTCTCTGCTCATAGCCGTGGATATGGAGTCGTTGCCCGCTCTGGGGATCGAGCCACATTTCAGCACTGCCGCAGTCTACCTTGACCTCCACCTTTTTGGCTGCGAGATCCATGTTCACATCGACCACTTTCCAAGGTGCGACCAACTCAAGGGCTTGCTCAAAAAATTTCGTGTCCTTCATGGCTCAAATTTTTGCCATATCTGTGGAAAGAATCACCCGTTTTCGTTTTGCGTACGGCTGGCGAAGCGAGGAACGAGCGAAGGGCTGACGAACGCAAAAGACGGTTACCTCTCCAGCGCGTAGCGAAGCCTGCTCAAGAGAGAAACGGAATAAATGGAAGGGACCCACGAAGTGGGGAGGAGGCCGTTTATGCCGGCTTCGACTTGAGCAGGCGTAGCGTAGCGCTATTGCGCGTGAACGGCAATAAAGTTGGAGCCCAATCTGAACTTGATTAATGCATGGCGGGCACCCCAGAAAGTTGAACCCGAGAGCAGCAGCAAGGACTATTTTTTAACTTTAGTTCTGACGGAAGAGAACGGCTGGGGCGCCGCAGCAGCCACTAATTGACGAATCGGAAAAATTTCAGAAGACGGCCTCTAAAAGGCCGCCTTCTTTTTTTCGTAAGACCAATCGTTTTAAGGATAGGGTTTGGGGTTTTGGGAACAATGGAACGAAGAGTCCGGTTAAGCCATTGGCTCAGCCGAGGAAACGCCGACTCCGCTTTGGGAGTGGGGTTTCTTTCCTGCAACGAAGTACACTTAATCCTTGAGATCGCGATGAGCTCACCATTTTGTTCCGCTATCGGAACCCCAAATAGACGAATGCATGCCGTTTGCAGGGAGCGGAGCGGACGCGGTGGCTGAGATTCGCAACCGTATTTACAGAATTACCATTTCTGTAACTCTGTAACACAGGGCAAAATCTCTTTCATTCGGACTGCGTCCGGTTCGACGAACGCCAAGCCCTGCCAAGCTCTGAGCTACAGTAGTTGCCCCAGCAATTTGTCATAGCTTTGAAGATCAAACCCTGCATCTATCCCCACTTCAACAAGCCGCTTGCGGATCTCCTCGTCGCCAAGCGACATCTTTTTCAGAAGACCGGAGTAATTCTCGAGATCGACCCTTAGATCGGGATGAAGATGGCCAGTCTCACGGGTAAACTTCAGCAAAATTAGCAGCGCCCGCCGCATCAACGGCTCTGCCTCCGCCAGCCGGTTCGTGGCCTGCAACAATAGCGCCAGGTTGTTGAGGTTCGTGGCGACTTTCGGATGCTCCGGCCCATAGCTTTTCTCATCGATGGTCAGCGCCCGCCGCATCAGGGGCTCTGCCTCTCCCAGCCGGTTCGTGGCCTGCAACAATTGCGCCAGGTTGTTGAGGTCCCTGGCGACATCCGGATGCTCCGGCCCGGTAGCTTTTCTCATCGATGGCCAGCGCCCGCCGCATCAAGGGCTCTGCCTCCCCCAGCCGGTTCGTGGCCTGCAACAATAGCGCCAGGTTGTTGAGGTTCGTGGCGACTTTCGGATGCTCCGGCCCATAGCTTTTCTCATCGATGGTCAGCGCCCGCCGCATCAGGGGCTCTGCCTCTCCCAGCCGGTTCGTGGCCTGCAACAATTGCGCCAGGTTGTTGAGGTCCCTGGCGACATCCGGATGCTCCGGCCCATAGCTTTTCTCATCGATGGCCAGCGCCCGCCGCATCAAGGGCTCTGCCTCCCCCAGCCGGTTCGTGGCCTGCAACAATAGCGCCAGGTTGTTGAGGTCCCTGGCGACATCCGGATGCTCCGGCCCATAGCTTTTCTCATCGATGGTCAGCGCGCGCCGCATCAAGGGCTCTGCCTCCGCCAGCCGGTTCGTGGCCTGCAACAATAGCGCCAGGTTGTTGAGGTCCGTGGCGACATCCGGATGCTCCGGCCCATAGCTTTTCTCATCGATGGTCAGCGCCCGCCGCATCAGGGGCTCTGCCTCCGCCAGCCGGTTCGTGGCCTGCAACAATAGCGCCAGGTTGTTGAGGTCCGTGGCGACATCCGGATGCTCCGGCCCATAGCTTTTCTCATCGATGGTCAGCGCCCGCCGCATCAAGGGCTCTGCCTCCCCCAGCCGGTTCGTGGCCTGCAACAATTGCGCCAGGTTGTTGAGGTCCGCGGCGACATCCGGATGCTCCGGCCCATAGCTTTTCTCATAAATCTCTAGCGCGCGCCGCATCAAGGACTCTGCCTCCGCCAGCCGGTTCGTGGCCTGCAACAGTAGCGCCAGGTTGTTGAGAACCGTTGCCGTGTCTTGCTCCTTCTCAACAAACCTCTGCGCTTCCTTGAACGCGCTTTCTGCGACGGGCCATTCAGCGAGGGCGTAGGCTAGCTCTCCTAAGCTATTGTGCGGACTCCACCACTGGTAATCGAAATCAATCGCCTGCTTGATTGCGCGCTGCGCTCCGTCATAATCAAGCTTTGTGAGTTCAAGATCCGCCTTGAAAAGTGAGGCCTCTGCCAACTCGCGGGCACGTTCTTTGTTGCGCTTGCCTTCCTCGTCCAGCATCGCCGTCAGCTCCTTTAGCGCCTGATCGACCCCACGCTCTTGAAGAGTCACGGCAGCTTTTCGCACAATGGACGATCGATTTCCCGCCGCAGCGGTCTCGATGAATTCAACAGACTCGTCCAAGCGCTTCAATGCCGTGTCGTGCCAGGAATAAAGGGCGTTAATTTCCGAAGTCTCTGCTTTGCGCGCCAGAAGCTCTTTGCGAGTCTGCTGAAAAGTCTGTTCGATTTTCTCTGCGAGTTTGACGCGCAAGATCTTTGGATCGGTGATAATTGCTTGCGTCGATAGCTTGAACCACATGATACCGGCGATGATCAAGACCGCCAGCGCCGCGAGCGCCCATTTTACGGTGCGATGTCGCTCGGCGGATTTCTTTTCGTGTCGTTTCTGCTCGTCACGCAGGTCGTCGAGCTTCTTCTCGATCCGGCTAGATGATTCCCAGACTTCCACTGTTGGCACGCTTATGTCGTCGCGCTGGCGATACGCCTGCGCGCGCACTGGAATCCCTAGCGGTAAAAATCGATTGCCGCCTGTCAATCGTTGTCTCAATGCCACGTACGCTGGACTATCACCGACGGATGCGGGGATAAGATACCAGGATGCCTCCCGGACAGTTTCCGGGATACAGCGGCACCGGGACGTCGCACTCGAAAACGCTGGCATAACTCTTTCCCAGCGGCACTGGCTCTGGATCGGTCAGATTGTTGAAACGGAAATGCTTGGTTCGTCGCGCCGCGACCATCATCCGATAGGGGCCCGCCGGCTCACGGTCCGAATAGTAGAGAGTCAGCACAATGTGTGCTTCATGGTCCGTTGTATTCAGGACGCAGAACGCTTCGTGGCTTGTGAAATCCGGCTCCGGCCCATTGCTCCAAGCTGGAATATAACCTTCGGCGATCGCCCAGGTTTTTCGACAGATGCTTTTTGACATAAAGAGAGTGTTAACCCAGTCGTGGTATACCGGGTCCGTGAGTGCCGGGCGGGGAAAGCTCGGGGCGCACCGGCGGCGGAGTCACGTAACGCTTATCCGAGTTAAAGATCGCAGCGCCTTGCGAGATGAGATAGTCCGCTGTACGCGCGGCCAACGCTTGAATGGTCAACCCGGGATTTGCGGACCCCTGGGTGGGCAGGATGCTGCCGTCGCAGACAAAAAGGTTGGCGATGTCGTGTGAGCGTCCGAAACTGTCGACCACGCTGGTGGCTGGGTCTTTGCCCATGCGCGCTGCGCCGACCAGATGCGCGTACCGGGCCTCTTGAACAACTTCCTCTGCCCCGGCGGCCCGCATCACTTGCTCAACTTTATTTTTACCGAATTCGATCAGCCTTTTGTCGTTTTCGTGGAGGTCAAAATTCACTTGAGCCACCCGGAGTCCAAACTGATCAGTTTCCTTTGCCAGGGTGACGCGATTGTCTGGCCATGGCAGAATTTCACCGAGCAAACCAAACGCGGACCAATGGTTGTAGTCCATCATGATCCGGCGCATGCCCCATCCCCAATTCCCCCGGGCCGCCATCATCTGCTTGGCAAAAGCGATGGGCAACGGCCCAACGGTCTGGATCGCGAATCCGCGGGCAAAGCCGCGTGTCGGATCCGTCTCATAGAATTCTTCCGTTAGTGCGTGGGCGGGCGGCGCTTTGTACATCCGGACCGGTTCGTCGAACCGGCCGAGGATGACGTTGCCGGCTTGGGCCATAAGGTAACGGCCCACGGTGTCACTGGAATTGGCGAGGCCGTTTTCGTAGCCGTCGCAGGCCGAATTGAGCAGCAGACGCGGAGTTTCAATGGCATAGCCAGAGACGATTACCGCTTTTGCTTTCTGAAAATGCTCGCTACCTTCCTGATTCAGGTAGCTGACGCCGGTGACCCGGTTGGTTTTGCGATCGTGATGAATTCGCGAGACCATGCAGCGATCGCGGATTTCTGCGCCGTTCTCCAGCGCGTCGGGAACATGGGTGATGAGCGTACTGGCCTTTGCTCCAACTTTGCAGCCCTGGATGCAGAAGCCTCTGTAAATGCAGTGAGGACGGTTGCCGCGCGAACCAGAAAGAATGGCCACCGGTCCACCGGCGCTTACCCCAATGCCGAGCTTAGTGCAGCCTCGGATAAGTGTGTTCCCCACACCCCCCATCGGGTGAGGTCCAAAGGCGTAACCATGCGGATCACCCCACGGATACCAAGCCGGGCCGGCGACAGGCATCTCCAGTTCCAAGAGCTCATAGTACGGTTTGAGGTCCCAATAAGAAATTGGCCAATCCGCCCCGACGCCGTCACGGGTGTAGACTTCAAAGTCCGACGGGTGAAAACGTGGAGTGAACGCTGCCCAGTGCACGGACCCGCCTCCGACGCCTTTGCCGCAATTGTTGGAGCCGAGAGCGAGAGGATTTTTTCCGCCCGTGATCCGGAGATCTTCCCAATAAAGCTGATTAGAGCCGGCCTCATCGCTGACCCAATCGCGCTCCGTATCCCAGAACGGACCGGCTTCCATCCCGACAACTTCGAAGCCCGCGCGGGCTAGTCTTTGAAGTAGCACGCCCCCCGCCGCGCCTATCCCGACGATGAGGTAATCGACCTCCTTATTTTCCGAATACCGCCGCATCGGAAAATCCACCGTCTGCATCGACCCCAGGCGATGGAGATGCTGATGGTCCCCCGCGGTAAACGGGCCGCCAATCGGATTTTTCAATGGGTGCCTCCTTGTCCGTGCGGAGGGTGTTCACGATGCGTCGCGACGTCTGGCTCTTTCGGATCGGAAACTGCGTCGACCGGGGCGAGCCATTCGTAACGGACCTCCTCGACCTCCCAAGGTTCCGGCTCACCATGCTCCAATCGCATGTAAGCGCGCGGATAAGCCGGGCCCCCGAAACCGATTTCGTCCCAGACCCACGGATGCGCGTAGTAAGCCTCCAGGCAATCTTGCACCAGCAGCGCCCAGTAGCGCTCAACGGGCATTTTTTCCCAGATTTCTTCGGCGCCACTTTTTGGCTTGGCGTCGTGGATAGATTTCAAAAGCTCATCTTGCTCCCGCCAGGAAAGCTCCTCGAACGTTCCGCCGTAGGATTGCCTGGCTATCCTATCAATAGCTTGAAAACCGAGCCGATAGGCATCGCCATCGGCAGGCATGTTAGAAAATCGATAGCCCGGGATCTGCCCCTTGTGCAGGCGCTCGTCGATGCGCGGCACGATGGGAATGCGGCACAAAGGTTCGCGGTCGTCCTGCGGCAAAATGTGTGCAGCGAGCACTTCCATCAAGTTGGCTTCGCGCGGATCGAAGAAGCGAATCGGTAGCGTTTCCTGCACGCGTTTCAACACTTTCGTACGCGTCGCTTCGTCCCAAAACGCTTGCTGCTCCAACGTATTGAAACCAGGGTAATAGCCGGGCTGCTTCCGCAGCGGCAGCGGTTGATGCGTTTCCGGATCGATCGGTTGCCGCCCCTCTCGGCGATCGTTTGAATCTGGTCCGCCTGTTGGGTTCATCGGCGTTCTCTCCGCATCAAACAAGCCAGGAGTCCGATGACGCCGCAGGCGGCAAAAAGCAACGGCGCGAAAATGGGCGGGCCGTAAACTACATTATAGATCGGTTTTTTTAATCCGCCCGGTCGACGTAACACACCACGTGCGTGGTAAAAGAAGCCCACGCCGCCGTCTAAAATCGCCAGGGCAGACATAACCGGCAACCACGTGCGCGCTGCCTTGGGACTTTTGATCGAAACCGCCGCTGCTGTCATCAGCGCCGGAGCAATGATCACCGGCGACCACTGTGCTTTGTACTTAAAGTTATTCTTATAATGAGAATACAAAGCTTCGAAGCCGCTGAAGAAGGCGCTCAGGATCGTCGCCAAGGCCAGATGTTTTTGGAACCGGCCCTCACGCAATTCTTGGGTCCAATGAATGGGCTTATGCCCCAAGAAAAGCGCGCCAGGGCCTTGAAAGCTTGGCGACGAACCGATCTCAGGCATTTCCTCCGCCCGGAGAAATGAGGCGATCAAGCCGAGGTAGGCGCTGACACCGAAGAGCAGGGGAGCAAAGATCGGCGGACCCATTATGATATTGGCCACCGGCAATCGCCACCCACCGGGCTTACGCGCGATGCCGCGCAGATGGAAGTAGAAACCAATCACGCTATCCAGCAGCGTCGCAGCCGAGGTCCAGCGCAGGATAGTTCGCGCGGCCCGTTTATTAAAGAAGCCCGAAATTCCTGAGACCGCCATCGCGCCGCTTAAGACCACCGGCGTCCACATCACCTTTTGGCCGAAGCTGCCGCGATAATGCTCGTAGGAAACCTCCAGGCCGGCCAAAATGCTCGATGCGCCGGCCATTAGTGCCATGCAACGCTGAAAGCGTCCTTCCCGGACATGAACGTCTGCTGCGATCACCTCTTTCGCTAAGGCGAGAGGCAGCGTCTTTCCCCAAAACCGGTCCAGGCGACTCTCCGAACCTTCCCCAAGAATGCGCCTGCTTCCTGGCTTTCCGCCGGCCCGTCGAGAAAATAAAATCATCATTTCGTTAGGCCCGATTGGCAGAGAGCATTACAAAGCGAAAGGCGCGGCATCGATGCGTTTGAATTCGAGACCGCAACCCGGCCGGGAACGATCGGGCCTGAGGGCGCCATTTATCGGTGGGGGCACACCATCGAAAAGCATGCCTTCGATGCGAGCATGGTCGAAAAAATATTCACCGACCCAAAACGTGGGCAGAGCACAAGCAGCCGCCAGGTGAACCGCAGGGGCACAGTGAAAGGAAAACGGCAACTCGAACGCCTCGCACAGGGCGCCCGCCTGCAAGAAACCTGTGATGCCGCCGCAGCGTGTTGCGTCGGCCTGAAGTACATCCACCGCTCCAGCTGCCAGCATCCGGCGAAAATAATAAACGTCATAGCCGTATTCTCCGGCAGCGATGGTCATACCGGCGGGCGCCCGATCTCGAAGAAGACGCAGGCCTTCCAAATCATCCGACGATACTGGTTCCTCAAACCAACGCACATCGAGTTCGGCAAAGTGCTCTGCCTGGGCAAGTGCCTCCTTGCGCGAATACGCTCCATTGGCATCAACACAGAGCTCCACGTGCGGTCCGATGGCCTCTCTAGTCGCGCGCACTCGATCAAAATCGGCCGTCGGCTCGCGGCCAATCTTCATTTTGACCATTTTAATGCCCCGCGCGGCCCAATCGCCCAATTGCTTTTGAAGTTCGGCTATCGAATAGGAGGTAAATCCTCCGCTCCCATAGATCATGGCGCTCTCGCGGACCGCCCCTAGCAAATCAAGCAACGACACACCGAGCAATCTGGATTTCAAATCCCATAGCGCGTTGTCTACCGCAGAAATGGCCATCGATGTAATACCCGGCCGGCCAAGATTGCGCATTTTGCGGAGCATGGAAGTGTGCGCGCCGGGAACGTCGAACGCATTCATTCCTCTTACCACATCCCTCAGCAGCGATTCCGCCAACTTCCCAGTCGCAGCATCCGCATAAGAATAGCCTATGCCTGTTTCTCCGCCGGCCTTTGCTTCCACAAGCACCAGCGTCGTTTCAGTCCAGGACAGCGTACCGTCCGATTCGGGCGTCTCCGTCGGAACCCTGTAACATGAAACGACAATGTTCTCGATTAGTGGGCCGCCTTGGCGTGGTGCCTTCATGATGAAGCAGCTCTCTTCATCCAGGCTTTAACTCTTGTGGGGAAGAACGCTCTCGACCATATCCTTCATTGCTCCGCGGATCATTCCTTTACGGGATGAATCATGCAGTAGCGATTTGCTGAAATTCATCGCTTCCTTAAAGGTGATATGCGGCGGCAACGGCGGCACCTCCGGATCGGTGACTGCTTCGATGACCACCGGCCGATTGGCCGCCAGCGCTTCATCCCAAGCCGGGGCGATTTGCTCGGGTTGGTCCACCCGGATGCCGGTCAGGCCGAGCATCTCGGCGTAGCGAGCGAAGTGAAAATCTGGGACCTCCTGGCTCGGCTTGAATTTCGGATCACCGTTCATGATGCGCTGCTCCCAAGTAACCTGGTTAAGGTCGTGGTTGGCCAGTACGAGGATGATGAGCCTCGGATCACTCCACTCCTTCCAGTAGTTGGCGATGGTTATCAGTCCATTGATACCGTTCATCAGCATCGCACCGTCCCCCACCAGGGCAATCGCCACCCGATCCGGCCAGGCGAACTTGGCGGCGATGGCGTAAGGCACGCCGGGACCCATGGTGGCGAGGTTGCCCGAGAGGCTCGCCATCATACCCCGACGAATCTTGAGATCGCGCGCGAACCAATTCGCCGCGCTACCGCTGTCGGAGGAGAGAATGCAGTTTTCGGGCAGCCTGGGTGAGAGCTCCCAAAAAACCCGCTCGGGATTGATCGGATCCGCCGAGTTCATGGCGCGCGCTTCGAGAACCTTCCACCAATCAGCGATGTTCTTATCGATCGTCTCGCGCCAGGACCTGTCTGTCTTGCGGGTAAGCAGAGGGATAAGGGCGCGCAAAGTCTCGGCGCTATCGCCGACCAACGGTACCTCCATCGGATAACGCATGGACGACATTTTGCCGTCGATTTCGATCTGCACACCACGCGCTTGGCCTTCTTTCGGCAAAAATTCGGAATACGGGAAGGAGCTGCCGATCATCAGCAGCGTGTCACAATTCATCATCATGTCCCAGCTGGGCTTGGTGCCAAGAAGCCCAATTGAGCCGCAGCAGCCGGGCGCATCGTCCGGGATTACCGCCTTGCCCAGCAGCGCCTTGGAGACGCCCGCGCCAAGAATGTCGGAAATCTGGAGGACCTCGTCCGTCGCCTGCAGCGCTCCTGCTCCGACCAGGATCGCGACTTTCTTACCGGCGTTGAGAACGTCGGCGGCGCGGCGCAGGTCGGCGTCGCTTGGTAGGACGCGCGGCTTGCAGAAACCCACTCCGCTGAAAAGTGCTCCATGAATGCGTGGCGGTTCCTCGTAGGCAACTTCCTGCAAATCATTGGGTACGATGAGGCACGTGACGGTCCGTTCGGCCTTGGCGATCCGGACGGCTCGGTCCACCAGATGACGCATCTGCGGGGCCACCGTGGCCATATGAACGTACTCACCGGCGACATCCTTAAAAAGCGTGACCAGATCGACTTCCTGCTGGTAGTTGCCGCCCATTGCCGTACGGGCCTGCTGCCCTACAATCGCGACGACGCTCTGGTGGTCCATTTTTGCATCGTACAACCCATTGAGCAGATGGATGGCACCCGGTCCGCTGGTGGCCAGGCAGACGCCCACTTCACCGGTGAACTTGGAATGGGCGCAGGCCATAAATGCAGACATTTCCTCATGGCGGACCTGAACGTAATCCACCTTTTCACCCGCGCGCCCAATGGCGCCAATGATGCCATTGATGCCGTCGCCAGGAAATCCATAAATTCGCCGAATTCCCCACTCGTTTAAACGCTGGATTAGGAAATCACTGACGTTGACGCTCATAGTACCCTTGGATCGTTTTCGAAGGGATAACTGCGTTTCTCCAACCATCAGAAAAGTAAAATATGCCCACTACGCTTGAATGGCCCGCAATCGCGTTGCGACTGGTGCTCACACTCGTAGCTGGAATCTAGATCGGTATTAACCGCAGTGAACACGGGCCCGCCGCCGGATTGCGCACCACTTTATAGGTCTGTCTGGCCGCTTCGGTCAGCTTTCGAATCTCGTCTTTGATCGAAAGGGCGAGTGCCTATTCATGCAGTGAATCCGACGGCGGGTTTTAAACATTTGAGGATGAGGGCCGAAGAATCCTTCCGCCACTATACGAACGATGGTTGGCTTAACTGCAGTCTGCGGTGGCTTTGGGGCATCACACAGCTAGCCCTCATTTTTCAACCCTTAAAAAATCCCATTTCACAAAGAAGATCTCAGAGCCAGCCGGGTTCATAGTCGCGAATTGTTTATGTTTTAGTGATTACTCGGACCATGTGGCGAATGAATACTAAGGACAATCGGCCGATTTCCTTCCCCCCGATCCATAGACACGGCGTCATCGGTGATCGACGCACCGGAGCCATGGTCGCCGCCGACGGCACGCTCAACTGGTTCTGCGTGCCAAACTTCGATAGCCCACCCCTTTTTGGCACATTGCTTGACCCTGAGGACGGTGGGTTCTGCCGTTTCGGTCCGGCCAGAGCCAGCCTAGGACAACAACGTTATCTGTCCGAAACTGCCGCTGTGGTGACTAGTTGGATAGGTGCCGCGCAAGAGTCCGGCGCACTTGAGTTGACGGACGTGATGGCGTGGCCTGCAGATGAACGCCCGGAATCAGCCCGCGACCAGCGCATTATCGTGAGGCGACTCCGTGCTCGGGAAGCGGGCGTTGCCCACTTTGAGGTAAGGCCGCGCTGGGAATTTGGAGGCGGCCCCGAAGAGATCCGAGCCACGCCCTACGACGCAACATTTCGTTTTGCAGCCGGCCACTTGGCCGTGTGGACTTCGTTTCCGATCCGGATCAAAGGAGACACTGCGGTCGCCGATCTCACGATAGGCTTAGGTCATGAGTTATGGGCGGTAATCGGGTGGAATTCGCAACCAGATGATTGGACGCGCGAGCGGGCGGCAGAAACTTTTGAAGCGGCTCTCAGTTACTGGCACGATTGGAGCGCGAATTTGAAGGTGGATGCTGCCGAGCCGGGCGCAGCCGGTTTGAAGCGTTCAGCTATTACCGTCCACCTGCTCAGCCATGCGGAGCACGACGCAGCGACGGCTGCGCTCACTTCTTCCCTCCCCGAACGCATCGGAGGGGATCGTAACTACGACTACCGATTCGCCTGGGTGCGGGACGCCTCACTTTCGCTCGCCCTGCTGGCGCGCTTGGGTAAAGTCGATGAAGTGGAACGCTATCTTGACTGGCTTTGCAGTCTTGATTCAGCTTCCGACGCTCCGCTGCAGGTTTGTTACCGGCTCGACGGTAGCACCCGGTTGGAACCGGTGGAATTGTCTGCAGTACGCGGTTACGCGGATAGCCGGCCGGTACGCTTTGGTAATCGTGCCGCCAAGCAACGTCAGCTCGGTTCGCTGGCCTTTTTTGCCGACTGCGCGCGTATTTACGTCGAGAGTGGCGGATCGTTGCGAGACAAACACTGGCAACTGCTCCGACGCACGGCTAACTACACTTGCGCTCATTGGCATTTGCCCGAGAGCGGCATTTGGGAACTCTCCGTGGAAGCCCATTACGTTGCGGGTAAGGTGATGAGCTGGGTGGTGCTTGAAAGGGCCGCGCAGATTTCCCAGCTGACCGGTTTTGGCGAAGACGAGGAATTGGTTCGCTGGCACGCCGTCGCCGAAGCCATCCATGCCGAAGTCATGGAAAAAGGCTGGAGCCAAAATACTAACTCATTTATCCAACGTTATTACTCTGAGGCGCTGGACGCCGCGGTACTGCTCATCCCGCTCATGGAATTTTTACCGGCTGACGATCCGCGCGTGGCCGGTACGATAGCGGCCATCGAACGGGAGTTGACCATCGACGGTTTGGTCTACCGATTTGATCCTGGAGTAACGCTCGGAGGCGACCAGCTGCCTCTGGGTGAGTTCGAGGGCGCTTTCCTGCCTGTGACATTCTGGTTCGCGCATGTCTTGGCGAAAGTCGGCCGCGCGGATCAAGCCGAGGCGATCCTGAAGCGGTGCGAAGCCATGGCAGGAGAGTTGGGCTTGTTTGCCGAGGAGATCGACGCGCGACGACAAATTTTTCTCGGCAACACGCCGCTTTTATTCGCGCACGTCGAATATGTTCGCGCTGTCCGCGAGGTGGCCGCAGCCCGAGACCGGCCAATAGCTCCTAAGAACGACAAGACCATGAATAACAGCAAGAACCAAAGGGTAATTGTGATCACCGGCGCTTCAGCCGGCCTGGGACGCGCGACAGCACAGGCCTTCGCACGCAGCGAAGGCGCTCGAATCGGGCTGATCGCGCGTGGGCAGGACGGCTTGGAGGGCGCCCAACGCGATGTAGAATCCCTCGGCGGCCAAGCGCTGATATTACAGGCGGACGTGGCCGACGCTGAGGCAGTCGAAGCCGCCGCCGAACGGGTAGAAAGCGAGTTGGGCCCTATCGAGGTATGGGTCAACAACGCCATGACCGGAGTATTCTCACCGGTCAAAGAAATGACAGCCGCCGAATTCAAACGGGTGACAGAGGTCACATATCTTGGTTTCGTGAACGGGACTCTGGCCGCTCTAAAGCGGATGCTGCCGCGCGACCGAGGGCGAATTATTCAAGTAGGGAGCGCCTTGGCCTATCGCGGTATTCCGTTACAAGCAGCCTATTGCGCGAGCAAGCACGCTATTCAGGGCTTCATGGATTCGCTTCGCTGCGAACTGATTCACGACAAAAGCCAGGTGCGCGTAACGATGGTGCAGATGCCGGCCATGAACACGCCACAATTCGAGTGGATCAAAAGCCGACTTCCTAAAAAGGCTCAACCGGTGCCGCCGATTTTCCAACCGGACGTGGCGGCCAAGGCTATCGTCTATGCATCGCACCATGACCGGCGCGAGATCTACGTAGGCATGCCGTCTGTAAAGGCGATCATCGGAAACAAACTCTTTCCTGGTCTACTGGACCATTATCTTGCTCATACCGGCTACAAGGGACAACAAACAGACGAACCACAGGATCCAAACCAACGCTACAACCTTTGCGAACCGGTGCCTGGAGACCACGGGGCGCACGGGCGTTTCGACGATCGCGCGCGAAATTTCAGCCCGCAGCTCTGGACGGACCTTCATCGCGACAGTTTGGCCGCGATCGCCCTGCTTGCAGCAGTCATCCTAGCTGCATCCTTCTTCGTCACTAAAAACGCCGACTGATGCCAACCTCGCAACCGATGACTGTGAATCAGACCTCACTAAAAGCGGGTTTTCGGGCAACAGGGAAGCGCAGGTCTAATTCCGTGCAAATTTGATCGGTGCGATGGCACCATTAAGCGGCAGGTTGTGCTGGCGTCGGCCTGGCGATGAGATGTCCAATGGAGGCTTATGATCGCCACTGGCCAACTGATTCTGGGGACCGACAAACGCAATGCGCTCTTCACGGTGTATGAATGGGAGGAAGATGACGGCGAGGAGCAACTGCACGTTTACTACGGTTTGGAATTGCTGGAGGTGGTGCCAGCGGACCGGAACGCACCGAGCTTCAAGATGCTGGTGGGCCGACTGTACAACGCCGGATTGAGCCGGAGGGTTCTGCAAGAGACCTTCAGGGTCGATCTAGAAACCATTCAACGCTGGGCAGCAGCGCTACGCAACCGTGATGGCGAAGAATTGGTGCGAGTGCTGGCTGGACGTCGGGCCGGGCGCAAGCTGACGCCGCAGATTGAAGCCTACGTGCGAGCACGGTGGGCGGATTTGAGCCGCTCGGAAACCTACGGGATTGGTAAACGGCTGCGCGAAGAAATTGAGTCGGTCTTCGCGGTGAAGCTTTGCCAAGAAACGCTGCGGCCTTTGATCGGGCAGTTAAAGCGCCAGCCTGTGGTAGGCACCCACGGAGCCGAGCAAGCAGCGACTGGGTCGCCAAAGGAGACTGGGGCCGAGCCAACAACCGCAGACGGTCTCCAGCAGTCTGGGCAAAATGCCCCTGAAAATCAAAGGGTTAGCTCGCAAAGCGAGGAGATTACTTGCGGTTGTTGTCCGGCACAGCAAGCCGCGCCGCAGACGGTGTGGTGTGATCACGCCGGGGTGCTGGTCTTTGCGCCAAGCTTGCTGGCCGTCGCGCAGGTGCTCGATCCGCCGGAGGCACGCTTCACACAATGGCTGGCCAGTTTGCTGTTGGGCGCGCTGAATATCGAACAGACCAAGTTCCTGAACTGGCAAGACATGGCGCAGCTCTTGGGCTCGGTGGTGCGCTTTCCGCACCCCCAGCGCCAGGAATTGGAACGGCTGGCGACGCAGGCGAGCTTTCAAAGGCTGGCCTGCTTCAATGCCCGGTGCTTGGGAGCCGGCGAGCAGAGCGACTTCTACTTCGATCCGCATACCAAGCAGTACACCGGCCAGGAGAATGTGCTCCAAGGATGGTGTCCGGCTATTCGGGAAGCGGACAAGGCGATGCACAGCGATTTTATCCACACGGCAGCCGGAGAGCCGCTTTACTTTGAGACGAGCGATAACTTTTGCGATCTGCGTCAGCGCTTTTTCGAGCTCGTGGGGCGTTGTCGCCAAGTGTTGGAGTGGCCCCAGGAGCTGGTGATGAGCTGGGTAGCGGACCGGGGTATTTTCGGGCAGGAAGTCTTCGAGAAGGTGCTCTGCGATCAGAGGATGCATCTGATCACCTGGGAGAAAGGTTATCAGGCGCAGAGCTGGCCGCCCGCAGAGGGAGTGAGCGGCTCGATGGTGATCGAGAGGACGCGTAATCGCGCCGATGACATCCGTTCTTATCATCTGCAATATTGGGACCGGCGCTGGCCCAAAGACGAGCGGCTGCGCCAGATCGTGGTGCAGGACCCCAGTGGCCACTCAATTCAAGTGGCGGTTTTGACCGACGACACCCAGCGCGAGGCGAGCGAGATTCTCCGGTTGATATTCTGCCGCTGGGTCCAGGAGAACGATTTCAAGTATCTGGACAAGCATTTTGGCATTAACCACCAGCTACGGAGTAGTTGGCTATGAGGAGTTAGCCGAGCATGTAGAGGATCGACAGGTGCGCAGCGCTGAAGCCAAAGCCCTGGGGGAGCAACGCCGCCAGCTTCGGGCTGGGCAAGGGCGGCTGTTATTGCTCCAGGCCCGCAGCGAGCACGCAGCCACACTGCGCCACAAACGCATAGAAGAACTCGAACAGGGGCCTGTTGCCGATCAGACTAATAAGGAATTGAGTCGCTTGCGCAAGGCGCAAATCCGCTGGCAAAGCGACAAGCCGGAGCCAACCGCCAACAGGATGACCTCCGGTTCGAATTGCCGCCACTTGAAAAGAACCGAAACCGAAGGCGTGAGCAGGAGCATCGAACCAGCCTATCAGATCACTCCTGCAAAGTTGCAACACTTCCAACAAAGGTACGTAAAGTCCCACAGAAATCTTCTTAGATCCCACACTCTGGACCGCATCCTGGTACGCCTTATCGACCGATTCGAGTGACAGGTGTTGGTAGACCTCTAGACTCTTTTTGCTTTCGTGGCCTGAAATCAGCTGAATCTGTGCGTCGGTGAGGACTTTGGGCGATGGCCCATGGGTCGGCGGCCGCCTGGGGGCATCTGAATCTCTTGGGAGAGTATGATTTCTCGGAGGACAAGCTTCAGGATTCGGTCGAAATCAAGCCCCCAAAACTGACCGACGAAACCAAGTCCCGTCTCGGGAGTTCCGGAATCGCCGAAAATCCTTTACGCCCCGGCAGTTGGCAAGAATCCTGTGGGACTTTGCGTACCTTTGTTGGGCTAACACCCTGTCCCGCGGCTATTTCGCCGGTGGAACTCTTTCCACTTAAGATCATCTCTTTTGAAGAGCGTTGCGACATTGGTATTGGACAAGAGGTTACCTCCGGATTGCACCGGTTCCTCTGCCGAATCGACCGCATTTGGGTGACCATCTTGGACCAGGACCGCGAGGACGAGAGCCGCGAAAACCACGGCCCCCTTTGATGCGACCAACCGACTTGTCAGATCCGAACAGCAAATCGCGAGGCTAAGTCTTGCAAACTGCGCGACGCATCTGACAAACCGAAACTAAAGGTTAAATGAGTACGATTCATGATGGTCGCGGCTCCGCGACTGAGCATCAACAAAACGATCCGAGAAACCCACCCCAGGAGAAGTCAAAGATACCTCCCCGTGGGATTTTCTCTCGTCGCAAACTCGTTATATTCCCGCTCGTGCTGCAACTGAGCCAGCTTAAGGTTTACGAGAGCAAGGGAGATGAACTTATTCTAAACCACGTAGAAATGTTTCCGTTGCAAGCAGCAAGGATTATTCAAGCATCAAAGAAGCTAGGCATTAAAGTTGTGACCCGTTCCGATCCAAAGAACAATCTCCTTTACGTCTATCGCAAACTCTGAACGCCGGGCCCATATCCGGCTTTCGATTGATACTTGGCATTAGCGATTTTAGGCTCCTTGACGTCACCCTCTTAAGGTGGCAGCGCGGACGCGGGGCAGCATGCCGTACAGGCGCCGGGCGATATCGTCGACATCCGTGTTATTCTGCCAAATCGAGTGCGGCAACTTCCCGGAGCCGCCGCTCGAGGGTCTCGAGACGCTCATCGCGCCAAGCGTCACATCTGTCGGGGACGGCGAGCACCAACTCACCGACCTGTCGCTTAGCCGTGAACGCGGCGGCCGGCAGCAGGAAGTCGTCGAGACAAATAGCTTAAGAGTGCATGTCGGCAATGAGTCAGGGGATAAATGAACGCGATTTGTTCTTCCAAGTCAGCCCCGGCTTAGAGGAACGCGTGCGACGGCCTCTAGAACGTTTCGGACCTCCTCGGACACGCGTCGCCAAGTCCGACCGATCACTTGCCGAATGATCTCGCGCCGGGCGCCCTCCGTCATCGGCGCGACAGCTCGATGGCACGCCCGAATGAAATCTGCGCCGGAGCTGGCCACGTGCACTCCGGCAAGGTTCCGTTCGGCAAGTTCGCGTAACGGGCTAGCCACCACCGGCCGGCCGGCGCAAAGCATTTCGTAACCCTGGCTAGGCATGTAGCCGTTCAATTCGGGGGTGCGCTGGAACGGGAGAATGCAGGCGTCTACTCCGCGCAGGTAATTGGACAGATATTCGTAGGGCCGGGGCCCGAGCCAATAGATATTCCCCAAGCGGGGCAGGCTCTCTGGCGATATGCCTGACACCGGCCCCACCAACATCACGCTCCAGTCTAACGTCTCCGCCGCAAGCCTCTCGAGCAGCTTGAGGTCGAGACGCTCGTCGATGCTGCCCGCGTAAGCCAGCAACGGGCGTTGGATGAAACGGCTGTCGTGGGGCACCGGCGTGCGGAGCCGGGTGGCCTTGAGAAAGTGCCGGGATTCTACGCCGTCGGCAATGAAGTAATTCAGGCCTCGCCCGTATCCAGCAAAACGCTCCTCCTGACTTCGGCTGCGAAAAACAAGCGCATCTGCAAGCCTGCACAGCTGCCGGGCTTCATCGCCGGGTCCAAACCCACGATCGTCAAGGACGCCGAACACGAACGGCACCGCTTCGAACCTTTCCCTCGCCCGCAATCCCAGGGCCGCATGTTGCGCCCAATGGATGGCTTCCTGGAGCGGAAAGCCGTTCCGGGAACATGCCGAGGCCAACTGTTCGAGCAACGAATCGAGAAGTTGTTGCGGTGAAGCAGTGCGCGCGGCAACTCCCCCAAAAACCTTCAATAATGGGCACTTGTTTACCGTGAAGGTGCGTCGGTCTCCTGCGCGCGGGTAAAAGGAAAGCGACGGCGGTTCAACAAAAAACACGCGCCGATCCGTCGCAAGCTGTTCCGCCAGATGGTGAGGCCGGCCTCGAAAAGAGTTCCAAGGCAGCGAGCTGTAAATCACGAGTGGAGGCTGGGTAGGCCGACGTTCGATCGGAGCTGTTATAACATGTTTTTCAGTGGTGCTGGTTTGCCTACGCCCGGACGCGACCGGTCCGACGGCGCCGTCTCCCTGCTCGATGAGTGCTGGTGAGAATTCCGCCGAACGATAACTTCGAGAGCCCGGACCGGGTGTCCCGGACGAACATAGGCAATGAGTTTATCGCCAAAAGAAGAGATTATTTCCGACGAAATATTCTCTCTGCGGCGTTATATGCGAGATTTGGCAGCGTTTTCGAACCTGCCCGCAACCTGGGCCGGCTATGATCAAGAGCGGACGGCGGAAAGTCTTGCGGATGTCTTGATGGGGACTCTCTCTTTGGATCTCATCTACATCAAAGTTGTCGGAAACGGAACAAAAAGTGGGACGGAAGTCGCCCGATGCAGTCAGATACGCGACAGCGCCGAGAATCGTCAGGCGATAAGTCGCTTGATTGCTACTTGGCTCAGCGATCCATTCGAGTCAAGCTCTGTCATTCCCCATCCATTTCAAAAAGGCATGCTGAGCGTTACATACGCACGGTTCGGATATCCGGGAGATACAGGGATAGTCGTAGCAGGCTCTTTTCGGCCCGATTTTCCAGTGGAACAGGAACGTCTACTGATCAGTGTGGGTTCGGATCAAGCGGCCATAGCGATCCAGCAAAAGCGCATGGAGGAGGAACGGTGCTTTCTTCTCGAGCGCGAACGAGAGGCGCACAAAGAGGCAGCGCGAGCGTCTCGATTGCGTGAAGAGTTTCTAGCAGTCATTTCGCATGAGCTTCGAACGCCATTGAACAGCGTGCTAGGGCTAGGATGGACTCAGATTCTTCGCCGGTCTCCTTGGCAGGAGGAATTGCGGGGTCAGGCTCTGGATGCAATCGAGCGTGGTGTTGGCGCACAAACGCGGCTTATCGAGGACCTGCTCGATGTCAGTCGCATGATCTCGGGAAAGTTACGGATCGAAATTCAAATTGTCGAGCTGATGCCGCTTCTTCAGGCCGCAATCGAAGCCGTTCGCTTCGATGCAGAGGCAAAGGCCGTTCGGCTCCAATCCTTTCTGAATTCAGGCGTCGGATTTATCCAGGGTGATCCAGTTCGCCTTCAACAGATTTTCCGGAATCTCTTGTGGAACGCCATAAAATTCACGCCGAAGGGTGGCACGATAGAGGTCCACCTGGAACGGCTTAACTCGCACGTGGAGGTTAGCGTCAATGACAACGGTCAGGGAATTGCGCCGGAATTTCTTTCCAATGTTTTTAACCGATTCAGCCAGGCGGATAATTCCGGAACGAGGTCTCATGTTGGTCTCGGACTAGGGCTTGCCATCGTCAAACATCTTGTTGAACTTCACGGTGGAAACACTTACGCCAAAAGCCCAGGTGAAGGCAAAGGTTCTACATTCAGTGTCCACTTTCCCATCGCGATCGTTCACCAGGATACTGTCGGCACGGAGGATCTCGTCTCTAATTGAGTGAACCTTGGCGAAGTAAGTGGCGCCGTTGATCTCTCCCGTGTCCGGGTACTTATCGTAGATGACGACATCGATGCTTGCGAAATTCTACGGCGCGTGCTGCAGGAATATGGCGCGATAGTTGACTCGGCGCCTCTGTTATGCAGGCGTTGGAGCACTTGAAACAAGTCAGTGCGCGACATCATCATCAGCGATATCCGGAATGCCCGACATGGACGGATTGAACTCATGCGGCGAGTTCGCTCCGGGGGCGCAACGATTCCGGCGGTCGCAGCAACGGCTTTCGCTGGTTCCGAAGACCGAATGCGGGCTCTTCAAGCGGGTTTTAACATGTACCTCGTCAAGCCTGTCGAGCCGCAGGAACTCGTCAAAATTGTAGCGGCTCTAGTGAGCGTCGGATCATCCGGATAACCGCGCTCTATCCATCCAAACCCTTCCGGACTATGACCGGCGACGCTGCTGGCATTGGGGGAATTACCCCCGCCATTGCCGCAGAATGTCTTGAGTGAGGGTGCGCGAGCCATTTGTAGGCGAGAGTTCCGAAGTAACGGGTCCTGGACGTTTTTGGGCAAGCTCTGACTCTGGGGAGTTCCACGCGCGATGCACGCCTACACTCCGCGACCGGTAACAAGCCTGATTACAACCACGATCACAACGATCACTAAAATAAGGTGAATCAAGGCCCCGCCCACATGGAATGAGAATCCAAGAAGCCACACGATAAGCAAAATTACCGCGATAGTCCAAAGCATGGCTCTGACGATACAGTTCGAGAGCCGGTCTAAAAATGCTCTGCATTATGTGCACTAATAGGGGACCGGAGTAAAGAGTTGTCCGTGAGTTTCCAAAATATCTTGGTGTCTTTTTCCCTACACTATTTGGCGCGCCGCCGGGCTGTCCGACGATCAGACTTACTCTGGACTCTTACTGCAGCCGCCAAACTACTGACGGGCCGCGAACAGCGCTCCAAGAAAAGGCACGAGCTTTCCTTGATCGTCGGCTGAAATCAAATTTGCGCAAGTCGTTCCAAGCTTCTGAAATCGACTGTGCGCTCTGTTTTGTTTTCCGCTCGATATGCCGACTATTGGTTCGGGAATTCCATCACATGAGCGCGATGGCCTGTAATATGGCCGAGGCGATCTCGTCGCGACAAATGTCTCCATGACCTGTAATGATATCGTCGCCGTTTAGATTAAAAACATTGTCCCGATTGAAATTATATTTCGCTCCGGCTGGCAACAATTTGCCATCGATCGCTTCCGGCGTTTTTTGCGCTCCGTTGCGCCCCATCCCACCGAACGGATCGTTTTTGTCGCCCAGTGCCGCCGCCGTCACGCCAGAAAGCAATGAGGCAATCGGATACGCAATGCCTACCGCTGTGTCCTGTTTGGAGCAGGTAATCAGGATGGGTCCTTTCACTTTCTTGTCGGTGACGACCGTGCGAAAGAATCCGTCGTGAACGCCGTCGTAGAGGTGAGCGAAGCCGTTGTGCGAATAGGCAGCCTGAAGGAGCGTAAGTGTTTCGGGGCGAATTGGACGTTTGTCGGTCGGTCCGTCGGCGGCGGCCGTTACAAGACGACCTCCAAACGAATGGCCGGCAATATGGATTTTTAATGCGGGAAAGTCGTCCCTTATTTCTCTGAGGACCTGGTACCCTCCGGCTCGGCCCACGACGCCCGCACGATTCTTCATCACGTAGTATGTCGTGTAATTCATCAAATGGATGAACGAGCCTTTAATTCCGCTGAGAAGATCTCCGAGGCCCGCCGCAGCACCGGTCCCCGCGGGCAGAGCGCCAGCGGTGCCAGTGGTTTGGGCCGCAGCGATTGGCATCGGCCTGGAAAGCCGGCTGATTAATTCTTGGGCATCCAATTTGAAAAAGGCTGACGCTGCATCCTCAGGTGTAACCGATTCATCGCTTTGAGGTAACAGCGATCGAATCACGTCAACAAAGCGCCGTTGCTTGCTGGGAAAATTGGCTAGATCAGGAACAAGAGATCGAGCTACGGCGAGTTGCGGTGCTTTGGACGGATCGTCAAGTGCACTTTCAAAGACATCTAGCCTCTGTAGAAGATCGTCAGTGATTATCCCTGTTCCGGAAGAAACGGTCGCGGCTTTACCCGAACCAGCGCTAGCGTTTTGCGGGATCAGATCCGCTTCAGCAAACTTCTTCGATGGCCACAGAAAGCCAACGACCGTGAACTTCCGATTCGTCAGATCACCGACCGGATTGCCGTCGAGCTCTTTTTTGAAAAATTCAAAGAATTTAAGGTAAAGTTGTCGAGCGTCGTCGAGGTCGTTGTTCCAGCCGTGCGAAATGGTAAAAAGATCAGTCGTAGTGCTGGAGGCGCGAAGGAAATGGATCAGGTCGTCGACCTGTTGGCGATTAGCAATTTCGCCCGTCTTTGTAAATTCCGTTTCGAAATAGTCGAAATTCGGAAAATCGGGATTGTTTGGCATATGAAGTTACCTAAATCGACGTTGGATGCACTTGTCAGGGGCAATCAAACGGACTGAATCGCACGCATCAGATCGATCAAGCCTTTCCCTTGAAAGTAGCGATCTCTACCAAGATCTGTCGCCGTGGACAGGAAGATCTGTTTCACTTCTTCAGCTCGACCGCAGAATTCCCGGCGAATCGACAAAAAAGCGGCGATCACACCGGACACGTGCGGAGCGGCCATGCTAGTCCCGCTGTCTTCGGCATAATCACATCCTGCTTCTGCATCTGCTACGTTTTTCAACCGTTCTGCTCGAGTTTCGCCAGCGGCGCATGAAAGAATCTTTTCGCCCGGAGCAACAAGGTCGGGCTTGCATCTGCCGTCCCCGGTTGGACCCTTGGAGGAGAAATATGAAACGCCATAAATATGAGGCATTTCGCGATGGGTGGAACCGACTGTGATGGCCAGTTCGGCATTTCCGGGATCATTTATAGACAAGGGTTGGCCCGCGATGGCTGATCCTGCGCCAGCGGCTTGGGTAGTGAAGACCTGTTCATACGCATAGCCTGTATTTCCAGCAGCGACTACTGCGACAACGCCGCTTTGCACAAGTCGATCGACCTCAACACAAACAGGACTTTGACCACAAGCAAACCATTCAGGATAAAACGGATAACCAGCGCTGATATTCACTCCGTGAACTAAGATGTGCCGGCCCTCACCATTAAGTTGTTGAATGTAGCCGATCGCAGCAATCAAGCTGCTTGCGTCTCCTTGACCATTTTCATCAAGTACTCGTAGGCTGAGGAGCTTGCATTGTGGTGCTATTCCGGAAATTGTCTCTATATCACTAATTCTCTGGTACTGAGGATCTCCTCCCTGTTCTTGTTGGCGGGAAATTGCGAGAATCGGTTTGCCGGGGGCTGCTTTTGATTCGCCTGCGATAATGCCGGCAACGTGGGTTCCGTGGCCGTATGGATCTTCAAGCGGTTTTTCCTCACCCGCTTTTCCGATAGTGGTGAAATCCTTATGCGCGGCTGGACCCTTCGGCGCCAGGTTTTTGTGCATAGAAAAGTGCACGTGGTCACCTTGGATACCAGAATCTAATACGGCCCAGAGGATGCCAGCCCCAGTGGCGGAAAAAGAGAGGCGAGCTGCATCGGCTTTGACGGTGCTGACACTCTTTGTTAGCCTGGCGCCTATAGCAAAGTCAGGCCAAATCAGATAGATTGCTGTTTGGGCACGCCTTTCAGGAGAGGATGCTTGCTGGGTTGCCGCCGGCCCGGCGCCATTCGATTCTTTGTCTTGAGCGACGAGCGCAAAAAGCGTTTTTGCAGTAAATTGGCCAAAGAGATACTGATCACTGAATTCACTCTTTTCCGAATTAATGCCTTCCTGAGGCGCTTCATTTCCAGGAGCGGTTCCGCCGAGAATACCATCTAAAAGTTTTAACACTCTGGCTCGTGCTCCGTCTCGTCCTCCTTGATAGGTAAGATTTAGATCGATAATGACTTTGTAGAGGCTTCCAGGCACCGTGGCTTCTTGTTCCTCTATCCGCTTTGCCAATGGAATCGTGATGATCTTTCGGTCCATTCTGGCGGGATCGAATATCGGAGGGCCTGCGGGGAATGGCGCCATACGATCCGGTTTCGGGTCTGCTGCAGAAGTCTGCGCTTGCGATTCTTGCAACACGAAATTCGTTTTCACAGACTGCTTGTTCTTTGGCGTTAGACGTTTGGCTCGACGTTGAGGCATGGAACCGTGTCTCCTCGAGTTGACTGACAAAGCCGCACTCTATGGATGAGAAATATTATTGGTTGGCTGCAGTGAAACATAGGCAAATTTCCGTGGGACAGAACGGTAAACTATACAGCAGGGGCGGACTTTTTTTGTATCGTAGTTGAACGAGCAATAATGAAAAGACCTTTATGTAGCAGATAGAGGGTTATAACCCATTCGGATAATAAGAAGACCCAGAGCTCCGGCGCGTCTATGATGAAGATCTCTTCAGGAATCTGGTCGGGCGGGAAAAAGGCACATAGCCGCAGCAAATCGGCGGCGGTAACACGGTCTAGCGCGAGGTTCCAATCCTCATCGCCTCATCGGATACAGATTGCCATTGGAAATTCAGGGTCACGAAATCAACGGGCCCCCGGTCCTTTCCAGAGTTGCTGCCAAAGCTGCTGGCGAAGCTATAAGTCAGAATCACGCATTGCGCGGTATTCCGTTTGGTATTTAGAGAAAAACGCAGTGGTCCCTTATTCTTAACTCCTCTGCTTCGTAGATTCTTTCGCCATCGTATCGCTCTTCGCTTTCTTGCGGCTGGGAAGTCGTGGTTTTCAACCTTTTCCAGCCGGTCGCATTAATCGGTTACGCCGTCGCCGATCTGTAGAGTCTATCTTAGGATTGGCGGAGAGCAAAGGGACCCCTCAGAACCGGGTGGAAATTCTGACCATTCTACGCGAAAATCGTGACGCCCGAAAAGGCAGAGCGTTGCGGGAACATCTTTCCGCCCGCACCGGCAGATTACAAATTTTATCAGCGGAGGAAAATCGACTGTGTATTCGCTACCGCGATAGATTTCCGTACGCCCGCTCACCGCCGGCTGCCGTGATGACCAGGTCAACGGCCGATCCGGTAAAGGGGCGAATACGAATGGTTTCCATCTGTGGGCTAATTCTTCTTTTTGTGGCGTTGAAACTCGACGCAGATTTTTCCTAATCCGGCGACAGCCTTCTCGCAGGCACGGGGCGCTGGTTTGCCAGCTGCGACCAATCGCTGTACGAAATTAGGAGACTTGGAGAATAAAGGAATGGTTTGTTGCACTTAATTAGGAGACCCGCACTCATGTTTACACCGCGAGATTTCTCCTGGAAGAAGTAAATTCCCGCCCATTGCGAATTGTGTCGCTTTTGCATTTAAATGGTATCCGTCAGACGAACCCGCTACTAGCTAAGCTAGTAGAGCGGGCGCGTTTTTGATGCACTGTCGGGATGACGGAGAGCGAAGGAGTTAGCGTTGGGAAGCGGCGCAGTCGCCGAGAGATCAACCGACTGGTGGTGGAATTCGAATCCAATGGGGCTGCGACAGAGCGAGTTTTGTCATAAACACGGTTTAGCGCTGAGCACATTGCAGCGTGGGCTCAGAAGGCGCCGGAGGGAAGTGAGCGGACAAAGCGAAGGTAACCCATTGGTTGAGGTGAAGGTGGCTGGGACCCAAGGCAAACCGTGTGATCCATCTGAGCGCTCTGTCAGAATCAGCTCTATTTGTTTTCCTGATCCTCCTGCGAAAGAAGGCCAAAGCCGTGATCCTGGTCGAGTACATTGTTAAAGTTTTCTCCTGCTGCACCCTCCCCTCTCAGGATCGTGACACATTCATTCCGAGACGCGAGACACCCGGCCGCCCTGTCGTGCGATATATGCTGATAGAGACGCCTTGGCGAATGTTACGCTGGAGCCCAATTATCAAGCGATAATGCGCCTGCGCGGCGAGAATAGCTCGAATGAAAAGCGGAGATTTCAAACGGTTGGTTAGCGTCGAAAATCTTATGCTGGCGTGGAAGCGTGTTTCGACAGCCAGGAACCACAGCTACAAGCGGTTCTTTCGACAGGTCTTTTACGCGTACGAATTTGCATCGGTCCAGAATATCCAAGACTTGCACGCTCGCCTGACGGGAGGGAGCTTTGAACCGGTATCGCCATCGCGCCTATTCGTGCCAAAGGGTGCCGGTCTGAACCGTTCTATTACACTGTTACATGTCGAGGATCAAATCCTCCTACAAGCCATTGCGAACATCCTCGCTGAAAGCGTCCGCAAGCGACGAGAGATCGTGGAGGGCAAAGTGGTTTTCAGCAATCTGCTCAACGTTGATGACAAAAGTATTTTCTTTTTGCAAAGTTGGCGCAATTGCTACCGGCAGTATCTCGATCAAATTTCACGGGTCTACACTCACGGCTATAAGTGGGTGCTCACTTTGACCTTGCTGCCTATTACGACACAATCTCGCATGAGTTGCTGCTGAAGACTGTGTATCCGAAGACAAAACTTGGCCCGAACGCGGAGAACGCTGAGGTATTTGCTTTTACCGACGCAAGCCAAGTCAAGGTGTCGTAACGAAGTGGTCCGAATTATTTCGTACGCGGACTTCGAACATAGGGGACTGTGCCGAAAAGAGCCGGAGGGATCTATATCGTTTCGAAGAAATCGTTATCAATTCGCTTCACTGTGTAGCTGGCGTCCGTGGCCACTCCTACGCCAAATTCGACCATAAGTTCAGCCAACTTTGATCCATCTATGAGGACGATCTTGCTTCCGATCTTTGACACGTAATCGTTTGCATCTCGCGAAAAATCTGACGTCGTAATGAAAATCCCTTTATTCGCGTGCTGGCCATGCAACGCGCCAGCGAACTTTTGAATCTCCGGGCGGCCCACCGTCGCCGCCCACCGCTTTGCTTGGACGTAAATGATATCGAGACCCAGACGGTCCTCTTTTATGATTCCGTCCAATCCTTCGTCACCAGATTTGCCTATAGCTTGCGCAGCATCAGCGCGGCTGCCTCCGTACCCCATTTTAACCAGTAACTCGATGACGATTCGCTCAAACACATCGGCTTCCTCGCCTTTTAAACGATCCACCAGCTCGCTTTTTAGTTCGCCGCGGATTTTCTCGTAAGCGGCCTCCAGTGATTCAAGCGGTGTTTCGATGGTCGATGGTTCCATTGACTGAACATGCAGCTTCTGATCCTGCTTTCGATTTGCTTACGAACGCCAAATATTCCGGAAACTGCTCGAGAAAATTCCGGTCTATTCTGGAAGGATTTTGTGCGAGAACACTTTTGCCTCGATCGGTGATGGTGAAAAAGCCACGTCGAGGAGCACGCAGTAATCCCGCCTTCTTCAGATAAGTGTTTGCCCAGGCGACTCTATTGTGAAAAATCGCTTGCTGGCCGCTTGGCAAAAGTTCGGTTCTTTCGGCGTCCGTCAATTGAAAGGTGTCTGCGAGCGCCGGGACTGCGACTTTGAGAGTGTGTTCCGCGCCATCCGAAGCGTATCTAAGCAGATGAAGCATACATGCTTGGTAGTCGGGGATAGCCATCTCTAAAACTCAGTGAGCGTTTCGTTACGGAGCGGTATGAGCAAGTCAATCTGCTTTAATCAAGACCATCCGGGGGTTCACGTCCCGGTCGGATCATAGGGTCGTGCGAAAGCCGCACCCCCCTTACGCCGCAGTAGCAGGCGGAGGCCCGCAAGTAACGCTCTTCTTTTTCTGGCGTGTAGGGGTCTGAGTAGCAAAGGAGCAAAATGCGGAGCTCCGCATTTTGCTCCATTGCTCCCCAATACCCACATCCTGCAGACCGGCTCGCCAGAAAAGCAAGAATGCCGCGCAGCTCCCCGTCATGAAGGGATGCCCTTTTTTCCGGACATAGAGGACCCTAATCTGCTTTGTAGATAGAGCCGCGTCATCTCACGAAACTCATCCGCGGCGCCAGACGCGGAAGTTTCGAAAAATGCCTGGTGCGTTGCCACCGCCTTCACGTTGAGCACAACGACGAGAGCGATATCTGCAGCAGACTTCTTCGACAGACTTTGGGTATGGATCGTCAGCGTTTTGGCGACGCGCTGCATCATCGCGCTCCGGAACTCCTCCCGTTTAACCGACCAATCCTGGCCGGCATCGAGAAGTTTCATAAAGGCGGGCCTCGTGAACAGTTCGAAGATCAGGGCCATGAGATCGTCAGCCAGAGCCCGGATAGACAGCTCATCAACGTTGGTGTCAAATCTATCGAACACGGCATCTAGGTTTTCGCGGGCGCTCACGACAATCGTGTCTGCAAGGCTTTCCTTGTTTGGAAAGAAGCGGTAAAGCGAACCGATCTTTGTGCCTGAGCGGGCGGCGATTTCGGCCATTGTCGCGCCTTCGTACCCTTTCTCAGCAATGACGGCCGCCGCGGCTTCCAATATGGCGGCCACCCGCAATTTGCCATTGGCCCGTTGCGGTGGCTTAACAGCCCGGGCTTTTTTAGAGCTTGACTTATGCGAGTGAATGCTCAAATAATGTGTAATGCGAGTCTACACTCAAATATCAGATATTTGGGACGCCCGCGTCAACCCCTAAAGGAGCAACAGGCTACAGCTAGTTTAAAGGAGAATCACATGTCTAATAAAGTTTGGATCATTACGGGAGCTTCTCGGGGTTTTGGGCGCGTTTGGGCCGATGCGGCGCTTAAGCGCGGCGACAAGGTCGCAGCTACGGCACGCACGTTGGCAAGCATTGCCGATCTCAAAGAAAAGTATGGCGCAAACGTTCTAACGTTGGCGCTGGACGTCACCAAGACCGAGCAAGTGAAGACCGCCGTGGCGCAAGCTTACGCTCACTTCGGAAGGCTCGATATCGTTCTCAATAACGCCGGCTATTCACTTGTCGGCACGATCGAGGAAGCCAGCGCGGACGATGTTCGAGCTCTCTATGACACGAACATTTTCGGAGCACTTTCAGTCATTCAAGCGGCCCTGCCGTTGCTGCGAAAGCAAGGCGGAGGTCACATTCTCGGTACATCGAGCGGCCTTGGTCATGTGACGATGCCTGTGATCGGGTATTACTGTTCCTCAAAATGGGCATTCGAGGCGATCCACGAGGGCCTGGCCTCAGAGGTTAAACCTTTTGGAATCAAGGTAACGATCATAGAGCCTGGTGCCTATGCCACCGAGTTTGGGAGCCAGTCGTCTTTAAAGTTTGCAGCTGGCCTCGACATCTACGCAGATTTCAAAACGCACTTTTTCGAGACTTTAAAGAACATGGAACGAGGCGATCCGAATGCGACGCCAGAGGCCATCTTCAAAATCGTGGATGCGGAGAATCCGCCGCTACGGTTCTTTCTCGGCAGCCACAATCTGCCTTGGGTACGTGCCGCATATGCTGAGCGCCTAGCGACCTGGGAAGCCTGGGAGTCCGTCTCAAACTCAGCCCAAGGCAAATCAAAGTAAAGATTGCCCCGGTCAGACCGGAATCTACTACGACGCTACCTTGAGTCGCTGGCATTCCGCTCGTCGCGCTTGTATCACTCGGTCTTGGTTTCACGATTGGGCGTACGGAGCTCCCTCTATTACCTTCTAACCTTAACGGTCAGGCGAAAGCGGATTGAACCGAGGACGAATAGGTATTTGGTCGTATCGAAAAGTTTACGGAGTCATGGCCCCGCGAGATACCCCATGGAGCAAAAGATTTCGTTCGATAATCTGGCGGCCTGCGCTTTGGCGAACACCGGCGCATGGCGTTCAAGACCGTCGTTGGTGCCGAGATTGAGCGACTCCGAGCCACCAACTCTGACCTTACCCGCTAACGGACGACTCGCATTCGGTGGCACTCTCGCGTTCGGCGAGCTCCTGGCCGATGCGTTCGCGAAGGGAACAAACGCTCTCCAACTCCTGGTGCAACACGACCAGATCCGAGTATTCGTACCGACGCAAATCGCTCGCCGTCAGCAAGGTTTCCCAGCACTTTTCCCGGGTCAGCATGTGCCAGTAAAAGACCGGGTTCCCGTTTCGATCGATCATGTCTCTGCGCGCTTTACAGCGGCGCGCCAACTCGGTCGGATCATTCTTGGTGGCGCCGGCCAGGAACAGTGCCTCGCTCATGGACCTGGCGGCGTTGAGCGGAACTTGTGACCTGCTCAAGCTGATTAGATTGGAAATCGTCTTGTGGCCGATCCCTTTTAGATACTCCTCACAAAAGCGGCCGAAACGCCCTTTCATTCGTTCCTTGGCGTGGGCGAGCATGGCGCCAACATGCCGGGAAGCTTGGATACATTCGCTACTAGCGCGCCGGGCCCGATGCGCGCTGAGCTTGGCGGCGGCGAACGCTTCCAGAATAGCGGTACTGAGCTGGACGTCCTCGTCATGTTCAAACCGGGAAACAGCGGTTTCTACCAAGGCAACGGTTAGAGGCATTTTCGCCCTTCTCCGGGTAATCGTCCGTTGTGCATTCTGTAGGACAATTTCGCATCGTGCGATTTCAGTCCGAATGCCGAGGTATCATGGCGAAAGACATTTGCAGCCTCCGCGCAGACTTTTGAAGCAGCGGCGCGACTCAAGCCATGTTGTTGAGCTAACGCTGTTTCGCTTACTCCGCGCATGGAAGGTAGGCCGAGCGCCAGGGCGCAGCATTCGTACTTGAAGCCGGATGCACCGGTCCCGCCCGTAACGACGGAATCGAGTTGGAAAAGCAACGTCAGGAGACGCCGGGCCGCCTGGCGGTATTCGCTGGACAATGTGTCCAGTGGTTCCAAATCATCGACCGGATGGTGGAAGGTGGCCGGCTCGCGCGGGCTGCGGCCGCCGCTGAAGGGATTTTTATCGTGAGTTACGATGGTCGGACTTTAATTACCATAGGCCCCTTTTGCAACTAGCTTGCAGAAGGGTCCCGACCAGATTGGTGTAAAAATATCCTTTAAGGGTCGGTTTTAGCGAATGTCGTCCGGGTTGAGCACATACTGGCCGTAAAGAATGACGTTTTCCCATTCGATGGGGCTGACAGCTCCAGGAGACTGAAGTTGATATCTTCGCCTTCCGGAATGCCCATTTTCAGAACGCGGGAGATTTCCTTGGCCTGCCAATAGACGACACAGGCCAGCAGTAGCGTCAGGCAGCTACAGGAGTTCATCTGCTCATGCAATTCGCGGGCGTTGATTCGTCCTCGCCGCCCGTAATAGATATCCCTCGCCAGTGCATGGAGCTGCTCGACCTTGAGAAGCCCACGCCGGATGCGTGCGCGGAGCCTCGGCTCGGACAGGTAGCTGAGCAGGAATTCGGTCTTGAAGATGCGGCCCAGGTCCCGGTTGGCGCGGTAGAAACGGTTCTTGGCGCTGAAGCCTACCAGCCGTTTCAGGGCCACCGAGACTGTGACGTGGCCTGTCTTGAGCGAGGCGTAGAGCTGACCCATGCGGTCCCACTGCTCGGCAATCTGCTCAGTGTCGATGGTCTGGTCGGCGCGGCTGACCAAAGATGTAAGCGAACCGTAGTCGCAGTTGGGATCGATCCGGTAGATGCGGGTGCTGGACTCCTCGGATGCGCGAACGCCGAGGCACGGAAAGCTGGTTCCTTAGCGTATAAAATTACACGAATCTGCCTAGTACCCTAAAAGGGAATATAGGAAAAGTCCTGTGAGTTCACGGCAAGGGCAGCAGCGAGCTTTACGCGAAGGCATAATCTTCAGGTGTTTTTGCCCGCGACACAAACGCTGGAAAACTAAAAAACAAAAAGGGGAGTTGACAATTGCGCGCAAGGAGTGCATATACACACCATGTCCAAAGAACTGGATATGTCGGCGATGGAAAACTGTGTCTGCTTCAACTTGCGTTGGGTGACACGGGTCGTGACCAAATTTTTTGATGCAGAAATGCGGCGTCATGGAATCCGCCCCACGCAGGGGACGATTTTGCGGGCATTGAATGCCGAGGAAAATTGGAGCATGGCGGAATTAAGCGATTGGCTGGGGATGGACCGCACGACCCTTCTGCGAAATCTCCGCCCGTTGCAGCGGGATGGTTTGGCGCAGACCGTTGGTGGGGGGCGCGGCGGGCGGGTGGAATTGTCAATTACCGCCAAAGGCCAAAAGAAGATTAAGGAATGCCTGCCAGCCTGGCGGTCAGCCCAAAGCGCCGCGGTCAAAACTCTCGGTGAAGAGCGTTGGTTCGCTATTCTTTCCGATCTCGAAACTGCGGCGCTGGCTTTAAACAAATAACTCTCAATGCCCTAAAGGCGATAAACTAAAGCTTTTGTGTGTATATGCACACCTCACTAAAAAACAAAACCACATTAGCCACCGGAGTGACTTCCGGCATCGGGCGGGAAATCGCACAGTTACTCGCAGAGCGAGGAGCGCGTGTGTTCGGCACAGTTCGTAACCCGCAGTCCGCCAGCCCCATTCGTGGCGTTGAAATCGTCCAGATGGAGGTGACAGATGACTCCAGCGTGAACGCGGCGGTTCAAAGCATTGTGCAGAAGACCGGGCCGATTCAATACTTGGTCAACAACGCCGGTTATCATTTCATGGGAGCGCTGGAAGAAACCAGTGTGGCGGAAGCCCGGCAGCAGTTTGAAACCAATCTCTTCGGCGTGCTGCGCGTGACGAACGCCATCCTGCCGGGAATGCGGCAACAGGGCGATGGGCGAATCGTCAACATCAGTTCGGTGCTGGGTTTTCTCCCCGCACCGTATATGGGAATCTACGCGGCGAGCAAACATGCAGTCGAAGGATATACCGAGACGCTCGACCACGAGGTCAGGAGGTTCGGCGTGCGGGCACTGTTGGTTGAACCGGCATATACGAGGACGAAACTCAGCGGAAACGCCAAAACCGCAAAAATCTCTCTCGACGCTTACGCGGACGAACGAAAGCGTCTGACCGTCGCGGCTCTGCAAAACATCGAACACGGAGACGATCCTCGAAGGGTGGCGGAAGCGGTTTTGAACGCATTGACAGCGAAGTCGCCCCGGCTGCGTTATCCGGTGGGTAAAGGAGTTGCCTTGAGCCGAATGCGCCGCTTCGTTCCCGCCGGCATGTTTGACACGAGCTTTCGCAAACAATTTCAACCGGACTGACTTGTGAAAACGCCTGTCAAAAAACTCCCAACCGTCAAAGCGCATATAGAAAGACCAGCGCTGCAAAAAACATCCCAGCCTCCGCATGCGGTTGGGTCTCACCAATTAGGTCTCGAAGCGGGCCCGGATGAAGCCGGCTCTGTGAAAACGGATCGTCGGCCGCTGATGACCATTGGTCTGCTTGCAGGATGGCTGACGGTGGCCTTAATGGCGGGGGGTTGTTCCAAGCCGGCCGTGAAAGATCCGCGCCTGCAGTCTCCGAGGGTGGAGGTTTTCAAGGCGGAAGCGGCTGGCTCGACTCGCAGAACCTTCACGGGGATCGTGGAAGCCCGAGTGCAAGGCGACCTGGGCTTCCGAGTCGGGGGAAAAAACCTGGAGCGATCCGTCGATGTGGGACAGCGGGTCCAGAAAGGCCAGCCCCTAATGCGGCTTGATCCCGAGGATCTCAGCCTCTCGGCCGCCGCGCAACTAGCAAACGTCGAGGCGGCTCGGGCGAAATACACACAAGCCAAGGCAGATGAAACGCGGTCAGCCATGCTAGTCAAATCCGGTGTGATATCGCGCCGGGAATATGACCAAGATCGGGCGGCGCTGGACAGCGCCAAAGCGCTGCTGGAAGCGCTGGAGGCTCAGGCAAGAGTTAGTGAACACTCCAGCGAGTATGCCGTCCTATTAGCTGATGCCGATGGGGTAATCGTCCGGACACTGAGCGAACCGGGCCAAGTCGTGGCGGCGGGACAAACCGTGGTCCAGTTGGCGCATGATGGCCCCCGAGAAGCCTTGATCAACCTGCCCGAGGGCGTTCGACCTGATTTGGGAACGACCGCCTCGGCCCGACTGTATGGGCAGGATCAAATGTATCAGGCCAGGCTCCGCCAGCTCTCCGATGCGGCGGACCCGGCGAGCCGAACTTTCGAAGCGCGCTATGTGCTCGAAGGCGAGGCCGCATCGGCGCCGCTCGGCTCGACCGTCACCATCACATTGGTCACCAAGCCAACCTCCGCTAACCAGTCTGTCCTGGTGCCAGTCGGGGCCGTCTATGATCGAGGTAGCGGGCTGGGCGTCTGGATCGTGGACGACAAGTCGGAAGTGAAGTTTCGCTTCATCAAAATTGCCTCAATCGGTCAGGAGGAAGTCGTCGTGTCCCGCGGAGTCGATTCCGGTGAAAAGGTAGTGGCCCTCGGAGCGCATCTACTGCACGAGGGACAAGTCGTTAACCTGGCAAACGAGGAGAAGATATCCAATGCGACGTTTTAATCTCTCCGCTCTGGCGGTGCGGGAACGTGCCATCACACTGTTCTTCATCTTCGCTTCGGCATGTGCCGGCATCTATGCCTATTTTCATCTGGGACGAGCGGAAGATCCCTCCTTCACGATCAAAGTGCTCACGGTGACCGCGGTGTGGCCCGGAGCAACCGCCCAGGAAATGCAGGATCTCGTAGCTGAGCCGCTGGAGAAAAGACTCCAGGAGTTGCGCTGGTATGATCGGGTGGAAACCATCACGCGACCAGGGCTGGCGTTGATGACGCTGCAACTCATTGACAAAACTCCCCCCCAAGAAGTTTCCGAGCAGTTTTACCAAGCGCGAAAGAAACTGGCGGACGAGGCGCCCAAATTGCCGCAAGGCGCGATGGGGCCTTTCGTCAACGATGAGTATTCGGACGTTTCATTCGCACTCTACTCGGTGGAGGCTCCCGGTTTTCCTCTCCGCCAACTAACCCGTGTCGCCGAAGAACTCCGGCAGAGATTTCTCCACGTGCCGGGAGTCAAAAAGGTGGATATAGTGGGTGAACAGCAGGAGAGGATATTTGTCGAGATTTCGTATCCGCGGCTGGCGATGCTGGGCATCTCGCCAGCGGACATCTTTGCTGCTGTCTCGCGACAGAATGCGGTGACTCCTGCAGGGTCGGTTGATACGGACGGCGCACAGGTTTTTGTCCGCCTTGACGGGGCATACACCGGCATCGATAAAATCCGCGATACCCCGATCGTGGCGGGCAAGCAAAGCTTCAAGCTATCGGATATCGCGGAGGTCACGAGAGGCTACGAAGATCCGGCAACCTTTGTTATTCGGCACAATCGAGAGTCCTCCCTGTTGCTGAGTGTCGTTATGAAAGAGGGCTGGAACGGGCTGGATTTAGGCGATGCCCTGCGGGCCGAAAGCGACAAGATCTCCTCCAGCCTGCCATTGGGAGTCAGCCTGAAAAAAATCACCGATCAGGCCGTCAATATCAGCTCGTCGGTAAACGAATTTATGGTCAAGTTCGCGATGGCGGTTTGCGTGGTGATGCTGGTCAGCCTGCTGAGCTTGGGGTGGAGAGTTGGAATCGTCGTGGTGGCGGCAATCCCGCTGACCTTGGGCGCGGTATTTGTGATCATGATGATCACAGATCGGGTTTTTGATCGAATCACATTGGGAGCGCTCATCATCTCGCTGGGGCTCTTGGTGGATGATGCCATCATCGCCATCGAGTCCATGGTGGTGAAGATGGAGGAGGGAATGGATCGCATCCAAGCCGCGGCTTATGCCTGGAGCCACACCGCAGCGCCAATGCTTGCCGGGACGTTGGTAACCGTAATCGGGTTTCTGCCGGTGGGCTTTGCGCGTTCGACCGCGGGAGAATATGCCGGAAACATCTTCTGGATTGTCGGATTCTCTTTGATCGCCTCGTGGATCGTGGCGGTGGTTTTCACACCATATCTTGGGGTAAAACTTCTACCCGAGATCAAAGCCGTAAAAGGAGGCCATGCGGGGATCTATTCCACTCCGGGATACCAGCGGATTCGCCATTTTGTCACCTGGTGCGTGAGGAAAAAATATACGGTAGCCGGCATTGTAGTGGGGGCGTTTCTCATGGCGGGAGGAGGGATGGCTGTCGTGAAGAAACAGTTTTTTCCAAACTCTGACCGACCTGAATTGTTGGTTGAGGTCCAGCTTCCATTGGGGACCAGCATCGAGACGACCAGCGCAGCGGCAAAAAAGATCGAAAATTGGCTGTCGGAACAACCCGAATCGAAAATCGTGACTTCCTATATTGGAGCGGGTGCTCCACGGTTTTTCTTTTCCTACAACCCGGAGCTGCCTGATCCCTCCTTTGCAAAGATCGTGGTTTTGACGCCGAATGCGGAGGCAAGGGATCATCTCAAATTGCGCCTGCGCCAAGCGGCCGCCGATGGCCTGGCGCCGGAAGCGAGGATTCGGGCGACGCAGTTGGTATTTGGTCCCTACTCTCCCTTTCCCGTTGCTTTTCGGGTGATGGGGCCAGATTCGGCGAAACTTCGGGAAATCGCTCGCAGTGTCGAAGAAATCATGCGCAACGATCCGAATATGCGCACGGTGAATGTGGATTGGGGAGAGCGCGTTCCCAAGTTGCACTTCGTTTTGGATCAAGAGCGATTGCGGCTCATCGGGCTTTCACCCGAAGAGGCAGCGCAGCAGTTGCAGTTTCTCCTAAACGGTCAAACTATCACCCAGGTTCGTGAGAACATTCGAGCGGTAAATATTGTGGCGAGAAGTGCGGGTCCCGAGCGATTAGATCCAACCAAGCTGGAAAATTTCACCCTCACGACCCGGAATGGAAAGCCGATCCCTTTAAGCCAGATCGGACGGGTCGAAATCCAATCAGAAGATCCACTCGTTAAGCGGCGGGATCGCGTTCCCACCATCACCGTGCGGGGTGACAATATTGAGACGACCCAACCGCCGGATGTCTCTTCCCGGATTTGGGCCAAACTCGCGGCCCTTCGAAGGGCGCTACCGGCAAACTATCGCATTGAGATGGCGGGCTCGATCGAGGAAGCAAATAAAGCCAACTCAGCACTGGCTCCACTTTTCCCCATCATGCTCCTGCTCATGCTGGCCGTCATCATCTTTCAGGTGCGCTCTTTTTCCGCGATGTGGATGGTGATGCTGACCGGCCCACTCGGGCTGATCGGTGCAGTGCCGGCGCTGCTCATTTTTCAGCAGCCTTTTGGATTTAATGCCATTCTCGGTCTGATCGGTTTGTCGGGTATCTTAATGCGAAACACACTCATTTTGATCGGTCAGATTCATTCCAATCAAGTAGATGGTCTTGATCCATATCATGCGATTATCGAGGCCACCGTCCAGCGGTCTCGACCAGTCATCCTGACCGCACTGGCCGCAGTGCTGGCATTTATTCCGCTCACGCATTCAGTGTTCTGGGGATCCATGGCTTATGTGCTGATCGGAGGCACTGCCGTTGGCACGGTGTTGACGCTTGCCTTCCTACCCGCGCTATACGCCATCTGGTTCCGCGTGAGCTATGTGGATGCCGGCCGTTGTAACCATGGCCAACAGGCTCCACCTGTAGCTGATCTGATTTATGAACACACCGCATGAGAGGCTGACCCGCACCACGTTCTCGCTGCCGCTCGGCGAGGTTCACGCGCTCGTCGGCGGCGCGGTCAACGCGCGCCCGCTGCTCTTCCTCCACGGCTTCCCCGATCACCCGCCGACCGCCGTCCCGTTCCTCGAGCACCTCGCCGAGACCCACTGCGTCGTCGCGCCATGGCTGCGCGGCTACGCCCCCTCTCCGATCGTCGGTCCCTACGACCTCGACACCCTCGCCGCCGACGCCCTCGCCCTGATCGATCACCTCGGCGGCCAGGTCGACCTCGTCGGCCACGACTGGGGCGGCATGATCACCTACACCGTGTGCGCCGCCGCGCCGTCGCACGTCCGTCGCGCGGTCACGCTCGCGATCCCGCACCCGGCCACCTTCCTGCGCTCGCTCGCCTACTCGAAGCAGTGGAAGAAGAGCTGGTATATGGCCCTGTTCCAGCTCCCAGGAGCCGACTATCTCGTGCGCCGCCGCGACCTCGCCTTGATTGATCGCCTGTGGCGCGCCTGGTCGCCGAGCTTCACGCTCGACTCCGCGCGCCGTGACGAGCTGCACGCCTGTCTCGAGCGCAGCCTCCCCGCACCGCTCGAGTACTACCGCGCGATCGTGCGCCCGCTCACGACGTTCGTCGATCGCATGCGCAAGGCAGAGGCGCACATTGCAACACCCCTGTTGCAACTCCATGGCAGCGACGACGGCTGCATCGTGCCGCCGACCGACGAGGACCGTCAGTTGTTCGACGCGCGTGTCCTCGAGGTCGTGCCGAACCTCGGTCACTTCCTGCACGTCGAGGCTCCCGCCACGATCGCCGCGCGCGTCGCCCGCTGGTTGGCGTAGCGCTACGCGTGCGTCGGGTGCGCGGCACGGCGCGAACCTGCCGCTGATCGCGATCCGCTCGGCAGTGCCCGAGTCGCCGGTGGTCGAGCAACGGCTTCGTGTCGCCCGGCCTTGTACGCGATCGCCGATGCTCGATCGACGATCGTCACATTACCGCTTCAAGCGCGGGTTAGCCCAACAAAGGTACGTAAAGTCCCACAGAAATCTTCTTAGATAGGGTCGGTTTTAGCGAATGTCGTCCGGGTTGAGCACATACTGGCCGTAAAGAATGACGTTTTCCCATTCGATGGGGCTGACATGCTCCAGGAGACTGAAGTTGATATCTTCGCCTTCCGGAATGCCCATTTTCAGAACGCGGGAGATTTCCTTGGCCTGCCAATAGACGACACAGGCCAGCAGTAGCGTCAGGCAGCTACAGGAGTTCATCTGCTCATGCAATTCGCGGGCGTTGATTCGTCCTCGCCGCCCGTAATAGATATCCCTCGCCAGTGCATGGAGCTGCTCGACCTTGAGAAGCCCACGCCGGATGCGTGCGCGGAGCCTCGGCTCGGCGAGGCATTCGCCGTGGTGCGGGACCTGGATCCGTATGCAAAGAGGCGGGTGCAAGCCATTCTCCGGCGCTGCGGTCGAGGACAAGACACGGATTTGAGGATTCTGTCGGATGGCGAAGACGGATTGCGAGGAGTGGTAGGCACCTGGTTTGGGAAGAAATGCGAGCATCGTCTGGATTGGTTCCATGTTGCGCGACGGATCGGGCGAATCGAAAAGGAATTCCTGTATCTCCCCTATGGGGATGATTTCCAGGAACGCCTCGCGGCTCACTGGGCAAACCTGAACAGCATGAAATGGATGCTCTGGAACGACGGTGTGGAAATGGCGGAATTCGGAATGACCAGAGTGCGGATTGGTCTCTTTCAGCACGCCTTGGCACACCCAGAAGCAAACAGTGAAAGGTTTGAAAGTATCGAAGCGAAGCTAGACGAGCTTCGCTCCTATTTGTATGCGAACCGTGAATCAGTCAGGGGATACGCCGAAGCGTATCGGAACGGAGAGCGTATCTCGACCGCCCATGTGGAGAGCACCGTCAATCAATTGATCAACTGGCGCATGTGCAAGAAGCACCAAATGGGATGGAGCCGAGCCGGAGCCCAGCAATTGCTTCACGTAAAAACCGCGATTATCAATAGGCGACTGGACCGGTATACCGGGCATCATTCAGTACCGGCGGATATCGCCGCCTGACCCCCATGCTTTTGCCGGTCTCGATTTAACTGCAATCGACAACGGTCGAGGAGCATAACCAGCAGGCCGACGAGCTGCTGGGGGTGTTCCAGCGGGACTTTCCTCTCACCTACCGGCTTTTGGCCGGAAGCCGTTTCCAGGTGCCTGTCCGCCGACAAGCCGACTACATGAATTATGCTCATTCCATTTATGGTGACGCCTGGACGTTTATCAGGGCGACCCCGTGCAGGGCGACCCCGTGCAGGGCAGGTCGTTGGGGGCAGGGTGACCGGGACGCTTGGCGCCAAGTTGCGGGCGAGTTTACGGTGGTCAACGAATGGTTGAAGCAGGGCCAGACGACCCTGTTCGTCGAAAGGGAACTGGGGGAAGCCCTGAAACGGACGGACTTTACCCGAAGGCTTTAGCCCGCAAGACTTGCATTGGCGATGGAACGCTTTTCGTTTGGTCCTTCCTTTGGGCCTATTCCGCGTGAAGTTCCGCGTGGACGACCCCCACCAAGAAGGGTGGGACACGGACATCCCCATCGTCACCGTCGCAAAGGTGCTCAAGCGTCAGTCCCTCGACTTCCACCCGACTCTTTTCCAGGAAACCCAAGCGGCGTTCGGCCGTGAACCGTTGGGAGACACATGGCCTAACGAAGATGCAGTGCTGTTTAGCATCCAACGCAAGCCGACCGACCCGAAGCACAAAAAAATCCTCGATTTCTCCAGCGGGTGCAAACTGGACGACCGAACGCTCCGCACCCTTGCGGAAGAAATTGATGTTGCTGCGGAGGTCCTTCCTTTCTGGGACTCGGATTCGAGCGCCTTTGTCGTCTGGATCAAACGATTCATTTTTAACGCCCTTTTGTACATGGGTTCCTTTCCTGAAGAGTACGAGCCCGAAAAGGTCTTGCGGCCTTTCTCCGAAAAGAAGGGCCGGTGGAAACCGGCGATAAAAGCGGCCCGATTCCTGGGCAAGGAGGCTTATCGGCCTGCACGCCGTCCGACCGGAGCGGAGCATGAACCCACTGGGCGCCAATTGCCGGGCCATTGGCGAGCCGGCCATTGGCGCCGGCAAGCCTTCGGGGAAGGGAGCTTGCTGCGAAAGCTGATCTGGATCCAACCCTACAAGACGACAGGCCTCGACGCCTAAGTTCCGGAGCATCGAAGCGATTTCCCCATGGCTAAGATTTGCGAGATGGGGGACGGCGGCAGAGGTTTATTTTGAGGTTAAAAAAACTTGGGTGACGCGGATCGCCAGTTTCTGGCATAACCCAGGGCTACCGATGACAAAAACCGAACTTCAAAGCGCACTTGCCGAAGCCACCCAAACCGACAAAAGAACCGTTGGAGTATTTCTCGATACGCTCAGCGACATCGGCTACAAAGAGATTAAGAAGAACGGCGAATTTGTCTTGCCCGGTTTTGGCAAGCTCGTGAAGCAGAAGAGGAAAGCGCGCACGGGTTTTAATCCAAAGACGCAACAGAAGATCAAGATTCCAGCCAAGACCGTCGTCAAATTTCGTGTTGCCAAAGCCGCAAAGGATGGGGTTTTGGGGGTGAAGAAGTAGTCAAGGAGCTTTGTCCGGGAAACCGCATCATTTGATACTGAGTGTCGATTTCAGTTAAAACGTTAGGAATGAAAATTCGCAATTCCGATACGGCGGTGGTGTTCATCGACCCCCAGAATGAAGTTCTTAGCGAGACGGGGAAACCCTGGCCGCTCCTGCACGAGAGTCTCAAAGAAAACAACACCATCGAAAACATGGAGCGTATCTTCAAGGCCGCGAAATCGCACGATTTCGAAGTCTTCATTTCTCCCCACTATTTCTTTCCCGTCGACAAAGGATGGAAATTCAACGGACCGCTGGAGACTGAGGAGTTCAATAATAGCTTGTTCGCTCGAAAAGGAGTTCTGGATCTCGATGGCCTTATCGGCTCGGGCGCTGACTGGTTGGAGCGCTTCAAGCCCTATATTGAGGACGGCAAGACCATCGTTGTCTCTCCACATCGCGTGTGGGGACCGGAAACAAACGACCTCGTACTTCAACTGCGCAAGCGTGGAATCAGCAAAGTAATCCTTGGCGGAATGCTCGCCAATATGTGCGTCGAATCTCATCTGCGCGAATTGGTCGAACAGGGGTTTCAAGTTGCTGTCGTCAAGGACGCAACAGCCGCGCCGAAGCATCCCGAATGGGGCTACGGCTACACGGCCGCACTGATCAATTACGCCTACATCGCCCACGCGGTTCTAACCACAGACCAGGCGGTTGAAGCAATGACTTCTACGTTGAGCTAATCCTTTATCGATCATGGCTTGTCTGTCCAGTGAGCGGGCACCCACACACGCCAGGCGGTCACGAGGGTCGAACCGGGGAGATTGGGATCAAGCTGTTGTGAGGCGCTGCCGGCAGGCCTGCACGAGCATGTGATCGTGAAGACGCGTGTCCGCGATAAAGCCGAGGCGCTTGAAAACAGCGCCGTTGTCGAATTGATCGGCATAGCGGATCAGAAGATCGCGATCTGCTTCTTCAGCTTAAAGGTGGTGATAAGGGATCCAGATCCCGATTGAAAGCCAGGATAATTTCTCTTCAGTTGACAGAAACGAGGACAGCGTGGCCTTAGCAAACAAGACCCCCCGTCTCGCCAGAAAGCCATTTAACGCTGTGTGCTTCGACGGCCTTTTATGTGTGATCGTCTTTAACATTTCTTGTTCCTTTCGGAAGTTTTTGTGAAGGCAGTTAACGCTCGGACGATCGACATCGGGACCGTCCTTTGATGGCTGCCCAGCCAGCGAAGATAGTGTCATTTCGCGATTAAACTTAGAGAGGGCGTTTTGTACATGGTGGTCGATAGGTAACATTTTAGTTTCTTTCGTTTTATCTCTTCGCGCGAAGATCGTACGGGCTTGCCGCCACCGAAATTACTTTGTTGGTTGCGAGCTGAAACCCAAAAGGTTTCAGATCGTCCTTGCTGCATTCGGAGCGTTTTAGCGAAAGGCCAGCTCCCGCGCCGAAGGTCAGCGGCCGCCTTCCTCCGCAAGCACCAGGTCTAACAGCGCCAGGGTGCCGATCAATCGACCTTCCCCATCCTCGACGGCAAATTCCCGATCGGTGGTTTGGGCAAACCGCAGCAACGCTTGCTCCACCCGGTCATCCGGTTTGACGCCGATGCACGGTAAGATCAGCAAATCATGGACCGGCGACTCGATGCGCGCCTTGCCCTGGTGCAACAGGTCAAAGGCGAAGTCCAGGCGTAGCCAGCCTTTGCACCGGTGAGCCTCATCGACGACCGGCAGCATCGAGGCGGCTGCCTGCTTAAACGTTTTCAGCGCAGACCCCACCGAATCCGTGTCGCGAATCACGACCGGGTCGGCCCGCATGAAATCGGCCACGCGCGTGTCGCGAAGTGCGGCAGAGATTCGATCCACGATGGCCTTGCGCTCCTCCAGCGTCAGGTATTCAACGGCGCTGCGGCTCAAGAGGTAGCCCAGCGCCAGGCTATTTTGAGCCAGGGCCTCAAAGGTCGCCTTGCTCAACGCCAGCAACGTCGTGGGTTCCGCGGCGGTGGCTTTAAACTGGCGCTTCAGGTTCTGCAGCAGTTCCCGTTCGCCGAAATGCTGGCCGGGCCTTAAGGTCCGCACCGGCCCATGTTCATCCGCCAGCGCCACCTGACCCTTTTCGATGACGTAAAACGAAAAGGCGGGATCGCCCATGTCGTAAACCGGATCGTCTTTCTCCAGATGGACGCGGCCGACCACCTCCGTCATTTTGACATCCAACAGGCTGATGTCGCGCGGGAACACCACTTCCAGGGTCCACTCGAGGAACACTTGCAGCTTGCGCTGCAAGCCCGGCAGTTTGGCCAGGTAGATGGCTCGCCACATCATCCAGGCGAACAAGCCCGAAACTTTGAAGCCCAGGACGTCGCCCACCGCGTTCAAATGCCCCAGGGACGCCATTTCGCCGAGGGCCCTGAAACGGAAGGGCCGCAGGGGGCGGTTGGCTCTGCGGGCCAGGAGGTTCTTGCCCAATCGACTGCCCTGCCGGAGCGCAAATTGGGCCGTGGCGGGCGACATGCTTCCATCGCTCAAGGGCACCGCCGCGCAATCGCCGGCCGCCCAGAGGTTTTGGTAACCTTTAACCTGGAGGGTCGGTTCGGTCAGGACTCGTCCTTTGGAGTTGGCCAACCGGTACCGATCGATCAGCTTTTTGATCACGGGATGAGTCGCATTGCCCACCGTGGTCACCACCGTGTTGGTTTCAATCACCTCGCCCGTGTCCAGAATGGCACGTTCGGCGGTGAGAGCGGCCACGCGCGCGTTGAGGCGAACCTCGATCCTGCGTTTTTGGAGGTGCTCCCCACAATAGCGGCCCAGCTTCTCACCGATCTGCGGCAACAGGTGGGGCCCGCTGTGCACCAGGACCAAACGAAACTCCTTCGCATCGAGCCGCGGGTAGAACCGGTGGACGTCCCGCAGCAGATCGGAAATCTGGCCGGCAGTCTCTACCCCGGAATAGCCGCCGCCGACCACCACGAAAGTCAGCAGCCGGCGGCACACGGCCGGGTCGAGGGTCAGGCTCGCCTCTTCGAGCCGTTGGATCAGGTCTACCCGCAACCGGATGGCGTCGCCGACGGTTTTCATGAGGTAGCCATGCTCGGGCATGCCCGGCACGCGGCTCACGTCGACCACGCCCCCCAAGGCCAGGACGAGGTGTTCGAACTTCAGGGTGGCCGGGGGAACATAGGGTCCAGGCGAGAAGCGCACGGTGTGCGCCTCCAGGTCGACTTCCTCGACGACACCCCTGAAAATGGAGGTGCCCCGGCAGAAGCGGCGCAGGGGATTGACGACGTGGAGCGGCGAGATCGACGAACCGCTGACCTCGGCCAGCATGGGGTGGAAGAGCATGACGTTTTGATCGGCCACCAGGGCCACGGCGCGGGCCTCGGCTTGGCCCAGGCCCGCGCTTAGCGTGCGGGCGCAATAGGCGCCGGCGAAGCCGCCCCCGAGAATGACAACGGGAAAAGAATAGGTTGCTGCTGAATCGGTGGCTGCTGACATAGTTGCTGCTCCGGTGAGCTCAGTTTGTGAATAGGTTGCTGCTGACATAATTGTTTGTTGCTCCGGTGAGCTTTGTGGTTCCCCTGCTGGCCGCCGGCCGCTTCCAAATCGGCTTCTTCCATCGGCATGGGGTGGAGGGGTTCAGGCGGCAAAGGCGCGTCCAGCGCTCGAACGGCTTTTCCAGAAAATGGCTGACCGCTGGCGAACTACAACTTGCGAAAAATAGGGTTTTGACCTCCAAATCGAAGTTGCGTCGGTTGGGGCAACCGCGACGGCTTTGCGGGCTTGGAGCTTAACCATCGCGTTATGCCCCCTTCAGGTATTGGCGGATGCACTCCACCGCCATGGCGCCTTCGGCGACCGCGCTTGCCACCCGTTTCATCGAGCCCGCGCGGACGTCACCGGCCGCAAATACCCTCGGTCGGCTCGTCTCCAGTAAAAACGGCTGACGCTTTAAAGGCCAACGGACCAGACCCTGGCGATCCTCCAGAACGGCTCGACCGGTCTTGATGAAACCGTCTTGGTCGGCGCGAATTTCGCTGGGCAGCCAAGCGGTATGCGGCACGGCGCCGATCAACGAAAAGACGGCTTGCACGCGCAGCGTCCGCCGTTGCTTACGCCCGGCGTCTTCCACTTCGATCCCGTTTAAACGGCCACCCTCGCCGACGGTTCGGCGGATTTTAGTCCGGTAGAGCACTTCAATGTTGCCGCTCGTTTCGATTCGCCGCGACAGGTAGCGCGACATGCCTTGGCCTAGCCGGGAACCGCGCAGGATGAGGTAGACCCTTTGGGCGTGGGTCGAGAGAAACACCGCGGCTTGGCCGGCCGAGTGGCTGGCACCGACGACCGCCACCTCCGCGCCAGCATACCGCTGGGTCTCGGCCTTTGTGGCTGCGTAATGGACCCCTAAGCCCTCGAAACCCTCGGCCGACAACTTGCGATACTTAGCCCCGGTGGCAATCAGCACCGCCCTGGTCAGTAGTTGCTCATTGCCTTCCAGTCGCACCACGATGGGCGGTCGCCCGCCGCCCTGCCCGGCGTGCTCGCCAAAGGCCAAGCCTACCGCACGCGCGGGCCCGGCGAACCTCGCGCCGAACTTCCTGGCCTGCAGCGCGGCGCTTTCGACCAGGGCGGCGCCGCTTACGCCGGTCGGAAAACCAAGGTAGTTCTCGACCTTTGAATTGCGGGCGGCCTGACCTCCTGGAGCCAAGCCGTCCAGCACGAGGGTCTGCAACCCTTCCAAGGCCGCGTAAACCGCGGCAAACAAACCGGCTGAACCCGCACCGACGATGACCAAATCGTACAGCGGTTCCGCTTCGACCGGTTGGTCAAGCCCGAGCAGGTCGACCAGCGCCGCATTGGAAGGGTTGCGCAGCAACGCCGCGCCGGTCCAACAGAGCACCGGCGTTTCCTCTATTTGCAGGCCGAACTGTTGGAGCAAACCGTCGGTGGTCGGGTCCTCTTCGGTATCCGTCCACGTGAAAAGCACGCGGTGCTTGGCCAAAAACTCTCGAATGCGAACCGTGTCATAGTGGAACCGCGAGCCGATGACGCGCAGCCCGGCAAAATGCTCGAGGTCTTCAAGGATCCGCTGGCGGGCGATCAAGCCCGACAGGATGACGTCGCTGAGGGCGGGGTTTTCGCTCAGCAGGCACCGGAGGTCCTCTGCGTTCATTTCGTAGACCTCCGTGACCCCGAGGGCCACGGCGCCCGCACGGGCCGGGTTGCCGGCAAGGTTGGCCACGTCGCCGATGAATTCACCGGCTTGCTCATGAATGGCCAACGTCCTCAAATCGCGGGTGGCGGAACGGTTAATGAGCGCGATCCGGCCCGACTTAAGGACATAAAAGTGAAACCCGCGTTCGCCGACAGAAAAAAGCGCTTCACCCGGAGCGTAGCGCCGCGATCGTGCGTGAGGGCCCAACGCCTGCATTTGGGCATTGTCAAAAGTCGGGAAAGCGGCGGGATATTGGTTTCGGGTTACCAGGGGTGCCGGATAACCGCTGTGGTCGCCCGTTGAAACGGGCGTGACGTGAATATTTTTGGTAGGTTGCATGGGCGTCCGTTTTAAGTGGTTAAGGCTGCGGGTTGCGGGGCCGGTTCATGCGCGACCGGTGCCTGTCGCGAGGCGCCCTTTGGGCCAAAGAACTTCATGATCACCGAAAAGAACATCGGCGTTAGAAAGATCCCGAACAAGGTCACGCCGATCATGCCGCTGAAGACCGCGGTGCCCAGCGCCTGCCGCATTTCCGAGCCCGGACCTAACGCAAGCACCAACGGCCAGACGCCCATGGTGAACGCAAACGATGTCATGAGGATCGGGCGCAATCGCAACCGGGCGGCTTCCACCGCGGCTTCACGCCGCTCCGCTCCGGCATCCATCTGCTGTTTGGCGTATTCCACGATCAGGATCGCGTTCTTGCAGGCCAGGCCTACTAGCACCACCAACCCGATCTGGGTGAAGATATTATTGTCCATGCCTCGCAGAAAGACGCCCGAGATGGCGGCCAATAGGCACATGGGCACGATCAGAATGATGGCAGCCGGCAGCGTCCAGCTTTCGTACTGCGCCGCCAACGCGAGGAAGACAAACAGCACGCACAAGGGGAAAATGTAGAGCGCTGAGTTGCCTGCCAGTTGCTGTTGCAGCGCCATTTCGGTCCACTCATAACCGAACTGCTTAGGCAAGTTTTCGGTCGCCAGCCGTTGCATCAGCGCCATCGCCTGGCCCGAACTGAAACCCGGTAGCGGGACGCCATTGATGTCCGCTGACGGGTAGAGGTTGTGGTGCATTACCTTGTCGGGCCCGTTGGTCTCGGTGATATTGAGCAACGTGCTCAGCGGCACCATTTCATTGTTCTGGTTGCGGGTATACAGCCTGATTAACGAGTTAACCGGCAGAAAGTAAGATTGGCTCATGGTAATTTCCTCGCCGCGAAGATCGTACGCGCTGCCGCCACGGAAATTACTTTGTTAGTTCCGAGCTGAAACCCACAAGGTGTCAGCTCGCCGGGCCGGACGCGGAGGTTCAGGCCCTCAGCGGCCGGTAAAGGTGGCTCCGACTCGCAACCTCAAGGTGGGCTTGAACGGCCTGCGTTCCCCTTCCGCAGTCGCGACACCGAATCTAAGGTCTTCAGGAAATCGGCCACCAGCGGCGAAGGATGGGCTTGGGACCACGCCGCCACTAGTTCGAACATGGGCAGACCCACGCGGCGGGCAACGACTCGAGCCGTAAGCGAAGCCGAGCGCAGCCGGGCCATGGCTTCCTCGAACAGAAATTGCGCCTCCAGCATGATGCCTTCGCCGGCCGCCACTAGGTTGATGAGGTCCGTATGGTCGCTGCCTTCCGGTCCCAAGCGGGGGCGAAATTTGCATCGCCGGCGACACTCACGCACCAGGTGCATGGTGTAACTTGGGTTCTGATCGGCTGAAAATCGGAGAAACACCTCGCCAGAAAGTTTTGAGAGCGGGATGGCCTTATCCGGCCGGTCAGCGTCAGCTTGCGCCGCTAGCGGGTGCCCTGCCGGCAGCAGCACCATCAGGGGAGATCGGAGTACCGGTTGCGCCTCAATCTGTTTGGCAAGCCGTCGACGCAAGAGCAGGTCGAAAGTCGGCACGAAGGCAAGGTCAAGCTGATCGGCGAGTAATCCGTCCAACTGAGCCTGCGGGTCCATGCCGAACAGAGAAATGCTCACGTTAGGGTGAGTATCTTTATAGATGGACAGCGCTTGCGACAGGAAAGAAGCGGTGAAGGAGCCAAACTTCCCAATGCGAAAAGGCACCGGCACGGCCGAGCGCGTCGCCTTTCGGGCCCCGGCGATCGCTCGCGCTGCGGCTTCTAACGTCTCGCGGGCGCCAGCCAGGAAAACCTGCCCGGCGCCGGTCAGACGCACGTGATTCCGGCTCCGGTCAAACAACGGGGTCCCAATCTCCTCTTCAAGGTCGCGAATCTGCCTGCCTAGAGGCGGCTGGGCGATGTGCAGCCGTTTAGCGGCCTTACGAAAACTTAGTTCCTCAGCAACGGCGACAAAATAGCGCAAATGCCGAAGTTCCACCGACAACTGGTTGCCGCCGAATCCACACGCGTGCAAGAAAAAAGTAGCCGGCGGCCGGTAGTTACCCTCGCTAAATCACTCGCAGGCCCTCGGCAGGAGAGGGCAAAACACGAGTGGTTCATCGATTAACTCACGAGGAGCTTGTCCTGTTGTTAGGCGGGATTGAACCGGCGCGCACCCAACGCAAGATGCATCCCACGTGGTTCTGGGATAAGCAGCGATAGGACGGGACGCGGCCCGTAGAAGATTTAATCAATCACGATCTTCTGCCCCACGTTGATTCCGAACCGATCCTCGAGCGTTTTGGGTTTCGGTTCACGAGCGGCCAGCCAATCAAAAACGCGCCTACGGGCATCCTGGAGCGTTACCCTCGATCGAAAAGATCGGTTCACGCGCGACGATATTCGAACTGTAAGGCTTGGGAAGAGAGACGAGAAAGTTCTTCGTGGCAAGCCTCGCTGAAGTCGCGCAAAGGGTCCAGCGCGCCACTTTCCATCATCGCGCGCACCTCTTGGAAAGACTTGTTTGGCAAGGCATAGGTGTCGACGATGATTCGAACGACCTTGTCTGCCCGTTCGGCGATGCCGGGGTTAGAGACGACCCTCATTTTGTTGATCAAAGCGTAAAGACTTACAAGCGGTGGGATTTCGGCCTGATCGTTAATAAGCGCATCCACATATAATTTCGAAGCCTCTTCAATGAATTGCTGGTAGAGCTCTTGCCGTCTCGTCTTTTCTTGCAAGAGCCACTGTACATTCGCCTGCTGACGCTGCGTAACCCATGCTGCCGCAAAAGTTGTCAGTCCTCCGATTAGCGAACCGGCCAAAGCGGCAAAGGCGGAAATATAACCGGCATTCATGTCGTCCTTAGGTTTAGCGATTTAGTTGTCGTGCATTCCCTATAAGAACCCGCCGGCTGGCATCCGTAACGTCAATGGGCCAACCTGCCGGGATACGGCTGCTCCTGGCCCAACTGCCTTTCTGAGCGGCCATCCGGGGGATATTCAGGATTAAGTCCGTTAGAAAACATCTGAAGAATAATCGCAACGAGGTACTCAATATAGACCGTGCAAAATTTTCTCTGGACTCTTTGAATTCTAACTCAGTACCCAATCCGTTCCATATCTTCGAGAAGCACCTTTTGGCCGCGGCGGTCGTAAAGTTTTGTAGTAGATTTCCTAGTGCGTCAAAACTTCTCCGATTCGTTTGCACAAACTCAGCATGCTAACACCGACGGAGTTTATGGGGCGGATCGTCGCTCAAGGCTCAGACGGGACGCTGGAGGCCCCATTTCTTCATTCGTGTCACCAAGGTAGTTGGCTTCACTCCCAGGAGTTCCGAAGCGCCGTCAGCGCCCCTGATTTTCCAATTTGTTTGGTGCAGGGCGGCAAGGAGGTTTTCGCGTTCGCGCCGCTGCAGCTCTGGTTCGGTGAGGATTTCCGGCTCGCTGCTCGTCGCTTCTCGCGTCGTAAGGGGAGGAGGGGAATTTCTTACTGGCAGGTCAAAGTCGAGCGCGCCGCCGCGCGAAATAATGACAGCACGTTCGATCACATTCCGCAGTTCTCGGATGTTGCCGGGCCAGTCGTAACTTTGAAGTTTGGCGACGCCCGCCCGTGTTAACCGCGGCTTGGAACAGCGTAGTTCCTTGACCGATAATTCCATGAAATGCCTCGCCAGAAGCGGGATGTCATCCGCCCGCTCCTTAAGGCTAGGAACTTGAATGGGGAATACATTGAGCCGGTAGTAGAGGTCTTCACGAAAACAGCCGGCCGCGACGTCCTGCTTCAAGTCACGATTCGTCGCGCCGACGATACGCACATCGGCGAGTCGCGTCCGGTCCTCCCCCACACGCTCGTAACATTTCTCCTGCAAAACGCGGAGAAGCTTACTCTGCAAATCCAAAGGTATCTCGCCGATCTCATCGAGAAAAATGGTCCCCCCCTCGGCCATCTCGAAACGTCCGGTGCGGTCTTTGATTGCCCCGGTAAAAGCGCCGCGCGCGTGACCGAAAAACTCACTTTCATACAAATCCTTGGGGATGGAGGCGCAGTTGACGCGGATCATGGGCTTGCCTTTGCGCCGACTGCGATGGTGGATTTCTCGCGCCACTAATTCCTTGCCCGTGCCGGTGTCGCCAAGAATTAAAACCGAGGCGTCTGTCGGCGCGACCAGGTCAATCTGGCTGACGATGTGCCGCAAGGATGCGCATTGGCCGACGAGGCTCCCGAAGGCCCTGGCTTCCACCACCTCCTCCTGCAAGTAGGCGTTCTCCATTTCCAGTTGCGCCTTCAACCGCTCTATTTCCTCGAAGGCGCGGGCGTTGGCGATGGCGGCGCCGACATGATCGGCCATAATCTGGGTCCAGGCCCGCGCTTCCTCGGGCAGATTCACACGGGCGAAGGTGGTGATAACTCCCATGATTTCGCCTTTGAAGGAGATTGCCGTCGCTGCGAATCCACGGACTAGTTCCCGCGTGAGCCATTCCAGCCGGGAAAATTCGCCTGGCTCTTTGTATAGATCGCGCAGGACGGTCTGCTGACCAGTCACCGCAGTTTTCCCGATGACACCCTCTCCCAAAGGAATCCTGACACTGCTATCGGCCAGGCGTGTTTTGACGCCCCCGATATCCTCAAGTGGATTGTTAGCGGCCGCAGCCAGGTGCAAGCAACAGTCCCCTTTCTCAATCAGCCAAATTTCGTAACGCGTCGTAGCAGGAAGGGCGGCGGCGCCGCGGACAATCTTTTCCAACAGGCTTTCGAGCGACCGTTCACGGGCGATCTCCAGCAGTAAAGCCATGGGGAACTCGGGATCAATGTTCGGATCAAATCGGCTATCGCTTATCGCGTCCATCCGGCTGTCGCTGGTCGGTTCCATGACCTCTCAATAGCCGAATTAATGCGGGATTTCAACGGTGGAGGCAACGGATTTCCGAACGTTCAATATTCCGTCGGCCTGGGAAGTTCACAGCGAAATGCGCATCTCCCTTGCAATGAACGTTCTACGAATAGCCGAATCGCTTGGCACGAGAAATGTATTAAGACTGACGCGACTGGAAATAGAGACGAAAAGACGAACACAAATGAACCCAATTTTGGAAATCAACGAGCCGGACTTTGAGCTGGAGGTTTTGAAATACACTCTACCTGTTCTGGTTAGCTTTTGGGCTCCTTGGAGCCAGCCCTGCGGGAGAATCGGACCGGTGTTGGACGAAGTTGCCGCACGGTGCAACGGAACCGCCAGGGTTGTCAAAGTCAATGTGGATGACAATCCCGATCTCGGACTGCGGTTCGCGATCCAGTCCATCCCCACCTTGCTCTACTTCTTCCACGGCAAGGTATCCGCCAAAATCATCGGGACGGCCAGCAAGGAAGCCATTCTCGCCAAGCTGCATTCACTACGTCCCCAACCCGTGCCCGAAACGGCCAATCACATTCAAGCCTGACCTACCATGAAACACATAACGGTTCTCTCGCTATTCATCCTCACATTGCTTCCGGGTTGCTCGCGCAAGCAAGGCGACGTTTCTCCGGCGAAAGTGGAAGTGCAACGCGTCGCGCTGGCCGAGGCGTCGAAGACGATGACTCTAACTGGTGAGATACGCGCGCAGGTGGAGTCTGATCTCGGTTTCCGCACCGATGGCCGAATCACCGAACGGCTGGTGGATATTGGCGATCACGTCTCTGCCGGCCAGATCCTCGCGAAGCTCGATCCGCACGAGCAGCAAGCCGCTGTCGATGCAGCGGAATCCGACGTTCGTGCTGCTGAGGCAAAACTTCGCAACGAGACCTCCAACCTGGAGCGGCAGAAATTGCTGCTTTCTCGCAAGACGAATCCGCCATCGGAGTATGATCGCGCGGAGGAGTCCTTCCGCACCGCGCAAAGCTCGCTCGATGCCGCAAAAGCTCAGCTTGGAACGGCGCGTGACGCCTTGGCGCAAACAGAACTTCGCGCCGGCAACGCTGGGACGATCACCGCGCGAAGCGCGGAGATTGGTCAGGTGGTGTCGGCCGGGCAGCGCGTCTTTGTTTTGGCCCATGACGGTCCGCGCGATGCGGTCTTTAACGTGAATGAATCGGTGTTCGGCAACCAGCCCGTCGATCGAAACATTCCGATTCAGATCAAACTCGTCGCTAATCCGAGCATTCAGACGACCGGCAAGGTGCGCGAGGTTACTCCGACTCTAAGCGGCGCGGGGGGAACGCTTGCGGTCAAAGTGGGGCTGGATGAGTCGCCTCCAGGCATCACGCTCGGAGCTGCTGTCTTCGGTGAAGGGCCGGTGAATTCGCAACGAGCAATCACACTACCTCCAGGTTCGTTGGCGTCAGCGGCGGGGCAGCCAAGTGTGTGGATCGTGGACCCCGCCACGGGCGCGGTATCTCCGCGGCCGATCACGATCGCGCGATACGAAACAGACCGGCTCGTTGTCGCGGCGGGACTGCGGCCGGGCGACCTCGTCGTCACGAGCAACACGCAAAAGATGAGTCCGAACCAGACGGTCGCCATCGCGGAGGTGCAACAGCCATGAAAACATCCTGGGTTCTCTTGTTAAGCGCGGTTGCCGGACTGACGGCATGTCACCAGCGCGCCGCCACACCCCCACCGCCCATTCGGCCGGTGCTCAGCATCATTGTCGCGCCGGCAGCGGGAGAAGGAGCTGCATTCACCGGTACCATTGACGCTCGTTACGAATCCACCCTGGGCTTTCAAGTGCTCGGCCGGATGATCGCTCGCGACGTAAATGTCGGTGATGCGGTCAGGCAAGGCGCGCGACTCGCCGCGCTCGATCCCACTCCTTTCCAACTCGCGTTGCGGAATGCAGAGGCTGACTTGGCAAGGGAAGAAGCTCATCTGCAGAACGCAAAAGCGACTGCGGCGCGACAGCGCCAGTTGAACCAGTCAGGCGCGACAGCGAAAACGGATTTCGAGACGGCTCAGCATGAGTTCGAAAGCGCAGAGGCGTCCACGGAAGCGGCGCGGGCAAATGTTCGCGTCGCGCAGAAAAAGCTCGGCTACACAGAGCTCCATGCCGAGTTCGACGGCGTCATTGCCGCCACTAAAGCCGAAGTCGGTCAGGTGCTTCAGCCTGGGCAGGAAGTGGTGAGCGTTGTGCGCCCGACTGAGCGCGAGGCGGTGGTCGATGTGCCGGACCACATTGCGGTCAATCTTCGTCCGGAGACCGGCTTCATCGTGACCGCGGAAGCGGATCCCGCCACGCGCGTCAAGGGGCAGATCCGAGAGATCGCACCCCAGGCGGACCTGGCCACGCGCACGCGACGCGTCAGGATCACGCTGGTCGATCCACCGCTGAATTTCCGGCTGGGATCCATCGTGAAGGCGGTCGCAGCGACGGATGCCGGCGCGGAGATCGAGCTGCCTTCGTCCGCGTTACTCGAGCGCAATGGCCAGACGTTTTTGTGGGTGGTCGATGCCGCCACGAACAAGGTGTCGATGCGCGAGGTAAAGATTGGTGCACGCGACACAGACTCGTTCCGCGTCGCTGAAGGACTCGCGCCCGGCACTCGCGTCGTCACGGCTGGAGTCCACAGCCTCTCGCCCAACCAAGCAGTAAAAATTTCGGAGACTAACTTATGAAAACTAACTTCAATCTTTCAGAATGGGCGCTGCGGCACCGCTCCCTGGTTTGGTATTTCATGGCCATCTTCGCCGTCATGGGCGTGGCGTCTTATATAAACCTCGGGCGCGAAGAAGATCCGTCTTTCACCATCAAGACGATGCTGATCCAGGCGCAATGGCCGGGCGCATCCGTGGACGAGATGTCGAAGCAAGTCACGGAGCGAATTGAGCGCAAGTTAGAGGAGCTGGAGGCGCTGGATTACACCAAGAGCATGACGACACCCGGTCAGACGATCGTGTTCGTCAACCTTCGCGATGCCACCAAGGGACGCGACGTTCCCAATGTGTGGTTGCGGGTGCGAAACATGATCAGAGACATCCGCGCGGAGTTCCCGCCGGGCGTGACGGAACCAGCCTTCAACGACCGCTTCGGCGATGTCTTTGGCAACGTCTATGCCTTCACCGCAGATGGGCTGACACAGCGGCAGTTGCGTGATTGCGTCGAGCGCGTCAGGAGAGACGTGCTGCTGATTCCCAACGTCGGGAAGGTGGACCTGATCGGCGCGCAAGACGAAGTCATCTTCGCGGAATTTTCGGTGCGACAAATCGCGGCACTCGGTCTTAATGAGCAGGATATCCTGCGCACGCTTCAGGCGCAGAACGCGATTGTCCCTTCCGGCGTGGTGGAAGCCGGACCGGAGCGGATCATTCTTCGTGTCGGCGGCCAGTTCATTTCCGAGGAGAGTCTGCGCTCGATCAATCTGCGCGTGAACGACCGCTTCTTTCGCCTCAGCGATCTGGTCACCATCACCCGCGGTTACGCCGACCCTCCGCAGATGCTCTATCGCGTGAATGGAGAGCCGGCCATCGGCCTCGCGATCGGCATGAAGTCCGGCGCCAACCTTCTGCATTTCGGCGAGGCTTTGAAGGAGAAGATGAATACGATTATCGGCGAGCTGCCGATCGGCGTCGGAGTGCATCAGGTCTCAGATCAACCGGTCATCGTGGAGGAATCCGTCAGTCAGTTTACGCATGCGTTGTTCGAAGCGGTCGCAATCGTGCTCGTCGTCAGCTTCCTCAGCCTCGGTCTACGCCCGGGCTTGGTGGTCGCCCTGGCAATACCGCTGGTGCTCGCGATGACGTTCGTCGCGCTCGAGTATCTCCATATTTCGCTTCAGCGAGTCTCGCTCGGTGCGTTAATCATTGCGTTGGGACTGCTCGTCGATGACGCGATGATCGCTGTGGAGATGATGGTCAGCCGGCTCGAACGGGGCGATCCGCTGAACAAAGCGGCGACCTTCGTTTACACCTCAACTGCGTTTCCGATGCTCACCGGGACGCTGGTGACGGTGGCCAGCTTCCTCCCGATCGGGCTCAACAATAGTAATGCGGGTGAATACACATTCACACTCTTCGTGGTCATCGCGGTTTCACTCATCCTGTCGTGGATCGTCGCGGTGATATTTACTCCGCTGCTCGGCGTGACGCTGCTCCCGGCGAAGCTCAAGAAACACGATGAAAAGCCGAGCCGCGCCAGCGCGCTTTTCCGACGTTCGCTCGAGTCGGTCATGCGGCGGCCATGGCTCACAGTCGCGATTTCGGCCGTCTTATTTCTCGTTTCACTATTTGGAATGAAGTTTGTCCCGCAGCAGTTCTTTCCGCCATCTTCGCGCAGTGAACTCGTCGTGGATTTCACGTTGCCGCAGAACGCCTCGATTGCCGCGACAAAAGCCGCGATGGACCGCTTTGAACGCCAACTCGCCGGCAACAAGGATGTCGATAGTTGGTCCTCCTACGTCGGGCAGGGCGCGATTCGTTTCGTGCTCGCTTTCGACATCCAAATGCCAAACCCGAGCTATGGGCAGATCATCATTGTAAGTAAAAACGTGGCAGCGCGCGACCGGCTGAGGACGCAACTCAAGGAAATCGCGCACCGCGAATTCGTCGGCATCGACGTTCAAGTGGAGCTTCTGCCCATGGGTCCGCCCGCCGGACGGCCGGTGCAATATCGCGTCAGCGGACCCGACGTGCAGAAAGTGAGAGAACTCGCTCAGCAACTGGCGGCGAAAATCGGTACCCATCCGCTGCTCGAAGATGTCGGCTTCAACTGGATGGAACCTTCCCGCGTCGTGAAGCTGGAGGTGTTGCAGGACAAGGCGCGACAACTCGGCGTCACTTCCGAGGCCATTGCGCAAACTATGAATAGCGTAGTCGGCGGCGCGCAGATCACGCAAGTTCGTGATGACATTTACCTGGTGAATGTTCTCGCCCGAGCGCGCGACGCGGAACGCGGCTCGATTGAGACATTGCAAAATCTGCAACTCATGGCTGGCAACGGAAAATCCATCCCGCTCGCCGCCGTTGCGAACTTCCACTACGAACTCGAGCAACCCCTCGTCTGGCGGCGGGACCGGGTGCCCACCGTCACCGTGCGGGCAGGCATCATCGGCCCCACGCAGCCGGCCACGATCGTGCAACAGTTGAGCGGACGCGTGGACGAATTCAAGCGTACGCTGCCGGCCGGCTATCGCGTCGAGATCGGAGGTCCGGTGGAAGAAAGCGCGAAATCGCAAGGACCGATCGCCGCTGTCATTCCGCTGATGCTATTCACGATGGCCACGATCCTGATGATCCAACTGCAAAGTTTTCAGCGCTTGTTCCTGGTCCTCGCAGTTGCCCCCCTCGGTCTCATTGGCGTTGTCGCCGCGATGATTCCGAGCAATTCGCCGATGGGCTTTGTCGCCATTCTGGGAGTCCTCGCGCTGGTCGGCATTCTGATCCGTAATTCGGTGATTTTGATCGTGCAGATCGAGGAGCATCAGCGCGATGGCATGGGTCCTTGGGATGCGGTCCTGGACGCCACAATCCATCGGACGCGCCCCATCATGTTAACGGCCGCAGCCGCAAGCCTCGCGCTGATTCCAATTTCCCGCGAAGGCTTCTGGGCTCCCATGGCGTTCGCGATGATGGGCGGCATCATCGTGGGCACTCTACTCACACTTCTGTTCCTGCCGGCACTGTATGTCGCGTGGTTCCGCGTCAAGCCTCCTGTCGAAGCAATCAAAAAGGCGACTCCGACCGCGGGCGCACATCAGCTCGCTGAGGATGGACAAAACCAACAAGAGAACCTCGCAGAGTCACGCTTATGCGAAGCGAATCAATAGATCCGGATTGGTGCCGCCAATCAGCGTGCTGCTCGCTACCTCGCGGACGTTAAACTAACCAAACTAGCATATTTAGAATATGGAATTAGATGCCTACGGGATAAAACTGATGGCGACCCTGTTACTTGCGGGGATCGGTTTAAGTATTCTCCAGGGTATTCAAGCTCAAGCTGGCCAGGGGTGGGGAGCGATATAATGAATTTAGGGGTAGCCTTAATCACCAGTGCGATCCTCCTTGGCATAATTGGCAAGGCCCCCGGGGTCGTTGCGGGCATCACCGGCGTTTCAACTAGTGGCGCCGGCGGTCATGGTTGGATCTCTTTTTTAGCCGGGGCGGGGTTGGTAGCTAGCATTGGAAGCGGAGCGGGCGCTGCAGCGGTGCAGGGCGGCAAACAGCTCGGCCAGGCGGTCCGCAATGCCGTCAAGCAAGGCCAAGCGCTCTCGAGAGGGCGGCCGTCATTCGACGCGCGATTGCCTTTGGAATTCGGGCCGTTGGCTGTTTGTATGTCAGCTACTGGGCTATCTTTTTCGGGAGCGCGGCCTTCCTGATCATCACTTTCTACCTGCACGAGCCCAAGCACCATCCAGCGGGAAAACCCGCCACGCATGAGGGCATCCGTTAGTGTACGCGACGACATGCTCACGGTCGGTTGCCAAACGTCCGAACGCTTGCACTTGGTCCTGGCGCACACCTGGCAGGTTCTCCCTCGGGAGCTCTTCCGCCGTTTGAGCGCGAGAGAAGGAAGGGAACGGGGATGAATGAGGAGAACGTAGATGCGCGGCCGCTGACGAGCGTCGAGCTGCTCGATGCGGCGGTCTGGCGAGAGATTAATTCCGACGAAGCGCAGCCGCAGGCAGCCTTTCTGGAGGCGTTATCGCGCCTGGTTGGCCGGTGGCTCATGGTGCGTTCCGACGCTCCAGAGATGGATGTTGTAACTGTGTTGTGCAAGGCAAGGGGCCATATCGCACGCTAGGAGGTTCGCCAAACGACGAACGACGAGATCGAATGGAGAAGATAATCCGCTGTTATCGCTACGCCATTGTGCCAAGAGCCAAGGCCGAGGACAGGGGATGGAACAAACCCTATGAGCAACCTCGATAATCAACCCGATCCCTTATGGACCGAGGTACAGAAACCCCAGGCCGAGGTAATGCGTAAACTGATCCAATCCAAGTTTCCCCGCACCGATCGGCTCTTGAACGGGATCCGTTTCCAGTTGCCCGTACGCCGTCAAGCCGATTACCCCAACCACGAGTACGCCGCCTGTTGGGACGGCCAGCTGCTCATGGATGGACTAACCGCATCCCGCTTAAATCTTCTAGGGGACCCCACGCGCTGGAAGTCCATCGCGGGACCGTTTCTGGTGACCAACGAATGGCTCAAACTCGACCAGCGCACCTTATTCGTCGAGCGGGAGCTGGGAGAAGCCCTCAAACGCACTGACTTACCCGAGGGGTTTTGCCCCCAAGACTTGCGTTGGCGATGGAACGCTTTGCGTTTGGTTCTTCCGGCGGGGCTCTTCGGGGGCCAAGGGAAATTATTCGAGGACGATGTTCCGGCGCCCTCTTGGGATATCCCATCCATTACCTTCCTTAAGATAAACAAAGGGCAATGCTTTGATTACCACACGGACCTTTCTAAGGAGGCCCAAGCGGTGTTTTTAATCAAAACGGTGGGAGGGATCAACCGCATCCTTGCGTCGGAGGACAGCAACGAGGACGGGATGGGGTTTTACTTTTACCGCCGGCTTAGCCCGGACCAAAAATGGTCCGCCCCCCTTTACTCCGCCTGTAGGCTCAACGACCAGACGCTGCGGGCACTGGCGGAGGCGCCTGCCCAACACCCAGCCGATGATCCTTACGCCTGGGACCATCGCGCGGATACTTACCTCACCGAAGTCAAACGCTTCCTTTTTAACGTCTTGTTGTTCCTTCCCCGAAGAATACGAACCCGACCAGGTATTGCGTGCCGCCCGCGAAAAGAAGGGCCACTTGAGGCCGGAGTTGCGGGCCGCCCGCTTCCTGGGCAAGGAGACCTACCGGCCGGCAACCCGTCCGACAGGAGCGGAGCACCAACCCACTGGGCGAAAATTACCGGGCCATTGGCGAGCCGGCCATTGGCGCCGGCAAGCTTTCGGGGAAGGGAGCTTGCAGCGAAAGCTGATCTGGATCCAACCCTACAAGACGGCAGGCCTCGACGCCTGAATCTAAGTTCCGGAGCATCGAAGCGATCCGGAAAATCTCTAATTTTTGTACAGGATCCTTCCCGATGCCAATATCGTGTCCTTTGGGCTTTTTTTTCCTCTACCGGCTTCCTTTTGACTGAATTGAGCGGGAAGCCTTCGTAGCCGACGATCGCTGGGGGCTGCCACAAACCATTCTGCGATCAGGTCAGAGCGGCTGATCGAAATCGAATTGTTGCCTTGTGAAGTGCGGCTCCTACGCCATTTCAGTATTCTCACGCACGAGCTCAAGCGCATCGGTTGTGGTTTGCGTTTGCTCTCCATGGAGAGATTCCCAGAGCGATGGATCATCATTCTTCGGGCTGCTTACCCGCGGAGAAATTTCCCACATTCGCATCTGATCGGCAGGGAAGGGAACGAGTAACTCTTTTAAGTTCCCGTCCATCGTTTCTCCGAGCCATGCGGCATGATGTTGCTCAGGAAGAATCACCGGCATACGGGGATGGATTTGCGCTACAAGCGCATTAGGCTCCCCTGTGATAATCGTACAAGTGCGCAGCCACCCCCCAGATTCGGGATCTCTCCAGTTTTCCCAGAGTCCGGCAAAGGTGAACGGGCGTCTGTCTTTCATGGCGATCGCGAACGGTAGCTTCGGTTTTGCCGTTTTGCGCCATTCGTAGAATCCGTCCGCTGGAATCAAGCAGCGCCGTTTTGAGAAAGCCTGCCGGAACGACGGCACTCTATCGACGGTCTCAGCTCGTGCATTGATGGTCCGGTAAGCGATCTTTGAGTCTTTGGCCCAATACGGAATCAATCCCCACTGCAAAGCATCGAGCGATCGCTGTTGCGTCTCCGGATTGAAGCGAATGGTAAGCACCTTCTGACTCGGCGCGATATTATAACTGATCGGTAAATCAGTCTGCTTTGGGATCGGGATGTGATAGAGCCGCGCAAGCTCTTCTTCCTGGGTTGTTCGACGGTAGCGGCCACACATAAAAGCTGGGAAACAAATCACAAATCTGAAGGGATAAAAATCCGGGGGGGTAGGATAACGGAGGTCGCGAAAGGAGCCGTAATCGGATTTTAGAGCGTCGTTTTTGGACTGATCGGGCAAATGAACGAACCAGTATCGGCGATTGGGGTCTCGGCGCTCAAGCTCGAGTTACATGCGTTACATCGCAGAACAGCTCCAAATTGCTTCGAATCCGTCCGCTGGAATCAGGCAGCGGTAAAGGCTATCGCATCTTCTTACTGCGGAGACCGCCAATCCAGTTGGTTAGTTGCGGGAGCGTCATAAAATTGATTATTCGTTCTGGAGGAATCTTCGCCAGGATGGCTGCCGCCAGGCTAAGCTCTATATAGGCCAATTGCCATGGGTGATGAGCGTCTGTCCCGAGCGAGATCCGCGCGCCCTCCTCATTCGCTATCTTCAAGAGACTGTAACGAAGATCCTGGCGGTCTGCATAACCATCGATCTCGACGGCTTTATCCAGCCGGGCGGCTTCAGCAAAAACCTCGTGCCAATCCGCCTTTAACCCCTCGCGATGATTATAGATCCGAGTCTGTGGATGGCCGAGGACGTGAATCTCCGGATTGTTTAACGCGGCAATGTAGCGGCCAGTTTGGTTATCTACTCTGCGAAGCGCCGAGTGGAAGCAGCCAAGCACGAGGTCCAATTTTCGGAGCGCACAGGACGCGATATCTCCTTCCCCTTTTGGCGAAAGATTCAGTTCTGCGGAACGAAGAACCGTGAAATCAGTTCCTCTTTTGCGAAACCGCTGGTTTAATTCCATAATTTCGCGGCCTTGTTGTTTCTGGCGTTCCTCGTCAAGTCCCCCTGCGATCTTTAATCCTTTGGTGTGATCGGTGATGGCGATATATTGGTATTCGCGTTTTATTGCGGCTTCGGCCATTGCCGAAATCGTGCCGCTGCCATCACTCCAAACCGTGTGCATCTGGAGATCGCCCTTTAAAAGGTAATTCCAATCCGGGTTGTTGGCCAGAGTCCGGCGGGCTTGAGCGAGCGTGAGAAACTCGCAACGAATTGGTGGCGGGTCGAGAGCCGCGGGCGGCGACTTAAACAGATCGTGCAACCGTCTGGCAAGCCATGGACCGATTCCTTCGAGTTCGGTGAGCGACCTTTCTTCTGCCGCAAGATGGGCTGCTTCTTCCGGCCATCTAAATGCCGCCCGGGCGGCGCGCTTGAACGCTAATCTGCGATGTTCGCTAGCCGTCTCCGCCTCGCGTATGAGCAATTCAGCAATGGCAGCGTTGTCGAGCAATTACTGTTTCGTGTCGCCTCGGTCGCCCTGACCTTTCGGAACTGTGGTTTCAGCTTTAGTCCTCTTGTCGGCCGCGAGTGATCTGCCGACATCTACAGTCTTTCCGAAGGTGCCATTGGCCTTTCGACGCACATAGCGTTTGTCCCCGGCATGCGGCTCAATCAATTCTCGTTTACTTTTTGGAGACATCTTTGTTCCTTTCCAACAGTCTTTATCAAAAATGATTCGCATCTCTCTTAGGCAATGGATCATCATTTTTCGGGCTGTTTACCCGCGGAGAAATTTCCCACATTCGCATCTGATCGGCAGGGTAGGGAACGAGTAACACTTTTAAGTTCCCGTCCTCCGTTTCCCCGAGCCATGCGGCATGATGTTGCTCAGGAAGAATCACCGGCATACGGGGATGGATTTGCGCTACAAGCGCATTAGGCTCCCCTGTGATAATCGTACAAGTGCGCAGCCACTCCCCAGATTCGGGATCTCTCCAGTTTCCCAAAGGCCCGCAAAGGTGAACGGGCGTCCATCTTTCATGGGCGATCGCGAATGGCAGCTTCGGATTTAGCCGTTTTGCGCCATTCGCAGAATCCGTCCGCTGGAACCGTGGTGAGTTGCATCGCGACTATTTTGTTCGGCTTCCCCTAGGGCTTTACATACATAGGGACTCAGGCGAGCGTCGGCGGACGTGCTCAATACGGAGGTCGCCGGCGCCATACATGACAAGTTACGCGCATGGCAATTTACCTCCGGTCCTCAGCAACCTTGACCTCGTCTCGTGCGAGCGAGGTCGATAGGTCGCGATAAGCGTCGATCTGCGCCTGCAAGTCGGCGACCTTCTGCTCGGCGATGGCGACGGCATCGGCGCCGGCGATAAAGCGGCGCGGCGGGGGCTGCTGGCCGGCGATCGTGACGAGCGCCTGCGCGAGCTTGGCCGGGTCGCCAGCCTGTCGCCCATTCTGAGCCTCATACCCTTCCCGCTGGGCCGCACCGCGCTCGACGTAGTCCTCGATGGACGGCTCGGCGTAGGTCGTCGACTGCTCCGTGAGCAGCTCGGTGCGGAACATCCCGGGGTTGACGATGGTGGTGCGGATGCCGACCGGGGCAACCTCCGGCTGCAGCGACTCCATCCAGCCCTCCAGACCGAACTTGGCGGCGGCGTAGGCGGAATTGAACTCAAAGCCGGCCAGGCCCGCCCCGGACGAGATCGAGATGATGTGGCCGGCCCGCTGCTTGCGCATGACGGGTAGAACGGCGCGGGTGACGTTCATCGGGCCGATGAGCCCCGTCGCCAGCTGACGCTCGATCTGCTCCGGCGTCAGCTCCTCGAAGTAGCCTCCATAAAAGTTGGCCGCGTTATTGACGAGTACGTCGATGCGGCCGAACCGATCAACCGCCGCCTTGACAGCGGCTTCGGCGTCGGCGGGGCTGGTGACGTCGAGCTTGACGACCAGCAGGTCCTCCGCCCGGCCGACGGCCTTTGCCACCCCGTCAGGGTTGCGGCCGGTGGCCACGACCGCGTGGCCGGCGGCCAGGGCGGCCTTGGCAAAATCGACACCCATGCCACGGCTGGTACCCGTAATGAACCAAACTTTTTTATCCGTCATCTTAACTCCTTCTTTCCATGTTTTTATGATTCCGTTGCCTTAAGGGACCGCCGTTCACACGCGGTCTGGTTAGTCACTAACAGTCTTACTCGCGCGCCACGACCTTGACGGTGGGAGAGCGCGCGCGTGGGCCGATCATCGAGCAACCTGTTACCGAGCGATTCCAAGAGTCGGTTTGCGAGTCGATCTCCGCTTGCCAGACTCGGTAGCCCGGTGATGACGATGATTTTTGCTTCGATGTTATTGTTCATAATTCTGTTGGGTTAAGTGATCACGGCTCCTGAGCGATCGAATGTTTTGGTTCTACTCTTGCATTACCTCGATCTTGACCTCCGCAGAGCCGGGCACGTTGAAAGCATCCACGCCGGAATCCAATTTGCCGATGACGATGATGCCCGGATTGGGAATCTTCTCGCCGTCATGCTGATAGTAGATGGCGACGTCAGGGCCGGGAGACCAGTAAGCGATGTCTCCGACTTCGTATGTGTGCGTCCGCTTCCCTTCAGTCGAGATCGCTTGCGGCAGGTGAGCGAACTTTTCCCTGCCGAACAGATCATTCATAGTCAGCGTAAAGGCAGCAGAGAAACAAAGTCCTGCGTAGTTTTGCCGTCGATTAGAGTGGCTGTAAGTGCCTTGTCTCCGACTTTTAATCTTATCTTCATACTGTCTCTGTGCTTGGGCGTGGTTTTCTCATCGCCAAAAACGGCGTGACTTAGGGCCATAGCCGACACGAAGGCTAAAAGAATAGTCTGGTCATCGTTTATCTCCTTTCAGCTTTCGTCATCACCGTGCGGTGTATCCGCCATCGACAACGAGCGCGTGGCCGATCACGAAGCTTGCGCCAGGGCTACATAGCCAAAGAACGGCAGAGGCGATCTCCTCCGGCCGACCGAGTCGCCCGATTGGCTGGTCTTTTAAGATATCTTTCATGGCGTCTGGTTCCTTCGCCAACATGTCCGTAACCATCGGCGTATCGATCGTTCCCGGGCACACCGCATTGATGCAAATTCCTCTGGAGGCATATTCGAGCGCAGCGGTCTTCGTCAGCCCGATCACTCCGTGCTTGGATGCATGGTAGGCTGCGCGGCCGGCGATACCGATCAGACCGCCAATCGAAGAGTTGTTAACGATGGCTCCGCTTCCTTGCTCCCGCATCTGGCGCAGCTCGTATTTCATGCAGTTCCAGACCCCCCGCAGATTGATCCCGTTCACCCGCTCGAATTCTTCGCCGCTGACATCAGCCATTTCAACGGCCGGAGACTGTATCCCGGCGTTGTTGAACGCCGCATCGAGGCGACCAAAGGCGGATACAGTTTGCGCGACCATCGCTGCTACTTCAGCCTCGTCGGCGACATTGCACCGGATGCCAATCGCCTTGTGTCCGGCGGAGACGAGTTCTTCTGCTGCAGAGCGAACCGCATTCTCGTTGACGTCTGCCAGCGCCACCGCAGCTCCCGCCTCTGCGAAGGCTCTAGCGGTCACCAGACCCATGCCAGAGCCCGCGCCAGTGATGAGGGCGACTTTGTTTTCAAAAGATGAGTTCATATGTGTGATGTCGTTTGATATGCTCGTCGAGCTACGCCACGGTCTGGCCACCATCGACGACCATGACATGCCCTACTACGAAGGAGGCCGCGTCGGAACACAGCCAGAGTACGGCTGCAGCGATCTCTTCGGGGTTCCCCATCCGCCCGATCGGCTCCTGCGCGATGACTCGTGCCCCTCCCTCCGGGGTAGCACCAGCGAACCGCTCCATCATCGGGGTCTCGATGATCCCGGGGCAGACGGCGTTGACCCGGATGTTTGATTCGGCGTAGTCCAGTGCCGCAACCTTAGTAAGGCCAATAACTCCATGCTTGGCCGCGGTGTAGGCGGCCTGCCCCTTGACGCCGACGACACCGGCGCCCGAGGAGGTGTTCACGATCGCCCCGCCGCCGTACTCGAGCATCAGCGGGATCTCGTACTTGATGGACAAGAAGACGCCACGCAGATTGACTGCGACGATCCGATCCCACTCATCCTCAGCGATTTCGGTTGTGGCCGTGATCGGCTGCTCGAGCCCCGCGTTGTTGAACGAGACGTCGAGTCGCCCAAAGGTTTCGACCGTCCGGTCCAGAGCAGCCTTCACGTCCTCACTGCGTGTCACATCACACTTGACGCCGAGCACGCGACCACAGAGGTCCTCGATCAGACGAGCCGCCTCTTGGTTGCCCGCTTCGGCAATGTTGGCGACCACCACGCGAGCGCCCTCGCGCGCGAACGCCATTGCTGTCGCGCGGCCAATGCCGCTCGAAGCGCCGGTAACGAATGCGACTTTGTTTTGAAAAGATAAGTTCATATCGAATTCCTCACTTTCGGTGTTGTTTGTCGCTGACCTTTTCCATCCGGTCCACGACCTTGCCGTCGAGCGCCTCTTGAATGACGATGTGTGTCATGGGGCACGCTGGAGATCAGCAGATCGAATTGGTTGGCGAGTCGCTTCATCGCCGCCGCGCGGCTCCAAGGAATTTTCGGCGGTCCGGCATGGCGGGGCCGTGATCGACATTGGGTTCATTGAATTGATCGTTCATACGTGTCTGTGTGATGCGGTTGTCGAGCACCTGAGCCAATTTCCGGCGCGACGTGATCATTGCGCATCCCACGCAGTGCTTCTCGCCCGATCGTGCTTGGCTTAGCCCGATCTTGCGGAAAAAAGCAGCCGAACCTTTCAGAGGGAACTACGGAAGTCTGTGGGCCTCACGCCAGTCACGCGCCGAAAGACTTTGGTGAAATAGCTCGGGCTCGTGTAGCCGACCTCCAGCCCGATATCGATAATGCTGCGGGCGGTCTCGCGAATGAGTTGCTGCGCATAGGTGATCCGCTCTCGCGTCACGAATTGGAGCGGCGACATCCCCGTCGCATGCTTGAACACACGGGAAAAGTGGAAGGGACTCAAGCCCACCAGTTCGGCCAAAGCCTCTACGGAGATATCCTCAGCGAGATTCTCGTGCACGTGATCCTCAACCTTGCGGAGCTGCCGAATCGGCAAGCCACCACGGAAGTCGGGCTTCTCTGAGACACGGTCCGTGTATTTCTCCGCGAGAAATGAGGCGATAAGTTGCGCAAGATCAGCGACGCGTTTGGACTTACCGAGCGTCCCTGAGGAAAGCATCTCGGCGCACGCAAAGCAGAGGCAAGCGAGCGCTTCATCGCGTCCAAAAAAGTCGATCACGTCCACTTCGTCACCCTTACCTGGATACACTGCTTCCAAAGACTCAAGCCAGTGATCGACCGCAACGTGGACTTGGATGATTTCAAGCTCTTCGCCGACACGCGAACTGTAGCGCACTTCGTAGGGCGTCTTCGAGCGGGTGACAAAGATGTCACCGCGCCCGATCTGTCGCGTCACCCAGGTCTCGCCAAGCTCGCGCTCCCAGAACTCCGCTGAGCCCGCGAGGCCGCAGGAGATCAACGGCTCGGGAGTGGCGGGCACGAGGAATCGATCCACCACGCGTGGAAACCGATAGCGCCGCACATAAAGGCCCGGCCATTGGAGAGAGGCGCTGTCGGCCAGCACCTCGCCAGCCGCATACCGAGGAAATGCCGCCGCGGTCGTTCGGTCGGGGGTCTTCACCAGCAGCAATTGAACGCGTGTATCACCATGAACGCTACCAGAAATGGCGTTCGGAGTGCAGCGGCCCTCGTTGGCTATTCAGTGTCGCCGGCGCCTTCTGGTATGGGCCGCTGTCGACGCAACCGAGCACCGTCAAACCCACGCACGTCACAAATATGTTGCAGACTTGTAATTGAGACCCGACTGGCGCAACTAGGCTAGGCTCTGTTTTTCCTGGCTTAGCTAACTTCCCGGCCAATCGGATCGGTGAACTCACCTCTAACCGTCTGGGCGGCTCGAATCTAATCCATAGCCAACACCGACGAAGTAATTAACGTCGTTCTGAAGCAGCATTAAACTGACGCATTCTTCCCAATTGCTAGTACCGAATCCTCTCCATGTCCTCCAGTAGCACCTTCTGACCGCGGCGGTCATAGAGTTTTGTGGTTCGGCTGTCGGCGTGGCCGGCGATTCGCTGGGCCGCCTCCAGAGTGCCGTCATTTTCCAGAAAGTTCGTGATGCCGGTCGCCCGGAACGAGTGCGGCGAATAGTGAGCCGGCAATCCGGCTTGCTTGAGCCGTCGCTTGAGCATGTCCGCGGCGTCGGTGCGCACCAGCGCCCGGCGCGATAGCTTCCCGGTTTTGCCCAAGGCGGCCGGAAACAAAAGAGAGGCTGGCTCGTTGCCGAGACCGGTTGCTTTGAGATACTCGTCCAGGAGCTCTTCCAACTTGTGGTGTACAGGAAGCTCTTTCTCCTTTCCGCCTTTCTCTTTGAATCGGAGAAAAAACCGTTTTCCGGACGGATAATAGTCTTGGACCTTCAAAGTCACGACGGCACCGATCCGGGCGAAGGTATAAGCAAGGACCCCAAGAAGGGCGCGATCGCGGAGGCCGGTGTGCGTGGATGCCTCGATCACGTCCAAAAGCTGTTGAACCTCGCCTTCGACGAATGCGGGTGTTTTGCCTTCGGTCCGCGAAAATCTCTCAGTCTTGACTTCCCGGGCCGGATTCATGGCGAGCACTCCTTTTTTCGGTGAGCCAGGAAAACAGCATCCGGATGGCAGCCATGTGCTGTTTGACCGTGGGCGGCGCGGCCCGGCGCTGAAGGATTTCGACATATGCAGCGACCGTGATCGGTTCGATGTCTTCGAGGTCCTGATACCCGGCGCGCTCCGCCCAAGCCAAAAACTGTTGAATTGCCCGGTAGTAGGCGACTCGAGTGTTCGCGTTTCGGATCGGGACCGTAAAGAACTCGAAGAACTTCTTGCGGGTCGTTGGGCCGGCGCGTGTGATGATGGTTGGAGTTGCGAAAGAGTCTACTGAAACAATGGCAAGTTCGGAATCCGACATTCGCCAAAGAGACTACGCTAAAGGGTCCCCTTTTGGCCAGTCATAAAAGGGGTTATGACGGGTAATCGTTAGGTCAGGCTAACCTTGTTGATGTGTGTGATTTGGGAAATTATTTGGCCGATTTTTTGTGCGGGCACGCCGTTCTTCGCAAGCAAGCCAGCAAGTTCATTTTACCGGGGGACGTGGGAATGGTCGAGCGCTGATGTCACTGCGGGACGCCTGAACGCCCTCTTTCACATACGTACCAGAAACTATGCTGCCCTTATCTGCCGTTTTGACCGTTGCCTTGCCGTGAACAGTGCCCTCGGTGAGCTCATCGATGTGAACACCTGCCACGTCCCCCAAGGCGTGTTCTACCTCGACTTCACCTTCAAGAAAGGGACCGGAATCCGGGCGTCCCGTTTCTCCCTTGAATGTCAAACGTTGCTGGTAAATGACTTCGAGCGTCCGGCGCAAGCCGTCGATCGCCTTAAGCAGGTTTTCATCTTTGGCGTCGATCGATTCCGGATCGATTTGATAAGGGGCAATCTTCCCAACGAGTTCCTTCAGGCGGGGTTGCACTTTCGTGAGCTTATCATAGTGGATCTGCGGCGTGGACAATTGCCCTTCGAAGACGTCGGCAGGAAGTTCGACCACAGCAGGCTCGGCTGCCTGCGATGGAGTAGTCTTAGTAGCATCGCGTCGCTCGCGCCAACGTTTGAGAAGTTCGCCGGCCTGACCGTAAAGGAATTTCACGCCTTCGGTGAGAGCGACACTTCCGACGGCGGCAAGAGTGATGGTAACACGTTCAGGCATACCCCCTTGGATCGTTTTGAGACGCTAGTAAGCTTAAAATAGGCTTTGCAACATGAGCAAGTCTGAATAAGCGGACCAAATGAGGCAATGAGGCGCCGGTGCGAGGAGGTCTGGTTAAGTTCGCGAAGACGCCAAAACGTATGGAATGTTACCTACCCTTCGAACGGGGAGACTGAGAGGGAGCGCGGTATTTGATGGCGGTGCTTTCGGGAAATCGAGGGAATTGTAGAGAGTGCCCAAGGTTGGGGCATGGCATGCCTGTAAATGGTTAATAGCAATTAAATCTCCGGTTCGGGGGGATTTTAATCGTCGCTGTTAGGTGCCAATTGTGAGTGCCATCCGGTGGGCGGTGGAAAAGAGGGATGGATTTATCGCTTTGTTCCCTGCACCGGCAGTGGGCTAGCCGGGCGGCCTTCGTGTGAAAACCGCCCGACCTGCCGTTCGCAGGGCTCCAGTCGGCGCTCGGGTCGCTTCCCAGCGTTGCCCTATCCTCCGCTGAAGCAAATTGGGGTTGCTCCGACCTGCGTCGAAGCGTCGTCAAGGGGAGTGTTTCCCGTTTCCGTTTCCCTGGGGGCCTATAGGCGGGGAAAGGGAAACGGCTGATGATTGCGAGGGTCGATTGAGTTGATAGCCTCTGCTATCGTGGGTTACCACATCAGTCTCGACCAATTGAGCCAGGCAGGAGCAAACCGTGGCGGTGCGCAGACCGCAGAGTTTGCGCAACTGCTGGACGGTGACGGGTTGATCCAGGCCGGCCAAGACCTGCTGGATGCGCTGGAGAGCCGAAGGTTCAGAACCGGGATCGGGAATGGTAGCGGAGTCGCTGGCCACAGAGAGAGCCAACGCCGAACCGGCTTGAGTTAGTTCGAGCGGAATGTGGTCTTGGGAAGCGGCGGCCCTGTGCTCAGTGGACAAGGTCAATTGGGCGCCGCGCCGGCGCATGTAAAGATTGGAGTCACCCCAGCCGTGCAGTTCGCTTGAGCCACGCAGGGCTTGGCCGGGCCGAGTGGAGTTGGCATCTTTTCTGGCGTGGTGGACGACTAAGACCGCGACCTGGAATGTTCGTTGAAGTAGGCGCAAGTAGGACAGGAGTCCGGCAATCTGTGAGGCGTCGTTCTCGTCGACGCGATGCAACCGGATCAGAGGATCGAGAATGAGCAAACGCGGTTGGCGTGCCTGGACGGTGTTGGTGAGCCGTTCCCGGTCCTTAGGTGCGTCCAAGCGGAGCGTCGGAGCAGTGATCACCTCGACAGGCAGAGACTGGAAGTCGACACCGGCCGCCGAGCAGATCCCCTCCAAGCGCTGGCGGACCACGGCCAGGGAGTCTTCGGCGGGAAAAAGGAGCACGGGACCGGTGCGCCGGACAGCAAAGCGGCGCAGACAGGGAGTGCCTGAGGCGACACTGACGGCCAGGTCCAACGCCAGGAAGCTCTTGCAGCATTTAGGTTCGCCTCCGAGGATGCCCACGGCTTGGTCGGACCAGAGCCCCTGGACCAGCCATTGGGTGAGCGAAGCCGAGTCGACCGAGAGCTCGCTGGCGCGTTGGACGGGCAGTTGGTTCATGAGCGTTTGGGCGGCTTGGGATCCAGGGAAAAGACTTCAAAGAAGAGCTTTTCATCGATCTGTTCACGTTCCTGGTGAAGGGCGGCAGCCAACAGATCGTTGGCCATGTTCATGAGCAGGCGCAGGTTGCCGGCGGCGTGCTCGCAGAGGGTCTGCAAAAGCGGCGGGTTCATGAGCTTTGGATTACCGGCCATCTTGAGCAGGTGGTTCAAACACTGGAGCAGTTGGGACGGGGCCAGAGCTTCGGTGCGCAATCGCGCCCGGATACGGCTGGCGATGGGTAGGAGTTGGGCCTCTTCCAAGCGGTGAGCCAGGCGAAGATCGCCGGCCAGGACGGTGGTGAGGATGGAGCGGGAATCCAGCTCGGCGCTGGACAAAAGCCGCAGTTCGCTCAAAGCCGAGGAGGTCATCTCCTGGGCTTCATCGATCAGGAGGACCGGACGATACAGAGAGTTTTCGATGTGATGGAGCCACTTTTCCCGTAAAGCTTTGGCGCTGGCCCATCGGTTGTGAGGCGCCAATGGGACCGAGAAAAGATGGCCCAGCTCACGATAAAAATCGGCCAGCGAGGCTTGGGGCCGACTTAAAACTCCGACAACGACATCGCGCAAGTTGCCAAGGTGCTCGGCCAGGATGCGCAGAGCGGCGCTCTTACCCGTGCCGGGATCGCCGATCGCCAGGGCGAAGCCGCCTTCGCCGATTTGCTGTTCGATGCGCCAGCAGAAGCTCTCGATCGAGGGCGCGCTCCACAAGGCGGAGGTAGGCACTTCGGGTGAGAAGGGGTTGAACTTCAGACTATAAAGAGAGAGGAGTTTTTTATTCATGAGTGGGTGTTGGATTGCTGCTTGGGCAGGTAAGCCGGAGGCAGTCCGGTGATAGCGTATTGTTGAATTAACTTTTGCAGGAGCGGCGCCATGCTGGAGGGCGCCGGCCACACAGCCGCCGTGGGCTTATCCAGTGCAGAGCCTTTAGCGGCACGCTCGCCTTGAGCGTTTTTTCGTTTATCCAGGGGAAAGAGCCGGCAGAGGATGGCGCCGGTTTTGGGTTCAACCAGATGGACTTGACTCAAATCCCAGAAAGCCGCCCGCACACTGAGCCGTTGGAAATGGTGGTAACGGGAAGGGATCTCAAAACGGATACCCTTCAGACTGATGGTGCCGTCGGATCGGCGCTGGGTACGACCCGTTTCGGCCGTGAAGGCCATTTTAAGTTCGGCACTGGATGGACAGGGCCGCCCGACGTCGCGGTGATGAAGGTAACATTGCAAAGGGGCTTCTCCAAGTTCAGTATGGACGGACCGGTTGTATTCCATCTCGATCCAGGCCAGCGTGGCTTCATTGAGCCGATCAAGAGTCAGATCGGCGACGCCTTCGAGCATCGGCAACAGACGCCCCTCGATCTCGTTCCAAAACGATTCCTGTTTGCCATTCTGAAAAGGCGCATAGGGCAATGTTTTTTCATGTAGGATACCCAGTCGTGCCAAGCCCTCCGTTGTCTCGGCTGCGAGCATGGCCGAGCCATTGTCGCTCATTAGAGCCCGAGGCAGGGCTCGCTTTTGCAAGGCCTGGCAAAAACCGTGACAGAGCTCTTCGGCTCCTTCGGCCAGATACCATTGGGCATGGCAGCACAAGCGGGAATGGTCATCGATGATCCCCAGCAGCAGTGGGTAAAACCAACCGCCCTTATCGAGCAAGACGCGTAGCGAACCGTGATGAAAATCCAGATGCCACAGAGCATTGACATACTCGCTCTCATAGCTGCGGATCTCCCGGGCCTCGATGCGATGCTCGGTGGCCTGGGCGCCCGGACTATGAACCGGTCCACGGCGTGGGCGCTTGATCAAGCCGTGAACTTTCATGAAGCGCATAACCGATGCATAGGAAGGAACTGCTGCGCCAAGAGTCGGCTCCTTTTCGATTAGCACGGCCAGGTTGTCCACGTGCAATTGGTAGCTCCAGTTAGGATGCTGGCGATATTGAGCAGTCAGCAGTTCGCTCACCTTCGGACTCAAAGCGGGATGCCCACCCTGGTCAGAACGGATCTTGCGGCGCAACGCCCCCACAGGATCCTTCTTTTCGTTACGGGCTGTATAGAACCACCGCTCAATCGTCGAGAGACCAAATTGAACCCGGTGCCCGGTGATGGGATGCTGCCAATTTTTGGCGGCTAAACTTTTGAGTTGCTCCTGGAGCTCGCCCCGCTCCGGGGGAGCAGCTAACAATGGGCCGATCACGCTGAAGCGGAAGCGAGCCCATCGCTCGTGGGAACGAGGAAGCCCGGAAGGATTGGACATCGCGCTTTCCATTTTTTTTTGCTCGCCGTTGTGGCGACGCTCGCAGCTTCTACCACCGCTGCCGCTGTTGCGGCCACCGGCATCCTCTGCGGGAGTTGGAATGAACCTCACATAGCGAGCTCCTTCCAGGCGGCGGGAGCGGTGATCGGCCTCAGGAACTGGAGCACCGCCAGCAGGCGCTGGCGCTCCTGGAGCTCAAAACTCAACCACAACGACAAAGGCAGCGTCGGTTCGCACAACGGCGGCATGAACCGGGCACGGGCGGCCTTCCAGAAGGAGCTGCGGACGAAGCTCTCCAGCCACCATTGGCGCCAACGCTTCACGGTGCGCGAGTCGATTTGCAATGCTTCACGGATCCGACGGACCCGTCCCGGCTTGAGGCCATGAAGCATCGTCGTGATCAATACGACCACCAGGCCCGCGTAGACCCTGCGCCCCAGGAAGCGCACCGACTCCGGGGTTCGCCGTCGCCGGCAATCTTCTTGGGCGCAACAAAAGCTATAGCGCCGGTCCCATTGCGGGCCGCCACGAGGTTTGCGATCGTAATCGGCACGATGCAGCTTCCCGCGGCAAAAAAGACAGCCCTTTTGACAAGCCTCCTGGGCCAAATCCGCATCGACTTTCTCCAGAAGTTGGTGTAACTCTTGATCCGCCAGATGGTTCTGGCACCAAGTCTCGCCGTTCATAGTTTTCACACCTTAAGACGGAAAGCAAAAGCCCCTTGGGAGCAAGCTCCCAAGGGGCTTCAAATTAAAGGGCCGGATCAATCACACAAGCTGAGGGACAACGCGACTTTCCATCGCTGACCTCGCAGAAAACCTCTTTATTCCCCCCTCGATTTTCGACCCAAATCTCAGACTTGGGGAATGGGGGCGCTCTTATGTCGCTCCGTCGAATTGTTGTCTTCCTTCCGTCCTCCTTTAAAGCTCCTTTTTTGCCGGAGCCTTCTTTGACATTGATCACTCACTTTTAGAGGGTTTTCCCTCCGAAACAATTCTTAATCCACGATTCCGGCACACCTCCTGGTAACAGCGTTCCGCGAGCTTCGTGTCATAGCTAATACCAGGTTCCAGGGGTTCCAGATCGGCTTGGCGTCTGCGCAATTTTTGAAACGCCGTTTTAACGTCCTTGACCAATTCGTCTGGCCCGTCCTTTGCCTCTTCCCAGAGTGCTTCGTACTCGATGACGAGCTGGTACCAACGGCCCTTTAATTCCGTAGCAGCCTTAAGCTCCTCTTTGAGGTTGAAGGAAGCCGCCCAGATGGACACGAACGCAGAAGCGCACGCAAGCCCTTTCCAAATGAAAGAATACTTCTCGACCACACCGGCCGTAATTGGGACCGAGCTGGAGCAAAGCGCCACCGCGAAGTCGGCGTATTTACGCCGCCGGTACAGCCGCTCTACAATACAGTTCCAGTAGCGGTAATTTTGGTCGGCCCTCGCGAGAGATTGAAAAATGTCGTCCGCGTTCATAATGATGGCATGGTATGGCATGGTTTGGCATGGTGAAGGTTACGCTTTAACAATTGACATAACCTCCAAGCGAGTTTTAATTGACAGGGGAGACTGGCCGGGATCGGTCACAGCCCGGCGTGCAGCTGGATCTGCCTCTTGAGGAGGGTTCGTGAGCCAGTGGTCGATCGCTAACGATCCGGATCCCGGAGGGCGACATCAGCCCAGATACAGAGGCGTGCTGCTTCGAATAGGAGTTGAGCCGACGATCCGATCCCCACCCTCGATCCATAATCAGGAGCCTCAATCGCGGTTCAAAACTTGCCAAAAACATTGCCATGCCGCGGAAATGGCGGCGCCTAACCGCTTGCTCCCGCTCTTCCTTTCGTGCTTATCCGGATGGGACGTCGGCCCAGCTTGTGCGCGGATCTCTTCGACCCACCTCATGGGCCACCTGTGAAGAGTATTCGAAAGCGTGCGATTCTGCCTTAAGGAATTCTTTAGACTTACCCTCTGTAATCTGCGCGATAGGATCAAGATTGCCTTTGGATGCTGTTTTTTCTGATCCCCCGTCAGAGAATATCGGCGAAACCTGCATAGGGGGCGTTATTGCTTTCGCGTTAACAATCCCTGTCTCGTCCGTTCTTTCCGACATATTCACAACGTCCTCGACTGGCGACTCGATTTTCTTGCTAGAGCTCGGCGTCGGCTGAAGATCGTGCATTACAAAAAACTTCTTTGCTAACACGTAATCTGCGTAACTCTTAGAAAAGTAGCTAACTGTGCGCCATTGTTCATCGAGCTCGATGATGCACACTCGGATGCCGTTATCCCAAAGAATTTTCTCGAAGTGGTCCTCCACTAGCCTTTGTCGGGGTCTTTCACTTTTCGATGGTGGAGATGAAGTGGGGTAATTCGCATTCCGGAAACTGTACGTCTCTAAGAAATCAGAAGCGCGTTGTGATTGTGCCCAGCATTCGTAATCCCATATATACGTCCGGAATTGATCCTCGGTAGAGAGGCTCAAGACATCGGCTGGGCCGCTGCTGAACAGCAGCGGATGTCCAATCTTGTCGTCATTGCTCACGTGTCGCGCAGCCGCCCAAGTGCCACCATCGTCTGGTTTCGATACGTTTTCATACGAGGCTATAAAGAATTGTTCTTCGGTTGAATATTGCGTATCGACACCTTGCGCGCTCTCCCCTTTGTTGGGAAAATATAGCTACTATAATTACCATCATATCACGTTTGCCAGAATTATCGCAGAGGTTTCGGCTTTTCTTTGGTAGTGAATGCGCTGGGTCAATTTGGAACTGGAAATGGGTTGTGCCATAGTACCGTCCATGCTTTTCATGGTCATCGAAGACTTCAAGGATCCTGATCCCAACCCGATCCGGGAGCGCTTTGTTCGCGATGGCAGGGACGTTGCCGGACGGTGTTATTTATCACGCGAGCTGGGCGGATCGTGGAAATTCCCGCTGTTTCCAGGTGGCGTTTCTCGCTATTTCACCAATCTTCCGGAATCAATGCATTGCCGGCTCGCCATCTCTCCACAACGGCATCTTGGAAGTTCTCGCTACCTAGAAGATCTGCGTGGTCCGTCACAATGACCTGGAAATCGGGAGCAAGCTCCGCTACCGCTGTAAAGATCAGCTCGAACATTCGCGCGACCTTTTGGCGATCGTCATCTTCGAGCTCGTCAACATCACCTTGATATTCAGGATCTAAATCAGGCGGAAAATAAACCTGTGTGGGTTGATCCAGAAAAAGTAATCCCGGCACCGGGCGTCGATCCTGTCGGAAATGTCGATGCAGTGCAAGATGAGCAATTAAGTGATAGCCGACCCAGTTTTCCCCACTCCCCAGACGGTTTAACGGTTCAGGTCTACTGGGCATGTCAACTACTACAGTGGCGAGCGATAAGTCCAGACGCACTGGGGAAGCGCTGAATTCCAGCTGCATAAAGCGCGCCCATTCTGACATTTTGTCAGCCAGTCGATTGAGGATAGAGGCAAGGCGCCGCTCCTTTTCATCAGGATCAAGCTGAGCGCTAAGTAATTCAACTCTCCGTCGGGCTTCCTGGAGTTTAGCCAAAAATTCGTCGTGACCGGCTTCCGGCGGCACGCTCTCCAGGTAAAGACTTAGTCGCCCGACCACCTTTGCGCGCCGAGAATTCAGATCGCGGATACGCTGAGCCGTTTCTTGCTCGCTCAGTAACGCGTTAATGGCCTGCTGTTTTTCATTCAACCGCTCAGAGATATTCACGAGCCGCTGATTAAGCTGCTCAATGTATTCCCGAAGCCGCGGCCGTTCGCGTTCGGCGCTACCTAGAGTCCGTCCCGAAAATGCGCTTTCCCCGTGCAACACATGTTGCAAGATTTCGCATTGCAAGAATTTGCCACTTAGAACTTTATTTGTGAGTGTTATTAAATATTTTATTCGGAAAGAAGGCAAAATAGCGCCAGCCCGAGGGACACCTCTGGCACTGAGCATTGATTCTAACTTTTTTGCGATGTTTCTTAGGCCGCTTGCCTAAGCTTTTGCTCCTGGAGCCTTCGCTGCTCCCGCAATTTCTCGGCTAACACCCATAAATTGTGAGTGAGTATTCCCCAGGCCACTTGCAAGGCGCGGTTCTCAAAGCCCTCCGAACGCATCGGTCGTCCGAGAAATTCATTTTTAAATATCGCGATGCGCGCTTCAGTCTGTGCTCTGCGGCGCTGCGCTTGGGCAAAGTCTTCATCCTTCATGGCCTCGCGCAGAGCGCGCGGATCACGTGGGCAGAGCCTGGCAAATGTCCCACGCTCCTCAAGCCACTGGACGGTGATTTTGTTATCAAAACCACGGTCGGTGACCAAACTCTTGATCGCCACTTTGAGGCCGCTTTCCACCCTCTCGACGCTCGGGCGCACTAACCGCGGATCGGCAGGTACTTTCTCTTTGAACAGTTCCCAATCGATAATCAACCCATCGATCTGTTCGCCCAGAACTAACAAGTTGCCAAACTCGACCTCCTCCCCGGCTTTGCCACGAACGATGACGTGGATGTTGGGCTCAAAGAGGCTCAGCAGCTTTTCGTCATTGGCTACTTGCCGCTCTCCAATGATGCGTTCATGGGCCTGTTTAACAGCCAGTGGCAGAGCTTCGAGAATCGATTCCAGGCGCTTGAGAACCTGCTCGGCCTGCGGGCGGGTCCAGTCCGTCGCTTGCCAGTTCTCATCGAGCAGCTTGTGGTAACGCTGGGCATGGGCACGCACCACGGTCACGACCCTCTTCATCTCTCGCAACACCCGCTTGCGCTCTTTTTTGCCGTTCTTCTTGCGGCGGGTGTGAGTCATTTCCATCGACAAGCGGTTGATCTGGGTGATGAATACTTGTGGCTCGCACATCCGTGATTTGAGCCCGTGCGAGCGGATCAGTTCCACCGACTGCATCAGGCTCTTGACTCCGTCGCGCAAAAGCACCCAATCGACCGGAAAATGAATGTTAGCTTTCACACAGGTGGTGTCCAAAAACATCGTGCTCAGATCCAAGGGTTCCTCCAGATCAAGCGCCTGTTTGCCATCGGCCACCGCGGCTCCTGCTTTGCGCAGGAGGCCATTGATGACCTCCCGCATCTCTTCTTCAGGCAACCAGGTCGCATAGCGTTGGACGGTGCTTTTGGCTGGCACCTTGACCCGATCAAGCTGCGCGACCTTGCAGAACCATTGCAGCAGCGGACTATCAGCCAGTCGCGCCGCGAAATCACGGAAGCTTCCCACTAACAACGTGCGCGCAATCGAACATCGCAACGCTCGGATAGAATGTTCTTGAAAACGGACCTGTTGTTTTCCACTGACCAGATCTTCCAACCGGATCACTCCGCTTTGACCTTCGCCCGAGAGCTCTATCTGTTCCACTTTGCTCTCGCTCAGTGTTTTGATCCAATGATTCAAGCTGCGCCTCACGAACTCCTTTTCTACGCCGCTTGTAGACAACAACTCATCCATGGTGGTGAGCTGTCCCCGTAAGGCAAGGTAATCGACATTGCCTTCGATGGTCGGCAATACCGGACGAAAATGCTCTTCACAGGGGATAAACGTGATCGGGGGAGGCTCGCAATGCATGGGGAATCTTTATAAGACATTGCTTTCGCGAAAATCGAGAAAATTCGACCCGGAAACACAACTAATTGTGTCCAAATCTACATTCGAACACAATCTGTGGGACTAGTTGTACCTAAGCTGTGGCTCAACTGGGATAGAGCAGCACGAATAGCTTCGGCAGTAGGTGTCGGATTTTCCAGTCGCTGATCGCAGATCGGACACGCGTGGTGATTTTCTTCTTCCTCAAACAGACCAATAGATTCAAGACGCTCCGCTTGAATCTTAGCCTCATTGGAGAAGCCCTGAGTTTCGCCGGACAAAGTCCTGGCGGCCCGAAGAGCCTCGGTCAGCCTTGCACGCTCTTCTGTTAATACATTGAACTCATCTTGCAACTGCGAGATCTGATCGGATCCGATAAAGCCCCGCTGTTCCGGCGTCCATCGGGTAATTTCATCCATCAACCCGCGCAATTCGGTCATTGTCTCGGGTAACGGACCCTCCCGCGATAATCCAACAACGAGCGCCTCTTGTAGAAGTGCCTGTGCTTTGGAGATGCCAACGCCTTGGATTTGTTCGTTTTGGCGAAATTCCGCCTCGAGTTGGCGCAACTGGCGGCGGGCCAAGGCCAGTTGTTCTTCCAGGGCCAGTTCGTTCTCCTGGATAGCTCCCAGAAAATAGGGCAAGGTGTCCTTTACAGCTTGGGAAAGGAAGTCTGCAGCTTGGCCTTGCTGCCGATGAAACAGTGCTTGGTTCGTGGCGATCTCTGTTTGATGCTGAAAGCAATAGAAGAGTGCATGTCGAATGTTGGCTGCCAAAGGAGGACGCGTGCTACCTGATGGTGGTGCGTGAAGATTGGCTGAAATTCCAAGAATCCTGGTCAGATTGTCCTCGAAAGTCTGCAGGTTCATGTTCGTGGCCGCAGGAGCTTCAGAAGGGCTTTCGCTCACGCTTCGACTGATGAAAGCGGTTGCGGTAGATGATCGTTCCGGAAAAGGATTTTCCCGCGCGACAAAAATTTTCTCGCTTCCGACTTGTAGAAGTAGTCCAAACCACCCGACTGCGTCCAGAATTCGACCGGCGGGCACGTCGCATCTACTACCACCGAGACAGTAGCTTACAATGTGGATTAGCGCCGACTTACCGGTGTGTGATTGTCCCGTAATGATGTTCACCTTGCCCGGTCGCAGGTGGAGCACCCGTTTGGCCCCGCTACGGCCGAATAGGACGATCTCTAAAATCTGCATATCAATAGTGCTTACGGCATCAGTCCCAGAGAAGCGTAGATCGTAGCTGGTGAGTTAGCTCTTGCGAACCATTTGCCCAGCGTTTCCGATTTTTTCAGACAATCTTTCGTTTCTTCGCTCTGACTGAAACGACGCTGTCGAATTCTGCGAAGTCGGTTCTGAATGACCAATGCTGCGTCACTACTCCGGACCGCGACAGTGTGCGTTTGCTGTAGGAGCATCAACGCTTCTCGGGTGTAAGGGACCAGTGACCGGGCGCGTTCCGCCAAACCTATCTTGATCTGCTGATTACCATTGAGCCAGACCTGGAAATGCCTGGTCGTGCTCTTCATCGTTTCGCGCGTGCTTTGGTGAAGCACCAGGGGGAGAACCAGGAAAGCCAGCGCATAGGGCATTGGGCTCTCCCCCGCTTCATCAATGCGGCTTTGGACGCACTGAAAGATAATCCATCCGCAAAAAGCTGGATTGAGTAAATTGGCAACCTCTGCTGGTCTATCCTCCCAAGGCCTCATGCACCGACTTCATCGCAATTTCAAGCGCGCGCGCTAAACGCTCCCTGAACTGAGGGTGCCATCCTACCTTTAAAGAATTAGCTAGAATATGAAAGCTACCGCGCATAACAAACGGGTCTGGAAATGAAGGTCGAATGGGTATGTGCCGAGGCATATCGATGATGTTATTGTATAAAGTCTGCCCTGCGACAGCATGATTTCCTTCTTCGGTAAGATCCTCTTTCATGCGGAGGAAGAGCTCCTCCCATTCACTCGCAAGCCGCGTTTCGTATACTTCCAGCTCACGGTCTAATAGAAGATCTTCACGCACCCATTTCGACCGCTGCTGAAAAGCCCGATAGTAATCGCTGATAGCCCTCTTAATTCGTTCATTGCCGACCAGGACCAGTTTGAGTTGCTCGACAAATACTCGCTCATCTGAGGAAAGGTCTGACTCATCCAGATCTACTGGAAAGGGAAAATCGTTGGGCAGGTTGTCTATCCGAAACTGCTCGGCAAGATCGTTGATCTGGACCTGAACAAGCCTTTGGGGAATACCCTTGATCAAATCTGGGTTCTTGAGATGCTCAACAGCACGGCTAAACCACCACCCCTCAAGTCTGTCGCAAAGTCCACTCAAGAACTGCTGCCTTGTTGAGTAACGTAGTCTGTCTTCGAGCAATTGGCGCGCCCCAGTAATATCAGGAGCGATGTCCAGCACGCGGACACAGCCAAACAGCTTCTCCTGTTCTACGGGTGAAAGCGCCTGAAACTCATCGTATGATTGCCTGACAATGGCGCTTGTGGAGGCTTCGGCCGCCATTCGTAGTTTATTCAAAGCAACCGGCACATTTCTACCTGTGCCTGAACGCAATAGTGCGGCTGCCGAATCGACCGGAGCGCTGGCTGTTGTCACTAACGATAAAATGACAGAATCCAGGTCGAACAAGCCGCTACGAGCCGAAACTGCCCAGACTCGCAACGTTTTCCAAAGATCGGAACTAGAATCAGTGAGCGAGCCCGTATGGGTTACGTGATGCTTTGTTTGTAGCAGTTGGACTGGCTCGCCGTCTTCTTCGAATGCAATATCGTCCAACTTTTCTATCGAAATAATGCTTTCAGCATTTTGGGACTGCAACAGTACCACCAGGGCGTATCGGAGTTGGTAAAAATAGCCCAATGCGCTGGCTGCCGCAGTGAAATCAGCGCCGGTTAGGGGTAGCATCTTTATCTATATCTTATAGCACACTCGCAATCAGCTATGCATTCACTGAGCACTATGAATTTGACAAAGGGCTTTCAAGTCGAAAAATGCACAAGCCCAGTGGGCGCCTTAACGGGGTCGAAAAAGCTGACTTCCTTTTTGCTCCAGTTGTTCCTCAGTCCTCAACCTACTCCGTTTCGAAGCCGCTGCTCGTGAACTTCAGTCCTTGGCTGTTCTCCGTGACCATCCGCACGACGTTGTCTGGAGCCCCGTCAGGAATCTCCACTTCGATTTCCAGAGTGACTCGTACCGATGATCCGATGAGCCCGACGAGATGAGTAACAACCTCGTCCGCAATTCTGCCGGCGTCACGACCGACACGCGCAGAATCAAGAATCACCGTGCCATGATAACGCTTGGGTTTGGGCGGGCGGTCTCGTCCTTTTTCTTTTTCTCTGTCTCTTCCTCTTTCTCTTTGACTTTGTCGGTCTAGGTCGTCTCCTGGTCGATCTGTCGTCGAGCTACCTCTGGTCGAACGAGCAGGCCGGTGTCGTCCCCAGCGACATTTACCAGCGCGCCGAAACGAAGGCCGTGATAGCGGCCTACAGACTCGTCGTAGTTTTCGGCATAGGCGAATGCATCGTGCTCCCAAGTCAATCAACAGCGAAAGCCCAGCGCGCTCGAGGTGATCCCTGTATAACCGCCGCAATGATTAGGTCTCGCTCGATGAAGTCGAGCGGATATTGATTTAGGCCGCAGCGTCATCCGCGAATGACGCCGACAGCTTCATCGGTACCAAACCATCGGACAATCTCATCAAGGACAGCCGCGACGGGCCGCCTTTGCGGTCTCCTCAACGCGCATTCCCAGATCACGAGGACGCGCCAGTCATTCTCCGCAAGAGCGGCATGCGCCCTGCGATCGCGCTCGATGTTCCCCCCAATCTTCCGGCGCCAGAAGTCGGTCCGTGTGCCGGGCCACTTGAACATCGGGCACTCGTGGCCATGCCAGAAACACCCGTGTACAAAAACAGTGACGCGGAAACGGGGAAACACCAGATCGGGACATCCGGGCAGGTCCTTGCGGTGAAGGCGGAACCGCAGCCCCCGCGCGTGCAGGCCGCGGCGCAGCAGCAGCTCGGGCTTCGTATCACGACCGCGAATACGACTCATGTTGAGCCGCCTCTGCTCCGGTGTCAGGACATCGGCCATATCGCCCTCACGTCGTGGCATCGGCAGTGATCGTACGGAGCGCCGTGCCGACCTCAGCCATGGTCATGCCGGGACGCATTGTCACCGCGCCGAACCGGAAACTGCTCCGGTATTCCGGATGGAAAAGTCGCCCCGGCAGCGGCGTATCCCTGTAACCCGCACGGATCTCCGACACATGGGGTGTCAGCAGATAGGCCGCGGACACGATACCTTTCACGGCGCCGTCCTCCAGTTCCCGCACCAGGGCATCACGGTAAGTATGGATCGAACTTAAAGCCGCGTTCAATCCCTCCTCGATGCGGTACTTGGCATCGAGGATGATAAGCCGTCCGGTTCCAGTCGCCGGGGCTTCCTGCATAACAGCCACATCGGGCGTCATTTCGCGGCTGAAAGAGCCGCGTCCGCCGGGTTCTATCCAGAATTCCCGGTACTGCTTCTGGAAACAGAGCTTCCAGCCACTGGCCACCAGCACGCTGACGGCTCCTGCCGCGACTGTGAGACCACCGGCGGCATCGGTGATAAACAGATCACCGGTCTGCAATCCTTCGCTGCCGAACTCTTCAGTGGCGGCGCGCACCAGCTTCAGAAAGCACCATAGTTCGTACAGCTCGAATGTCCGGGCCAGCGGCATGTTGAGAAAATCGCCGAAGATGGCTGCTATGCCCAGGTTCATGTCCTGCCAGAGACGGAAAAAGCGGCGGTAGGCGGGATCATTGCGGAACATGGCCGAGAGCATCAGCCGTGGCGCCGCGTCGCCGGCCTCCGAAAAAGGGGCTTCACCTGCCATGTGCGCCAGACGGCGGGCAAGCCGTTTGCACCGGGCCGCCCAGCCCGAGCGTTGCTGGTGGGTCTCGACGTCGGCGTCGGGATCGTTACGCACCAGCGTTTCCGTAACCGCCAGCAGCCAGGCCGCCCATGCACGTAGACAGGCGCCCATCTGGCGATGTTCTGGCAGATCGAGCGAGCTGCGCCTCCGTCTGATGTGGATCAGCTGCGGCAGGAATCCTTTGAGCGGAACGGGAAGCCGTGACGGGCCGCTCTCTTCCGCCCGAACATTGCCGGTGCGAAAGGATTTCAGGATTTCCGGGCCGGTCGCGCGCGTCGCCCGGTAATAAGGCACCAGGGTTTCGTCGGCCCTCAGCATGCGGCGCGGGTTGCGCACGATCGCGGAAATCACCGCCTCGAGTTCGCCGATCCTGGAGCGCAGGAATTCCAGCCGGGCAATCGCGGGCGGTCTTGTGCCGCTGCCGCGCGCTATGCTCCTACGGAAACTGCTCAGCGAGAACAGGGCAAAGGTATCCTCCAGAATCTCGCGTACCATGACGTCGAAATCCTCGCGCGTGAGCTTGCGCAGATCGGGGTCGGTGACGATCTCAAACCGGCGCGGGTTGCTGCCGGACAGCCGGAGTTCAGCATCCACCGTGCCTGCGTGAAATCCCGGCGACCAGCGCCAGCGGGCCGTATCAGGAGCCGGGGAGCGCAGCGCCTCCAGCGGCCGGTCATCGATCAGCAGCTCGGCAGAGCCAGCCTCGGGCACGGCGTGCAGGTCGAACAGGTAGCTTCCGGTTTCCTGAACGATACCGGCCGGTGCCGGTTCCGTATCCGGCCAGACCTTCCAGCCTGCTCCCGTTGCTTCGCTGCGGATGATCAGCGCCGGCATGATGGACCTCTACCGGCTCGCCTGGAACGAGCCGAACTCGTCCAGATCGGCGGTCAGCCGTGTGATGAATGCCTGCGAGTTGGGCAGGCCGGCAAGGGTTTTTGCGAGCCCCGTGAGCAAGGGGCGCTGCTTCTCGGCGCCACGAAGCTTGACAAGAACTTTTTGCACCATGAGGTCGTCGGTTGTCGCATCAGGAGCGGCGCCCAGATGTTCTGCAGCAAAAGCATGATAACGGACGACCTCCTCAGCGACACGATAACCGAAACCAAGACCGTGGGCCGTCATGAGAGTATGAGCAGCCAGAAGGTGGCCTTCGCACGCTGTGCGTGCTGCCGTCAGAGATGGTTGCCTAGTCGCAATGCCGTCCAGAAAGCCCGCCAGATCGACCGCGGACATGTCGATCACGACGGCGCGGTCCAACACCTTATCACTCACTGCCGTTGTCGTCTCGTCCAAGTTGACGGTTCCGGTGATGTAGAGATTCTGCGGCAGCGGCAGTTCGGCCCGGATGCTCGTGCCGGTGCTCCCTTCGAGCGGCACGCTGTTGGAGTGCAGATGCAGAGCTTCGCTCGATCGACTGCCGGAGTCGCCAGTAGTTCTATTCGATGCGCCGACGCAAATGACGTCTGATTTCCTTGAGTACGCGGCGCACTATCGGCTTCTGGAGGCATTTGAGCGCAAAGGCTGGAAGACAACGCTCTTGATGTTCATGAGCCCGGACGAGGATGCCAGAGAGTCAGCCTCGGGCCTGGTGAAATATTTCGGCGAGTTCGCCGATTATCTCATGATCGACAATCCGAAACTTTTCCAGAGCGAAGAATTCAAGCGGACAGGGCTGTTTAAATGGTTATCACAGCGAGGAGCTCCGATTATCACGATGCCGGAAATGCTCAAGGTGTCGAAGATCAATTGGGAAGCACTTGAGACGAAGGAAGCCAAACATCTTTCGATCAGCCAAGTAATCGAGCATCCAGAGTGTTCCACCTACGCACATTTCGAGTTAAGCGGCTGCCGCGATTTGATGTTCGCTCAGCTTGAGAACCAGGCCCGGTTCCTTGTCCCAGACCTCGGCCTGATCAAGCAGAAGGTTACCAGAGCGGCGGACATCAAGTCGTTCAACAAACCGAGCCGGTTCGCTGATCCGTTATTCACAAAGGAATGAGCACGCCAGCGAAACGACCGGATCTTTTTTCAGACGATCCGCCTGTACTTCGGGCTTTACTGCTCGCGGCCGGCGACGACAAGGAAGTGCGGGCACAAATCAGTCGCGGCTTATTACGGCCAAATGGAAGGAGCGCAGTTTAGCCCGTTCGTGTTGAACGGGATTCTCCTGAGCGCCATATCCGCCGCGCTGAAGGATTCGAGCGCAATCAATAGGAACGGCAACGGGAGCCATCCCGAGCACCATGCCGAGCATGTGGCCACTCTGACCAAGCATCTGGAAGAGTTGAAGAAGGCCGAGGAAACTCACGCGCGCCAGGCGCCCGATGTGAAGCATTATCTCGAGCAAATGGTTGCTCGGCAGGAGGACATTCTGCGGCGTATTCGGGTACTGGAACACCCAGGCGAGCAGTACAAGGGGTTTGTCGGGAAACTGCGCGAGGCCGCTCTGACTATTACCGTGTGCGCTATGGTGTTTGCTGTCGGCCTGGGATGGATGCTTTGCTGGTGGTACCTGCACCGATGAAAGCGATGAATGAGGAGCGGCCTCATCGTAACTTCAAAGGCGTCATGACTGGTGGCTTGCTGCCCTAAAAGTGCGGTCAAAGCGTGCCGCAGATAAGGACTAGTAGTTACTTGCAAAAATAAGCGATATTATCACGCAGAGGCTGCTGTTTGATTAACAACATTCGTAATCGATGACTGGGGTTTACGTTCGGCTACTAAGATCTTGGGCGGTAAGTGGCTAACAAGCGCAATCACCGATTCTCCGATCGGTTGCTAAAACGATCCAGAGCATGTGAAAACCAATCGACTTGAAGCATATTACGCACACTTTTATAACATGTATTGCACTATTGGACTGAGTTCACTTTGTTTACAAACTGATCATCTGCCAGCGACCGGTGTCGCGCGCTTTCTGATGTGATGGATTTAGGTTAGCCGGAAATGGCACCCGGCCGAAGATGGCGCCGTAGTGCGCAAATCACCCTTGGTGGAGCTACCCAAAAATTAGCGCTGACCGGCACAGATTCTACCCATTGATCTCGGTTAGCCGGTCCGCGCGCTGAGCGCGGACCGGCTGTCGCCCCCAGAGAAAGACATTTGGGATCGAAGCGTTTCTTCAATCTAATCTATCGGGACTAATGCTCCTGGTCTGTCCACAAGCCCCTGAGTGGACGGATTTGGGTCGTAGATTTACCGGTCGGTTACAACTCTCCGTACGACTCTGCGTAAAGTTTTTTCTGGCTCTCTCGGCCGTAGCGATCGGTGATCTGTTCCCAGGCTTGACAGATATCGTCGAGAGCCTCTTTTGGCTTTGTTGCACCTGATAGGACGGAGGAAATGCGTACATCGAGTTCGTGCCAGTATTCTGCGGCTCCGGGAATCCGCAAATAGACTTGCTGCGCCGGCAGAACCAAGTTGGCGTAATAAGCGTTCAAATACGCGACCGCATCGTCTTTGTCCCAACCCTGATTTTCCCACTCCTCGACTCTCCCGGTTCCTACAGGTGCAAAATATTCATATTTCATGGCTGGTTGCACCCCAGTCCAGCCATTGGTCACATTGAAGAAAGCGTTCTTCCTATTTGCCATGAACGCGAGGAAATCGTACGTCGCCTCTTTCTTTTTGGATAGCCGCGAAAGCACACAATGCCAAGTCCCTCCGTTCGTATTCCCAACAGTATTCAGCGAGCTTTTTTCCCATTGGTTCGTCAGCGGGTCAAATGCCTCAGTTGTCCCGGGAATAATCGTTGCACCCACTCGACCTTGCACGCTGGACCGGGCGCGGTCTTGCGCCAACGTGGGGAGATCGCCCCAGGTCGGCTCCATAACGGCGTGCCCGCTCAAAAACACGTTCCACCCCTGTTCCAGCGTCCAGCCAATTTGTTCCTTGGGACCGTTTGCCAGGAACTTCACATAATCTTCCAATGCGCGAAGATGCCCCTCGGAGTTGATGAGAGGCTTCATATCATCGGGGTTGAAGTAGAAGTATTTGTTAGCCGGTGAAACGACGTACGGGGCGGCAAGCGTGAGAAAATGGAAGAAACCCTGTTCGTTGACCTTCGCGTGAAGTGAAATTCCCCAATCGTCCTTCCCGTCGCCGTTCCAGTCCCATCCGGTAAAAAAGGACGCAACGTCATGCATCTCTGTCATTGTCTTCGGCGGATTGGGTAAATCATAGCCGAGTTTGCTCTTGAACTTCTCCTGATAGTCCGCATTACCCAACACATCTTTCCGGTAGTACAAGATCTGAGCGTCCGCATCGAATAGCACGCCGTACAACTTGCCTTGCCAGGTATAAAGCCGCTTCATGGCCGGCAGGAATTGATTCGGGTCCCAGTAGGGATACTTGGGATCTTTGAGGAACGGCGTTATCTCGACAATAGACGGCTCGTCAGAGGTGAAAAAATCCCCGTAGAACCATGCGGCGGTCTGGTAGGCATCATACTGACCCGGCCCTTTGAGATCTGCAAAAATCTCTTGGTGGAGCGTGTCGATTGGAATCTTGGTAATGTTGACGTGGGCGCCGGTTTCCTCTTCCCATCTCGGCGCATGATATTCGACACAGTCACCGACTGCCGACCTGAGTACCATCAAGTTGATCGTCGTGGCCTTGTATGGCTTGGACTGGAGATACTCGATGCGTTCTCGCGTAATGGGGGACTCATTGGGTGCCACGGGCGAAGATTCGAGAAAATCGTCACCGGCCGCGAAAGAGGCAGGCGCGAGTCGGTTCACTAGAGCGGCGGACAAATCCGAGCTGCGCGGCCCGGTGAATAAATCGACGTCGAGTCATCCTTCCTTGAAAGAATGCAATCACTAGTTCGTTGAACTCTTCTTCCGAGTTTTTGTAGGCCATAGGGGTTTTCCTTGTCTCGAGGGTAGAATTGCCTGCGACGCCGGCCGTTTCTTAACTCCCTCGATTTTCCGGGGAAGAGCCGTTCGATCCGCTGTCGCATCGGATCCGCTTTTACAACGCAGATCCCGGTCGCAACCGTTACGCTCCTCATCTTTTTGTGTGTACTATCCGGCTTGGCCGCGCGTGCGCAATTTGTCCAGCATCACAGCCAGGATGATGACCGCTCCCTTGATGACCAACTGCCAATAGAAGGAGACGTTCATCAAGGTGAGCCCATTGTTGAGTACGGCAATGATCAGGGCACCGATTAGCGTCCCGAAAACGGTTCCAATTCCGCCAACGAAACTTGTGCCGCCCAGGATAACCGCTGCGATTGCATCCAACTCGTAGCCGATGCCTAGCTGCCCTTGGGCGCTGTACAGACGGCTGGCGCTCATGACACCAGCAAGTCCGGACAGAAGCCCGCTTACACCATAGGCGAAAATCAGTATAAACGGTACGGGAATACCGGTCAATCGGGCCGCCTGCGCATTACCGCCGACAGCATAGACGTGCACTCCTAAAATCGTTCTGCGAAGAATGAACGCGCTCACACCTATGGTTAACAGAGCGATAACGACTAACCAGGGAACCGGTCCGAGATAGCCATTGCCTATCCAGGCAAAGGCGATTTTACTGTTGATGACGGTGGTCCCCCCAGCTGCGAGATACGCCAGTCCACGGATCGCCGTGTAAGTTCCAAGGGTGACGATAAACGGAGGGAGTCCGATGTAGGCGATCGTTGCGCCCGTCAGCACTCCAACAATCAACCCGGCAAACAGCGCCGCTGGAACCGCCGCCCAACTTAAGCTGGGGATCAGTGAAACGACCACCGCGATAACGGCGGTAAATCCAAGCACCGATCCGACCGCCAGATCGATCCCTCCCGTCAGAATGACAAACGTCATCCCGGCGGCCAGCACGATGTTGATGGACGCCTGGCGGACAACGTTGACGATGTTATTCTGGGTGAGAAAATTCGGTGTAAGAACTGCAAAGAGAATGCAGATAACGATGAGGACCGGAAGCATCCCGGCCAACTCAATCATTGATCGGGTGAACTCTTTCCGCTTTGCCGCAGCCAGGGCGGATGTATCTGTCGTAGCTTCAGTTGCCATTGGTTGATGCGCTCCGTATGACATCGGTCGCAAACTTCATGATGTTCAGTTGAGTGATTTCGATCCCGGTCTCCCCTCCGACCTCACCAGTGATTTCTCCCTCCCTCATGACCAATACGCGGTCGCAAACGCCCACGATTTCCGGCAGTTCACTGGAGATGAAAAGAACCGCCATCCCTTTCTCGATCAGTTGCTGGATCAAGGCGTAGATCTCAGCTTTGGCGCCGACGTCGACTCCGCGGGTTGGTTCGTCCAGAAGGAGGACCCTCGGATTGATTTCGAGCCAGCGCGCCAATAAAAGCTTCTGCTGATTACCCCCGGAGAGCCCTCCGGCTCGCTGTTTCAGCGACGCGGTCCGGACCCGCATAGCCTTCACTTCTGCATTCGCGCGTTCGGTCAACTTCTTGAAGTTGAGAACACCGCCGATCGAGCACCGCTCCAATATGTTCATCGTAATGTTTTCTCCCGAGGACATCTGGAGGAAAACACCTTGAAGCTTGCGGTCTTCGGGCACGTAGCCGATCCCGGCCCGGATCGCATCTTTAGGCTGGTTAATCCGGAGCTTTTTCCCATCCAGATAGACCTCGCCCGATTTGCGTTTGTCGGCCCCGAAGATCAAGCGCGCGAGTTCGGTTCTTCCCGCCCCCACCAAGCCGGCTAACCCAAGCACTTCGCCCTGCCGAAGCTGGAAATTTGCGTTCTTCACCCGGTTGCCATCGGACATATTTTTCACTTCCATAACGACGCGGCCGGCCGAATGCTTGGTGTGCTCGTAAAAATCCTCCAGTCGCCGTCCAACCATCATCTCAATGACTTTGTCGGCTGAAAATTCCGCGCGCTTCAGCTCGCCGACATATTCACCATCGCGCAGGACCGAGAGCCTGTCGGCCAGTTCGTAGACCTCGGCCATACGATGGCTGATGTAAATGATGGCCAGCCCTTCCGAACGAAGTTGCCGGACAACCGCAAACAACCGATCCGTTTCACGATCCGAGAGAGCCGCCGTCGGTTCATCCATCACGAGAACCCGACTCTTGTAGAACAGGGCGCGCGCTATCTCGACCTGCTGTTGCTCGGCCACCGCAAGATGAGCGGCGCGCTGGGTGGCTTTGAATCTTGCACCGAGCCGGTCCAATACCTCCTGGGTCTTCCGATCCATTTGGGCAGTGTCTTTCACAAACCCGAAACGTTTCAGCTCTGAGCCTAGAAAGACGTTGCCGCTCACCGTTAGGTTCGGCGCGACAGTCAGTTCCTGGTAAATGATGCCGATCCCCGCCAAGCGCGCTTCGTGCGGCGTCCGGAACTGGACAGGCTTACCATCCAGGATAATTTCACCTGAGTCCTGACGGTAAGCGCCTGCCAGGATCTTCATAAGCGTGCTCTTCCCGGCGCCATTTTCGCCCATGAAGGCGTGCACTTCCCCGGGCCAGATGCTAAGATTAACGCTCTTAAGAACGCGTACGCCAGGGAAGCTTTTGCATATCTGGCGTACTTCCAGAATGGGCCGATCGCTACTTGGTCCAGCCTTTGTATTGGTCGACATTTTCTTTGGTGATCAAGTCCACAGGAACGAGGGTGAGAGCCTGCTCAGGTTTCTTCCCATTCATGATATCGTAGCCGATTTCGACCGCTTTTCCGGCCATGGTGTAGGGATCCTGGGCAGCGCTCGCTGCGATCAGGCTATTGGGATCCTTCAGGGAAGGCACCACGTCGGGCGCTCCATCCACACCCACAATGAAAAAGTCCTTCCGTTGCGCCTGCTTGGCCGCCAAGTCGCAGCCGATAGCTGTCGGATCGTTAATCGCAAACACTGCGTCGATTTTCGGAAAAGCGGTCAAAAGATCGGTCATCACGCGCAGCCCACCATCACGACTACCGCCGGCGTTTTGGTCCTGAGACACGATTTTGATGTCCGGATATTTTTTTATCACTTCGAGAAAGCCCGCTACACGATCGGTCACTGCTGAAACAGGCGGTCCATTAACGATCACGACCTGCCCCTTGCCCTTCAGCCGATCGGCCACATATTTGCCATCCAGTTCACCGGCCTGTTTGTTGTTCGAAGTGACTGTTGCGTCCACGCCGCCTTCCGCAGCCACGTCGACCGCTACTACGGTGATTCCGGCAGCTTTCGCTCGCAGCACTGCGGGAGCGATCCCTTTACTGTCCGCTGCGTTTAAAAGGATCAGATTGACGCCAGAAGAAATAAAATTGTCCATCTGGTTGGTCTGATTGTTGACGTCGTAATTGCTCGATTCGGCCGAGAATTTGACGCTAGGATTGATCTTTTTCCCAGCGGCCTGAGCTCCGTGCACGATCTGAACGAAAAAGGGATTACCAAGATCTCCGACGGTCACAGCGACAGCGTTGAGTTTCTTTTGAGCAAAAACCGGGGCTGCAAGCCCCGCAAAAAAGAGGAAACAAAGGGAAGTTTTAATGCCAACCCGGATTGATTTATTTGTTCTCATGTTCATGTATTCAGGGTCTTTTACTTTTAATCGGGGGACGTCAAAGGCGAAGAGTGACCTCGCCGTTGTGTTGAAATAACTTGCGCGAAAGCTCGAACACCGAGAGCCTGGGTCCATCGGGAGCCGGACCGACCAGGCAAAAGTTTCCCGATCACCATTTTGGTTGCTCCGGGCGGACTTACAATTTACGCGCGGCTACATTTTGGTTTATTCCGAGGGAAAGCCACATCGGTCGCTTTGCTAATCGAGGCTGGCGTTCAAAAAGCCGCGCCAGCCTCGCAAAGCGTCCTTACCACATCTCTAGTGACTGCCCCAGATCGATCGCAGTGGCCAGATCTGCAATGAGACCAGTTTGGCGGTCCCACCTTTCGCGAAGAGAGCGAGGCCGTTACTGGTAGGCATCGGGAAGATCTGATCCGTAATGACGGCTTGCCCATCGTCTCCGAAGACCTCAACAGAGGACCAATCAACGAAAATATGCAGCCTCACGAGGCCATTCTCGGTTGATAGTGGAGCAATTCCACGACTTGGGAAGAGTTCGCCGTAAGGGAATAGATCGCTGAAACCAACTTGGCCGGACCTGGCCCGATCAACGAAGATTTCCCCTGCCGGCACGTTGTAGCCGACGAGAGTTTCTTCCCCATTGCCGGTTCGTACCTTCAGGCCAAACTCGGACGCTGAACCCACCTGGAACTCCGCGATAATCTCCAACGCGTCGCCTTTGGTGCTGAGCGGAGTGGTGCCGGGGGTGATTAATCTGTTTTGACTAGAATTGTCACCTTCGCGGAGTTCGCTCAGTTCCGGGATCGGCGTCTGGACCAGCTGAACATTTCCATCGATGGTTTCCAGGCTTACATCGCGTGGGATACTCTGCGCGCTGCGCCAAGGGGAGGTCGGAATCGAGCCCCCGTAGTCCCAGTTGTTCATCCAGCCGATCCAGCGCCTCTTATTGTCCGGTAGATTGTTCCACGAATTGACTGCGTAAAAGTCCCGGCCATAGTCGATCCAATTGGCCACTTGCTTGGGAACATTGGAGAAGACTATTTCGTCGGCGAATAGATGGCCCCACCCATCCGCACCGGTGTTGTAATCGATAATCTCGATTTGTGCGTCGCGGCCGGCGAATTCAGCTACATTCCAGGAAACCCATTGCAATTGCGCGCTGTTTTGACCGGTGGCGCTCCGTACAATCTTGCCGTCCACTAAAAGATCAACTGTGGTTTCGGTCGACGTCGGTAGAGCCGGGCGGTCAGCACCCATGAATTGGTCTGCGTTGAGGTGGCCCCAACCGCCCGAACTCTCGTCGACAACCTCGATTTGGGCTTGCTGTCCAACGTATTGGCTGACGTTCCAGGCCACCCAGTTAAGAAGTTCGTCGTCTTGTCCGGTCGCGGATTGGACCACTTTGCCATTTACGAGCAGCAGCACGGCCGTTGGGGTGGGGCCCGGATAGGGATTATCGCCTCCGCCTATCAGGAAATTGATATAAGGCCGGGTGATGGTAAATACAGGTGAGGTAAGGGTACCTTGAGGAGCATCACTTCCGCCGACAAATGTGTCTATGAGACCCGTACTGTAGGCTTGAAACCCGGATACGTACTGTTGGCCTCCTATCGCACCCGTGGGCACTGGTTGATTGACCAGGCTGCCGGTTGCAGTCCATCCGAGCTGCTCGTATGTGGTCACCCCTGGATTGGGGGGATTGAGAGCAGCGCCTTGAAACAGCAAATCGCCTGGAGGCGGTGTCTGGCTTGTATTCGGATTATGAGGGTGATAGCCTCCACCAACTAAGAAATCTATATATTTGCTGTTCACCTTGAACGTGGGCGACGTAGCCGTCCCCTCGCTAGTGTCACCCCCAAAGAACGTGTCCACCAGTTGGTTACCCAGAAAACCGGTGGGGCCGGTCTCTTTGACTGGGCCTTGCCCTACGAAAGCCCCCGTGGTAGTCCAGCCCAAGGCAGCAAATGTGTTAGCGCTCTCGAAATCCTGAAAAACTACTCCCGGTGGAGGTGTGCTGGGATCGAATGTGCTGTCGGCGGTGAACTGTTTTCCGTCAAACTCCCCAATGAAGTACTGAGCACCCGAGCCACCGGCGACGGAGCCTGGGTTCAGGTTCACCACCAGCACCCACTTGCTTTTATTTGGGATTCCGTCCACCGGCAACTCGAACAGGTCCGGGCATTCCCAGACGCCACCAATTGCGTTGGCCGGGCCGAAGTCGCTGAGCTTGGTCCAATTCTTAAGATTCGTCGAGGAGTAGAACCCGATCATATGTTGTGAGGAGAGCGCAACGACCATGATCCATTGCTGGGATGGTGCATACCAGAACACCTTCGGATCACGGAAATTGAAGGGATCGATCGAGGGATCTCTTAATGGGTTGAGCACTGGGTTATTTGCATACTGGGTCCAAGTCCGCCCCCGATCCGTGCTGAAGGCGATATTCTCGGCCTGGGTACCTGCTGGAATGACCGAGCCGTAATTTGGATCCGTACTGGCTGTTATATAGGACGCGCAGTAAATGGCAACTAGCGGCGGGTTGCCCGGGGTGCCAAAGCCGCTGCTGTTGTTCGCGTCAACCACGGCGCTCCCGGAGAAGATGGAAATAGTGCTTGTTGCGGGTATGGCGACAGGCAATTCTGTCCAGTGCACCCAATCGGTGCTAACGGCATGCCCCCAGGAGATGGTATTAGCCCAGGTTGTCCCGAACGGATTGTATTGGAAAAACAGATGGTGCTCGCCTTGATAGTCGACGAGCCCGTTTGGATCATTCATCCAGTTCTTTGCCGGCGTGAAATGATACTGGGGGCGATACGGCTCTTGGTAAGTCTGGCCAAGAGCCAGATGAGGGTCCATCAGCGCGGCAGCAACTACCGCGATGCTTAATAGGGTAGATACTTTCATATGATCTAGTGGAGTTTAAGGGGGGTTAAGGCGCAATCGCACTTGCCAAACGGACTCCTCGTCCGATCTGCAGCGCAGGATTACACAGATTCGCACCCGGTGTATTGAACGTTTGTATTATTTGTTTATTCGTACGTCTTTTTCTAACGATGCCGTCACGAGGACGAGGAGCAGATAAATCGAGGGGTGAATAACGAAGCGAACCTATTTGCTGATTCATATAGTTTGGGAGACGGGACTTGCGTGGGAAAAGGCGGGATTGCCTTTTGGCAGTGTTGGAAGCGAGGAATGAAATGTCAGATATAAATTGGATTTTGCGCGGGCGACTGGTTCGACATGCCATTCACCTGTGAAGGGAGACGGTGACGCTTCGAAGAGAATAACCATGACGTCCGGTTTTCAAATTCAGATTAGCCGCCGGGCAGTGCGCCGGAACGCCAGCGGGCTCACGCCGTAGGTACGCCGGAAATGCCGGCAGAAATGCGCCTGATCGGCAAAACCGGCTTCGGCCGCCACGTCTACTATCGAGAGATTTTCTTCTGGCGTCGCCAAAAGCTTCTTGCCGTGACGCAACCGGCAACGCACCAAGTATCGGTGCGGGGAGAGGCCGGTGCACTGGGTAAACAATTTACTGAAATAAGAGACGCTCAAACCCGCCGCGCGCGCCATTTCTTCGCGGCTCAGCCTCGCGGCAAAATTGGCCTCCATCAGAGCGACAGCGCGACGGATGGGGCATGGTTGAGATCTCACACGACCGGAATCCGGTCCCTGCTGGTTGTCTTCATTCATACGCCCGCTCCTGAAGTGGACGCCCTACCAAAGTCTGAAGAAGGAAGAGAAATGGAAAGAAATGACAACGATGTCAGTTTTATCGAAAAAAATATTTTAGCCCGTGCTAAGGAAAATTTATGCACTCTGATGCCAGATGGTAGGGGAAGTAATCGCATCACCGATCATAAGGAAACAAGACATACCTGTCAACCTACTTTGTAAATAAAAATAACCATATGGTTTGATTTTATTACATGTCATATTTACGAAACACCCCACTCTGCTCTTTGCTTTGTTGCTCGTCCCTCCAGTGAACACGGTATTTCTCAAACTGAGAGTTATGCAGCGCACGGGCCGAAGCGTTGGAGGACTCTTTGAAATCCTGCTTTCCATGATCCTAATCTCGCATTTCAGATATGGCACTCGGTTTACATTGACGCGGTTTATCCCATCTGATAGTATGTCATACTTGTAAGCACCCTATGCCCCACCCTTCTGCAATCGCCAGTCGACATGAGCAGGTTTCCAAGCAATTACGCGATGACTTGGCTGCTGGTCGCTACGGCCAAGAGGGCCGACTGCCCAGCGAGGCGCAACTGGCTCGGCAGTTCTCGGTCTCCCGTCCGACGGTCGCGCGGGCCTTGCAATCATTGGTGGAAGCGGGGCTTGTAGAGCGTCGCGCCGGCTCTGGCACATTCGCCAAACCCGGCGACATAAAAAGACAGGCTCTTACAACCCGTGTACTTGCGTTGCTGATGCCCGATCTTGGTAATACGGAGATTTTTCAGATTATTGGCGGAGAAATCGCCAGTCTGGCCAGAGAGCACAACTACAGCTTGGTCTGGGGCGGGTCGGGCGAACCAAAGCTTGACGCCGACTCGGGTTCGCAACACGCGGAAGAACTCTGTCATCAATTCATCGAGCGCCAGGTGAGCGGGGTCTTCTTCGCTCCCTACGAGTTGGTACCCGAAAGAGACGAGGTTAACCGCCGATTGGCGACGATGCTTCGCGAGGCGGGCATACCGGTCATTCTTGTCGATCGAGACTTTGTTTCATACCCCTTCCGGAGCGACTTTGATCTCGTGGGAATCGACAATGTGGCCGGCGGATTCATTCTTGCCCAACACTTACTCAAGCTCGGCTGCCGCCGTATCCATTTTGTCGCCTATCCTCTTTCTGCACCCAGCGTCAATGCGCGCATCGCCGGCGTGCGTGAAGCTCTTTTAAGTTCGTGTATCGAGCCGGATCCAGACTGGGTTCGCATCGGTGCATTGGATGACAAATCCTTCGTTCGCAGTCTTATCGCCGGGCGTCGGCCGGATGCATTTATCTGTGCCAATGACCACACCGCTGCTCAACTACTTCGCGCCCTGCATCAGAACGAGGTGCATGTACCAAAAGATGTCCGGGTTGTAGGTTTCGATGACGTGAATTTCGCCACTTTGGTCTCTCCTGCGCTGACCACCGCGCGACAGCCATGCAAGGAGCTTGCCAGCGCCGCGTTTCACGCAATGCTCGAACGCCAAGTAGAACCAAGCCTGCCCCCTCGCCACATGATGATTATGCCTCAGCTCGTGGTTCGCGAATCCTCCGGGCCCTGCCGTAACCAGAACGAAGTAGCGGTCGAAGGCTCTCCAACGGAAGGGATTGAGACGCGCAGCAAAGCAACTCAACAACGTTATGAAATAGTTAGTAGTTAGGCACCTGGAAGTGGATTTTTCCAGAATCCAATTAGGCTATTGTGACGGTTTTTCTCTCATCCCGCAAACAGCGAGCGTCGCATTCTCATTCAAAAATAGCAGCTGACCGCAAAGCAGTTCATTTGCCAATCCACTCTTCTCTCTTACGTTTGCTGATCACACGTCCTTAAAATTTCCGACTTTAATTTCTCAAATTCTACGTTTTACCGCCGATCGGTGACTTTGCCGATTGTATACGCCGATTCCGGTTTTCGGCGGACGACGGCCTGTCCACAGACGCTCGTAACACCAGCGGGCACTCCAACGTGACCGGCCCATGCGCTGACGGATTTCCGTCCGGTTTGGCATCAATCAGTTGGTCGATCGCCCATGAACCCATTTCAAAGAAAGGAATCCGAACAGTCGTCAACGGCGGACGAGAGTGCGCTGCAAGTAATTCCTGATTATCAAATCCGACCACCGAAACGTCCTCCGGAATTCTGAAGCCTTTTTCCTTTAGGGCATCATACACACCCATCGCTATCCGGTCGTTAGCGCAGAAGATTGCAGTGGGCATTTGCTTACGTCGTAGAAGCGCCAACGCATGCTCGTAGCCGTCATCCTGCCACCAATCGCCCGTCCGAACCAGCTCCGGATCGATCGCTACTCCAAATTCTTCAAGCGCCCGGCGGTACCCTCTGAAACGCTCAGCCGCCGCAACGTATTTCTGATCAGCGTTAATCATGGCGATGCGACGATGCCCCTTTTCGAGGAGCAATTTGGTAGCCAAAAGGCCGCCGTTGAACTCATCTGGTACAACACTGCGTACTTGTCCATTGCGCGCAAAACAATCTACCAACACGAGAGGAAGACGGAACGCAGCATTCGGTACCTGCACGGCCCTGTGGTACATTGTCGCAAAAATAATGCCTTCCACTCCGCGCTCGAGCGCGGCTTCCACGGCCGCTGCTTCCATTGCCGGATCGCTATCGGTATTGAATGTTAACAATAGCATCTCGCGCTGCCATGCCGCTTCCTGGGCGCCTTGGATGATTTGGCCTGCGAAAGGTGTCGTGGCGATATTGTCGCTAAGAAAAGCAAAGACTTTTGAGCGCTGAGTTCGCATTTGCCGGGCATGATGGAGCGGACGGTATTCTAGGGTATCGGCCGCCCGAAGCACTTTCTGCCGGACTTCATCCCTAACATAAGGGCCTCGGTTAATCACGCGCGAGACGGTCTTGAAAGAGACCCCCGCTAGTTTTGCAACATCTTTTATGGTTGCCATGTCAGGTTAGTGTTATTGCCGAACCCATTTACTCGGGCCGCTGTGCCTCTAGGACGCCGAATTTAGCCAAACTGCGGAGCAATGGCCGATGCCCCTGACCAAGAAGCTCACACCTAAGCTGTTCTTCTCGCGTTGGATCATACAGGCCCGATCGGCTGGGAATACTTCCAGAACACTACGATTGCAACGGAAAAACCGAAAACTGATCCCCTCCCCATTCAGGACGGAATCGCGGGCCGACAGGCGCGAAGATACAGCGCAAAGGTTATTGCCATTACCAATCGCTTGACCTCGAAGCTGACGAAGGAATCCGATTTCGCGCTGTGTGTGACGGCCGATGACTCACCGCTGGGCGGAGAGCCTGGCGCAGCTCGAATGGTGCAGTTGAGCATTGGTAGACGCGCGTGGCAGTGGCCCAACGAAATCCCGCGGCAACCGAAACGAATTTGAGCCGCACGATGTTTGCGGCTCGAAATCACCAGGGGCGTTGCTCAGCACGGCGTCGATCTTGGGGATATCCCAACAAAGGTCTACTCCCCCATGTAACGGACCAGAAAGTTCATGAGCCAGGCATTGGCTTCCTCCTCATCCTTCGGCTCAATGCCTCCGCCACGAGCTTATCGAGTCCAAGAACGCTACGATTTCTGCCTCTTCAAACACCGGCGTATGGGAGGATTCTCGAACCAGCCTCGGCGGCTTGGCCCGAGCGGCTGGATTATACTCAACAACCCTTCGCATCATCAGGGAATCGAAGAGTAACCGGACGGCCGCCAGGTGCTGCCTCTGCGTCGACCTGCTTCCCGGATGCTGATCCAACCATGCCCCCACGTGATAGGCTTTTACACTCTCAAGCTCGAGGTGACGGGCCGAACAAAAAGCAAGGAATGAGCGCCAAGCCACTCGATAAGCGCTTCGCGTATTGGGATTGCGCACCCGCGCTCCTAAGAGCTCAAGAAAGGTCTCCGCGGTCTTGGCTCGGGTCGATGCTGAGGTGCCCGCAATGAGATCAAAGGCAGCCAGAAGCACTTCTCCAGTAGTCTCTGTCTGAGAATCCTCTTGCGTCATAGGCGCCGTGTAGGAACTCCTAGCGCGGATCGCTTCGCGTCGCCGCCCCTTCTCGCCCACCCGAATGGAGACTTCATTTTCGGCTTGGTTTATTCAAAGTGATGTTTTTACGTGATAAAGACTGGGCGCAAGTTGTAAAGACAAACCACTATCTCCCCATCACTATCTTACTCGAGGGGGAGACGAGAGAAGCGTGTGAGCGCGCAAGCCAAGCCAATCAGCGAAGTCGTTAAGGATTTCGAGCAATCTCTCGAAAACCTCCGGCCTTCCACTAGGACGGGTCTACGTGGCGGGCGCCAGAGCGGCGATCAGAGCTGCTAGCCTGGAGCTTTGGCAGTACCATTCGCCTACGGAACTATTGGCATCGCTCGGAAAATCCCCTACCGAAAAGAAGGCACGAATCTCGCCTTTCTTGGATTTTTTAGGCGGCGGAGAACCCAAGAACTCCCTATCCCGCCAGGGCATAGAGTTGCTGCTGAAAAAGTGAACTGCAAGGTTGGCCTGTGAAGGCATCATTTCAAACGAAACAAAATTTGACAGGGTCAGTCGCTGTAGTGTATATGCACACCACAATGTCGAAAGTGTTGGATTTTTCAGTCCCGGAAAACTGCGTGTGTTTCAACCTGCGCTGGGTGACGCGGGTAGTGACGCAGTTTTTTGACGCGGAGATGCGGCGGCATGGAATCCGTCCCACGCAGGGGTCGATCTTGGCGGCATTGAATGCCCGGGACAGTTGGACCATGGCGGAATTGAGTGATTGGCTGGGGATGGAGCGCACGACGCTCGTGCGAAATCTCCGGCCATTGCAGCGAGACGGTTTGGTGGAGCTCGGCGGTGGCGGGCGCGGCAGGCTTGTAGAACTGGCAATCACGGCGAAAGGTCGAAAACAGATGGACGAACTCACGCCGGCTTGGCGTTCAGCCCAAAACGCCGCCGTCAAAACTCTCGGTGAAAAGCGTTGGTCTGCTGTTCTATCCGATCTCGAAACTGCAGCCTTGGCCTTGAACAAATAGCGTAAATGACCCTGAAAGCCACAATCGCGACAAAACGGGTTCACGGTGTGTATATACACTCACCGCGTCAAAAAGGGGTAAACCCAACACTCGTGTCACCAGCCGCAAAGTAGGTATGGGGCGGAGGTGTCATTTGCCCTCATCAAACCTTCTCAGCCAGCCACTCTGAAGATCACGGAGGAGGAAGTTGACACCGTCCGGATCGAACTGATCCTCAGTATCCTTGGCCTTGCCAGGTGAACGCGTTTTCCGATGCTCTCTGTGAGGTTTTCTCGTGCGCTGCAGAGACATATAGCGCCAAGGGCCTCCGGAATCTTCTGGCGGACAAGGCTGCGCTCCACCAATGCAAACCGGGTATGCTCGCGCTGGGTCCAATGCGAGGATTTTCTCTACACGAATGTCATGCTCCCAGTTGTCGCCGAGATCATACACGTATTTGAACCCTTCGTGAGGTTGGAAGCGAAAGTCCGAGAGTCTGACCTTATCGGGATTATCGGCGAAGCTGATGCCGCCCTCGTAAGCGACACCATACTCCTTTCCGTGAATGATAAACCGGTGCAGATGGCAATTTGCCCAACCCATGACCACCTGCACGGTTTCGTGAAGTGTCCTGATGGTCGCGTCATGCGCAACCAAGACGCGTCGCCAAACTGCTGGCTTGACGTCTCGCAGGACTACCTTGAGTTGATACACAGTCAACGCCATCTAGCGCACCTCAAATGTTGAGAGAGTGTACCGCGTCCTGATATGCACTCTCGACGGCTTGCAACGATAGATGCTGGTAGACCTCTAAACTCTTCTTGGTCTTATGGCCCGAAATCAGTTGGATCTGAGCATCCGACAGGCCTTGCGATGTGAGATAGGTGAGCATCTGGTGACGGAATAGGTGCGGATGCACTGGTTGGGGAATACCTGCCCGTTGCCGGTACTGATGCACAATTTGTTGCACGCGCCGGGGCGAGAATGCCCCAAAACGCCGCGATTCGAATAAATAGTGGTTCTTAGGATTTGTTTTCAGATGGCTCTTAAGCACCAAGCGGAAGCTTTCTGGGAATAGAATGTACCGATCCTTATTTCTCTTTCCTCGGTCAATGAAGATTTTGCAGTGATCGAGATCCACATCCGTCGTCTCGATTCGGACTAGCTCACTCACCCGAATGGCGGTGTAGAAGAGCAGTTTCAGCATAATCTCGTGCTGAACGTCGCCGCATTCCTCAATGACCTGAAAGAAGCGTGTCAGCACAGTCGCCGGAAGGAGTTGCGGCAGCTTTTGCTGCCTTTCGGGCCGCCGCAGTCCCAGTTTTTTGCGCACCTGCTGGCAGACATAAAGGAAGTCGTCGTAGTTCAAGCGCTCTTTGCGTGCTAGGCGGACCATCTTGGAAACGATACCGAATTTCGTCTTTTTGTTTGCGGATAGGAAATGAGTTCGTTTTCGTGCCTGCTTTGGCATGGAATTGGGCCTTTTCGACCCGCGTTAACTTCGCCTTTCAGCCATTCTGCGAAATGATATACTGCGCGTTCCCATCCCGCAATCCGCCGTTTCAAGAACGAAAGGAAGGTCGCACCTCGATGAAGCATGATTGGTCGCCTGTAGAGTTGGCAGCGCAGTGGAGCCTGCTGCCGACCGAGAGGGAATTTCTTGGCAACAAGACTGGCGCTACTCGGCTGGGTTTCGCCGTTCTGCTAAAATTCTTCCAAGCCGAGGGCCGCTTTCCCCGGCATGCGCAAGAGGTCCCAGAGCGCGCCGTCGAATACGTCGCCCGCCAAGTCGGTGTGCTCGCTGCCGAATGGCTTCAATATGAGTGGCAAGGCCGTTCCATTGAGTACCATCGCGCTCAGATCCGTTCGCTCCTGGGTTTTCGCGAGGCGAGCGTGGAGGATGGCGAAGCGCTGGCAGCATGGCTGAGCGAACACGTGCTGAACCAGGATCGTCAGATGGATCGGCTGAAAGCCACCTTGATGGAGCGGTGCCGGTCATTGCACATCGAGCCGCCCACCCAGGACCGCATCGACCGGCTCGTCCGCTCTGCCATTCACCAGCATGAGGAAAGGTTTTGCGAGGCGTTGCTAACGCGCCTGCCGGTTGGTACGCAGGCACGACTGGATGCTCTACTGCTACCCTCGGAGCACTTCTCTTACGAGAAAGGGCAAGAGCCAGGTCGCAGCTTGCTGCAGGAACTTCGGGCCGATCCCGGCCGCGCCAGTCTGGAGACCGTCCTCGCGGAGATCGCCAAATTGGAACAGGTCCGCGCCTTGTTCCTGCCCCTAGATCTGTTCGCAGCCTTGTCGCCGACGGTTTTGAAAAGCTATCGCCAACGGATGTCCGTGGAAGAACCATACGAGCTGCGACGGCACCCTCTTGCATTACGAGCTACACTGCTGGCTGCCTACTGTCATTTGCGAGGCCAAGAAATTACCGACAACCTTGTCGACTTGCTGATCGACACCGTGCACCGCATTGGCGCCAAGGCGGAGGAACGCATCGAACGCGAACTGATCGAGGATCTCAAGCGCGTGGCCGGCAAGAACAATCTCTTATTTCAGTTAGCAGAAGCCACTCTGGAGCATCCCGACGGCATTGTGCGAGAAGTCGTCTTTCCCGTGGTCGATGAGCAGACCTTGCGCGATCTGGTTAGAGAATGGAAGGCAACCGGACCTGTATATCGGCAACAACTCCGCGCGGTGATTCGCAACTCTTATCTGTAGCGGCTTGAGAACATAATCGGCTCGGCTCAAAAACATCGCTCGTTTCCGGCTCAAATTAACTGAGAATAACGGGGTCCTCCGGCTCACATTGCGTGAGAATGGGCTCACATTATTTGAGAACAGCTCAAAAATATCGGCGCGGACCCATATTAACTGATAACGGCCGCCATCGGATGTAGTGGGCACCCTTCAGAAAAGGGGCCATGCAGCGCTTGTTTAGGTCTTATCGCAGCTTCCCTCCTGTTACCCTATATCTCCAGGAGTACGGGGTGGCGGCCAATGACAGATGGATTCCGGAGAGATCGGCGGTCAAGGCAGAGACCGATGAAGGCGATCCACAGTTCTCTCCCAATGCATTCCTGTCGAAGGGTCCGTGAGCTGGGCCTTAATTAATGCACGATGCTCTTAGCCACTCCTTCAACTTGGTCGACGGCGTCTTTCCCGGACTCCGCACCCGTCAGGACCTTGTTTACGTTTTGGAAAAACGCCGTCGACAGCTGGTTGTAATCGGCCCCGGTGACAGTTGAAGGCCGGGCTACGGCGTTGTTGAAAACGTCCAGCATGGTCTTAAAAAAAGGGTATTTCGCGAGTACGTCCGGGTCGCTGTACAAGGCCGGCCGGGTGGGAAGAAGGCTCCAATCGATAGTCCGTTTCTTCTGAATCTCTGCCGAGCAGAGGTATCGAACTAGATCGGCGGCGGCGTCAGGCACCTTAGAGTAAGCGGAAATCATTAACTGCCAGCCGCCCAGGCAGGCAGCATTCTTGCCGCTATTGCCGCCCTTCGGCAGAACAGTGACGTCAAATTTGCCAGCGATCGGGCTCTTGGGATCCGAGCCTCTTGCATAGGCGAAGGGCCAATTGCGCATAAAAGCGGCGTTACCGGCTTGCCAAATTTTGAGCGCTTCTTCTTCGTCATAGGTAGTAACCCCCGCTGGTGAAATGGTGCCAACCCAGCTGTGGGCGTTGTCGAGCGCCTTGATCGCATTCGGGTTATTGATAGTGATTTTCTTGTCCGGCTCGATCACAGAGCCACCCCCGTAGCTGTAAATCCACTCTAGCGCGTTGCAGGTGAGGCCCTCACTGGCCCTGCCTTGAAACACGAAACCTTGAAAATCGGGCTTGCCTGCCGCGCGTTCGCCGTCCTGGATCTTCTTTGCCATCGCCGCCAGTTCTTCCCAGGTCTTGGGCGGTGCGTTATAACCATACTTTTCTAGCAGATCGGTCCGATAGAAGAGCAGTCCAGCGTCGGTATACACGGGTATCGAAACGAGCTTGCCGTCAATCGTATTGTTCTCAATGATAAGCGGGAAGTAGGCTTTGATTTCGTCTTCTTTGAAGTACTTTTTCAGATCAACCGCATGCGGGGCCGCGATCCCCTGCCAAATCACGTCGATTTGGTAGACATCCACGTCCGGACTTTTCGCGGCCCACTGTTGCTGAAACAACGGCAAGATCTCCGAAAAGTCATTGGGCCGGCCGATATATTCGAGCTTATTGCCCGTTTTTTTGGCCCATTCTTCGGTCACGGCCTGGTACCACGGACGGACAGCCTCATCCCACTGCTTCGGCTCGCCTACAAACCGAACGGTGACGCCTGCGGCAAAAGCGGGTGGGTTGAGAAAGGAAGATAACAAGGCAAAGCCAAGCACTCGAACGACGCTTATTCTGAAGGGAGGTTTCATAGGGGAGGATAGTTAACTGGCGCTATGAGCGGCCGACACACCGGATCCAGCGACGCCATAGACATAGCTGCGTTGGGGGATGAGGAAATCGAACGACCCGCTAGCAGAAAAAGAATAATATGTTATATCGCGAAATCCTTGCAGAGTGCAAGATCAATTACGGTAGCCGGGGAAACGGTCATACTTTGGTGGGGTATCTTCGACAACGAGTTGTATGTCGAGCACAGTGACAAGCGTTTCGGTCCTTATGCGCCGGTTGGCAGGCCAATTCCTCTGTATCGGTACCGCGCATTTAAGAAGACTCCCACCCAACAGCGGGCGGACCGAATCGAGGCGCTCGCCGAACAATTGGCCTTGCCGCGGGTCGCTCTAGAAAACAGTCCCGAAGCCGCTCTGCTCCTCGGTAACTCGGAAGTGCCCGTAATTAGGTTTACGGACCCGGATCCCTTCCAGGAATTCACCTATCCCAATGCGTTGGCAGCCAAGCGTGCGATAGCCGATTACCTGGGCATTGCGCTCGCCAAGCTTCCACCAGAACAACTCGATTGGATTAACGCTCTTGTAAGCGGCACGCTCAACAAACGGCAAGTCCTCGGGCAGGTGCAGGAATACTTCAATCGAGAGCACAGAAAGGGAGCGCCATGTTGAGTGACGTGAGAAACTACTACGGTCTCGCCAAAGATTTCGGGCAAGCCGGCTACAACAACGAAATGGTGAACAAATGAAAAATGGACGACTTTCTGCTGCGGCAGTGGCGCTGGCGCTTAGTGCCTGCGCCGGGGGACCGGAACCGCCTGCGTTGGCGAAACTAAGGCCGAAGTACTCGCCGCGTTCCAACAGCCGATGACGAAAGCCACGGCGTGGGATGGCACTGAATCGTGGGTCTACGCGTTTGGACTCGGCAAGAAGTTTATCCCGTTCTACGGCCCGTTCACCGACACGACCGCGCTAGTGGTAACGTTCGGCCCGGATGGCCGCGTAAAGCGATGGGGGAGCGCGACGACGCATTTATGAGCCGGGAACGTCGTACGCGGTGACATCAACGTCCTGGTCAGGCTTGTGCAGGCGCCGAGGTAGTCGTTTACGGCGTGTTTTGGCGTTCGAGATCAAGCTCAAGACCGGGGCGCGTCTTTCTCGTTAAAGAGAGGTTACCCAATCATGGCACCTGATTATCGACCCAAGATTAAGAAGCAATCGCAAGCCAAGACGTTTGCCGAATTCGACAGCGCTATGGACTGGCTCGAAAAACTGCCCGGAGTCAGTTCCATCGGCAGATCTCAAACTTATCGAGACAATCTTAGCAAAGTATTTAGGCTAATATTGGAGAATCGCACTGACCAGATTCTTAAGCAGATTTCGCCACCAGAATTTATAGAAACCCATTTCGAAGCAAATGCACTGATCGAAGTCTGGCGACAATTTCAAACGGACAATTCCGCTCGACTGGCAGAAAAACTGCGACGTGTTGTCGGTGGGCAACCGTACACCAGCGCTGAAGGCAAAAAGACCGAACCGCGCGACATCCTATTCGAGCTTGAACTGGCGGCGCTTCTTAAGGAATGGAGTCTGCCGGTTGACCTCGGCGATCCCACTGACTTGATCTTCGAATTTCAGAACACAGCGATCCTCTGCGAATGCAAACGTGTGCAAAATCCGAATGCGCTAGACGGAAATCTGCAAGAAGCTGGGTCGCAGCTTCGCAAAAGGCTCGCAAATCAACCCCAGAGCAAGGTCTGCCTGGGCATGATCGGCATCAACGTCTCCAAAATTGTTCACCTCGACGCTTCTGGTACGCCACGCTATCCATCAACTTTCTACGGGAAATATTTGCTTCCTCCGAACATAGTTGCAGTGCAAAACCAGCACGAATTCTGGTCAGTCGTTAAACAGCGCCTAGAGTCCTTTATGGCTCAGCACGCTCGTGCGCTGCAGCGCCAGTTCTCTACCCACGTCGCCGGCTACTTGCTATTCTATCGGGTTCCAGGCATGAATATAAGCGGCATTGGGCAGATGTCTGTCAACACCTACCCACAGATCGGCCCTTTGCGCGGCGCAACCCGAACTGAAGATCAACTGCTCCGCGATTTGCATGCTCACTTGTTGCAATACTACCTATAATCACGGTCAGGATATAGGCGATTAGATCTACCGCAATCGAGCTTTTTAATCGGTGGCGCGCGCCAGTAACCGAGCGGCATCAACCGCTGTCTTGGAGCTGTCGCGTACCGTGCGAATCACCTCTTGCTGCTGGTGAGGAGTCAATTTGGCGGGTCGTCCAACCCTCACGCCGCGATCCGAGGCGGGCCGCCAGGCCGGCGCGGGTCCGGTCAATGGCCACGTCAGTAATCCCGTCGTGCTGGTCGACAAGTCCACCTCGCTTCGGGGCGGGACCTTTCTATCTGGCCGGCTTCTAACTCTAACATCTCCAGATTTTTACTTGGAATTAGGCGGTATTCCGTGCGTGAGGTCTGTCCATGGTCGATCAAATTCCGTTGGGTATCTCGGAGGCCTGGAGGAGTGAATATCGTAGGCGCAGGTATCTGGGCCGCGTCAAAGACGAGGAGGTGCGGGCGAGGTTAAGATATCTGATGGAAAACCTTGCGACCCTTGAGCCGAATGGAAAAACGGGCGTGCTTCCGGCAGATTCTTCTTTGTGGAGAGTGTTTACTGAAACCCACGAGGAAACGCTTCTGCGAGGACATTTGAATCTCGATAGGTTCCTAGACGGCGCGGCCATCCCGACCCCAACATATCCCTCCAGCTCTCCGGTCACTGCAGCATATCGTCGACGGAGAGACAAACGCGAAGGTCAGTTTTGCAAGTTCGGCGAATCGCGGTTTTTAAGGGATCTCGTTGATCATGGAAGCCTTCGTCTGTTTGCGGGCAGCCATTATGCGGACTCCAGTCTAAATTCAGCGGTTCGAGACGATGAGCTTGCGTTAAACTGGTGGGCTCGGCCGGACAATGTTCAGATCACGCTTCCAGACGGAACGGTCTCTAAGCCGGGTCTAGTCCGGGATTGGGGAGGTCGTATAAATTACGATTGCGACTTCTACGTGTGGTGTCTCTCACGGGGTCTGCACGATCGTCTTTTGGCAGATTTTGATTATGATTGCTTTGTGGTGTTCTACGATATGAACGAATTTCTGCGGTCCATTAAACGAGCGATTCAAACTGTTTTGCCCGGCTGGACCTTATATTTTGACCAAGTCAGTTATGTCGATCCGTACAATCTGCCGAAGTGGGATGAAATGCCCCCCATGCCTTTCTGCAAGCATCACAAATATTCTTACCAACATGAGTGGAGAATCGTCATCCACCCAGACCGGAAAATCGTGCCCGGGCTTCAATGGATCGATCTGGAATTAGAAATCGAGCCAGACATTTTGGAATTGCTCATTCCGTGATGCAGCGATTGCAGCAGTTGGGGTTCCGTACAAGCATACCGCCCTTCCTTCCACGTTAAGCTCGACGCCATGGACGAGTGTGCTCATCTCGCGGTCAGGCATATGCGCACTCCTGTCTCGACGGCTCAAGCCGGACTTTGCCGACGTCTTCAGCGACAAAGAGGGCGCGCTGCAGGATTACAACGAGGCGATCCGGCTTGGATACAATCCGTTTCACAAAGGGTAAGATTTGCCACATCACGTAAAGGCCCGTAAACAAAGGGCTTCGTGTGTGTCAATTGTCTAGTGCAAAATGAGCGCGTAGAGGCGCGCTGTGGCCGGCGACTAATTACTTTCTTCGAACGCAGGATTAGAATAATCCGCAATCTTTCCGATCCTCGATTCCCAGCCGATTTTTCGAATACCCTCACGAAAATTCTCAACGTACCCGTTCGGAGTTTTCCAAAGGAAAAATTTAGTAAGGTCTCTGCCACTCTTTGTTAAGGGCCAAATGTTCAGACCAGGATTAAGCCTGACCGTATTAGTACGGGTTTGAGTTTTGGTCACGGCTAGAGCTGCGTCAGAAAAGCCAAAATAGTGTTCGTTCAGCCCTACTCCAAAAGGGTTTATCGAGAGCTCGGTCTCTTGAAAGAGTCCTATTTCGGCAAGTTCCGTGAAGTCTCGCATGGCAAAACCGGAACCACGTAAAAATGTAATGGCGCGTGGGATAAATCGATAGTGGGGAGTCCATACAAGATACTGGCAAGCGGCAACGAAACGCTCGGCCTCCTTTTGCGTCATCGCGCTCAAAACGTCCAGAGTGCGAAGCGAGTAGGAACCCGGTTGTTTTATCTCGCCTGCGAAAACCTTCCCCCACAACTCTTGCAGGTACGTGTCAGCCATGCCCTCCGCGTATCCCAGTAAACGGATAGTGAAGGTAGGATCAGGCTTTTCATCGGGTACGGACGTAAATTTCGCAGCCTCTTCAGCCGTTGCCGCAATAACACCTTCGAGACAATACTGACCGATCAATTCCTTGGCGGCATTTCGGGTAAGACTGCGCTTACGTAAGGCGAGCGTTTTGGGGTCTGTTGTCGTACTTAACCTCCACCCTTCTTTGTTGTACTCAATCCTCGTCCCCTCGGGCAATATTTCTTCTGCCTCGGATATTACATTATTCGCCAAACGCAATTCAGCGACGCGAGCTTCTGCGTTCCTTTTGATCAACATCGGCTCACAAAGGCGAATACTGAACGGTGCGAGTATCTCGCCTAGCCGCTTTACGCCAAGCGTCGCAAGTATGGTTTCCAAAGACACGAGGTAGGAAAGATCCATTGCATATCGCAAATCGTCAAAGGTCCATAGTGAAACGTCCCTAGAAAAGCAAAATGCTCGCTCCGCCCCCTTGACATTATGATCCCACACACCCCGCAAAAGCCCCTCTTCCGCCGCCACTCTGGACTTTATGAGACATTTTGTAGATATTTCAAAGCCCCCTCCCCGTCTGCCCCGGATTTCCGGGGCAGAGGCCGTGAGCTTTGCACCAATCAAAAAACTGCCAACAAGCGCGAGCGTAGGCCTGTCAAGTGTTCCGGTTACGGATCGTGGCAGTGAAGAAGTTCAATGTAAGTTTCATTGACTTCGGGGCCGGCCTTGGCTTGGCCTCAGGCCGACTCCTACGGCTCGCCCTCGATCGCCGAGCGCACGCGTGCCGCGATTGCGTCCTGACTCAAGCCCATCGCTGAAATCAGTCCGGCGTAGTTATTGATGGCTGTGCGGAAGTGTGGATGCTCGTGCCCCGTGCGACGCCAAAACTCAACGAGGATTCGCAGCACTTGCCGATAAAGCGGCTCGGCCTCAGCCAGCCGGTTGGTGGCGCGGAGCAGCAAGGCCAGGTTGTTGAGGCCTCTTGCCACGTCGGGATGCTCCGGGCCGAAGCTCTTTTCATCAATGGCTAACGCCCGGCGGAAAAGCGGCTCGGCCTCAGCCAGCCGGTTGGTGGCGCGGAGCAGCAAGGCCAGGTTGTTGAGACCGGTTGCCACGTCGGGATGCTCCGGGCCGAAGCTCTTTTCCCTAATCTCTAGCGCCCGGCGGAAAAGCGGCTCGGCCTCAGCCAGCCGGTTGGTCTCGCGGAGCAGCTCGGCCAGGTTGTTGAGATCGGTTGCCACGTTTGGATGATCCGGGCCGAAGCTCGCTTCATCGATGGCCAGCGCCCGGCGCATCAGCGGCTTGGCCTCAGCCAGCCGGTTGGTGGCGCGGAGCAGCCCGGCCAGGTTGTTGAGCTGGAACGCCACGTTGGGATGATCCGGGCCGAAGCTCTTTTCCCTAATCTCTAGCGCCCTGCGGTAAAGCGGCTCGGCCTCAGCCAGCCGGTTGGTGGCGCGGAGCAGCCCGGCCAGGTTGCTGAGGTGTGTTGCCACGTAGGGATGCTCCGGGCCGAAACTCTTTTCCGTAATGGCTAGCGCCCGGCGGTTAAGCGGCTCGGCCTCAGCCAGCCGGTTGGTGGCGCTGAGGAACTCGGCCAGGTTGTTGAGGCTTGTTGCCACGTTGGGATGATCCGGGCCGAAGCTCTTTTCCGTAATGGCTAGCGCCCGGCGGTAAAGCGGCTCGGCCTCAGCCAGTCGGTTGGTGGCGCTGAGGAGCTCGGCCAGGTTGTTGAGCCTTGTTGCCACGTTGGGATGATCCGGGCCGAAGCTCTTTTCCGTAATGGCTAGCGCCCGGCGGTAAAGTGGCTCGGCCTCGCCGTACTCGGCTCGATTGTTGAGCCATTCGGCCAGGTCATTCATTATCCGCGTGGCTTTGGGCTCCAGGCCATGGTCTCCTAAGCGATTGAGCAGGGTGCGGCCGTGCGGGGCAAGCTGCTCCCAGAGTTGCCAGCCTTTCTGGTCCCACTCAGGCGATGGCAGCGCGCGATCTAGAAGGGTGATCGCCGCGTCAAGAGCATCGTTCTTATTGTTATCGGAGAGGCACTGGCGCGTGATCTCCTGCACCAGACGGTGAACCGTGAACCCCTCCCTGTCGGCCATCCAACGTGCGAGGCTCCAGGAAGCTAGCCCTGCGAGCGCATCGCGAGCATCCGCGCCGTCCACGATATTGCCTTCGAGTAGTGATAGCGGTATGGGTTCAGGCGCAAGCCAGGCTAGAATGTTCAGCAACTTGCGCTCCGACTGAGACAACTCTTCAATCGTGGTTTGCCACGTGACGGCCACGCTGCTCGAGTAGTTCATCAGGCGTTTGTCGTACCAGGCGAGCACCTCGGCTTTACGCGACTTCCAGCGCTGCCGGTATTCCGAAAAAGATAGGCCGTTTTTGGCGACGTAAGCGCCCGCTTGTTCCAGCGCCAAGGCCAGCCCGCCCATCTCGCGCGCCAGCGCCACCGCCTCCTGAGGGTCAGCGAGTGTCCTGCGCCGCTTGGCCTCGGTGCGCTCCAACAGGAACGCCGCGGCTTCTGTTTCGTCAAGCACGTTAAGGGGTTCGGCGGTCTGGACCGCAGGACTCCAGTCGGCAATTCGCGAAGTGATGATCACCTGCCCGCCCCGGAATCGCGGAAGCGTTTCCTCGACTCTGGAAGCAGCTTCTTGTGTGTCGGCGGTGTCGAGAATTAGGAGCCAGCCGGGATTCTCGCCTAGCCAGCGGAATACGGCGCTCAAACGCGCGGCTTCCTCTGGCTGAGTCTGCTCCGGGAGGTTAGGACCAGCGGATTACAGAGCCCGGCGAGGTTCGCGCGCAACTCGACCGGGAGCGAGCACTAACAAAGAGCAGCGCCGTGTAGTCGCTCGCATGGCGCCACGCATATTCGATTGCGAGGCGCGTTTTGCCCACGCCTCCCAGCCCATGGATCGCCTGACAAGGGCCGCTTCGCAGCCGCCGCCTCAGATCGGCCAGTGCGGCGTCGCGACCTTTAAAGAGCGGGCCGAGGGAGTTGTAAGGAAGGTTAACCACTCGGCGCGGTGCCTCCGCACTGCGGGCTGGGAGCTCCAGTTCGCGGACGAGGCGTGCGAGGTCCTCGTGGTTCGCGAACGAGTAGTAAACGTCATCGCATTCTTCGATGGCGCGCCGGTGCGCAAGTTGCAGTGTTCTTTCCTCTTCGCTCTGTTCTGGGCTATCATCGAACCCGCAGTTCTCGGCGGCGAGAAAAAGGAAAAGCGGGTTCCGGAGTTCCCGCGCCACATCGTATTCGATTTGTGTATAAGAGCGCCGGGGTTTACCGGACGGACGTTGCGAGGGTTCCGCTCCGTAGTAAAAGCCCGCAAGGTGGATCAAGGCGTCACACGGAGCGATGAGGGAGCGCAGCTTCGCAGTTAGCGGGCCGTGAGCTAACCTGAAATTGGTCTGCTCGATCGGAAAGATGCCAAGAGTCAGCAGCGCATTTTTAACCTCCTCGCGGTAACTGCGCAGCTCGCGAGTGGTTGCAGAGATGAACACTTCCGCCCGCGCGCGCATGATGTGTCGATGCTATGTAAAACCCTGGGGGAAGGCGAACAAAATAGTCGCGATGCAACTCGCCACGTTTCCTAAGCAAAAAACCGTCTGTCCCGTCAAAACACTCGACAAAATGATTCCTTTTGTTCATAGTTGAAAAGTACCCTCCCCTATTCATGCGGGTTTCCGGGGCATGCAACAGGCCAAACTCTCGACAAAATGATCAACACGCCAAAAAGGGGAAAAATGGGGTCTCGGAAGTCGGGGAACACTGGCGGGGGGGTGTCGAAGATCAGCGACCGGCAGCACCTCACGTCGCGCGAGGTTGAACGCTTGATTGAAGCGACCAAGGGCAGAAGGAACGAAGTCCGCGACCGTTGCTTGTTGCTTCTCATGTTCCGTCATGGCTTGCGCGTGTCGGAGGCTTGCGGAATAAAACTCGACCAGGTGGACACCGAAAGCCGCGTGCTGCATGTGGCCCGGTTGAAGGGCGGGCTATCGACGACGCAGCCTTTACGCGGCGACGAGCTGAGGGCCATCAGCGCATGGCTCAAAGAACGCGCCCGGATGAAGCCGGCCGGCAAGGCGTTCTTTGTCAGTGAGCAGCGCAAGCCGTTGCATCGATCGACCGTCAACCTGCTCCTGATAACGTACAGCAGAGCCGCTTCCCTGCCCCTGCTCGCTCATCCCCACATGCTGCGCCACGCTTGCGGCTTCGCCCTGGCTGACCAGGGCGCTGATACGCGGCTCATTCAGGATTATCTCGGACACCGCAACATTCAGCACACTGTCAAATACACGGCCACCAATCCGACGCGGTTCGAAAAATTGTGGCGCTGACCCAAGCCGAAGCCCTAAAACAGCGGCACCGGCTCGGCGGCTTATTCGACTTGCGGCACCATGGCATTGCACATCGTTGTGTGGTATTTCGCAATTTCGCATGCTCAATTTTCGGATTCACACCACAGAGCCATGCCAACCATCGCTTACATTGGTTCAATCCAGATCAGGATTTACTACGACGACCATGGCGTGCCGCACTTTCATGCAGTCAGTCCCGATTTTGATTTCAAGATCGCCATGGACGACTGCACCATTATTTCAGGCACCGGACACTTGCGCGGGCGTGATCTTGCGGCCATTCGCGCTTGGGGACAAAAGCACCGGGATCTGTTATATTCAAACTGGCAACTTGCCCGTGAGGGTAAGCTTTGCAGGACATCGAGGACTGAGAATGCTGTATCGGATTACCAATGCCGTCGCGCACCCGAACCACACCGTCACCGTTACATGGTCGGATGGGGTTACAGCCGACGTTGACCTGTCGCCCGTGATTGCTAAGGGGAACGTCTTCGCTCCCCTGGCCGACACGGCTTATTTTGTGGCCAAGATGCGGATTGCGACGGATAGGCTCGGCCTCGAATGGCCGAACCGCGTGGATTTCTCCGCTGATGGGTTGCGTTTTCGGGCCTTTCCCGAGGAAGCGGAAGCGGAATTCGGTGCGTCGAAATCCAAACCCAGTTCCGAACCCGCGCCCATACATCACGCACCGTAACTTGATCTTAGGCACCCCCCTGCCCCATTCCAAAAACCCGCTGCCTGAACGCCTGTCCTAAACGGCGGCACCGGCTCGGCGGGTTAGCCGCCCTCGGCCCTTCGCGTTGCTACGGGCTTCCCTAACGTGCCGCCTACTTCCACAGCAGTTCGAGCCGAAAGACCGTATTTTGCCGACGCGCGGCGACGCGCGGAAAGGTTAAAACAGGGCGCTTGCTTCCGAAATAGCGAATCTGATACTTTCATCAAAGACTGTCTTGCTGAAAGGCGTTTTTCATGAAAACAATCTTGATTACTTCGCAGAAAGGCGGGAGCGGAAAGACCATGCTTGCCGCTCATCTTGCCGTCGAAGCAGAGCGCAGCGGAGACGCACCGGCTTGGATAATCGACACTGACCGACAAGCCACCCTCACCCGCTGGCATGAGCGCCGCACCCCCGAGACACCGCAGCGCGGAGATGTACGGCTAGAACGCCTCATGACTGGCCTTGCTGCCCTTTCTGCACAAGGCGCGGCCTATTGCTTCATTGATACTGCGCCCACTATCTCAGAGCAAACCGCCGCGCTAATTGACCTTGCCGACATGATTTTAATTCCCGTCCGTCCTTCCCCTTCCGACCTATGGGCAGTCATCGACACTGTTCAGCTTGTGAAGGACGCCGAGAAACCCTTTCTCTTTGTCATCACACAGGCCAAACAACAGGCGACAATCACCTCCCAAGCTATTGCTGCGCTTTCCGAACATGGCCGAGTAGCAAGATCATTTATTTCCGATCGCGTTGCCTATGCCGCCGCCATGACCGGGGGAAACACGGCCCCGGAGATCGCGCCGCGAGGACCAGCAGCCGAAGAAATTTCAGCCTTGTGGACTGAGTTGAAAGCATGTTTTAATGAAAATATCAAATCAACAAGGAAGGTAGCACATGGCTAAAACGCAAGCACTCGACAGCGGCGACCTTGCCCCGGTAAAATCCCACCCGTTAAGCGCGACCCGGCAGCGTGGCGTTGTACCCTCTGCCGAACTCGTTCCGATGCAATTCAGAATGCCCCCGGCTTTCGTAAAGGCATTCAAGCAAGCCGCTCTTGACCGCGACCTTAAGCTAAATGAATTGCTGCAAGTAGTCTTTGATGATTTCATGAAAACAACAAAAAAAGGCTGAAGTGAATGGCGACTGAGCCGCAGCCAAAAAGCGACGAGCAGGACGGCGAACTTAGCCGCGTCCTTCAACGCTTTCAGAAAATCGCGGAGCAGGGCAGGGCACGCGAAACCGCAGAAGGATGCACCGAACCACCGGCACCCGGCAAAGTCGTACAACTCCCTTTATGGCCGAAGGCAGCACCGGGCGCGCCGAATCCTGTTCTCCGCTCGGCATTGTTCGCAGCAATCAAGAGTAAGGGGTTGTAAGCCCAAACCGCCGAAAATTCCGTCGAGCTGGGTTTCAGGCTTTTGCTACCTGATGGAGCCCCCGCTTGTTGATGTAGGTATTCAGCGCAATGTGACTTGAATAACCTAGAACCCTAGCGATTTTCCTAACCGAGAGCCCGTAACTCAGCAATTCTTTGATCCTCACGAGGTGCTGGTCAAACTTGCTTTTCTGCAAGGTGCCCTTGGGCTTTCCGAGCACCTGACCCCGCGCTCTTTTAGCTGAAAGGCTTCTTTAGTGCGCAGACTGATCAGATCCCTTTCCAGCTCAGAAAATAGCGAGAACAGAGTGTACCTTTTGTGGCAAAAGAATTCCGATCGATCTCGATGCCATCCTGGCAAACCTGGCGCTGGAAGAAGGCGAAGAAAAGCTCCGTCAAGTTGTGGATTCGATCCCATTAGACCCAGAAATGTTGTCCGAAATTGCCTGACGGAATTTTCGGCGGTTTGGGCTTACAACCCCGAACTGGAAAAACAGCTGGTACCAGGCCATTTCCCGCTGCCGCAGCGTGCGCGGCGCAAGTGGATGTGGCACGGAAAGAACGACTAGCTTGTGAACGCGATTCGGATGAGCCGTCGCCGTGAACCACGCCACGGCGGCTCCCCAGTCGTCGCCAACGATGTCCGCGGCGTCGATACCGAACCTGCCAAGAATGCCGACCACATCGCCAACCGCGTTCTGCAGAGAATACGCGCCAACTCCTTCGGGGCGATCGGAGCGTCCGAAGCCACGCAGGTCCGGCGCGATCGCGTGGAAGCCGTTATTGACGAGGAATGGGATCTGGTTGCGCCAGAGATATGCAGAATCCGGCCACCCATGGAGCAGGAGCACCGGCTTACCGCTGCCGTGGTCTTCCACATGAACCGAAATGCCGTTGACCTGCAACACTTCCGCCTTCCCTTTTCTCTATGCCAGCATATGGAGCAGCTCCTGGCGAGACGGCCCGGGAGGCACCACCGCCTCGTGAGTGCCGGCGACCTCTAGGATCCGGTCGACCATTCCCGGCCGTGCCATGACCTCCTGCGGCAACGCGAGGAGCGACCTCATCTCGACAGCGGCTCGGAAGATGTCGGCGGCGTACATCATCGCGACGAGAAGCGCGTTGGCGATGCGGGCAGGCGGGTCTGTCGGCTGCGGTTCAGGCCGACCCTCGATCGACGCGTTAACCGGGCGATCCGCGTACGATCGATCTCGATCGTGTTGCGGTACCAGGGTGTCAACCGCGTCTCGGTCATGGAGTCTTGTGCAAGCATTAGCGCGAGGGGATTGTCCAGGTGTTGTTTAACGACCTCTACCGTGCCGAGGGCGTGCATGAGGCCCATGGTGATCCCGCGCGCGAGCGACGGGTTCGTGCAGGCCCATGAGTCGCCTACACTGACGATCCCGGTCGCCACCGGAACGCCGTCCACGACGCGCGACGAGGCAAGCAAACGGCTCGCGAAGAGCCATTTGTCAAGGCGACGAAAGTGGCGAGAAATTACAGCGCCTGGATATTCGCTGCTTGCTTGCCCTTCGGCCCAATTCGGGCCAGCCGCGCCTTTCTCAAAATGGCTCTACGCATTTGCGCGCGCCCCATTTCCCTCTTAACGGGGTTGAGTTGCGCGCCTTCATGAGCCGTTACCTTTCCACCTAACTAGCTTTCATTTTGCTAGGCCACAGCGAGCAACTATAAGCAATATGTGGCTACAGCTAGCTACTTCCAGTTGAGCTTCAGCAGCATTCATGGCCAGCGCCCTCGGTACTCTGGAAACTGTTCGAGTATGGCCACACTTTCCTCTGCCTCGGCCCGGGTACGAGTTGCGTCTAGGGTGCGGCCCTCATGGTTGATGACCTTCCAGATCCCAATGTCCTGGATGATCCTGATTTCCTTGGTGTTGTTGTCGTCTTGCTGTTCCTTGTGCATAAGATGGCGCGTATTCGTAAATGGTTTACGATTGATTCGCACTTCAAACGACCAATCCTGAAGAGAACTGATCGTGCCCCTACGAGGCAGCATTAATGAACTGAGCCGGCAGGGGCCAATTTCTGCAAAGCTTGCTCTTTGATGGCAAAGTCGGCCTCGATATAGCCGTGAGTGGTTTGAATGCTCTCGTGACCCAGCCACAAGGCGATGACTGCGATGTCTACTCCTGACTGAAGGAGATGAAGAGCACATGAGTGCCCGCTATGTCTCTAAAGACATATGCGGCACTATCTACCCTTCCGGACTATGTCTTGTACCGGCACGGCGGCCTAGTATTTCCGGCACAATGCGCGAAGCGGCACCGACATAATATTGACTCCTTCCATCAGCCCCGTGCAGGGGGAAAGGGTCCACCGTGAAGTGTATTATCGATAACCAAGTAGTTCTTTCGCGGGCGCCGGAAGGCTCTCTCGCGTCATATATCGGGTCGTTTGCGAGGTCACTGAGTGAGCAGGGATATGCCCTGGACTCGATTCAGCGGCAGATTGGTGCTTGGAAGAAGTTATTCCGACCCCCAAGAAGGCTTGTCTGGCTTTTTGCTGCTCGCGGACCGCGAGGTTAGTGTCAGAGCCGCGGCCGCAGAAACTACGACCTTCGTCGATGGCATCATTCTCCATCGCTTCATATTGGTCGAGGTATGAACGTAGCGCATCTCGTTCCATCACAACGGTGCATTCCAAAAAAAACTTTATGATTTTCATTTTTGGTTCTGTCTCAGGTTTTGCTCGTTTTACCTTGAGAGTCAGAGCCAGAGAATCCTTGACCGGGATCCACCTTCTCTTGTCCTCTCAGCATTCTAGTCGTGCAAGCCCTAAACGAACCTACCTTCCAGAATGCCCAGAGAAGCACTCACTGCTGGTAATTTAACAGTCTACAGAACAAGTCAATTGATTTTTACTTTGTCTCCCGTAAATTGGGCCTATAACTTTCTATAAGTGACTGAACTACATATTATTAAGTTGTAATATCAGGTTTTTGTTCTCAAACGGATTGCCTGTCTTGGCTCGGCTATGAGACCGAGCAAAAGCGGTCTGCACACGGTGACGATAATGCCTTTGTCCCCTGCTATGCAGATGCTCGGTGCGTTTGCTGAGTTCGAGCGCGCTATGTGTAGCGAGATGACATGAGCCGACAGCAAAGCGTTTTGCGCAATACTGTCGGCTATATGCTAAAGGATATCGACAACCAAACTACAGACGGTGAGGAGAAATCCAAACCGGAAGTGATCAAATTGGGATTGGACCTGCACGCCAGGCAGGTCACGGAGTGTCGTCAATTAGACGGTTCAACGCCCAAGCCTGCACAGCAGTGGGATCCTTGGAAGCTACTGGATAAAGTCGAAGAGTGGGTCAAGGCGGGAATCAAGGTCTACAGCTGCTACGAGGCGGGGCCGTGTGGGTACTGGTATCACCGCGAATTGACCAAACGCGGAGCGGTCAATTACGTGGTGGCGCCACAGCTACTCGAAAACCACCGCACCAAACGTCAAAAGACCGATCGATTGGATGCACGATCCTTGTTAGGCAACCTGGAAAGTTATCTGCGAGGAAACCGTGATGCGATGAGCATCATCGCGGTACCAAGTCCTCTCCAGGAACAACAGCGCTCAGTGGTCCGTTATCGGGAGCAATTGATGCGTAATCGCCGCCGAGCCGAAGCGCGGGGTCGAGCGCTAGCCCTGACCCAGGGGATCCTTGCCCCTGTTGGCTGGTGGCGGCCGGCGGCCTGGAAGCAGTTCAAATCCCAGCTGCCGGAGTGGATGAGCTTCCAGTTGGAAAACTGGCAAGAGGAGGCGCTAGCGCTAAACGCCAAAGAACGGAAGATACGCCAAGAGCTTGAGCAAATGGTGACCGAAATTCTTCCGGTAGGAGTAGGCGCTTTAAGCTGGATTACGCTCCAACTGTAAATCCGCGGTTGGGGGCGCTTTCACAACCGCCGGCAGGTAGCCAGTTATACCGGATTGTGCCCAGGTATCCACAACAGCAATGGTCGGGGACGGGAAGGCCGCATTAACCGATGCGGGAACACCATCGTGCGTTACACCCTCATCGAAATGGTCTGGCGCCTGATACGTTGGCAGCCTGAATATCCGCCGATCAAGAAGCTGCGCAACGCTCTGCTCAGTAAACGAGGCAAACGACGGCTCATTGTGGCTGCAGCTCGGCGCTTGGCGATCGACCTGTGGCGCTTGGCCACCGGTCGGGCTACCGCTCAAGAACTTGGTTTGCAACTCTCCCAGCCCAAGCCCCCTTAAAGTCGACGACCACTTAACTGTCAGAACAAAAACCGATTTGGGAACGGCGCGTGTACGAGTTCTCAGTTGGGCGCGAAAATAGCCCGATAGCGAGATGGTACCGCTCGTTCCCGCCCCCCTTCATTTGCATAAATCATAGTGTTCGGATCTTACCAAATAAGAGCCAACCGATAGGAGCTTAAGCTGAGGGCTGTGCTACCTCACGCTTTGGGCGGGAAACGTTCTTTCAAAACGGTTCCGTAAAAGATTGATGCGTCAAGTTTCGCGTCGATCTTGACGGGTATTATTGCTCGTTTTCTAGGCTAACCAAGTTGGCGAACTCTTTACTCGAACCCCTGGGGGGATTTTTCGCTTTAGGCTTGCTCCGGCAGGATCGGCCTGCCCATGGCAGCCACTACACAAAAAATTTTATCAGGGGCTTGACAACGTCGGCTTCATAGGAACTGAGAACATAAACGGCTCGAACCAACAACATCCGTGGTTTTGGAACCACATTAAGTGAGAATAAGAGCCTCTCAAAACCACATTAGATGAGAATGAAACCACATTATTTGTATTTGAGAACAGACCGATAACCGGGCTGGACCGCATTAATGAGAATAGCTGGCAGCGGGATTCCTGCCGCTACAGTGGCATCATGCAATCGTGATATTCTCTCGGGTCAAAGCCTGATCCACCGCCAAAGAAAGATCACTCCGCACCTGAACCCAGTCCTCGTACCGATCCGTCCACGCTCGAAGCTGAAAGCTCACAGCACCTGGGGCGAAGTTGACAATATACGCTTGCGGTGCTGGTTCTTTCGCTATGCTTTGATGATTGGCCGCAACACTTTTCAATAATTCGAGCACACGTTGCGGATCCACGCCGCGAGCCACACTGACCGGGACTTCGACCGCACGGTATCGATCCGAATAGGTCCAGTTTGTCACCTTATTGGCGATGATCGTCCCGTTTGGCACAATGATTTCGGAGCCTTCCGCCGTGCGGCTTTTTCGATCCAAAGCCGCGACTGCTTTGCACGCAGGCCGTGATCTGGGGCGTGCCGGCCGTGAGCATGATGGGGCTGCGTCGAGGGTCGGAACGCGATCTTGGCGCTACCTTCAATGACATCATCTACATGTCACACCCGATGGTGTCGCGGCACGGATTTCTCACCGCGAACAATCAAGTGCCGTATGTCATTACGAGCCTGAACTCCACCGACGGTCCGGTTGTTCTGGAGGTTCCGCCGGCTTCCGAGAAGACGATTTTCTTTGGCAGCGTCATCGACGCCTGGCAGGTGCCGGTGACCGATGTCGGCCCGGAAGGAGCAGATCAGGGCGATGGAGGCAAGTATCTGTTCCTACCCCCGGGATACGACAAGCCGGTTCCCGAGGGCTACATCGTCTTCCGGCCCAAGACGTATCACCTCTATGTTGGCCTACGCCCGGTCGCGGTCAAGGGCGGGACGGTGGAAGAAGCCGTGGCCTACTCCAAGCAGCTGAAGGCATACCAGCTGGCAAATGCCAGCAATCCGGGAGCAGGCCGCTACATCGACGCCTTTCCCAAGACGTGGGATACCCTACCGAAATACGACCTGAGCTATTTCGAAAACCTTTCCATGGTGGTGAACGAGGAACCTGTGCAGGAGAAGGACTTGGTGATGATGGGCATGTTGCCGAGCCTCGGCATCAGGAAGGGGCAGCCCTTCAAGCCGGACGCTGAGACTGCGAAGACGCTGGAGCAGGCCGTCAAGCTTGGCTACCAGATGATGCAAAACTACTTCACGACTCCGGGCAAAGCGCTTGTCCCCTTCTGGCCCGACCGCCAATGGCAAACTCTGAACCTTTCCCGGCAGCAGGCCGAGGAGGGCTTTCCGTTTGTGACCGCTGACGAACTGCTGCTGGACCCGCGCGGGGGCGGAGTTTACTTCTGGGCGACATGGCTGCCGAAACATCTCGGCAAAGGGAGCTTCTATCTGATGGGACTTCGGGATAAGACCGGGGCGTTGTTAGACGGATCTTCACTCTATCGTCTGCAGGTTCCCAAGGATGTGCCGGCTCGCGAATTCTGGTCAGCCATCGTTTACAGCATGGAAACGAAAGGCTTCATCGCCAATGCGAGTCGGGTCGGGATTTCGTCCTATGAGAAGGCCGAACTCAAGTCAAACCCGGATGGTACCGTGGACCTCTACTTCGGGCCGAAGGCTCCCCAAGGCTTGGAATCGAACTGGATTCCGACCGGCGAAGATTACTTCCTGATCTTCCGCCTCTACGGACCTGAGAAGGCACTGTTTGAAAAGACCTGGACATTGCCGGACGTCGAGATGGTAAAGCAGTAGAGGGCATCGGACGAATCCAAACCAACGGGAATTCGCGTGCTAACCACATCGGCCCGAAAACCTCCGTTAAAAGAGGTGCGTTTTGAGGCAGAGATTGCGCTTTTGCCGTTTTGACCACGCCGTTTTGGCCCGTTGACCCGCTTCGTTGTTGCTCGTGAGGTCTTTTCGGGACGAATGAGTTCGCAGTAACCAGATTCTGCGCACTTTGACCTCCGCATCGGAGGCTCTGCCGCAGCAATTTTCCCAGAAAACCGAGAAATGTGTCGGTCCTTAACGGAGGTTTTCGGGCCGTTGTGGTTAGCGCCCGTTTCTCGCCATCAACGGCGCGCGCATCGCGGCCGATGCCAAAGCGGCGTATGTTTTCATCGCCGGGCTTTACGAGACCAACGATTTCACCTTTGAAAACTCGCAGCCTGGCTACGCGATAATGTCGAGCCCGCCTCCCCATAATCCTCTTTTGAACATGCAGCTAGGTTACGCGCTTCTTCGCGACCGGCGCGTCCCTATCCGCACCAAATTGATTGCATTGGGTATAGGCGCGGCCGCCATCGGCGCGATCGAGCTGCTTGAGCTTCCGGTCGAGGGTGTTATTGCCGCACTGCTGCCCTTTATTGGCGCCGCCGGCGATCTCGTCCTGGACAGCGCGGAGGCCGTCATCGGCCCCGTGCTGATAGCCACCATTCTCCTGCCCCATATCGCGCCCGCCGATATCGTCCGGCAAATCCGCGCCGAACGCGCACGGGTTTCCTGAAAGGCGAAGACATAGACGGACGCGCAGGCCGTCTGTCGGGAGCGCAGCGCCCATTTGCGCCCAAAAACGGTAACTCTCGACAAAATGATGAAGGGGCGAAAAAGCAGGAAAAACGAGGCAGCGGTCGGCTACGACAGCGACTGAAAGCACCTCACTTGGCGCGAGGTTGAAAGGTTGATCGAGGCCGCGACGGGAGGATTACACGAAGATGCGGCAAATGTTCTTCAGCGGCCCGCCAGAATTCGAGAATTCGACAAAATCATTGCGCTCCTGAGCCGATGGGGGTCCGAGTTCAAAATGATTTATAGTAACGGAAGGGATTGGTCCAGAGCCCCTATAAGTGCAACGCGACAGCGGAGAGGTTGGGTCAGGGTGACGTGGTCCTTGTTGATGGCTAACTAACGCGACTTGAACACAAGACGCGCGTTGCGCGACGAGCCTCTGGCACTTTCGTTCGCTCCCTTATTTCTTCTTCGGCGCGATGAGATCGGTGATGGTGCCTTCGAACATCTCGGCGGCAAACGCAACCGTCTCCGACAGGGTCGGGTGCGGGTGCACGGTCAGGCCGATGTCCTCGGCATCCGCCCCCATCTCGATCGCCAGCGCCGCCTCGGCGATCAGGTCGCCGGCGTTGGGGCCGACGATGCCGCAGCCGAGCAGGCGGTTAGTGGCCTCGTCGAACAGCAGCTTGGTCACGCCCTCGTCACGGCCGAGCGACAAGGAACGGCCGCTCGCCGCCCATGGGAACACGCCCTTGCCGTACTTGATCCCCTTCGCCTTGGCCTCGTTCTCGGTCATGCCGACCCAGGCGACCTCGGGATCGGTGTAGGCGACCGACGGGATCACCTTGGCGTCGAAGAAGCTGTTGCGCCCCGCCGCCGCCTCAGCCGCGACCTTGCCTTCGTGCGTCGCCTTGTGGGCGAGCATCGGCTGGCCGACGATGTCGCCGATCGCGAAGATGTGCGGCACGTTGGTGCGCTGCTGGCGATCCACCGGGATGAACCCGCGCTCGTCGACGCTCACGCCGGCGTTCTCCGCCCCGATCAGCCTTCCGTTCGGACGCCGGCCGACGGCGACCAGCATGCAGTCGAACGTGTCCGACGGCGGCGCCTTGCCGCCCTCGAACGAGGCGACCAGCCCGTCGGGCGTAACCTGCACGTTCGTCAGCTTTGTCTTTAGGTAGATGTTCTCGTACCGCTTCTCGATCCGCTTGTGGAGCGGGGTGACGATGTCGCGGTCGACACCGGGGATGATCTGGTCCATCAACTCGACCACCGTCACGCGGGCGCCGAGCGCGTGATAGACCGTCGCCATCTCCAGCCCGATGATCCCGCCGCCCAGCACCAGCAGGCGCTTCGGAATGCCGCCCAATTCGAGCGCGCCGGTGCTGTCGATCACGCGCGGGTCGCTGTGCGGGATGAACGGCAAGGTCACCGGCTCGGAGCCGGCGGCGATGATCGCCTGCTCGAAGCTGACGGTCTGCGTGCCGTTCTTGCCGGTGACTTCGAGCTGGTTGAGCGAGACGAACTTGCCCACGCCCTCGACCACCGTGACCTTGCGCTGTTTGGCCAGGCCGGACAGGCCGCCGGTGAGGCGCTTGACCACGCTGTCCTTCCAGCCGCGCAGCTTGTCGACATCGATCGCGGGGCTCGCGAACGAGAGTCCGTGCGCGGACATCTCGTGCGTCTCCTCGATCACCTTTGCGGCGTGCAGCAGCGCCTTGGATGGGATGCAGCCGACGTTGAGGCACACGCCACCGAGCATCGGCCAGCGTTCGACGATGACGACCTTCTTGCCGAGATCGGCGGCGCGGAACGCGGCGGTGTATCCGCCCGGGCCGGAGCCGATCACAAGCACTTCGGCATGCACATCGCCCTGCGTCGTAGAGGGCGGCCGCGCGGCGGGGGCGGCGTGCGGCATCGAGACCGTCGCGACGGCTTCCTTCTTGGCGCCGGTGGACAGCTTCAGGATCAGACTGCCCTGCGAGACGCGGTCGCCGACCTTGACAGTGATTTCCGAGATCGTGCCGGCGGTGGGCGAGGGGACGTCCATCGTCGCCTTGTCGCTCTCCAGCGTGATCAGCGGATCCTCCGCCTTCACGCTCTCGCCGACGCCGGCATGCACCTCGATGACCGCCACGTCCTTGAAGTCGCCGATGTCGGGGACGACGACGTCGATAGTTTCATAGACGCCGCTCGGCGAGCCGTAGTTGGGCGGAGTCTCAGGCGCGGGCGAGGCGTCCTCGCGGACGGTTTCCTTCGGCTTGACCGGGGCGGCGCCCACCGCCTCCAACAGCAGGATCACGCTGCCCTGGCTGACGCGGTCGCCCAGCTTGACGCGCAGCTCGCCGACTGTGCCCGCCTGCGGCGCCGGCACGTCCATCATCGCCTTGTCGCTCTCCAGCGTGATCAGCGGTTCTTCCGCGGCGACGGTATCGCCGGGCTTCACATGTACTTCGATCACAGCGACGTCCTTGAAGTCCCCGATGTCGGGGACGGCGATTTCGATCGGCATTGTCGTCTCCCGTCAGAGCATGATGCGGCGCACGTCTTCCAGGACGTGGCACAGGTTGCGGGTGAAGCGGGCGGCGAGGGCGCCGTCGATCACGCGATGATCGTACGACACGCACACCGGCAGCATCAGCCGCGGCTTGAACTCGTTTCCGTCCCACACCGGCGCCATCTTCGATCGCATGACGCCGAGGATCGCCACCTCTGGAGCGTTGACGATCGGCGTGAACGCGGTGCCGCCGATGCCGCCGAGCGAGGAGATGGTGAAGGTGCCACCCGCCATTTCGGTCGGCGAGAGCTTGCCGTCGCGCGCCTTTTTGGAGATCGCGCCGAGCTCCTGGCTGATCTCGACGATGCCCTTGCGGTCGGCGTCCTTGACGACCGGCACGACCAGCCCATCCGGCGTGTCAACCGCCACGCCGATATTGTAGTAACGCTTGTAGATCAGCGCGTCCTTCTCGGGCGAGAGCGAGGCGTTGAACTCCGGGTGAAGCTTGAGCGCCGAGACGCTCGCCTTGATCAGGAAGGCCAGCAGCGTGACGCGGTAGCCCTTCTCCTTGCCCGCCGTGTCGAGTTCCTTGCGGTAGGCGTCGGTTTCGGTGATGTCCGCCTCGTCGTTCTGGGTGACGTGCGGCACGTTGAGCCACGAGCGGTGCAGGAACGGGCCGGACAGGCGCTTGATGCGCGAGAGCGGCTTGGTTTCGATTGGGCCAAACTTGGAGAAGTCCTGCGCCGGGATTTCCGGGATGCCGGCGCCGGCGGCCGCAGCGGGCGCGCCGGCGGGTGCCGGGGCGGGGCCGCGCAGGAACGCCATGATGTCGTCCTTGGTGATGCGGCCTTTCTCGCCGGTGCCCGTCACCTTGGTGAGATCGATGCCCATCTCGCGCGCGACGCGGCGCACGCTCGGTCCGGCGTGCACGCCGGAGAAGTCGGTCTGCGCGGCGGCGGGCTGCGCGCCGACGGACACCGCGGGAGCGGTCGCCGCCGGCGTCGGGGCGGCGGCCGACGAGGGTGCGGCCGGCGGGGGAGTGGGCGGTGCAGCGGCCGCGGTCGCCGGTTCCTGTTGCGACAACAGCGACGTCGGCTGCTGCATCGCGCCCTCCTCGTTGCCGGCGAGGAGCACGATCGGCGTGCCTTCGCTGACGCGGTCGCCGACCTTCACCAGTACCTGACGGATCGTGCCGGCCGAGGGCGAGGGTACATCCATCGTTGCCTTGTCGCTCTCTAGCGTGATCAGCGGGTCCTCGGCGTTGATCGGATCGCCGACCTTGACGTGGATGTCGATGATCGGCACGTCCTTGAAGTCGCCGATGTCGGGGACCTTCACCTCGGTCGCGGCTGTCGTTTGCGTGTCCATGGCGTTTCTCCTTCAGCTGCGTGCCGGGTTACGGCGCTCAGGGTCGATCTGGTAACGCTTGATAGCATCCGCGCAGGTGGTGGGCGACACCGCGCCCTCGGCGGCGAGCGACTGCAACGCTGCCAGCGCCACGAAGTGCCGGTCCACCTCGAAGAAGGACCGCAGTTTGCTGCGGTAGTCGGAGCGGCCGAAACCGTCGGTCCCGAGCACGCGATAGCGGCCCGGCACCCAGGCGCGGATCTGGTCGGCGTACATCTTGATGTAGTCGGTCGATGCGATCACCGGACCTGGACGACCGCTCAGGCATTGCGTGACCCACGGCACCTTCGCGGTCTCCTCGGGGTGCAACATGTTCCAGCGCTCGATGTCCATTGCCTCGCGGCGCGCCTCGGTGAAGCTCGGGCAGCTCCAGATATCGGCGCTAATGCCATAGTCCTGGGCGAGAAGATTGGCGCCGGCGATCACCTCGCGCAGGATCGTGCCGCTGCCGAGCAGCTGCACGCGGCGCTTCGCTGCGGCCTCGCCTTCGCGCAGCAGGTACATGCCCTTCAGGATGCCCTGCTCCGCGCCCCCCGGCAGCGCGGGGTGCTCGTAGTTCTCGTTCATCAGGGTGATGTAGTAGAAGACGTCCTCCTGCTCCTTGTACATCCGGCGCAGGCCGTCCTGGATGATCACCGCGACCTCGTACGAGTAGGTCGGGTCATAGCTGACGCAGTTCGGGATGGTGGACGACAGGACATGGCTGTGCCCGTCCTCGTGCTGCAGACCCTCGCCGTTCAGCGTCGTGCGGCCGGCGGTCGCACCGAGCAGGAAGCCGTGCGCGCGCATGTCGCCCGCTGCCCACGCCAGGTCGCCCACACGCTGGAACCCGAACATCGAGTAGTAGATGTAGAACGGGATCATCGGCACGTTGTTGGTGCTGTAGCTGGTCGCCGCGGCGATCCAGGACGACATCGCGCCCGGCTCGTTGAGACCCTCCTGCAGGATCTGGCCTTTGGTGTCTTCCTTGTAAAACATCAGCTGGTTGGCGTCCTCCGGCTGATAGAGCTGGCCGACCTGGCTGTAGATGCCGAACTGGCGGAACATGCCCTCCATGCCGAAGGTGCGGCTTTCGTCGGGCACGATCGGCACGACGTATTTGCCGAGCGCCTTGTCGCGCATCAGCGTATTCAGAATGCGCACGAACGCCATCGTGGTGGAGATCGTGCGCCCTTTGGTCGCCTTCAGCTGGCTTTCGAACGCCGAAAGCGCCGGCACCTCCAGCGACGCTGATTTCTGCCGTCGCTGGAACATCGTGCCGCCCAGCGCGGCACGGCGGGCGCGCAGGTATTCCGCCTCCGCGTTACCCTCCGGGAAGCGGATAAATGGCACTTCCTTCAGCTGCTCGTCGGTGATCGGCAGCCCGAAGCGATTGACGAACTCCCGCAGCTGCGCCTCGCCCATCTTCTTCTGCTGATGGGTGATGTTCTGGCCTTCGCCCGCCTCGCCCATGCCGTAGCCCTTGACGGTCTTGGCGAGAATCACGGTGGGCTGGCCGCGATGCGACACCGCGGCCGAGTAGGCGGCGTAGACCTTCTGCGGGTCGTGTCCGCCGCGCGCCAGTGCCCAGATCTGGTCGTCGGTCCAGTCGGCGACCATCGCCTTGAGCTTCGGATACTTGCCGAAAAAATGTTCGCGCACGTAGGCGCCATTCTTGCTCTTGAAGTCCTGGTACTCGCCGTCGACGCATTCCTCCATGCGCTTGAGCAGCAGGCCGTGGGTGTCTGCCGCGATCAGCCGGTCCCAGCCGGTGCCCCAGATCACCTTGATGACGTTCCATCCGGCGCCGCGGAACCCGGATTCCAGCTCCTGGATGATCTTGCCGTTGCCGCGCACCGGGCCGTCGAGGCGCTGGAGGTTGCAGTTGATCACGAAGATCAGGTTGTCCAGCCGCTCGCGCCCGGCCATGCCGATCGCACCCAGGCTCTCCGGCTCGTCAGTCTCGCCGTCGCCGAGGAAGGCCCAGACCTTGCGCCCCGTCGCGCGCGCGAGGCCGCGGCCTTCGAGGTAGCGCAGGAAGCGCGCCTGATAGATCGCCATGATCGGGCCGAGGCCCATCGAGACGGTGGGGAACTGCCAGAAATCCGGCATCAGCCAGGGGTGCGGGTAGGACGACAGGCCGTGCCCCTCGACTTCCTGGCGGAAGTTGAGCATCCGGTCCTCGTCGATCCGGCCTTCGAGGAAGGCTCGGGCGTAGAACCCGGGCGAGGAGTGGCCCTGATAGTAGATCAGGTCGCCGCCATGCGTGTCGGTCGGCGCATGCCAGAAGTGCATCATGCCGACGTCGTAAAGCGTGGCCGCCGACTGGAAGCTGGCGATATGGCCACCCAGTTCGGAGGAGACCTTGTTGGCGCGCAGCACGGTCGCGACCGCATTCCAGCGGATCAGGCTGCGGATGCGGTGCTCGATCGCCCGGTCGCCGGGGTGGCGTGCCTCCTGATCGGGGCGGATCGTGTTCAGGTAGGGTGTATTGGCCGAATACGGCACCGGCGCGCCGCGACGGCGCGCTTCCTCGGTGAGCTGCGACAGGATGAAGTGTGTGCGGTCGGGTCCCTCGAAGGTCAGGACAGAGTCGAGTGCGTCGCGCCACTCGGCGGTTTCCAGCGGGTCGAGATCGGAAGCGATGTCCATCTTGCGTTCCTCCTTCCCAGCTATTGATCCCGTGGTCTCAATTCTCTAGCTGCTAACGTCGACCGGTCTAGGGCGGGGACAAGCTATCTGGCGCCTCAACCATCCCCTCTTTTTTCCGCCGTGATTTCAAGGTGGTAGATTCCAGTGCAACTGATCGCCTTGCGGTGTCGCCAAGGGGCCCAAGCTCGCTCGGTTCGGGACCCAGAATCACCATGTTCGAGAAATCAGTCAAGGCCTTTCTAAAAGCTTGTGTAGGAAGAGCCGCGGCGCGCGTAAGATGGCGCGAATCCAGAACAAAGTGCAATTTATTCGGGCCAAGATGCGTAAGGGAACCGTCTCGTCGAGAGAGTCCGGAAGATGAAAACGTGGATAAATCCACCGTCGTCAGCTGTTATGAAAATCCCCTCCCCTCTTTGCTCTTTCTAGTCCCCTCCTTCAACTACCTGGTATGAATCACTTCCCCCACTCCTCGACCCCCTGTTACTCCTCCTGGCCTCTCTTTCAAACGCTCTCTGCCTTGCTCACTCCTTTTCGAAAAATTTACAAAATTAAAACGCTGTAACATTGCCTTTCTGGCGTGAAACGGGCAGGGCTCATAATAGGAATTATGGGCCCTGCTAGCGCTGTGACAGCGTCAACGGCAATAGCTGGGTCTAACATATCGCTCAATCTCGACTCCTTTTCTCGGCTTCGGATTATGGAGGTTGCTCAGTGGCCTTTTCATTGAGAGACACACTTGTGATGGCGAATATCGGGATGAAATGTTCTTCATCCTCGCCTGGACCGTACTCAATCACATTGGTGCCTTTGCCGGAGGGATTCAGAGAGATGTAATCACCCGAGTTTATGAAAAACTTTCCTTCCATCGGAGATGTAGATAGCAAACGGCTGGTTCGCGTGTTTATGCTCGAGAATTCTTTCAGTAGTTGTCATCTCTGTACATGCGTTCTGAAATATTCAGACCGGCTTATTTCACAGGAAATAGAACCGGAATAAGCCGGATGTCTGCGGATCCAACCATACTCGATTATTCATCAGCCCTGAATCGCTTGTCCTCTGCCTTCACCTGTTGGTAAAGCCGTGTCAATTCTTCCGGCTTGGCTTTACTTGCGAGGCGGAGCGCTACCTTAATTGAGTCGCTGCGGCTCGTGAAATCGTGCCCCGCGGTGCTCAGGAATTCCTTGATCACGGCGAGAGCGCGTCGGTCGGCTTCGAACAGGTTCACAGTAACACGGTTCACGTTCGACGCCGATCTCCTTGCAAGCGCCTTCTGGACCCGCACAGTTTCCCGCGCGGCGGATTGCTCCTGCCGCTCCCTATTCGCCGCCAACTCTGGTTCGGTTTTTGACTCAGGAATGACAGGCTCCTCAAGGAGGGACACCTGAGACTTCGCCTCCGGCACCGGCTTAGGCGGTGGTAGCATCGAGGCGGTAGCCTTCTTCATTTGCTTTTCGAGCGCTGCTTTGAAGTCATCCATAATCGATATTTTATGATTATCTTAAAATGCGCTTCTAGACTAAAAATTCAAGGACGAGTCGCTGCAGAAGGTTGCGGTCCTCAACCGTCACGGTGTCGTAGCCTTGGAGCGAAGCATATGTGAACCCGATTCGCTCCGGCACTGCCACCTTCAGCACCGGAAGTCCGAGCATGGCTTCTAGCCCATCCAGTTCGCGACTTATTTTCGTTCCAGGCTTCACCATGTTCCAAAGAACGAATGCCCGCGCTGCCGACCGGATATTTTCTTGCACCATCTGCACTGCTGGCACGGTCGCCCGGATATCCACCATAGAAGGTTTCAGGGGCAGGATCAGACGATCAGCTTCCTTCACCGCCTCAACTAAAACCCGGCTCGAAAGCCGCGGTAAGGTATCAACCACAATAAAATCATAATTCCCTTCCATTCCCTGGTCCAAAATGTCGACCGCAGTTCGCCCACTTTCTCGAAGTTCATTTACAATCTGGCTTACGCTAGCCTGCGGATCGTCGTCTCTAATCGCGACCTTCTTCCCTGCCCTGGATAGGGTTTCCGCGACGAGATAACTTAATGTGGTTTTTCCCGTACCCCCCTTTTGACCACAAAATGTGATAATCATAAGTTATGATATTAGGTATGCCATAAAGCGTCTTGCGTCAGCAGACTTATTGGACGGTCCCATAATTTCGGGTTCTCTTACTTTATGCAAGCCCTAAATTAAGCGATACTGAAAGTCATACTTTATGTCTTTATCATTAACCTAATTTATGCATAAAGCGACCAACTGTGAACAATCGAAATATTAAGACTCTCATAAGTTATGACTTTATGCTCCTTACGAGTGTTTGGAGTGCATTGACGGGTCGGATCGTGTCTATCGCCAGGAAATGATCGAAAAGAGAAAGCATTCAGTCTTGATGACCTCGATCGCAAGGCCTGCGCAGCGAAAAGGTTTCCAAAACAGCGGGGGCGCGGGGAAGAGATCGGATCGGATCGTGCCCATGCTCTCGGTGACGGAGGTCGGGTGGCAGAAGCTGATAACCGTCTCCCAGCGGGCTCGGGAAGGGGGTGAAAACTGTGAAAGGCGCAAAGGCCGAAGCGACGAGCTCAATTGTGGGCTCGAAAACTCTTAAGCAGGTTTCTACCAAATACGGGGGTACCAGACGGTGTTGAACCTTCTGACAATATTCCTTGTAGCCGGATAGACTTCGGAAAGAAGCTCTCCTTCTTCGACTTACACGGTTCCTCTGCTTCAAATGACAAGGTCGGAGAACCAACGAGCGGCGGACCGCGGCCTGGCAACCTGCCCAAGCGCAAGAACTCTGCTCAAATTTCCGCAAAACGGAGTCTTCTGTCTCAGACGACAATATCCACGGTGTACATTCGCCCTTTTGGGTGGTCTAAAAGCATCTTGCACCCTCTGCTATAGGTCATCTGAGACAGAGAAACATCCTGTGAGGTCGACCTTGAAAGGAGGAGAGTTGTCATCTGAGACAGAAGACTTACACGGTTCCTCTGCTTCAAATGACAATGTCGGAGAACCAACGAGCAGCGGACCGCGGCCTAGCAACCTGCCCAAGCGCAAGAACTCTGCTCAAATTTCCGCAAAACGGAGTCTTCTGTCTCAGACGACAATATCCACGGTGTACATTCGCCCTTTTCGGTGGTCTAAAAGCATCTTGCACCCTCTGCTATAGGTCATCTGAGACAGAGAAACATCCTGAATCTTTAACTGTACTGTCATCTGAGACAGAGAAACGTCCATTGAGGCGAACCTGCAAGGAGAGCATTGTCATTTGAGACAGAAAAGTCGGTCCAAATACCATTTGGGAATATCGCTCGTCTGGAGGATGACCTTTTCCGTTTTCACCCTGCCAAAGAGCCACTCTGAATCTCCTTGTCATCTGAGACAGAAAAGTTATTCGGATAGTGTCGTCTGAGGCAGAGGGTACTGTCTATTGACACAGAATTTTTTTCTTACTATTATCGCCTGAGACAGAGAATACTGTCATTTGAGACAGAAAAGCATGCTTTAAAGCGTTGCTTATCAACGGGTTACCGGAAGACAACTTTCTAAATATGTTGTTTAAAAACCTAAAAACAACAACACGCAAAGACTCGTGCTGCTTTCTTGTTGTTGTTTTTTTGTAAAGGGAAATGGTTTCAGAAGCAAATTCGAAGCAAGAGCCCGCTGAACAGTTACTCTTTGCAGACCTGGTTTCCAATTATCAGGAGGGGCGGGACGAGCTAAACCTTGCCGAATTTCCTATCTCTGCGATCGGAAACCGGTTCGACCCTTCGGTAAAAACGATCCTGTTTCAGGACGTCGCATTTGACAAGGCCAGTGGTGAAACAATCAGGAGAAAACTCACGATCACTGCGAGCGATCAATATGGCCTTCCAACTGCACCTGATGATGAGATTCTTCTTGGCCTGCTCCAGCTCAGCCGCATACAAAACTTCGAGAAACCAACGGTTACTTTTACACCTTATCAGCTCCTCAGGATTCTTGGATGGAGCATCAACACGAACAACTATCGGAGACTAAAAGAATCGATCAACCGTTGGATGGGCGTCACTCTGTATTACGAAAACGCCTGGCGAGACAAAGCAACCGGGCAGTGGATCGACGCGAGTTTTCATTTCTTGGAACAAGTTGAGTTCTATAAGCCGGGACAGGAAAGCGCGCTTGCTCCAGATGGTTGTTCAGTTTTCAAGTGGAACGATCTCGTGTTCCGAAACTTTCGGGAAGGAAATCTTAAAGTTCTGGATTTCCACGTCTACCGTACGCTCGAAGGTGGAATCACCAAGCGGCTGTTTCGCTTTCTCGACAAACGCTTTTACAAGCGCAATAGCCTCAGCTTCGATCTGGAAGCATTCGCGTGCGAAAAAATTGGTTTGACCCGTCCTATCAAAATGAATCCATCGGGTCGACCGACAACCGATATCGGACAGATCAAACGCCGCCTGCTTAAGGCAATTCAGGAATTAGAATCAATCCGCTACATCAAATCCCTCCCGCCATCAGAGCGTTTTACCAAAGATAGTGTGGGCACATGGGAGGTTCACTTCGAGAGACAGCCCTCATCGGAAGAACAAAAACAGACCACGCTAGAAATAGAGGTTGAGGAGCTAAGCCCCCTCGAAGGGCGTTTGGTTGGGCATGGTGTTAGCCAATCCCAAGCCCGAAAACTGATTTCCGAATACGACGACACGAGAATTGAAGTCCAACTGGAAGTCCTGGAGTTCTTGCTCGTGCGGGGAGGGGAGTCCGCCCCAACAAATCGTGGAGGCTGGCTGGTGAAAGCGATTGTGGAAAACTACTCGTTACCCCGCGGCTTCAAGTCTAGCGGGCAGCTCGCCGAGGAAAACCGCCAGAAGGCGGAGAAGGCTAAGGAAAGACAAGAGGCGGATCGACGCAAAAAAGCCGAAGAGGAAGCGGATGAAGTCCGTAAGAGCATCGATTGGGAAAAGAACCAGACTCGGATCCGAGAGTATCTAGAATCCTTGAGCCCACAGAAACGCCTGGAGGTGGAAATAGCCGCGCTCACGGCGTCACCGATTGGAAGAGGACAGATTTCGCAACGGCTCAGACAGAGCATCATCGACCATTACGTTTTGGATATCCTGGACGGACGAAGTGCACCCGAATGAGCACCACAATTCAATGAGTCGAGTATTTGATTTTGTTGAAAGATGGGTTGCCGAAACAGAACAGAAGCGAGCCGCTCGAGGGGGGGAAGTGGAAAGAATCCCAGAAAGCCGAAGAAGGGAGCGCGGTGGAGAGACATTTTGAAACAGGACTTTGGCCAACTAAACGAGGATCGGCTCTATGGCAAACTCGCGCCCATTGAAGCCGTCCTGTGAGGCACGGAAATAACGCTCTTCTCGCTCAAGGAGAGCATCCTGCTTTACGATCTGACATCGATGAACTAGTGAAGCTATTTGCGCAACACGGCTTTAGCGACGGGTTAAAACCGTCGAAGGATTAAGAAAAGAGTTAATCGACGGGGTCATCTTTAGCCCACGGGACATCACGCCCGAAAAGCTGCGCGAAAGCGCAAGTAAATTCACAGAATCAGCCCCGATTTCTGAACGGCTCTTTGACCCGCAATATTACGCTACTCTGAGTGCCCTGGATCCACTCTCACGGACGGGTTATTTGCAAGAGCAATACTCTTGCTACTTCGTGCCGCGCCGGTACGACCAGCTGCTTCGCGAGAGCGAGGTGATTGAGGACGTCAGTAAGGTTCTGGAGTGCAAGGAGGCCCTGCCACTGACGGCGCTGATCGGGCCCAATATCATCATCGGCCGCTCATTTGATTCACCAGAGGCAGCGATCGCGATGAACTTTGTGCGGGCGACAGGAGTCCAAGGCAAAAAGATCGCTCCTGAAAAGCGTATCTACGCCACGCTGGCGGTTTCTGGAGAAGCGCTGATCAACATAGAGGAGCTGGTGCGCTTTTTGAATCAACTGATCGTGCTCGAAACCCCTCCAGATGGCTTCTACGTTCTGGTGGCCGCGGGCAACGCTGAGGCTCGCACAGACCTTTTCAATGCCGAGGTGATCGCTGGATGGATGTTCTTGAACCACGTGCTCTCGGTAAAGGGCTTTTTGGTCATTAACGGCTTTTCAGACCTCTTGACGCCCTTTCTAGGGGCGGCCGGTGCCGAGGCTGGAGCCATGAGCTGGTGGTCGAACCTCAGGACGTTCTCTGTTGAGCGTTTCAGCCCAACGACCGGTGGTGGCCGAACGCCGACTGAAAGGTACCTAAGCTGCGCGTTGCTCAATCGGATCACGTATTACGAACTGGATACGACTTGGGACCGACGCCCTTTATGGGTGGGAGGGGTCCCAGCCTCCTCGCAACAAGGAAGTACTGCAAACTTGGGATGCCATCAAGGCGCTGAACCAAGCGCTTGTGAGCGCAGAAGAGGAAGATTCTCTACAACGTCGCGGCAAGGCAGTAGAAACCGCCCTGGACACCTACGCGTTAATCAGCCGGCAATCCGTAGCGCTAAATGCCAAGTCCGGCGCTTCTCACTTGGAAGATTTGGATGGCGCTCTTCGCCTATTTAAGCGCCTTGCAGAGCTGGATTTTGTTTAGAATCGATTCGATGGCCTTGTTTCGCGCTTCCAGGTTTCTGGCCGTGCCTTGGTGCGGAGTGAAATATTTTGTTATCACGTCAGTGTCCGGAGCAAAACTCCACAATCCGACATCCAGCGATGCGAAAAGTTCCAGACGCTGAGAAGCCCTCTCGGCAACGTCACTTGGAAGGACAACGATTGAGCAGTCGCAGAAGTAGCGGTACCGGTAGGCCTGTACAAGGCCTTTGCGCCAGTCGCGCAGTTTGAGTTCAAAAGCAGTAAACTGCTGGCGTTGTAGCTTCTGTCGCAGCGCCTCAAACGAGAACGCGGGGGATTGATTTTGCTGAGTGCTCCAGGCAAAGGTGATGAGATCCGGAATCCCGTAGCCCTGCAAGGCGAAGTCGCGCCAAGTGATTTGTTTGGTTTGGCAATGCCCGGCGACGAAGGCCCGCTCAAAAGAGCACAGGAAATTGGCTTCGGCCCGCTTTCGCGAGATGCCGGGCGGAAGGTTCTTGCGCGGGCTGGTGCTTCTGAAGCGGACTAGATGATTAGAGGTCACGCTCTTCTAGGCAAATCTTGGAGGATTTCAGACAAGCTCATCGATCACAATGTACCTCCAAGAATTTGCCGCGTCATAGCGTTTCGATTCCGGGAGCAGATTCGAGGGCGGGTACGGATTCTGGTTTATCTCCCGAGATCCCGCACATCCCCATGGGGTACGGCGTTCGAGCACCGACGGAAAAGGCTCTGGCCGAACCGCCTCTTGGCGGCCATCCAAGTCGCAAACTTCGAGAGCAGGGGAGGGTACGAACTGTTAAGGCACAAAATCAGCCGGATCTGGTACTTTTGTTTTTGGTCAGAAACCCCTGCTGATCCCTGGTTCCTGTGTCCGATCGTGGTTTGGCTGTGGCGGGGGAGGGGGATGATATGGCTGGCGGGTGATGTACTCCTCTACCGTTTTCTGGTGCTGCCGGAGGGCCTCTTGAATTTCCTTTTCGGTGGGTGCTTCCTGAGCTGTGGAAAGAGAGGGGTCTTTTTGGGCGAGTTCTTCTGCTAGCTCTTTCCCGTCGTGACCCGTTGAGGAACCGTTTCTTGGCATCGCCACGCCGTCGATGAGCTCGACTGCGGAGCGGCCTTGGCCTGGCCTGATGGCCACCTCTTTTAAGACCTCGCTGGAATCGGTGTAAAGCCGCACCTCCTGACTGGCTCGAGAGAGGCTGACGAGCATCTGGACTGCATTGATCTGGCTGGTCGCACTGACGGGCAGAAAACCGAACATCTTGGCCCGCTCGTGGCCTTGAGAAGTTTGGGAAGTGATGGTGTAACCTTGTCGGATATGAAGGGGCTTGGAGCGCTCCAGGCGTCGCCCGTTTTCCAGTAAGATCCCGGTTTGGTCGATCGCCTTGACCTCCATGAGGTCGCCGTTGGTCAGGCTTGCTTTGCGATTGTTCTTAGTGATCAGCACGCGCTCGCCGATCGCAACGGGCATCGACTGAGCCCGGTAAACGTTAAAATCTTGCGCCAAGTGCAAAGGCAGCTGCCTTTCCTTACCGTCCTTGGCAACAAAAACGGCTTGGTCCTCCCGCCGGGTGACCTCCCAATGGTCGCCGCACCGGAAGCCCCCCTTTTCGCGCTGCCGATGGAATTCAATGATCTGTCCAGGCTCGTAGTAAATGGGATCTCTTTGCTGGACCGCTGAAAGGTCCACGCTTTCCAGCCAGGCGACTTGGTGGTCCTCTTGGCCAAGCATTCCCTCGGCTTTCATGCTCGCGCGGAGCGACTGGGCGAAGGTTTTGCCGTCCCGGTGAATAGGGGAGATTACCAGAGGATTTTGGCCTCTCTTAAACTCTTCCATCACATCGGCGATCAGCACTTGGAGCGAGTCGGTGCGGGTGTTGCTCTCCCGAATCAGCCCCAGGCCCTCGATCTTTTGGAGTGCTGCGTCGTAGCGCTGGGCATAGTAATCTTCGATGATTTCGAGCAACTGCGGGGCGCTTTGCTGCCGGTAGATTTTCTGGAGCTTCGCGCATGGGAGCACTTTGGTATCGATGGCCATCTTGAAAGGGTGCCCACGCTGAACGGCACCGTGCTGTCGCGGGTCGCCGCTAACCACCAGCCGGCTCCCGTTATTGCGCGCAAAGTTTAATAGCCAAGTCATGTCCGCGTTATCGAGGAGGCTAGCCTCATCGCACCAGATCACTCGTCCGGCCGCCACGGCTTGCAGCTCTGATTTGACCTTGAAGTTGGCGACGGTAGTAGCCTCGAGCATCCCGGATTCTTTGAGCCGGGCCACGGCGCTGGCCGTTGCGGCCAGCATCATCGGTTCCTGGCCGGACAAGGTGCGGATGGCATCGGCGGTTTCGCGGATAACAGTCGTCTTACCGACGCCCGGTTTACCAGCAATACCGGTTAGAAGGTCAGTGGATCCAAGGACGTGGCGAACCGCGTTAGCCTGGCCGGGATCGCCGGCGATCTTTTGGCTTTGGATCTTCCAGGCGTTTCCCGAGTCGATCGGAGCAAGGGTTCCTTGGCCTGCTTCGATCATCGAAAGGATCTTCTTTTCTTCCCGGTAGACCGTCTGGGTGGTGATGGATCCCGGATCGGCGAGGTTGCGCAGGAAGGCGGCGGATCCCCGGACAAATCGTTCGGCCTTCCGCACCGGGATCACGCCAATGCCCCACTTGAGCAACTCGGTCATCATCGCCCTTTCCCGAATCGTCGAGTGCTGTTCAAACGCATGATGGATGGCTTGAACTTGAGCCGTCTCGGGATCCAGGAAGCCGATCGAGTGCCCCAGCTTGGATGCTTGAGGGGTGATGGCGTTCCACCGGCCTGGGGCTAATTGGCTGCCCCAGTCTGCTTCGAGCGCCACGCCTTGCAGTTTGGCCTGATTCTTTGCTTCCCGGTATTCGGAGCCGAGCTTGGCCTTTTCTGCCGCATAGGTTTCCTCATAATCGAGCAGTTCTCCGCGTTTAGCCGCCGCCCTAACCCTGGCCTCCGCCTTCTTTCCGAGCTCATCCCGGAGCCTCTTCTCCAAATCCTCAATCTGTTGGGTCCTCTTGCAGAACACCCGGACTTCTTCTTCAGTGAAAACGTCCATCTCAAAATCCTTCCCGGTGCGCCGGAGCCTGTGGCCGGCGGCCATTAACTTCTCTGCCAGCCGAGAATGAAACGCGGCCTGGTAAAACCCTTTGCTCGAAATTACCTCACCGAGCTGGGCTGCTTTCCAGCGGTCTTCGACTGCATCGTAGGTGGCGTTCATCAAAAGGGCGTGACAATGCCAGTGGGGGTCAACCTTGCCGCTGACTGGCCGGGTGGTGCGATGGACGAAACAAGCCCAGAGCGCGTTGCCGGTGGAGCGATCCTGGTCAGCGCCGTCGACCCGCACCCGGGTCTGAATGGCCGACTCCATATCGTCAAGAGTTTCCCGGAGGGCCTGGTGAATGAGCGCTTCGACCTCGGCATCCTTGGTCCGGGCCAGGTACATGCTGAGAGACTTGGGAACCGAAAACGTGAAATCCAGGCAAACCCGTCGGTTAGAAATCTCTTCCTCCACCGGAACATTGGTTTGCGTCACCTCGTCCACCTTCCACAGGACTCGAGTCCGTGTGGTGTTGTTCCTGGCGGTGAGCCGTTCCACAGAGCCCGGCGCTCGGTTGTTGACGATGGCGACGAAGTCTTCCTTGTTAACCTCGTGGGCCAAGCCCAGGATCCGCGCGCCTTTGCCGTACCAGACGCCCTTCTGGGCCAAGTAATAATCGCTAGTTCCCAGTTCCCGGCCGAAGTAGGTTACGGCAGCCTCGGCGTTCCTGATTTGCGTGGCGGTAATCATCCCCAAAGACGCGTAGCAAAACAGGTGGTCAGAGTCGCCAAAAATCAGCCAGGATCTCCAGGCTTGTCCCCTTGCACTATCGTGCAAGGAACTAGTGAGTTGCGAAATACATGTGACTTGTTCCAGGCCATGTCACAAGATAAAACGATAAAGGCTCCAAATAGCGCTTGTTTATTGCGACAAACTTTGTACAAAACTGTGGCAAGCTGCGATTAACTTAGGATTTCTGACGTGAAAGCTCGCAAGATCGTGAAACAGCCTGGCCCGTATCAATCGGTCTTGAATTCGCATCTTGTGGAGATTGCGCAACTCCGAGAAACGCGACCGCAACCGACCCCTTACCGGACCATTGCGAAGATTCTTAAAGAGAAGTACCGGCTGGAGGTCAGCCCCAACAGCATCTGGTCCTTTGTGCGCGCTCGCACGCTGGGCCGTGGTCGGAAATTAAAGTACAAGATCGCCCCCGACTTAGTTCAGCCGCCGGCGGCGCCTGCTCCGTCCGCCGGACCCGGTGTGTCGGCTGCTAGCGGGGCAGGACAAGAAACGGATCAGCAACTTTCAGCCATTGAGGCCGCACGGGCGCGCGCGAAGGCGCGCACCCAAAAACAGGAAACCAAGAAATGGGACTTGGGCTATGACCCGAACAAACCCCTCAAAGACCAAACCTAGGATGGAAAAAACGACCGATAGAAAAGAGGCCGATCGCAAACAGATCATTTTTACCGAAGGAGCCAAGGGCGGCGGCGGCAAAACAACCTGTTTAAGTTCGCTGGCCGACTTTTTTCTCGCTGAGAATATCCCGGTCAAACTGGTCGATGCAGACATCGACAATAAAAGTCGAGGAAGCCTGAGTCACCTTTTCAAAGGCACCCCAAAGATCGACATCAGAACCGACCACGGCCTGGATCAATTTATCGGCATGGTCCTGGACGATAACGCGCAAACCGTGCTGGCGGATTTGGGGGCCGGGAGCTCCAAAGAAACTTGGGCCTGGTTCGAGCAGATGCATGACTCAGTGAGAGAAGAAGGCATTCGCTTTCTGGCCATCGGCCTTGTGACCAATGATTCTTCGACCACCTCGGCAATCCTGGATTGGGCTAATGCGTTACAGAACCGCGTGGACTACCTGGTGGTGAAAAATAAGGTCGCCGGCGAAGATTTTAGTTACCTGTTTGAGAGCGAACCCGGGCAACGTTTTCTGCAACTGGCCAAGCCGGCGATTATTGAGATGGAAAGACGGCTCCCCGATATTCAGCAAGAGCTCAATGATCGGGGCCTGAGTCTACGACAGGCCCTTGAGGCTTCTGCCGAAATCGCCGGGCCGGTACTCTCCAAGAGCTACAATCGGATGCGGATCAAGGGTTACGTTAACCGGCTTGAGAAGCAATTTTCTGAAGTGATCGACGTGCTGCTGCCTCCCTATGAAGCCTTTGCCGGCAAATAACGGGTCAGCTTTCCCGAAGGGCGAAAGCGACCTGGAAGCGATCATCGAGAGAATCGCGCCCGAACGCCGGGTGGACTTTCTGAGGTGGCGGGAACGGGTCAAACGCCATGGTGAGAACGACGAACTGCTGGCCGTGGTGGGTTATCTGGATACCTCGGTCGTGCTGATGGATCTGCTGTCCAGAGAGGCACAGCCTGAGGCGATCAAACAAGCGCTGGCCGCAGTTGAAAAGGCGTCTAAAGACCAAGCGGCGGCTACCGCGCGAATCCCGCTCCTCACGTTGGTTCTCAACACGGCAACGCTGATTATTACGGCAGTGCTCGGAATGGCGATCGGCCTGCTCATCATGGTGCTCCACCAAACGCACATCGACCAGGAGCACGCGAAAGCGCCCGAGGCTCGGCTGGCCCGAGACCTCGCTACGATCGGAGGTTCGATCGCCTATGATGTATCCCAAGACGGCCGTTCAATCACGCTTCAAGTTTTTCCGGGTCAAACCTGGAAGGTGCGGAGCGCTCAAACTGATGCGCACGGTACGGGCATCATCACGCTTTACGACCCAACTTGGGTAGCCCACGAGAGTAAGTAATACCGAATGACCCGAGCAGGTGATTCAATGGGAAGATTCCAATGCCTGCCCTACTTGAAAACCAAACAGTAATCCCGTGGCTTCAGATGAAGCCCGGACTGCGGAACGGCTCGAGGGGCTTTTAATGGAATCAGGGGATTCTGTCCCCCGAACCCCTGGACCAAGACTGTGCAGATTGCTCGCGCATGGACAGGGTGGGGGAGAGTTGAGGGCTGCCGGCGGTTATGTCGTTTTCGACAGTGGATTGACTGCAGAAAATTCACACCGAGATCGATAGCTGCAGTTCGTTTCTCATGAAAGGATTCGCGGACTTGATCTCATCCCCCCGAGCGCAATGCACGGGGGGTGGCATCGTCGTGCGGGCTGGCGTGCTTCGAAAATGGGAAGCTTGTTTGATATCGGAGGCAAGCGATAGTGCGATTATGAGGGCAACGACGACAGAACCTCCCTGGCTAGTGACACCGGAGAAAGTGCATGCCGTGGTAGGCCGTCTTATCGAGATGGCTCACCCAAAACGAATCATTTTGTTCGGTTCCTATGCGCGAGGCAAAATCACAGAGGATAGCGATCTGGATGTGCTGATCGTTGCCGGAGATGAAGTAGAAAACACCAGAAGAGAAAGCGTTCGACTGAGAGGCGCCCTGAAAGAGATCGAAATGCCGATAGATATCGTCGTGGTTAGGGAAAGTACTTTTCAAAAGCTAAGCGATACGCCTGGCCTGATTTACGAAGAAGCTCGACGGACTGGGCTGCTCGTCTATGAATGCGAGTCCTAACCCTCCAGCAGGCTCTCCGCATTCGTGGCTCGCGCACGCCAAGAGCGATTTGCGGATAACACAGATTTGCCGCTCAGACAGTGGTGTCTTGCCAAACCAAACCGTTTTTCATGCGCAACAAGCCGCTGAGAAAGCAATCAAAGCGGTTCTCTTAGAGCACAAGATTCGCTTCCCGAGAACGCATGATTTGGGAGAATTGATCGTTCTCATTCAACAACATACGATTATGTGGCCTTTCGCTCCAAATGAAGTGGAGGCTCTTAGCCCGTTTGCTGTAGAGACGCGGTATCCAGACGATACTGATCCCCTTAGCGAAAATGAGGTTAGCGAAGCCATTTCCCTAGCTGAGAAGGTTATTGAATGGGCAAAAAAACAAATCGGTCAAATACCGTGAGTCATTTGTGGCGAAACCATGAGCGCCTTGCGGAGGCGATAACATTTAGCATATACCAAAACCGGCTCAGATTTTCAATTGTGCAGCTAAAACAAAGAATCTAGTAGCGGGAAATCGCCACTAACCGCCAAAAAATGAAAATCCAAATAGTTGGGGGTGTGCCGGTGTTGATGGGCGTGATTTGCGCTGTCTCCTGTGTTTGGCCTCACGGCAAAGGAACGTAAGGTAAAAGAGGGCCGAGGCTTCAGGAGAGCGAGATTGAATGAACACCATTGCGTTAGTAGACACCAGGCTCAAAATACCGGGAGAGAGTATCGGCACGGTCGTCAGCACGCATGGCACTATCGCCGCCGCATTCAAAGCGAACGAGGCATTTCAAAGCCGAATGCGAGCCTGCGGCGTAAAGGCTCACATCCGCACGAAAATCGTAACTCTCAAAGTACGACTAGGCGACGGAGAACAAGTGAAACCAGGCTTGCACTTGTTTCTGGAGGGGGGAAAATTCAGGGTAGGAGAAAGTGTCATCAAGTGGAGCGACACCTACGACCCTACTCGGTAAGGCGCGCCAGTAAGCGCGTAACGTTTGAGCGGTGAAGCCCGAAAAGCCGGCCAGCATAGTTTCGTCCGCTCCGGAGTTGCCTCAAGAAGCGCAGGATTTCTTTTTCGTACCTTTGGATTTAACCGCTTTTATTTGCGTCCAAAGCGAGTGTGCGTCTTAACATGGATCCTAGGAGATCGGCATAGCGCTCGGGGCCGTGTCCACCTGACCGATTTTCTGTCTGCGACTGGGGCTAACCAGTGCAGATGAAGTAACAACTCATGGGCCACCACTGCAGAGGGGGAAATCTGCTGCTCAGCCGCTTCATTGTAAAAGAAAAGGAGCCGTTGTAACCCGTTTGCTACTCCGAGTGGTCTACGAACACCGCGGGTGACAATTGCAAGATCGTACGCCGCGTCACCGATCTGCGCGCACTCCCAGTCCACGACGGCGATCTCACGATCGTCCGGAATGGTGAAGAGCAAATTCTACGGCAGCAGATCTCCGTGCAAAACCGTAGAGGTCCGGCCTTCAGGCAAATTGCTCAGAATCCACTCCCTTGCTATAGCCGCTTCCCCGAACTCATTAAACAAGGAAGCGGGCAGGACGTTCAACTCTTCCAGCACATGGGTGCGACTGTCAGCGCGCTGTACTAAGTGCGTGAATTTCGATTTGGGCAACCTGTGGACTGCGTTCGCCACTTGAGCCTTGAGCAAGCGTCTTCAACTGGGATTCAGCATTGAAACCGCGCGATATGAAGTTAAGCGGCATGCCTGAGACCGCCGACTCAATTAAACCGCTGGTCTCTCCTGAGTCATCTGTCACCAGGCAAATCAGCTCCGGAATTGCGAAAGGGAACTCCAATGATTGCAGCGTCTGAAGCGTTTTTGATTCACTACGCACCCCCACGATCGCTTCCGTCCGGCTCTGCAAACCGTATTCGACCTTTGCAAGTCTCAGGACCAGTTTCTTATCGCCAGCTTCAAATGCATAGTTCTTGTGAAATAGCCCGTCGCTCAGGGTACATATCTTTCCTTCCAGCCGGAAATTCTCTTGAAAGCCCGGTTGTTGCCTTAGACTACTCTCAATCAACGACCGTAACCATGACCAGTTTGTCCCTGAGCGCCGGCGCGTCATACGACAGCAACTAAACCGCAGATTGGAAGTAATTGGCCCAATAAATCCGGAAGAACTGCTGGGCGATCGTGGATGCGCCAATTTCAGATGCAAAGCGGGGGAGGCTGGGGCAGGGAAGCACTATCTCCAGGACTACCATTTGCAATCTCCTATTGAAAACGTTGTTGTAAATTGATAAAGGTCCCGGTTCTTCTTTTTGGCGTGATTTACAAGAATGGCAACAGCGAAAGCTTCAATCCAGCCGCGGCAACCACGCAGCGTGATACGTAAAGGGCTCGGGGAATTCCTACCGACCAGTGTCCAAAAATCCTACTTCATGCTCGGCGAGCGGTGAAGGCCGTTGTTGAACGACAGGATCTTGATTGATTTTACGAACACCGCCTCGCCAGTCGAAAACCTAAAAGGTGGATTTCGATTCTGGCGCGGTTGACGATGTGTTCGTGGTCATGACATTGCCCAGACGCGCCTACAAGTTCGTTCGTCAATGTTGCAATCCAGTCCAGTCTGGCCCTCGCACCCAGACACATTCGATACCCAACAAGTCGCTTACCTCGCTTGCCAAGGCTTCCTTGTCTTCCCGTGGGTGCTGTCCTTCTATAAATTCGAAACGCGTATTTGGACCGTTTTCAAAAGTCGCGTTCCCCAGCAAATCCCGAAAGACGTCTCGACCGTCTTTGGTTCTGAGAAACCAAGTGCGGAGGATCTTCATACCTACTTGTTTTATGACAGATCGGTCTCCGCAAGAGAAGAAAGATCCCGGCCCCCGGGCGGTTTTACCCACCCTAGAAGACCGGGACCGGCCCCAAGTTGTGGACAGGGACCAATCACCTTTCGGTCTGGATCGGCGAACCGGATGCGACGACGTTACAAAAAACCTAGAAATTGGCACTGGTGCAGCCTATTCCAGGTTCACGGCTTGCGATCAGGATGGTCTCAGAGAATCCTTCTTTCACCCGTGATCGTGATCAAGCTGGCATAGGCGATGGCGCCTTGCCGGCGCGTTCGGTACATGAACGCTCCCGCGATCGGACAGCGAGATCTGCGCCCGACGCCCACGGGGCGGATCCTACCTCAGGCAGATAAGTCTCCGGCTCTTTCTGCGCCAGTTCACGGTAGGTCTTCAGTGCCTCCTCATGTTCCTTTCGGGTCTCCTCCATCCGGTCTTGGGCGCTATTAAGCACCGGTGCCGCGTCGACGGGCAAATCCACCAAGAACATGAGAGCTAAAGTGAACAAACGCGAGAACATGGGGAGCTAGGACGCACGGGTAAGCAACCAAGCCTAAATCCAACAACGCGCTCAGGAGCCACGAAGTAAATAGCGTTTTCGCTATCCGACGGAGCCGAAATTTAGGGACAGGCCAATCGTTGGGTTTAGGTAGCGTCGCCGGGGGTGATCGGTTTTCCCCTGGGGGTAAAACCCTGATCTTTAGATACATATTGCGAGCCTGGCAGTCGTATCAGCAGGTTCAGAAAGGACGTCATGTTACACAATCTTTGCCGGAGCAGGGGACAGCAAATGTGAGTTTCCAAATTATTTGGCGTCTTTTTTTCCACGATACTTGGTGTGACGAAGTCGTGTCGGCTCGCCCGGTAGCAACCGTCCGCCGAAACGAGTGTGTCGCGGCAGTGCTGTACCGCTATCTTCGATCGGTCCTGCGGTCCTGCACACCGCATTCGGAAACGTGGCATCCCTCACAGGAAGTCCGAACAGGTCCTAGGTTTCCCGCACGATCCAGAGACTGCACGGGGTAACTTGTAGCGCCCAGTCCATCATCGATGGCACGGCGCCTTCGACGTGCTCGGGCGCAGGCACGACCAGCAGTTCGGCGCCGATTGATTGCGTAAAATCGCACGCGGCAAAGCCGGTCGTCGTATCGACGATTTTGGATTCGACAGGAATGCCGCACGCCGGCGCTGTCGCCACAAAATCGCGCAGCAACTGTTCTTCCTCTTCGCGCTTGCGCGTCGGTTTTTCGTATTCAGCGCCCGACTCGGCGCGCGCCTGCATGAAAGGCGTGTGAATTGAAATGACCTGAACCAGTTCAGCCGAATCAGCCTCCGCGAGCCACAGCGCATTCTTCAATGCCGTCTTTGCGCAATCAGAGAAATCGGTGATCACCACGATCCTGCGAAATGGATTCGGACCGATCTGCGGATGTGTCAAAAGTAACAGCGAACAGCGCGCCAGCTTCGCCAGAGGCCGCGCGACGGCGCCTAGGAAACTACGGCTTGCGACATCTTTGCCTTCGAGCGCGCCGGCAATCAAAAGATCCACGCCTTCTTTTCCCGCCGCGGTCACGATGGCCTCGGCGGGTTCGCCTTCGTTCCAGACGATGCGGGTCTCGCGCGGCATTTTAAGCTGAAAGATGGCATCGCGGAACTCCGCTTGCTTTTGTGCATGCGGTGCTCCAGCGTGGATCAGCAGCAAGGGCGCGTTCAGGCGCTCGGCGAAATGCCAAGCTGCCGCTAGCACGCCAACCATTCGCGGTGAAGTTGTGATCGCCGCCGCGACCTGCCTAATCTGTGGAAACGACCGCATGATATTTAAAAATTTGCGCGCGCATCCAACAACGGCGCCAGCGCCAAAACACTGCGGCAATGTTATCGGTTCGAGCCGTTTATGTTCTCAGTTCGCTACAACTAGATGACAGATGGGCACAGACTTCAGAGAAGTCATTTCCGAAGGAAGACTTCACTGCACGGTTCACCCACAGTCCACGCGAATGCAATCACCCGTCACCATGGCCGCGACGTTCGAGACTAGATAAATCACGGCACCCGCCACCTCCTCACAGGAGGCGAACCGTGCCGCCGGGATCCGACGTAAAATCGTTGCCGCTCAGCTAACGTACCACGATGGCTTCGTCGGCGACTTTTTTCCTTGGATCAATTCCCTCGACGTGACCGTATCTGTCACAGTGAGGAGCCGCGACACCAGGGTCGTGAATCCCTCGCATTAATGTCGTGAGATTAACTCCTTCAGGATGACCATACCGGCGTTGTGTAAGAGTGATACAGGATTTCAGTTTCCAGCCAGGCTCAACACTTATTGCTCCGCAGGCGTCAAGAAAGGCCTTTTCATTTTTGTCTGTGAATTCGTTCATTATGTACCTGTCAGGCGTAAGAATGCCATTTCGATCCTTTCTGCTTATTACGAACACTTTCGCGGCCTTTTGGCCGTTTCGGTTCCCGGGACTTCGATCGGCGTGGATTTGACGCTAGTAGTTACTTGCAAAAATAAGCGATATTATCTCGCAGCGGCTGTTGTTTGATTTCGGCTTGGCGCCATTCAAAGGGAGCCGCTTGTTCATTGTAAGCGCAGATGAAGTAGTCGATTGCTTCTCGTAACTGTTTGACATCGACAAAGCTGGCTCCTTGGAGCGCTTGGCGGCTCAAAATGCTAAACCAGGACTCAATCTGATTGAGCCACGACGCATGCGTTGGGGTAAAATGAAAATGGACGTTGGGATGACTCTTGAGCCAGCGGTCACGCTTGGGCTTGTGGGTATTAAGGTTATCGAGAATGACATGAATTTCTTTTTCGTTGCCGTAGGTGCCTATGATGCCATTCATGAAATCCAGGAACTCCCGGCGGCGGCGGCGTTTGTAATGGCCAGCCTTCACCAAGCCAGTGGCGATTTCTAGAGCCGCGAAGAGCGTCGTTGTGCCGTGCCTTTCGTATTCATGAGCAAACCCCGAGACGGCCCGTCCGTTGGGTAATCGGATGTAGCCTTGAGCTCGCTCCAGAGCTTGGATGCTAGGCTTTTCATCCACGCTTATGACGATGGCATTTTCCGGTGGTTTAAGATAGAGACCAACAATTTCGCTCGCCTTACGGGAAAACTCCGGATCGGTACTCACACACCAACTCTGGCGGCGATCCAAATGCAAGTCGTGCTTGCGCATGACTCGCCACACCGCATCATCACTGACATCACCCAAAGCCTTGGCCACCAACCGGCCATTCCAGCGCGCAAATCCTTGTGGCGGCGCTTCAGCCAACTGATCAAGAATTCGCCGTTCGACGCTCTCATCGTTGATCACTTTGCGCCCACTGCGTTGTTCATCCTCCAAGCCCGGCACCCTCAGCTTAGCGAAACGCTTGCGCCACTTGCTCACCCTGGATGGTCGCGTCTCAAGCTCCTTGGCAATCTGATGCGTCGTCTTACCATCAGCGCAGCGCAGAACTATCTTGGCTCGCTCTACCTTGCGTTGCTCTGTCTTTCCGGATTTAAGCCATCTATTCAGCTCGTCCGTCTCTTCTGCGCTCAGCTCAATCTTGACCGCCGCTCGACTCATTCAAGAATGTGAGCATATATCGTTTATTTTTGCAAGTAACTACTAGGCCACTTGAAGCAGCTTTCGAGAGAACCGCGTAGAATCGAGATTCTAGGTCAAGAGAAGCTAGCACACTTTCAGTCAAAGGTTGCCTAGTATCGACGTCTTTATGATCCGTTCTTCAGCACCGTCTACTTGGAACGGGCGATTCTCCATCGCTGATGCGCCGCCCCAGACTCTTCATCAACTGGCCATTCGGTATGGTGTCAAAGTAGCCGCTCAGGTCCGCGTCCACCACCCGTAGTCCTTTCTTCAACCATCCGTGCACTTCTTTTACCGCCTCTTGCGGCCACTTTATTTTACTTTTTAGAGGCGTTGGATGATGTATGTCACCCGAAGTCGTCGGAGCACCTGACTAGACTAGGCATCATCTGCTCGCCGAAAAGATGTTTCGGAGGGAGCATCGGCAAATGGCTGAAGCTCGGTCCAACTCGTCGTAGCGGGCGTAGGCGGCGTGATTCAGCGCGCGCGTGCGTTCTTCCCAAGTTGCCCCCTCGACACCGCGACGTGGTCACCGCCGAGCTCAGGGAATCTATTGCAGATAGATGCAATGCGCACGTCGCTAGCAACTTACAGTGCTCACGGCTCACCGTTTGTCTGGCGGCCGTTGGTTGGGCATACCGCTTCGATGTAGATGACGACATCCGGCTCGCTGTCGGGTAAGCGCCTTTTTTCAAATTGCACATTATAGAGCCTTTCGTCTGATCCGCGGAATAGTCTTTCCGTGCGTGCTTCTTCCGCGGCGACATTACCAATGAGGACAAGCTAAATTGCCAAGTACGCAAACTGGGCCCGGGTAATTTCGGGCTGCCGATAGTAACAATGCAGTCGACCGAAATCCATACGGACCATGTCCAATTCTTGGACCGGTGTGACAAGAATTTCCGTCGCTTCTTTTCGGATGGCCGATTCGATTAGGCCGAAGACAAACTCGGCCCCTTCGCACTTTCCGCTGGTCACCCGTGCGATTATCCCACGTCGCCATCGCTTCATGATAAACTTCCATTAATTCCATAAAGCTTCCTCACATGGAGTGATGCACGATTCGTGCCAGAGCGGCTTGCGGTGGCGATAACGGGGCAGAGATCACGAGATACGTTTTTCCAGAGGTATCCGCCGCGACACCGGCTCAAAGTTGCGCAACGGGAGGGGAGTTTTATTCCAGGCTGGACAGCTTGGCCGTATGAACGACGGCGTAGAAACGTTTCGGTCGCAACTTCAGAAGGAACTCGGGCTCTCAATCGGTCCGAAAGATCCGCTCCTGGCGCTGTGGGTATCGCAAAAGGAGCTCCTTGAACAAAATGCCGCCCAACAGCAAAAATTGCTGAGCGAGTTCCAAGCTGCACTTGGCAAGAGTCAAACCGCCTGGTCCGAGCAGGCGAAAGCGCTCGCACAGCAGAGCTTAAACGCCGGGCTACAGGCAGCTCAAAATAGCACGGCGTTACTGCTCGAGGAAGCGGCTCGCATGAACGGAGGGGCGGTCCGCAAAGCGTTTGAAGAAGGTATTGCCCGGATGGATTGAGCCTTGGCAGCCGGTCGCCGGATCGCTTGGCTGAGTCGGGCGGTCTCGGTCGTGGCCCTCACGGCGGTGGTCTGTGCTGTCTTCATCCACGTGATTCACCCCGTCCCAGCTAGGTTTCGCCGGTGGAGATGGCCGAAGAACTGTCATCTCTCATCGCGGCATTAAAAGAATGGCACGCAACCAATCATCTTAGCCAATCTCAATCGGTCGGGGTGTTCCGAGCCCCGGGTTTTTTCTCGGAGCGCCAGCGGCATTACCCTTGGTTTGGCAAATCGAACATTGGAGCAGCCGAGTCAATTGTGTAGCTTCCAGTCGGAGGGTGGCATTGGCCTCATTCGTCTCACGTCATGCAAACAACGGCGGAGAATCTTCCTTGTGACAGGATCTGCGCTTGTGACAGGATCAATAGGTCCTGCGTGGCGTCACATCGTCTGTCACCTCACCCAACACGGGTGTATTTATTTGTGAGCTATTGACCGTGTTAACCAAAGCGCATGGGATGAAGATCGATGGCGTCGCAGCCACCTCCGCGTAAAAGGAGATTAACGTTGGGCAAAGCGACTTGCTGCGCCGGCGCGGATACGCATCTCTCGCCCCGCTGCGTCCACCCCGCGGGACCTGGGACCTTAAACAAGGCGAATATCCAAATACATCGAAAGCGAACACTATCAAGCCCGGGCGCACGAGACGAAGAGATGCGAAATGCAACGTCCCGACCGCGCCAATCATTGTCTAAGGAATTAGTATTGTTGCTTATTTCTGATTTGTGTTTCTATGGGCAACCAAGCCAATGCTAAGCTCATATTCCTACCTAAATAACCAAAAGCTTTTGCGTGCTTGCCAGAACTGAGTAGTTTCACGTAGTAATTTTAAGTAACTAAATGAGCTCAGTGCACTTTTCATCCAAAACCTTTGCGCAGGCCGCCCAAATAGCGGAAAAAATTGAAACGCTCGAAAGCCAACTCAGTGTTTTGCTCCAGGGGGGGAGCTCTATAGCAGAAAAGCAGAGCACAAGGGCAGCTCCGAAGCGCAGAATCTCATCGCCAAAAAAGGCCGCACCTGCAGCTCCTAAGGCTGCAGAAGAAGGAAGAGGAACCCTACGACCAGCTGTGGTCGCGATCCTGAAAAATAGCAAAAAGCCCCTAAAGACCGCGGATATATACGATGCGCTTGTCGCCCAAGGGTATACGTTTACTTTCAAAGAAGCAAAAAAGGTCCTTGGAATTCGCCTCTACAAAATGTTAGGCGTGGAGCCGCTCGGTCAGGGACTCTTTGAGGCAAAGTAAGACAAACGCCCGGGGGCCGCGGTTATCCGATGTGGGTTCCGCGCCGAGGAAATCGGCGCCCATGAAGAAGACTGGAATTGGTTAACCTATCTGCATCTTCATGATCGGTGTCTTCCGGCTTGCGGTTCTTTTGGGTGCGCCGGGCAGACTTTCTAAGCCTTGCCCGAAACCACCGAAACGTGGATCCGAACGCCATGATCCAATTAATGACCAAACGGCTTGGAGCCAAAACGTGACTTTTCAGACTGGCTCTTAAGTTGGCCGAGATAAGAACCGATTATTATAATTGATACAATGGTCAAAATGATTTAGAGTCGAGTCTTTTCCTAAGTTGTGAGCGAAACCCCAATTCACAATTTGCTTACCGTAAAAGAGACGGCCGAGTATCTGCGGATTCCTCTCCCGACTGTTTACTATCTCGTACAACGCGGAAAGATTCCGGCCATTCAAATCGGCGGCCGCTCGCGGATCAAGAAATCCTCTGTGGTGGTGGGTACGGCGAAAGAGGCTATTAAAGGCCTTCGGAAGCAGAAATTCGATCTCATGTTTTTGGACTTACAATTGCCTGACGCTCCCGGTGATCAGGTGTATAAAACAGCCAAGCAGATTGATCCAGATCTGAACGTTATCGTGATCACAGGCTACCCGGATAGTGAGATCCTCGATCGGATTCTTCAAATCAGTCCGGTCGCGGTTCTGAAGAAGCCACTGAAGGTTGAGCAGCTCAATCTCTCGTGCACAACGGCCAAAGCTGGAGAGCTGAACAACAAAGTTCGAAGCTTCTGGTGGGCTTGTAACGTGACCTCCAAGCAATGCAGGTCGACCACAGGCAGTTGTCATTTGCAATTAAATCGTCGCATTTTGGAGCGCTTTTTGCATTTAAATCGTAGAGTATAATGCACGCCCTTTCTGTCGCCTGGAGCGTTCCTTTCGCACACCTCGGAGCCTGTCGCTAGGCCGTATCTCTCTCGTAAATGAATCAAAACCGGGGTGATGCACCTACGTCTTGATCCTCCTGCGGGGTCCGGTGTAGAGGGCTGCGTGACTCTCTTCCGGGCTTGCGTACGGAATTTGAGAACCTGAGGACGAAGGGAAAAAGCCCAAGCAGTTAAACCCGCGAGGCCAAATATACAGCCCGAAGAAACGAAGAAAACCGCCCTCGGCCGCTGTACGATTTAAAGGCAATCGACAGGAAGCTGCGCTTTTGCGTCCAAAACCTCATTCCGGCTGACTCTCTTTCGCTTCCAAATTACTCTCGACGCTCCGAACCTCACGCTGCCCGCCAGAAGGGATTTTGGCAGGAAGCTTCGCCGATTCTTTGACGGCGGTTTTGACGCTAGCAAGTGGCTTTTCGGCCTTTGCTTTAACATTGATCGATTTTGCAAGGAGGGTCAGCTTCTTGTCGGCGGCTTTTTCTTCATTCAATGTCAGAGTAAAAAGTTCGGCTGCTTCTTTCTCTCCCAGCAGTTTTGCAAAAGTCTGCACCGTGCCGTAGCCAGCCATCTCATAGTGTTCGACGCGCTGGGCCGCCGCGATGATCCCGGCATCCATCACCTCAGCCACCGCATCCTCTCCGATCCATTCATTCCCCTCTTCGATGAGACCCTTCATGGCCGCGCAGGTGTGACCCGCAAGGCGTTTGCCCAGTTTTTCAGCCACCTGCTTCAAGCGTTCAAGATGTCCCTTGGTTTGTTCAAGATGTTCGCTGAAGGCATTTTTCAGTTCCGGATTTCTCGCCGCCTTCGCCATTTTTGGCAGCGCCTTGATTAACTGACTTTCGGCACTGTGCAGATCTTTAAGTTGCTGGAGGTAAAGGTCATTCAGAGATGCAAATTTCATGGATGTTTATTTTCGATCATGCCCGAGAGATGTCCGGGTGACCACCATCATCTTTCGACGTTCTCTGCGAATGCTTGGATGCGCACGGCAGTGACCGGACGAGCTCTTAATTGTCGCTACAACGCCTGGGCGGCTATCCGGAAGAGGGCTAAGGATATCACCTCAGTCGGATGTCACACCTGGCGAGCAACCGGGATCACGATTTACCTGGAGAACGACGGACGGCTTGAGCACGACCAACAGATGGCAGGCATGAGTCTCCGCGGACAACCAAGCTCTACGACCGGACAAAGGACGAGATTACACTGAATGAGGTGGAGCGAATCCGGCTGTGATGTTTGATTCCTATGCGCCAATCAAGAGCCGGCGGGCTGGAGACAGCCGCCGGCGGGTAAAAACATTACCTCGACCCGTCGCTAAATGCCCAGCAGCAGCGAGTCCAGGTCGCGATGACGGGCGCGTCTTTTCGAGTTCTCTCCTTAGTCTCCTCTTCACTCAGCGCGAGTGCGCGACCGATGATCTGCGTGAGACGAGCACGGTCCGCGGGGATGGACGGCCGAATCAACACGCGCGAACGTCAGGCAAAAACCGCAACTCATGCCGCCGAATTTGAATCAAAGTCATTGTGACGATGGGCGTTTGAGCTTCCATTAAATTCTGCGCGAGCGTCATACTGCGTGGGCAAGAAAGAACGCTAGTGATGAATCGGCGCCTTGGTTTTCATTGGTGCGATCGTGATGGAGGCCGTCACGGCAACCACCAGCTAGCTTAGCTAGCTGGGGCGCGGAACTCGTCCAAAAGATCGTCAAAGGCCGGTTTCAAGTTCCCGGAGAGGTTCGGCGGTCCTCGGTTTATGCTTTCCGCTTACTCCAGAGAGGAGTTCTTCTCGAATGACCAAGCGCACAAAATGAAGGGACGTAAGCCACAGTAAACCATTTATCTGTCGAGCTGTGTATCGAGCATCACGATCGATTGGCGCACTTGATCCTCTTTCTTCATGCGCACAGAGACAGTTTTGCAAGCGTGCAACACCGTTCCATGATCCCGACCCCCGAAGGCGTCTCCAATTTCATGCAAGGAGGCTTTGGTGTGGCGCCGAACCAAATACATCGCCACCTGGCGCGGGAATGCAATATTCGCAGAGCGCCGTTTGCTGGTCATATCCGCGAGTCGAACATCAAAATGTTCGGCCACCTTCTTTTGAATCTGATCGATGGTAACCGTCTTCTTGGCTTCTTCCCGCAAAATATCCCGAAGAAGTTGTTCTACCGTCTCGCGGGAAATCTCTCGGCCACTCAACGACTGGTAAGAGGCAACCCGCATCAAGGCTCCCTCCAGACGCCGAACATTGGTTCGGACACGCTGCGCGAGAAAATCCAGAACACCCTCAGCAAGCTCGATATGAAATGCCTCGGCCTTCTTCCGAAGAATCGCCATGCGAGTCTCGATATCCGGCGACTGCAATTCTGTTGTTAATCCACACTCGAAGCGAGAAACAAGGCGTTGTTCCAGGTTGGCGATCTCGCTTGCCGGACGATCACTGGAAAGCACGATCTGCTTCCGCCCATCGAATAGCGTATTAAACGTGTGGAAAAATTCTTCCTGGGAACGCTCTTTGCCGGCCAAGAAGTGAATATCGTCGATCAACAGAACATCTGTCTGACGATAGCGCTTTCGAAACCTGACTAGCATATTGTGCTGGATCGCGTCGATGAACTCGTTGGTGAACCGCTCACTCGAGAGGTACATCACCTTGTGGGTCTTTCTTCCGTCGATCGTCTGCTGGCCGATCGCCTGAATCAAGTGCGTCTTTCCTAAACCTACGCCTCCGTAGATAAAAAGCGGGTTATAGGTTTTGGCCGGTGATTCAGAAACCGCAAGGGCGGCCGCGTGCGCAAACTGGTTATTCGATCCCAGAAATGCTTCAAACCTATTGCGCGGATTCATCCCGTGGTTGATGGCGCCCTCCGAATCCTCATCCTGGGATGTATGAACCAACGTTTCGCTCACCCGGTCCGCGTGGACATCAACAACAGGACCGGTATTCCGCTATTTACGGCGCGGAATTTGATCTCTCGCGGGCTTCCGAGCACGGATATCGCAGCGGATTGCACGAATTCAAATAATTACTCTCGATCCAGAACTGATAAATGGTGTTCGGAACCTGGAGGGTCAGCGCCATTTCATCTGCCCGCACCAGTCAATCGCTGAAAACCACCGCCGGAACGCATCGGCGCTGAGATGCAGCCTAATTCTGCTCGCTATTTCCCGCCAAATCCGATTGTAAGTCTCTTGCATAGGTGCTTTTATTCACACTCCTCTGTGGCGAGACGTAACAGTTTCCATCCTTTTCCTCGGCGCAATCCGAAGGACCGATAGAAGAAGAGGAGCACACCATTCATAGACCACTTACGGCAAAACGACTCCAAGCCGTTCCTGTAGAGGTATCTACAACATCAGCTCAACCAGGGAGTTCCCTGACAGGACCGATCAGCAACCGCGACACTGAAATAATATCCTCCGTTAGATCGTTCAATGAGCATGCTCAACATAGTTATTCACATGTTATTCGCATCTACCGGTGTTCTTTCCGTCAAGCGGGAAGTGGAGAATAAAATCACCCTGTGGTGTCAGCAAGAAAAATTCCAATGAGCACCTAAATAAATTCCCTGTCAACTGCAGGTTGTGCTTGACGTACATTCATCTAGCCGCTCACAACCGATTCTACTTGTTCTCACTCGCTTCACTCCACTAAACGAAAGCAATTCCTAACATCGTTGTCAGGAGATTAGTTGATGGTGCCGGGGTCGTCATCACTGGAAGAGGTACGGCAAGAAGCACTCGTGTACGCAATAGCCAAAGCTTTGGAATAGCCAGCGGAATTTCGTCGCGTTTCGGAGGGCAGCACAGGAAGCCTGGATTTCACAATAATAGGCACTCCGACAGCCCTGTCGCTGCTGGGCACCTCATAGAGAGAGGATCTATCGCTGTCGAGATCCTCAGCAATACGGCAAAAGAAATCTTTTCTGAAATGGATCGAAGGCATTGAGCACAGCGGATCGCAGCTCATCACGTTGCAAATAAATCCGCAATAATGAGACCACGAATGCCGAGCCGCGTTTGGATGGCGACGTAAAATATTTTATTTTGTGTTTCTTATTCCCGATCAACAGTGAAGTTCCAGCGGGTTTCCAGTTTTCGCCCCTTCCCTTAATTCCTCATTTGTCTTCCAAGATC